>CAVYJK010000027.1:0-141066 GCA_963768765.1 uncultured delta proteobacterium
ATGAAAAGTTTCCGCCTCACCCTAGACCTCTGCCCCATTAAGGGGGAGGGGGGATCTTTTCGGAGCAGTCATTCATGGGCATTTAGTGCACGATAGGGCATGAAAAGTAACATAGGGCGGACTTGGCCCGCCATGTAGGGTGCGCTCGGCGCACCATTTGAAGCACAGGCGGGACGCCGGTGCCACCAATTTCTAAGAACTTTTCAAGGCAGGTCTTCACCCCGACCTGAGAAGCAGGGCGTGGGCCGAAAGGCCGGCCCCGAAGGAGGCCATCAGGCACCAGTCCCCGGGCCTGACGCCGTTATCCAGGATCTCCCGGAGGGTGAAGAGGACGGACGGGGACGACATGTTGCCGTAGCGGGCCAGGATCTCCCGGGTGTGGAGCAGCTTGTCAGCGGGCAACCCCAACTCCCGGGCCATGGCGCTGATGACCTTCTCGCCGCCGCCGTGCAAGGCCCAGTGGGCGACGTCGGCTACCGTCAGGCCCTGGGTCGCAAGGACGCGGTTAACCGCCTCGGCCACGGCCCGGTTCACGATCTCGGACAGGGAGCCGGAGAGCTGGTTGTAAAGCTGGCCGTTCCTGTGGACGTACCGGATGGCCTCCCGGTCTTCGGGCTGGTGGCGGCTGCCGGAGGCCACCATCTCCAGGCCCCCCGGGCGGGTCCAGAGGACGGCCGCGGCGGCCCCGTCCCCGAACAGGGCGTTGGAAAGGATCAGGCTCGGATCGTTTCCCATCTGGAAGGTGGCGCTGCAGATCTCCACCGAGACCGAGAGGGCCGCGCCTTCCCCGGCGGCCCGGAGGCACTCCTCGGCGGCCTGCAGGTTGGGGATGGCGCCGCCGCAGCCGCCGCCCACCAGGTCGTAGGCCCGGATATCCCGGCGCAGCCCCAGCCTCTCCAGCAGGTAGCTGGACAACCCGGGGCACAGGTAGCCGGTGCAGGTATTCACCACCAGGGCCGAGACGTCCGGGGGCGAAAGCCCGGCGCGCCCCAGGGCATCCAGGGAGGCTCGGACGGAGAGGTCCACGGCCCACCGGGTGAAGCGCTGGATTCTCTGGTCCGGATCTTCCGTCACCAGGCAGTCGGGGCTGTCTACCGCGAAGCGGCGGCGCCGGATGCTGGGGTGGGCCAGGAATTTTCGCAGCATCCCCAGGGACCGGGGACTGAGTCGGCCGGAGAAGTGGCGCAGGAAAAAGTCCGCCGCTTCCCGCTGGTCCGCCTGATAGGGCGGCGCCGCGGTGGCGACCGAGGCCAGCCGCACCCGGCCGTTTTTCTCGATTCGCCTGAGGGTCATCATCGCCGGTCCGCCCTCCCGGTCAGATATCTCGGCCCAAGGCCCGGACCACCCGACGGATTTGCCGGGTGTGGCGCCATAGGGGTGGTTTTAAAGGCAGCCGGCGGAACAGGCGGTTGACGGCCGGGAGCCAGGGGTGGCTGAGGGAGGCCGAATGCAGCAGGCTGAGATTCTCGGCCGCGGCCCGCCGCACCTGGTCCATGGTCCAGGCCAGGTCCAGCTCCGGGGAAAAATAGAACACCGGCTCCAGCATCTCCTGGGGCGAGGCGGACAGGACGCCTTGGGCCCGGGCGATCCTCTCCAACTCGGTGCCCGGATAGATGCGGATTCCCACGTTGAGGAAAGCCACATCGCCTGGGCGCAGGGTGCGCCGGGCGAACCGGATGGTTTGGGCCACCGTCTCCCGGGTCTCGCCGGGCCCTCCCAGCATAAACAGCCAGAAGCAGGGGAGGTTGCTGCGCCGCACCGCCGCCGCGGCCCTCTCCACCTCAGAGGCGGTGTAGCCTTTCCTCAGGCCGGCCAGGACGGCATCGGCGGCGCTCTCGGCGGTGACGCCCATCCCGATGAATCCGGCCCGTTCCATGGCATTAAGGAGCCGGTCGTCAATGAAGGCCGGATTCAGCTCCAGGGTGGTGAGGCGCGACCGGTGGCGGACCCCGGCTAGCTGCTGGCAGACGGCCAGGGCATGGTCGTAGGGCGAGTTGAAGACGTTATCCACGAATTCGATGTCCCGGCATCCCATGGCATTAAGGAGCGGCACCGCCGCCGCCACCTCCTCGGGCGCCACCAGGCGGTACTGTCGCCCTTCGCTGATGCCGTAGGTGCAGTAGACGCAGGGGAAGGGGCAGCCCCGCTTGGACTGGAGGGGCGCCGCGGCCAGAGCGGCGCCGTAGGCCTGGAGATCGAGCCAGCGGGAGAACCGGGGCAGGATGGCGGCACCGTTAAGTTCCCAGGTGTTGGCCGCGGCGCCCGTCCGGTAGCGGCCGTTCTCCAACCAGGCCAGCCGCGGCACCCGGTGGAGGTCGCCGCCGTTCCCCAGGGCGGCAAGCAGGGCGGGAAAGGCCACCTCCCCATCCCCCAGCACCGCAAAGGACGCCCCGGTGCGGCGCAACAGGGGCTCCGGCATGACCCCCACCGCGGGCCCTCCCAGGACCAGGGGGGCCCCGGTGAACTTCCTTACGGCCCGGGCCATTTGCGTCAGTTCGGTGACAAATTCCACCGGGGCCTCCAGGTCGTTGTTGTCCAGGTTGCGGACGGAAAGACCGACGACGTCGGGGGGAGACCCCTTAAGCGCCGTCGCCACGGCCCCTAGGGGGTCGCGCCGAAACATGAGATCCAGGAAGGAGACCCGGTGCCCCGCCCGCTCCGCCGCGTCCGCCACCATGCAAGCGCCGTAGGGGATGACCGGCATCGGGTGGATATTCCGGTTGGCGCAGATGATGAGGACGTCCACAGGAGTCTCCCGCGGCTGCTGGCGGCCGGGTAACTTGTCAAAAATTACCACCGGCGGTCAAGTTTCCGCCCAGACTAAGGATTGGCCCAGGCGAGCAAACTTCTTCGATGAAAGTTAATCACTATTAAGTGATAGACAACCTCACCCGGCCGGAACCTCCCTCGCGGGAAGGCCGGTCCGTTTTGGGTCCGCCGCTAAGCCGTAGCGCCCGGAGACCGCATCCGCCAGGGCGGACTTGCGGCCACCGGCCGGTCGGCTTACGGTTTTTCGCAAATTGACCGGAGAATGTGGTAAGGTATATTGGCTCCTCGGTTTTCCGGTCCTCGTTATATTCCGCTGCTCGGCCGGCGAGCCGGAGGCGGTTGGGAATAAAATGGCCAGCAACCTAAGAATCAGTTTAGCGAAGATATTGATCATCATGGGATTAGGGGCCGGGCTGGGGGGCCTGGCTGGGGGGCCCGGCCCATTCACCGGGTCGGTCCCAGCCCTGGCGGTTGAGCAACAGGCTCCAAGCCCTAAGGCTGGTGCGGCCGGGGGCGAAAAGCATTGGAAATGGGAAAAGCCCTATAGAATAGACGTCTGGAGCGGGCTTAGCGTGGGTCTGGAGCGGGGGGGGCCAGAAGCCGGGAAGTCCATGGAGGCCTTTCAACACTTTTCGGAAGAACGGTATGATCAGGCTATTGCCGCCTACACCCAGGTTCTGGCGATAAACCCCAGGAATGGCATGGCATATTATTACCGGGGGCTAGCCCACGGTTTCAAGGGGCAATACGACCAGGCCCTGGCCGACTTGAGCAAATACCTTGCACTGGACCCCAAGGGTGCCAAGGCATATTATAATCGGGGCGTGGCCTATGCCAAGAAAGGCCAATACGATCAGGCCCTGGCGGACTTCAACCAGGCCCTGAAGCTGAGCCCCCGGGATGCGCAGGCCCACTACCTGCGAGGTTTTGCCTATTATAAAAAGGGCCAATCCGACCAGGCCAAAGCCGATTTGCAGACAGCCCTGAAGCTGGACCCCGAATATGTGGAGGAGGCCCGATCCCGGGGCGCCGGCGAGATGGATACCTACGGCGAGGTCCTCCAGGGGAAGAGGCAGCCCCCCGCCGCCCAGGCCGGGGAACCGGCGGCCAAAAAGACGGAAGCGCTCCACAAGCAGCAGGCCCTGGCCCTGGCCCGCAAAGGCAAGTACGATGAAGCCATCGCCGAGTTCGCCAAGGCCCTGGAGGCCAACCCCAAGGATGCGGAAGCCTACAACAGCCGGGGCAGCACCTACACCCTGGAAGGCCGGTACGACCAGGCCCTGGCCGACTTTAACCAGGCCCTGGTGCTGAACCCCAAGTATGGCAAGGCCTATTACAACCGGGCCCTGGCTTACTACTACAAGGGCCAGTACGATCAGGCCCTGGCCGATCTGAACAAGGCCCTGGAGTTGAATCCCAAGGACGCGGAGGCCTACAACAACCGGGGCCTGGCTTATGACCAGCGAGGGCAATATGACCGGGCCGTATCCGATTTTGACCGGGCCCTGACCCTGAACCCGAAGCTGGCCGACGCTTATCTCAACAAGGCCGCGGCCTGCGAAAAGGCCGGCCGGAAAGAGGAAGCCCGGGAGGCCTACGAGGCCTTTATCCGGAATGCTCCCCCCGGGGCTGCGGCCCAGGTGGAGGAGGTTAAAGCAAAGTTAAGCAAGCTATGAAGGCCATTCATCTGAAAAACTACAAGCTGATCAAGAAAATCGGCCAGGGCGGCATGGGGGTGGTCTACCTGGCCGAGGACCTGTCCCTGGGCAGAATGGTGGCCTTAAAGATGTTAGCCCCTTACCTGGTGGAAGACCCGGAGATCATGGAGCGGTTCCAGGCCGAAGCCCGCAGCCAGGCCAGGCTGATCCACCCCAACATCATCATGGTTTATTCCTTTCAGGAAACGGAGGACCAGGCCTTTCTGGTGTTGGAATACATTGAGGGCGACACCCTGGAACACCGCATCAAGCGCCTGAAGCGGATCCCCACCGGCGAATCGGTGGAAATCTACCGGAAGATTTTGAGCGCCATGGACTATGCCCACAGCAAGGGGGTGATCCACCGGGACATCAAGCCGGGTAACATCGGTTTTGCCTCGGATGACGTGGTCAAAATAATGGACTTCGGCATCGCCCTCAATACCGAGGAAAGCGGGCGGTTGACCAGAACCGGCCATATCCTGGGCACCCCCCAGTACATGGCCCCCGAACAGATTCTGGGCCAGGAGCTGGACCTGCGGGTGGACATCTACGCCCTGGGTATAACGCTCTACGAGATGCTTACCGGCCGACTGCCCTTTGACAGCCACAGTGATTACGAAGTGCGGGTGGCCCAGATCAACCGTACCCCGCCGCCCCCCACTTCCTTCGGACACCCCGATATTACGCCGCCGTTGGAGGAAGTGATCCTCAAGGCCCTGGCCAAAGATCCGGGAGGGCGCTTTACCACTGCCGGGGAATTTCTCCAGGCCCTGGAAGACGCCGTGAGCCGGGAATATCTGATCACCAAGATCAGCAACGCCGACGCGGAACGCTCCACCCGGGCCCTGGAGACGCCGGCAAGCTCCGGAGCCGCGAAGAAGACGCCACCGGGCGCCAGGGCCGCAGTGAAGAAGACGCCGCCAGACGCCAGGGCCGCAGTGAAGAAGACCCCGCCGGACGCCAGGGTCGCGGTGAAGAAGACGCCGCCAGGCGCCGGAGCCACGGTGAAGACGCCGCCGGCCGGCCCCGCCGTGGCTCCTCCCAAAGCAGATACGCCCTGGTCCTCCCAGGCAGAACGCAGTTGGTGGCGCGGCTGGCAGCCGTTGGTCTTAATCCCCTTGGCCTTCCTGGCCAGCCTGGTGACGCTGATGGTCTACCGCCCCGACTTCACCAGGTGGGGAACGCAGCAGGTTGCCGGGCCGGCTACGGAGTCCCGGACTGCCTCCAAGCCGGTGAGCCCCGGGACCGCCGCTTCCCAGGCGGTCCAGCCGGGAAAGCGGCCTGCCGCCGCCGAAGTGAAGGCCAGGCCGGAGGCCGGCGCCAAACCCCAGGAAGCCCAGGCGGTAAAGAGAGATGAGGTAAAAACCGCCACCGTGGCGGCCAGACCTGCCGCACCGGCGGCGACCACCAAGCCGGCCGAATCTCCGGAACCGGTTAGACTCGCTGCTTCGCCGGCTATGGCCAAACCTGCCCTGGCTCCGGTGGAGAAAACCCAAGCTACCGCGCCACCGCCCCCGGCGGTTATCCCCGCGCCAGTTTCACCCTCCAGCCCGGCCGCCAGGCCTGCCGCCTTAAGCCAGCCTGCCAAGGATGACGGAAGTAAGGGGGAGCCGCAGGTGGTCGCTTCCCTGCCGCCGGCGGCAAAAAAGCCGGCGCCTAAACCCCCAGGGCCTGAACCTGAGGAAATACAGCAAGCCCTCAAGGCCAAACTGAAGGAAAACGGCTTTGCCGGAATCAAGGTGGATGTGGATAAAAACGGCAAGGTGCACCTTTCCGGCGGGGTCAAGAATCCCGATCAGAGGAACCGGGTGCTGGAAATCGTCAAATCTGCGGGGGTCGCCACCCTCATTGACGATAAAAGGTTGACGGTGGTGAAGCGAGTGGCGGAAAGGCCGGTGGAAAAGAGAATCAGGGAAAAGCCGGCGGAAATCATGGAGCAGCCGCGGAAGCCGCTGCCCCCCAAGCTTGATTAGCAGCCTTCTCGTTTAAGGTTAGGGCTGGGAAGGCAAACCCAGCCGGTAAATCTCAATCTCCTTGGTCCCCTTGGGAGTAGGCATCCGGCCGACAAACTCCGCCGCATAAGTTTTCTTTACCTGCTGATAGGTCTCCCGGCCCAGATAAACCGTCCCGGGTTCGGCCAGGGACTGCAGGCGGTTGGCAATAATCACGGGCTCACCCAGCACTGTATACTCCATCCTCTTTAAGGAGCCCATATATCCGGCCACCACCTCCCCCGTATTGACGCCCACCCGGATGGCGAACTTCTGGTCCTGCGGCAATTTGGCGCTGAACCGCTGTTGCTGCTCCAGCATCTGCAAGGCTGCAGCCACCGCCCTGGCAGGGTGGTCGGGGAAGGAGACCGGGGCCCCGAAGATGGCCACCAGCCCGTCTCCCACGTACTTGTCCAGGGTTCCCTCGCAGTTGAAGATAATCTCCGTCATCAGGTTGAAGTAACGGCTCAGCAGGTCGGCAATCTGCTGGGGGTCGAGGTTCTCGCTCAACAGGGTGAAGCCTTTGATGTCAGAAAACAACACCGTGGCGGTTAAGCGCTCGGTCTTTAAATAGATTTCCCCTTTGTCCATGCAATCTCTGGTTACCATCTCGGCTACCCGGGGCGACAGAAATCGCTCCAGGTTGCTCCTGATCATGGCTTCCCGATGGATTATCTCATTAAGCTCCACGTTCTCCAGGCCGGCGGCCACCTGGTTGGCAAACAGGGTGAGCAAGATCAGATCTTCGTCGCCGAACCTGCCGGGCAGCGGATCTTCCAGATAAATGGCGCCCAGTACCTGGCTCTCTTTGAGCAGGGGGGCGCAGATGGCCGACTGGACGCCCCGGGTCAACATGGTCCTGGATGCCTCCAGGTCGGTGCCCACCAACAGGGATTTTTTTCTCCTTGAGCACCTGCTTGAGCACATCCTCGCTGTAAAAGACATTCCGGCCGCCGGTAACCATCTTCTCGGGCTTGCCGTCCGCATCCGTGAGCATCAAAACTCCCCGGGACGACTTGATGCTCTGCATGACCATCTCCATCACCGCTTGCAGAAACTCGGTCAGATTGTCTTGGCCGACGAGCAGTTTGCTGAGTTGCTGGAGGATAAGGTAATTGGAATCGATGGTCTTGCGGTGGTCCAGTTGGAAGTCGCTGACCACGTAATCCAGGGGATTAATGGTCTTGGTCAGCTGACTTTCAAAGACCAGGGTGCTCAGCCCGATGGTGATGCGGTCGCCGTGGGTCAGCTGAGCCTTGGTTATCTGCTGATCGTTGACCCAGATGCCATTAACGCTGCCCAGGTCCTCGACAAAGTAGGCCTGGTTTTCGATAAAAATCCTGGCGTGGCGGCGAGAAACCGTGTTGTCGCTGAGGTTGACGTCATTGAATATTCCCGCAACGGGGTCATTCCTGCCGATGAAGACCTCTTTTTCGAAGAGGTTTAAGACCTCCTCCTCATCTTCCTCGGGTTTATTAACCACCAGCCTGACCATCCGATCCACCTCCGCAACAGGACCCCGGGCCCTGGAAGCTAGGTCAATTCGGCATCTTAGTTCAACCTGAAGGAAGGGCAGGCTCTCCGCTTGCCGGAAAACCTGGATTCCCCCCTCGTCAACATTTACGTCCCCAGCGATATGGGGTCTTGAAACCGCCGTACGGATTCTCTTTTTTCTTACTGTTTTCTTATGCCTGGCGTCAACTTTTAAAACGAGGTTGGGGTAAGCAAATGGTAGACCTTGGCCCCCAGGCAAAGGGGGCGGGGCCTTTCAACAGGCCGGGGCCCGCAGCGTCATGGTGGCCTTGTGGAACATCCCGGTGGAGGAATCCAGGAAGTTTTACGTCACTTTTTATAAGACCTTGAAAGACGGGAAACCCAAGATGGAGGCCTTAAAGGCGGCGCGCCAGGCGGTGCGGGCCCAAGAACCGCACCCCTACTTCTGGGCCGGACTATCCCTCTTTGGCGAAGGATGAAGTCAAGGCAGCCGGCTCCTCCCGAATCGGTGCCCCTTATTGGCACCGGGACTAAAAACAGCAAAGGCAAGTCCGACTGACCATCGGTAACTTGCCTTATTTATTACATAAATTATGGTGGAGCTGAGGGGAGTTGAACCCCTGACCTCTTGAATGCCATTCAAGCGCTCTTCCAACTGAGCTACAGCCCCACGCCCCAATTGTAATTAACAAAACAGCTTGAACCTGTCAAGCCCCGGAACCGGCAAATTGCCCGGTAAGTTAGCCGCCGCCCCCAAATTGCCTGGCCGCCACTGGTTCAGACTGGGAGGCAGGCCACTAGGCGTCGAAATTGCGCTGAAGGCCGGCGCAATTTTGCTATAATGGAGTATACTCAGGGGCATACAGGACAGAGCTTGCACAGCCGCCGCATAAAAGTTTTACACCTGCTGGTCACCATGCCGGTGGGGGGCGCCGAAGACCTGGTGGCCGCGATGGTCAAGGGCCTGGACCCGGACAGATTCCAGGCCGTGGCCGCCTTAATCGGCCCGCCCGGCCCCGTGGGGCAGGAACTGGCCGCGGCGGGCTATCCCGTCGTCAGCCTGGGGCTGGACCTCAGGCGCACCCCCTTCTGGGGGCTGGTGGCCGGGGTGCGGCGCCTCCTGAAGGAGGTGCGGCCGGACCTGCTGCACACCCACCTGTATCATCCCAACCTCTATGGCCGGCTGGCGGCCCTGGGTCTGGGCTTCCCCGTGGTGGCCGCGGTGCACAATTCCTACACCCGGGTCAAGTTCCATCGCCGGGTGTGGAACTTTCTGCTGGCCCGGGTCACGGACCGGGTCCTGGTGGGCAGCCCCCAGGTCTGGCGGGATGTCCGGCGCTACGACTGGGTGCCGGAAAGTCGGCTGCTGCTGCTGCCTTACGGCATCCCCCTGGCGGATCTGGAGCCCCCTCTCAGTCGGGATGAGGCCAGGGAGCGTTTGGGGGTCACCGGCTTCGTCATCGGCGCGGTGGGCCGACTGGTGGAGCAAAAGGGGCAGGCGTACCTGCTGGAGGCCTTGCCGGGACTCACGCGGGAGATTCCCGACCTGACGGTGCTCCTGGTGGGCGACGGCCATCGGGGGGCGGCGCTTAAAAGTCAGGCCCGGGACCTAAGGGTGGAGGGGAAGGTGCGTTTTCTGGGGACCAGGCGGGACCTGGCGGAGATCTTCCGGGCCCTGGATCTCTTTGTGCAGCCCTCCCTGTGGGAAGGCCTGCCCCTGGCGCTGCTCAAGGCCATGGGCGCGGGGCTGCCGGTGGTGGCCACCCGGGTGAGCGGTGTCGTGGAAGTGATCCGGCATGGCGTCAACGGCCTGCTGGTGGCCCCCGGCAGCGCCTCGGAGCTGGCCGGGGCCATCCTGGAGCTGCAGCGTCAGCCCCAAACCCGGGCCCGCCTGGGGGCGGCGGCCCGCCAAACCGTGGCGGCCCACTACTCCCAGGAGGCGATGCTGCGTCGGTTGGAGAGCCTGTACCTGGAACTCCTGGGAGACCGCGCCCCGCAGGCCGCGGCGGCACCCGGAACTTCCCGGCCCGATTAACAGGGAGACTCAATGGGGCTCAAATTTCCCCACCGGACTTATGCCATCCTGCACACCGAATCCTCCCTGGGGTGGGGCGGGCAGGAGCGCCGCATCCTGGCCGAGGCCATGGTCATGAGGCAGCGGGGCCACCGGGTGTCCCTGGCCTGCGACCCCGAGGGGGAACTCTGCGCCAGGTCCCGGGCCCAAGATTTGCCGGTCACCCCCGTCAGGTTCGGGGGGGCTCGCAATCTAACGGCCTTCGCCAAACTGCGCCGCCTGCTCAGCCGGGGCGAGATCGAAATCCTGAACACCCACAGTTCTCTGGATTCCTGGGTGGGGGCCCTGGCCTGGAGGAGCCTGATGACCGGGCCCTTGCTGGTGCGCACCCGGCATCTGTCCACCCCGGTCAAGAACAACCGGCCCACCCGCTGGCTGTACCAATCCCCCGCGGCCATCATCACCACCGGCCAGGTCACCAAAGAGTTGCTGATGACCCGGCTGGGGGTGCCGGCGCGCCGCATTTTCTCCATTCCCACCGGAGTGGCGCTTAAGGAGTTTGCGCCCCGGGGAAAAAACCGGGAATTACAGGCCAAGCTTGAGATTCCGGCCGAGTCCTTCATCTTCGGCTCCGTGGCGGTACTGCGCTCCTGGAAGGGGCACCTTTATCTCTTGGAGGCCCTCCAGCAGCTCGTCGAGGCGGGGCGGCCGGCCTACCTGGTGGTGGTGGGGGAGGGGCCCTACCGGGAGGTGATCGAGGAAAAGATCGCCGCCCTGGGCCTTAAGGACCGGGTGCGGCTGGTCGGCTACCAGGACCGGGTGGCGGAGTGGTTCGCCCTGATGGACGCGGTGGTGCTGCCGTCCTACGCCAACGAAGGGGTGCCTCAGTCGCTGCTCCAGGCCCTGGCCATGGCCAGGCCGGTGGTGGGCACCGCGGTGGGGGGCATTCCGGAAGTGATCGTGCCGGAGGAAACGGGACTGCTAACGCCGCCCAAGGACGCCCGGTCCCTGGCCCGGGCCATGGACCGGCTGCTGGCGGACCCCGGGCTCGGCCGGGAGTTGGGGCGCCGGGGCCGGGAGCTGGTGGCGGAAAGGTTTTCCCTGGAGCAGATGGCCGCGGAGGTGGAGGCGGTCTATGAGGCAGTGAGCAGTTAGGGCAGGGGCCAGGGATTAGGGGTTAGGGGTTAGGGGTTAGGAGGCAGCAATTAGCGGTTAACGGTTCTGAAATCATCATTGGAACTTATTCACACTAAAAACTAAAAACTATACACAGCGTCATAAATAATTGGACATGCCTATGGTTTCTCCCAACTCAATATTGCCCAATTTGTCACCCTGAGCCGCAGGTGAAGGGTCTCTCGATTGCCGCTAAAGGCGAGATTCTTCGCCGCCTGCGGCGGCTCAGAATGACAAAAAGGTAGCATCACGGCAAATACTCATAAATAAATGACGCTGCGTATAAAAACTCGAAACCCAATCCATGACCCTGTATTTAGATAATCACTGGCTCCTCCTGGGACTGGGCGGCCTGCTCCTGGTCTGGGCCGGCTCCCTGGCGACCATGCGTTATTGGACCAGGAGACAGTTGCTTAAAACCCTGGGGCAGCAGGAGCTGGATTCGGAGGAAATCAATCTGACCCTGCCGGACCCCCGCCCGGAAGACCAGGCGGCCCTGGAGCTCATCCGGGCAGCCCGCCGCCGTTATCTCTTGAAACTGTGGCCGGGCACGGAGTTGTCCTTCAAGACCATCAACGAGATGTCCCTCAGGCTGGTTCAGGAGGTGGCCCAGGTTTATTACCCCGAGGAGGAGCGGCCGGAACTCAGGGCCTCCCTGAGCGACCTGGTGGCGCTGCACAACCGGGTGGGGACGCGGCTGGCCGCCTGGCTGGAAACCTTCCCCATTCGGCCCTTTAAGGACCTGGAAATCAAGACGGTGCTGCGCTACCATGAGCTCTATCAAAACCTCAAGAACCACCCGGGCTACGCCTTCATCAGGCGCCACCATCTGGATAAAATCGCCCGGTGGGGCTGGAGTGCTTATAACTACGCCAACCCCTGGCACTGGGGCCGCCGGGCGGCCTTCCACGGCGGCAAGGAGATGGCGGCCCGGCTGCTGCTGGCCCGCCTCGCGGTGCTGGTGGGTGAAGAGGCGGTGTTCCTGTATGGCCGGCGGCAGTAGGGTTAGGTTCCGAAATTTAAATGACCAAATGTTCTGGCGCCTTCCCCGAGAAATTTTGAATCCCTCTTTTCTAAAGGGGGATTTAGGGGGATTATTAAAGGACTATTTCTAATTCTCCCGGACATTTAAGCTATGACCGGCGAAAACCGAAAAATCGGCCAGCGGCTGGTGCAGGCCCTGGCGGCCCTGTGGTACCGGCTGGATGAGCGGCACCGGCGCATCACCCGGCGCAACCTGGAGTTTGCCTACGGCAGCGAGCTGACCCCCCAGGCCCGGGAGGAGCTGGCCCGGGCCACCTTCCGCCACTTTGTGCGGTTTGCCTGGGAGACCCTGGAGCTTATGGTCGCCCCCCGGTCCTATATCAAATCCCGGGTGGTGGTCCTGGGCGAGGAGCACTTCGAGGCGGCCCTGGCCCAGGGGCGGGGGTTGATCGCGGTGACGGCCCATGCCGGCAACTGGGAATACACGGGCTTCGGCCTGGGCCTCCAGTGGCGGCCGGTGGCGGTGGTGGGCCGGGACCTGGACCACCCCTGGGGGGCCCGGCTGGCCCGCTATCTCAGAGAGCGGTGCGGCAACTGGATGGTGGCCAAGCAAAAGGGGATGCGTGAGATCCTGCACCACCTGAGGCGGAACCGGGTGGTGGGCATCGTCATCGACCAGAACACCGCGACGGACCAGGGACTGCTGGTGGACTTCTTCGGCAAACCGGCCCGCACCACCCCGGTGGCGGCGCTGCTGGCCCGGCGCCGGGACATCCCGGTCCTGCCGGCGTTTTCCCGCCGGCTCCCCGACGGCCGCCACTTGATGGCGATTCTGCCGCCCATCCCCCTGGAGAAAACCGCGGATATCCAGGGAGACATTAAACGGCACCTGGAGCTCCAGAGCCGGGCCGTGGAGGCCTGGGTACGCAGCGAGCCGTCGCAGTATCTCTGGCTCCACCGCCGCTGGAAGAACCAGTTTCCGGAGATTTATGAGGAGAGCTATCAGCTTTCAGCAAGAAGCAGATGAAGGGTGTTTTTTTGTGTTTTTGTAGATAAATAAGTATCATTGATGGAGAAAAATATTTCTATGACCACTAAAGAAATTAAATCTATTGTTGACATGATAAGGGATGCAGATAAAAAGGAACTGCTTATTGTTTCCTTATTTATATTGCCTCTTCTGCTCGGAGCATGGTCAATCTTTCTTAATAGTCTAACTTTTCTCGACCGACACGATACATTGAAATTATTTATAATATTCGTACTATCGGCAATATATTTCGGCGGTCTCATCTATATGAAATTTTCCGACACTCCAGAGGATAAGCGAAAGAGAGCAAGGCTTCACATCGAAACAAGACTTAAAAAAAGACCGCATCATCATGCGAGCTATGATGCGATTAGAGACGAAGTAAATACAGAATACAAGGACGAATTTATCGAAGAATTGATTGATTTGAATCCAGAGATATTTGGAAAATGCAAAATCAAGTCGGGAGATGTCCATAAAAAGGGGATTACTCTTGTTCGGGATGAAAAAACTGCGGGGAAGGGATAATGACCAAAGTTGATGAAACCTTTCTGGCTGCCTTTAAGGAGCGGGTGGCGGCCCAGGGAACAGCCCGGCACTGGGGCCTGGAACTGGAAGAGGTGGGCCCGGGGCGGGCGAAGGTATGCATGACCTGCCGGCCGGAGATGGCCAATATCCTGGGGATGGTGCACGGCTCCGCGGTTTTCGCCCTCATCGACGAGGCCTTTCAGGCGGCGGTGAACGCCTACGGCACGGTGGCCGTGGCCCTCAACATGAACCTCACCTTCCACGCGGCGCCCCGGATGGGGGACCGCCTTACCGCCCAAACCCGGGAACTACACGCCGGGCGGCGCACTGCCACTTATTTCATTGAAGTCACGGACTCCAAAGGGAGCCTGGTGGCCTCCTGCCAGGCCCTGGCGTACCGCAAGGACACGCCGCTGGAGTTATAGCGATTGCCCATTGGGCTGTTTTGATTGTAGCGGCACCGCGGAGGGTGCCCTAAAAACCCCATTGGGCACGGCCCGCCGTGCCCCTACCAAAGAAAGATTACTTTTGGCAATCGCTTCAGGTTCCCAGGAAAAATAGCAGAGCGGACCCGCAGGTCCGCCCCCCACAAGTAATCCTTTTGACGGCAACCGGGAATCAGTTGCCCTTCTCTTCCTGCAACTTTCCCCGCAGGCAGCGCACCAGGTAGTCGTAGGAATCGCCCTCGATGGCGCAGCCGAACTGGTGATTGAAGTTTTTCACCAGGCTCACGTCTTCGATCACCAGGTCGTAAATCTTCCAGCCGTCGGGCTGGCGCAGCATCCGAAAATTCACGGGGATCTTGTCATTGGGGCGCAGAATTACCGTGCGCACCTCGGCGCGGTCCTGCCCCTGGCTTTCCGACAGGTAGGTCACCTGGGCATTGGCGATCTCATCCACCCGGTGGGCGTAGGAAGCCTTCAGGAGTTCGGTGAACAGGTGGACATATTCTTTTTGCTGGGTCTGGCTGAGGGTGTCCCAAGTGGTGTCCAGGCAGCGTTTGGCCATCTCCCGGTAGTCGAAGCGGCGGGCTGCGGCCTGCTCGATGAGGTCCAGGCGGTGCTGCTTCTGGGCCGGGGTCTTGAGGGCGGGATTGTGCAGGATGGCCAAGACTTCATCCAGCAGGTGCTTGATGTCTTCGGTGGGCTGGCCCGCCTGCGCCCCGGAGACGCCCGGCGCCAGGCTTAGGGCCAGGGACAGGACGATAATTTTTGGGAAAACGGTCAAGAGTCTCTTCATGCCTTCCATGAGATGACACCTCTGTTCCTGGTTACCGACAGCTTTCCGGCAAGATGATGCATCCGCTTGAGCCGCCATTGCCCCGACGTTACCAGATTATATTTTTTATTCTTGGACTTCGCATTTTTTATTTAAAGGCGCCTGACCGGGCGGGCTGATGGCATGATCGGGTTCGAACCCGTCCCTACCCGGCTCATTTTTGCCGGCGTTGGTGGGCTCCCGCCATCTTTACGGAGCATGGCAGAAGTTCTGATTCCGCCTGTGCAAAACCAGGGCCCGGAAATCGCTCACCTGCACCCCCGAGGCGGTCAGGGCCTCCTGCAGGCGGGGGCTGAGGAGGGCGGCCAGTTCTTCCCGGCGGCGGTATCGGGGGGCCCAACGCTTAAGTTCCGGGTCGTGATCCAGGGCAGGGTGGGAATAGATTTCCGTCACCCCCGGCCGGAGGCGGGGGATCAGGCGGAGCAGAAAATCTTCGGTCATGCGCCCGTCGTTCAAGAGCCCGAACAGATGGTCGTTGTAGACCAGGCCCGCGTCTCGGGCCAGCCTCCGGGCCCGGCGGCAGAGCAGGGCGAAGATCACCCCCTGAGCCACCTTGGGGAGGGGGCCGACCGGGGCCAGGGCCAGGGTGGCCCGCCAATCCTCCCGGGCCAGGCGCACCCCGGGCACTCCGTACTCCCGGGCCAAGTCCACCACCAGGGGGAAAATCCGGGGATGGAGGTGGAGATTGAGGTGGCCGTTCAGGTGCCAGGGAGTAAGCCCGGCCCGGAGCACCGTTTCTATCTGGGCGGCCAGCTCCCGGCGGATTTCCGGCAGCAGGCGGGGCTGGAAGAAATAGCGCCAGCCCGCGGCCACCGGCTGGCTGGGGAAACGCCCCTCAGAATCCACCAGATGGGGGATCTTCTCCGGCGAGAGCACGGCGCGGCCCTGAATCAGGGTGAGATGGACCCCCAAACAGAGACCGGGCAGATCCCGGGCCAGACCCAGGGCTTCCGGGGCTCGGGGCGCCCCGGCCATCAGGGAGGCGCAGCCCAGCACCCCGAGGCGGTGGGCCAGCAACACCGCGTCGTTCAACGCCCCGGAAAGACCAAAATCATCAGCGGTGAAGATGACGGTGCGGGAAGGATTGGGGGAGGGGGCTAAGGACCCACGGCCACTTACAATCCCACCCCCAATCCCCCACCCCCAATCCCTTAAGGGGAAAAATATTAGCCGGGGAAGTCGGTGCGGAGCACCGCCTTCCCCGGCCCCTTTCAGGGGGTTGGGAGGGGAGTTTGAGGGGAGGGCGGGGGACTTTTGTCCCCCGGTCCTCCTCTCAACTATCACCCCCGCACCCAATGGCGGCCCTCCAGGAGCGCGGCCAGGGACAGGGCGTTGTAAGGGTGCAGCAGGGTGGCCAGGCCCTTGAGCCATTGGCCCTGGCGCAGGGCGGTGAGGGAGTCGGACACCGAGACGGCCAGGTACTGGTAAACGCTGGGGTCCCGGTAGCAGTCGATGGTGCAGGCGGAGCAGGCGTCCCGGATGGGCTCCAGGCGGTGAATCTCTTCCAGGGGGCCAAGGGTGTCGCCCAGGTAATGGCAGCGGTAGACCTGGAGGTGCCAGTCCACGAAGAAATATTTATATCCCGCCAGGCAGGGGAAGCGGCCCGGGCGATGTTCCAACTGGCGCTGGAGGTCGGTGAGGGCCAGCCGCGGGTTGAGGATCATCAAGGGCGAAGTGGCTTTCAGTCTTTTAATCTGGCCGAACCAGCGGTACAGCTCTGCCGGGGTAAAATCCACGGAATAATGGTTGGCGAACCCCAGGTAGGAGGAATGGAGCCGGGTGATGGGATAAGAGAAAGTGACCCGTTTGAAACCCAGCTCCGCCAGGAAGGCCAGCATGGCGTCCAGGTCTCCCACCAGGCGGCTCAGGGTCACGGAGGCCACGGGGTTGAGGCCGTGTTCCCGCAGAATCGGCATCATTTCCCGGATGTGCCCGGTCAGGCCCGGCAGTCCCCGGTGTTCGTCGTGCTGGGCCGGGGTGGGAGCGTCCATGGAGATTATCAGGGTGTTTAGGGCCGCGTCCCGCAGTTCCCGGATGAGGGCGGTACTTAGCAGGGAGCCGTTGGTGCACAGGATGGTCTCGATTCTCAGGTCCCGGGCTCGGGCCAGGGTGGGGAGCAGGGCAGGGTAGAGGAGGGGTTCGCCGCCGGTGAGGCAAAGGTAACTGACGCCGCCTGCTTTCAGGGCCTCCAGGCCCCGGGCCAGCCGCGCCGGGTCGGCCATGACCCGGGAGCCCGGCGGCACCCGGGGAAAGCTGCAAAAGCCGCAACTGGCATTGCAGGCGTTAGTGATGGCAATCTGGCAAAAACCAGGACCCCCCTGAAGAATCAGGTGGAGGAGTTCCTTTACGGTCATCGGCAACTATTGCCGCCCTCCAGGCGATCTTCCGGGCACTGGCGCCGCCGGAAGATGAAGCTAAGGAATTGCCGGCCTTCCTTGAGCAGGCGGCGGCGCTCCCCCGGGTCCCGCATCATCACCAGGGCAGCCCGGGCCATGTAGCTGGGCCGGAAGTAGAAACGACGGTAAAACTGGGACACCGCCTGAAAGATTTCCGCGGCCGCCAGTCCCGGGTAATCCACCACGCACTGCTGGTAGCCGGTGGAGCCGTGCACCGGGGAGTCGTCTTGCAGATAGCCCTGTTCCCGGCAAAAATCGTAGAACTCGGTGCCGGGGTAGGGGGTGGCCAGGGAGACCTGGATGGTATCCGGGTCCAGTTCGCAGGCGAAGCGGATGGAGGCCTCGATGGAGGCCCGGGTTTCGCCGGGGAGCCCCACCATGAAGGTGCCGTGCACCTGGATGCCCAGTTCCCGGCACCATTTGACGAAGCGGCGTCCCAGGTCCAGGGTGGCGCCTTTGCGGATATTTTTCAAGACCTGGGGGTCGCCGGTTTCAAAGCCCACCACCAGCAGGCGCAGGCCCCCTTCCTTCATGGCCTTCAGGGTCTCGTAGGAGGTGTTGACCCGGGCGGTGGTGGACCAGAGGAACTTCAGGGAGCGGAACTCCCGGCTGAGCTGCCGGGCCCGCTCGCCGTCCGCGGTGAAGGTGTCGTCATCGAAGAAGATCTCCGCGGCCTGGGGAAAGAGTTCCAGGGAGCGGCGCACTTCGGCCACCACGTTGGCCACGGAGCGCACCCGGTAGCGCCGCCCGGTGAAGGTCTGGGGCCAGAGGCAATAGACGCAATGGGCCGGGCAGCCGCGGCCGGTGTAGTAAGAGACATATGGGTAACGGAGGTAGGGAATCTCGTAATGCTCGACGGTCAGGTCCCGGTGGTAGATTTCCGAGACAAAGGGGAGGGAGTCCAGGTCCTCGATAAAGGGCCGGTCCGGGTTGTGGTGGATGGCCCCGTTGCGCCGGTAGCTGATGCCCAGGATCTCCTCCCAGGGCCGGTTTTGGGCCACCTCCAGGACGGCATAGTCGAACTCCCGGCGGGCCACGAAATCCACCTGGGGGCCGGCGGCCAGGGACTCTTCGGCCAGGATGCTCACCTGGGGGCCCACCAACCCCACCTGCAGCTTGGGGTTGCGCTCTTTAAGAAGGCTCACCGTCTCCAGATCGTGGCGGAAAGAGGGGCTGGTGGTGAACAGGACGGCCAGTTCGAAGTCTGGGGCCAACGCCGCCACCTGGGGCGCCGTCAGGTTTTCGGGCGGGGCGTCCACCACCCGGCTCCCGGGTATGAGACCCGCGGGGTAGCACAGCCAGGTGGGATACCAGAAAGAAGTGACTTCTCGGGTAGCCTGATAGCGCGACCCGGCCCCCCCATCAAAGTCCTGGAAAGAAGGCGGGTTGAGCAACAGGGTGCGTTTCATGGGTTACCTCTTAATGACGGCCTTGACCGGAAGAGGCTCGGACGGCCGGCCTCGCCGCCGGCGTAACCCCAGCTTCCGGGTCAATAGCCTTAATGATAAATTTTATCCGAGGTTGGTCTCTTTGTCCAATACCAAAGTTGGGGCGATGGGGGCTGAACGGGGGGCCCCTTGGGGCCGCGGAAGTCTATATTTAGGGGGAAAAATCAAAAACCCGGGGAGGCGCCGGTCTCCCCGGTAGTGGGTCATTTTGAATTTAGCTGGCCAACGGGATGACTCGTCAATTGTATGACGAATCAAACATGATGCAACAAAGCGCATTAATTAATTTATGAATTAAAATTCATTTTTTTGGCAAATGTGGTAATGTAAGATCATAGTTCTGCCTGGAAACCAACAAGATGATCTAATGCATAGTTGGAAATATGGAGTATTTTCAAAATGTTGAAAAGCTATTCCAGTCAGCGAGGGAGGATAAAATGAGAAAATTAGGAAACGTAGGCTTTATGAGGTGGGAAGATTTCTTTTGCAAGAGAGTAGTAAGATATTTTAGCTTTATATCTTTAAGCCTATTGTTACCATTAATATTAATTAGCTGCGTCCCCTATTATCCATCAAGCCAGCCGCAACAAAGTCAGGCTGCTGATGTAACTGCGATTTTAGCCGAAGCTCTGCAGGAGTGACGCCGCCCGGAATGTTGCGCCACCTTTAAAGGAAAAATTAAAAAGGGGAGAAGCCGGTCTCCCCTTTTTTTGCAACCCAAGGTCTGGCCGCGGCTCAGGGATTCAGCGTGGTCAGTCCTTCCCGGATGGCATATTTGGTGAGTTCGGCCACGCTGTGCGTATTCAACTTGTGCATCACCTGCTGGCGGTGGGTTTCGATGGTCTTGACGCTGACGTGCAGGGACTCGGCGATTTGATTGGTGGACCTGCCTTCGCTCATGAGCTGCAGCACCTCTCGTTCCCTGGGAGTCAGCACCGAGAAGACCGAGGTCTCCTGGGTGGAACCTCCCGTCATGTAATCCTTTACCAGGATGTCGGAGACCCCGGGGCTAAGGTAGGTCTTGTGAGCCAGCACCGCCCGGATGGCCCGGTTGAGCTCCTCGAAGGCGCAGTCCTTCAGGAGATAGCCCGAGGCCCCGGCCTTCAGCATATTCACCACGAAGCGGCGGTCGGCGTACATGGACAGGGCGATGACCTTCACCCTGGGAAGCTCCGAGACGATCTGGCGGGTGGCCTCGATGCCGTTCATATCGGGCATGGCCACATCCATAATGATCACCCCGGGTTGCAGCTCCCGGGCCAGGCGCACCGTGGAGCGCCCATCTTCCGCCTCCGCCACCACTTTCAGGTCGGGCTCTTTTTCCAGCAGGTTGCGAAGCCCCTGGCGCACGATCTGATGGTCGTCCGCGATTAGAACTTTGGTAATCATTTCCCCCTCCCCCCCTTAAACTTGGTTAATATTTCAGCGGCACCACCAGGGTCACCCCGGCCTCATCCACTTCCAGTTGGCCCCCCAGGTAACTCAAGCGTTCCCGGATGCTAAAGAGGCCCAACCCGTTGGGGCGGCCCGAAGGTGTGTCGGCGGAGATTCCCAGCCCCACGCCCTCGCCTTCCACCCGGACTCGCATTTTGGGCCCCTCCCGTTTGATGGAAATCCCCACGCGGCTCGCTCTGGCCTGCTTCACCACGTTCGCCAGCAACTCTCTCACCCCGTGGAACAGGAGAACCCGCAGTTCATCGTCCAGGGGCTTGAGGCTCTGGTCTGAGGCGACCTCGATGCCGATCCCGTGCTGGTCCTGGATCAATTCCGCCAGCCACTCGATGGCCGCCTCAAAACCCTAAATCATACAGGATGGGGGGGCTCAATTCAAAGGTCAGTGACCGGGTGAACTGGACGGTCTGCTCGATCAACCGCCGGATTTCGTCCATGGCCCCCGCCAGGTTGGTGGAAGAGGCCGATTCCCTAAGGGCTCCCAACTTGATTTGGGCCAGGGCCAGGATCTGCCCC
Organism: uncultured delta proteobacterium; assembly: GCA_963768765.1. Taxonomy (GTDB): domain Bacteria; phylum Desulfobacterota; class Desulfobaccia; order Desulfobaccales; family 0-14-0-80-60-11; genus DASWLF01. The sequence goes on from CAVYJK010000027.1 coordinate 20,777, forward strand.
ACGTGATCGTGCAATTCCGTGGCCAGGCGCCGCCGCTCCCGTTCCTCAGTCAACGACAACTCCGAAGCCACGGACCTGAGCCTATCCTGGTAGGCGCGAACCTCCCTCTCGGCCTGCTTCTGGTCGGTGACGTCCTCCACCATGACCACCGCGAACTGATCTTGCTGTCTGGTGCCCTGGAAAGGCGAAACGGACAGTCGGCCCCAGGCCTCGCGGCCGTCCTTGCGGGTATAGGGTTTTTCCACCTGGTAGGATTCCCGATTGCCTTCCACCAATTCCTTGAAGAGGATTTTGCACCGCTCGGAATCGTCGGGCTTGATGAAGTCGGTGAAAGCCCGGTTTAACATCTCCTCCTGGGCATAGCCCAGCATCTTCTGCAAAGCGGGGTTGCTCTCCACAATGTGGCCGTCGCGGTCCACCAGGGCGATGCCGATGGAGGCGCCCTCGAAGATGGTGCGGAAGCGCGCCTCGCCTTCCCGGAGGGCGCCCAGGTAGTCCTGGACCACGATTTCCGACAGCCCGGGACTGACGTAAGTTCGATTTGCCACCATGGTCCGGATAGCCCCCACCAACTCCTCGAAGGCGCGGTCCTTCAAGAGATAACCCGTGGCGCCTGTCTTCAAGACATTGACCACAAAGCGCCGGTCCGCATAGATGGACAGGGCCAGCACCTTGACGCCGGGACAGGCGGCCAGGATCTGCCGTATGACCTCAACGCCGCCCAGGTCAGGCAGGCCCAGGTCCGCCACGACCAGGTCCGGCGCCAATTCCACCACCAGGCGCAACACGGTCTGGCCGTTGTCGGCTTCCGCCACCACCTCCAGGTCCGGCTCCCTTTCCAGCAGAGCCCGCAATCCCTGGCGGGCGATCTGGTTCTCGTCGGCGAGAAGAATGCGCCAGCTCATGTTAACCTTCCAGCCCCGCTCTCCCGCGGCTCTGCATGTTTATCCTTCTCACCCATTTGCTGTTTAGCAAGAATTTACAGTAATGTCAAACACTTTTACCACCGGGCCCAACCCGGCCCGGTCCGGGTTACAGGGATTTTTCCTCCCGCCCGGCCCCGGCTTTGGCATGGCAGCGGGGGAGGTCATGGCCCAGGATGACCCTGATATCCACCTCTTCATTTTTGGCCAGCTTTTCCCTGGCCTCCAGGTCCGCATCCTGGAAGAATTTGGCTCTCAAGGCCCGGGCCACGTTCTCGGCCCCGGGGCGGTAATAGATCATCGTCTTTTCCACCCCGAAATCAATGTGGTTGGCGATGGCCACCACGGTGAAGCCTTCCAGATCCAACCTGGCTCTGGTCTCCCGGGCCAGGTGGGGGGTACCGTTGCCGTTGCGGACCTCGATGGCCGTCTCCTCCAGTTGCTGGGCGGTGAGGGCTCTGCAGGGAAGGGCCTTCCCTTCCTGGGCCGTAAGAACGGCCGCTACTTTGCCTGCCTTCTCCGGCTGCGGCTCCCGGGACCAGACCGGTGAGGCCGCAGGGCGCGATTCGCCTGGAAAGGCGCGGCTTCAGGGCCCTGGCCCGTTCGAGGGCTGCCGGGGGCCGGCCGGGGCCGCAGCCGCAGCCCGGGACAGAGGCCGGCTTCGCTCGAGGCGCCGCCGGCCCATGGACCGGGGCGGAGGCGGTGGCCGGAGCCGGAGCCGCAGCCGCTGCGGCTGCGGTCGCCTGCCGCCGGGGCGGTGAACCGGAGGCCCCGCCGGCCGCGGCGGACTGCACCGGGCTTTGGCCTGTCAATCCCAGTGAGGCCAGCACCTGGCTCAATTTGCTCTCGGCGGCCGCAGTTCCTTCGGCTTCCTGCCACAACCGCCGGGCTTCCTCCTGGCGCCCCTGGCGGCACAGCAGCAGGCCCAGATTGTTGCGGGCCGCGGTGTTGTTGGGCTCCCGGGCCAGGGTCTGGCGGAAGCAGTCCTCGGCCTGCTGCCAGTTGCCCGCCTGGTAGTAAGAAAAACAGAGGTTGTTGGCGAGCGCTTGATTGTCCTGGTGCCGGGCCAAAGCCTCCAGGTAAATCTGCTGGGCCCGCTCCGAGCGGCCCAATTGTTCGTAACATTCGGCCAGGGTGTTGACTACCTTGAGATTAGAGGGATCGAGCTGGTAGGCTTCCTCCAGCTCCTTCAGGGCCAGTTCGCTGCGGCCCATGAGCTTGAAATAGTGCGCATTGCGCACCAGCCGGGCCGTATCTCCGGAGGCCGGGCGCACCTGGAGGTCATAGGCCCCGCCGGGGTAAGCCCTGGACCGCCAGGTGCTGCAGCCCACTGCCAGGACCAGGACCACCAAAAGTATCACCCTGAGTCCCTGGGTCGGGGCGATAATTTTGGCTCTCTCCGGTTTCATGGCATGGCCCTCCCCAGCGTTTAACCGGTGAAAAAGGAATTCCTGCTCATCTGGATGACGGCCGGGCCCAGAACCACCACGAAGATGGCCGGAAAGATGAAGAACATCATGGGAAAGAGAATCTTCACCGGCAATTTCGCGGCTCTTTCTTCGGCCTTCAGGCCTCGCTGCACCCTGAGAAATGCTGCGTGGGTCCTGAGCGCGTGAGAAATGCTGGTGCCCATGCGGTCCGATTGAATCATCAAACCCACCAGGGCCTTGACGTTTTGCACCCCGGTGCGTTCCCCCAAGTTCTTCAGCGCCGTCTCCCGGGGGATGCCGGCGCGCAGCTCCGCGTTGGTGAGTTGAAATTCATTGAAAAGGTCCGTGGAGATGTGCCGGACTTCGTCGGCCACGCGGTTGATGGTGGCCTGCAGGGCCAGGCCTGCCTCCATGCAGACGATGAACAGGTCCAGGACGTCGGGCAAAGCCTTGTCAATGCGGTCCTGGCGGCGGCTGGTAATGAGCTTGAGACCATACTGGGGCAGATAATATCCGGCGCCGCCCAACCCGAAGGCGCAAACAAGGTTCCAGGAACTCATATTGCCGTCTATGACGCTGAACAACAGGTAGGGGAGGGGCAGGGCAATGGCCAGCAGAGCCCGAATGCCGAAAAAGATACCAGGGCCCTTGGGGTGACGAAATCCTGCTTGGATCAAGGCAAAGCGAATCTGTGAGGTATCTTCTTTTTCACTGGTGCCCCATTGGCCCATGGAGGAGAGCCATTCCAAAAACCTTTTCTTGAGAGAGTTGTCCGTGGCATCCCGGTTAAAAATGGGGACGATGGTGGACGAGGCTCTTTTGCAGCGGTCCCGCACCACCTTGCGGTGTTGGAAATAGACGAGCAGCCCGTAAATCAAGAGCGAGGCGGTGGCGAAAGGTGCGATCCACAAGAGCAAGTCGAATCCACTCATATTCTTCTCCTCAGATCTTGATGGCGACCATTTTCTTCATCACCAGGGCCCCCAGCAAGACGCTCACGATGGCTACCGTAAAGATTTGTATCCCCAAGGGATCGGTGAGCAAGGTCATGACATATGGCCGGTTAATAAACAACAGTGCCAGAAAGGTCAGCACCGGTAAGAGTCCCAGGATAACCGCGGAAAACCGTCCTTCGGCGGTGAGCCCCTGGACTTTGCCTTTCAGTTTCAGGCGGTCCCGAATGATGAGACCGATGTTTTCCAGGATCTCCGCCAGGTTGCCGCCGGTTTCAATCTGGATCAGGACCGCGGTGACAAAAAACCGCAGATCCCGGCTGGCCACCCGGTCCCCCATGCGCCGGATGGCCTGGGACATGCTCAGGCCCAGGCGCTGCTCCTCGTAAGTGATGCGCATTTCCGTTCCCAGGGGCGTGGGGATCTCCTGGCTCACCAGTTCCAAAGTCCCTTGCAGGGTATGGCCGGCCCTGAGCGATCTGGCCAGAAGCTCCATGGCGTTCGGCATCTGTTTTTCGATTTTCGCCGTTTTTCGTCGTTTTTTCCACCGCAGGAACTGGATGGGGATCATGGCCAGGGAGAAGGAAAGGCCCAAACTCCATATGAGTTTATTCATCATGATGCCCGCAAAGAGACCCAGAATGCCCATGCCTCCCACCAGGCACAGGAACGTGCCGGGGGTCATGTAGATGTCCGCCTGCAGCATGTGGAGCTGCAGGTTTTCGATCTTGCTCCAGCCCGCCACGGACTGCACCAGGGTCAGGATGGAGCTGCTGCGAGCCTCCTGGTAGGCTTTGAAAATCTGGGTCCGGACCTCCTGGTCCCTTTTGCCGCCCTTGAGACGTTGGTTTAGCTGGCGGCGCCAGCGGAGGGGCTGAACCAGGAAGCGGTTGCCGGCGACGACCAGCAGGCAGACAACCACAAAGACTCCCAGCAGCAAGACGACATATTGGATATCCATTCCTGCCATACTCAGCCCTTCCTTTCAGGTTGCGGCATCTAAGTTACTGCCCCCCTCAGTGGCTAAAGGGTCGGCTGGGGGGGTTGAAGATGTTGTCCGGCAGGGGCACCCCAAAGAGCCGGCAGCGGTCGGCAAACCGGGGCCGCACCCCAGTGGACACAAACCGTCCCAAAATTATCCCATCCTCGTCAATTCCGTGGCGTTCGAAGACGAAAATATCCTGCATGCTGATCACCCCGGATTCCATCCCGGTGATTTCCGAGAGGGCCATCATGCGGCGGCAGCCGTCACTGTGGCGCACCAGCTGGATGATCACGTTCAAGGATGAACTTATCATCTGGCGCATGGCCTTTTCCCCGATGCTGATGCCGGACAGCGAGATCATGGTCTCCAGGCGCATCAGGGCATCCCGGGAGGTGTTGGCGTGGATGGTGGTCATGGACCCCTCGTGGCCGGTATTCATGGCCTGCAGCATGTCAATGACTTCGGAGCCGCGCACTTCACCCACGATTACCCGGTCGGGCCTCATCCGCAAGCAGTTGCGCACCAGGTCCCTCTGGGTGATCTCTCCCTTGCCTTCCACGTTGGGAGGGCGGGTCTCCAGGCGGCAGACGTGTTCCTGCTGCAACTGGAGCTCGGCGGAGTCTTCGATGGTGATGACGCGCTCTCTATAGGGAATGAAGCCGGACAGGATGTTGAGCAGGGTGGTCTTTCCGGCGCCTGTCCCCCCGGAGATGAGGACGTTCAGCTTGGCCACCGCAATGGCCTTGAGCGTTTCCCCGATCTCCTCGGTGAGGCTCCCTTTCTGAACCAGATCATCCAGGGAAGGGCGCTGCACCCCGAAGCGGCGAATGGAAAGCATGGGCCCGTCCAGGGCCAAAGGCGGGATAATGGCGTTGACCCGGGAGCCGTCGGGGAGGCGGGCATCCACCATGGGAGTGGATTCGTCGATGCGGCGTCCCACGTTGCTGACTATCTTGTTAATGATTTTCAGGAGGTGGGCGTTGTCCTGAAAGCGTACTTCCGTGGGTTCCAGGAGGCCGGCCTTTTCCACGTAGACCTGGTTGTAGCGGTTGACCAGGATGTCGGAGACCATGGGGTCGGCCAGCAGCGGTTCCAGGGGGCCCAGGCCCAGGATCTCGAATTCCAGCTCCCGGGCCAGCCGGGACTTTTCCCCCATGTTCAGGGGTTCTTCCTCTTCCTCCAACAGGACCACCAGGGCCGTGCGAATCTCTTTGGCCCTGATGTGCTCATCCAGATCCTCCATCTGGCTGAGGTCCAGCCGCTCCAACAGGCGGTGATGGATGCGCCGCTTGACTTCGTACAGGCGCAGTTCCCTGCCGTCATCCTTGGGAAAAGAGACGGGCTTTCGGGCCGGAGTCGCCTTGGGAGGAGGTACTACTTTCAATTCCTGGGGGGGGCTTCCCTCAATCTTTGAGGGCTTCTTGGCGCCTCGCAAGGCCTTCTTGTTGTAACCAAGCCAGCTCATTTAGGTCCTCGCTTTGGAAAACACCCAAAATTTGCGCTTTACCGCGTGGGCGGCCGCCTGATCCTCAGCTTCCCGCGGGATGTCTCCCTTGAGCCGTTGGGCCAGTTGCTCCAGGCTGCGCCACAGCTTGGAGCGCGGCGCCGAGGTCATAAGCGGCGATCCCTGATTCAGCGCATCCATCAGGGCGGAGTAATCGCTGGGGAGCGTGTGGAAAACCGGCTGGTGGACGATCTGCTCTATGTCCTTGAGTTGCAGGCCTTTGCCTTTTTCGTACCGGTTGACCACCATCTTCACCTTGCTCTGGGTCAGGTGCAACTCATGAAACATGGGCCAGAGCTTCTTCAGGTTCCTGAGGTCCGGAACCGTAAGCCCGGTGACCATCAGCACCAGGTCGGCCTCCATGATCACCTGGAGAAAGAGGCCGTCCAGCCAATGGCTGAGGTCCACGATGATGTATGGGTACAGGCCCCTGAGGATGGAAAAGATCTTTTCCAGCGCCTCCAGTTCGATGCTGTCCTGTTCTTTAAAATCCGAACATCCGTGGAGGATGGTGATTTTTTTCCCGTAAGGCTGCATGATCCTCTGAATAAAGGATTGGTCCATGTTGGAGAGATTCTGGATCAGATCGGTGATGGAATAGTTCACCTCCTGGTCCAGGAAATTGGCCACATCGGGGAAGGGGCGACCCATATCCACCAGGGCCAGACGTTCGCCCAGCAGCTCCGTCATGGCCACAGCCAGGTTCACCGCCACCGTGGTGGCTCCCACCCCGCCCTTGTGTCCGGTGACCACGATTACCTGGCCTCTGCGGTTATCCACCGACTGCAGCCGTTTCTTGGACTGCCACACGCGGTTCACCGCGGCTTCCAGGTCGTCCAGGTTCAGGGGCAGCGACAGAAATTCCCGGACCCCCACCTGCATGGCGCGGATCAGGAAGTCTGGGTCCCGGTTACTGGAGCACAGCAGAACGGGCGTCTGAGGCAGGTTTTCGGTCAGGTTCTCCAGCCAGTCGGGAGCGGTGTTGCCTCCGTCCATCTCCACCAGAACCAGGTCCGGCAACTGCTCCTTGACCAGGTCCAAGAAATTCTCGGGATCAGTGGATTCCCCCAGTATGCTCAGCTGGGGAAGGTTCTCTATGACCTTAAGAATTTTTGAACGCGCTTCACCAGTCGCGAAAAGAACCGAAACTGTTAAAATTTCAGGATGCACCGCTTTGGTTCCCCCGTGGCCTTGTGCGAAAAAATCAGTAAGATGGGGTGGTCAGCTTCATTTCCAGCGTCTTCTTTTCCTCACCCTTGAAGGTCTTGTTGTAGTGCTCCATTTCGTTGGCCGCGGCGGTGGGGCTGAGCCCCACGGCCGGGCTGGTATCCAGGCCCGCCTGCGGGTTGACCAGCTGCTGGGCCAGGTCGTTGTGGAAGGAGCGGCCGTAGTCCCGCTCCAGGGCGGTGGAGGCGCAGCCGCTGAGACCCAGCAGGAGCGCCGCCCCCAGCAGCAAGAGCCCCCCGGCGAGCCGGTTGGCGGTTGTTGGTTGGCGATTTGCGGTTTTCATCTCCCTCGTACCCCGACCTTGGTTTGGGTTAGCAGTCTTGGTTCTTAAAGTCGTCTCCCTAGGGCATTGGGACGCGGCCGAACCCCGCGGGCAGCGGCCCGGAGGCGGGCGGCGGCGCCGGATTCCCCGGTTGCGGCCGGCCCTGGAGGCTGCCCAACAGGTATTTCTCGTAGTCGTTGGGCTCCACATACTTGTCGGTGGGCAGCCGGGCCGCCCCCGCGGTCATGGGCTTCACCAGGTGGGGGATCACCAGCACCACCAGCTCCGTTTCGTTCTTCTGGTAGTTGATGGAGCGGAACAACGCCCCCAGAACGGGAATATCGCCCAGCACCGGGAATTTGTTGAGCACGGTCCGGTATTCGTCCTGCAGCAGCCCGCTGATGGCGAAGGTCTGGCCGTCTTTGACTTCTATCTGGGTGGACAAACGCCTGACCTTCAGGCCCGGCACCACAAAGCTCTGGATGATCACCCCCGTGGCGGGGTCCAGCTCCGAGACCTCGGGGTTCACCCGCATGGAGATCTTGCCGTCGTCCAGCACCGTGGGGGTGAAGTTGAGCCCCACCCCGAACTTCTTCCACTCAATGGTGATGGTGCTGCCCCCGCCCACGCCGCTCTGGGGCACCGGGACGGGAAACTCGCCGCCGGCCAGGAAGTTGGCCTCCTGGCCGCTGGTGGTCACTAAATTGGGCTCCGCCAGCACCCGACCCAGGTTTTGCTGCTTCAAGAGGTCGAAAAACATGGTCCACAGGAGCCCGCCAGCCTTGAAGCCCGCCATGGCGGTGATGTTGGAGCTGATGGCCTGGTCGAAGGCGGTGCCCGTGAAGCTGCGCACCAGGTTGGAGACGGAGGCCAGGCTGTTGATCTGGCTCACCCCAAAATTGCCGCTTTTGGAGAGCACCACCGCGTTGATGCCCATGCGGTCCAGGACGCTGCGGCTAATCTCCGCCACCCGGACGTCCAACATCACCTGCTGCACCCCGCCCACGTGCAGGAGGTTCACCACCTTGTCCTTTTTGCCGCCGGCAAAGGGCAGGGCCAGGGAAACCGCGGTCTCCTGGGCCACCGGGCCCGAGACCTCGCCGGAGAGCACCACGGAGTCCCCCGCCGCCTCCACCCCGATCTTCTCCCGGGGCAGGATCTGGTGGAGTTTTTCCTTCAGGAGGGTGACGTCGGCTTCCACCGTCACCGTGGCGGTGGTGAAGCGGTTCTTGCCCCAGAGGCTGAGGTTGGTGACCCCCGGGGCCTGGCCGTTGACGTAGATTTCCCTTTCGGAAATAAGGATGATGTCCGCGATCTCAGGGTCGGCCATGGAGATGCGAGTAATGGCGTAAGGGGTGCGCAGCACCTTGGAGTGCCCCACCCGGAGGCGCAGAACCTGCTTGATCTCCTGGTCCTTCACCCGCTCTAGCAGGTCCGCGGCCCGGGCCTGCAGCGCCCCCCCCAATACCAGCAACATCCCCAACAGCAACCACCCCCACCTGGCTGCCTTGGTGGCGAAGTATGATAAGGGGCGAACTATCTCCCTGGTCCCCCCTGGGTAGTGCCTTGGTTCTATCTGTTTCACGGCTATTACCATCCATACTAAATTCGTGGTGTTCGCCTGGGAGTCTGGTTTCTTCCACCTCCGCGAAATGGGGCTTCATTTCCGTTAGTTGGGCCCTCCGGCCAGAACGCCAATCCACGGCTGTGAATTTTCTAAATCTACAGAGTAGTCCTGGTGCGCTCCAAACCTTTGATCACCTCCACGGTCCGCTCCTCTTTCTGGGGAGGCGCTTCTGCCACCTTGGTCCTTTTGCCGCCCTCGATGAGCTGGGAGGTGTCCACCCCGTCGGTCTCTACGGTGGCCATGTTGCGGAAGTTTCTCAGGGCCAGGCGGATCTTCCCTTCATTGCTGGCCAGGTTCATGATCTCGGCCTGATCGGGAGTCAGCTCCAGGGTGACGGTATTTACCACCACCGGCTTGTTTTCCCCCTTTTGCTCCCAGATCTGGCCGGCCGTGAGGACCACGATGTTCTGCAGGATGGTTTTGGAGATGTGGTCCTTGCCGTTGGGAATCTTAAGGTCCGCCAGCACATCCACCCGGTCGCCGGGATGGATGAAACCGGCCACTCCGGAAACATCGTCCACCCGGACCGTCAGGGCCCGCTTGTTCATATCCAGGAGGCCGGCCAGGCCCGCGGCGGTGCCCTCGGGAGCCAGCTTTCGGCTCAGGATGGGCTCCCCGTGGCCAATGGCCATCATGACCACCCGGCCCTGCACCTGACTCATGGAGGCCATCGTCTGGGCCGGGATGAGTTCCTTGGGCCAGGTGGCGATCTTGACCATCTCGGCGGTGAGGGCGGTGCCGGGGGCCACGTCGCAGTTGGCCACCGCCACCTGGGCGGTGACCACTTGGGGCACCCGGGTCTTGGCGGTGATATACTGGTGGATAGCAAAGGTGGCCACCAGACCTATAGCTGCGGCGGCCACGACATAGCTAAAACCTTTGGGCAAATTTAGTTCCATGGCGCTCTCTCACATTTCAGGGCCGTTGGCCCTGTGACAGTAAATGTCAACGCTGCCCGGTCCCTTCTCCCCCGGGAGGGTTCAGGCCCCGGTACCCACGACCACCACCATGCCTATGGCAATGGCGACTCCGTAGGGTATCCCCGGAATCATTTCCTCGGGAGGAGCCGGCATCATTAATCCCGCCGGACGGCAAAGAATCAGGTTGGTCAGGATGATCCAGCCCTGGCGCGCCTTCCGCCAAAGCAAACCTTTCCAGAGCAACACTCCCACGGCCATCAGTCCCCCGGCGATTCCCATGTAACAGAACAGCAACAGGGTCCCCGCTGGACCCAGCCAGGCCCCCAGGGCGGCCAGCGCCTTGACGTCTCCCGCCCCCATGCCGCCCCAGAGATATGGCAGGATCAAAAATCCAAAGCCCATGAGCATGCCCAGGACCCCGCCCATTAATCCCAGCCAGCCGTGGAAGATCAGGTTGCAAGCCAGACCCGCCACCGCGGTCCCCAGGATGAGGTAATTGGGAATACGGCGAGTTCTAATGTCGCCCCAGGCGATCCACATGGTGAGGATAAGAGGTGCGACCAGATCTCCTCGGACCTGCAACCAGGTGGCGGCCTCGCTTAAGAATTCAGCCAACTTAGACCTCCGTCAAGGCGTTTGGGAAGATGGTTCTTTTCCTGCCGGGGTGGAACCGAAAGCAGGCGCCTCGCGAATAAATATGATTTCATCCCCATCCGCCATTCTCATGGATGACCGAAGATGACCTAAAACCATATTGACCCGGAGGCGCCTGGTTGTTCATGTCCACCAACCGGTTAAACGCATCGATATCAAAGCCAGCGACAACGCCAGCATCGCTATCGTCGTCTTCAGCACATATACTCTGGCTTCTTCATACACCATGGCGTTGTCCTCCTTGACCCAGTTCATGATGCAGAACCTTGGCTCACTTCAATTGCCGGGCATTCTGCCATGGGCCGGTCGGCAGCGGGATTAGCCGTTAAGGTTGTTGACCACCTTTTCGTACAGGTTTTCCTTAATGCGAATCCCGAAGGTTGTTACTGCGCCAATTATCACCAATGAAATACACGCGACGAGTAAACCATATTCCACGGCGGTGGCGCCTGACTCACACTGCCAGAACCTGATGATTTCTGCCATCGCCTTCATTTGCACTACTCCCTTGGTTGTTGACGATGGGGGCCCGGCCAAAGGCCTCCGGGCCCCAACCATGCCGGGATAAGGCAATGTAGGACAACCTAGCTGCCGACGGTGCCCCTATTGGATCTGTGGTGTTAGCGTCGCCGAACTTGGTGTTCAGGGTTTGGCCCAGGGTCTTGACCGCGATGACGATGACGCAGGCAATCAAGGATACCAGCAGGCCGTACTCCACCGCGCTGGCGCCAGACTCATCATTGAAGAAATTCCGGATCTTTTCCATTTTGTTCCCCTCCAAGTTTTTTTAGCTTTGAGTTTTGAGTTTGGGATTTTGGGTTGAATTGCTGGTTTCTGGCCTCTGGGGAATCTCAATGGTTATGTTTGACCCATCACCTCCTTGTATCTCTTTAATTTTGTTGCTTGGTGAGTTGAACTATGCTGCAAGGCGAGCCTAGGGTAAATCAGGACGTCCCTGATTTTGGGCTTCGAGATCCCTGATATTTGCAAGCTAAATGACTGAACGGGGCTGACGAAAGCACCGGGCGCAGTTCAGGAAAAGATCCTGCTTTCTCATCCCTTATTAATCAGGGTCGAACAGTCTTAGCTTATAACTATATGGAATGATTAATGATAAAGATGTGGCTCCGGGTAGGGAGACCGAAGCCTCCGGGCAGAGACCGGCTCTCTTCCCCGAGATGGTGTGAATCGGTTTGGGCTCAAACGAATATTTATGGATTCATTTGAATATTGTCATTTTGAACGGAGCGAAGCGGAGTGAAGGATCTCTCGAGTTTGAACCACTGAGACTCTTCGATTGGCTCAGAATGACAAAAATACCTTTTTGAATGCGACTTGGTGTGAATCGGCAGGGCGGGCAGGGAAAGTTCGGGTTAAAAAAGGATCATTTAGCCCAAAATTTTGGAGGTGGCGGAGGTGGGATTTGAACCCAAAGGTTTCAGCCCGCCCCGCAGGGCAATCTGCCAACCTTGCCCCCACGCCGGGAGGAGCAAAACCGGGCGGAGGCAGCCATGCCGGGGCGATTTTTTTAGGGGTAAGCCGGGTGGGAGGAAAATCGAGGAACGGCTGGGAGATGGTTGGGGGCCTGAAGAACTTCTAAAATTGACGGCTTACCTGATTAAATTGGTGCCGAAGGCGGGATTTGAACCCGCACGGGTATTCCCCACCACCCCCTCAAGATGGCGTGTCTACCAGGTTCCACCACTTCGGCACATGGAATCATTTGCCGGGACCACCCGGCGGGGCCTTTTCCCCGGGCGCGGCCGGAGACGGCGCTGCGGGCGCACTCTGGGTGGCCGCGGGTTTGCCGGCGCCCTGCATCACCGAGGCCTCCTTTTGCCGGCCCAAAAAAGTCAGGCTGAGGGAAGTGAGCATAAACAAGATGGCCGCCGCCGCCGTCAGCTTGGCCAGAAAGGGGGCGGCCCCGGTGGAGCCGAACACCGTCTGGGACGAGCCGCCGAAGGCGGCGCCGATGCCCGCGCCCTTGCCGTGCTGCAACAGGACGATGCAGATCAGCGCCAGGGACACCACCACATGGATGATAATCACAATGGTATTCATATCGTTAAAATATAAAAAAATATCGGCGTGGATGCAAGGGTCTTTTCACGCAGGCTGACGGCAGGCCATCAAGTTAAGAAAGAAAAATACGGGGTGGGCCCGGTTCCCGCCAACCCCGGAGGTCTCGGGACCTTTATTGCAGATAAAGTTTTTGGCCAACCAGGCAGGGGCTAACCGGCCGCGGCGATGATTTTCAAGAAGGAGTCCGCCTTAAGCGACGCCCCGCCCACCAGGGCGCCGTCGATGTCTGGTCCCGCCAGGAGCGAGGCGGCGTTCTCCGGGGTGACGCTGCCGCCGTACAGGATCCTGAGGTCGTCGCCGGTTCCCAGCAGCCGGGAGAGTTGGCCCCGGATGTAATGATGGACTTCCTGGGCCTGCTGCGGCGTGGCGGTGAGGCCGGTGCCGATGGCCCACACCGGTTCATAGGCCACCACCAGGGTCTCGCCGGTGAGCCCGGCCAGGCCGGTTAGGCCCTGGGTGAGCTGCTCGGCCACCCGGGTCATAGTCTGGCCGCTTTCCCGCTCCTCCCGGGTTTCGCCCACGCACATGATGGAGGCGCAGGCCTGCGGCCAGGACCGCCTTGAGCTTCAGGTTCACCGTGTGGTTGGTTTCCCCGAAATGCTGCCGCCTCTCCGAATGCCCCACGATGACGTAGCGGCAGCCGGCATCCAGGAGCATTAAGGGGGAGATGGCCCCGGTATAGGCTCCTTGCCGTTCCCAGAAGGTGTCCTGGGCCGCCAGGGCGATGGGGGAGCCGGCAAGCTCCGCGGCCACCGCGGCCAGGGCGGTGTAGGGCGGGGCCAGCGCCACTTCCGGGCGGGGGCTGCCCGCCGTCCCCCGGCGAATCTCCCGGGCCAGGGCCCGGGCCTCGGCCAGGGTCTTGTACATCTTCCAGTTGCCGGCGATGAGGGGGGTGCGGTCAGACATCTTTATGCCTCCTGGACCAGTTCTCCAGGGCCTTGATGCCCGGGAGTTTCTTGCCTTCCAAGAGCTCCAGGAAGGCGCCGCCGCCGGTGGACACGTAGGAGAATTTCTGGAATTCCCCCGCCTTGTGCAGGGCCACGTCGGTGTCGCCGCCGCCCACGATGGTCAAGGCGTAGGACTCCGCCACCTTCTGCACCATGGCCATGGTGCCCCGGCTGAAGGCGTCGTACTCAAAGGCCCCCATGGGGCCGTTCCAGACGATGGTCTTGGCGTTTTGCAGGGCCTCGCCGAAGAGGGTGACGGTGGCCGGGCCGATGTCCGCGATGACCCAGTCCCGGGGCACTTCCTGCACCGGCAGGATCTTGGTCTCCGCCTGCTTGCCCAGGCGGTCGGCCACCACGCAGTCCACCGGCAGGTAGAACTTGACCTTCTTTTTCAGGGCCGCGGCCATGAGGTCCTTGGCCTCCTCCATGAGGCTGTCGTCCACCAGGGATTTACCCACTTCGTAGCCCATGGTCTTGAGGAAGGTGTTGGCCATGGCGCCGCCGATGATTATCTTGTCCACGTGCTTCAGCAGGTTCTTCAGGGCGATGAGCTTGCTGGAGATCTTGGCGCCGCCGATGAGGGCCACCAGGGGCCGGGCCGGGTCTTCCATGGACCTGTGGAAGTAATGGACCTCATCCCGCATCAGGAACCCGGCCACGCAGATGGGGGCGTACCTGGTCACCGCATCCACGGAGGCATGGGCCCGGTGGGCCACGGCGAAGGCGTCGTCCACGTAGACGTCCACGCCTTTCATCAACTCCCGGGCGAAGTTGAGGTCGTTTTTCTCCTCCTGCGCATGGAAGCGCAGGTTTTCCAGGAGCAGGACGTCCCCGGGCCTCATCTCTTCTTTGAGCCGGTCCACTTCCGGGCCGACGCAATCCGGGGCCAGCTTCACTTTTTTATGCAGCCGGTAGGCCAACCTGCGGGCCACCGGGGCCAGGGAATATTCCTCCACCCGCTTGCCCTGGGGGCGCCCCAGATGGGAGGCCAAGATCACCTTGGCGTCCCCCTCCAGGCAATAGTTGATGGTGGGGAGTACGGCCCGGATCCGGGTGTCGTCCGTAATGTTGAGGTTTTGATCCAGCGGTACGTTGAAATCCACCCGGATGAAGAGGGTCTTGCCTTTGATATCGATCGCATCGATGTACTTCACCGGTAGCAGCTCCTATTCCGTAGGTTGAGTTGATTAGAAATCTATGCCATTTTCCTGCCGTCAAAAGGGGGATCGGCGCTCAGCTCCTGATCCGGCGCGGTGCCGGCGGCCCGCAGGCCGCCGCGGGTGAACCTCAAGTTAGCTGCCGGCCGAGATGCACGGCCAGATCCAGCATGCGGTGGGAAAAACCCATCTCGTTGTCGTACCAGGCCATCACCTTGACGAGGTTGCCGCCCATGACGTTGGTAAGTTCCGCGTCCACCACGGCGGAAAACGGGGAGCCGTTATGGTCGATGGACACCAGCGGCTCCGTGGATACTGCCAGGATGCCTTTGAGTTCGCCCTCCTGGGCGGCCACAAAGGCCCGGTTAACTTCGTCCACGGAAGTGGACTTCTTTAGGGTGGCCACCAGGTCGATGATGGACACGTTGGGCGTCGGCACCCGGATGGCCAGCCCGTCCAGCCGTCCCTTAAGCTCCGGGATGACCTCGGTGACGGCCCGGGCGGCTCCGGTGGAGGTGGGCACCATGGAAAGGGCGGCGGCCCGGGCCCGGCGCAGGTCGCTGTGAGAGCCGTCCAGCAATCTCTGGTCCATGGTATAGGAATGACAGGTGGTCATGAGGCCGTGCTCCACCCCGAAGTTGTCGTGCAGCACCTTGACCACCGGCGCCAGGCAGTTGGTGGTGCAGGAAGCATTGGAGACAATCTGGTGTCTCTGCGGGTCATAATCCCGGTGGTTGACCCCGTAGACGAAGGTGGCGTCGATTTTTTTGCCTGGCGCGGCGATGATCACCTTTTGGGCCCCGGCTTTGAGGTGCCCTTCGTTGGAAGCCCGGTCCCGAAAGGCCCCGGTGGATTCCAGTACGACCTGCACCCCCAGCTCCTTCCAGGGGAGACTTTCCGGCTCCAGAAGGCGGGTGACGCGCACCTCCCGGTCATTGATGACCAGGTTGTCGCCGCGGGCCTCGGCCTTGCCGGGAAAGCGGCCGTGGATGGAATCATATTTGAAGAGATGGACGTCACGCTCAATATCGGCGCGACTGTTGATGGCCAGTAGTTCCAGGTCCTTCCCCGCAGTGGCGATTATGCGAGCCAGGCATCGGCCGATGCGGCCGAAGCCGTTGATAGCGACCCTTACGGGCATGCGGCCTCCATTTTCATCCCGCAACTCAGCATCTTACCGGGGATTTGCCCTTACCGGCTCGAACTAATGTTAATCCAGTAGTGTCCGGCAAGGTTTTTGCCAAGCCTGGGTAGCCAATTGGGGATAAAATTCGCTCATACCAGGCAGTTCATTATGGGTATCGGACCGATACCGCCGGGTTGCCGGAAACCGACGGGAAAGACCCTAAAATTCCCTCTCCCCTTCAAGGGGAGAGGGTTAGGGTGAGGGGTGAAAGGTGTTACCCCCCCTCACCCCAGCCCTCTCCCCCCGTCAACGGGGGGAGAGGGAGAAATTCGTTTCGGCCGATCATGTCCCAAGAAACAGTGCGGGATCGCCAGAGCACCGACATTCATGATTTTGCCTTAAACCGGTAAATTTCTACCGGACACTACTGATGTTAATCAGTGTTTATTTAGTCGTCAATAAATTTGTCCCGGCCAGGGCATTTTCCGGGCCGGGGCCGGGAGGCGAAGGAGCGGCAGGAAAAGGCCTCCAGGCGCCGGCAGCGGCGGCCCGGGCGGTTGGGATTGGTTCACAACGGGCTTGTGTTTTCCCGAAACCCTGGTAATCTGGTTTGGCTATTGCTTTTTCCCTGCTTTTCATTTAATTGTATTCGTTAATTTGAAGCCTATGGTCAATCTCATTCGGAAGTTGGGTCGTCGGGCGCTGGATGCGGTGCGAGAAGCAGGGGGGATGATGCTCTTCCTCCTGGAGGGCCTGAGCTTGACCTTTGTGCCGCCCTTTCGCCCCCGCCGCATCCTGCAGGAAGTCCAGCTCATCGGAGTCAAATCCACCCTGATCATCCTGCTCACCGCCGCCTTCACCGGCATGGTGCTGGCCCTGCAGGGCTACTATACCCTGAGAAAATACGGCTCGGAAGGCGCCCTGGGCTCCGCGGTGGCCCTGAGCCTCATCCGGGAGATGGGCCCGGTGCTCACCGGCATCATGGTCTCGGCCCGGGCCGGCTCGGCGGTGACCGCGGAAATCGGCATCATGCGCATCACCGAACAGCTGGACGCCCTGGACACCATGGCCGTCAACCCCATGCAGTACGTGGTGATGCCCAAGCTCCTGGCGGGGATCATCGCGGTGCCCTTGCTTACCGCCATCTTTGACGTGACGGGCATCATGGGGGGCTACCTCATCGGGGTGGTTCTCCTGGGGGTAAGCTCCGGCTCCTACTTTTCCGGCATGGTCCAGAGCGTGGTGCCCCTGGACATCAACGGCGGCATCGTCAAGTCCCTGGTTTTCGGCCTCACCATCATCCTGGTGGCCTGCTACAAGGGCTACTATACCGAGCACGGGGCCGAAGGGGTGAGCCGGGCCACCAACCAGACCGTGGTCCTGTCCGCGGTGCTGGTCCTGGCCTGGGACTACGTCCTCACTTCCTTCTTTATGTGAGCCATGATCCAAATCATCGACCTCCACAAATCCTTCAACGGACAGATGGTGCTGGACGGCATCAACCTCACCATCCCCACGGGCCAGATCACCGTGGTCATCGGCAAGAGCGGGGTGGGCAAAAGCGTCCTGTTGAAGCACATCATCGGCTTGCTGAGGCCCGATAGCGGCCAGGTCCTGGTGGACGGCCTGGACATCTCCACCCTGCGGGGCCGGAAACTGCAGGAGTTCAAGAAGCACTTCGCGGTGCTGTTCCAGGGGGGGGCGCTGTTCGACTCCCTCAGCGTTTTCGAGAACATCGCTTTTCCGCTGCGGGAGAAGACCCGGTTGCCGGAGGCCGAGATCGTCCGGCGGGTGCGGCTGCGCCTGGATCAGATGCATCTGACCAGGGAAGTGGAGGCCAAATTTCCCGATGAGTTGAGCGGCGGCATGAAGAAACGGGTGGCCCTGGCCCGGGCCATGATCCAGGAGCCGGAGATCATCCTCTTCGACGAGCCGGTCACCGGCCTGGACCCGCCCATGACCAACACGGTCTTTCACCTCATCCGGCAGACCCACCAGGACAGCGGCTACACCGCCCTGGTGGTGGCCCATGATATCCCGGAGGTTTTTCAAATTGCCGACCACGTGGCCATGCTGCATCAGGGCCGCATCATCGCCCACGGCGTTCCGGCGGAGATCCAGGGCAACCCGGACCCGATGGTGCAAAGTTTTATCAAAGGCGAAGTAGATTTCCTGGAGGGGTAGACTGATATTATGAAAAAGGGCAACCTGGAGTTGGTGGTGGGCATCTTTGTCCTGGTGGGTCTGGCTTGCCTGGCGTATCTGGCCGTCCATCTGGGGAAGATGGAGGTCTGGGGCAGCGGCTACCAGATTATCGCGAACTTTGACAACATCTCCGGCCTCAAGGTGGGGGCCTCAGTGGAAGTGGCCGGGGTGGACGTGGGCCGGGTGGAATCCATTCAGCTGTCTCCGGGAGACCGGGCCAAGGTGGTCCTGAGATTGGAGCCGGGCCTCAAGCTGCACGATGACGCCATCGCCTCCATCCGCACCAAGGGCATCATCGGCGACAAGTTCGTCAAGCTCTCTCCCGGCAACGGGGAGAAGCTCATCCCTCCGGGCGGCAAGATCCACGACACGGAATCGGCCGTAGAGTGGGAAGAGTTGATCAGCAAATATATCCATGGTAAGGTTTAATAGATCTTCCCGGGTTTCCGCGGGCAGGCTGCTGCAGCTGGCGCCGCCCTGCCAACCGGCCTGGGGAGCGGAGCGCAGAATCTAGTTCTTTTAGCTGGGTGAAAACCATTCAGAGTGAAAGAAATAGCCAAAACTTCAACCCCCTGCCAGACCTGCGGTAACCCTGAAACAGCTGCCAACTTCTTAAGGAGCAGGGGTTCGTCCGAGTCCGGGTTCCCTGGGAACCCCAAAGCTGCACTAAACTGGAACCTGGTCAGCAGTAAGGAAAAGGAGCACGTCACAACATGTTGCACTTAACCATCAGAGTCCTGGTCCTGGCCCTGTCCTTCCATCTGGGTCTGGCCGTCTCGGCCGCCGTGGCCGGCCAGCCCACCGAGATAGTCAAAGGCGTCATCGAGGGGGTCCTGGATATCCTGAAAAACCCCGCCTACCAGGGCCCGGCCCAAAAGACCGAGCGGCGGCGGCTGGCCAAGCAATTGGTGGACCGTCGTTTTGATTACCAGGAAATGGCCAGGCGCAGCCTGGGCCCCACCTGGCGCCACCTCAGCCAGGCCCAGCGCGACGACTTCGTGGACCTCTTTGCTGAACTTCTGGAGGCTTCCTACTCCGATAAGATCGAAAGATACACCGCCAACGTGAGAATTGACTATGTGGGGGAGGATGTGGACGGGGATTACGCCGAGGTGCGCACCATGGTGGTGCGGCCCAATGACCGCATCCCCCTGAGCTACCGCCTCTTGAATGAATCCGGGGACTGGAAGGTCTACGACGTCTCCATCGAAGGCGTGAGCCTGGTGAGCAACTACCGCTCCCAGTTCAGCAAGATCATCCACGAGTCCTCTTACATGGAGCTGGTGCGGCGGCTGCGCAACAAGGTTAACGAACTGCAGGCCACCGACGGGGCGTAATTTTAAGAGCGCCTGGTCCCGGTGATGGTGGGGCGGCCGACCCTGGCCGCCCGGAATCCCCAGGCGGGCACGGAGCCCCCCACCACCGGGGCCTCTGGCCCTGGCGCCTTTTGAACTCTCCGGCATGGGGCCAACCCCCTCCATGAGCCGTAATCAAGTAGACCCCACTACCTATCACCACCTGCTGCTCATCTGCTGCGTGGTGGTCTTCGGCTGTTACTTCGGCACTTACATGCGCCTGCCGGTGGTGCCGCTGTACGCCCGGACCCTAGGCGCCGGCGCGGTGCAGGTGGGGATCATCAACGCCGCCTTCCTCTTCATGGCCGGGGCCCTCTCCTTGCCCCTGGGGATTTTTTCGGACCGATTGGGGATCAAGTTCCTCATCTCCCTGGGGCTGCTGATTCTGTCCGCCACTTCCTTTTTGCTCTGCCTCACCACCTCGCCGGGGGAAATCGTCTGGCTCTATCTCGTTTCCGGGGTGGGTCTGGCCGCCTTCGGGCCCACCATCATGGCCTTTGTGGCCAACTTTTCCCCGCCCACCCACTTGGGCAGGTCCTACGGCTGGTACACCATGGCGCTGTACTGCGGCATGAGCCTGGGGCCGGCGGTGGGCGGCTTCGCGGCCCAGGGCCTGGGGTTTCCCGCGGTGTTCCTGATTTCCGGCATCAGTATCTTATTGACTTTCTGGATCGTGCTCTTCTTTCTGCCCCGGGCCCGCCACGTTCTAGTCTCCCGGCCCGCCCGGTCGGAGACGGTGGCCGTCCAGGCCCGCCTGATCGCCCGGAACCGGCCGCTCCTGGGCTGCTGGCTGGGTACCCTGGGAGGCTGCTTTGCCCTGGGCATGTTCATCACCTTTCTGCCCCTGCACGCCCACAACCAGGGGCTCTCCTACGGCCAGATCGGCCTGGTGTTCATGACCCAGGGGATTATGAACGCCGTGAGCCGCATTCCCTTCGGCCACCTGAGCGACCGGGTGGCCCGCCGCGGCAACCTGGTGGTGTTGGGCCTGGTGGGCCTGACGGCTTCCATAGGCGGCTTCGGCTTCGCCTCCCGGCCGTACCATTTCATTCTCGGGGCCGTGGCCCTGGGAACCAGCATGGGGCTGGCCTTCACCTCCATCGGGGCCCTCACCGCCGAAGCCGCGCCCCCGGAGCTGCGGGGCCTGGCCATGGGCGGCTACAACTCCTCCATCTATCTCGGCATGATGCTCAGCTCCGCCCTCATGGGACCGGTGATCAACCGCATCGGCTTCAGGGAAGGCTTTGTCATCACCGCGCTCATCAATTTCCTGGTGATCGGGTTTTTCTACTTCTTCCTGAAAGATTTCTCGTCGCACCCCAGCGAAGCCGCATTGAAGTGAAGGCGCCTGCCTTACAGGGTCGGAGATCCCCCTGGGGCGTCCCCAGATCCGCCGCCCCCATTCCTTGACGGCGCGGCGGGCAGGTATTATCGTTTTATCAAAGGATCGGTTTGAGAAGGAGGTTTAAAATGGCTGAGCAGGGTTGGCCTAAATGTGACGTGGACCCGGTCTGCATGATGGATCTCAAAGAGATGCATGGCAAGTATGCCTACGACTTCGAAAACGAAGTCTATTATTTCTGTTCGGAGCTCTGCCGGGACAAGTTTGCCGCGGAGCCGCAAAAATTCGTCAAGAAACCTGAGGAGTAAGGTGAAGCTTCCCCGGGCGGGGCGGAGTGGCGGGCAGATTCAGATTAATCAAGACGTGGTTTTGATGAGGTTAGCCCAGGCAGCAGCAGGGGCGGCTTCAAGCCGCCCCTTAAATTTTGGCCCGGAGAAAGGCTCAACTCAAATCGGCGATGGCCTCTCCGCGGAGCTTGGCGCGCATGGCGGCGCTCTCCCGGACCACCTGGTCCCGGTTGGGCGATTTTGATAGATAGAGGCTGAACTGACCGCCCTGCAAACCCATGGCAATGGGCTCGACGACCTCTTCCGACAGCACCAGGGCCCTGGATTTCTGGCGGGTTTCCGGCGCCGCCACCTCCAGCACCCCTTCCTTGCCCCAAAGCTCAAAGATGGAGGCCAGGAGCGCCAGAGGCCAGGCGGTGTCCGCCACCACCACCACTTCCGCGGCGCCGATGGCATGGCGGTTGCCGTTGAAGGAGACGGCCAAACCGCCGCCGGCCCGCACCGCCTCGAAGGCCTGGACGTCGGTGATGCTGTCCCCCACGTAGATGACGTCGGCCAGGCTGTAGCCGGTTGTCGTCAGGCTGTCGGAGAGGGCCCGGGCCTTTTCAAAACCCCCGATGGGGTTGACCTCCCGGTAGATTACCCCGATCTTCATGGCCGGGATCTGTTCAAAGAAAATCTGGTCGAACCTGGCGATGGCTTGCTGCACCGGTCCCAATAAGTCGGCGAGGGAGGCGGCGCCGGGGGGAAGTTGGATTTCCGGCGCGGCCACGATTGCCGCCTGCAGGCGGCGCAGCTCCTGCGCCTCCCCCGGGGACAGGGAGTAGCGGTCCAGGTCCAGCTCGGTGCAGAAGATGCGCTCCGCATCAAAACCCAACCTGGCGCCCACGGCCTCGGCAAACTGCCGGTAGCTGGTGCTGATTTCGAACAGGGGAAAATCGCGGCCGTGCAGGAACCGAAAAGCCGCCTCCGCCCCGGGCATCAACTTGATGGTCTTCGCAGAAAAATCCAGAACCTGGGCGTTGGTGAGACCCGCGGCCTTAAGGAACGGCAGGATCAGCTTCAAGGTGTCCCCGGCCTTGTAACCCGGCTTCTTCAGGACGTCCGCCAGATAATCGTCGTAGCGGCTCACCTGCTGGAAAAATCGATCCCCGTGGGGCTGGAGGAACTCGCGGCAGAGCTCGAAGGCATTGTCATTGAGGGCCAACGGCCCCTCACAATCAGTATCCAACTGCAGGCGGGGCATAGGTTCTCCTTAGGCGTTGGATTTTGGGGGGAGGGCCAAGGGCGCCCGCCCTTACCCCCTCCCCCAAGCCCCTACCCCCAATCCCTTAAATTTATTCATGAGCCTTCCAAGGCTCTACTTCTGGGGGTTGGGAGGGGGGTTTGGGGGAGGGCAGGGGCCGTCGGCCCCTGGCCCTCCTCCCCAACACTCACCTGCAAAAACTCCTCCACCTGGGGGGTGAGGTCGAAGCCGCCGGGGATGAGTCGGCCCTGGGCCACGGCTCCCGCCCGGGTGAGTTTAAGCTGTTCTTCCGCCAGGCTCTTCAGGGTCAGGAGGATAAGGGGAAATTCCCGGCGCAGTTCCTCCCGGCGGATTTGGGCGAACAGGGGTTCGGTTTCTCCTTCCTGCTTCCGGATGGCGGCCAGGGTGGTGGTATGAAGTTTGCCAGCCAACCGGTCCCACAGGGGGTCGAACTTTGGGCCGCGGATGGGGAACCGGAAGTAGGCCACCGGCGGGCCGGCGTCCAGTTCCGGGGTGGCCAGGTGCATCATGGCGCCCGTCTCCCGGGCCTCGCCCTGGATGAGTTGCCACATCACTTCCTGCCAGGTGCCTTTGGGGCCCCCCGGGACTGCGGGATGGAGGTTGAGGCAGAGGAAGGCCTGGCTGAGAAGGGGGCTGATAATGAGCATGTAGCCGGCCAGCACCGCCACTTCCACGTCGAAGTCCCGGAGCTTCTCGATGACCTGGGCATCGAAGGCGGACCTAAAGGCCTCCAGGTCCGGCGGGTGCTGCCGGATGAGGCGCCTTAGCGCCAGGGACGAATGGGTCACCAGGGGGAGGCCCCGGGCCTGCACCGCGGCCAGAAAGCGGTCGGAGGCGGGCGTTTCGCCGGAGGCCCGGTCGCAGAAGACAAAGGCGAGTCGCCCCGGGATGAAGCCGCGGTCCAGACACTCACAGGCGGCCTCAAACAACTCGATGGCCGCCTGGTCCCGGCCGCTGGAGAACCACCCGAAGTTGAACATGGTTACCTCAATTGGGCAATCATTACTTTAAGGGCCTCCCGGTCCGGGTAGCGCTCCCGGCCGGCCCCGGCGAGTTTATAGGCGGCGGCTTTCCCGGCCAGGCGGATGGCCTGGGGCAGATTGAGGCCGATGAGGAGTCCGGCGATATAGCCGGCGGCAAACACGTCACCGGCGCCCAGGGTGTCCACCAGGGTGGACGGGCCTTCCGGCGGAAAGTCCAGGTACCGCACCGGGGTGAGCATGCGGGCCCCCTGGGAGCCCCGTTTGACCACCACGATGGGCGGGGCCCAATCGGGGTGGCGCTTCGCCCCGCCGCCCAGCATGGCCCATTCCTTTTCAGTCACCAGCAGGGTTTCCACGTGGTCCAGCAGATCGGTGAGTGGGGCGCGGCCCCGCCGGGCATAGAGTTCGCCGGGGTCGAAGGTGAGGCGGGGGCCGTCCTGCAGCCGCACCGCAAGTTGCCGCTGCACCTCGAGAGGTCCATCTCCCACGAAAGAGGTCAGGTGGATGAACCTGGCGCCGGTCAGGACCTCCCGGGGGAGGTCCGGTTCCCGCAGTTCGTCGTTGGTGTTGGGGGCCACCAGGATGGTGCGCTCGCCTGCCTGGTCCACCAGGATATAGGCCCGGCCGCTTTCCCCCTCCTGCACCAGGTAATCCAGGTTGACTCCGGCCAGGCTGTCCTTGAGAAAATCGCCGTCCGCATCGGCCCCCACCCGGCCCACCAGGGCCACGGGGAAGGCCTGTCGCGCCAGGGCGTAGGCGGTGTTGGCCGCCTGGCCGCCGCCGATACGGAAGGGCGGCCTGCCGTATTTGGGCAGCAGTCCCTGCAGTCGGGCTTCGGCGGCCCGGGTCAGGGGCTCTTCCCCGCCCGGCGTAAGTCCGGTCCCCCAAGCCTCCAGAAACCCGGCCAGGTCGTCGACCCGGTAGACCAGGTCCAGGTTCACCGCCCCCAGGCAGATAATTTGCGGCAACATCGATAAAAAGTATCAGGATTTGCCGGACTGGTCAAGGCGGGGAGGGCTTGCTGCTTAGAGGGCATGAAGAGGCATATTTACCGCAGAGACTCAGCGGGCACAGAGGAAAATAAAAAGTAAGATACTAAAAACCGAAGACTTAAAACCGAAAACCCTAATAGGCAGCCCTGGATTTTCGCCTCAGGATTACTTACCTTGATAAAAATAGGGTTTTGAGGATATTTCATGCACCGCCTCATCAAGATCAGAATCGTCCGCGACCTGGAGCATCTGCAAGAGCGGGTGTGCAGGTTTATGGATACCAGGTTTGAAGCCAACCAGACCGCGGCCTGCTATAGGCCCGCGGTGGATTTCTATGAGACCGCCGGGGGCTTGGTGCTGCGTATGGACCTGGCCGGGGTAGCGGCCGAGGACTTCTCCATCTCCCTGGCCGGCCAGGAACTGGTCATCCGGGGCTGCAGAAAAAAGCCGCCGCCCCCGGAAGGCATCAGTCGTTTCTTCCGCCATGAGATAGGCTTCGGCGACTTTGAGCGGAGCTTCGTGCTGCCCATCCCCATTGACCCCCAGGGGGTCCAGGCCCGCTACGCCGATGGCGTCCTGGAAGTCAAGTTGCCCAGGAAAAAACCGGAAACGAGACGTATTCCGGTGAAATCCCAGTCCGAACCTTAATAATAAGCTGAAAACGGAGAACTCATGACGGTAAACGATGAAAAACCCGAGGCCCCGGTGGTGGGGGAAGAAGAAATCCGACCCTCCGCCCGGGTCTTGCCCATATTGCCGGTATCCGACCTGGTGCTGTTTCCCCGTCTCATCATGCCCCTGGCCCTTTGGGAGGAATCGGCCCAGAAGCTGGTCAACGAAGTCCTTTTGCAGGACAAGACCTTCGGGGTCCTGGCCAGCCGCCTGGATAAGCCCGAAGGCTATGGCCCGGACAATCTCTATAACGTGGGCACCGCGGCCGTCATCCTGAAGATGCGCAAATCGGAAGACGACTCCATGCGCCTGCTGGTGCAGGGCCTGTACCGCTTCCGGGTGGACAGCTGGCTGGGCTTTGAGCCCTATTTTGCCGCCCAGATAAGCCCCATCTCCGAAGAATACGAGCCGGATCTGGAAACCGAAGCCCTGGTCTCCAGCGTCAAGGGCCTCTTTTTAAAGATGCTGGAGCTTTCCCCCTATTTGCCGGCGGAGCTGGGGGCCCTGGTGCGGGAGCTCTCCGACCCCCGGGTGCTGGCCGACGTCACCGCCGGCAGCCTCAATATCTCCAAGGCTGAAAAGCAGGAGTTGCTGGAGACCATCGACGTCAAAGAGCGCCTGCGCCAGATAATGAGCAAGGTCAACCGGGAGCTGGAGATCCTGGAGCTGGGCAAGAAGATCCAGGCCCAGGTGAAGACGGAGTTGGAAAAGGCCCAGAAAGACTTTTATCTCCGGGAGCACATCAAGGCCCTGCAAAAAGAGCTGGGGGAAGGCGACGACAAGACCCGGGAGGTGGACGAGCTCCAGTTCCGGCTGGAGGAAGCGGGTCTGCCGCCCCACGCCCTGAAGGAGGCGGAGCGGGAATTGGCCCGCCTGAAGCGCACCCCGCCTACTTCGCCGGACCACCAGGTCATCCGCAATTACCTGGAGTGGATGATCGAGCTGCCCTGGAAGGTGGCCACCGAAGACAACCTGGACCTGGCCCAGGCCCGGACCATCCTGGACGAAGACCACTACGACCTGGAAAAGGTGAAGAAGCGCGTCCTGGAGTACCTGGCGGTGCGCAAACTCAAGCCGGATATGAAGGGGCCCATCCTGTGCTTCGTGGGGCCGCCGGGCACCGGCAAGACCTCCCTGGGCCGCTCCATCGCCCGGGCCCTGGGCCGCAAGTTCGTGCGCCTCTCCCTGGGAGGGGTGCGGGATGAGGCGGAAATCCGGGGCCACCGCCGCACCTACGTGGGGGCGCTGCCCGGGCGCATCATCCAGAGCATCCGCCGGGCCGGCTCCCACAACCCGGTCTTCATCCTGGACGAAGTGGACAAGATCGGGGCGGACTTCCGGGGCGACCCGTCCTCGGCCCTCCTGGAGGTGCTGGACCCGGAGCAGAACTTCTCCTTCTCCGACCATTACCTGGACGTGGGCTTCGACCTGTCCAAGGTGATGTTCATCACCACCGCCAACCTGCTGGACCCCATCCCCCCGGCTCTCCGGGACCGCATGGAGGTGCTGGAGCTGCCCGGCTACACCGAGGAGGAGAAGCTGGGGATCGCTTTCAGCCACCTCATTCCCCGGCAGCTGGAGGCCCACGGCTTAACCTCTGAGAACGTGGAGATCACCCCGGAGGCGGTGCGCCGGGTCATCGCCTCCTACACCCGGGAAGCGGGCCTCAGGAACCTGGAGCGGGAGATCGCGGCGCTGTGCCGGGGGGTGGCCCGGGAGGTGGTGGAAGGCAGCCGCACCGGGGTGAAGATCGATGGGGGCGACGTAGCCCAATACCTGGGGCCGCCCAGGTTTTTCCGGGAAGCGGCCCTGGACCACCCGGAGCCGGGGGTGGCCACCGGACTGGCCTGGACCGCCGCCGGCGGCGACATCCTCTTCATCGAGGTCTTGAGGATGCCGGGCAACGGCAGCTTCAAGCTCACGGGGCAGCTGGGCGACGTCATGAAGGAGTCGGCCAATGCGGCGTTGAGCTACATCCGGGCCCGGGCCCCCTTCCTGGGCATCGAAGAGGACTTCTTCGAGAAGTCCGACCTCCACATCCACGTGCCTGCGGGCGCCATCCCCAAGGACGGGCCTTCCGCGGGCCTGGCCATGCTCTGCGCCCTGGTGTCGCTGCTCTCGGGCCGCCCGGTGAAAAAGGGGCTGGCCATGACCGGAGAGATCACCCTCAGGGGCCACGTGCTGCCGGTGGGGGGCATCAAGAACAAGGTGTTGGCGGCCCACCGGGCCGGCATCAAGGAGATCATCCTGCCGGACCAGAACCGGGTGGACCTGGAAGAGATCCCGGAATCCGTGCGCCAGGAACTCACCTTCCACCCGGTGGAGAAGTTGGACCAGGCCCTGGAGATCGCCTTTCCGCCGCCGGCGGCGCGGTAGAAATTTTGGGGAGGGGCCAGGGGCTTTTTCATAAGTGGCCCCTGCCCCCTCCCCAAACCCCTCCCCCAACCCCTTAAGAGGCCAGGGAAGTCGGAGCCGCGGCTCCGACTTCCCTGGCGGGGACCATATGTAGGGTGGGCACGGCCCACCAGCGAAATATTATGTGGCAGAGCGGCCCTCCCCGGCCGCCTCTGGGTTTATCTCTGCAAAAGGTATTCTCATGGGGGTGGCGTTGGGTGCTCTTTCACCCCAGTCAATCCTTGCGGTTTTCGGCGCTTTTTGCCATTCTTAAAAATAAGTACCCTCTGGGAGGTCAAACCATGGCAGTCTTTACCTGTGAAAAATGCGGCAACAAAGTGGAGATTCGCTGCAAACCCCAAAAATGCCCCTCCTGCGGCGAGTCCGGCGTTATGTGTAAACAAGAGGCCGCGCCCGCGCCCAAGAAGGGCAAGAAGTAACAGGCAGGGGTCAGGGGTCAGGGGTCAGGGGTCAGGGGTCAGGGGTTAAAGAGACGATTAATACCAAGTCGCCATCAAACAGGTGGCACAGGCGTCTCGCCTGTGCAAGCGCAGGCTAAAGCCTGCGGCTACATAAATATCTTTTTGATCGCAACTCGGTATAAACCTTGGCATCCGTCCATAACCTTTCCCCGTTCCTGACGCCCGCAGGAAAAACCAAAAACCAAAAACCAAAAACGGTCTTTAAGTGATTTACGGCATCGGCATTGACCTGGTGCGGGTGGCCCGCATCGCGAGGGTCATTGGAGCGCTACGGCGACCGGTTTATGAACCGGGTCTTCACCCCGCAGGAGATCGCCCATTGCCAGGGGAAGGTCTGGACCGCCTCGGGACTGGCCCTGCGCTTCGCCGCCAAGGAGGCCTTCGCCAAGGCCCTGGGGGTGGGACTGCGGCGCGGCGGCATCCGCTGGCGGGAGGTGGAGGTGGTGCCCGACCCCCGGGGCAAGCCGGAGCTTTTCGTCAGCGGTCGGGCCGCCGAGCTTTGCGCCGCAAGCCGGCATCACCGGCATGCACCTCTCCCTCACCGACGAAGACGACCAGGCCCTGGCCGTGGTGATTTTGGAGAAGTGAATGATTGGTGACGCGGCCCAATGGGCTTTGCTTTTTCCGTCAGCCACCGGGCAAAGGCCTGAGGCGTACCAACCGCCTGGGCCGGCGCCGATGATTTGTGGTGCGCAATGCGCACCCTACACCTCCCCCTCCCCTGGCGGGAGGGGGTAGGGGGGAGGGGGGCGTAGGGGCGGTTTTCGAACCGCCCCTGACGGATCGCCCCACCATCCCCCCTCACCCTGACCCTCTCCCCCCGGTTGGGGGGAGAGGGAATGTTAATGCAGCGCCTGCCTCCATGCCGTCTTCTCACTGGACGGCAGGGACGGCTGCCTATCTATCATGATCATAAAAATGGACCGCCCCCTTGATGAAAACCCCGACCACTGTCTCATTGTTTACGGCTCCCTGGCGCCCGAGGGGAGGTACCACTTTTTGCTGGCGGACCTGGCCGGGACCTGGGAGCCCTGCGTCAGGCGCGGGCAGATGGGGGATTACCTGGGATTTAAATCATTCCGTTACGACCCCGGCGGCCCGGAGCACCGAGCCTGGCTCTTTACCTCCCAGGCCCTGCCGGAGCGATTCCCGGAATTGGACGACTTCGAAGGCGAGCCCTACTGCCGCACCGTCATCCCGGCCCGGGTGGGGCGGCGCCGGGTCCGGGCCAACATCTACGAAAGACAAGGCCTGGATTAAAAGCTATGATAACCATGACACCCCCCTTTGTCATTCTGAGCGCCGCGAAGAATCTCGTATTTCAGAGATTCTTCGGTCGCTTCGCTCCCTCAGAATGACAGTATGGACGAATTTTTCAGGGCTCTTTTAATTATCAGAAAAAGTTGGCGGATCACATTAGGGAGAGAAGGGGCAAATTAGTTGGCGGCAAAAATCGCTTACTTTTGCAGCCGGGTACTAACCAATAATCTGGGGCATCGAAAGAAGGGAGGAAGGCGATGCAAAAGCTTCTGCTGGGGATCATGCTCACTTTGCTGGCCCTTTGCCTGGCGGCCGCTACCCAGGCGCAGCCCCCGCCAGCCATACAGACGCAGCCACCCCCCACCACCTCCGGGGGGTCCGGGATGGCGCTGCTCAATCTGGACAATACGGTGGCGCTGCACGGCTACGACCCGGTGGCCTATTTTACCCGGAACCGACCGGTAAGGGGCAACAAGAGGATCAACGAAAGGTTGGGGGGAGCCACCTATTATTTTGCTTCCCGGGCCAGCCGGTACACTTTCCTGGAGGACGCCCCCCGGTACCAGCCCCAGGTGGGCGGCTATTGCGTCACCTCCATGGCCAGGGGGCAGCTTCAGGATATTGATCCCGAAAAATTCCTGATTTTTGAGGGAAAGCTTTATTTGTTCCGGGACGAAGAAGCCCTGGCCCGCTTCCTGAACGATCCCCGGGGGACCATCTTCGAGGCCTCGCGCAACTACTTCCGGATGGCGCAGCACCAGCGGAACTATTATTAATTGGCGGAAAGGGATAAGGGAACAGGCCGCGAGCGGCCCCCGGCCGCCGGTTGGTCCCGGCCCCCAGGATGGCAAAAATTAAGCTGCTGATAGTCGTAATGGTGATTTTCCTGCTGCCCGGGGCCGGTATGGGGGTTGAAGAGGTCTTCAAGACGCCCCGGCCCGGGCGGGAGTTTCACTTTCCCCGGGACCATGGCGCCCACCCGGAGTTCAAGACGGAATGGTGGTACTATTCCGGGCACTTGCAAGCCGCGGCCGGGGAGGCCTTTGGCTATCAACTCACCTTCTTCCGGGTGGCCCTGCGCCGGCCGGACCCCAAGGCCCGGTCCGCCTGGTCCCTTAACACCGTCTATTTCGCCCACCTGGCCGTCTCCGACGGGGCCCGGCGCACCTTTCAGTTCCGGGAGAAGGCCGGCCGGGGAGCCCTGGGCCTGTCCGGGGCCGAGGCGGGCACCCTGAAGGTCTGGATCGATGACTGGCAGGCGGAGCTGGAGGGCGAAAAGATCCATCTCCAGGCCAAGGACGAGGGCCTGGCCCTGGATTTGGCCCTGACCCCGCGGCAGCCGCCGGTGCTCCACGGCGAAGGGGGCTTTTCCCGCAAGGCGGCCCGCGATGAGGCGGCCAGCTACTACTACTCTCTGCCGCGCCTGGAAACCGAGGGGCGCCTGACCTTGGGGGAGCGCGTTTATTCGGTCACGGGCTTGAGCTGGATGGATCACGAATTCTTCACCGGTACCATGGCCCCGGGCCTGGTGGGGTGGGACTGGTTCGCCCTGCAGCTGGGGGACGGCTGGGACCTGATGCTCTACCTGTTGCGCCACCGGGACGGTACCGTGGACCCGGCCTCCTCGGGCACCCTCATCGACCCCCAGGGCCAGGCCCGACATCTGGAGCTGGGGGAGTTTCAGGTGCAGGCCACCGGAGCGTGGAAGTCGCCCCACAGCGGCGCGGTCTACCCCGCGGGCTGGCAGCTGGCCATCCCTTCGGCGGGGTATCAACTTACCCTTACCCCCACCCTGGCCGACCAGGAGATCCGGGCCGGGGCTCCCAAAGTGACTTACTGGGAAGGGGAGGTCAGGGTCCAGGGGCGCCGTGACGGGGCCGCCGTCACCGGCCAGGGCTTCGTGGAACTCACCGGCTACGCCGGGGCCATGGGCTCCAGGTTTTGAGGGCAGTTCTGGAAAAGTCATTTGCGGGGAGGACCGGGGAAATGTGGCACAGGCGCCCCCGCCTGTGACCCATTGCGCTGGGCACGGCACGCCGTGCCCCTACAACTTCCTTTCCAGACCTCTTTATGGGGTTGGGGGAGGGAGCTTGAGGGTGGGATTGTAAGTGGCGGGTGCCCCTGGTCCCCTCCCTCAATAATCTTGGGCGGGGCTCAAAAAACAAGGGCGGACCATCTGGTCCGCCCCCCAGGAGAAAGGCTGATAAAAATTTGGGGAGAGGACTTAACCTCTCCCCACTTCTATATATAATCGCGTTACCGCGTTAGCCAGCGACCGTTGCGCACCGTGAAGAAGGCCCAGGGCTGGACCCAGTGGAGGAAGAAGAAGGCGTAGTAGGAGTACAGGATGCCGTAAATAAACTCCAGGTCCCGCTCCTGGTGGATGTAGTAGTACATCCAGATGAGGGTGAAGACGCCCAGGCCCGCAAAAAACTTCACCATGACGATGGGGTAGATGTAGAAGGACAGCAGCAGCAGCCCCAGGAAGAGGTAAGTCAGGGGAAACTCCACCTGGGTGATGAAGAAGTCGATAATGGGAAGGAGCCGGTGCCGTTCCCGGTACTTGGTAAAGATAAACTTGACCTGCACCCAGTTTTCCCGGAAGTTGCTGCGGTCCCAGCGGAGGTACATCTTGCAAAGGCCGCGGTAGCATTCGGGGACCAGGGTGTGCACTATGGCGCTGCGCTGGTAGGCGGTGTAGTAGCCCTGGCGCAGCACGAAGTTGGTGAGGGCCCGGTCTTCGCCGATGTTGGCCGGCAGGCCCATGAAGGTCTGCTGCAGCCATTTCTTCAAGATGGGCTTCAGGGCCTTCTTGCGGTAAGCCGACAGGGCCC
This sequence comes from uncultured delta proteobacterium, assembly GCA_963768765.1. Taxonomy (GTDB): domain Bacteria; phylum Desulfobacterota; class Desulfobaccia; order Desulfobaccales; family 0-14-0-80-60-11; genus DASWLF01. Next base: position 52,647 of record CAVYJK010000027.1, read on the forward strand.
CGGGGGTGCAGGTGACGCAGCCGTACATGCTTTGCGAGGCCCGCAGGAAATCGAAGGCCAGGACGAAGCGCACCGCCAGCATCCGGGCCAGGAGGCTGCGGGCCCGGTTGTATACCTTGACGTTGCCGGCCACCGCCCCGATTTTGGGGTCCTGCAGCATGGGAGCGATGACCTGTTTGATGGTGTCCGGGGCCACCACGCTGTCGGAGTCGATGGTGACGAAAAACTCGCCCCGCCCCTGGGTGAAGCCGGCGTAGAGCCCCGCCTTTTTGCCCCGGTTCCGGGGAAAGCGGATGGCCTTGATGAGGTGCGGGTAGCGCCGGGCCGCCCGTTCCATATAAGTCCAGGTGTCGTCCTTGGAGCCGTCGTCGATGCAGATGATTTCCAGCCGGTCGGCCGGGTAGTCGGAGGCCACGGCGGCGTAGATGGCATTCTCCACCATGGCGCCTTCGTTATAGGCCGGGATGATTATGGTCACCCGAGGCAGGGCTCCGGCGGGCAAGGGATAAGATTTATACCGGCACCAGAGCACGGTGCGCACCACCTGGAAGGCCAGGTAGGCCAGGGTGAAGCCGGCCCCCAGGGCCATGAAGGGGGAGGCGAAGCTCTGGCGGCTCATCAGTTTCAGGTAGCCGTCGAAGGACCCGAACTTGACGGAGGCGACGAAACAGACCAGTAAAATTGACGGGACCAGGATCTTCAGTACCTGATCCAATAATTGTATCCGTTTTTCCTCTTTGGAGCGCCACTTTCCCCGGGCTAAGGGGAGGGCAGAGGTGCTGATTCGCATATGGTTTAGATTCCTCGTTTCCGGGTGACGAATTTAGCCAGTCAAGGTATATGCAAGGGACTTGCCAAAAAAGGCCGGAAAAACTCATATTTATCCCATTGATATTGCAGCCTAATTAAGCTCGCCAAATTTGCTTGCCATCCTGCTGGAAGAAAATTTCTCGACTTGAGAGAATGGCTGTTAACCTTGATAATATTTTATCAATTTGAGAAAATAGCTGAAACCGGACAGGTGGGGACCAGGGCTCCGGCACCCGGAAAGGTTAAAACCATTGGGGAAAAACCTTAGTTATTACGCCTAGTTGTCCTTAAAAAGGGGGGTGGAGCTTTTTTGGGGGCGGACCTAGGGGTCCGCCCTAAATTCAGGGCGCACAGGCGGGTGGGTCCCCACCGGCCGGACGTTTTTCTCCCCTCTAGGGGCGTAACTTGTTATCAGGCGCGGGGGGAGGAGAAGGGAGTCTGCGGGAAGGGGCTGGTAAAATAATTTTGCTTTCCGGAGGGGAGACCATGGTTCACTTCTCAAACGTCTTATGATAAAAGAGATTCATTCGGCGCGCTGCAAGGATTGCCTGATCGAGGCGGGATTGGCCCGGAAACCGTATCCCCAACGAGGAAAATCTATGGAAGGCAAAAAGACAGCGGAAGCAGGAGAGTCGGGCGGGCTGAAACTGTGCCATTTGGGCCATGAGGTGACCGTACCTCCGGGGACGCGCATCGTCAGCCAGGGGGAGTCCCCGGAATTCTTCTACGTCGTCCAGTCCGGGAGAGTGCGGGTTTTTCGGGAGACTCGGGACCGCATCCGCACCCAACTCACGGAGCTGGGACCCGGGTCTTATTTCGGCGAGGTGGCGCTGGTCACCGGGCAGCCCCGCACCGCTTCGGTGGAGGCCGCGGAGGAATGTTCCCTGATCAAAGTCTCCAAGGAGGAATTTGACCGGTTACTGGACCAGAATCCCCAGTTGGCCCGCCATATCATCCAGCAGCTGGCCAACTGGCTGGTGGCCGGCGACCGGCGCCTGGAGACGGAAACGGTGCACCAGGTCAAGCTGCGCCAGATCTCCTGGTTCGATTACGCCCTCATCATCGGCCTGAGCATTGTCTTCGCCCTGGTCTTCAACTTATACAACGATAATCAAATCCCCTTGATCTATGGAAGGGGAGTGAAAAGCGATGTACCGAAGATTTCGCTGAACCAGGCCTTGGAGGACTACCAAAATCAAAAGGCTCTGTTCGTGGACGCCCGGAAGAGCAATTTTTTCGATCAGCGTCATATCAAAGGCGCTCTCAACTTGCCGGATGTTTTCTTTGACCTCCAATATCCCATGTTCCAGTTCATGTTGACCCAGAAGGGGGTGGCGAAGGAGAAGCCGCTTATCGTTTACGGCGGTAATAACAGCCGGCGCATCGATGTCAATCTGGCTCGCTTGCTGATGGAAAAAGGCCATGATAAGGTGATGGTGTTGGGCGGTAACTACGAGGGTTGGGAGCGGGTCCTCCCCGTAACGGAGAAGAAAGGGAAGGCCGCAGCCGCTATGCCCCTGGGCCTTGGCGGGATCATGGAGTGGCTGCCGGTGAGTATTTTCCTACTCCTCTTAATTCCCCCCGTCCGCCGCAGTCCCTACCTGTCGGTGGGTTGCCGCTTGCTCTTGGGTGTGATCTTCATTGATTTTGCTCTCAGCAAGATCATGCGACCGGCCGTCTTTGCCCTGAATGTCGTGGATTATGGCATGATGCCGTCCTGGGGAGTAAACCTGTGGGCCCTGGTTCTTCCCTGGGGAGAGCTGATCGCCGGCCTTTTCCTCGTTCTCGGTATTCGCACGCGGGCCGCGGCCACCATAATCGGCATGATGAATATCATTTTCATCATCGGGCTGGTCAACGCCATATTCCTGGGATTACCCATCAACTGCGGATGTGTGGGCGAGGTGGGCGAACCGGTGACCTGGTGGAAGGTTCTTAAAAATATGGGAATGCTGTTCACGGCCATACAAATCTTCCTTTACGATCGCCTCTTTGTGCTTGATCGGGGAGGGTTTATCTGGCGGGAGAGGCCAATATGAAGCAAGGTTTTATAAAGTGGGTTGTGGTCCTGGGGTTGGTCGTCGGATGCTTGGCCCCTTGGGGTTGTGGAGAGTCCCGGGCTCCTTTCGCAGGAAATTATCGCTCCGAAGGGCCCTTTGCCGATAAGGGCCACATTGAACTGCTCCTGAAGGAAAACGGCGAGGCCACCTGGAAGCTGGAGCAGGACGTGAGGGAGCTCAAATTCAAGTGGAAGGTGGAAGCTGGCCGCCTCTTTTTTTATACCAGGGAAGGCGCGGTGATGATTGCCATCCCCACCGAGGGAGGCAGGAAGTTGACGATGGACATGTCCGGAAACTGGAACCCCAGTTGTCCCGTCAACCAATGTGTTACTTTTATCAGGGTATCTGGAGAGGGTTAATGGGTTGGCCGCATGGTTGCAAAGGGCTCCAGGTTTTGGCGAGGTTCGGGATTTTCCTGGGAGTCCTGGCATTATTAGCCCAGGTGGCGGCAGCCCAATCTCCTTCCCGCGGTAACCCTCGCCCCGAAGTGCGCCGCCTGGGGCTGAGCAAGGTGGGGGAGAACACCCTGCTCACCCTGGTGCTGGACCGCAGCGCCGAAGCCAAGATTTCCACCCGCACCGTGTCGGGCAAACCCCAACTGGTGGTGGAATTTCCCCAGGCCCGGGCGGGGCGGCTGCCGGCCCGCCTGGAGGGGGACGATTTACTGGTGGAGCAGGTGGTCACCGAGACCGGTTCCCCCGGGGGCGGGGTGCGCATCATCCTGGAGCTCTTTCCGGACCAGCCGTACGTCTTCTGGCGAAAGAGCCAGCCCGGCACGGGGGGCCAGACCATCTTCATGGTGGGGCTGAAGGCTGACCCCACGGCCCGTCCCAAACTGGCGCAGATGCGCCCACCCGAGCCGCAGGAACCGGTCTGGAACCCCAAATCCGGGGAGTCGGACCTCGAGGTTCCCAAGGAAAGGGAATCGGAGCCGGCCCCTGAGGAATACCGCTCTCCGGAGCCCATGGGCAGCACCGCCCCCGGCAGTTTTGCCGAGCTCAAGCGCCTGATGCCCAAGGCGACGACATTGCTTCAGGGGTTGGAAACCGACGGCTGGACCGTCTCCGAGTCCCGCAATTACGACCGCCCCGGGCAGCGCTTGAGCCGGGATTTTGTGCTCAACAACCGCAAGTACCCGGAACTGGTAGTGAAGATCGTCTACCTGCCGGCCAACACCCCCAACACGCCCAATATCAGCATCCTCAGCCTGTCCACCGAAAACCTCACCGGTGAGGAGGCTACCAAGTATCAGGGGTTGCGCCAGTGGAATTTTGCCGCAATCAAGCAGCACTATGAAGATATCGGCGACTTCTTCGATGAGGCCTTGAAGCCCCTGCGGGTGAAGCTGCGGGAGCAGACCAAGGCCCTGACCCTGCGCGACGCCCAAGTGTTCGAGAATTTTGTCAAGGGGGCCTGCCGGGACCCCAAGGTGGCGCAGCAGGTCATGGCCCACGTGCGGGAAAAGGTGAGCCCCCGGTTTGAAGGAGTGCAGTACACCGTGTCCGAAAATCCCCTGGTCCTCTTGAACCTGGTGGATTTTCTCTACGTCAAGGTCTATTATGTGGACCCTCGTTAGGAGGCGGCCGTGGCAAAAGAAATCACCATCTTCGGCAAACAGACCTGACCCTTTACCTTCAAGGCCCGGGAGGCTAAGAGCAAAGAGGGTTTTACAATTATTTACCGGGACGTGACTGAAGACCCCGAGGCCATGGAAGAGATGCTGCGCCTCACCCACGGCAACCGGCAGGTGCCGGTAATGGTGGACGGCGGCCAGGTGAGCATCGGTTTCGGGGGTTCCTGAAAAGTCTAAACGGCCCGCGGTCGCGGGCGGTTAAGAAATTATCGCCCGGGGGGAGCATAAAAACTCCCCCCTATCTTTAAGGTCATGGCAAGAGGCTAAAGCTGCCGCTGCTGCTTTGATATGCCCTCCTAAACCCCTGCCCTCCGATTCGCCCAGAACCGAACCAGGGCATGGGCTTTGCCGCCTTCCGGTCCAGATCTTCTGCAGTTTCACCCTGCCATTTAGCAAGGGGGCGCTTGGCGGCAGCAATCCACCCAAAGGCCAGCGGACCCCTTATTTGTGGGGCCCGACGCCCGGGTCGGTCCCCACAAAACCATTCAATTCCCGCGGTAAGCGACCGAATCGCGCCCGCCGCTACCGGGCCCGCCTGCCTTATCCGGCCCCCCTGGAGCCATTTTTCCGGAGTTGATCCAAAGGCAAGGGTATAATTTATATACCCAATAAAACCAGATACTTAAGCGTTTAGAGTTAAACTTATTTTAAAGGCCTTACGATATAGCTAACGGGGAACGGCTGCCGAGGGGCCCGCCGGGAAATCAATTAACACAGATATAACTTAGTGAATTATTTATCTAATCTGGCAATATCCTCATAATTATCCAATAACCGTTTCTTTCATGAAAATTGCCCCACTGAGGGCTCCAAAAATTGACAAATATTGTTAACAAGCCCCACAAATTTCCAAAAACCGGGATGAGAGCTTAACTGGTTTCCATAGCGAGAAAGATAAAGCATTTTTCAACGTATATTAATATGAGTTATCAATATGTTATAGCAATTGTGAATTTTTTTTCTTGACAGCCTCTCCCAGGTGCGATATAGAAAGCGCAACATTCAAACAAGCCCACTTGGGTAAGCGAAGATAGTGCTTCAACCATTGGATTGATGGGAACAGGAACCTGAGACCGGGTGGCCGTTAACACTGAGAGGAGAAGCGTCCTTCTCCGGATAATGCGACCCATGGCCGAAGGCGAGAAAAAGACTATCGAAGCAATCCCAGGGCCCAGGCCCTAAGCATTTCCTGGCGGTTCCTTTCCAACTAATTCCCCAATTATCTGTCACTACCAGAACTGTCAACAGCGCGAGGGAAACCATGAAAAAGCTAGCGATATTATGTCTGATAGGGGCGGGGGTAGTAATGTTGCCCCGACCTACCATGTGCGTCACCATGTCCATAGTTACGGTAACCGCTTACCATCCCGGAGCCTACTGCCCCGGTTCGCCTAAGGGGGTCACGGCTTCAGGCCATAAGGTGCAGGAAGGGATGATCGCGGTGAGCCGGGACGTGGAGAAGAGCCTGAACCTGGATTTCGGCGACCGGGTGCTGCTGCACGGCCTGGGCGTCTTCGAATTTCAGGACCGCATGGCTTCCCGGGTCCGCAAGAAGGTCGATATTTACATGGATTGCACGCAAAAGGCCCGCCGTTTCGGGGTGCGGCGTTATGTGGTCCTGGTGAAGCTGGTCTGAGCCCCGCCCTTTATTTGAGCCGCTCCATGTAACCGCCGGTGCGGGTGTCCACCCTTACCCGGTCGCCTTCATTGATAAACAGAGGCACCTGGAGGGTGACGCCGCTCTCCAGGGTGGCGAGCTTGGTGCCGCCGGTGGCGGTATCGCCCTTGAGGCCTGGTTCCGTCTGGGTCACTGTCAGTTCCACAAAGTTGGGAACCTCCACGGCCACCGGCTGTTGGTTGAAGAAGAGGACCTTGACGTCCAGGTTCTCGGTCAAGTAAAGGCGCGCCTCGCCCACCTGCTCTGCCGTCAGCATGAGCTGCTCGTAGTTCTCGTTGTCCATCATGCAGAACTGGTCCCCCTCCCGGTAGAGGTATTGCATCTGCCGTTCCATGAGGTCCGGCTTTTTAACCCGCTCTCCGGAGCGGAAGGTCTGATCCAGCACCCGGCCGGTGAGCAGATTTTTCAGCTTGGTGCGCACAAAGGCGCCCCCCTTTCCCGGCTTGACGTGCTGGAATTCGACGATGATATACGGCGCGCCGTCCAGTTCAATCTTTAAGCCCTTCTTGAAGTCGCTGGTGGCATACATAACAGTCCTGACCTTCCTTCCGGGTGAAATATGCGGGGCTGCGCTGTCCGGGTTTCTGGAGGGCTCTTGCCTAGGCGGCTGAGAGTGCTGGACTGCAGCCGAGTCTCATCTTGGCGACGGACTCTGGGCGGCCTTTTTAGGTGCGCCCTCCAGGGATTCCCAGGCAAACTTCCTTTTCCCAGCTTGGTTCGTAGCCCCGATCTTGGGTACAGGAGCTCCTGGTGAGGCAACCGTGGGACTGGCGGGCGATGGGGCCGGTTTTTCCTGACCCCCTGGCGGCAGCTGAAAAATTACATCATTTTTCTTGACGAAATTAAGCTCCCGCCGGATGAGGTCCTGGATCATTTCCGGGTCGTGTTGCAGCCGATCAATGGTGCGGGCCAGCCGGGCATTTTCCGCCGCCAGCCGGACATTTTCCTGTTCGATTTTAACGCGCTCATGCCGGAAGCGGTAGATCTGGTACAGACCCCGGTGGCTGAAGAGCAACCCCAGGGCAGTGACCACTCCCAAAGTCAGAGCCACCCCCGCCAGGAGCTTGTGGCTGCCCTTGACTTTCCCGGTTGTTTCCGGAGTGGTTGTCGAAGTCATGTCTCCCCCCTACAAGACTTCTATGCCAATAATGCCTGAAAATTTCAACAGATGCAAGGAAAATTGCCGCAACTGCGGGCTCCCGGGGGAAAAATTTGCCCCCAGGACCCTGTCCGGTGAGAGATAAATTTCAGGGGCCGTCGAAAAATGAGATAATATCCGTCACCCGGAACGACCTCGACGAGCTCAACCTTAGGAAATTACAGGATATTTCCCGTGACTCCAGAGGTCTTTCCAGGAACCCCGACTTTTGCCGAGACTTACCGGCGCCGCGGCGCTATTGACAAGCCTAGGGAAAACGTAATAGGTTCTTTCTGATTCTTTCGGAGACCAGCATGCCTTCCTTTAATCCCCTGGCCGCCACCGGCATCGGCTCCGTGCCCTTCACCGACCCGGAGGAGGCGGTGGCCCTGATTTTGGAGTACCTACCCCAGGTGCCGTACTGGCCCCAGATGGTGCGTCTGGGGTTTTTGGAGGAGATGAACGTTCAGGCAGCCCGGGGGTTGCCAGCCTTGCGGGTGGACGAGGCGGCCCGGGTGGTGGCCTTGGACCCGGAGGCCGCCCGGGACGAGGCCCTGGCCCGGTTTTACGAAGCGGTGCTCTCCGGCGACCTGGCCCCCTTTGCCTGGGAGCCCCGGGAGGCCCAGGGCTTTTTCGTTTTGCTGGAGGCGGTGGCCGCCCGCGGGTTTCCGGCCCCGGCCCTGAAAGGCCAGTTGTCCGGACCGGTGACCTTCGCCGGGGTCATCAAGGACCCGGCGGGCAAACCCATCCTTTACGACCGGGAGTTGACCCAGGCGGTGTGCCAGGGGCTGGCCCGCAAAGCGGCCTGGCAGGCAGCCAGATTCCGGGAGCTGGGCAAAGACTCGGTGATTTTTTTCGACGAGCCCTTTCTTTCCGGGTTTGGCTCGGCATATCTCCCCATCTCCAGGGAGGAGGTGATGGAGATCCTGGGCCAGACCCTGGCCGAGACCCGGCAAGCCGCGGCCCCCATCACCCTGGGGATCCACTGCTGCGGCAACACTGATTGGTCCCTGCTGCTGGAGGTCGATATCGACATCCTTAGTTTCGACTCCTACGGCTACTTCGACAGCCTGCGGCTGTACGAGAAACCCCTGAAAAAATTTCTGGCCCGGGGCGGCTGGCTGGCCTGGGGCCTGGTGCCCACCGGGGACGAACTTAAGGGCGAGACCACGGAAAGCCTGTGGCAGCGGTTTCAGGAGCAGGTGCAGCAGCTGGCGGCGCAGCAGCAACTGGGCCTCCAGGAGATCTTATCCCAGGCCCTGCTCACCCCGGCCTGCGGCATGGGCTATCTGAGCGAAGAGTCCGCCCGCCGGGTGCTGGCCATGCTCCAGGAGTTGAGCGCCCGGGGGCAGCGGTGGCTGGCTTCAGTTTAAAAAATGATTATTTTATCAATAATTAGAGGCAAGTTCTGATTAATAACTTAAGAGACTCTCTTAAATCTAGCGCCCAAGACGTTTAAATCACAAGCTAATCAGGAAAGTTTCAGGGGGGCGGTAAATGAAGATCAAAGACGTCATGGTCAAAGAGGTGGCCACCCTGGATATCAACGATGAACTCAGCCTGGCCAATGACATCATGCGATTGGGGCGCATCCGCCACCTGCCGGTGGTGGAAGGCACCCGGCTGGCAGGGATTATCTCCGAGCGGGACCTGTTCCGCAGCTCCCTGGCCCAGGCCCTGGGCTACGGTACCGAAGCCACCCGGGATTTGATGAAAAAGCTGCGCATCAAGGACGTCATGGTGCAAAAGGTGACCACCGTGTCGCCGGAAATGGAACTCTGCGAGGCCACCCGCCTCATGGTGGAGCTGAAGATCGGCTGTCTCCCGGTGGTGGACGGTGACCGACTGGTGGGCCTCATCACCGAGACCGACATCCTGACGCAGTACTTGAAGTTATGCGCCGGGGAGTGAGGTCCGCCAGGACTAAACCCTCCGGCCCAGGGGCAAAGAAAAAGGGCGCCAACCAGGGCGCCCTGTTGCTTTGCGGCAACTTCCAACCATCAAGAACCTTGGTTTAACCAAAGATCAGCCTGAAAACCCCTTTCCCTAAAACATTCATATTATCAAGCCCAGGGCTTTTTAAATATCTTCGTAAGGCAAGGGGATCACGTAGGTCAGCCAATGCTGGTAGCGGGGATCCTCGCCCTTCACCACCTTAAAGAAGGCCTCCTGCAGCTTAAGGGTGATGGGGCCGGGTTGGCCCGGGCCGATGACGCGGCCGTCCACTTCCCGGATGGGAGTAACCTCCGCCGCGGTGCCGGTGAAAAAGGCTTCGTCCGCCAGATAAAGCTCGTCCCGGGAGAAGCGCCTCTCCTTAACCACCATTCCCATGTCATGGGCCAGGGTGATGATGCTGGCCCGGGTAATGCCCGGCAGCACCGAAGTCAGGGGCGGCGTCTTGATGCGGCCGTCCTTGACGATGAAGATATTTTCCCCGGAGGCCTCGGCCACGTAGCCTTCGGTATCCAGCATGATGGCTTCGTCATAGCCCGACTGGATAGCTTCCCGCTTCGCCAGGATGGAGTTGACGTAGTTGCCCACCGTTTTGGTCATGGTCATCATGATGTTGACGTGGTGGCGGATAAAAGAAGAGGTCTTGGCCCGGATGCCGTGGCGTAGGCCTTCCTCTCCCAGGTAGGCGCCCCAGATCCAGCTGATGACGGCCACCCGGATGGGGTTGTTTTGCGGATTGAGCCCCATGACGCCGTCTCCCACGAAGACCAGGGGGCGGATGTAGGCTTCCTTCTGCCCGTTGGCCCGCAGGATTTCGGCGCAGGCCGTCTCGATCTCGGCCTGGGTGAAGGGCATTTCCAGTTGCATGACGTGGGCGGAGTCGAAGAGGCGCCGGATGTGCTCCGGCAGGCGGAAGATGGCGGTGCGGCCGTCGGCGCAGAGGTAAGCCCGGATGCCTTCGAAGACTCCCAACCCGTAGTGCAGGGTATGGGTGAGCAGCGGAACCTGGGCCTTGTCCCAGGGAATGAGTTTGCCGTCGAACCAGATGAATTTGGCCTTCTCCACCATTAATCGTTCCTCCACAAAGCTTGCTGCTAATTTTTAACGTTTCGGGCCGCGGTTGTCAAACGGTATTTCCCTCAGTTTTCATTGCCTTGGGCCCGTCTTTTCCGGTATGATGATTTGAGACCTCTGCGAATAGGATAGCCGCCCGGCTCTATGGCGGCCTATGGTACGGTCCGGTTAATTCATGAGGTGCAGGTCGCAGCTTGAGGCGGGAATTTCCCCTGGCGCTCCTGCGGTAAGGGGAAGGAGTCAGGTAAAGGGTATATCATGGATGAAAGCCTAAAAATCGGGGTCATCGGGGTGGGCTACCTGGGCCGGTTCCACGCCCAGAAATACGCCGGTCTGCCGGAAACGGAGCTCATCGGGAGTGGCCGACCTGAACCGGGAGCGGGCCCAGCAGGTGGCCCAGGAGCTGAACACCAGGGCCTACACCGACTACCGGGAACTGCTGCCCCAGGTCCGGGCGGTGAGCGTGGCGGTCCCCACTTCGGCCCACTTTGCCGTGGTCCGGGACGCCCTGGCCGCGGGCTGCCAGGTGCTGGTGGAAAAACCCCTGGCCGTCACCGTGGCCGAAGCCGACGAACTGGTGGCCCTGGCCCGGCAGCGGGGCCGCCTCCTCATGGTGGGGCATCTGGAGCGCTTCAACTCCGCCATGGAGGAGCTGAAACTGCGGGTGACCCGGCCCCGGTTCATCGAAAGCCACCGCCTGGGTTTTTTCAAGGAGCGGGGCACCGACGTGGACGTGGTCCTGGACCTGATGATCCACGACCTGGACCACGTCTTGAACCTGGTGCCCTCGCCGGTCTCAGAGATCCGGGCTGCGGGCATCTCGGTCCTCACCGACCAGGTGGACCTGGCCAACGTCCGGTTGGAATTCGCCGACGGCTGCATCGCCAACCTCACCGCCTCCCGCATGTCTTTCAAGAGCATGCGCAAGTTCCGCCTGTTCCAGCCGGACGCTTACCTGGCGGTGGACTTTGAGAACCGGGAGCTCACCGCGGCTTTTCGGAAAGAGGGGGCCCTGGGGCCGCTGCCCGGGGTGGCCCTGGAAACCAAGCGGTTCCCCCAGGAGGACATTCTGCTCAAAGAAATCGTCGCCTTCGTGGACGCGGTGAAAAACGGCAAGGAGCCGCCCATCAGCGGCGAAGCCGGCCGGGCCGCCCTGGCCCTGGCCCTGGAGATCAACGCCGCCATGAAAAAGGCGAGAGGGTAGGGGGGAAGCGAGGGATGAATGTGGGGGGCCGGGGAATTTAGAATTCCCCACCCCCCCACCCCCCAACCCCAACATAAGCTGCTGGCGTCCCGGGGGGACGCCAGCAAGATTTAGGAGTATGGTGCGACAGTTTAACAACCCTTATGGGGGTTTGGGGGAGGGGCAGGGGCCACTTACGAAAAAGCCCCTGGCCCCCTCCCCCAAATAATTCCATCCCCAAAATCATGGTGGTCGCAGGCGAAGCCTCCGGCGACGACCACGCCGCCCGGCTGGTGGCGGCCATCAAGGCACGGCGGCCCCAGACGCAGTTTTTCGGCGTCGGCGGCGAGGCCATGGCGGCCCAGGGGGTGCGGATCCTGTGCCCGGCCTCCGAGCTGGCCGTGGTGGGCCTCTCGGAAGTGGTGAGCCGGCTGCCGGCGGTGCTGAGGGCCTTGAAGGGCCTGGGCCGGGCCCTGAAAAGCGAGCGGCCAGGGTTGGCCATTCTGGTGGATTTTCCCGACTTCAACTTCTGGGTGGCCCGGCTGGCCAAACTCTACCGGGTGCCGGTGATGTATTACATCAGCCCCCAGGTGTGGGCCTGGCGCACCTACCGGGTGCGCACCATCGCCCGCCTGGTGGATCGTCTGGCGGTGATCTTTCCCTTTGAAGCCGATTTCTACCGGGAAAGGGGCGTGCCCGTGACCTACGTGGGGCACCCCTTGCGGGAGACCCTGCCGCCGTTGACGGATCGTCGGGACTGGCTGGCCGGCTGGGGTCTGGACCCGGAGCGCCTCACCATCGCCCTGCTGCCCGGCAGCCGGGCCGGCGAAATCGCCAGGCACCTGCCCACCATGCTGGCCGGAGCGAAGTCTAATCCAGCAGGCCATCCCCCAGTGCCAGTTCGTCCTGCCCCTGGCCTCCACCGCGCCCAGGGAGCTGGTGGAGGAGATGGTGCAGGAGTCTGGGATTTTGGGGGAAGGGCCAGGGACTTCCAAGGCGGGGACGCCTGTGCCACTGGTCCCTGCCCTCCCCCCAAGCCCCCCACCCAACCCGCAGAAGGGGGCCGGGGAAGGCGAGCCTCAGGAGGCCCGACTTCCCCGGCCCAAAAGCATATCCCTTATGGGATTGGGGGCGGGGGATTGGGGGAGGGGGTAAGGGCTTCTGCCCTTAGCCCCCTCCCCCAAAACCTGGTCCTGCGCCTCATCCCCGGCCAATCCTATGAGGCGTTGGCTGCGGCCCATCTGGCGGTGGTGGCATCGGGGACGGCCACGGTGGAGGCGGCCCTGGCCGGCACGCCTACCATCATCGTATACCGGCTCTCGCCTTTAACCTTTAATGTGGGGCGCCGGCTCATCCGGGTGAGCCACGTGGGCATGGCCAATCTGTTGGCGGGGGAAAGGATGTTTCCGGAGTTACTCCAGGACGACTTCACTCCCCAGCGCCTGGCGCAAGAAGCCCTGGCAATGATGAGGGACCCGGGACGCCTGGAGAATCTGCGCCGGGGGCTGGCCCGGGTCGTCAGCCGCCTGGGAGGCCCCGGCGCCTCGAGCCCGGGCCGCTGAGGTGGCCCTGGAGCTCATGGCCTCAAGGAAGCGGCAAGCAGAAAGAAACCCTTGTCTCGACGCGAGGGGAGTCTTATATTAGGAATTAAAAGCGGTGCAGGCTGGTAAGACCTGTGCCACCAGAAGATTAGCCGGTCTTTAGGTGTATGAATTCCGCCCGGCAGGAGAAGACCTAAAAGATTATCCTGTCAATTCAGAAAGCCCAAAACCGAAAACGGAAAACCGAAAACCGAAAACCATCCTTTAAGGAGGTGGCCCTTGATCAGAAAAATCCAATCCTTGTTAGGTCCGGAAGCCGACGACCTGTTGACTCATAAGTGCCAGGGATTCCCCAAGGAGAGTCTCCATCTGCCGGGGCCCGATTTCATCGACCGGGTCTGGGTGGGCAGCGACCGGCCCCCGGGGGTGCTCAGGTCCCTGGCGGCGCTCTTCGGCCACGGCCGCCTGGCCGGCACCGGCTACCTCTCCATCCTGCCGGTGGACCAGGGGGTGGAGCATTCGGCCGGCGCCTCCTTTGCCCCCAACCCCATCTACTTCGACCCGGAAAATATTGTCAAGCTGGCCCTGGAAGGCGGCTGCAACGCGGTGGCCTCCACCCTGGGGGTCCTGGGGGCGGTGGCCCGGAAATATGCCCACAAGATTCCCTTCATCGTCAAAATCAACCACAACGAGATGCTCAGCTATCCGAATTTTTACGACCAGACCCTGTTCGCCAGCGTGGAGCAGGCCTTCGATCTGGGAGCGGTGGCGGTGGGGGCCACCATCTATTACGGCTCCGTTGAGTCCCGGCGCCAGATCCAGGAAGTCAGCGAGGCCTTTAAAATCGCCCACGAACTGGGCCTGGCCACCATCCTGTGGTGCTATCTGCGCAACCCGGCGTTCAAGACGGACCAGGGGGACATGCACGCCTCCGCCGACCTCACCGGCCAGGCCAATTATCTGGGGGTCACCATCGAGGCGGACATCATCAAGCAGAAACTGCCGGAGTGCAACGGCGGCTACAAGGCCCTGCCGAAATTCGGCAAGACCAATGAGTTGGTCTACACCAAGCTGGCGGGCGCCCACCCCATCGACATGTGCCGCTACCAGGTGGCCAACTGCTACATGGGTCGCTGCGGCCTGATCAACTCCGGCGGCGGCTCCGGCAAGAACGACCTGGCCGAGGCGGTCAAGACCGCGGTGATCAACAAGCGGGCCGGGGGCATGGGGCTCATTTCCGGGCGCAAGACCTTCCAACGGCCCCTGAAGGAGGGCGTGGGACTCTTCAACGCCATCCAGGACGTCTTCCTCAGCAAGGAGGTGACGGTGGCCTAGGGGGGTCGCGAGCCGCGCTTACAGCAATTCTAGAGGCCATTTCGAAACCGGTTTATCCTGTCACCCTGAGCGCCGCGAAGGGTCTAGGTCTTTGGAATGACTAGATTCTTGGCGGCGCTCAGAATGACATTTCTCTGGGAAGAAAGTTTTGAAATGACTGTAGGCATCCAGGAACCCTTGGCGGCGGCGTTCTTAAGCGCCGCCGTTTTTTATTGGTTTCCCCCAGGGGCAAGATGTTGTAAAATCATAAATCAAATTCGCCACTTCAGGTTTAGGCTCATGTTTACCGGACTGGTGGAAGGGATTGGCAAGATCGCCGGCCTGGCTCTCCTGGCGGAAGGGCTGCGGCTTACCGTGCAGACGTCGTTTGCCGCGGCCGAGCTCGCCCTGGGGGAGTCGGTGGCGGTGGCCGGCGCCTGCCTCACGGTGGTGGCCCTGGCGCCCCCGGCCGCGGCCTTCGAGGTGTCGCCGGAGACCCTTAACCGCACCACTTTCCCCTTGAAAAAGGTGGGGGACCGGGTAAACTTAGAAAGATCCCTGAAACTTGGGGACCGCCTGGGCGGCCACCTGGTCACCGGCCACGTGGACGCTGTGGGGCTGGTGCGGGAGCGGCGGCCAGGCCCCCACCATTTCCAGCTGAAAATCGAGCTGCCTAAGGCCTTAAGCCGCTTCGTCATCGAGAAGGGCTCCATCGCGGTGGACGGGGTCTCTCTCACCGTGAACGCCTGCCAGGGGAACGCCTTCTACGTGAACATCATCCCCTTCACGGCCCAAGAGACCACCCTGGCCGCCTTGAAGGTGGGGGATCGGGTCAACCTGGAGACAGACATCATCGGCAAGTATGTGGCCCGGCTGCTGGGGAAAGACACTCCTCAATGGGAGGGGGTTACCGCGGAATTGCTGGCCCAGCACGGGTTTTTGTAAAACCGGGGGCAGCCGCAGTCGCAATGGTCGCGGGGGCAGGCGGAGGGACAATTTGACCGCGGCAAAATTGCAGGAATAGATAACAACCGCCTGGGCAATTTGCTTGGGCCAGCGAATCGATAAAACAGAAAGGGGGTGGGGAGATGATTGCTTCATGGGCGATTATGGCCAACGTCTGAGCCTGAAGCACTCGATGCCGGGGTAGTTACCCTGGCGGAAAGAATCTATCTCCCCCGAAAATGGCGCCTCTGGGGGGATCAAAGGAGGCATTTCATGTCCTTTCTGCGGCAGAACCTTATCCTGTTGGGAGGGGTGGTAGTAGGCCTAATCGGCGCGGTCCTGGTTAAATTCGGTAATCCGGCCAACATGGGCCTTTGTTTTGTCTGTTTTTATCGGGATATGGCGGGCAGCCTGGGGCTGCACCTGAATCCCCTGGTGCAATACCTGCGGCCTGAAATTATCGGTATCTTCCTGGGGTCCTTCGTGGCGGCCCTGGCCTTTAGGGATTTCAGCCCCCGGGGCGGGTCTGGTCCCACAGTGCGGCTCCTTCTGGGGATTCTTATCATGGTGGGCGGCCTGACTTTTTTAGGCTGTCCCATCCGGGCCATCTATCGTCTGGCGGGCGGTGACATGAGCGCCCTGGGTGGCCTTTTGGGCATCGTCTTTGGGGCTTACCTGGGAATGGTTTTTCTCACCCGGGGCTACAATCTGGGTCCGGCCCGGCCCTTGCCCACCTGGCTTGCCTGGCTGCCCGTGGTTTTCTTTACGGTGCTTTTATTACTGCTTTTCGTTAAACTGGGGTGGCATACTTATTATCCTTTTTTCAGTGTCAAGGGTCCCGGGTCCCAGCATGCGCCAGTCATAATCTCCCTGGCCCTGGGGGTGGCGGCGGGAGTCTTGTTCCAGCGGATCCGGTTGTGCCTGTCGGGTGGCTTCCGGGACATGTTCCTGTTCAACGATTTTCATCTGTTGAAAGGATTCCTGGGCATCCTCATCGGCGCCTTCGTGGGTAACCTGCTGTTGGGGCAGTTTAAGCCGGCATTGGTAGGGCCGGTGGCCCACGGCAATTTTGTCGGCAACTTTCTGGGCATGGGCCTCCTGGGCTTTGCGGCGATTTTGCTGGGAGGCTGTCCCATGCGGCAGTTGATCATGACCTGGGAGGCCAACCTGGACTCATTTATGGCCATTCTGGGGATGTTCCTAGGCGCTGGGATAATGCACCGCTTGGGCCTGGCGGCCTCTCCCGCCGGCATTCCCCTAGGGGGCTGGGTGGCTCTGGCCTTGGGATACGGGGCGGCTTTCACCATTGCCTGGGGTTTTTCCCAGGCTCGCGCCGCCGTAGGGGAAGGGGCCTGAAATGAGCGATATAATCATTGATTGCCGCGGCCTGAGCTGTCCCCTGCCGGTGATGCGGGTCAAAGAAGAGCTGGAAAGGGACCAGGGTCCTTTCACCTTAGTGGTGGACGCCGCCATTTGCGTGGAAAACATTTCCCGCTTTCTGAACTACAAGGGCGTCCCTTTTAAAGTGACCGCCAAGGGGGGGGAGACCCTCATCGAGGTGACCCTTTGAAAATAAGGGCCGCCCCGGGGCTTTGCGGGGCGGCCCTATTAGGCAACCGGGAGGCATGAGACCGAATGCCGGTGGTACCCATAGAAGAGGCAATCGCCGACATCCGCCAGGGGAAGATGATCATCCTGACGGACGACGAAGACCGGGAAAACGAAGGCGACCTCACCCTGGCCGCGGAGATGATCACCCCCGAGGCCATCAATTTCATGGCCCGCTACGGCCGGGGGCTCATCTGCCTGGCCCTGGCCCCCGACCTGGTGGAGAGGTTGCAGTTGCCCCAGATGGTCCGGGACAACCAGTCGGGCTTTAAGACCGCCTTCTGCATCTCCATCGAGGCCCGGCGGGGGGTCACCACCGGGATTTCCGCGGCGGACCGGGCCACCACCATCATCACCGCGGTGGCCGATAACTCCCGGCCCGAGGACCTGGTGAGCCCGGGCCACGTCTTCCCCATCCGGGCCCGCAAAGGCGGGGTCCTGGTGCGCACCGGCCAGACCGAGGGCTCGGTGGACCTGTCCCGCCTGGCGGGGTTGAAAGGCGCCGCGGTCATCTGCGAGGTCATGAAAGACGACGGCACCATGGCCCGCATGCCTGATTTGGAGAAATTCGCCGCGGAGCACGACCTCAAGATCGCCACCATCGCCGACCTGGTGGCCTACCGGCTGCGGCACGAATCCTTCGTGCACCGCCGGGCCACCGTTCAGCTGCCCACTTACATCGGGGAGTTTACCGCCATCGCCTACGACAACGATGTGGACGACAACCAGCACATCGCCCTGGTGAAGGGCGAGATCAACCCCGATGAACGCCGTGCTGGTGCGGGTCCACTCGGAATGCGTCACCGGAGACGTCTTTCACTCCCTCAGGTGCGACTGCGGCGACCAGCTGGAAGCCGCCATGCAGTTGGTGGAGACCGAGGGCAAGGGCGTCATCCTGTACATGCACCAGGAGGGCCGGGGCATCGGCTTGGTGAACAAGCTCCGGGCCTACGAACTGCAGGACCAGGGCGCCGACACGGTGGAGGCCAATGAAGCCCTGGGGTTCAAGGCGGATCTCCGGGATTACGGCATCGGGGCCCAGATCCTCCGGGACCTGGGGGTCCGGAAGATGCGCCTCATGACCAACAACCCCAAAAAGATCATCGGCCTGGAAGGCTACGGCCTCACCATGGTGGAGCGGGTCTCCCTGGAGATTCCCCCCAACCGGGTGAATCGCAATTACCTCAAGACCAAGTGCCAGAAGATGGGGCACCTGCTGAAGCTGGTGGGATAAAAGAGGGTGAAGAGTCGAAAGGGGAAAGGAATTAATTTCGTAACCTTGCTTTTGCGCCTGTTTCCCTGGTTACCAGGTCGTGTGGCACGGAGAAGCAATTAGAGATACTTTCAAAATCGCTTATAACCCTAACTGAAGGGGTGTTCTGGTTTTTTTAAATCCCCCCTATCCCCCCTTTTTCAAAGGGGGGGAATAAGAACTCAGCGGGTCCAAAGTCCCCCTTTGTCAAAGGGGAATTTAGGGGGATTTCCAGGTGGTTATTATAAAATCCACCCTACCCCGCTTTAGAGGAAGGGGGAAAAGAATTATGAAGCGCCACCCTAGATTTATGAGGCTCTGGTTTTTAATTTCTTTTTGGCCAAGATTTCGGTTATTAATGGGCTGATTACGCAGGCCCGAGCCTGCGGCTACAGAAACCTCTGCAGGGGGAAATAGATGCGGACCGTAGAAGGCAAGCTCATCGGCGAAGGGTTGAAATTCGCCCTGGTGGTTAGCCGCTTCAATTCTTTCATCACCGAACGCCTGCTGGAAGGCGCTCTGGACAGCCTGCGGCGCAAAGGGGTGCGGGACGAGGACCTGACGGTGGTGCGGGTGCCGGGGGCCTGGGAGATCCCCCTGGTGGCCAAGCGCCTGGCCCAGGCCAAATCGCACCATGCCGTTATTTGCCTGGGGGCGGTGATCCGGGGGGCCACCCCGCACTTCGATTACGTGGCCGCGGAGGTGAGCAAAGGTATCGCCCAGGTGACCCTGGATACCGGGGTGCCCGTATCCTTTGGCATCCTGACCACCGACACCCTGGAGCAGGCCGTCGAGCGGGCCGGCAGCAAGGCGGGCAACAAGGGCTATGCCGCGGCCGAGGCTGCCATCGAAATGGTCAACCTCCTCGCCGACTTGGGGGGCTGACATTTTTGGCGGCTTATTCCCGTAGCCGTTGCCGGGAATGGGCCCTGCAGTTTCTCTATCAGGCCGAGTTTACCGGAGGGCGGCGGCCTGAAAACCTGGAAGGCTTTTGGCACCATTTCCAGAAAGAGGGGGCGCCTCCGGCCTACTTGCAGGAACTGGTGGCCGGGGTGGCGGCCCACCTGGAGGAACTGGACGCCCTCATCGCCCGCTACTCCGAGCACTGGCGCTTGGAGCGCATGACCTTGGTGGACCGCAACCTGCTGCGGCTGGCTATTTGCGAGCTTCTGTACCAGGCCGAGATTCCCCCCAAGGTGGTGATCAACGAAGCGGTGGAGATGGCCAAGCGCTTCGGCACCGAGGCCTCCGGCGCCTTTGTCAACGGCCTGCTGGACCGCATCCGGGAGGCGGTGGGCCGGGAGGTTTGAGAAGCAGGGGTCAGGGACCAGGGGGCAGGGGTCAGTCGCAATTAACCGAATCATTTATAGCTGGTTAATTCGAGGGCCGGGGGAAAAAGCCAAGGATAATCTGCTTCCGACCCCTAACCTCTAATCCCTAATCCCTGGCCCCTGACCCCTGCATTTGGGGGCTTGCATATTCCGAAAAAAGCCTTATTGGTAAGTTAACCGCAGCTTAGTCATCTTTGGACCAAAGGGTTCGGCTCGAAAAGCGTTACCAGAGGAGGAAGGTAAGATGACCCGGAAATTATTGGCACTCGCGGTAATACTCGTCTTCTCAGTTTCCCTGGCAGGTTGCGTCACCGAGAGCGGCTATTATTCGCCGGAGGGCTCCGCGGCGGCCGGAGCCGTGGGAGGGGCGGCCACCGGTGCGGCCCTCGGCGCCATCATCGGCGTGGCCACCGGTTCTCCTGCCACCGGCGCCTGGGTAGGTGCGGCGGCCGGCGGCCTAGTGGGGGCAGTGGGCGGCTATCTCTATGCCGAGCACCGCAACAGCGAGATCCGCTCGTCCCAGGCGGCGGCCCAATCTTATAATTATAATCCGAGCCAGGGCAACGTGGTGGCCATCGATAGGGCTGAGGCCACGCCCTCCACCGTGTCGCCGGGCCAGCAGGTGAACCTGGGGCTGACCTACACCATCCTGACCCCGTCCGATGTGCCGGTTTCCGTCACCCTGGTGCGGGAGGTGCGCTACGGGGGCAACCTGTTGGGGCAGCCTTACCAGACCACGGTATCCAACAATAACGGCACTTTCACCGACAACGTGGCTTACTCCCTGCCCAGCAACGCCACCCCGGGGAATTACACCGTCACCGAACGGGTGTTGAGCAGCTACGGCAGCTCCCAGAGGGACGCCTATTTCACCGTGCAATAGTCTCGGGTAAGGCCGGGGCCGGAAACTGGGGCCGTCTCGGAGACCGGACCACAGGGGTAAAGGCGGAAAGGAAGGCTTTTCGCCTTTGTGCCCCTTTTTTTACCGGCGGGAGGGTGCGGCCGAGCAGGATGGACACGCAGGTCCCCCCTACAAATTAGGGGGGCGTCTCAGGTAAATCCCTTTCCTGATAGTTAGGGGAAAATGGTACGGGACCCCGGGAAGATCGAGGAAAACGGGAACCGCTAGGGGCGGTTGGCGAACCGCCTCTACGTGGTTATCGTCTGCTTTATGCCTGCAATAGATTGACATGATTTCCTTTTTTTGGTAAACAATATATTTGATTCTCCTTGCTCCGGGCCCAGGGCACCGGAGCAAATACCCATAAGGAGGAAGAATGCGCCGCTATGAGTCTGTCTGGGTGGTCGACGGCGACCTCCCGGACGAAGATGTGAAAGCCACCATCGATAAGTTCACCCGGATTATCGCCACCCAGGGTGGCACGCTGGTGGACGTGGACGAATGGGGCCGCAAGAAGCTGGCCTACAAGATCAAAGGCGCCACCCGGGGCTACTACGTTTTAGCCGACTTCGCCGGGATGCCGGAGACGGTCAAGGAACTGGAACGCAATTACCGGATCGACGACCGCATCATTCGTTACCTCACCGTTAAAAAATCCGACAAAGTAGACCCGGAGGCTCTGCAGGCAGAGATAGCCGCCAAGGCCAAGAAGCCGGTTCCGGCTCCGGAAGCCGAAGCCGCGGCGCCGGCCGCGGAGGAAGGCGCGGCGGCGCCTGGCGCCGCGGTTGAGACCGCCGCCGCTGAGGCCGCCCCTCCCGAAGAAGGAGCCACCCAAGCCAAGGAGGAGGACTAACCGGTGCCTGTAATGCCTCGCCGCAGACGCAAACAGTTCTATGTTCGGCGCAAGGTCTGCCGTTTTTGCGTGGATGCCGCGCTGCTCATTGATTATAAGGATGTCAATACCCTCAGGCAGTTCGTGACGGAGCGGGGGAAGATCATCCCCCGGCGCATCTCGGGGAACTGCGCCCGCCATCAGCGGCGGGTCACCCGGGCCATCAAGCAAGCGCGGCTCCTGGCTCAGATTCCCTACGTCCCTATGATGTCGCCCCCCTGAGGACTGGAGGAAATAATTGTTAAAGGGCCGGGGTCTCTCCGTTTGGCTCCTCTGCCTCGCCGTTCTGCTGCTGTTTTACTTCGGGGCGCAGTTTAATCCCCTGGCTTTCCTGCTGGCCGGCATCCTGGTGCCCCTGCCGGTGCTCCTGGCGGGCTGGCGTTTGGGAGCGCGGGGCGCCCTGCTGCTGGCGCTGGTGACGGCCCTGGGCATCTTTTCCCTGAAACCCGGTCTGGAAATCCTCTGGGCCAACCAGGGCTTCGGGAGCCTGCTGCTCATGGGGGTCCTGCTGAGCGGCCTGCAGGAGCGGGGGGCCACGGCGCCCCGGGCCATCATGTCAACGGTGGCGGCCTTGAGCGTCATCGCCCTGTTGTTCTTGCTGGGCCAGGCCTTTTTTCAGGGGGTTAGCCCCGCGGTCATTATGGCCCAGAGAAGCTCGGAGATCATGGCCGCGGTGCACCAGGTCCTGGGGGATACGGCCGGCGGATCGTCGGCGGCGGTCTTACCCGGGGTTTCCCAGGCCGACCTGGAGGCCCTGGTGCAGCGCCTGCTGCCGGGCCTGGTGGTGGCCAATACCGGCCTGGTGGCCTGGCTCAACGTCATCCTGGCCCGGCAAATCGCCTTTCTCCTGGGGTGGGGCAAACCGGAGCCGCCGCTCTATTTTTGGGCCACCCCGGAATGGCTCATTTTTGTGGCCCTGGGCGCCGGCTTCCTGCTCCTCATCCCGGTGAGCGCGGTGC
Organism: uncultured delta proteobacterium; assembly: GCA_963768765.1. Lineage (GTDB taxonomy): Bacteria > Desulfobacterota > Desulfobaccia > Desulfobaccales > 0-14-0-80-60-11 > DASWLF01. Next base: position 74,919 of record CAVYJK010000027.1, read on the forward strand.
GTTCCCTGAGCCTGAACCTGCTGCTGGTGCTGGCCCTTCTCTATTTTTGCCAGGGAGTGGCGGTGGTGGCCGCCTGGTTCAACCGTTTGTCGCTGCCCCGGTTTATGAGGCTCATCGGTTACCCGTTGCTATTTTTGAACCCGTTTTTTTTCCTGATTATCACCCTGGGACTGATGGACCTGTGGCTGGATTTTCGCCGGTTGCGTCAGCCCAAGGACGCTTAGGAGGCCTTAAGTGAAAGTAATCCTGACCGAAGACGTTACCGCCCTGGGCCCCATGGGTTCCGTCGTGGAGGTGGCCCGGGGCTACGCCCGTAATTTTCTCATTCCCCAGGGGAAAGCCATGGAAGCCACCCAGGGGAACCTGGCCAAAATCGAACAGGCCAAGGCCAAGTACGCCCAACTCCAGGGCAGGGACCGGGAAGCCGCCATGGCTCAGGTGGACCTGCTGGAAGGGCTCAGCCTCACCATCGCCCAGCGGGTGGGCGAAGGCGAGCGCCTCTACGGCTCCGTCACCGCGGCCATGATCGCCGAAGCCATGGCCGCCAAGGGCTACGAAGTGGACAAAAAGGAGCTGGAATTGCCGGAACCCATCAAAAAACTGGGAACCTATGAAGTAATGGTGCGCCTGGCCCCGGAAGCCAAGGCCAAAGTAACCGTGGAAGTGGTGGCCGAAGAAGCCTGATCTTGGAGCAAGTTTTTGGGGGAGGGGCTAAGGGCAAAAGCCCTTACGCTTACAAAAAACTCCCCCGAACCCCCACCCCCAATCCCCATAAGATTTAATTATGCCGGGCAGTCAGACGGGACCAGGGGGCCAGCCTGACCCGATCAGTCTTGTTTGCCTAAAAGATCAGTGCGCTTAAGGTACAATAAAGCAGATCTTATAAAGTAGGGGCACGGCGCGCCGTGCCCTTTAATTTTGAATAATGTGGTACAGGCGCCCCAGCCTGGGGCCAGCGTCAATCTTCGATATTTTCATAAGTGAGGCAGGATTCTTTCAGCTAGTGATGGAAATCAGAGAATATCGTCGGGGCTTCGAACTTTTAAAATATCTCCAGCCCAATTCCCCAAAGGGGGCTTCGCAGAAATTTCTCCTTCGAAAAATTCAGTCCGCCCCATGGGCCAAACTGCCGTTTGCAACAGGGAATATTTTTGATTACGATGGAACCATCTTTCAAAAAATTGGAGTAAGGCTTGCCAAACCTTTTCACCAATAACCTGCGATCCTGACTGCAAAAATGTGGATAACCCGGCAACATATGGGGTAATCTTAACAATAATTGGTACAGGTTTCTTAGCATTTTCTGTGCGTATAACTCGGCAGTATCAAGGGGAAATGGCTAAGGAGGTTGCCAGGTTTAAAAAAGACGGTATTGAGCTTACAGAAACTTCTATAAATCGTAGCTTATTTTGGATTGGTTTAGGTCTTGTAGCATTAGGTTCAGCCCCGCAATGGTAGTATGAAGCAAAAATATAAGAGAGGCTAAAATGGCTAACGTAGGAAGGCGCATGGCCGCGGCCTCCACCGAGGGAACTCCCCCGCCCGGCGGCTACACCCCTCCGGCCAACCCCGAGGCGGAGCAGTCGGTGCTGGGGGCCATCCTGGTGCGCCCGGAGGTCCTGGACCGGGTGGCGGACCACATCGAACCCGCCGATTTCTACCGGGAAGCCCACGGCCGCATCTATCAGGCCATGCTGGACCTGTACGGCAAAGGCGAGCCGGTGGATCTGGTGAGCGTCAGCGCCCTCCTGAAAGAGCGGGATCAACTTGAAAGTGTCGGGGGCCCCGTCTTCCTGGCCGGCCTCAGCGAGCAGGTGGGGTTTGCCACCAACGCCGACTATTACGCCTCCCTGGTGCACGACAAGGCCATCCTGCGCCGCCTGTTGGATACCACCCAGGAAATCGCCAGCCAGTGTCTCGCCCCGGTGGAGGACGTGGGCGAGTTCCTGGACGCCGCGGAGCAAAAGGTCTTCGAGGTGGCGGAGTCCAAAGTGCGCCCGGGGTTCAAGTCCGTGGGGGCCCTGGTAGAAACGGAGATCGCCAACCTGGAGGCCATCTGGCACCGGGAGGCGGGCCGCATCACCGGGGTGACCAGCGGCTTCCCGGACCTGGACAACCTCACCGCGGGGTTCCAGAACAGCGACCTGATCATCATCGCGGCCCGCCCCAGCATGGGGAAAACCGCCCTGGCCCTGAACATCGCTTACAACGCCGCCTACAAGCCCCAGGTGCCGGTGGCCTTTTTCTCCCTGGAAATGTCCAAGGAGCAGCTGGTGCGCCGGCTGCTCAGCAGCATCGGCGAAGTGGACGCCTCCAACCTCAGGCGGGCTTTCCTCAGCACCCCGGAATGGGCCAACCTCCAGACCGCCGCGGGCTACCTGCTGGACTGCCCCATCTTCATCGACGACACCCCGGCGGCCACGGTCCTGGACATCCGGGCCAAGGCCCGGCGCCTCAAGGCCGACGGCAAACTGGGCCTGGTGATCATCGACTACCTGCAGCTCATGCGGGGGCGGTACAACGCTCCCAGCCGGGAGCAGGAAATCTCCGAGATTTCCCGGTCCCTGAAGGCCCTGGCCAAGGAGCTGAACGTGCCGGTCATGGCGCTGTCCCAGCTCAACCGGCGGGTGGAGGAGCGTCCCAACAAACGGCCCCAACTGGCAGACTTGCGGGAATCCGGGGCCATCGAGCAGGACGCCGACGTCATCATCTTCATCTACCGGGACGAGATTTACCGGGAAGACTCCCCGGAGAAGGGCAGCGCGGAAGTGATCGTGGGCAAACAGCGCAACGGCCCCACCGGCAAAGTGAAACTGGCCTTCCGGGATAAGTTCACCCGCTTTGACAACCTGGCCCGGGAAGAGGCCGCAGTGGGGTTTTAGAAAAAGAAATTGGGGGAGGGGGCTAAGGGCCCACGGCCCTTACCCGAATGGGCCTGCGGCCCATTTTTACGATTATGGTTTTATTAGCCTGCGGCTAATAAAACCACCCCCAATCCCATATGGGAAGAAATTTGAGCCGGGGAAGGCGGGACCAACGGCCCCGCCTTCCCAGGCTCCAGTTTAGGGGGTTGGGAGGGGAGTTTGAGGGGAGGGCAGGGGAACCTACGAAAAATGTCCCCCGGTCCTCCCCCCAGATTAACTATCCTCTCAGGCGACTTTCACCTCGATCTTCCGGGGTTTGGCCTTTGCCACTTTGGGCAGCTGCAGCCGCAGGACGCCGTCCTTCATGGTGGCTTCGATGCGGGACTGGTCGATGATGGCCCCCAGGTGGAACTCCCGGTAGAAGTCCCCGGTGTAGTACTCCTGCACCAGCAGGTTCTCCTTGTCCCCCATGGGCGGGGCGATCTCGCCGCTGATGACCAGGTGGTTTTCCCGGACGTCCACGGTGATCTTCTCGGAAGGCACGCCGGGCATATCGGCCACCAGGGTCAGGGCCTCGGGGGTTTCAAAGATGTCCACTGCCGGCAGGAAGACCGGGCCGGGCCGCACGTGTTCGCCCTTGGCCGGCGCCTCTTCTTTGACTCTCGGTTTCAGTTCTTTTTCTTCAGCCATGGTTATCTCCTTCAGACGGCCTTCACCTTGATCTGGCGCGGTTTGGTCTCCGCGGGCTTGGCCATCTTGATGGTCAGGATACCGTTTTTGTATGCGGCCTCCACCTTGGCGGGGCTCACCGGCATGGGCAGGGGGACCACCCGGCGGAAGTAGCCGGATTCCCGCTCCCGGCGGTGGTAGTTGACCTGTTTTTCCTCGGTGGGGATTTTCCTTTCGCCCCTAAGGATCAGGTTGCCCTCATGGACGGTGATTTCCAGAGCCTCCGCTTTGATGCCGGGCAACTCGGCCCGCACATAGACATTATCCTGGTCTTCGGAGATGTTCACCAGGGGATAAACCCCGGGGCGCCATTGGGCCAGGCCGGGGCCGAAGGTCTCCTCAAAGAGGCGGCCCATCCGGCGCTGGAGACGCTCCATTTCCCGGTAGGGGTCCCCCCAGTAGGGGTCCCTAAAAGTCACTATAGGCATGATTAGCCTCCTCGTTTATTTTATTTCTAAAGATAGAAAATAATCACTGCCTCTGGGCCGGTCAAGGGGCTTACCTGTTGAAAGTTTTGCCAAATTTCTATAAATAAAGGGAGCGAATCATTACGGGAAGGATGGCTGATGACGTTTCCCTGGCAGGAGATTGACTGGGTGCTCCTGGACATGGACGGCACCCTGCTGGACAAGCATTTCGACGATTATTTCTGGGAGACCCTGGTGCCCCAGGAGTATGCCCGGCGTCAGGGGATGCCCCTGGCCCAGGCCCGGGACCTGGTGTTCGCCCGCTACCGGCGGGAGGAAGGCACCCTCAACTGGACAGACATCGACTTCTGGTCCCGGGAACTGGACCTGGACATTCCGGCCCTGAAGGAAGGTATCCGCCACCTCATCGAAGTCCACCCCGACGCGGAGGATTTCTTGAAGTTCCTGGGGGCCCGGGGGAAAAAGGTGGCCCTGGTGACCAACGCCCACTACAAGACCCTGAGCCTGAAAATGAACCACGTAGGGCTGTTGGGGTATTTCGACGAGGTGATTTCCTCCTTCGACCTGGGAACCCCCAAGGAAGACCCGCACTTCTGGAGGATTCTGCGAGAACGCCTGGGGTTCGACCCCGGGCGAGCCTTGCTGGTGGACGACAACGCCGAGGCCCTGGCCGCGGCCAGGCAGTTCGGCCTCAAGTACCCCTTCTTCAAGGCCAAATCCAGCTCGCAGCAGGGCCCCGAAGCCCACCCGGACTTCCCCTCCATCGAGTCTTTTCGGGAATTGATGGAGTAAATAATAGGGGTCAGGGATCAGGGGTCAGAGGTCAGGGATTAAAAACTAACCTCTGACCCTCCTGGCCCCTATCCCCTAATCTACGCCGGCACCCGCCGGATGCGGGCGCCCAGGGCTGCCAGTTTTTCCACCAGCCGGGCGTAGCCCCGGTCCAGGTGGTAGACCCTGAGGACCTGGGTAACGCCTTCCGCGGCCAGGCCGGCTACCACCAGGGAGGCGCTGGCCCTGAGGTCCGTGGCCATGACCGGGGCGCCCTGGAGCTGGCGGCGGCCCCGCACCACCGCCAGGTTGCCGCTCACGGTGATGTCGGCGCCCAGGCGCTTGAGTTCGCTGACGTGCATGAAGCGGTTCTCGAAGATGGTCTCGGTGATGACCGAGGCCCCTCGGGCCACCGACATCAGCGCCATGAACTGGGCCTGCATGTCGGTGGGGAAGCCGGGGTAGGGGAGGGTGCGGATATCCACCCCGGTAAGCGTCCCGCCGGGGTGCACGCTGATGCGGCCCGGCTCGGCGGTGAGGCGCACCCCGGCCTCGGTTAATTTCCCCATCACCGCGGTGAGGTGGGGCACCGGGGCGTTCATCAGGGTGACCTCCCCCTTGGTGATGGCCGCGGCGGCGAGATAAGTGCCCGCTTCGATGCGGTCGGACATGACGGCGTAGGTGGCGGGCTGGAGCTGGCTCACCCCGTGAATGGTGAGGATGTCGGTGTCGATGCCCTCGATTTGAGCGCCCATGGCGCTGAGAAACCGGGCCAGGTCCCCCACCTCCGGCTCCATGGCGGCGTTTTTCAAGACCGTGGTGCCTTTGGCCAGGGTGGCGGCCATCATCAGGTTTTCGGTGCCCGTGACCGTGGGGGTCTCAAAGTAGATTTCCGCTCCCTGCAGGCGCCGGGCGTTGGCTTCCACATACCCCTGGTGGAGAGCGATCTTCACCCCCATGGCCTCCAGGCCCTTGAGGTGCAGGTTGATGGGGCGGGCGCCGATGGCGCAGCCGCCGGGCAGGGAGACCCGGGCCTGGCGGGCCCGGGCCGTCAGGGGCCCCAGGACCAGCACCGCGGCCCGCATGGTCTTCACCAGCTCGTAGGGGGCCTCGGCGCCGGTGAGGTCGCTGGTGTCCACCACCAGGGCCTCGCCCTCCTCCCGGAAGGTCACCCCCAGGTTGCTCAGGAGCTTCCTGATGGTGCGGATGTCGGCCAGGGGCGGGACGTTGTAGAGCCGGTGCTCGCCGGGGGCGAGAAGCGTGGCGGCCAGGATGGGCAGCGCCGCATTCTTGGCCCCGCTGATGGGCACTTCGCCTTTCAGGGGCACCCCGCCTTCAATGATGATTTTGTCCATTTAGGTTTTCCGTGTAGGGTGGGCACCGCCCACCTTTTTTGGCAATCGGTAAAGGAATGGTGGGCCGTGCCCACCCTACATTTACTTAAAGTTATACCAGTCCTGGGGATCGATCCTGGTAAGAGTTTGGCCGCTCCTGACCGTAACCACGATGGGCTCAGGCGATTGGCACTCTACCCCATGCCGCCATCAACAGTAAAAGCGAGACCTTTGCAAAAGTATCAAGACCAATATTCTCGCGGCTGGAAGGTCTTATAATCCCCCCTCCCCCCCCTTTAAGAAAGGGGGGTAATAAAAGATAAGTCCTTGATAGATAATGGAAAACCATCTTAAGTCCCCCTTTTCTAAAGGGGGATTTAGGGGGATTATTAACGCCTTCATATTCCGACTAAGCCTTTTTCAGAGGTCTCAAAGCCTCAAAAAGTCACATCCCTAGCTGTCCTCCGCCACCAGGTCAAGCAGACTGGGAGATTTAAATTCCAAGGCGAATTGCCTTATCCGCCGCTCCGCCAGGCGGACGTATCCCGCCTCGATCTCGTAGCCCACATAATTTCGGTCGTCCAGCAGGGCGGCGATGCCCGTGCTGCCGCTGCCCATGAAGGGATCCAGCACCACTTCGCCTTCGAAGGTGTAGAGCTGGATGAGGCGGTGGGGCAGCTCCACCGGGAAGGGGGCCGGGTGGCCCACGCTCCGGGCTGAGACCGCCGGAAAGGTCCAGACGCTCTTGGTGAACTCTAAAAAATCGTCCCGAGAGATGGTGGCCCGCCTTTTATGCGGGTTTTTCCGGGTGAAGGCGCCTTTGGAGAAGATCAGGATGTATTCGTGCACGTCCCTGAGCGTCGGGTTGGCGGGCGAGCGCCAGGTGCCCCAGGCGGTGGAAGGGGAGGCGCTGGCCCCCTTGTTCCAGATGATCTCCCCCCGCATGAGGAAACCCGCCTCCAGCATCCCCCGGATGAGGAAGGAGTGGATGGGGAGGTAAGGCTTGCGCCCCAGGTTGGCGATGTTGACGCAGGCCCGGCCCCCCGGCACCAGCACCCGGTGGACTTCCCGCCACACCCGGTCCAAAAATTCCAGGTAGTCCTCCAGGGTGACGTCCCGGTCGTACTCCTTGCCCACGTTATAAGGGGGGGAGGTGACCATGAGATGGACGCTGTGGTCGGGAAGCTCGGCCATCTGCTCCGAGGATTTACAGAAAATCTTATCCAGATATTCCATGGGGACCGGGTTCTCCTGGTAGGAGCACTTCCTGCTCCTGGGGCGCCTGGGAGTAAAGCTTGCCGGCGTAAAACGCGGTGGAATCGTGGGAGATGCGGCCCGGGGTGCCGAAGGAGCTGGTGCGGGTCTTCTTTTTGGCAGGTTTAATCTGCATGCGGTCAGCGGCACTTTTCAGGAGAAATTGCTGGTTATTAATCGTGGCGCCAAAAACTTTCTCGTCGGGCGCAGGGTTAATACTAAATAACCATTGAACGGGTATTCTTGGTAGGGGCGGACCCGCGTGTCCGCCCGTTTAAGGGCGCACCCCTGGGTGCGCCCCTACAGAGCCCCTTCAGGATGTTGGGAATCGAACCTGACTGGCCATCCCCTTGATTTTACCTTGGTTTATCAAGAGCCTATATGGTAGGATATTATATTGACGGCGGTATGGAAAGGGAAGGAAATTTATGCAATTATGGCTGCTGGCCGGCATCCCGGTAAGTTCCTTCATCGTGGCCCTCTCCGGGGCCCTGATGCCGGGGCCGCTCCTCACCGTGACCGTGAGCGAAGCGGCCCGGCGAGGGTTTTGGGCCGGCCCCCTGATCATCGTGGGTCACGCCCTGCTGGAGGCGGCCCTGGTCCTGACGCTGCTGGCCGGGCTGGGGGTGTGGCTGCACCGCCCCGTGGTCCTGGGCACCGTGGGCCTGCTGGGAGCCGGCATGCTGGGCTGGATGGGGGTGGGGCTGCTGAAGGCCTCCCGCCACAGCGTTCTTCAATTCGACCCCGAAGCCGAGGCAGGTATGCACCCGGTGGTGGCCGGGGTGCTCATGAGCGCCGCCAACCCTTACTGGCTCATCTGGTGGCTCACCATCGGGCTGGGCTACGTGCTGTTTTCCATGAAGTATGGACTGCTGGGGGTGGCGCTTTTCTACCTGGGGCACATCCTGGCCGACTTCGCCTGGTACACCCTGGTGTCCGGGGCCGTGGCTCAGGGGCGACGCTTCCTTTCCGACAGATATTACCGGGGCTTTCTGGCCGGGTGCGGCGTCTTTCTCTTCGGCTTCGGCGGCTACTTCGGCGTCCAGGGAGTGAGGTTTTTTCTGAGTTAAAAATGCAGGGACGCACCTGTAGGTGCGCCATATCCGAGGTGCCCAAGCGGAGCTTGGGCCCAAATTGACGTTCCCAAGCAGGAGCTTGGGAACGAGTATTCGAAAAGGAAAAGGGTTAGCAATGATCCACAAGGGCCTGACGGTGGGTTTACTGGAAGTCAACTGCTATATCCTGGGCGACGAGGAGACCAAGGAAGCGGTGGTCATTGACCCGGGCGGGGACGAAGACGAGATCCTGGAGGCCCTGAAGCACGCCGGGCTGAAGCTGAAACTGATCATCGACACCCACGGCCACTTCGACCACGTGGACGCCAACCTGCCCCTGAAAGAGGCCACCGGCGCCCAGATCGCCATCCACGAACTGGACGCCCCGGCCCTGAGCCAGCCTTCCCAGGAGGCCCTGTTCTTCACGGGCAACCGCCTGCGCACCTCCCAGGCCGACATCCTGCTGCACGAGGGCGACGTCCTTACCTTCGGCAAGTACCGGCTCAAAGTCCTGCACACCCCGGGCCATACCCCGGGAAGCATCAGCCTGGTGATGGAAAACCACCCCTACGTCTACGTGGGAGACCTGCTGTTCGCCGGGTCCATCGGGCGCACCGACTTCCCCGGCGGCTCCTTTGAGGCCCTGATCAACGCAGTGCGCACCAAAATCTTTCCCCTGGGAGACCACTACACGGTGTACCCGGGCCACGGCCCCGTCACCACCGTGGACCAGGAGAAGAAGTATAACCCGTTTTTTTAGGGAGATTTGGGGGTAGGGCCAGGGGCCAGGCGAGACGCCTGTGCACGGCCCTGCCCTCCCCTCAAGCCCCCCACCCAGCCCGCTTAAGAGGCTGTGACAGTCGGCCTAAGGCCGCCTGTCACAGCCTGGAAGATAAAACTTAAGGGGTTAGGGGAGGGGTTTCAGGGGAGGGAGCAGGGGCCTGGGCCCCTGGCCCCCTCCCCTGAAAGGACTGGCACATGATCTTCACCGGCAAGCGCATTTTATTAGGGGTATCCGGCGGCATTGCGGCGTACAAGGCCGCGGAGGTGGCCCGGCGGTTGATTTCTGCCGGGGCCCGGGTCAAGGTGGTGATGACCCGGGCGGCCCAGGAGTTTGTGGCGCCGCTGACGTTTCAGGCCCTCACCGGGGAGAAGGTGGCGGTGGCCATGTTCGGACCGCAGAGCGACCCCCTGGAGCACGTGGCCCTGGGGCAGGAGGTGGACGCGGTGGTGTTGGCGCCGGCCACCGCCAATCTCATCGGCAAGCTGGCCGCGGGCATCGGCGACGATCTGCTCACCACCGTGATGCTGGCCGCCAGCAAACCGGTGCTGGTCTGTCCGGCCATGAACGTTCAGATGTGGCACAATCCGGTGGTGCAGGAAAATCTTGAGCGCCTTCGGGCCCGGGGTCTTTCCGTGATGGAGCCGGGGGCCGGGGAGCTGGCCTGCGGGGCGGTGGGGCTGGGCCGGCTGCCGGAGCCGGAGACCATTGTGGAGGCCTGCGCCCGTCTGGTGAGCCCCCAGGACCTGGCCGGCTGCCGGGTGCTGGTCACCGCGGGCCCCACTCACGAAGATTTTGATCCGGTGCGCTTCCTGACCAACCGCTCCAGCGGCAAACAGGGCTACGCCCTGGCGAAGGTAGCGTGGCGCCGGGGGGCTGACGTCTGCCTTATCAGCGGCCCGTCGGCCCTGCCGGCGCCCTACGGGGTGGAACTGGTCCAGGTGCGTTCGGCCCGGGAGATGGAAATTGCGGTGCAAGGGCGCTTCCCCCAGGCGGAGGCGCTGCTCATGGCCGCGGCGGTGAGCGACTACCGCCCCGGCCGGAATGAAGTAAAAAAGATGAAACGGGGCCAGGCGGAGGTGCAATACCACCTGGTGCAGAACCCTGACATCCTGAAGGCCCTGGGCGGGCTGAAAACCAGGCAGGTGCTGGTGGGGTTTGCGGCGGAGACCCACGACCTGGAGGCCGAGGCCCGCCGCAAGATGCAGGAGAAAGGTCTGGACCTCATCGTGGCCAACGACGTCAACCAACCGGATGCCGGCTTCCAGGTGGACACCAACGAAGTGATCCTCATCGCCCGGGACGGCGCCGCCGAGCGCCTGCCCTTGCTCAGCAAGGAGGAAGTGGCGGACCGGATTCTGAACCGGGTGGCGCCGCTCATCGCGGTGCGGCGGGAGACGGTCGTTGCCTGAAAATCCGGGGCGGGAATTGCGGCAGCTGGCGGCGAGCCTGTCCCAGTGGCTCCGGTACCAGCGCCGTCTGGGGCTCAAGGCCCTCCCCGGGGAGGTTGGGGTGCGCCCGAAAGAGGAAACGAGCCGGGAGGAGAAAATCCCCACCCTGGAGGAGATTCGGGCCGAGATGGGGAAGTGCCGCCGGTGCAAGCTCTACCCCGGCGCCACCAAGCTGGTCTTTGGAGACGGCAACCCGGACGCGGACCTGATGTTCATCGGCGAGGCCCCGGGCGCCGAAGAAGACTTGCAGGGCCTGCCCTTCGTGGGGGCCGCCGGGCAGCTCTTGAACAAATTGTTGAGCAAACTGGGGCTGCGCCGGGAGGAAGTCTACATCACCAACGTGGTGAAGAGCCGCCCGCCGGGTAACCGGGAGCCCGAGCCCGACGAAATCGAGGCCTGCCGGCCGTTTCTCTTAAAGCAGATCGAGGCCGTGCGGCCCCGGGTGATCGTCACCCTGGGAAGGGTGGCCACCCAGGTGGTGCTGGGGACTAAAGAGCCCCTGACCCGAATCAGGGGGCGCTGGCAGCGCTATGATCACATCCGGGTGATGCCCACGTTTCACCCCTCCTATCTCCTGCGGTTCCCCAAGGAACGGCATAAGACCTGGGTGGACATGCAGCAGGTGATGGAGTATCTGGCCGCCCAGGAGGGAATTAGTAAAAGCGGTTTCAAAACGCGGTTCATACTGTCACCCTGAGCGCAGCGAAGGGTCTAGATCTTTGAAAAGAATAGATTCTTCGCTTCGCTCAGAATGACTTTTCTACGAAAGAAGGTTTTGAAATAGCTTGTAGTGTTCCATATCAGAAATACCTTGCATTAAAAATTGTCTCTTTTCCCTCCCTCTTGATGGGGGAGGGTCAGGGTGGGGGTGAATATGGTTAGTAATTCTTACAGGTTTCCCCCTCCCCCCAACCCCCTCCCGCCAGGGGAGGGGGAGTTTTTCTATACGACTGTGTCGAGGTAATTGTGAGGCGACACAATAGTTTCGTCCTCCTGGCCCTTTTGGCCTGCTGGTGCTGGCGGCCGGGCCGGGGTCGGTGCCGCCGGCCCCCCGGGCGGTTTACGTGCTTAAAGCAGTGGGTTCCATCAACCCGGGGCTGGCGGAATTCATCGTGGACGGCATCCACCAGGCGGAAAATGGGAACGCCGAAGCCCTGGTCATCGAATTGGACACTCCCGGCGGGCTGGATTCCTCCATGCGGCAGATTGTTCAGGCCATCGCCGGCTCCAAGGTGCCGGTGGTGGTGTACGTCTATCCCCGGGGGGCCAGGGCCGCCTCGGCCGGGGTTTTCATCACCATGGCGGCGGACGTGGCCGCCATGGCCCCCGGCACCAATATGGGCGCGGCCCATCCCGTGTCCATCGGCATGGGGAAGATGGACAAGACCATGGAGAAGAAGGTGGTCAACGACTTCGTGGCCTACGGCCGGGCCCTGGCCGAGGAGCGCGGCCGCAACGCCGACTGGATGGAGAAAGCCATCCGCCAGAGTGTCTCCATCCCGGCGTCCGAAGCTTTGAGGCTCAAGGTGGTCGACGTGGTGGCCGACAACCTGGAGGATTTGTTAACCAAGATCAACGGCCGCCGGCTGGAGGTGGGCGGGAAAAAGCTGGTGCTTAAGACCGCGGGCGCCCCGGTGCGGGAAATTCCCGAGGGGCTGCGGTTTAGGCTGCTGAAGTACATTGCCGACCCCAACATCGCCTTCATCCTGATGATGATCGGCCTGGCGGGCATCTACTTCGAGCTGGCCCACCCGGGAGTGGTGCTGCCCGGGGTGCTGGGCGCCATCTGTCTACTCCTGGCCTTCTTCGCCTTTCAGACCCTGCCCATCAACTTCATCGGGGTCCTGTTGATTCTCCTGTCCTTTGTCTTCTTCATCCTGGAGTTCAAGGTCACCAGCTACGGGCTCCTGTCCCTGGCCGGGGTGGTGTCGCTCTTTCTGGGGGCCGTCATGCTGTTTCGCGGGGGGCCGGGTATGTCCATTTCCTGGAGCGTGTTGATTCCCACGGTCCTGACCATCTCCCTCTTTTTCATCGCGGTGGCGGGCATTGTCTTCCGCAGCCATCTCCGGCGCTCCATGACCGGGACTGCCGGCATGGTGGGAGAGAAGGGCGTGGCCCACACGGATCTCAAACCCAAAGGCCAGGTCTACGTGCACGGCGAGTACTGGCATGCGGAAAGTGAAGAACCCATTAACGAGGGCGAACCCGTGGAAGTGGTGCAAGTCATAGATCTCAAGCTCCGGGTGCGCCGGGAGCAAAAAAAGTCATAAGGAGACTAAAATGCCGATTTACTTAATGGTGATTGTGGCCCTGGCGTTTTTCTTCCTGATCAGCGCCATCAAGATTTTGAGACGAGTACGAGCGGGGGGTGATTTTCCGGCTGGGCCGGGCCCTGCACTACGCCAAGGGACCGGGCCTCATCATCCTCATCCCCATGGTGGACCAGCTGGTCAAGGTCAACCTGCAGCTGGTGACCTTTGATGTCCCCTCCCAGGATGTCATTACTCGGGATAATGTATCGGTTAAAGTAGATGCAGTGGTTTATTTCCGGGTGATCGATCCGCTGAAGGCCATTATCGAAGTGCAGAATTACCTCACCGCCACCCAACGACTATCCCAAACCACCTTGCGCAGCGTCTGCGGTCAGATGGAACTGGATGATCTGCTGGCCGAACGGGAGAAGGTGAATGCCCAGCTGGCGGAGATCCTGGACAACCAGACCGAACCCTGGGGCATCAAGGTGACCCTGGTGGAGGTGCGCTCCATCGATCTGCCCATCGAAATGCAGCGGGCCATCGCCAAGCAGGCGGAGGCGGAGCGGGAACGGCGGGCCAAGGTCATCAACGCCGAAGGCGAGTTCCAGGCCGCGGCCAAGATGGCCGACGCCGCCAAGGTGCTGGCCACGGAGCCCATGTCCCTGCAACTGCGCTACCTCCAGACCCTGCGGGAGATCGCCGCGGAAAAGAACTCCACCACCCTGTTCCCCATTCCCATCGACCTGATAAAGCCATTCATCAAGCTGGCGGAAAGGCTGGAAGAGAAGGTGGAAGGGAAGAAGTAGGGGAGGGTTTTCGGTTTTGGGTTTTTCGTTTTTGGTTTTTGGTTAATATGAAACCGAGCCCGTTTAGGGGTTGAGGGTTTTTGATAATTGAGTAAAATTAAAACTTGCTTATTCGAGATTGCGATGGGTGAAAAATTGTCGGGGCGGGTTTTAAACCCGCCCCTACAGGAAATAATCGGGAGAGGAAACATGGCCAAGAAGGAACGCAAAGAGAAGGCAGAGAAGCCCCTGGAGAAGATGACCGCCACGGAGCTGCGCAAGTACGCCCTGGACCTGGGAGAGATCACCGGGGTCCACGGCATGAACAAAGAGGAACTGCTGGCGGCCATCAAAAAGGTCAAAGGCATCAAGGACGAAGGCAAGAAGAAGGCCGAAGCCGTCAGCGTCCGGGAGCTGAAGGAAAAGGCCAAGGAGATGCGGGCCAAGAAGCTGGAGGCCATGGAAGCGGGCGCACCCCGGAAGAAGATCGACATCCTGCGCAAGAAGGCCAACCGCCTGAAGAAGCGGACCCATAAGGCGGCGTAAGGATTTTTTGGGGGGGGCCAGTGACGTAGGGGCGGTTCGCGAACCGCCCATACCTGGACTCCTTCCCAATTCTTTAGGACCGTAAGGCGGGAAAGCGAAGCGCATCCCGCCTTTTGCATTGAAAGTCTCTCGCCTCCGGGAATTTGTGCTGCAAAGCGTGCCTTGATATCATGTCATCCGGTGGAAAAATCCGCGTCCCCGGAAGGCAACGTCCAGATACAATGAAGGGGAGCGGGCAAGATAGCGATGGCCTCCACCGTGAAGGCCGGCGTTAGCGGGCCGCCATGAATGACGCACGTATATTGTCAATGGGTCCGGTCAAGAGTTTCCGGCGGCGTTCCAGGAGCGCAACCGTGAAAAAAACGTGCCTCCTGGAACAAAGGCGCGCATGTATTGCGGCATGATTTTAGTTTAACTCAATTGCTCAAGGCGGGATGCGCTTCGCTTTCCCGCCCTACGGCTATCTAAAAAAAAGCAGGGCCATGGGCCCTGCTTTTTTTGAATCAATCCGAGGTGGTTTTTACAGGCCCGGGAAGATCTTGGTGGCGTTCACCGCCAGGTCGTAGAGGAAGCCGGGGAAGATGCCGAACCAGAGGACCCCGAAGGCGGTGACGGCCACTACCGCGGTCTGGGCCGGGGTGAAGGTCACCGGGCCCAGGTCCGCCTCCGCCGGCCTCATGTACATGAGCACGGTGATGCGGAGATAGTAGAACACCGAGATCAGGGAGTTCATGACCCCCAGGATGGCCAGCCAGATGTAGCCCGCCTTCACCGCGGCGGAGAAGATGTAGAATTTCCCCACGAACCCCATGGTGGGCGGGATGCCCGCCAGGGCGAACATGAACAGCGCCATGGAGGCGGCCAGGGCCGGGTGCTGGAAGCCCAGGCCGGAGTAATCGTAGATGTTGAGGTAGCTGTCCTTTTTGCGTCCCACCAGGATCACCACCCCGAAGGCCCCCAGGTTCATCAAAGTGTAGGCCAGCAGGTAGTAGAGCAGGCTCACGGCGCCCAACTGGTTGGCGGCCACCAGGGCCACCAGCAGGTAGCCGGCGTGGGCGATGGAGGAGTAGGCCAGCATGCGCTTGATGTTGGTCTGGGCGATGGCGGTGACGTTCCCCACCGTCATGGTGGCGACGGCCAGGACCCACAGCAGCATGTTCCAGTCCATCTTCATGGCCAGGAAGACCAGGAAGAAGACCCGGGCAAAGGCGGCGAAGGCCGCGGCCTTCACCCCCACGGCCATGAAGGCGGTGACGGAAGTGGGGGCCCCTTCGTAGACGTCCGGGGTCCACATGTGGAAGGGGACGCTCGCCACTTTGAAGCCGAAACCCACCACCAGCAGGGCGATGGACAGCAGAATCAGGGGCTGCAGGGCGGAGCCGGAGGCCAACTTGCCGGCCAGATCACCCAGGTACAGGGTGCCCCCGGCGGCGCCGTACAGCATGGCCATGCCGAAGAGCAGGAAGGCGCTGGCGAAGGAGCCCAGGATGAGGTATTTCAAAGAAGCTTCGTTGGAGCGGGCGTCTTCCCGGAAGAGCCCCGCCAGGACATAGACCGCAATGGACATGATCTCCAGGCCCAGGAAGATCATGATGAAATGCGCCCCCGCGGCCATGAGCATCATGCCCACGGTGGCGAAGAGCAGCAAGGCGTAGTACTCGCCCAGGTCCTTGCCGTAGTCCTCCAGGTAGTGGCGGCTCAGAAAGCACCGTCAGGGCGGTGCCCAGGATGAAGATGAGATAGAAGAAGAAGGTGAAGTTGTCCAGATAGATCATCCGGGCGAAATCGGTGCCGGTCCGGCCCCACAGGCCGATGGCCTGAAACGCCGCCAGCGCCAGGCCCGCCAGGCTGAGGTACGGGAAGTAACCTTTGCGCCCCTTGGGGGTGAGGGCATCCAGCAACAGGATAAGGATGGCGGTTACCGTCAGGGTGAGGGCCGGCCCGATGCTGCTCAGTTGGAAGCTGGGGATGGTGAGAGTCATGGCGCCTCCCCCTTAAAGACTTGAGATAGGCTGACCTTGGTCTCTTTGGCCTTTTCCATCATGGCCAGGAAGTTTTCCGTGGTGGCCTGGGTCTTACTCAAAAAGGTGCCGGGATAGACCCCGATCCAGACGATGAACAGGATGAGCGGCGCAAAGATGGCGATCTCCCGCCAGGAGAGGTCCTTTAACTTTTTGTTTTCTTCGTGAGTCACTTCCCCGAACATCACCCGCTGGAACATCCATAGCATGTAGCAGGCCGCGAAGATGACCCCGGTGGCGGCCAGGGTGGCGTAAACGATGTTGGTCTTGAAGGTGCCCAGGAGGATGAGAAATTCGCCCACGAAGCCGTTCAGGCCGGGAAGCCCGATGGAGGACAGCGACACGATCATGAAGATGGCGGCAAAGACGGGCATGGGGGTGGAAAGCCCGCCGAAGTCGGCGATCATCCGGGTGTGGCGCCGTTCGTAGATCATGCCCACGATCAAGAACAGGGCCCCGGTGGAGAGCCCGTGGTTGATCATCTGGATGATGCCGCCCTGGACCCCGGGCATGGTGAAGGTGAAGAGCCCCAGCATGACGAAGCCCAGGTGGCTGACGGACGAGAAGGCGATGAGGCGCTTCAGGTCCTTCTGCATCATGGAGACCAGGGCCCCGTAAACGATGCCGATGATGGCCAAGATGGAAAACAGGGGCACGAAGAAGTGGGCCGCCTGGGGAAAGAGCGGCATGTTGAAGCGCAGGAAGCCGTAAGTCCCCATCTTCAGGAGCACCGCGGCCAGGATGACGGAACCCACGGTGGGGGCCTCCGTGTGGGCGTCCGGCAGCCAGGTGTGGAAGGGGAACATCGGAACCTTGATGGCGAAGGCCAGCCCAAAGGCCAGGAACATCCAGAACTGCATATGGAAGGGGATGGCCAGGCCGTACATCTTCAGGAGATCAAAGGTATAGGTGCCGGTGGTGGCGCCGTAGTGGAAGTAGAGGACCAAAATGGCCACCAGCATCAGCAGCGAGCCGAACATGGTGAAGAGGAAGAACTTGATGGCCGCATAGACCCGGCGGGCCGGGTTGCCCCAGACCCCGATGAGGAGGTACATGGGGATGAGCATCACTTCCCAGAAGACGTAGAAGAGGAAAAGGTCCAGGGCCGCAAAGACGCCCAGCATGCCGCTCATCAGGGCCAGCAGGCAGATCATGAACTCCTTGACCCGGTGCTGGATGTCCTCCCAGGTGGCCAGGACGCAGAGGGGGGTCAGGAAGGTGGTGAGCAGGATGAGCAAGAGGGAGAAGCCGTCCACCCCCACGTAGTAGCTGATGCCGTAGGTGGGCAGCCAGTCGTGGCGCTCCACGAACTGCATGGCCGCGCTCTGGCTGTTGAAGTTAAACCACAGCGGCAGGGAGAAGAGGAATTCCGCCAGGGCCACGGCCAGGGTGGCGATCTTGAGGCCCTTCTTGCTTTCCTTGTTCAGGAACAGCAGGAAGACGATCCCCACCAGGGGGAAGAAGATCAGGATGGAGAGGATTGGTAGTTGCATTGAGCCCCCCCTAACGCCCTATGAGATAGCCGGCTATGAGCACCACCCCCAGGAGGATGGCCAGAGCATAGTTTTGCACGAAGCCGGTTTCCAGTTTCCGGATATGGCCGCTCAGCCAGGCGATGGTGCCGGCGCTGCCGTTCACCGCGCCGTCCACCACTTTCTCATCCACCCCGTGCCACAGGAAGTCGGAGCCCTGCTTGATGGGCTCCACCACCGTGGCGTCGTAGATCTCGTCCACGTAGTACTTGTGGTAGACCAGGTCGTAGACGGTGGGGATCTTTTCGGTCACCACTGCGGGCAGCTCCGGCTGCTTGATGTAGAACTTGTACGCCGTGTAGATGCCCACCGCGGCCACCGCCATGGAAAAGATCATCATGGTGATTTCAAAGGCGGCGGAAGCATGCACCTCGTGGACCATGGGGGTGATGGACGGAGCCAGGAACTCCTTGAACTTGTTGGCCCCTTTGATGATGGGGAAGCCCACGAAGCCGCCCACCACCGAGAGCGCCGCCAGGGTCATGAGGGGCACGGTCATCAGGGGCGGCGACTCATGGGGATGGACATGGTGAGGTCCACCCGGGATTTGCCCAGGAAGGTCAGGAACACCGCCCGGAACATGTAGAACGCGGTGATGAAGGCCGCCACGGTGGCGATGCCCCAGAAGAGGTAGTGGCCGCTCACCAGGGAGTGGAACAGGATCTCGTCCTTGCTGAAGAAGCCGGCAAAGGGAAAGATGCCGGCAATGGCCAGGGTGGCCAACAGAAAGGTCCAGTAGGTGATGGGCAGGTACTTCTTGAGGGCGCCCATCTTGCGCATGTCCTGTTCGCCGTGCAAGCCGTGGATGACGGAGCCGGACCCCAGGAAGAGGAGAGCCTTGAAAAAGGCGTGGGTCATGAGGTGGAAGATGCCGGAGGTAAAGGCCCCCACGCCACAGGCCAGGAACATATACCCCAGTTGGCTCACGGTGGAGTAGGCCAGGACCCGTTTGATGTCATATTGGGCCATGCCGATGGTGGCGGCGAAGATGGCGGTGAGCGCCCCCACCCCGGCCACCACGCCCAAGGAGACGGGCGCCAGCACGTACAGGGTGCTGCAGCGGGCCACCATATAGACGCCGGCGGTGACCATGGTGGCCGCGTGGATCAAGGCGGACACCGGCGTGGGACCTTCCATGGCGTCGGGCAGCCAGGTGTACAGCGGCAGTTGGGCCGATTTGCCGGTGGCCCCCACGAAGAGGCAACAGGGTGATGGCGGTGATGATGCCGGAGCCCACCGGATAGTTGGCGGCGGCCTGGGCGAAGACCTCCCGGAAATTGATGGTGTTGAAGGTCCAGAAGATGAAGAAGATGCCCAGGAGGAAGCCGAAGTCGCCGATGCGGTTGACCACAAAGGCCTTCTTGGCCGCGTCCGAAGCCGACTTTTTCTCGTACCAGTAGCCGATGAGCAGATAGGAGCAGAGCCCCACCCCTTCCCAGCCCACGAACATCAGGAGGAAGTTGTTGGCAAAGACCAGGAGGAGCATGGCAAACACGAAGAGGTTCAGGTAGGAGAAGTACCGGTAAAACCCCGGCTCATCGTACATGTAGCTGATGGAGTAGATGTGGATGAGGGTGCTCACCCCGGAGACCACCAGCAGCATGATGAGGGACAGGGGATCCACCAGAAAGGCGGCTTCCGCCTTGAAGGTGCCGGAGGAGATCCAGGTGAAGACCACCTTCTCCACCGGCCGGGCGTCCACCGGCAGTGAGAGGTATTGCCAGAAGATACTGACGGTGACCAGGAAACTCAGGCCCACGGCCAGGGAGCCGATGGTCCCCACCACCCCTTTGGGCAGGCTTTTGCCCAACAGGCCGTTGACCAAAAAGCCGAGGAAGGGGAACAGGGGAATCAGCCAGACATAATCCATCATGGGGTTCGCCTCACCACTTGAGGATATTGAGATCGTCCACGTACACGGTGGCCCGGTTGCGGAAGATGGCCACGACCAGGGCCAGCCCCACGGCCACCTCCGCGGCGGCTACGGTCAGGACAAAGAAGACGAACATCTGGCCGTCCACCGCCTTGAAATAGTCGGCAAAGCCGATGAAGGCCAGGTTGACGGCATTCAGCATCATTTCGATGCACATCAGGACGACCAGGACGTTGCGCCGGATGATGACCCCGATCGCCCCCAGGGCGAACAGGGTGATGCTCAGGGCCAGATAGTAAGACAAGGGCACTTCCATTAGAACTTCCCCCCAATTCATGACCGATGAATTGGCCATCTGGGCACACTAAAATCCCCCCTGACCCCCCTTTAAGAAAGGGGGAAAATGACAATTTCTGAAGTTCCCTCGTAGGCGGTCGAACGCTCCGGGCGGTTGCAAGTCCCCCTTTGCAAAGGGGGATTTAGGGGGATTATTAAACTTCTCTTCACTAGAAATGCCTCACTCACTTCAGCTTGCTTTTGGCCAGCACCACCGCGCCGACGATGGCCACCAGGAGCAGCACCGAGGTGACTTCGAAGGGCAGCAGGTAATCGGTGAAAGAGGCTCATGGCAATGGATTCGGTGTTGCCCAGGCCCGGGGCCATTTCCTTGGCCGGGGGCAGCTTGGCCAGGGTGAACCCGTACATCAGGATCAGGGCGGTGAAGGCCGCCAGGATTATGCCCCCCAGCTTTTGGCCGATGTACGGGAACTTAGGCGCGGCCTCGGGCTGGCGCAGGTTCAGGAGCATGATGACGAACAGGAACAGCACCATGATGGCCCCGGCATAGACGATCACCTGGATGGCGGCGATGAACTCGGCGTGGGCCAGCAGGTAGATGCCCGCCACGGCAAAGAAATTGACGATGAGCCACAGGGCGCTCCGCAGCGGGTGGATCTGAAAGACCACCAGGACTCCGGAGATCAGGGCTATTGCTCCCAGGATGAAAAAGAGGATCTGCATCCCTCCTCCTATCACAGCCAATCCTTCAGCCGCAGTTGCGAAGCTTTCTGGGTGGCCCGTTCGATATCCAGGATGAGCACGCTTTTCTCGTACTGGGCCAGCTCATACAGGTTGTTCAGCTTGATGGCCCCCTTGGGGCAGGCCTCCTGGCACAGGCCGCAGAAGATGCAGCGCTGCAGGTCGATGGTGAACTCCACCGGGTACTTCTCGTGCTCGGGGCCTTCGGCGGCCACGATGCCCCGGATGGCGTTGGAGGGGCAGACCACCATGCACAGGGTGCAGGCGACGCAGCGCCGCCGGCCGTCGGGGTCCACGGTGAGCTCCGGATGGCCCCGCCAGCGGGGGGCCATCTCCTTCCTCTCTTCGGGATACTGCAGGGTGATGGGTTTGGTGAACACCATCTTAAGGGTAGTGGCCAAACCTTTAATTAAAGGGATGATCATAGGTTAACCCTTGATAAGTAAGATTAAGGCCCCGGTGAACAGGATGTTCGCCAGAGACAAGGGCAAGAGCACCTTCCAGCCCAGCTGCATGAGCTGGTCGAAGCGGAAGCGGGGAAAGGTGCCGCGCACCCAGATGAAGAAGAAGACCAGGGCGAAGGTCTTGGCCATAAACCAGATGATGGGTGGCAGAAAGGGTCCCTGCCAGCCGCCCAGGAACAAGGTGGTGGCCAGGGCCGAAGCCACGATGATGTGGGTATATTCTCCCATCATGAACAGGGCCCACTTCATGGAGCTGTATTCCGTCTGGTAGCCGGCCACCAGCTCGTTTTCGCACTCGATGAGGTCGAAGGGGGTGCGGCCGCACTCGGCGAAGGCCGCGGTCATAAAGATGATGAACCCCAGGGGCTGATAGACGATGAAGGGCATGGTCTTCTGGGCTTCCACGATCTTGACGGTGCTCAAGGACCCGGCCAGCATCAGCACCCCGATGACGGAGAGCCCCAGGGCCAGCTCGTAGCTGATCATCTGGGCGCTGAGGCGCAGACCGCCCAGCAGGGAGTACTTGTTGTTGGAGGCCCAGCCCCCCAGGACCGCGCCGTACACCGCCAGGGAGGAGACCGCAAAGATGTAGAGGAGCCCGATGTTGGTGTCGGCGATGACCCCCTGGTTCAGGGCGGCGACGGATAGATCGATCTTGTGGCCGTAGAAGCTGATTTCTGCGGGCAAAATCGTGCCGGCGAAGGGGATGACCGCAAAGGGCAGAAAGGCGCAGACCGCGGTGAGGATGGGCGCCAGGGTGAACAGCACCTTGTTGGCTCCCGGAGGCGTGAAATCCTCCTTGAACATCAACTTGATGAGGTCCGCCAGGGGCTGCAACAAACCCCAGGGGCCCACCCGGTTGGGGCCGTAGCGCAGCTGGATGAAACCCAGGACCTTGCGCTCCAGGAGCACCGTATAGGCCACGATCGTGAGCAAGACCCCCATAACTACGGCGATCTTGGCGACGATGATAATTATCAACAGGGGCAGATTCATCTTCTCAACCCTTTTGGATGGTCACGCGCACCAGGTTGGAGTTTAGAGTCAAAACATTGGCCGCCGGCGCGGCAAAGTGATCCGGCATAAACACCACTCCCGCCGGCAGGTCGGGGGTCACGGTCACGGGCACGCTGATCTCGCCCTGGGAAGAAATGACCTTGGCGGCCTCGCCGTCGGCCAGACCCAGGCTCTCAGCATCTTCCGGGTTGATCTTGAGGCGCGCCTCGCCGGTAACCACCAGGGTGCCGCAGGGATGGTGGGTGGTGAAGGACCCGGAGTGCTGCAGGGCCTTGCCCAGCACCAGGGTAAAAGGCCGGCGGCCCGGGAGGCTGATATCCGTCTCAAAGGGGACGAACTTGCCACTGACCGCGGCCTTGAAATCCGAGCACGGCGCACTGAACCTGGGGGCCACCCCGGCCCACAGGGGCATCACCTGGGCCAGCTCCCGGAAGATCTCCCGGGGGCCGGCGTATTTCATGGCGAAGTCCAGGCGGGCCGCCAGTTGGGTGATAATCTGCCAGTCGGGGCGCACTCCGTTGGCGGGCAGGGCCTGATTGAGCAGCCCCAACTGCCCGGTGCTGCTGACGAAGGTCCCTTCCTGCTCGGCGTGCACCGCCACCGGCAGCACCACCTGGGCCAGTTTGGCGGTCTCGGTGAGGAAGGCGTCCTGCACCACCAGGAAGGGGACTTTCTTCAGGAGCTTTTCGGCGCGCTTGCGGTGGGGGAGCCAGCGCAGGAGGTCACCGCCCAGCAGGTACAGGGCCTGGGGGGCCCCGGGGTCGTCCTTCTCCAGGAGCTCCAGCATCTCCTCCAGGGTGGGGCCCGGTTCGGTGACCGCCGGGTTCTGGCCCCAGAAGACCGCGGCGCCGTCCGCATCCAGGGTGCGGTAGCCGGGGAGCCGGTCCGGCAGGACCCCCACTTCGCACACCCCCCGGGTGTTGTTCTTTTCGGCCACCGGGTAGAGGGCGCTGCCGGGGGCTTCAGGTTTGCCCACCAGCAGGAAGAGGTTGGCCAGGGCCAGGGCGTTTTGCATGCCCTTGTCCTGGGCCATGAGTTCGGCGCCGAAGATGATGGCCGGGGCCTGGGCCTGGGCCAGCAGGGCGGCGGCCTCTTTGAGGGCGCTTTCTTCCACCCCGGTTTTTGCGGCCACGTCTTTCAAAGTAACTTTTTTAAAACTTTCCTTGAACTCGTCAAAACCCTCGGCCGGGATGGTGGGGGTCAAGCCCGATTTGCCCGCCAGCAGCGCTTTGATGAGCCCGGCGATGAGCAGCCTCTCGCTGCCCGGCTTGTAGCGCAGGGAGAGCGCCGCATAGCGGTCGAACTTGGTCTTGCGGTTGTTGGCCACCACCAGGCGGAAGGCGTCCTTTTCCTTGGCTTCGTGCAGCTTCCAGCCCAGGGGCGGCAG
This sequence comes from uncultured delta proteobacterium, assembly GCA_963768765.1. Taxonomy (GTDB): domain Bacteria; phylum Desulfobacterota; class Desulfobaccia; order Desulfobaccales; family 0-14-0-80-60-11; genus DASWLF01. Next base: position 98,504 of record CAVYJK010000027.1, read on the forward strand.
CTCCGGGGTGACGTCGGCGCCCAGCACCAGGACCAGGTCGGCCTTGGGAAGCTCCTCCAGTTTGCCCAGCACGAAGGGGAAGCCGCTGCCCTGGGCCTCGCTGCCCGGCGTAAAGGGCGACTGGTAGGGTTGGGGCCGGGTGGCCCCGGGCTCCGCTCCCTGCACCTGGGGCAGGCCGAAGACCGCGGCGATGCCCTTCAGGGCCCGGACATAGCCGAAGCGGCCCGGGTTGTCCAGCCGGTTGGTGCCCAGGCCCGCCCGAAAGAATTTCTGAAAGAGATAATTGGCTTCGTTGGTGGCCCGGGGGGAGCCCACGCCGTAAATGGCCTGGGGTCCGGCGGTCTCCATAGTTTCTTTAAACTTGGCCGCCACCAGGTCCAGGGCCTCGTCCCAGGTGGCCGGCCGAAAGCCGCCGTTTTCCTTAATCAAGGGGGTCTTGAGGCGGTCTTCGGACTCCACCACGGGCCAGCCGAAGCGGCCCCGGCCGCACAGGAGCACGCTCTCTTCGTTGCGCACCCGCAAGGCCCGGCCATCCTTGGTGTGCAGCTCATAGGTGCAGCCGCCGCCGCAGAAGGGGCAGGCCATCTCGGTCTTGTCCACCTCCCAGGCCCGGGCCCGGTACTTCCACTGTTTGTTGATCAGCGCCCCCACCGGGCAGACGTCGATGCAGGAGCCGCAGAACTCGCAATTCAGGGCCTCTTCGCCACTGGTGAGCTGGGTGAAATAGCCCCGCTGGGCGAAGTTCCAGGACCAGGCCCCCACTCGCTCCTTGCAGATGCGCACGCAGCGGCCGCAGGTGACGCAGCGGTCCTGGTGGCGCTCCACCAGGGGGGATTCGTAGTCGAACCGGGGCGGCAGCTTGACCGCTTCGATATCCACTTTCTCGACGCCCAGGGCGTGGACCACGTTCTGCAACTCGCACTCGCCGCCCTTGTCGCAGATGGGGCACTCCACCGCGTGGTTGATGAGCACCAGCTTCAGGAGTTCCTGCCGGATGGCGGTAAGCTTGGGGGAGGTGGTTACGACCTCCATGCCCTCATTGATGTAAGTGGCGCAGGCCGGTAGGGGCCGGGGCGGTCCGGGTTTGATCTCCACCACGCAGATGCGGCAGCTGCCGATGGGGCGCAGGGCGTGATGGTAGCAGAGGGTGGGGATGTAGATCCCATGCTCCCGGGCCACGTCCAGGATGGTCTTGCCTTTTTCCGCCTGGACGGCCCGCCCGTCGATGGTCAGATTAACCATAAATCCTTACCTTATTCCGTCGCGGATATAGAGAATTAAGTACCGGCAGAAGCTCCGGAGTCTAATTGCCAATCCTTTCCACAGATTTCACCTGGTAAATCGGGGCGTTCCGGAGCCCTTGATAATTACCGTCACAGGTCAACCTTACTTTCCAACCCAGGCCCTTACTATGTCTGGGGGTCACAATCTGGGAAGGGCTGGCCGTGTCAACCAACCCGGATCTCACAGCTTCATCGGGTGAGATGCGAAACTCCGCATTAGGATGATTATCCAGCTTGATGACGTAAACATTTTCATGTTTACCGAGGCCCAGGGCCGTGGCCTTACCGATCTCCTGAATCTTGCCGGTAAAGGTGGCTATGGCGGGTTGGCCATAAGCCGGATGGACCCCGGCGAATAAGATTGCCAGCAAGAGCCCTGAGATAATTTTAGCGCCGCGCCTTCGGTTCATGTCCTGCCAGGATAATTTTTCAGTCTGTAGGGTGGGCTGGGCCCACCATCATGTTTGCTTTATTATTGTCGGGCAATGTCCGCCCTACATTATCTATCCACGTCGGCCAGGACGATGTCCATGGTGCCGATCAAGGCGATCAAGTCCGCCAGCAGGCGGCCCCGGGCCAGCTTGTCGCAGGCCGACAGGTTGATGAAGGACGGGCACCGCAGCTTGATGCGAAAAGGTTTATTGCTGCCGTCGCTGACAATGTAAAAGCCCATCTCCCCCTTGGGGGCCTCGATGGCCTGGTAGACTTCCCCCACCGGCGGCCGGATGCCGTCCTGGATGATGAGGAAGTGGTGGATCAGGGCCTCGATCTCGTTGTAGACCCGCTCCTTGGGAGGGAGACTCACCTTCGGGTCGGCGCACTTGATGTCCCCGGGCTCGGTCTGGGCGATCTTTTCCAGGGCTTGCTTGGCGATGCGGTTGGCCTGGAGCATCTCGGCCATGCGCACCAGGTACCGGGAGTAGGTGTCGCCCTCCTTGTTCCCCAGGGGCACTTCGAAGTCGAACTCCTCGTAGCTGGAATAGGGGTTGTCCCGGCGCAGGTCCCAATCGACGCCGGAGCCCCGGGCCATGGGGCCGGACCAGCCCCAGTCCAGAGCTTCCTCGGCGGTCATGACGCCTACGCCCACGGTGCGCTCCTTCCAGATTTCGTTCTGGGTGAGGAGGTTGTCATAATCCTTCCAGCGGTCCGGGAAGGTCTTGACGAAGTCCCAGGCCGCCGGAATAAACCCTTCGGGCAGGTCCGCGGCCAGGCCACCGATGCGGAAGTACAAGGGGAACATGCGGGCGCCGGAGACCATCTCGCACAGGTCCATGATCTTTTCCCGCTCCCTAAAGGCGTAAAAGAGCGGGGTCATGGCCCCCAGGTCGTGGCCGTGGGTGCCCAGCCAGAAGAGGTGGGAGGCGATGCGGGTGAGCTCGGCGATGAGCACCCGGATGTACTGGGCCCGCTTGGGGATGTCCACCCCCAGCAGCTTTTCCACCGCCAGGCAGAAGCCGAAGTTGTTGACTTCTCCGGCCAGGTAGTCCAGGCGGTTCATCAGGGGCATGCACTTGTGGTAGGTGCGGTACTCGCACATCTTCTCGATGCCCCGGTGGAGGTAGCCGATATCGGGGTCGGCCTTGACGATGAGCTCCCCGTCCAGCTCCACCAGGACCCGCAGCACCCCGTGGGTGCTGGGATGCGACGGCCCCACGTTGAGGAGCATGGTTTCGGTGCGTGGCATGGTTTGGCTTTGATTCATGATCGAATTCCCGCTTTAAGTCCCCCTTTCTTAAAGGGGGATTTGGAGGGGGAGTTGTCTAACATCCCACCCTGCCCCCCTTCAAAAAGGGGGGTTGGAGAAGCCATTATCGGTTACGTCAACAATTACGTTTCTATTGTAGGGCACGGATGCAGGGGCACGGCGTGCCGTGCCCACGTGCACAGGCGAGACGCCTGTGCCACCGCCTTTACTGCCCGTGCAGCGGATAATCCTTCCGCTGGGGATGCCCCACCCAATCGCCGGGCATGAGGATGCGTCGCAGGTCCGGATGGCCGTGGAAGCGGATCCCCATCATGTCGTAGATTTCCCGCTCGTGCCAATTGGCCGTGGTCCACACTTTGACCACCGAGTCGATGGCCGGGGCGGCGTCGCTCAACAGCATGGTCTTCAAGGTGACGCGGTTATGATGCTTGTGGGAATAGAGATTGTAGACCACGCCGAACCGGGGGCTCTGGGGCAAAAAGTCCAGGCCCGCGATCATGGAGAGATACTTAAAGGCGGTGTTATGGTCATCCCGCAGGGTCCGGCAGAGTTCCACGATCTTCTCGGGCTTGACCACGATGGTGATCTCGCCCCGGAACTCGAGGACTTCGAGGACTTCGTCGGGAAACTTTTGCTCCAGCAGGTCCACCGCGGCGTTCATGCTGCCTCCTCCCGCCGGGTCTGCAGGCGCTCCCGGTACTGCCTGGTGAGAAACGGGTCTTGCAAGATTTTTTCGTGGAGCTTCAGGATGCCGTAAAGCAGACCTTCAGGCCGGGGCGGACAGCCGGGGACGTAGACGTCCACCGGCAGGTACTGGTCGATACCCTGGACCACGGAGTAGGAATCGAAGATGCCCCCGGAAGTGGCGCAGGCCCCCATGGCGATGACCCACTTGGGCTCGCTCATCTGGTCGTAGACCCGCTGGATGGCCGGCATCATCTTTTTGCAGACCGTGCCGGCGATGATGATGAGGTCGGCCTGGCGGGGCGAGGCCCTGAAGGCCTCCATGCCGAAGCGGGCGATGTCCCAGCGGTTGGCCGCGGTGCAGATCATTTCGATGGCGCAGCAGGCCAGCCCGAAGGTGGCGGGCCAGAGCGAGCTCTTGCGGCCCCAGTCCACCAGCTTTTCCAGGGTGGTGGTCAGGACGTTATATCCGAGGTGTTCTTCGATTCCCATCCGGGTGCTCCATGTCGGGTGGGCACCGCCCACCATTCTTAAATCTCGGCGGGCAGTGCCCGCTCTAAATTTGGACGGCGGGCGGGGACGCCCGCCCTACCGGTTATGCTACTCCCACTCCAGGGCGCCTTTGCCCCAGACGTAAACCAGGCCCACCACCAGGACGGCGATGAAGACCAGCATCTCATAGAAGCCGAACCACCCCAGGGGCTTAAAGATCACCGCCCAGGGGTAGAGGAAGATGGCCTCGATGTCGAACACGATGAAGAACATGGCGATGACATAGAAGCGCACCGTGTAGCGGTGGCGGGCGTCGCCGATGGGGTCCATGCCGCACTCATAGGGCAGGTCCTTGGCCGGGAAGTGGCGTCTTCTTGCCCAGCAGTTCGGAAAGCAGCACGATCATCCCGATGAGCCCGATGACGATGATCATGTACAGCAATACCGGCAAGTATTCGATCAGCATATGGCAACCTTTAACTCTATGGTTGTACCGCCATTTTGTTTGTCTGGTGTCGCCAGCCTCTGGCCGGTGGGATATGTAGGGTGGGCACCGCCCACCATTTTTCGGCGGGCAATGCCCGCCCTACAGTTTGGTGGCACCGCCATTCTTGCCGGTGCACCGGCACAGGCTGGAAAGCCTGTGCCACCAAATTTTCTGTAGGGGCGGACCCGCTGAGTCCGCCATTCTGACGGGCGCACCCATGGGTGAGCCCCTACAATTATTTCGCCCTTCCCAATCTAGTGGGAATGTTCCTCCGCTTTGCACACCCCCAGGGGGCAGCTACCCGCCAGGTGGGCGTTATACTCGTCCCTAAAGCGCTCGATGGTGGTCTTGATGAAGAAGTACGGGCTCATGCCCAGGGCGCAGTTGGAGGAGTCCACCATGATCTGGGAGATCGAAATCATCCGGTCCAGGTCCGCCTGGGCGCCCTGGCCCGCGGCCACCTTGCAGATCAGCTCGTAAAGCACCCGGGTGCCCCGGCGGCAGGGCAGGCAGAAGCCGCAGGACTCGTGCTGGAAGAAATAGAGGATGGAGCGCACCACGTCCACCACGCAGGTGGTGTCGTCCATCACCAGCATGGTGCCGGAGCCCAGGGAGCCCTGGGCCGCGGCCATGGCCTTGTATTCCATGGGGGTGTCCAGGTGCTCGTCCAGGAAGAACCCGAAGCTGGAGCCGCCCGTCTGGCAAGCTTTGTATTTGCGGCCGTCGCGGATGCCGCCGCCGTAGTGGTCGATGAGTTGCCGCACCGTCATCCCCAGGTTGGCTTCCACCACGCCGGGCCGGTTCACGTGGCCCACCACCTGGAAGATCTTGGAGCCTTTGGAGTCCTCGGTGCCCTTGGCCTTGTACCACTCGGCGCCGTTCAAGACGATGGCCGGGACGGAGGACAGCGACTCCACGTTGTTGACGATGGTGGGCTTGTTCCACACCCCCACGGTGCCGGGGAAAGGCGGCTTGACCCGGGGGTTGCCTCGTTTGCCTTCGATGGACTCGATGAGGGCGGTTTCCTCGCCGCACACGTAAGAGCCGCCGCCGGTCTGCACCTGGATGTGGAAGGAAAATCCGCTGCCCAGGATGTTGTCGCCCAGGAGGCCCCTGGCTTCGGCGTCCGCAATGGCCTTGTTCAGGCGGTACATGGACAGATAATATTCGCCCCGCACGTAGATGTAGCCGTAGGCAGCGCCCACCGCGTAGCCGGCGATGGCCATGCCCTCCAGGACCTTGTGGGGGTCGCCCTCCATGATGTAGCGGTCCTTGATGGTGCCCGGCTCCCCTTCGTCGGCGTTGCAGATGATGTACTTGGGGGCGGCCGGCAGGGGCAGAGTGAAGGACCACTTGAGGCCGGTGGGGAAGCCGGCGCCGCCCCGGCCCCGGAGCCCCGAGTCCTTTACCACGTTGACCACTTCTTCCCGGGTCATGGACAGGGCTTTTTTGAGCCCCTCGTAGCCGCCCCGCGCCTGATACGCCTCCAGGCTCAGGGGGTCGATCTGGTCCACGTTGGCCAGGAGCACCAGTTCGTCGCCGCTGGCCGGGTAATCGCTCAACGGATTGGTGGTGCGGGGCAGGGTGCGGTAGTCCACGGTCTTGCCGGCCCGGTAGTCGGCGATGATATTCTTGAGGCGCTCCGAAGTGAGGCGGCCGAAGACCACCTCATTGATCTGCATGGCCGGGGAGACCTCGCAAACTCCCAGGCAGGCGGTCTGCTCCAGGGTGAAGAGGCCGTCGGAGGTGGTTTCCCCCACCTTGAGGCCCAACTCGGACTGGAGGGCTTCCAGGAGGTTGTCCGCCCCCAGGATGTGGCAGGGGGGCGATTCGCACATGCGGATGATGTATTTTCCCCGGGGCGTCGGCGAAAACATGGTGTAAAAGCTCATGACGCCGTAAAGGTAGGGGTAGGGGACATCCAGGCCCTGAGACACGAGCTTCAAGGCCTCCAGGGGCAGCCAGTTGCCGCAAATGTCCTGCACCGCATGGAGCGCGGCCAGCAGGCCGCCTTTCACGGCTTGGTAGCGGCGCACCGTTTCCTGGATGGCGTTTATTTGCTCAGGGCTTAAAGGGGAGCTGACGGGGCGTTTGATCTCCAGCATGATAGATCCGTTTGGGGTCTTGTGAAAAATTTCTTATAACTCCAACTTTTTATTCTCATTCCGGGTAGGTGTCAAGTATTTTTTCGGTTTTAAATCCGGAGTTTTGAGCTTTGAAGGGGCGGTGGTAAACCCCGGGGCGTCGGAACTGGCCGATTTTAAAGGGAAAGCAGATACCCGCGGGGGGCGGGGAGGGGCGCCGGGTTAATCAAACTCTGGTTCAAATGAGGGTTCAGTTAGCCCGGATGCCGGCGCCTCCAGGCCAGGCGGCCCAGGACCTTGAGCCAGGCGCCGCCTTCCCGCAGGGCCATCCTGGTAAGCCACAGGTAGCGCCGCCGCCGCCAGTAGTGTTGCAGCACCCCGGGGGCGGGCAATGGGTGCACCGCGATGCCGTGCCGGGTAAAATGCCGCTGGAACAGAAACTGGGCCCGGCGCATATGCAGGGCGTCGCTTACCAGCCCCACCGCTTTCAGCTGCAGCCGCCGCGCCAGGCGCAGCGTATTCCTGACCGAGGCCGCGGTGTTGTGGGAAGCCTCCTCCAGGATCAAACGGGAGCCCAGGGATTCCCGCAGGTCGGCTCCCCAATTTTCTGCGGCCCAGTCGCAGGACCAGCGGGCCATGGCCGCGGCTTCGGAAACGGTGGCCCCCGGGCTCCGGCCTCCGGTTATGAAGATATGGCACTGGGAGTAGCGGGACCGCCAGAGATCCAGGGCGTGCAGCACCCGCATGCGGGCTACCCGCCCCGGCTGCCCCTGGGGGTTGACCCGGGCGCCCAGGACGATGATGGCGTCCAAATCTTTGGGGAGATGAAAGGGTGCCATCCATTGTCACCTATGCGGGAAACCCGCGTCATCTAAAAGGCGAAAGACGAGAAGAAGAGAAATTGCTCCCCATTTCACCTTTTTCCCTTTCCCCCTTTTTCCCGCTTTCTCCGCAGGGTCCGGGCCCCTGATTTCCAGGCCGGCTCCCGCTTGTGGCCTTTGCTCTTATGTTGGGAGGTGGGCTGAAACATCCCGGGCAGGTCCAGGACAAAGGTCCCGGGGGTGGGAGCCGGCGGCCGGGGCGGCTTCTCGGATTTGGCCCCCGGTTTTTGCTGGGGCGGCGGCGGCAACTGGAGAAACTCCCGGGGCAGGGCCGGGGCCAGGAAGAGGTCTTCACCGTAACCCTGAAAAGCGACGCCGGCCCGGGCCGCGGCCTGGGCCTGGACCGTGACCAGCACCGGCTGGGGGGAGCGACGCCGGCCCAGCTTCAGGGCCGTCTCCGGGGTGGCGGCCAGCACCAGTTCCTTCTGCGGCGGCGGCTTAAGCCCTTCTTCCCAGACCCGTTCGTGGGCTTTGACAGGGATGGCCGCGTACAGCAGGGCAGGGGGGGGCTCCCCGGGACGGCGCAGCCTGGCCGGACCGGGCGCCAGGCAGCGGATCCGGTCGCCTGCCAACTCAAAGGCGGGCGGCTGCACCAGGGCCGCCACCTGGTCCAGGTGGTGGCGCCGCACGAAGCCCCAACCCGGCTCGGCGCTGAGGGCCCGCAGCAGCGTCTTAAGGGGGATGAAACCATCTTCCGAGAGCACCAGCCCGAACTCGTCGGGACGGTGGCACAGCATGTAGGTGAGCATGCGGGCCAGGTCTGCCAGTTGCCGGGGCAAGCGGGTCATAGAAACGGTCTTCGGTTTTTAGTTTTCGGTTTCCGGTTATTTAATCGGTCGCTCAGGTGCCGGTGGCAACTTCAAGTCATGTAGTGGTAGCCGCAGGTTTCAGCACCGGCGAGACCTCGGGGACGCTTTCTGAAACAGGTTTAGTAAATATTAGCTTTCCTTAATGAAACTCACAAGAGAAACTAATGTCCTGGAAAGGGAACCGGAGACTAAGAAGAAAGTTGACAAGAAAGGTAATAATGATAATTTTATATAGATAAAGATATGGGCCGACTCTATTTTCACCAGGATCACAAAGAGCTTTTGCAAGAGGCGTCGGGCATCGCCGAAGAGGTGACCTCCGACTTCTTCAAGCTGGGCCCCGGAAACTGGCGCCGGGCGCGCTACGACATCCTCACCCTGGAGGCCCTGGCCCGGGAGGAGATCTCGGCCCACGCCCAGGCCCTGGTGGCCAAGTACCGGGGCAAACCCCACAACCGGGCGTTGCCGTCCGCTTCTTTCGATTTTTACCGGGTCTGCCTGCAGGACCACAACATCCTGAAGGCCCTCCAGTCCCGGGAGGACCTGGCCCTCTTCCCCCTGTTGGTTTACATTGTCACCCATGAACTGGTGCATATCGTGCGCTTCAGTCAGTTTCTGGCCCTGTTCGAGGCCTCCGAGGAGCAAAAGCGCCAGGAGGAGCAACGGGTCCACCGGCTGACCCAAAAGATCCTGGAGCCCTTCAAATATCTCGATATGCCGCCGGTACTCCGGTATTATGAACATCACTGGCAAGGAGGTTGGCAGTAATGCCCATCTATGAGTATCAATGCGCCGCCTGCGGCCGGGTTACGGAAAAATGGCAGAAGATTTCCGAGCCGCCCCTCACGGTCTGTCCCGCATGCGGCGGCGGTCTCAGCAAGCTCATCAGTTCTTGCGCCTTTCATCTTAAAGGCAGCGGTTGGTATGTGACGGACTACGGCGGCAACCGGGCCGTTTCCTCCGGCGACAAGTGCGATGAGTCGAAGGCGGCCGGGGGCTCCGAGGCCGCGGCGCCGCCCAAGGAATCCGGGAAATCCGACTCGACTCCTCCCCCCAAAATCAAGTGACGCACCTGCTGACGCCCTCCGGTGGGAGAGAAAGAGAGCATCCGTTGGCGGAAATCAAGAGTGCTTTAGAGCTGGCCCTGGAAAAGGCCGAGCGCTACGGCAAGGCCTCCAAGGAGGAGATGGCCGCGGCGCAATACCAGGAGCAGGGCCGCCAGTTGGCGGTCCAATACCTGAAAGAAGAAGGGGACCTGGAGGAGGGACTCAAGGCCATCCCCCCGGAGGCGCAGGCGGCGGCCCGGGCTGCCATGAAAAAGGTCTTCCTGCGCAACATCGGCCTGCCCCGCAACGGGGACCTGGACTCGCGCCTGGACCGGGCCGTGGCGGGCCTGGCGCTGGTGGCCGGCAACCCGAAAGCCATGGCCCGCCTCACGGCGGAACTGGAGCAGCTCCTGCAGCAATTTCTGCAGCTCCGGAGCAGCGCCTTGCAGCAGCTCAAGGCCAGGTTCGGCGCGGGTATCGGCCAGGTGCAGCGGGCCATGGAGGCCCAGCTGCGCCAGAAGGTGCGACTGGAGGTGGAGCAACTCCCCCAATTTCAGGAAGAGTGGCGCCGATTCCAGGGCGGCCTCCTGGAGCAGTTCGAGCCCATGCTGGAAGACCTGAAGGAGAAGATGCAGCGGGCCTGAGTTAAGGTTGCGGCCAGGCATGGAAAACCAAGGGACGGTCCGCCGGGCCGCCCCTTTTTTTATTTTATAAAACCGAGTTGCGTTCAAAGAGCTATTTTTATAGCCGCAGGCCTTAGCCTGCGCCTGCACAGGCGAGACGCCTGCGCCACCTGTTTAATTGCGACTTAAGACCTCTGCGAAAATCTAAATGTGGGATAGCCGCCCCCGGCTGTCCACCGCTCATCGCAGGCGGGGGCGCCTACGCTACATTTTGATGAACCAGGGCAGCAACTGAGATTTTCGCAGAGGTCTCGACTTGGTATAAGAGGCCTCAATTAACCTATGGTAGGGGCGGACCCGATGCCTGCCATAGCAGGCTGTTGATAAACTTGTTATTTTGTCACCCTGAGCCAAAGGCGGAAGGGTCTGGTCCCTGGAAATTACCAGGGTTGTGCCCCGTAAATCGCAGTATGATGGCCGTCACACACACTAGATTCTTCGCGGCGCTCAGAATGACAGATTAGGAACTTGAAGCATTTTTCAACGTAGGGCCATTCAACCCACCCGGCACAACCGCCGAAAGTTGTCTCCCAGGATGGCCTGGGTTTGGGACTCCGGCAGGTTGAGGTTCAAGATCTTGTCCAGTTCCGTCTGGGGCTGGCTGAAGGGGTAGTCGCTGCCGAAAAGCAGGCGGTCACTGCCATAGCGTCTGAGGAAGTCCTTAATTTCGGGGAGGGCCGCGGTGGAGGTGTCGGCGTAAACTAAAGGCCGGCCCCAAACCCCGTGCCGGTCCAGGGGCACGTAGCCGCCGTTGAGGCCTCCCAGGTGGGGAATGATGACCGGCAGGTCCCCGGCCAGGTGGTCCAGGAAGAACAAAGTGTTTTTTAGGGTTTCCTCCAGCAGGATGGGCAGGCCCCGGACCTTAACCACCTCCAGGAAGCGGCGGCAGCGGGGGTCGTCGTAGCGGTAGACCGGCTCATCGGCGTGGCGGTGCCACTTGATGGCCGCGTATTCCGGCCCCAATTCCTCCCAGGCAAAGTCGTTCCATACGAAGAAGTAGGGGAAGATCTCCGGGCCCTGGGCGGCGCCGGCCGCCTTCAGGTCCAGCAGGTACCGGTGGGCGGCCCGGCGGCACTGCTGCCAGGCGGCGGTGTCGGGGAAGTCAGGGTCGTAGCGGTCATAAATGTCTTCCACCGGGGCGATGGCCCCCACGCCGCTGATCCCCGCGGCCTGAAGCAGCGGCCGGGCGTTTTCCCAGCCCCAGGAAACGTTCTGGATGCCGGTGTGGAGGTGGGCGTCGATGATGTTATAAGTCATGGCGAGGTCCTGAGAGGTTCTTTGGTGGCACAGGCGTCCCGCCTGTGCAGGCGCAGGCTAAAGCCTGCGGCTATATTTTGCCATTTGCTGGAAAAATCCCTGCCGGACCCCTAGCAAGTCAGGTGCAGGGCCACGGCCAGGCGGCGCCTGCCGGCCAGGTCGTTGATGATGGGCACCGCTTCCCGGGTGGGCCTGACAATCAGGTCGATGCCCCGTTCTTGGAGATAAGCCTCCAGGCTGGGGTCCAGCCGCAGATTGCCGGGGTTGCCGGTGCCCACCACCAGGACCTGGGGGGTGGCCGCCAGGGCCTCGGCCACGTCATCCACCTGCAAGAGATGGCCTTCCCGGCGCCACCAGTCACTTTTGATGTTTCCCGGCCAGATCAAGAGGTCCTGGCGGTAGGAGTGGCCGTCGATCACCAGGTGCCCGAATTCATAGCTGTCGATGTGCATACCTGTTCTCCTAACGGCGGCCGCCCCCCCGACCGCAGGCCACCCCCAAATCTATTATAAGAATCTTCAACCGCGGCGGCAAGGTGAGTAAGAGACCGGCCAAATGCCGCCCCGGGCGAGGGAGGCGGCAGGGGAGGGTGGGGTGGTGGGAGAAGGAAGAATTTTAGCGGCGTCGCAGCAAAAACCAGAGATCCCCAACCGAAGACTGAAAGCCGAAAACCGAAAACCCCAACCCGGCCCGCTTTGCCGGAAGGGCGGGATGTGCTAAAGTATGGCCATGAAGCGCAGCCGAGACACCGAGACGCACCGGGTGCGGCTGGCTAAGGTGGCGGTGGTCCTGTTCCGGCCCCGTTTGCCCGAAAACATCGGCGCCGCGGCCCGGGCCGCCTGCAACATGGGCCTGAGCCGCCTGGTGGCGGTGCAGCCGGAGGACCTGGACCCGGAGCGCATGGCCATGATGGCCACCGGGCCGGCGGTCCACCTCCTGGAAGGCATGGAGGTGCATGACGACCTGGGTAAGGCCCTGGCCCCCTTTCAGTACGTGGTGGGCGCCACGGCCCGCCTGGGCGGGGTGCGCCGGGATTATTTCACCCCCCGGGAGATGGCGGCCCGGGTCCTCGACCACTCGGAGCACAACGACATCGCCCTGCTCTTCGGGCCGGAGAACTTCGGCCTCACCAACGAGGAGCTGGCCTTCTGCCACGCCCTGGTGCACATCCCCACCGCGGCGTGCTCGTCGCTGAACCTGGCCCAGGCGGTCATGGTGCTGGCCTACGAAATTTTCCTGGCGGCTGGCGACCGCCCAACGTTCATCCCCCGACTGGCCAACTCCGCCGAGCTTTCGTCCATGTACGCCATGCTCCAGGAGACCCTGGTGAAGATCAACTTCATTTCCCACCAGAACCCGGAGCACTGGATGTTCAACGTGCGGCGCCTCTTTTCCCGCCACGGCCTGCTGGCCCGGGAGGCCCAGGTCATCAAGGGCATCTGCCGCCAGATCGACTGGTACGTGGGCAAAAGGCTGGAAGGGGAGAAGAAGTAAATTTGAGGGGAGGGCCGGGGGCTTACAATCGCCCTCCCCTCAAACTTCTCTCCCAGCCCCCAATAAGAGGCTCAGGAAAAGTTTTGGGAGGCTCACGGCTTGTAGTACATCAACTGGCGGGCAAAGGGAGCCACGGCTTCCTCCAGGGCGCGCTGCTCCTCCGGGGTCATGGGGACGAAGTTTTGGGCTGCGGCGGCCAGCTCGGCCACCTGCTCCGGGGTGTCGGCGCCGATGACCACCAGGGAGAGGCTCTGGCTCAGGGCGTAGGCCACCAGCTCGGGCACCAGCTCCCGGGGGTTTTCCGCCAGTTGGGGCAGGACCCCCCGCAAGAGCACCTTCATGCCGATGACCCCCAGGCCCCGAGATAAAGCGTCGGCGGCCACCGGCAGGAAACTCCGGTCCTGGGGCTCCGCCGGGTTCACCGGGAGGAGCACGGTGTCGAAGGGGTAGAGGTCCAGGGCCCGGCGCAGGATGTCGGGGTCGTGGTGGCCGGTGACGCCCACGAAGCGGGTCCAGCCCCTCTCTTTGGCCTCCCGGAAGGCCTCCAGGCCCCCGCCGGGGGCGGTGAGCGCCTGCAGGTCCTCCTGGGTGCGCACGTCGTGGACCTGCCACAGGTCCAGGTGGTCGGTGTCCAGGTGTTTCAAGGTGACGGACAGATGGGCCATGGCCTTTTTGTAGGTGCGGCCGTGGGACTTGCTGGTGAGAAAGATCCGGTCCCGGTGGCCCTTAAGATTCCGGCCCAGGTAGGCCTCGCTGCCGGAGTAGGCCCGGGCGCTCTCGAAATAATTGATACCCGCGGCAAGCGCCGCCTCGATGACCGCTTGGGCCCCCTGGTCCTCGCCGTAGGTGCGCAGGACGCCCTCGCCGCCCAGACCCAGGACGGTGGCGTGGTGGCCGGTATGGCCCAGGGGCCGCATGGGGATGGTCATGGTTGCCTCCTGAAAAATAAACCACAGAGACACGGAGGTCACAGAGGAAATTGATTTATGGTGCGCTCTGTGTCTCTGTGGTGAAATCTTCATCGCCTTGATAGGCCGATGGCGCCTGCTAGGTTAGAAGATAAGATGCCCGGATCTAAAGTAAAGCCCGATTCCCCCTATCCGGCCCTGGCCGGGGCCCTGGGTCAGGTTCCCGGGGCCAGCGGCGTCTACCTGTTCAAGGACGACCGCGGCCGGGTGCTCTATGTGGGGAAAGCGGTGAACCTGAAGCACCGCCTGGGCTCTTACCTCAAGGCCCCGGATAAGCACGACCCCAAGACCGCCCTGATGCTCCAGAAGCTGGCCCGGGTGGATTTCATCCTCACGGCCACGGGCCGGGAGGCCCTCATCCTGGAGCGCAACCTCATCAAGGAGCACCGGCCCCGCTACAACGTCATGCTGCGGGACGACAAGAATTATCTCTGCCTGCGCCTGGACCTGAAGGAGGAGTTTCCGGCCCTCAGGTTCGTGCGGCGCTTCCATGCGGACGGGGCGCTGTATTTCGGCCCCTACGCCTCCGCCGGCATGGCCCGGGAGACCCTCAAAGTGATGAAGCAGGCCTTCGGGGTGCGTACCTGCCGGGAGCGCCGGTTGGCGCTGCGCTCCCGGCCCTGCCTGGAATACCAGCTCCAGCACTGCCTGGGTCCCTGCGCCGGAATGGTGAACGCCAAAGAATACGGCCAGGCGGTGCAGGAAGCCGTCCTCTTCCTCAAGGGGCGGGGCCGGAACTTCCTGAAGAAGCTCAAGGCCGACATGGCCGGGGCCGCGGCGGACCAGGATTTCGAGCGGGCCGCAGTCCTCCGGGACCGCATCAATGCCATCAAGGGCACCCTGGAGCGCCAGGACATGGCCCGACCCAGCTTCAGGGACCAGGACGTCCTGGGCCTGGCGGGCGAGGGCGGCCAGGCCCTGATTCTGGTGCTCCTGGTCCGGGGCGGCCTGGTCACCGGCAGCCGGGAATACCATTTTCCCGAACCCCCGCCGGAAGAAGACCTGCTGGGCGCCTTTGTCAAGCAGTACTACTCCCAAGGCCGGCCCCTGCCCGATGAAATGTTGCTGCCCCGAGAAATTCCGGACCGCCGGCTACTGGAGGCGCTCCTGAGTGAAGAGAAAGGCTCGCCGGTGCACCTTAAGACGGCCCCCGGCGGCGAGCGGGGCCGGCTGCTGGCCCTGGCGGCGGAAAACGCCCGGGCGGCGCTCAGGCGGCGTCTGGCGGCCCCGGTGGCCGACCCCGGCGCGGCGCTGCTGGATCTGCAAAGGCGACTGCACCTGGAGCAGGCGCCGGCAAGAATAGAAGGTCTGGACATTTCCACCCTCCAGGGGGAGCAGCCGGTGGGGGCCCTGGTGGCCTTCGCGGGCGGCGCCCCGGACAAATCCGGCTACCGGCGCTTCCGCATCCGGGAAGTGGCCGGCCAGGACGACTACGCCATGCTGCGGGAAGTGGTGCGACGCCACTACGGCAAGGAGAATTGTAAGCTGCCGGACCTGCTGGTGGTGGACGGGGGCCGGGGCCAGTTGAACGTGGTGCTGCAAGCCCTGCAGGAACTGCCCCTGAAACCGCAGTTTCCGGTGGTGGGCCTGGCCAAGGCTACTGTGCAAGAAGGCCGCCCGGTGCGGGACCGCCTCTTTCTGCCGGGACGGAAGAACCCATTGTTTTTGCCGGCCAATGCGCCGGGATGGCTGCTGTTGCTCCGGCTCAGGGACGAGGCCCACCGCTTCGCCGTCACCTACCACCGGAAGCGGGCGCGAAAAGAAATGCTGGCCTCGGCCCTGGACCGGGCCCCGGGCATCGGGCCGGTGCGGCGGCAACGGCTGTTTCAATATTACCCTGACCTGGAGGCCCTGAAACGGGCCAGCGCCGAGGAACTGGCCGCCATCCCCGGATTCACCCGTCAGACGGCGGAGAGGTTAAAGGAATGGTTGGTGGGGGAGGGCCAGGGACCGCAGGGGCGGGGTGACCCCGCCCCTACATGCCCCCCAAGCACCCTCTCCAAAGGCGCAGAAGGGACCGGGGAAGACGGGCCAGAGGGCCCGACTTCCCCGGTCAATTAAAACTTAAGGGATTGGGGGTGGGGGTTTGGGGAAGGGGGTAAGGGCACTTACGAAAAAGCCCTTAGCCCCCTCCCCCAAATATTTAAGGGGGTCGAGGCGAAGCCTCGACCCCCTTATAATTTCCTTCCCGTTCTGCCCTCAATGCCGGGAATCGGAGGCGGTCTGCTCCTCGATCTGTTCCTGGGTGAGGCCGAAGCGCCGTTCCCGCTGCTGGTAGGCGGTCAACGCCTTGAGGAAGTCTTCTTCCCGGAAGTCGGGCCACAGGGTCTCGGTGAGGTAGAACTCGGTGTAGGCCATCTGCCACAGCAGGAAGTTGCTCAGGCGCTTCTCGCCGCTGGTGCGGATGAGCAGGTCCGGGTCCGGCAGATCGGCGGTGTAGAGGTAGCGGGAAAACAGGGCGGCGTCGATGTCCTCGGGTCTGAGGCGACCGGCCAGGAGGTCCCGGGCCAGGGCCTGCACCGCCTGGACGATCTCGGTGCGGCCCCCGTAGCTGAGGGCCAGGGTCAGGACCATCTGGGCCCCTTTGGCGGTGGCCGCCACGGTTTGGGCCAGGTCTTGCTGGACTTCCCGGGGGAGGCGGGAGAGGTCGCCGATGGCCCTGAGGGCGATCTGGTTTTCCTGCATCTCGGGCAGTTCGCGGCTCAGATAGCGGCGCAGCAGGGCCATGATGGCCCGGATCTCCAGGGCGGGCCGCTGCCAGTTTTCTTCGGAAAAGGCGAAAAGCGTCAGGTAGGGGATGCCCAGCTTGCGGGCCAGGCGGGTCACGACGCGCGCCGATTCCACCCCGGCCACGTGGCCCCGGATGCGGAGCAATCCCCGGCGCTGGGCCCAGCGGCCGTTGCCGTCCATGATGACGGCCACGTGGCGGGGCAGGCTGGAGCGGTCTAGAGGATAAAACGAATCAGACAAAGGCGCACCCGGGGCCATCAGAAGGACATGATCTCCTTTTCTTTTTCCGCAGCCTGGGCCTCCACCTTCTTGGTGTAGTCATCGGTAATTTTTTGCACCTCGTCCTGGCCCCGGTGCGCGTCGTCTTCGGAGAGCATCTTCTCCTTCTTCATCTCCTTCAAGTCTTCGTTGGCCTCCCGGCGAACGTTGCGCAAGGCCACCTTGGCCTCTTCCTCCATCTTTTTCACCATCTTCACCAGGTCCTTGCGCCGTTCGGTGGTGAGGGCCGGAATGGGCAGCCGGATGATCTTGCCGTCGTTGACGGGGTTGAGGCCCAGGTCGGACTTGAGGATGGCCTTCTCGATGTCCGAAAGGACGGTGGAGTCCCAGGGCTGCACCGTGAGGAGGCGGGGCTCCGGGGCGGCCAGGGAGGCCACCTGGGGCAGAGGCATGGTGGTGCCGTAGCAGTCCACCTTGATGCCTTCCAGCAGGGCCACGGAGGCCCGGCCGGTGCGCACCCGGGAAAGGTCCCGGCCCAGGACCTCCTGCACCTTGTCCATCTTGTGTCTGGTCTCTTTTAAAACCTCATCTTTCATGGCGGCGCTTCTCCACCAGGGTGCCCACCTTACGGCCAAGCACCACTTTCTTCATATTACCCGGTTCCAGCAGCTTGAAGACGATGATGGGGATATTCTGCTCCATGGACATGGTCACCGCGGTGCTGTCCATGACTCGGAGGGCTCTTTCCAGGATGTCGAAGTAGGTGAGGCGGGTCAGCATCTTGGCATTGGGGTCTTTCTCCGGGTCCCGGTCGTAGATGCCCGCCACCTTGGTGCCCTTGAGGATGGCCTGGGCCTCGATCTCCGTGGCCCGCAAGGCCGCGGCGGTGTCCGTAGTGAAGTAAGGGCTGCCGGTGCCCGCGGCGAAGACCAGCACCCGGCCTTTCTCCAGGTGGCGCAGGGCCCGCCGGCGGATGTAGGGCTCCGCCACCTCATTCATGGTGATGGCGCTCATCACCCGGGTGGGGATGCCGGCCTTTTCCAGGGCGTCCTGCAGGGCGATGGCGTTGATGACGGTGGCCAGCATGCCCATGTTGTCGGCCACCGCCCGCTCGATGCCCTGAGCGCTGGCTTCCAGGCCCCGGAAGATGTTGCCGCCCCCCACCACGATCCCCACCTGCACCTTGAGGTCCGTCACCCCTTTGATTTCCAGGGCGATGGCCTTCAGGGTGGCAGGGTCCAGGCCGAACTTTTTGTCGCCCGCCAGGGTCTCACCGCTCACCTTAAGGAGGATGCGGTGGTATTTGGGGGTCTCCGGCGTCATGGGGTTCTCATTCGGTCCCCACCTGGTAGCGGGTGAACCGCTTCACCTTGAGGTCTTTGCGGCCCAGCCGGTCGCCCGTCTCCTTGAGGTATTGGGCCACGGTCTGGTCGGGGTTTTTCACGAAGGCCTGCTGCAGGAGGCAGGCTTCCTTGTAGAATTTTTCCAGGCGGCCGGTGACCATTTTCTCGATGATCTTATCCGGCTTGCCGCTTTCCCGGGCCTGGGCCTCGAAGATGGCCCTTTCCTTGGCCACCGCCTCGGGACTCAGGTCCTCCGGGCTGATGGCCAGGGGGTTGGCGGCGGCGATCTGCATGGCCACGTCTTTGGCCGCGGCCACGGCTTCCGGGGCCGCCTCCGTGCCGCTCAGTTCGAGGAGCACCCCGATCTTGCCGCCGTGGTGGATGTAGGCGGCCACCAGGTCGCCCGTGAAGCGGCTGAAGCGGCGGAGGTGGCATTTCTCACCGGTCTTGGCGATGACGTCGTTCAGGTAGTCGGTCACCGTCAGCCCCGGCAGGTGGGGGCAGGGCTCGGCCAGCAGCGCCTCCACCGTTTCCAGGGCCGAAGCGGCCAGCTGTTCGCTGAGCCGGGCGCCCAGGTCCAGGAAGGAATCGGTCTTGGCCACGAAATCGGTTTCGCAGTTCAGTTCCAGCAGCAGCCCGGACTGGTGGTCCGGGGCGATGTGGGCCCAGACGGCCCCTTCGGCGGCGGACCGGCCGGCCCGCTTGGCAGCCACGGCCAGACCCTTCTGGCGCAGGTAGGCCACCGCGGCCTCCAGGTCGCCGTCCGTCTCCTTCAGGGCCTTCTTGCAATCCATCATCCCGGCGTTGGTCTTATCACGCAGGGTTTTTACCAGTTCCGCAGTAATCTCCAACTCTTGCCTCCTTGCCAAAACCCGAAGCCATAACCCGGGCTTACAATGTCAACTCAGGAAAACAGGTATTCAGCCGCACCCAGCGGACCGGGGCGGGGCGCCGGTGAGGCGGCGGGATTACGCCTCCGGCTCCAGGGCCGCCGCCGCGGCCGCCGGGGCCTCCGGGGGCGCCTCGGGTTCGGCGGCGGCCGCGGCTTCCTTATCCAGCATCCCCTGCAGGCGCTCCTCCGCCAGCTTTTTGCCTTCTATGGCCGCGTCGGCCACCCGGGCGGTAAGCAGGCGAATGGCGCGAATGGCGTCGTCGTTGCCCGGAATGGGGTAATCGATGATTGTGGGGTCGCAGTTGCTGTCCACGATGGCCAACAGCGGGACCTGCACCTTCCGGGCTTCCTGCACCGCGATGTCTTCCTTGCGGGGGTCCACCACGTAGACGATGTCCGGCAGACGGCCCATATTTTTGATGCCGCCCAGAGAGCGCTCCAGTTTGGCGGCCTTCTTTTCCATCATCAGGATTTCTTTTTTGGGGAAGCGCTTGATGGTGCCGTCTTCCTTCATGGCCTCGAAATCCTTGAGGCGGGCGATGGAACGGCTGATGGTGGCAAAGTTGGTGAGCATCCCCCCCAACCACCGGTGGTTGACAAAGAACATGCCGCAGCGCTGGGCCTCTTCGGCAATGGCGTCCATGGCCTGTTTCTTGGTGCCCACGAACAGGACGATACCGCCGTCCGCCACTTTTTCCACCACGAAATTATAGGCGACTTTGAAATATTGAACGGTTTTTTGCAGGTCGATGATGTGGATGCCGTTTCTGGCTCCGAAGATGAAAGGCCCCATCTTGGGATTCCAGCGGCGGGTCTGGTGGCCGAAATGAACCCCGGCCTCCAGCAATTCCTTCATGGTGACATAAGACATAAGCTTACTTCCTCCTGGTTTAGCCGCCGCTCCGCCGCCGACGAGGCCACCGGGCGCTCTCGCGCTCGGCACCAGCCCGCCCTGGCGGGGCGTGTGTAATTTTTTAAATCATATTTTTATAACAAAAGCCTGCAAGAATGACAAGGGGTTTTGGGAGGAGGAAATTAGGCGCCGGCGCTCCTGATCTTTGAGGTAAGAATGACCAACCCGTCCTCTGCCACGGCTTTGCTTACCTCAGACGGCCCTGGTAAACATAAGCAGATATTTCTTCTTGGGGTTTAAGGTAGCTGATGAGCAGAAGCCAGCTGGCGTTTTGACCTAACCCCAGCCTTAAGTTTTACTTACCCTCTATTTAAACAAAACCGCATAAAGAACCCATAACGCCAATAGGCCCCAAATTAACATCGGCAACCACGCTTTCCCTACCCCGACCCTCATTACATTTTCTGGCAATTTAAGTAATGATGCAGAATAAGGAGCAAGAGCTATTCCAATTAATAAAGAGGTAAACAACATAACAGCTGCAACATCTATTATATTGATACGCGTTAAGACATAATAGCCCACTATCGCCGCCAGTATCAAATATATAACCATCGTCCGCATATAATTTCCCAGCATGATACCGGCGGCCTTCACCCAAAGATTAGATCTGCTGATTATGAGGATCAGTTTTAAAACAATTGCAATTGCAAATATAGTTGCCAAAATCTTGGTTGATGCCATAATTGTTACTTCCTCCTCACTTTTTTGCGCCTCTTAATAATTTCCTAATTATCGCAGATATCTGCAATAACGGATTTGTGCAATCTGTGACTCACCCTAGTTTCCACCTTGCTCTAGATCTTGAGAAAGATTCGCTTGCGGTAAAGCAGGCCCATCAGCAAGGTCCAGAAGGTAAGGTAGATGAGCGCCCAATATAGCGAGGGCCACCGCGGGTCCAGCCAACTCGTCTGGCCGACGACATCCCAGTTTTCTCCGAAGATGGTGCTAAGTATTATCGTGATCAGGTGGGTGTGCTGAGTCGGGGTGCCGATGTATAAGGCGCCCAGGGCTAGAGTCCCGATCTGGGCGCCGCAATAAGCCAAAAGTGGGTTCATGCCAAGCCAGATGAAGGGCAGGGCCCAAACTGTCTTTGTCTGCCTGATGTCACTGATGTCAGTCAGCCAGTACCAGGCGGCCAGAAACATGAGGGCGTAGCCCGCGGTATAGACGACAAAGGAGCTGGTCCAGAGATACTTATTGAGCGGAAAGACGTATCCCCAGGCCGTGCCGACGACTATGGCGAGGAAGCCGAAAAGGAAAAGTCCGATGAGCGTGTCGCGCCGGTCGCCGGCGCGGCGCAGCCAGTGGCCGGTCAGCGCCCCACACAGTCCGGTGGCGATGGCCGGCAGGGTGCTGAGCAAGCCCTCGGGATCCCAGGTATGGGTGTAACGCCACAAATGCGCCTCGCCGAAGACGGTGCGGTCGATGAAGGCGCCCAGGTCCTGCCCCGGTTCAAGGCGGAAACCCGGGAAGGCGGTCATCAGGCCCCAGTATAAGAGGAGCAGGGCGCCGGCCACCAGCGCCTGGAGCCGCCACCGGGTGTGGATCAGCAGAATCGAAACTACCAGATAAACGAGGGCGATGCGCTGCAGCACGCCCATAATTCTCAGGTTGGCGAGAGAAAAGTAGAACACCTCACTGTTGGCCGGCGGAGAGAGGAAAATCGCCCAGATGCTCTTCTGGGCCACTGCCGGGGGGCAGAGGGATTGGAAAAGCCAGCCGCAGATGAAATAACTGCAGGCCACCAGGCCCAGTAAGAACAGCGCCGCGGTGCGAAAGAGGATATGCTTGTACAATCGCCCCAGGCTCTCTCCGGTTTTTAGCCGTTTATCGACGGAAAAGACCGATGAGACGCCGACGATGAAAATGAAAAACGGGAAGATGAGATCCACCAGGGTACACCCATTCCATTCGGCATGGGTCAGGCGAGGGAAGCGGGGGGTATCGGTCCAGGCCCTCAGGTTGTTGACGATGATCATCGCGGCGATGGTCATGCCGCGAAATATATCCACCGATACAAGGCGGCCAGGGTTATCGGACCTCATCCTGATACTCCAAGGGCAGAAATCAGATGGCAACCACTTTCATTTTATTATAACCCTTCACGATTGGCTGGGGGAGGCAATATGACCCGCAGGACCATCCCGCGCTACCTGCCATATTTGACCAGATAGAGATAATATCTTTCCGCGGGCACGATGCTGTCGGTGAATTGGCGCACCGGTAGCACCGGGTTTCCCGGCACCGCCATTTCCCGGTTCATGATAAGCAAGACGTCCCTTTGGTGTTTAAGCGCCAATTCCCGGGTTTTTGCCAGGATCTCCGCATCCTTCAAGCTCTTTCTCTTTTGGTCCGAAATCACGAAGGAGCCCCAGCGGCCGCTGCCGGGATAGTAGATTTGCCGATGGAGATAGCCGGCCAGCACCGAGGCGGCGTCGTCTTCCTCCCCGGCCAGCAGCAGGCGGTCCCAATGGTTTTCCTTAATATAACGCGCCGTCTCCCGGCCCGCCGAAAAGGGATAAAATAGATCCATCCCATAAGCCATCAGACCTGCCAACAGGTGGACCCCCAGCAGGGCCACCACAAATCTGTCTCTATTCCTCCGGCCAAAATCGGCCAGCCCTTTAGCCAGGGGCCCGGTCAATTCTTTGGAGGGAAAAGAGCCGGAGAGCCAGAGGCAGGACAGGAACAGGATGAACAGGTGGCCGTGGTGGCGGATGGAGCCAAAATATTTCGTATAGCCGAAAGTCAAAATTTCCAGGGCTCCCAAAGCAAAAATACCCAGCACCAGGGGCTGGCGCAGAAACAAAAGTATGGGGAAAGCCAGCAGCAGGAGGGATAAAAAAAACTTTAAGTAGGGATCGGCGATGATGTTGGTGTCCCAGAAATGGTACTGGGCCGCGGGAAGGGGAACGAAGCTCTCCCAGATAGTGGCCACGACCCTGGTAAAATGGGGCAAATCAAGATCAAGCTTCCAGCCCGTTGCAACCCCGGAATCCGCCGGCGGCACCAGCTGAATTACGGAGATTATGACGCCGGCGACCAACAGGGCCAGGCCGGCCGGGAACTGGAACTTATGCTCCTTCAGGTTGAAGCCGCCAGCGGTTAAGGCGGCCACTACCAGCGCCAATCCCAGGGCCATGGCGATGAACAGGCCGTAGACATTGGTTTGGGCCAGGAGGAACAGGATGCCGGCAAGCACCAGGAACCTGCGGCGAAAGCTGGTCGTGAAAACCGCGCAAAACATAAAGATCAATAAAATGCCCGGGGCATAATTCCGGCTGAGGGCGGCGTATTCAAAGAAAGGAAAGTAGCCGAAAACGAAGAGAATTTTTTGTAAGCTGGGGAAGGGGGAGAATCTCAGGAAGATATAAACCGTGGCGGTGGCCAGCAGCAGGTGGTACACCTGCATGGCCAGCGGCTGCTGGGCAAAGCGGCTGAGGCAGAACAGGCCAAGATGCCAGAGCCCCGGGTGCCCTTCATACCTCAGATTTTTAAAAAGCTCCGGAAGCGAGGAACTGTCCCGGGCGATGAGCCAGGCCTGCCATTCGTCCTGCCACAGTTCGTGGTTCAATATAAGGAGCAAGCCCAGAGCGAAGAAGGCCAACACCAGCCCCCGGGTGAGCCCGGGGGTCATTTCAGGGACAGTCTGGTCCGGTTGGGGCGGCATAAGAGCGAGGTCGTCAGCCCAGAAGGGGGCGGTTCCAGCCCTATTATAACCGATTTTCCGGCCGAGATAACCCGGTTAATCAGGTCAGCGGGGTGGTGGGAGGGGGAAACGGGGCGGATTCCGGCGGTTCCAGCTCCGTGAAGGCGAAGTGGCGCAGCTCCGGATGGCGGACCAATACTCCTCCGGCTAAGAGAGCGGCCAGGAGGCTGCCGCCTGCGATGGCGGGGCCCGGCCCGGCGTAATGGGCCGCCACCCCGTAGATCATGCTGCCCATCGGCGCGAAGCCCATGACGATGAGGCCGAACAGCGACATGATGCGGCCCCGCAAGGCATCGGGCACGTTGAGCTGCAGCAGGCTGTTGCCGGTGGAGAGCTGGGTCACCATGCCGAAGCCGGCCAGGAACATGAAGCCCAGGGCGGCGTAATAGTTGCGGCACAGGCCCAGGCCCATGAGGCCCGCCAGGAATATTCCCAGGCCCCCCAGGAAGGAGGGCATGGGCGGCCGGCGCTGCAGCCGGCGGGCCAGGGTCAGGCCTCCCAGGAAGGCGCCCAGGCCGCTGGCCGCCATGAGGAGCCCGAAGCCCCGGGGCCCCACCCCCAGGACGTCCCGGGCCAGGATGGGGAGCAGCACGTAGTAGGGCATGGCGAAAACCGCCACCGCGGTCATGAGCAGGAGCACCAGCCGCAGTTCCCGGCGTTCCAGCAGATAGTCCAGGAGTTCCTTCCAGGCGTGCAGGAAGGGCTGCCAGGGCGTTAGGCGGGCCGGAGGCAGCTGTAGAAGGATGAGGGCCAGCAGCACCGCCAGAAAGCTGGCGGCGTTCAGGAAGAAGCAGTTGGCCATGCCCAGCGCGGCGATGATTATGCCGCCCACCGCGGGCCCCGCCACCCGGGTGGCGTTGAACAGGGTGGAGTTCAGCGCAATGGCGTTGGGCAGATCGGGTTTGCCCACCAGCTCCACGATGAAGGCCTGGCGCACCGGGATGTCGAAGGCCATCACCGTGCCGGAGAGAAAGACCACGAGACAGAGCATCCAGACCTTGATGAGGTCCAGCTCCACCAGAAGGCCCAGGGCCAGGGCCAGGAGCATGAGGATGGCCTGGGTGAGGAACAGAAGCTTGAGTTTGCTGGTGTGGTCGGCCACCACCCCGCCCAGGAAGGAAAAGAGCAGCACCGGCAGGGTCTGCAAGGCCCCCACCAGGCCGAGATAGAAGGCGGAGTTGGTGAGCACCAGCACCAGCCAACTGAAGGCCACCGACTGCATCCAGGTACCGGTGAGGGAGATCGTCTGGCCGGTGTAAAAGAGGCGGAAGTTGCGGTGGCGCAGGGCCGCAAAGGTGGAAAAGCGAGCGGGGTTCATCTGGCTTGCTCCGCGGCCTGGATTTCAAGGCGCGGCGGCGCGGAGCGGGTATCGGAGGCCAACTCCCCGTCCCTGGGCATCACCTGAGGACCGGCGTAACGGGCCATCTCCTGGTCGTGGGTGACCCTCGCCAGGGGGCGGCGGCTCTGGTTAAGGTGACAGAAGATCTCCCTGAGGTTTTCGCCGGCCGCCCGGCGGTGACCGGGTTCACCCGACGAGCCCACCGGCAACTTGCCTTTTCGGGATGAAGGGTAATTTGACCACAGGGTGGGGAAGAAAGCCGGCTGATTCCCCCCGTCCTGCACCTGCTTCCTAAAAAGCCGTCGGCGCATCCGGGTTGATTCTCTTTATCTCAAAAACTGTTTTAGGACGCTAGAGCTTGAGACCGAGGTTCCGGCTAAAGATAAGCGTCTTCTTTATTTTAGGAAAAGACCGGGGTTTCTGCAATGTTTTGCTGGGGGGCAAAAATTTAATCCTCGGCAGAAGTGACCGATAACACTAGCAGGCTGTTGAAAAACTCCCAAAATCGCGATTAGGTCATTCTGAGCGCCGCGAAGAATCTAGTATTTTCAGCAGGTTGAGATCCTTCACTTTATATGAAAATAACTATTATTTGCTTGTTATTACAATTAGTTATCTTAATTAGTTTACATAATATCTTGGGGATCTTGGTTAACAGATTTTCATCCTTCGTTGTGACCTTTAGATCATGATGGTTCGTTCAGGATGACATGAAAAACTCGATTTTCAACAGTCTGTTAGGGAAGGATGGAAGGATTATGAAAAGATTTCGGTTCACGCCCGATGAACGGGGGGCGGTTCTGCCTCTCACGGCCATGATGATCGCGGTGGCGGTTTGGTGCATGGCCCTGGCCATCGACCTGGGGCACCTCTACCTGGTCAAAGTGCGAACTGCAGCGGGGTGCGGACGCCGGCGCCATGGCCGCCGCCCTGGGGCTGTTCGCCGTCCCCCCGGGGGCCCAAAACCCCACCTCCGCGGCGCCGGATTGCGGCCGGGCCTTCAACATCTGCCAGTCCGTGGTGGCGGGCAACCAGGCGGACGGCGCCGCCTTGCAGGTTCTGAGCAGCGACGTCACCTTCGGTAGCTGGGACGCGGTCAGCCGCACCTTTACCTCCACGGGGTGCACGGCCTCGCTGGTCAACGCCGTGAAGGTGGTGGTGCGCAAGGACAATACCGCCAACGGAGCGGTATCCATGTTCTTTGCCGGGCTGATGCCCCAGGGTCTCAGCAGCGTCAATCTCTCGGCCCAGGCCATCGGGCTCACCGGATACGCCGGCTATGTTCCCCCCGGGGGCGGCTGCTTCCCCCTGGCCATAGACTTGGACAAATCCCCGCCGGCACACGCGGGCGAGCCCATTCGCATCGACCTCAATCCCACCACTACGGATAACGGCTGCTGGCATACCTTTGACGACAGCTCTCCGGGGGCCAAAGACCTGCGGGGCCTGGTGAACGGCTCCACCCCCAGCCCCACCCTCAAGGTGGGGGACCAGATCCGGGTGACGGAAGGGGTGTCCGACTCGGTGCTCCAGGAACTGCAAAAAGAGTTCAACCGCCGGGACGGCGACTGGACGGTCCTGGTGCCGGTAATCCAAGGGGACAGCCACACAGGCTGGGCACAGGTGTTGGGTTTTGTGGCCTTCAAGCTGACCCTGGTGGACGCCCATGGAACGGACAAGCGTCTGGAAGGGGTCACGGTGGCCGACTACGTGGCCCCGGGAGTGGCCCCCGGCGGCTCCAATTACGGCCTGTGGGCCGGATTGCCCAAATTGGTGCAGTAAGAGGGAATTTAGCCCGCCCCCGGCGGTTCCCCTGATGCGCGTGTTGTTGATATACGCGGGCCAAGGAGTGGGATGCATGATGATGAGATTCGACGTCGGCGCATCACCCAATCCGATCGTGATCAAGTCGCGATGGTTCATGTAGTCGTAGATGTAGTTGTCATCGAGATAGTCGCTTCGGTGCACGGGCCTGCCGCTGATGGTCGAGTCGTCAGCAAGCACAGGTGTCGAAAGGCACACGGCGGCAACGAAGATGCTAGCGATGATTTTATTTCTGGGGAGCGCCATAATTCACCTGCGGTAGGTCGATGATGTGGCCATAAACGCCATTGTATTGCTTATCGAGGCTCTTGCGTGAGACCTCCTGCTTGCCCATCAGGAAGAACTCGGGCTCGTTGGAGGACACCAGCCCGTCATTGAGCGGGTCCTTCAGCATCTGTTCCGTGCCGACCGGACGAACCAGGCGCGGAGTCACGATGATGACGAGGTCCGATTCCTTTTTCTGGAATGACGAGGAGCGGAACAACGTGCCGACGACGGGCACGTCGCCGATCCATGGTACCTGGCTGGCGTCCTTCGCATTGAGGGACTGCAGCAGCCCGGCGATGGCGAAGCTCTGGCCGTCGCGCAGTTCGACGCTGGTGTTGGCGCTACGGGTTATGAATCCGGGGTTGCCATTGAAGCTGAGGGACGGATCGATTTCCGAAACCTGCGGATTGATCAGAAGGTTGATCAGTCCATCGTCCATCACAGTTGGTGTGAACTGCAGACTGGACGCCGAAGTCCTTGTAATCAACGGAGCAGGTCTGGGTCGCAAGGGAAGCCTTGGCAGGTCTGCACCGGCACCTGGCCACCCGCGAGGAAGTTGGCCGACTGGCCCGATAGGGCGGTGAGGTTCGGCTCCGCCAGACGGCGAGCGAGGCGGCGCTCCTCGAGCGCGCTGATCAGGAGATCGGGCGAGGTGCCGTTGCTCAAGGATGTTCGCGACGATCGTGCCGAATGGCAACACGCCGGAGAGTGCGCCAGCTACTGCGCCCAGTGTCCTTCCGGCGCTCACGCCGCCGGAGCCACCGGCAGCATTGCTGACCACACCGGCGCCCTGGGCATAACCATTGCCATTGTTCGTCAGGTTCCAGCTGAAGCCCAAATCCTTGCCGGCAGAGCGCGCCACTTCGATGATTCGAACTTCGAGGTTCACCTGTTGATTGGCGCTGATCGAGAAGGAGTTGGTGACGTCGTCACCGGCGAAGTCCTTGGCAATCTTCATCACCTTGTCGGCCGCCGGAGCACTCGGTACCTCGCCTTCGAGCAGGACGCGCCCGTTGACACTCTGCACCTTCAGATTGGCGCCCGGAACGGCTTTCTGGATGGCTTCGCGCAGTCCCGAGAGATCGTGGGTCACTTCGACGTCGATGACGGCAAGAAGGTTCTTGTCTGCGTCGAAGAGGGTGACGTTGGTCGTGCCGAGCTTGCGGCCCAGGACATAGAGCGTGCGGTCGCTGAGGGCGTTGACGTCAGCCGTCTCCGGATCGCCCACGACGATCTCTCCAAAGGGAACCTGGAGCCTGTATGTTTCCGACCGGCCTTGGGTCACCTTGAGCCGCGCAACCCGGTCTTCCGACGAGATTTTCAGCAGCGTCGCGGCTGAAGCGGTGACCGGCCCAAAGGCTGGCATTAAGGTTAACATGAGCAGCGCAAGGGCGCATAGAGCCGCCGGGGCCGATCTATGCATGGTCCGAAGCGAGCTGGTCGTGCTTTTGATCATTGATTGGCATCCAGGGGAACGGTGTAGGAGGAGCCCTCCAGACCACGGAAGATCGTGACCTGGACGGTACTGGGCAACGCATCTTCACTGGCGGCCGGGGTCTCTGGCTTGGCTTGCGAGACGACTTGCTCAGCACGGGCGGCCTGGTCCTGCTGCAGTTTCAATTCGAGTTCCGGCGAGCGGCGCGCGAGGTCCGACTGCGCCGTCGTGTCCTTCGCCTCCGATGACTGGGACAGTGCGGCAGTCGATCCGAGCTCCAATTCGACGACGCGCCGCGCGGGCGCGGTATCGAGCGAACCCGCGCGCGCGCAGTGTGAATGCGAGGCCGCCGGTGGTCTGAGCCAGCGCCAGTTTCTGGGCATCAAGCGGAGTGAGTTCCAGTGTAGCCGTTCGACCATCAATGGGAGTGCCGGTCTTTTCGTCGACGTTCTGGTTGACGGCGAGCACCTTCACGTTCTGGAACAGCACATCGATGCTGGCATCGCTACCCTGTCCGCGCGTGTAGAGCACATCCACCCTGTCGCCGGGCAGCACGAAGCCCGCAACGCCGGCGGTATCGTTGATGTGGATTGTAACGGCGCGCATGCCGTCCTTCACCAGAGCGGATAGGCTGGCGCGGGAGCCAGGTCCCGAAATTTTCCAAGCCAGGATTGGTTCGTTCATGCCGATGGGCGTCAGAACCACGCGGGCTCCATCCTTGTTGATGTCGGCAATCGTGGGGAAGGAACCTTCGGGCAAGGCCTGCTTCGGCCAATCAAGTTCGGTCACGACATCCGGCGTGACCGGCTGGCCGAACTTCAATTCCGTCTTCGCAACGACGATCTTCTGCGTTTCCACCTGGACGGGCTCAGGAGTGACCTGCTGCGAGACCTGTGCCTGCTGGTTTGCCAGCCACGCCTTCGCAATGAAAACTGCGAGGCCGCCGAAGAGCAATGCCACGATGAGCATCACGAGAGTGCCAGTACGCACAGGGAGCATGAACTTTTTTCTCGTTCAGTGATTATCGTGTTGCGGGTAGTCCATCTTTAAGATTACTGCCGCGACCAAAGTCGCGGCAGCTATTTGCAAACGATTGTGCAGGCTTGTAAAATCTCAACCCACACCCCCCGTTTCAATTACGGCGACAGCGAGCTGTTCAGAAGAGTCCAGCGACCGTTCGCCCAGGTGCCGACGGCGGTCAGCACTGCGATGCCCACGGCGAGAATGACGCCAAGAAGCGCGGTGTATTCGATGAAAGCCGCGCCGCTCTCATCAGAGTTGAAGGCGCGGAAGAACGAAGCAATCGATTTCATTTTTGCAGTCCCTGTTTTACGGTTTTACACATAATCAAAGTAAGGGTCGCCCCTTACGTAGGCCCTCTTTTTCTTCAAATGACAAGCTAGGTCATTCTTAGAATTAAGGGATTCTACTAGCGTTATCTTATCATTGTCCAACTTGATTGTCCAATTCGCTATACACTGCAAATTGTTG
Organism: uncultured delta proteobacterium; assembly: GCA_963768765.1. Classification (GTDB taxonomy): domain Bacteria; phylum Desulfobacterota; class Desulfobaccia; order Desulfobaccales; family 0-14-0-80-60-11; genus DASWLF01. The sequence goes on from CAVYJK010000027.1 coordinate 128,542, forward strand.
GACGGCAGTCATTACGCGGCAACGGGACGCGGTACTCTCACGAAAATGGCGATGAATGCAATCCAGGAGAGCAGACGGTTAAGCATGCCGGCATTTTCCACGAAACGTTAACTTAGTCGTGTGAATCGGGTTGGCGGAAAGTCCGCAACCAGACGCAGGGTGCTTCAGTTCGCGGGGGCCGGTTGGATATCTGAGAGGTTTGTCGCAGGGGTGGGGAAGGCAACAGGGATGCGTGACCAGGGGCGTGCAACTCTAATCTGCACCAGCCGCAAATACTGGCGGGAGAAGGTGTTCATTTGATCTTGGACAATCAGCACCAGTTTCCTTCCACCAGTCGCGTCCGGATATTGATCGGGCTCGTCGTTGCCCTGTTCTATCTGGTCGGAGCCATTGTCGTTCGGCAGATGCTGCTTGGAGACCCCGACATCTGGTGGCACATCAAGACCGGCGAATGGATCTGGACGCATGGCGGTGTTCCGCACAGTGATCCTTTCTCCTACACATTTGCCGGCCATCCATGGATCGCCAAGGAGTGGCTTTCACAGGTCATCTACTTCGCAACCTATTCCCTGGCCGGATGGAACGGGTTGGCCGTGCTTGCGGCCGTCGTGGTGGCAATATCTGCTGCCGCTCTCTACTGGCCGCTCTCGGCGTCTCTGCGGCCGAGCCTGGCGGCTTCAGTCGCCCTGGTCAGCCTTCTCGTCACCAGCAGCGCCATGACGGTGCGCCCGCACCTGCTGACTTTGCCGCTGGTCATCGTGTGGACTGCCGCACTCTTCGGATCGTCCGGCCGGGGCCGGGCTCCGAACTTTCTCCTCCTGCTCGTGATCGTGGCCTGGGCCAATCTTCATGCCGCGTTCACGCTGGGCTTCGTCATCGCATTCTTCGCATTCCTGGACTTTCTCGAGACGACGCGCATGGCCAATCGCAAAGACCTGCTGAAGTGGGTCGTCTTCCTCGCACTTTGCCCTCTGGTCACGCTGCTGCACCCCTATTCCTATCAGGCCATGATGACCACGCTGCTGGTCTTCAAGTCAGGTCCGGAAGTGGTTGCGATCAACGAATGGCAACCTTTCAATGCCCAACTGCATCCGATACATGCGGCGGTATTGCTTGGGCTGACCTTCGCCTCGCTGGTCTCGGGCTTCCGCCTGGGGGTCGCCCGCTCGCTGCTTCTGCTGCTGCTGACCTACCTGTTCCTGACGCACGTGAGATATGCCTTCTATCTCTTTCCGGTTCTGGCACTCGTCGTGGCTCCGGCCGTGGCACGGCAGTTCCCACCGCTGTCTGCCGAGCAGTGGCGCAGCCAGTCACTGGAGCCGGTTGAACAGCGCATGGCGGCCGCATTCCGGCCACTGGCTGTAACCTTCGCGGGCCTCATGGCGATTGCCATCGCAGTGCAGGCCTGGATCCTGCCGACAGCGCCTCCGGACCGGGTGGCCGCGACAGCGGCGATTGCCTATGCCAAGTCGCACGGCCTGTCTGGCCATGTGTTCAACTTCTATGACTTTGGCGGGCCGCTCGTGTTCAACGACATTCCGAGCTTCGTCGACGGCAGGACGGACCAGCTCTTCACCGGCGACTTCGCGCAGGAAGCAAGCAACGCGTTGAGCGATCAGGCCGCCTTCGTCAAGATCGCGGACAAGTACGATATCCGCTGGACACTTCTGCCCCCCGCCGATCCGCTCGTGGCGATACTTGACAAGCTGCCGGGCTGGAAGCGGGTCTTTGCCGACAAGTCCGCGATCATTCACCAGCGCCAGGACACCATCACGCAATAACCTCGAAGCATCGGTCGAGAGCACCAGATCCCGGGAAATCGGATATCAAGATGTCGCTACTTATCCTGACAGTCATACCGCTTGTTTATGTGTTTCTCGTCACCTTCGGGGCGTTGAGCGACCTGTCCACCTTCCGCATCCCGAACTGGGTCTCATACGCCCTTGTTCTGCTGTTCATTATGCAATCGATTTACATCTGGTCATCCTCACCCCGCGTACTGATCTTTTCCATCGCCATGCCTGACTTCACGATCAACTTCGCAATCGGTTTTGTGGTCTTCTTCGTGTCCCTGGTGTTCTGGGCCCGCGGCTACATCGGCGGTGGGGATGCGAAGTATCTCGTCGCCACCGCACTGTGGATGGGGCCGGTCGGTGTGGTTGAGTTCATGGTGCTCGTTTCGGCCCTGTCGGTGGTCATGGCCCTGATGCTGAAGGCGTCGACCAACTGGGGCTTCATGATCCATCAGGGCAAGCTTCCGGGTTTCGTCAGGCGGCTCTATGCCAAGTTCGAGGATAACAAGTTGCCCTTCGGTTTTCCCATCGGGCTTGCGGCCCTGATCATGCTGCCTCACGTCTTCCCGAATTGAATAACTGCCACGGAACTGATTCACAGAGCAGCGGCAGGATGCTGGCAGAGCCTATGAGAGATGGCCAAGGCCACACGGGACCAGCCGGACGCCCAGCGGATTTTGACCTCGGCCATGCCGTTGCCGCTACTGTCCAGGTCTTGCCACACTGTCGAAAACCCCGCACTGTCCACCGGCCGCTGCAATCGAGGAAACCATGCACAAGCATGTCTGCAACCACACCATCCACGACCACCAGTGCCATTTCGGCTGGAACCGCGACAACCCGCCGGTCGCCCGCATCGCGCCGGGCGAGACGGTGGAGTTCCACCCGGTCGATTCGTCCGGCGGGCAGCTCAACGCCGGCTCGACGCTCGCCGACCTCGAGGCACTCGACTTCGGCAAGGTCAATCCGGTCGCCGGTCCGGTCTATCATCGAGGGTGCGCAGCCCGGCGACGCCATCAAGGTGACGCTGCTCGATTTCGCGCCCTCGGGCTGGGGCTGGACCGCCAATATCCCCGGCTTCGGCCTGCTGGCCGACCAGTTCAAGGATCCGGCCCTCCATATCTGGAAGTATGACGCCAGCCACCATGGCGCCGGCCATGTTCGGCCCCGGCGGGCGGGTGCCGTTGAAGCCCTTCTGCGGCACCATCGGTCTGGCCCCGGCCGAGCCCGGCCACGCACTCGCGTCGTGCCGCCGCGCCGCATGGGCGGCAACATGGACATCCGCGACATGGCGGCCGGCACCGAACTCTACCTGCCGGTCGAGGTGGCGGGCGGCCTGTTCAGCGTGGGCGACACCCACGCCTGCCCAGGGCGACGGCGAGGTCTGCGGCACGGCGATCGAGAGCCCGATGCTCGCTCGCCGCCAAGTTCGAGCTGGTGAAGGGCGCCAACCTCGCCTTCCCGCGCTTCACCACGCCCGGCCCCGTGTCGCGCCACCTCGACGTCGAAGGGCTACGAGGTGACCACCGGCATCGGTCCCGATCTGATGGCAGGGCGCGCAGGGCCGCGGTTTCCGGCATGATCGATCTGCTGTCGCAGCGCTACAACATGACTGCCGGTCGATGCCTACATGCTGTGCAGCGTGTGCGGCGACCTGCGCATCAGCGAGATCGTCGACATGCCGAACTGGGTCGTGTCCTTCTACTTCCCGCGCGTGGTGTTCGAATGATGACGTCCAGATGCGCTCCGCGGTGAGACCTAGGCAGCCACGCGCCGCTTGACGAAGAGCGGCGCATAGACCACCGCGAAGAGCAGGAAGGCCAACACCCAGCCGAGCGCGGCAAGGTCCAGGAGCCAGCCTGCCTGCGGGAATATGCCGGCTCCCACCCGGCCCACGGCCGCGGTGGCCGCCAGCACGTAGATGGCGGAGATGCGCCAGTCGGCGTGAAGCGGCAGGCCGCTGTGGCCGAGGCTGGCCCTCGTCATCACAGCGAGCGTCATCAACACGATGGCGCCCACCGTCCAGGTGTGAAGGCCGGCGGAATGGGGCACCGCGTCGGGATAGAGCGTCGAGGCGGCCATCGCGAAGAAGCCGAGCGGCAGAAACAGGTAAGCCACATGCAGGATGCCCACCAGCGGTTCGGACATGCAGCGCCAGCCCGCCCAGCGTGACAGCCGCCAGAAATTGGCGATGCCGGCTCCCAGCATGGCGATGGACGTCGCGATGGAAGCTGGGATCGCCACCCAGAGAACGAGGGCCAGGGCGGTGACGGCGATGATGACCTTGTCGTCACCGTCGAAAGGCACGGGCAGCACGCCGGGCTCGCGGCGCACCAGCCAGTTGCGCGTGAAGCTGGGGATGATGCGGCCGCCGATGGCCACGATGAGAAGCAGCACGCTGGCCAGTCCGATGCGCAGGCCCAGGCTGTCATGAGCCATGCCGCCGTTCATCATCTCCAGGTGGTAGACGGCATTGCCGAGCAGCAGCAACCCCGACAACACAAGGACCTTGAAGTTGCGCCAGTTGCGGCCAGCGACGATCTCGCGGCCTAGCACGGTCATGAGCAGAACGAGGAAGCTGAGGTCGAGTGCCGCAATCAGCGTGGGCGGCTGGCCTGCGGAGAAGAAGATCGCAATGCGCCCCATCGCCCAGGTGCCCCACAGCACGGCGAGAGGAATGCCGGCGAGCGGCAGCCGCCCGGTCCAGTTCGGCACTGCGGTCAGCAGGAAGCCCGCGACGACGGCGGAGAGATAGCCCCAGAGAAATTCATGCACATGCCACTCGACCGGACCGAAGGCCGACGGAATGTTCCACAGGCTCGTGAGCGCGCCGATCCACACGACCATGGCGAAGGCGGCATAGAGCGCCGCGCCGAGGAAGAAGGGCCGGAAGCCATAGCCAAGAATTTGCGGGCCCGTCCAGGCCCTGACCTGCTGTGCGGAGGTGGTCATGTGAGGTGCCCTTCAACCCTGAGCGCAGATGCAGCGCGTCGCGCCGATGTCGAAGCGCGGGAACAGCACCTCGTTCTCGATGCGCATTTGCTCGCGCAGTGTTTCGCAGAGCTCCTCGACACCTTGATAGAGCCGCCGCCATGATCCGCAGGCGGTGACTGGCGGGACGAAGCCGTGGGCGAGTTCCCGCACACGGTCCAGTTCGGCCGAATATTCCGCGTGCTCGCCCCGCATGAGGGCGATCGGATGCATGATGGCGCTGTCGATGTGCTGCCGCATAGCGCGAAACAGCACATCTTCTTCCACCTGCATGTGCATGTCGAGCGCGAGAGCCATATGTTCCAGCGCGTCGGCAAGGCCCACGGGCGCATCGGCCACGCTATGGTGCACACGCTCGACCTTGCGTGCGAGTTCGATGAGCTCCGGCAGGCTGCGGCGGCATGCAAGCTGATAATTGCCTTCGATGTGGGTGAGCAGGTCTTCGATGCTCATTGCTTCCGGAGAAGGGGGTCTGGTGGCTGTCACGGTCATGGATGTTCTCCTGTGCTCGATCGGAACGTGTCTAGGTGGCCGGAGGACCAGTGACGTTGTGCTGGCGCAAACCTTGCGCCGAAAGCGGAGTGGAACCGCAGCGGCGGGGTGAAGCGCCGCCTGTTTGCTGTTGCGCAAAGCCGGGGGGACGGAAGCCGCGCTACAAGAGAGCCATCGTCGCGGATCGTGCCGCAACGGGAGCTTGACCATGAGAAACCTCGAGATTGGCGCGTCGACGTTCGTGGACGACATCATGCGCAAATGGCCGGGAACCATCAGGACCTTTCTCGACCATCGCATGAACTGCCCTGGCTGCCCCATCGCCTGTTTCCACACGGTGGCGGATGCATGCCGGGAGCACGACGTGAACATGGCAGACTTCCTGCGCGACCTGCAGGGGTTCGCGGCGTCGGCCGAGTGAGCCGCTAGCCGCCGTTTCCTTCGGCCAGCATGAAGATGCGGTGCGGATCGCGGAGCGTGATCTTCTGCCGGCCGCCTTCCACCAGTCCGCGGTCTTCCCAGGCGCTCAGCACGCGGCTCACCGTATGCAGCGTGGCGCCCGTCATTTCCGCCACGTCCTGACGCGAGATCGGAAAATCGATCTGGATGCCGGTCTCGACCTTGCGGCCCGATTGCTGGGCCAGCCGCAGCAGCGCATGTGCGATGCGCCGTTCGACCTGTTCCGTCGACATTTCGACGACGCGCGTCTGGGCATCCTGCAGGCGGCTTCCCACGGTGTGCAGCGTGTTGGTGAGAAGTGCGGGGTATTTCTCGGACAGCCGCGGCCACACGCCATTGGGCCAGACCAGGGCCACGCTGTCGACCACCGCCGCTGCCGTCGCGGGATAGGTGGTGCGGCCCAGCGCCATGGCGACACCGAAGATCTCGCCCGGCGAGATATAGCGCACCACCACCTGCTGGCCGTCGGGCGTCAGCCGGTAGACACGCAGATGACCGTGCAGCAGAAGATAGAAGAACTGCGCTTCGCTGGTCCTGCTGGAACACGTCCGCCCCCTTGGCATAGCGCACCGACTGCGCCTCGCTGAGCACGTCGTCCTGCTGCTCCGGGGTCAGGCCGTGGAAGGTTGGTACATTGGCGATGAGCGAGCGATCGAGAACGGCCACGGCAACCTCCGCGCGTTATGGCGTAAGTTCTTCATTCCTCTTAGCCATGACGATACGCGTTGCAACACTCAATTCACCTGCGAGTGGCCATTGCCGCCTCAGTCCACATGTGCAGAACTGCATCCGACCACAGGAGGGACTTCACCATGCTGCAGCTTACCGTCAGCCGGCGCGATCTGCTGGCCTTCGCCGCCGCTGCGGCTTGCATCGGACCCGCCTTCGCCGATGAGGCCGGATTCATTGTCCGAACTGCTGCGCGAAGGGCTGGCAGCAACGCTATGGCGACAGACCGGGCGGCCTCACCTTTCTTGCGCTGACACCCGGGGGACAGAGTTTTGCAACAACCTTGAAGGGCATCACGCCGCAGAGCCACTTCCGTGGCGCAAGCACCACCAAGACCTTCACCGCCGCATCGATCATGATGCTCGACCAGCGCGGCCAGTTGAAGATCGACGACGTGCTGACGGCGATGATGCCCGGCAAGAACGAACCCTACATCCCGGATATCTCGGGCTTCGCCATTCCCTACAAGGACCGGATCACCATCCGCCAGCTTCTCGGCCACCGTGCCGGGGTTTTCGATCTCGCCAACCAGGAGATTCCAGCAGACAAGCCCGTGCCCTATGCCGGCATGCGATACGTCGACTGGCGCGTGGCGCAGGATGCGCACCACAGCTTCACAAAGTCGGAACTGATCGGTGCCCTCGCCGAATGCCAGGTCGCGAATAGCGAACCGGGCAACGGCTACCATTATTCGGACACCCACTACACCATCCTTGGCGAGATCGTCGAACGCATATCCGGCCTGACACTCAATACGTTCAAGGAAACAGAGCTCCTCAGTCCCAATGGCCTCACGGCAACGCAGTTCGTGGTGGACGGCAACGAGTCGACGCTGCCAGTGCCGGCCATTCGCGGCTTCGCACTAGAGCAGAAGAAGATCGCGGGTGCCGATGACTACAATTACAGCTACGACCCGGCCTCGGGTAATGTCTTCACCACGCCCTCCGATCTGACGCGCTGGATCACGCGACTGGTGCGGGGCGAAGCTGGCGTCTCGAAGGAGCAAGTCACGCGGATGTGCGATGTGGCGCCGGATTCGCAATATGGCCTTGGCATCTCCCGCAAGATGTCTGGCAGCTTCGACCTGGGATTCGGTCACAATGGCGGGGCGCCCGGTTTCCTCACCTCGCTGGCCTATAATCCCGTGAACGACATCGGCTTCGTCCTGGTGAGTTCGCTCATCGATTTCGACGATCTGCGCGGACAACTGGGCTGGCTGGACGAGGTTGCGGCGTCAGCCATTGCAGCAGATCGCCAGGGCCTGAAAGGCCGTCAGCCCGCTGCCATCGAGCAACGTCAGCGCAGCGAGACCCACCTCGCCCATCTGTGCCCCCACCTGCTCGACGAGCGTGGTGCGGGAGAGCTCTGCCACATGGGCCGGAAAGCGCCCGAGTTCGCGCTCGCGCGCTACCACCGTGATGGTGCGGGTAAGCCGCGCCGCGGGCAAGGCCATCACCCGCATCGGCATGCGCTCGACGAAGCCGTCGATCAGCAATGACGGGGTGAGCAATGTGAACCCCATGCCATGGCACACGCAGGCCGTGACCATGGAAGAGCGGTCGGCCTGGATCACCTGCTGCGGCTTCAGGCGCAATCGGCGGAGATGCTGGGTGATCTGCCGTCCGACGCTCGTCGAGTCGGCGAAGCGGATCAGCGGCAGGCGGCTCTGCACGGCGTTCAGGCTGTCGGTGGGGCCGCGGTACTTCTCCGGCAGCACCAGCAGGAAGGCTTCCTGCAGGATCGGGTGCCGTTCGAGGCCGTCCATGTCGTAGAACGGGTTCGAGGTGATGGCGAGGTCGGCCTTCTCGGTCCGCAGCAGGTTTTCGTGGTCGCCGCTCTGGCCCGCATGCAGCGTCACGTCGCGCACGCCGAAACCCTTCTTGGCGAGCGCCACGAGGCCCGGTGTCAGCGTCGTGGCGATCGAGGCGAGGATGCCGAGGCGCAGCACGCTGATCGGCGTCGGCCCCTGGTGGCGCATCTCGGTTTCGAGATCGCCGAACACGTTGAGGATGCGCGCCGCGTGGCGGAGCAGAAGCGTGCCCGCCTGGGTGAGTCGCGCCGGCCGCACCGAGCGGTCGAACAGCGTCACGCCATAACTCTTCTCGAGTGCCGCAATCTGCTGCGAGGCGGCGGATTGCGTCATGCCCAGCATGCGGGCCGCCGCCGTCATCTGCCCGGTTTCGGCCACGGCCGCAAAAACTTCCATGGCCTTGAGCAGGTTCGATCCCGATTGCGCGGTGGACTTCAGCACGGATTTCTTCATGATGACTACCATTAGAAGTCCTAATGCTGCGGTCCGTCAATTGCGTTTTGCGCAAGGGCGCCGATAGTGGCCCCGCAATGACACGCCTGACGACCAGACGCCGCAGCCGGACCTCGACGCAAGAGGATGCGAAAGCAGCGGCGGCGCGCGCGCCCTTCGTCTCCCGCAAGCTCGACACCTTCAGCGTGCTCTCGACGGAGGGCCTCGAACTCATCGAGCGCAACGCCGACACCATCCTCAAGGAAACCGGGAATGGAGTTTCACGGCGATCCGGAGATCCTCGCGATCTTCCGCGACGCAGGCTGCGACGTGCGAGATACGCGGGTGCGTTTCGAGCCGGGCTTCTGCCGCAGCACCATCCAGGCGACAGCACCCCGCCAGTTCACGCAGCATGCGCGCAACCCCGCGAACGACGTGCAGCTCGGCGGCAACGCCACGGTGCTCTGCCCGTCCTGGGGGCCGCCCTTCGTGCATGACCTCGACCGCGGCCGCCGCTATGCCTCCCACGCCGACTTCGTCGAACTGGTGAAGCTGCACCAGACCCTGCCGTGGCTGCATCATTCGGGCGGCGTGGTCTGCGAGCCGGTCGACCTGCCCGCCAACAAGCGCCACCTCGACATGCTCTATGCCCACATCCGCTGGTCCGACCGCGCCTTCATGGGGGCCTTCATCGGCGCGGAGCGCGCGGGCCACGCCATCGACATGGCGAGGATCCTGTTCGGCGCCGACTTCGTGGCCGAGAACCCGGTCCTCTACTGCGTCTCCAACACCAATGCGCCGCTGGTGCTCGACCAGAACATGTCGGGCGCGCTCAAGACCTATGCCCGCGCCAACCAGCCCGTCGCCTGCACGCCCTGGGTGCTGACCGGCGCCATGAGCCCGACCACCGTGGCCGGACACGCTGGCGCAGGTCCTGGCGGAGGCCACGGCCTGCCTCGCGCTGGTGCAGCTCATCAATCCCGGCGCGCCCTGCCTCATGGGCAGCTTCGCCTCCACCATGTCCATGCAGTCGGGTGCACCCACCTTCGGCACGCCGGAAGCGGGCCTGATGGTGCTGGCGGCAGGCCAGCTCGCCCGCCGCCTCGGCGTGCCGCTGCACACGGTGGGCACGCTGTCGGCGTCCAAGCTTCCCGATGCGCAGAGCCAGCAGGAGGCGGCCTGGGGCCTGCATGATGTCGATGTTCGCCGGCGCCAACCTCATCAACCACGCCACCGGCTGGCTCGAGGGCGGGCTCGTCACCTCCTACGAGAAGACCATCATCGACCATGATCTGTGCGGCAAGGTCGCCCGCTTCTTCGACGGCATCGACCTCAGCGAGAATGCCCAGGCCATGTCGGCCATCGCCGGAACCGGTCCCGGCCAGCATTTTCTCGGCAGCGACCATACGCGGCTGAACTTCATGTCGGCCCTGTTCCGGCCATGGACGCCCGACAACAATTCCTTCGAGCAGTGGCAGGCCGAAGGCGGCAAGGATGCGGCGACGCCGCGCCAACGCCATGTGGAAGAAGCAGCTCGAACGCTACGAGGACCCCGGCCTCGATCCCGCCATCGACGAGGCGCTGAAGGACTATATCGCCAAGGTGAAGGCCTCCATGCCGGACGTGAACTACTTCTGATGCCAGCGATCATCATCATCGGCGGCGGTGCCGTTGGCCTGAGCGTCGCCTATCATCTGGGCCAGCGCGGCGCCACGGACGTCGTGCTGCTCGAGCGCAACCAGCTCACCTCCGGCACGTCGTGGCATGCGGCGGGCATCGTCGGCCCCTTGCGCGCCACCGCGGCGATGACGAGGCTCGCCTCGCACGCGCTGGAGCTGTTCCCGCGGCTCGAGGACGAGACCGGCATGAGCACCGGCTACCGCCGCACCGGCGGCTATTGGCTGGCCCGCGTGCCCGAACGCATGGACGAGCTGAGCCGCATCTGCGCGGTGGGCCGCCACATGGGACTCACGCCATCGATCGTCGCGCCGCAGGAGGTCGCCGTCCCGCAGCTCGATCTCACGGATCACGTCGGCGCGCTGATGGTGCCGGAGGATGCCAACGTCAACCCGGTCGACCTCTGCATGGCCTATGCGCGCGCCGCGAAGACCCACGGCGTCAGCATCCGCGAGGGCACGGGCGTGCGCCGCATCCTCACCGAGAACGGCCGCGCCACCGGCGTCGAACTTGCCGACGGCAGCACGCTGACGGCGGAGAAGGTCGTGCTCTGCGCCGGCGCCTGGTCGAAGAAGCTGGCGGACGAGGCCGGCGTCGCGCTGCCGCTGCAGGCGGTGCGAGCACATGTACATCGTCACCGAGCCGATGCCGGGCCTGCCCAACCCCTTCCCCGTGGTGCGCGACCTCGACACCGGCATCTATGTGAAGGGCGATGCCGGCCGCCTCGTCATCGGCGGCTTCGAGCCCGACGCCAAGGTGTGGGACGCCTACGGCCCCGAGGGCGACCGCGCCTTCCTCGAAATGCCGGAGGACTGGGACCAGTTCGGCCCCTTCATGGAGGCGGCCCTGGCGCTCGGTGCCGCAGCTCGCCGACACCGGCATCCAGCGCTTCATGAACGGCCCCGAGAGCTTCACCGCCGACACCCGCCCCTATATCGGCGAGACGCCGGAGGTCGACGGCCTCTACGTGGCGGCGGGCATGAACTCGGTCGGCATCATGAGCTCCGCCGGGCATCGGCGAGGTGCTGGCCGACTGGATCGTCGACGGGCGCGGAGCCGCGCGACCTGTGGGGCGTCGACATCGCGCGCGCCGACCCGAGCGGCGGCACGCCGCGCACATGAAGGAGCGCATGCGCGAGGCGGTGTCGGATCTCTTCGCCGTGCACTGGCCCTTCAAGCAGCCCGGCGCCGGGCGCAACCTGCGCAGCTCGCCCCTGCACGAGCACTGGGCCGCACAGGGCGCCGTCTTCGGCCTCACCGTCGGCTGGGAACGCGGCCTCTGGTATGCAGCGAGCGAGGCCGAACGCCAGCTTCCCTATTCGGCGAGTGGCGAGCAGCCGTGGCAGCCGATCGCCGAACGCGAGGCCGCGGTGATGAAGGATGGCGCGGCGCTGCTCGACCTCACGCCCTTCACCAAGCTCGACGTCTCGGGCCCGGATGCCTTGCCCCTGCTCAACCAGCCTCGCGGCGGCGCAGATGGATGTGCGCGGTCGGGACGCGCCGTCTACACGCCGCTGCTCAACGCCAAGGGCGGCATCGAGGCCGATGTCACGGTCACGCGGCTGGCGGCAGATCGCGTTCCGCCTCGTCTCGGGCGCGGCGACAGTGCGAACATCTCGCTACACGGAACCGCACGAAGAGGAGCGCTTGCAAAGCGCGTTAAGCGGAGGTGATGTCGCTGAGTGCTCGCTTTGTCGCCGGACAGCTTGATCTCGATGCTGCTGGCTTCCACGCTCTCTGCCTCGACCGAATGGATACGATCAATGCGGAGCGCCCCACAGGCGGAGAAGACCGATCTGCGTTCTTAAAGGGCTGTGTGGACGACATTGCGGATCGCTGCCTTCTCCGCTTTGAGAGGCCTGCCCAATGAAATCACTCAACCGTATCGGCCAGTGCCCCGTGAGTCTTCCGCTGTCGGCTGATGACATCCTCGAGTTCCATGCTGCACGCCTGCTTTTGTTGTTGAGCGTATGTGGGGTATCGGGCCGCATTGACGGTCTGACCAAAATGGCCAAGCTCGATTTCTTTGCACGCTACCCCGCCTTCTTTGAAACAGCCCGACACTGCAAGCGCCCCAGCAGATGGAGTCGGGGTGACGGATCACAAGGGGCGTGACGAAGCCGTTGAGTCAGCAATGGTGCG
>CAVYJK010000028.1:0-195497 GCA_963768765.1 uncultured delta proteobacterium
GCACCTGGAGCCGTTCCGGGCCGAGGCCTGCCGCCCCCTAGTAAGTGGCGCAATACCTGCATCCGTTTGGCGGTATAGACATTACCATCCAGGTAATGGCAGTCCCCCAGGTGTCAGCCGAAGACCAGGACGCCGTCGAAGCCGCTCCGTAAGCCTTCCAGCACAAAGACCGGGTCCACCCGGCCGGAGCACATGGTGAGCATGATGCGGATATCGGCGGGATACTGAAAGCGGGACACCCCGGCCAGGTCGGCCGCGGCATAGGAACACCATTTGCACAGAAACGCCAGGATTTTAGGTTCGAACCCGCCAGCCATGTCCTCCTCCCGTGGGCCTGGGCCCATGTTAAAGAGGTTCAGTGGTTAATCGCATCTTAAATGGGTGCCTTCCTTTAACCCCCTTCCCCTTGGGGGGGGTGAAAGTAATCTACTCTCCGCCGTCCCTAATCAACCCGCAGGGATGTCTTAAGGGTCAGGGCCTGCCCAGCTTCTCACTTCCCGCCGCCGGCGTGGATGGCGGCCAGTATTTGCCGGTCCCGGAAGTGCGACATGTCGATGGCCCGGGCCGGGCAGCCGGCGGCGCACACTCCGCATCCCTTGCAGTAAGCCGGCAGATTTTCGGAGCGGTATCCTTTGCCCGGGATTTTCACCAGGCGCATGGCCCCATAGGGGCAGGCCATTTCACAAAAGCCGCATCCGAGGCAGAGATCCTGGTCCACCCGGGACACTAAGGGTTCCACCGCCACCATCTCCTGGGCCAGCACCGTGGCCGCCCGGGCCGCCGCCGCCTTGGCCTGGGCGATGCATTCCTCCAGGGGCTTGGGATAGTGGGCCACGCCGGCCACATAAATGCCGTCCGCGGAGAAATCCACCGGGCGCAGCTTGGCGTGGGCCTCCTGGAAAAAGCCTTCGGCAGTGAGGGGCACCTTGAAGAGCTCGGCCAGTTCCCGGACCGGGTTGGGAAGGATGGCATTGGCCAGGGTGATGATGTCCGGCTGGAGCTTGAGCTGCCGCCCCAGGATTGGTTCATACACCGTGACTTCCAGGCCGCCCTCAGGGGTAATTTCTACCCCGGGTTTGTTCTCCGGGTCAAACCGGATGAACATGATGCCTTCTTCCCGGGCTTTTTGGTAGAGGGCCTCCAGTTCGCCGTAAGTGCGCATATCCCGGTACAGGATAAAGATGTCCATGCCCGGATTCAGCTCCTTCAACACCAAAGCGCTCTCCACCGCGCGGGCGCAGCACACCCGGCTGCAGTAGGGGCGCTCCGGCTCCCGGGACCCCACGCACTGGATGAACACCGCCTGCTTGGCGTTTACCACCCCGGGGTTCTGAGTCGCGATGGCCTGGTCCAGATCCGCGGCCAGATAGATGCCGGGATGTTGACCATAACCATAATCCGTGGGAAGGTGCGGCTGGCCGCCGGTGGCCAGGACCGTCACCCCGTGTTCCAGTTCCAGGTCACCGGTGGGCGTGGATAGCCTGGTTCGGAAGTTGCCAATGAACCCCCCGGTCTCCTTGACCTGGGCCTGATATGCCACTTGAATCAAAGGGTGCTGTTCCACAGTTCGCAGCAGTTCTTGCAGGTATCCTTGATAGTCATGGCCTCTGGCGCTCACCACCAGCTTACGGGCCTGACCCCCCAAGCGTTCGGCCTTTTCCGCCAGGTTGACCGGGAATCCCATGTTCGCCAGGGAGAGGGCCGCTTCCATCCCGGCCACGCCGCCGCCTAGGACCAAAGCGCTTTTAGAGACTGGAAACAAAGTTTTCTTAAGCGACTCCAGGTTGGCAACCCGGGCCACGGCCATGCGCACCAGGTCCTTGGCCTTCTCCAACGCCGCCTCGGGCTCCTGCTGGTGCACCCAGGCATCCTGATCCCGGATGTTGGCCATCTCCATAAGATAAGGGTTCAGCCCGGCTTCTTTGATGGTCTCCTGGAACACCGGCTCATGGGTGCGGGGCGAGCAAGAGGCCACTACCACGCGGTTCAGAGAAAGTTCCTGGATGCGCTCCTTAATGATTTTCTGGGTGTCATGGGAGCAAGTAAACAGGTTGGTTTCGGCATGGAGAACCTGCGGCAGGTTGGCGGCGTATTCCTTGAGGGCCGCCACGTCAATGACTCCGGCGATATTGGTGCCGCAGTGGCAGATGAAGATCCCGATCCGGGGTTCCTCCTGGCTGACGTCCCGCTCGGGGTATTCCGGCTTCTGCACGGCCAGGGTGTGCCGCGCCGCCGCCAGGAGTTCGCCCGCCGCCGCCGCCACCGCGGAGGCCTCGGTGACCGATTGGGGGATGTCCTTGGGACCCTGGAGAGCGCCGCAGACGAAGATGCCCGGCCGGCTGGTGGCTACCGGGGCAAAGGGGGAGGTCCGGGCGAAGTTGGAGGCGTTGACCTCCACTCCCAGGCGGCGGCTCAAATCCACCACCTCCGGCGCGGTCTCCAGACCCACGGACAGGACCACCAGGTCAAAGGTCTCGGTCACCATCTTCCCTTCTTCCGTCACATAACGGAGCAACATGCCGCCGGTTTCGGGAAGTTGGTCGAGGCTGTGCACCCGGGAGCGGATGAACCGCACGCCCTGGTCCCTGGCCCGTTGATAGTATTTGTCGAAGTCCTTGCCGGAGGTGCGCATATCCATGAAGAAAACCGCGGTGTCCAGGGGCTCTTTGCTGTGCTCCCGGGCGATGAGCGTCTGCTTGATGGCATACATACAGCACACGGCCGAACAGTAGGGGTGGTCGTGGGGATGCAGGTCCCGGGAGCCGACGCACTGGAGCCAGGCAATCTTCCTGGGCTCCTTGTGGTCCGAGGGGCGGATCAGGTGCCCCTGGAAAGGCCCGGAGGCCGACAGTATGCGCTCAAACTCCAGGCTGGTGACGACATTGGTAAAATAGGTGTAATGATAAGGCAGGTAGTGGCCGGGTTGGAAAGGCCGGAAGCCTGCAGCCAGGATGACCGCGCCTACGGGGATTTCCAGGGACTCGGGCCTTTGACTGTGGTCCACAGCCCCGGCTTCGCAGGCGGCCACGCACTGCATACACTCGGAGCAGACGCCGCAGTTGAGGCAGCGGGAGGCCTCGCTTCGGGCCTGCTCTTCGGTGAAGCCCTGGGCGATCTCCTCAAAGCAGGCGCAGCCGAACTCCGCCGGGGCAGGCTCGGCCATGACCTCCCGGGGCTGCCCTTCCTCGTCCTTGGGGATCTCGGCCCAGCCGCTTGTGGGCCTATCCTCGCCCCCGATGCGGCCCTCCTTCAGGTCCAGGCCCCGCAGATAGCGGTGGATGGATTCCGCGGCTTCGAGGCCGCCGCCCACCGCGTCGATGGCGATCCAGGGGCCGGTGTCCACGTCGCCGCCGGCAAAGACGCCGGCACGAGAGGTCTGGTTGGTCACCGGGTCCGTTTCGATGAGGCCACCGGGGAGTGAGCTTGATGCCGTCGCGTCGGTGAGGAATTTTAAATTGGTCCTCTGGCCGATGGCCTGCACCACCATGTCCGCCGGCGGTGAACTCGGCCCCGGGGATGGGTAGGGGGACCGGCCCGGAGGCGTCGGGCGCGCCCAATTCCATCTTCTGGCACCGCAGGCCGGTGACCTTGCCGTCCCTGCCGTTGAGCACCTTCAGGGGCGCAGCCAGGTAAACGATCTCCACCCCTTCGCACTGGGCCTCGTTCGATCTCATGGGCGAAGGCTGGCATCTCCTCCCGGGAGCGCCGGTAGATGATGGTCACCTTACCTCCCCAGGCGCCGGGCGGTGCAGGCCACGTCGATGGCCACGTTGCCGCCGCCGATGACCGCCAGCTTTTTGCCCATTAAGTCGAACTTCTGGCCCAGGGCCGAGTCTTGCAGGTACTCCACCCCCGGATCACGCCTTCGGCGTCGTCGCCGGGAACCGGCAGGGGCTTGAGTCCTGGCACCCGACCCCAAGAAGACCGCCTTGATAGCCGTCCCGGTGAGCAGATCGTTCAGGGTGCAAGTCTTTCCGCCAGGGGGGCGTGGTAATTGATCTCCACGCCCAGGCGCAGGATGTAGGCAATTTCCCGATCCAGCACCTCCTTGGGCAGACGGTAGTCGGGAATCCCGTACCCGCAGACATGCCCCCGGCGGCGGGCGCCGCTTCGAAAATGACCGGCGATAGCCCTTCAGGGCCAGGTGGTAGGCGCAGGCTCAGACCCGACGGGCCCGGCACCGATGATGGCGATTTCTCGTCTTCGGGGGATTCGGGCACCGGCGTGGGCGTCCCAGATCCACCGGGTCGGCCACGAAACGCTTGAGAGCGCAGATGGCTACCGGCTCGTCCAGTTCCTGGCGCCGGCACTGTTCTTCACATGGGTGCGGGCAGATGCGCCCGAACACCCCGGGAAGGGGGAGACTCTCCATGATGAGCTTTATCGCCTCATCGTATTTCCCCATCTTGATGAGCTGAATATAGCCCTGGACGTTGACGCCTGCTGGACAGGTCAAGGTGCAGGGGGCCCGGTCGAACTTCTTGATAGCAAAGGCCGGGGGAAAGCCCTGGGGATAAAGGCGGTAAGCGGCCTTCCACTCAGCCAACCCTTGGTTAAACTCATCCGGTATACTTACCGGACAAACCTTGGCACATTCTCCGCAGCCCGTGCATTTGTCCGGGTCGATATATCGGGGCTCTTTATCCAGGCTAACCGTGAAATGGCCCGGTTCTCCAGCAATCCCCTTCACATGGGCAAGGGTGTGAATCTTAATGTTGTTGTGCCGGCCGACCTCGACCAGCTTGGGCGAGATGATTCACATGGCGCAGTCGTTGGTGGGAAAGGTTTTATCCAGTTGCGCCATGGTGCCGCCGATGGCCGACTGCTTCTCCACCAGGTGGACGTAGTAGCCTGCATTGGCCAAGTCCAGGGAGGCCTGCATCCCGGCGATGCCGCCACCGATGACCATTACCGAACCGAGAACCTGGTTCCCCATGGAGCACCTCCCTTATTCAAGCTGCCGCCCTCCGAACGGCGGGAGGGCGTCTCCTCGCCGCCCGGAGGGCGGGATAAAGACCAAAGAGCCGGTGTAGACTTCACGACTTGCTTAGGGCATAGATGGGGTAGCCCCCCTCCCAACCCTTGAGGGTGATGCGGCCCTCTTTGGCCATGTCCGGCAACAGAGGGGTAATGTTCTTCACCGGCTCTTCCATGGCCCGGGCAATGCCGGGCGGGTTGAGGGGCTCCTCACTCAAGGCCTTGAGGATTCTGGCAGCCAGAAACTCTTCCTTGAGAACGTCCAGCATGGTCTCGTCCGCGTCCACGGCGTTGAACTGGGAGCCGGGGAATTCCTTCTCGGCCGGCCGCCGCAAACTCGTCCCCAAGACCCAGCGCACCCGGGGCCGGTGCAGGGTGGCATGGATGGCCCACAGCCTGGCCCTGGTTTTGTCGTCCCGGGGCAGAGGCGGCAGTTTATCCAGGGTGTCCATGTGGGATTCCACCATGCGCACGAAGGCTTCCGGTTCATTGACCTCCACGTAGCCCATGGCGATGCGCCGCCGTTCCAGGCCGGCCAGGGAGAGGAGCTTTTTCATGGCGTTGACCCGATACCAACAGTGGTCAATCCCGTAGTGGTAATGGCAGGAGTGTTTGGGCGTGCAGCCGGCCAGCATAATTCCCTTGACCCCGTTCAGAAAGGCCATGGACAGGATGAAGGGGTCCAGCGACCCCAGGCAGTTAACCGGGGCCAGATAAATGCCTTTGGGGTAGGTGAGCCCTTTGACCGCGGCCTGTTCCGCGGACGCCAATCCACCCCAGCCGCAGACGAAGCCCAGGATCTCGTCCTCCTGCATCCGGGCGAGGATGGCCTTGAGGCGGGCTTCCAGTTGCTGGGTGCTGTTATTGAGGACCGTGATGGCTTCGTGAGGGCAGGTGGCCGCACAGGTGCCGCCGCCGCTGCAGAGGTGGTTGTCCGTTTCCCGGGGCACCGGGCCGCTGCCTGGTTTGACGTGTTCAATGCCGCCGCAGGGGCAGATTTCGGTACACAGACCACAGCCCTCACAGAGGTCCTTATCCACGTGCACCACCACCGGACTCACCAGTCTGCCCTGGAGGGCCTTTTCCTTTAAATTCAAGACCCCCCGGGCCGCCTTTTTGCCCTGCTGCAAGACCTCGTTCAGGTCACAGACGCCCCCGGCCGACCCGGTAAAAAAGAGTGACTCATCGGGAATCTGATCCGGCCAGAATTTGATATTGCTCTTTTGGAGCCGGCCCCCGTCTTCCCGGTAGATGGGCAGCCACCGGAGCAGTTCCTCGGCCTTGGCGGCCGGGTCTGCCGGCGCGCCCGGCACCACCAGGGTGTCCCACTCCACTTCGTGTTCCAGGTTGTCCGCAGGACTCATAAAGCTCAAGTAGCCGGACTGGACCACCGGATGCACCTCCGGGGCGTAGGACATGAGTCCGATGCCCTGGGCCCGGGCTTCCATCAGGTCGCTGCCGCTGAGGGGGAGAGTGACGTTGGCCGGATAGACTACCGTGGGTTTGACCTCGGGGTGATCCCGGGCCAGTACCAGGCTGTCCCGCCAGGCGGCCATGGTCGCCAGTTCCTGGGCGGCCTGGCCGTGCTGGGGGCTGTTCACCCAGAAGACCATCTTACCAGGGCTGACTTCCCCTGCGCCCAGCTTTTCTTCCATGTCCAGCAGGTCGCATACCCGCTCGCCGCCCCCGATATAGTCGATGTTCCCCGGACCATACTCCCGGTCCAGGGCGGTGATGATCGCGGCGCCGGCCACCTCGGTGACACTGCCGTCAGGCTGCTTCAGGCCCACGCGGTAGTCGCCCACGCCGCCGATGATGTAGTCGACGGGCTGATCCGGCATCACCTTGACCAGGGGACTGGTGAACACCTCCTTAAGGAGGTCGGCCAGATCTCCGCAAAAGATGCGGCAGCCGGGAAAGGTCCAATGGAGCTCGTCCAGAACCCGCTCAGGAGTCAAAGCCTTGGAAAATACCACGCTTTC
The DNA here is from genome assembly GCA_963768765.1 of uncultured delta proteobacterium. GTDB lineage: Bacteria > Desulfobacterota > Desulfobaccia > Desulfobaccales > 0-14-0-80-60-11 > DASWLF01. The sequence goes on from CAVYJK010000028.1 coordinate 6,960, forward strand.
CATACCCTGGCGGGCCAGTTCCCGGGCCGCGACGAAGCCGGAGACGCCGCCTCCCAAAATGAGGGCCGGTCCTTCGAAGGCCAACGACACGGGTTCATAAGGCTCCAGGAGCCTGAGGCTGGCCATGCCCCCGGCGATCAAGGCCGCGGCCTTGCGGGCCAGCTCCTGGGGGCTGCCTTCGTGCACGGCAGCCACGTGGTCTTTCAGGTTGATCATCTCCACCTGGTGCTTCTCCACGCCCACCGGCGCCAGAGCTTTGGCGAATCTCTTTTTCATGACCCGGGAAGAGCAGCCCCCCACCAGGATGCGGTTCAATCCCTTGGCCCGGACTTCCTGCCGCATGGCCTCCAGACCCGGAGCCAGGCAGGGGTAGGGGTAGACTCCCAGGTGGCCCCAGGGCTCATATTGGAGCAGGTCGCTCACCTGCGGGAGGTCGATGCGATTACTGATCTTGCCCCCGCATTCGCACAGGAAGATGCCGATTTTGCTTTCAGTTTTCATGGCCGTCTCCTTCTATTGCCTGCGTCCTAAGGGGCGCTGACCTGCGGAAACAAATGTTCCATGGCCCCGGTAGGACAGACATACAGGCAGGTGCCACATCTTATGCAATCCGTACTCCTTTGGTGATACGGCGCCGTGACCTCTTTGAATACGCCCCGGTTGCCCAGGGAGATGGCCCGAACGCCCACCACTTCATCGCAGGCCCGGACGCAGAGGCCGCAACGGGGGCAGGCGTCTTCCGGGTGTTCCACCTTAAAGCGGGTGGAGGTCACTCCATACTCTTTGGCCAATTCCCGAATCTGGTGGGACGCCGGGCAGTTGGCCAAAAGCATCTCCAGGACCCAGCGCCGCACGTTTAACACTTCCTCCGAGTCGGTCAAGACCTCCACGCCTCCCTGCACCGGGGTGATGCAGGAGGCCGCCACCTGAGAGCGGTTGTTTTGCAGAATTTCCACCACGCAGAGACGGCAGGACCCGATGGCCTCCACCGCCGGATGAAAGCAGAGGGTGGGGATGTGAACCCCGTGTTGACGGGCGGTTTCCAGAATGGTCCAGCCTTCTCGAGCTTGCACCGCCTGGCCGTTGATCGTGAAACGTTAGATCATGTCCTTTTCTTTTGATCTTGTTTCTTGGCTTCTTTGGCTTTCTTACCTTTCTTGGCGCTCATGAACCCACCTCCTAGGCCACCATGACCGCGTCCACCGGGCATACGTCCATGCACTGGCCGCAGCGGATGCAGGCGCTGGCGTCGATGCTGTGAGGCTTCTTCTTCTCGCCGCTGATGCACTCCTGGGGGCAGTTGCGGATGCAGAGGCCGCAGCCGTTGCAGATCTCCGGATCAATGGAATAGGTGATCAGGTCTCGGCACACCCCGCCGGGACACTTGTGCTCCACCACGTGAGCCAGGTACTCATCCTTGAAATATTTGACGGTGGTCAGGATGGGGTTGGGGGCGGTGCCGCCCAGGGCGCACAAAGAGCCTTTCATGATGGCCCGGGCCAGGCTGTGCAAGTCGTCAATGTCCTGGGAGGAACCCTGGCCCTTGGCGAACCTGTCCATGAACTCCAGCATGGCCTTGAGGCCCAGCCGGCAGGGCAGGCACTTGCCGCAGGATTCTTCTTCCAGAAAGTGGAGAAAGTAGCGGGCCACATCAACCACGCAGTCCCGCTTATCCATGACGATCATGCCCCCCGACCCCATGATCGATCCCACTTTGCCCAGGGAATCATAGTCCACCGGGGTGTCCTTGAGTTCATAGGGAATGCAGCCCCCGGAAGGGCCGCCGGTCTGGACTGCCTTAAAGCGGTCCTGGCCCGGCACGCCGCCGCCGATTTCTTCAACGATGCGGCCCAGGGTGATGCCCATGGGCACTTCGATCATCCCCGTGTTTTTCAACTTCCCCACCAGGGAAAAGATCTTGGTCCCGGTGCTGTTAGGCACCCCGAGGCCGGCATACCAGTCGGCCCCTTTTTCAATAATCACGGGCACGTTGCGCCCAGGTCTCCACGTTATTGATGATGGTGGGGCGGCCCCACAGGCCCTTTTCCGCCGGATAAGGGGGCCGGGGGATGGGTTCTCCCACCCGACCTTCCAGGGAGGCGATCAGGGCGGTTTCTTCGCCGCAGACAAAGGCTCCGGCGCCCCGGTTGATCTGGATGTCAAAGTTGAAGCCCGTGCCCAGAATGTTCTTCCCCAGCAACCCCAGGGCCCGGGCCTGCTCGATGGCGATGCTGAGGTGTCGGATGGCCAGGGGATATTCCATCCGCACGTAGATATAGCCTTGATGGGCCCCCAAGGCATAAGCGCCGATGGCCATGCCCTCCAGGACCGCGTGGGGATCACCCTCCATGAGGGTGCGGTCCATGAAGGCCCCGGGGTCCCCTTCGTCGCCGTTGCCCACCACATAAACCGGCCCCGGGTTCTTGCGAATATTTTCCACGGCAATGCGCCACTTGCGGCCGGTGGGAAAGCCGCCGCCCCCCCGGCCTCGCAGCCCCGCGGCTTCCACCGCGGCGATCACCTCGTCCGGCGTCATGCCGGTTAAGACCTTGGTCAGCGAACGATAGGCGCCCGCCATGAGGGCGTCTTCGATCTTTAAGGGATCGATGCCGCCCACATTCTTGAGGACAACCTTCTGCTGCATCTTGTAAAAAGGAACTTCTGAGGCAGACCGGTACCTGCTGCCGTTGTCGCTATAAAGCAGCCGCTCCACCGTCTGGCCCTTGGCCAGAGTGTTTTCCACGATCTCTTCCACGTCAGCAGGCTTTACCTTGACGTAGAACAAATCAAAGGGATCCAGGTTGATTAGGGGCCCTTGACTGCAGAAGCCATGGCAGCCGGTCTCCTTTATCAAGGGCTGAACGCTGGCCTCGATCTTTTTGGCTTTGATGGCTGCCTGGAAGGCCCGAGATACCTTGTTGGCTACCCTGGGCCAGACAACCTGGACCCAGGCAGACCCTGACCACCGGCCGTTCCGGGTCATGGGCCGCGTGGAGGTTCTCTCGCAAGGCCTCAAGCTCTGCAACATTGCTGATCCTCTCCATCTTTTCCTCCTGTGACCGGCGCCGAAGTTAGAGTTTCTTCAACTCTTTCTTCAGAGAGCGAATGTTGGCTCCTCCCAGATACTCCTCATCAATCATCACCACCGGGGCCATGGCGCAGGTGCCCAGGCAACGAACCGTCTCCAAGGTGACACGCATATCCTTAGTGGTATGCTCTCGAGGCACATCCAACTCCCGCTCCAGGCCTTCAACCAGGCGGGCCCCGCCCTTGAGGTGACAGGCGGTGCCCAGGCACACCCTGACATCGTGCATCCCCCGGGGTTCGAGACTAAAGGACTTGTAAAAGGTGGCCACCGCCCAGCCCCGGGACAGCGGCACGCCCAAATGGTCGCACACGGCCGTCATCGCCTCGGGGGGAATGTAGTTGAACTTGGCCTGCACATCCTGCAGGGCGCTGATCAGGTGTTCCGAACTGGAGGGGTAACGCTCCAAAATATTTTCCAGGGCTTTAAAAGTCACGCTCATAGACCTTTCCTCCTCTGGCTGGGAATTTCCCTTGCCTGGTAATAGAGCAAGGAAGGGGCCAATATATTTAACTATCTGTTATTATGTGATATTTTGGTATCGAGGCTGAAAACCGGGGGAATTTTAAGGGACAATAATGAGCGGAATTAAAACGTTTTTGCAGGCATTTCAGAATATATTAAATAAATCAGTAAGTTATCTTGTTAGAGAATATGTCGCATAAATTAAAGGCCGTTTTATTCTTACCAAAACCAGATAGATTTCTGGCTTTCATCTTGGATAAAATATTTTCTAGAGGTTTTATTGCAGGCAGAAGAGTGTTGCAAAATTGCAACACTAAATTGTGGAAGGCAATTTATCTTTAAATTCCAAAGGGTTATTTCTTTGAGGAAAAATGTCGCATAATTGGCGTACGTCTTATTTTTTAAAGTCACTATCGCTGATCTGGTAAAGGCGCATCTTGCGCCACAGCTTGCTGCGGCTGATCTTGAGCATCCGGGCCGCCTCCTGCTTGCTGCCTTGGCTCATCTCCAGGGCCAGGATAATGGTTTTCTTTTCCAGCGCCTGCAGGGGACTCACGGACTTATCGGTCAGGGGCAACTCCAGTTCCCGACCCACCCAGGCGGATTCCAGGCGGGGCAGGTGACGTTCGGTGATGAGGGGGCCTTTGGCAAAGACGAAGCAGTATTCCAGGACATGCTGCAGTTCCCGGACATTGCCCGGCCAGGCGTGACGGCAGAGGACCTTCATCACCTTGGGGTCCACCCCCCGCACTCTCTTGTTGAATTTGCGGTTGAGCTGCTCCAGGAAGTATTTGACCAAAATGGGGATGTCCTCCCGTTTTTCCCGGAGCGGCGGGAGATTGATGGGCACGGTGAACAGCCGGTAATAGAGATCATCCCGGAACCTGCCCTGGCGCATGGCTTCCTGCAGGTCCACGTTGGTGGCCGCCACGATCCTGGCCTCCAGGGGGATTCTCCGGGTGCCGCCCACTCGCATAAAAGCCTTTTCCTCCAGGACGCGCAGCAGCTTCACCTGGAGTTCGGGCTTGAGGTCGCCGATCTCATCCAAAAACAGAGTGCCGCCCTTGGCCAGTTCGAACCGCCCCGGCTTGCTGGCCACCGCCCCGGTAAAGGCCCCCCGCTCATGCCCGAATAACTCGGATTCCAGCAAAGTCTCGGGGATGGCGGAGCAATTCACCGCCACAAAAGGCCCTTGGCGCCGGGGGCTGTGGAGGTGCAGGGCCTTGGCCACCAGTTCCTTGCCGGTGCCCGATTCGCCCTGGATCAGCACATTGGAGCCGGAGGCGGCGATCACCGGCAAGCTGTGAATAATCTCCTGCATCCGGGGGCTCACCCCCACGATATCGGCAAAGGGTTTGCACTCGAGCTTTTCCGCCTCGAGTTCCGGACAGGTCAGATGGTGAAAGGTCTCCACCCCGCCCAGCACCATATTGCCCGGCTTCTTGAGCTGCGCCGTATTGACCAGGATCAGTTTTTTCTGGCCGCCTTTGGTGGTGATTTCCACCTCCCGGTCCACCAGGATTTCCCCGGTGCTCATGGAGATGCGCATGGGACATTTTTCGTGGCACTGGTCCGCCCGAAAGATGTCCCAGCAGAACTTGCCCAGCGCCTCTTCCCGGCTGAAACCGGTGATTTCCTCGGCCACGCGGTTGAAATACATGATTTGCCAGCGGGTGTTGACCAGAAACACCCCTTCGGGGAAATTGTCCAGGATGTCGGGATAGGTAAGGTTCAGGAACTTCAGGGAGGGACTGATGTCCTGGGGATTTCTCTGGTTTAATGAGGCGAGCGGATACATGCCCCTTCTCCGCTATACATCCCCCCCTGACATCGAGGGGTTACAGGCGTGGGTCTGGATCAGGGGTGGACTAGGTTGAGCAGGGGAGCAAAAATCGCAGACACTCAGAAATTTTTCCTCCCTGTCTTTATGGTATAGCAATATTTATACCAGTTCAAGCAATTTTATTTATGAAACGTAACCCTTTTATGAAACGATAACCCCCTCATCCACCTGAGTCTGGGAAGTAAGCAACTTATGGAGACCCTTAAAAGCCTCCAGGTGGAGAGGATGAAGGAAGTCATTATCAAAGGATGGAAGCATATTCCTGACTGGGTCTTGGTGAACGAGGTGGGCCAGATGGTTGATGGCGATAATTTGTGGCGGCGGGTGTTCTATCCGGCGCTGGCTAAGGCTGGCTTATCTGGCGGTCCGGGCCCCTGCCCCGGAACAACGGCGGGACCGGGTTGGGGAGATTCTTCAAAAAATCCGATCAAACAGAATCTATGACCCGTATAATCAGCCCTTTTCTTTTCTCATTGGGAATGATTTCCAACCCCATTTCCAACACCTTGCACGTGGATTCGAGCTTGGTGGATAATTCCCGGGGGCTTCCGAACATTTGATAGCAGTAAGACGGCTGGAAGTAACAATAGGTGAAGAACAAGGGAGACGTTCTCCAAGGCCTGAACTTGACCCCGGTCCCCAGGGCCAAATCCACGCTGCTTTGGATCGCTTTTTAACACCTGCTAAATTAGATTTTTAGCATATGTTTAAGAATTAAAATATAATACTTAGTGGGAAAGTGTTTAATCTATTAAATTTACTTGAAAAAATATAGGAGTGAGCTATCTCCGACTTTGGCATTGATATTGCTCTTTTTGTTAAAAAAAGATGGTTCAGCTGTAAAGCTGGCACATAAAAAAGGAGAGAGACGATGGCAACTGCAGATCTTGCTACTCTTAAGGCCGCCGCCGTGGTGGATGCCCGGGGAAGCGCCTGCCCGGGGCCGCTGATGGAAGCCAAGAAGGCCATTGGCCGGGTGAAAGTGGGGGAGGTGCTGGAAGTGCTCTCCAATGATCCGGGCACCAAGGAAGATATGCCCCTCTGGGCCAAGAAAGTGGGCCACGAATTCCTGGGCTCTTTGTCCGCAGATGGTTACGACCGCATTTTCGTAGTCCGGAAAAAGTAAGCGGGAGGCCTCATGGCGGCCGAGAGGTATGCGGGGAAAATACTGGTTCTGGCCACGGAGAGCTGCGCTTACCCCGGGGCTGACGCCGTGGGGCAGGGGCACCAGAGTTATCCTGCCAATACTTACATCTTGCGGGTCAAGGCGCCGGTGCTCTTCCCCGAGAAATTTTATCTGGACTGCTTCGACAAAGGCATCGCCGGCATCATCATCATGTCCTGCGGGGTGGAGTGCCCCTACCAGGGGGCCTATGAAGCCCTGGCCAAGCGCATTGACCGGGTTTATGCGCTGATGAAGGGGCGCGGCCTGGACATTCGCCGCCTTCGGCTGACGGCCATCTGTACGGTATGCACCCGGGCCTTTATAAAAGAAGTCAAGCAGATGAACGACATCATCTCGGAGTTGGGCCCGCCTGGCCGCGAGCGACCTGCGGCGGCCAGCGCCGCCTAAGTCGGCTAAATCACCACGGACTGGCTCTCTGAGGAGCAACAGGCATGGTGTCTCAGCGAAGTTTACGCTACGACGCCCTGGTCCTGGGCGGGGGGATCGCCGGGCTGGAGGCGGCCCTCAATCTCGCCGAACAGGATTTCTCGGTAGTGGTCGTGGAAAAAGACGCCTCCATCGGCGGCAAGATGATCAGGCTCTCCAAGGTTTTTCCCACCCTGGATTGCTCCAGTTGCATCACCACCCCCAAAATGGCGGCGGCGGCCCATCATCCCAACATCACCATCTTCACCTACTGCGAGCTGCAAACACTTACGCGCCAGGGCGACGATTTGGTGGCGGTGATTCGGCAAAAGCCCCGCTATGTGGACGCAGGGAAATGCATCGGCTGTCGCCAGTGCGAATATCAGTGTCCCGTGCTGGTGCCGGATGTCGAGCAAGGGGGGTTTTCCGCCCGGAAAGCCATTTACATTCCCTTCTCCAACGCCATTCCCCAGAAGGCCCTGATAGATCCGGAGAATTGTATCCTGTGCGGCCGGTGCGACAAGGTGTGCCCCACCCAGGCCGTCAACTACTTTGAGCAGCCGGAAAACTTCACCCTGACGGCCGCGACCGCGGTCATCGCCACCGGTTTTGAGTTGACTCCCCTGGAGAACAAGACCCAGTACGGCCAGGGGAAGATTCCCAATGTGATAACGGCCCTGCAGATGGAAAGGTTGCTGGCGCCCCACGGTCCGTACAATCGGGTCCTCAGGCCCTACGATGGCATGGAGCCGGATAACGTCGCCTTCATCCAGTGCGCCGGCTCCCGGGACCAGAGCCTGGGGGTGCCGTATTGCTCCCGGGTCTGCTGCATGTATGCCATCAAGCAGGCGATGCTCCTGTCCGGCTCCTTGCCCCTGGCGGATCTCACCATTTACTACCTGGATATCCGGGCCTTTGGGAAAGGTTATGAGCAGTTTTTCCAAAACGCCCAGGCCATGGGGGTTAATTTTGTCAAAGGCAAGGTGGCTTATCTTGACCCTGGGGATAATGGCGCCGTCCGGGTCCGGTACGAATCTCAGGAAGCCGAGGGCGGGGTCCAAGTGGCCGAGCATGACCTGGTGGTGCTGTCCCTGGGCATGCTGCCGGGTTGGACTCCGCAAGGCCGCTGCACCCTCTCCACCGGTGCGGATAACTTCATTAAAACCGTGAAACCCAAACTGGCCCCGACCTTGACCGATCTCACCGGCGTATTTGTCGCCGGCGCCGCCGCCGGACCCAAGGATATCGTGGACAGCATCGTGGAAGCGGGCGCCGCGGCCATGGAGGCTTCCCGGTATCTGGCGGCCCGCGCCGTCAAGGTGGCAAGCTAAGTATTCGATTTCAATATATTCGAGAACGTATTTATTAACGAGAGCGGAAAAGTGATTTAATTCCCCCTCACCCTAACCCTCTCCCCCGTTGGGGGAGAGGGAATGAAGAAGGACTACTTAAATGCTCCCTCTCCCCCCCCCGCTGGCGGGGGGAGAGGGCTGGGGTGAGGGGGGCCGACAGGAAATGTCACCATATTTTAGAAATCATGAAGTATTAAAATTTACCGAGAGAAAAGCCTATGGCAGAGCAGAAGGACCATAATCCCGCACCTGTTGGCAAGGTGGGGGTCTACGTTTGCTATTGCGGCGGCAATATTTCCGACGAAGTGGACGTGGAAAAGGTTTGCGAACAGGCCCGCAAGGTGCCGGGGGTGGTGGTGGCCCGCGCCAATATGTTCATGTGTTCCGATCCCGGCCAGGAAATGATCATCGAGGATCTCAAAAGCGGCCTGGTGGATCGGGTGGTGGTGGCCTCCTGCTCTCCCAGTCTGCATGAAACCACTTTCCGCCAGGCTCTGGCCCGGGCCGGGGCTAATCCCTATGTGTACGAGCACGCCAACCTGCGGGAGCAGGTGAGTTGGGTGCACCACGGGGCCGAGGCCACCGAAAAGGCCACCCGGCTGGTGGCCGCGGCCGCAGCCAAGGCCGGCAGGCTTTCGCCCCTTAAACCCATCCGGGTCGAGGTGCATCGGCAGGCCGTGGTGATCGGCGGCGGGGTGGCCGGCCTCAAAGGCGCCCTGGAGCTGGCCGAGAGAGGCCTGGCCGTGGTTCTCGTGGAAAAGAGCCCCTTCCTGGGGGGACAGGTGGCGCAGTTGCATCGCCTGGCGCCTATTGGGGAAACCGCCTCCGAGGTCATCAGCGAACTCGCCGGCGCGGTCCTGAAGCATCCGGCCATCACGGTTTACACCTGCGCCCAGGTGGAGGGCTTTGAGGGCTATATCGGCAATTTCAAACTCAAAGTGGTGCGGCGGCCCCCCGAAGGCGCGGCCTATGCCGACAGGTTGGAAAGGCTGAGCCATTCCGGCCGGGGCCTGGGAGAATATCGTGCCCTTTGTGGGCGTCATGCCCGCCGCCATCCCGGAAAGCCGGGAAGAGGTTGACCTGGACGCCGGGGTCATCGTGCTGGCCACCGGTTTTCGGCCCTACCAACCCCGGCGGGGGAATACGGCTATCAGGAATTTCCCGAGGTGGTCACCCTGCCGGAACTCATCCGGCTGCTGGCCGAAGCCCCGGCGGGCGACGACACCCTGGCGCTGAACGGCCGGCCCATCCGCCACGTGGCCATGATCCACTGCGTGGGCAGCCGCCAGATTCCGGGCATCCATGAAGAGAATGAAGGCGGCTATCTGAACGAGTACTGCTCCCGCACCTGCTGCAGCGCCACGCTTTATGCCGCCAAGGAGATCCGGGACCATTACCCCCAGACCCGGGTCTTCGATTTTTACCGGGACATCCGCACCTATGGCCGGGGACAGGAGGAACTCTACACCCAGGCGGCCCAAAGCCGAGTGGTGTTTTTCCGCTTCGAGGCCGGGGAGGAGCCGCAGGTCCTGAGGAATCCCGACCCCAAAGGGCACCCCTTGCTGGTCAGAGTGAAAGATGTCCTGACCTTTGGCGAGGAACTGGAAGTGCCGGTGGATCTGGTGGTGCTGGCGGTGGGCCAGGAGCCCAATAATATCGCCGACCTGGTGGAGAAGATGAAGATTCCCGTGGGCGCCGACCGCTTCCTCCAGGAAGTGCACCCCAAGCTGCGCCCGGTGGAAGTGTCCGTGGCCGGCATCTTTCTGGCCGGCACCTGCCAGGCCCCCTTTGACGTGGGCGAGACTTGTGCGGCGGCGGGAGCCGCCGCGGTCAAGGCCGCGGCGATTCTGACCCGGGGCTATGTGGAGCTGGATCCCTTTGTGGCGGAAGTGGACCTCAGCAAGTGCACCGGCACCGGCGCCTGCGTCGAAGCCTGCCTGGCGGAAGGGGCCCTGGCCATGGTGGAGATGGAGGTGGAGGGCCGGAAGGTCAAGCGGGCCCAGGTCAACCCCGCCATGTGCCTGGGCTGCGGCGCCTGCGTGGCGGTCTGCCCCGAAAACGCCATCAACGTTCAGGGCTGGACCTTGAAGCAATACGAGGCCATGGTGGATATGATCGTCTCTGACGAGTACCTGGAAGGAGCCTGATTTTGCCAGGCGAAGTCAAGGAGGCCCAGGGGTTTTTACCCTCCTTTTCTAAAGGGGGGCAAGGGGGGATTAAATAACCGCTTGATAATCCCCCTAAATCCCCCTTTAGGAAAGGGGGACTTAAATCTCCCAATCCTTACTTTGGGGCTGATTTTGTGTCTTGTACATTTCACAAAGCTCCTTGCCTGTGAGGTCTTACGATGGCTGAAAAGGAATCCGGCCAAAGCGGCCCTGAAAAAACTCAAGGCGGCCCGAAAAGAGCAGATTGCCGCGGCCACCAGCCGGATGAAAGAGCAGCGGCAGGCGGTGAAAGCCATCAAGGCGCGCCTTGAGGGGGCTGAGCTGACGGTGCCCGAGATCGCCGCGGCCACGGGTTTGCCGGTCTCCGAGGTTCTATGGTACGTGGCCTCTTTAAAGAAATATGGAGAAATTCTGGAAGGGCCAAAGGATGGCAGCTATTATCGCTACCGGCTGGGCCAACCTGTGGCCGAAGAAACTGAGCCGAGCCCTGATGCCTAAAGTCCCCCTTTGAAGAAGGGGGATTTAGGGGGATTTTCGAGAACTCTAAAATCCCCCCTACCCCCTTTAGAAAAGGGGGGAAATAAAATTATACACAGCATCATAAATAATTGGACATGCCTATGCTTTCTCCCAACTCAATATTGCTCAATTTGTCACCCTGAGCCGCAGGTGAAGGGTCTCTTGGTTACCGCTAAAGGCGAGATTCTTCGCCGCCTGCGGCGGCTCAGAATGACAAAAAGGTAGCATCATGGCACATATTCATAAATACATGACGCTGCGTATGGATCTGAAAGAATTAGCGAATTGAGGACCGGACATGGCACTGGTAAATCCCGATTTTGCCGAAGAGCTCAAACCGTATGGCGTGGACACGGCCCTGGAGTGTTTCAACTGCGGCACCTGCGCGGCCATCTGTCCCCTGATCTTTGAGCATTTTCCCCGGAAAATGATCCGCTATGTCCAGGTGGGGGCCAGGGAAAAAATCTTGCAGCAGGCCCAGGACCTCTGGCGGTGTCTGCACTGCGGTCTTTGCACCCAGACCTGTCCCCGCCAGGCCAACCCCGGCGAACTCATCCTGGGGTTGCGCCGCTATGTGGTGGCTCATTGGAGGAAGGCCTAAGATGTACAACCCCAGGGACATCATCGACCTCATCGCCACCAATGTCAGGAAGACCCGCAATCCCTTCGGGGTTCCCGCCTCCACCCTCAACACCTGGTGGCGGGACTCAGCCGGCTTCACCCGGCGGCCGGGGGACGCCCTGCTCTTCACCGGCCTGATGTATCAGGCCATACCCTACATTGAAGCCACCACCCGGTACCTGGAGCGCTTTGAGGGCAGCCGTTGGGCCGAGTATCTGCGGTTTGGCCGCTTCAGCCGCTATCTCCCCGGCTCCCTATTGGGTCGGGGGTTTTCCTTCCTGACCTCCCAGGCGGAAAAAAAGCAGTTTAACGGCATCCTGGTCTCCATTTGCCGCCTGCTCGCGAAATCCGGCGTGGACTTCTTTTATCACCCGGACATGGACTTCTACAGCGGCATCCTGCTCTACGATCTGGGGGATCAGGAGGGCTTTGTGGAGCACGCCAGGTTCGTGGCCAAGACCCTGAGGCTGCATGGCGTCCAAAAAGTCATCACCGTTGACCCCCACACCACCTATGCCCTGAAAGAGCTTTACCCGAAATACACCGGGGAAACCTTTGAAGTGCACCCGTATTTCACTTTGCTCAGGATCAGCGAACCGCGCCACAAAAACGGCCAGCCGCCGGTGGCCATCCACGACCCCTGTTTTTACGGCAGATACCTGAAACTCTCGGAGGGGCCCCGCCAGGTGCTCCGCAGCCTGGGCCTGGAGTACGTGGAGGTGCGGAACTGCGGCGAGTTCACCTCCTGCTGCGGCGGCCCGGCGGAGTCGGTGTCTCCGGCCCTGAACCGGGAGATACTCGGCCGGAGAGTGGCGGAACTTGAAGCCAGCGGCGCCCCGGTGGTCACCTTCTGCCCCATCTGCCTGGCCAACCTGCTCAAGGCGGGTCTTCCAGTGGAAGACCTGGCCAGCCTGGTGGGCCGCTATTGTTAAGCCTGAGCGTTAAAGTGGTTTTAAGGGACGGAGCGCAGCGCCGGACCCTGATCAACCCGGAGAAAACTCACTACCTCACCTCAAGGAAAGGAGAGCCGAACATGTCGGAAGAAAAGGAAAAAATCGTTTTAATCGCCACCCATGCGGGGGAGGATCCGGAACGCGCCATCTTCCCCTTACTGCTGGCCAATGCGGCCCAGGCCATGGACGTGGAAGCCGTGGTGGTATTGCAGGGTAACGGGGTGTATCTGGCCAAAAAGGGCTATGCCGATGGCATTACTTTTCCCGGCCTGACCCCCTTGAAGACGCTGGTTGACAACTACGTCGCCAACGGCGGCACGTTCCTGGTCTGAATTCCCTGCCTCGAGGAGCGCAAGATCAGTCAGGCTGACTTGATCCAGGGAGTAGAATTGGTTAAGGCGGGGCGGCTTATCGTCGAGATGACCAGCGCCAAGTCCACTGCGGTTTACTAAAATTATTGAAAAACGGGATGCTCATAACACCCCTCTCCCCCGGAAGGGGAGAGGGCTGGGGTGAGGGGGCGCGGCAAACCCCACCATATTTATGCAGGTACTACGCGGTAACCAGTTTGTGCACGTCGATGCCGTATTTTTTCATGCGGTGCCAGATGGTCACCCGGCTTACCCCTAAAAGAGCCGCAGCCTGGGACTGGTTGCCGCCGGCTTGCCGCAAGGCGTTGATCAGGGCAGTTTTTTCATCGGAATCCGGGATGGCCCCGAACTCTGGCGGAGTTTCCGGGGAGAGTACCCGGCAGCTCAGCTTGGGGGGCAAGTGCTCAGGAGCGATGAGGCCGTCTTCGGTCACCACAAAGGCATACTCCAGCGCTCCTATGAGTTCCCGCACGTTGCCGGGCCACGGGTAGTCCAGGAAGATTTTCATGGCTTCCCGGGTGAGGCCGGATATCGCCTTACCGCTGCGCCGGCGGAGACGCTTGCGAAAGTGCTCCACCAGCAAGGGGACGTCCTCCAGGCGTTCTCTGAGCGGGGGCAGATGGATGGGAATAACATTGATTCGGAAAAACAGGTCTTCTCGAAATTTTCCCTCTGGATACGAGAGATTCCAGATCGCGGTGGGTTGCCGTAATGATGCGGACATCCACCGAGATGGGCCTCACGTCCCCCACCCGCTCAAACTGCTTGGTCTCCAGGACGCGCAAGAGCTTTACCTGGATGTCCGGGGGGATGTCGCCGATTTCGTCCAGAAAGATATCCCCCCGGTGGGCCGCTTCAAACCGGCCCTGGCGATGGGTGTAGGCTCCGGTAAAGGCGCCTTTCACATGACCGAAGAGCTCACTCTCCAACAGGGCCTCGTTGAGCGCGGCGCAATTGCAGGTGATGAAGGGCCCCTCCCTTCTCCGGCCCAGGGCATGAATGGCGTGGGCCACCAGCTCCTTGCCGGTGCCGCTTTCGCCGAAGATAATCACCGGGGCCTCGCTTTGGGCGGCCTTTTGGGTGAGGTCAAAGACTTGTTGCATGCGGGGGGATTTCCCCACCATCCCCTGAAAGTCGCCGGCTGTATCCATGAGCTTGGAGAGCTGTTGGATCTTTTCATCCCGCTTGTCAAGTTCCGAGATATCGGTGAGAGTTTCCACTGCTCCCAGCACTTGCCCGGCTTCGTCCCGTAAGATGGCGGCATTTTTTAAGACATGCACGTAAGAACCGTCTTTGCGCATGAACAGGCAGGGCTTGCGGGTGGCGGCCCCTTGCTCAAAGAGGTCGCACCACTGGCCTTTGCCTTCCGAACGGGCGGTGGCACAAGCATCGCAGTTCAATATGGCACAGGAGCGGCCGATGATTTCCTCCCGGCTATATCCCATAATCTTTTCGAAAGCCTGATTGACCATGAGAATGGTGCCGTCAGGGCTGACCACCATAAGACCGTCATTCATGGTGTTGATGATTTCTTTCAAGTAACGGTTGATCTTTTGTTCCTGCATGGCTCCTCTGGTGTTTTAACATTTGTTTTAACACTCATGATAGCCAATATCTCTCAGGAGCGCAAGCTATGGATAAATATTATTTATGACCTACGGTTATTTGGGGCGAAGGGGGCCGCTGGCCGCCACTTCGCGGGTTTAATCCCATGAGATCTGATCAACGACTGGATATTTCCGGGGTGGTGATTCCCTTCAGTCTGGCCTTATGCAAGTCCGCCCTGGCCCGGATGGCAGCCGGAGCGGTTTTGGAAATTCGCCTGCAAGACCACGATATCCTCCAGGATTTGTTGATTATTGTGGAGCGCTCCGGAGATAATGTCCTCGCCTGGGAAAAGCATGACGAGTACTACTCTTTGTGGGTGCGAAAAAGCCCAGGACGCCAATAAGCTCTATCGAGGCAGCAAGATATGGCGGACGGCGGGGTTTCGTTGTTGGGTCCTCCTTTTATCACGATACCAAGGCGGCCTGGAAAATTATCTTCTCCGCTACCGCAAAGATGTGTAGTATCAATGGCAAAAACCACGCGGTATTAAATAGGAAAAACTTAGATAAGCATGGGCTCAAGAAGCCGGAGTAACAACGCCGAAAGAAAAAGTCTTGCTGACTCTTGGTCGCCCGCCATGGGAAAAAAGATAATTGCGGTCTGGGTCGCACTGGCGGTGGCGGTTTTCGCCGCGGTTTATCTGTTTACCTTTCAGGAGAAACTGAGGCTCGACCTGGACCGGGTGGCGCATATTCTGGAAACCTTATCCCTGGTGTACGATTTGGAAAACCAGCTGGCCGACGCCGAGTCGGGGGCCAGGGGCTACATCCTCACCCGGGATGAGCAGCAGTTGGAAAGATATCGGGAGGCGGTCAAGGAGATGGACCGCGCCTTCGACGACCTCTATCAACAGACGGCTGATGAGAGGAAACCCCGGCAGATTCTGGATAGTTTGAGGCCCCTGATCAAACAGCGACAGGCCCTGTTCCAGAAATCCATCGATCTGGTCAACCAACAAGGAGTTGAAGGTCCGGAATATCGAGCCGCGACCCGGGAGGGAAGCGGGATTCAAAAGCGCCTTCGCACTGGCCTGGAAAAGCTGGAGGATATGGAAAAGAAATTGCTGAACCCCGAGTGGGCCCGGGAGAAGCGGAAGACCCGGATCATCTTATGGGTCCTCACCGGCGGCACCCTAGCCAGCTTCACCCTCCTGTTCCTGGTCATATATCTCCTTAACCGGGAGATCAGCGGCCGCAAAAGGGCGGAAAGCCAGGTGGCCGCCTACCAGGAAAACCTCCGGGCGCTGGCGTCCGCATTGTCCCTGACCGAAGAGCGGGAGCGGCGGCGCCTGGCCGTGTATCTGCACGACCAAATCGGCCACACCCTGGCTCTGGCCAACATCAGGTTGGGTGAATTGCGAAAATCACTCCCCGGCGAGTTTCCCGAATTCTCCACCGCGGAACTGGAAAAAACCGGGAACCTGTTGGAGCAGGCCATCCGCGACACCCAGTCATTGACATTCAAGATCAGCTCCCCCATACTTTACGAATTGGGACTGGAGGCCGCCCTGGAGTCCCTCACGGAGCAGGTCCAGCAAGAGCACGGCCTTGCCGTGCGATTTGTTTCCGACCGCCAGCCCAAGCCCCTGGAGGAGGATGTGCGGGTTCTCCTCTTCCAGGCGGTGAGCGAACTGCTGGTCAACGTGGTGAAGCACGCCCAGGCCCATAACCTGGAGGTCTCCATCCGGCGGGAGGGCGGGGACCTGAAGGTCGAGGTGGGCGACGACGGGGTGGGATTCCAGGTTACGAAGACGGATCCTCGCCGCCGGGAGCGCGGCGGCTTTGGCCTCTTTAGCATCCGCGAGCGCCTGCGGCCTTTCGGCGGGCTGCTGGAGGTGCAGTCCGCCCCCGGCGCCGGCACCCACGTCACCCTGACCATGCCCCTGGCAGACGGTTCCATAGCGGGTAAGCCTCATGAGCACCAAGATTCTGCTGGCCGATGACCACCAGATCATGCGGGAGGGCCTCGTGGCCCTGCTGGAGCGGGAACCCGGCCTGAAGGTGGTGGGGCAGGCCTCCGACGGCCGCGCCGCGGTGCGTCTGGCCCGGGAGCTTAGCCCCCACGTGGTGGTCATGGACATCACCATGCCGGACCTCAACGGCATTGACGCCACCCGCCAGATCCTGGCGGAAAACCGGCAGATCAAGGTCATTGCCCTGTCCATGCATGCCGACCGCCACTTCGTCAAGGGCATGCTCCAGGCCGGGGCCTCCGCCTACCTGCTGAAGCACTCCGCCTCCCAAGAGCTCATCAAGGCCATCCAACTGGTCATGGCCAACCGGGTCTACCTGAGTCCGGAGGTGGCCGGGGTCGTGGTGGAAGAATACAAGGCCCCGGCTCCCGACGTCTCGGCCTTTGCGGTGCTGACCCCCCGGGAGCGGGAGGTGCTGCAGCTCTTCGCCGAAGGCAAGAGCCCCCGGCAGATCGCCGAGGCCCTGCATCTGGGCCTGAAAACCGTGGAAGCCTACCGCCGTCAGATCATGGAGAAGCTGGGCTTCCACAGCTTCGCCGAACTCGTCAAGTACGCCGTCCGGGAAGGGCTCACTTCCCTGGATTCCTGATTTCCTTAACCCCTCCTTTGGAACCCCCCTTACCCTCCATCGGCGCCTGAAGAAACCTCCAGCGGCCCTTTAAGAATTGGCGGTCCGCCAATAGCCGGAGCAGGCGGTCTGTTAAATAATTCTCCCCAAGTAGTCAAATCCAGATTTTAAGGTTTGGGCTTTTTTATATGCAGGCATCAGCCACTGTGGTAAAGTCCGCGGCCCGGTATGGCGCCCCTTTGGCAGCCTCCCGGCGGTTTAAGACCGTGGATGTACTGGTAAAAACCTTAGTGCCCCTGGGGCTGCTGGTATCCTTCTGGTTGGCCCTACAGGTGGGGTCCCTGGACGGCTATCTGCGCCTCTTTTCTTTACGGACCTACCATACGCCCCTGCTGGCCCTGGGGGCCGGCTACAGCCTGGCCTTTTTAATTTTTCAGGCGGTGCGCACCTACCTCTGGTGGCGCTACAAGCCTTACCCCTTGCCGGCGGGGCCGCTCCCCCGGGTCACCGTAATCATTCCCGCTTACAACGAAGGGGCTATGGTGGAGAAGGCCATTTACTCCGTGGCCTCCTGCGATTACCCTGCCGACCGGCTGGAGATCATCTGCATCGACGACGGCTCCCGGGACGACACCTGGGAGTACATGCGCCGGGCCGAGCGGCGCTGCCCGGAATTGGTCCGCACCATCCGCTTTCCGGAAAACCGGGGCAAGAGGGAAGCCCTGTACGCCGGCTTTACCAGGGGGCAGGGGGAATACTTCGTCACCGTGGACTCGGACAGTGTCATCGAGGCCGATACCTTGAAGCAAATCGTGGCCCCCATGATCCAGGACCCCAAGATCGGGGCGGTGGCCGGCAACGTCAAGGTCTACAACCGGTCCGTCAACTTGATAACCCGGATGCTGTGGGTGCGCTTCGTTCTGTCCTTTGACTTTCTGCGGGCCTCCCAGTCCACCTACGGCTTCGTGTTCTGCACTCCCGGAGCCCTGTCCGCCTACCGCCGGGAAGTAATTTTCCCGATTTTGGAGGAATGGCGGGGCCAGACCTTCCTGGGAACCACCTGCACCATCGGGGAAGACCGGGCCTTTACCAACCTGGTGCTGCGTCAGGGATACGACACCGCCTACCAGCGCAGCGCCGTGGTTTACACCACGGTCCCCGAGACCTACCAGGGGATGTGCCGCATGTTCCTGCGCTGGGACCGGAGCAATTTCCGGGAGTCCTTCATCCAGCTGTCCTTCATGTTCACCCGCTACCGGCGGAAGCACCGCCTGCTTCCCATCGTGGACTTTTTCGTCCGGGAGCTGGAGTTCCCTCTTTCCTGCATATTCGTGCCGCTCCTTTTGGTCACCATCTGCCTGTATCCCGTGGTGCTGGTGAAATTCGTTACGGCTCTGGCTTTGGTCTCGTTCATCCTCACCATCTATTACATCAGCGTGGAAAAGGACCTGGACTTCGTCTACGGGGTTCTTTACGCTTTTTACGCCTTCCTGCTCTTGAAGTGGATCCGGCCTTACGCCTTTCTCACTTTACGGGATGGCCGCTGGCTAACTCGCTAATGACCAATGGAGGTTACAATGCTTATTTTGACCCTCAAGGTAGATGAAAAGATTTTTATCGGGAGCGAGATAACCGTAATGGTGGTTGCTATCAAAGGGAAGGAAGCGCGTCTGGGGATTGAGGCGCCGGCGGTGATTCCGGTTGCGCGGGAGAAAATCACCAGAAAAAAAAAGACATAAGGGACGCCCCATAGAAGTCATTATCTTGCTAAGCTGATACCATTATTCCTGACATTAAGACCTCTGGTTTTCTTAACTTTTCCCCCCAGCAAATTCGAGATAAAATCTGGTCCAAAAGCCAGCCCTCCATCTCCACTCACCAGGCCATCACAAAAATTTCTAGGCCGGGAAGGGTGGAAGCCGGCATATTTTCCTGTATGATAGCTTAGATTCACTTTTGGATGCGGCTAATTGAAGTCAAGGAGCCACCATGGAGTTAACTCAAAAGATCAGGGATAAACAGGCCCTGGTGGGCGTCATCGGCCTGGGTTACGTGGGCCTGCCCCTGGTCTTGCGCTTTGCCGAAGTGGGGTTCAAGGTACTGGGTTTCGACACCGACGAGCACAAGGTGGAGATGCTGAACCAGGGTAGGTCTTACATCAAGCATATCCCGGCAGCCCAGGTCAGCGGTTTGCGTCAAAAACGGGACGGCGAGGAACAGTTTGAGGCCACCTCCGACCTGGGCCGCCTGGGGGAGCCCGACGTGCTGATCATCTGCGTGCCCACCCCGCTGGACGCCAACCGGGAGCCGGACCTGCGCTTTGTGGAGGGCACCACCCGGTTGATCGCGGCCACCCTGCGGCCGGGGCAGCTCGTTTCCCTGGAATCCACCACCTATCCCGGCACCACCGACGAGCTGCTCTTGCCCCTGCTCGGCGTAAGGCTGACCGCCGGCAAAGACTTTTTCCTGGTCTATTCCCCGGAGCGGGAAGACCCGGGCAACCCGCAGTTTCAGGTGCGCACCATCCCCAAGGTGGTGGGCGGCGTCACCCCGGCCTGCCTGGAGCACGGGGTGGCTCTTTACGGCCAGATAGTGGAAAAGGTGGTGCCGGTCTCCTCCACCCGGGCGGCGGAGATGAGCAAGCTCCTGGAAAACATCTACCGGTCGGTGAACATCGCCCTGGTCAACGAGTTGAAGATGCTCTGCCTGCGCATGGGGCTGGATATCTTTGAGATCATCGAGGCTTCCAGAACCAAGCCCTTCGGCTTTCAGGCCTTTTATCCCGGGCCCGGTTTGGGGGGGCATTGCATCCCCATTGACCCGTTTTACCTGGCCTGGAAGGCGCGGTCCTTTGATTTCTCCACCCGTTTTATTGAGCTGGCCGGCGAAATCAACACCAATATGCCTTACTTTGTGGTGGAGCGGGTGATGGAAGCCCTGAATGAGCAGGGCAAGTCCTTGAAGGGTTCCAGGATTCTAGTCCTGGGCCTGGCCTATAAAAAGGACGTGGACGACCCCCGAGAATCGCCGGCCTTCAAGATCATCGAACTGTTAAACGCCCGGGGGGCCCGGGTGGATTATAACGACCCCCATATCCCGGTGGCTCCCAAGATGCGCAAGTATAATCTGAATATGCAGTCCATTGAGCTGACCCCGAAAAACCTGGGCTCTTATGATTGCGTGGTGGTCACCACGGATCACTCGGTCTATGAGCCGGATTTCATTGTCGAACATGCCCGGCTGATAGTAGATACCAGAAATCTCATCAAGAAACCTGTTGATAAGGTTAAAAAAGCGTAATGGCGGCCGCTTTGCCTGCTCCTAAGGAGATAGGAACCATAAAAAGCCCATGGATTTTATCGACCTTAAAACGCAACAACAGATAATCCTTCCCTCTCTCATGGCGCGGCTCCAACGAGTTCTGGCACACGGCCAATATATTATGGGGCCTGAGATAAAAGAACTGGAGGACCATTTGGCCGCCTACGTGGGGGTCAAGCATGCCATCTCCTGCTCCTCGGGGACCGATGCCTTGCTCATGCCCTTGATGGCTTATGGGGTTGGCCCCGGGGACGCGATCTTTACTACGCCTTTTACCTTCATTGCCACGGCCGAGGTAATTCAGCTAGTGGGGGCCACGCCGGTCTTCGTGGACATCGAACCCCGGACCTTCAACCTGGATGCCGGGGCCCTGGCCCGGGCGATTCTTTCCGTAAAGGAGAACTCCAAGACCACCCATCTGAAGCCCCGGGGCATCATCCCGGTGGACCTGTTCGGACAACCGGCGGACTACGACAGAATTAACCCCATTGCCAGACAACACGGTCTGTTTGTCCTGGAAGACGCGGCCCAGTCCTTCGGCGCCACTTACCAGGGCCGGCGCGCCGGTTCTCTGGCCGAGGTGGCCGCCACCTCTTTCTTTCCCGCCAAGCCTTTGGGGTGCTACGGCGACGGCGGGGCCATATTTACGGACGACGATACCCTGGCCGGGAGCTTGCGTTCCATCCGGGTGCACGGGCAGGGGACCAATAAATATGACCATGTGCGCATTGGCCTCAACGGCCGGCTGGACACCATGCAGGCGGCCATACTGCTGGCTAAACTAGAGGTCTTCGACCAGGAAGTCGTCTCTCGCCAGGAGGTGGCCCACCGCTATCACCACGCCCTTAAAGACGTGGTCCAGGTCCCCTATGTGGGGCCGGAGTCCACCTCTGTGTGGGCGCAGTATTCGGTGCTCAGTCCCCAGCGTGAGGTTTTCCTGCAAAACCTCAAAGACGCCGGCATCCCCACGGCCATCTATTATCCCAAGCCTCTCCACCTGCAAGAGGCTTTTGCTCATTTAGGTTATCGCCCAGGGGATTTCCCGGCCAGTGAAGCCGCGGCCGCGCATATTTTCAGTCTTCCCATGCACCCTTATCTGGATACTAGGCAACAAAATGGGATAGTGGGGGCATTACTGGGTAAGAAATACGCACTAGATAAGCGTTCCTTGCTGTGAGCTATGAGGGATCTGGCTGGTGCTGCGGGGCGGGTTTGTATATAGAATAACTATAATTTTGTCACCTAAAAAGCGGGAGCCGAGCCGCCAAAGCCCGGCTTCCGGCGTCCGGGGTTTTAGCGGTTTTGGGCTTGACTATGGGCGGGGAATAATCTAAAAATTTTAAGTTTATGAAAAATGTCGCAAATCCCGCGGGTACTTCCATAGGTCCGGCCCATGGCACAATCCGACTACCTTAAGAGCCAGCGTCTGCAGAAGCTGGATGAACTCCGGGCCCAAGGAATCGACCCCTTTGACAACCGTTTTGCCCCCACCCACAGCGTGGCCCAGGTGGTGGAGCAGTTCGGGGCGCTCAGCGACCCGGAGCTGGAGGCCCTGGGACCAACCTTCCGGCTGGCCGGCCGCCTGATGTTGCTGCGGGAGTTCGGCAAGGCCACCTTCTGCCACTTTCAGGACGGCAGCGGCCGCCTCCAGGCTTACATCCAGCGGCAGGTGGTGGGCGACGATGACTTCGCCCGGTTCAAGAAGCTCCTGGACCTGGGAGACATCGTGGGCTTTGAGGGGACGCTCTTCCGCACCAAGACCGGCGAGCTCACCCTGCAGGTGCGCCGCTTCACCCTGCTCACCAAGTCGCTTATGCCCCTGCCGGAGAAATACCACGGCCTCACCGACGTGGAGCTGCGCTTCCGGCAGCGCTATCTGGACCTGATGGTGAACCCGCCGGTAAAGGAAGTCTTTGAGAAACGGATAAAGATCATCAAACTGCTGCGCCAGTTTTTGGACGCCCGGGGCTTTCTGGAGGTGGAGACCCCCATGATGCAGCCCCTTCCCGGGGGCGCCACGGCCCGGCCCTTTGTCACCCACCACCAGGCCCTGGACATGACCCTTTATCTGCGCATCGCCCCGGAGCTCTATCTCAAGCGCCTGGTGATCGGGGGCCTGGACCGGGTGTACGAAATCAACCGCAATTTCCGCAACGAGGGCCTGTCCATCCAGCACAACCCCGAGTTCACCATGCTGGAGTTCTACCAGGCCTACGCCACCTACCGGGACCTGATGGAGCTCACCGAGGAGCTCATCTGCTTTGTGGCGCAGCAGCTCCTGGGGACCATCAGCCTTACCTACCAGGGTGAGGCCATCGAGCTCAGCCGGCCCTGGCGGCGCCTGGACCTCAGGGAGTCTCTCACCCAGCTGGGGGGCATCCCTCCGGAGGTGGTGCGGAGCCATGAAGCCCTGATGAAGCTGGCCCTGACCGAAGGAGTGGCGCTGCGCCCCGGGGAGGGGTATGGGCGGGCCCTCACCAAGCTCTTTGACCTGCTGGTGGAGCCCAAGCTCGTGCAGCCCACCTTCATCCTGGGGTACCCCCTGGAGACCTCGCCCCTTTCCCGCCAGAGCGATTCCGACCCGGAGGTGGTGGACCGGTTTGAACTGTTCATCGCCGGGCGGGAGATGGCCAACGCCTTCTCCGAGCTCAACGATCCGGTGGACCAGCGGGAGCGTTTTGAAAAGCAGGTGGCGGCGCGCCTCGCCGGGGACGAGGAGGCCCCCCACGCGGTGGACGAGGACTTTGTCCAGGCCCTGGAGCACGGCATGCCCCCCACCGCGGGGGAAGGCATCGGCATCGACCGGCTGGTGATGCTCTTAACCGATTCCCCCTCCATCCGGGACGTTATCCTCTTCCCGCTGCTCAGGCCGGAGAAGTAAGGCAAATGGGGTTTTTTGAATCCTTCGTAGCCCTGCGTCTGCTCCGGGGGGTCAGGCGCCAGAAAGGTTTCCTGCCGCTGAGCACTTTCATCTCCATGGCCGGGGTGGCGGTGGGGGTCATGGCCCTTATCGTGGTCATCGGGGTGATGACCGGCTTTGACCAGGACTTGAAGAAAAAGATCCTGAGTGTCAACGCCCACGTCATCGTCCTGAAGCAGGGAGCCCCGGTCACCGACGCCGGCCAGCTGGTGGCCCAGGTGAAGACCGTCCCCGGGGTGGTGTCGGCCGCCCCCTTTATCTACACCCAGGTGATGTACTCGGCCCCGGGAAATATTTCCGGGGGCGTGATCCGGGGTCTGGAACTGGAGACCATCCGCCACGGGGGCCCCCCGGCCCTGAACGTGGTGCAGGGAAAATTCGCCGACCTGGCGGACCTGGCCCCCGAAGACCCGCCCCGGGTGGCCATCGGCAACGAATTGTCCCGCAACCTCAACCTGGGCCTGGGCGACTACCTGAACATCATCTCGCCCCTGGGGACCCTGACGCCCATGGGGCGGCTGCCCCGCATGAAGGCCTTCCGGGTCAGCGCCATCTTTCACTCCGGCATGTACGAGTTCGATAACTCCCTGGTCTACACCAGCATCCCCCGGCTCCAGGAATTCCTGGGCCTGACCAACCGGGTCACGGGGTTGGAGGTGGAGGTCAAAGACATCTACGCCGCCGAGGAAGTGGCCCAGGCCATCCAGAAGAAGCTGGGGCCCGGCTATTACACCCGCAACTGGATGCAGATGAACCGGTCGCTGTTCTCGGCCCTGAAGCTAGAAAAAATCGCCATGTTCATCATCCTCACCCTCATCGTCCTGGTGGCGGCCTTCGGCATCGCCTCCACGCTGTTCATGATGGTCATGAAGAAGACCAGGGATATCGCCATCCTGAAATCCATGGGGGCCACCCGCCAGAGCATCATGCAAATTTTCATCATGAACGGCCTGGTCATCGGCGGGGTGGGCACCACCCTGGGGCTGGGTCTGGGGCTGGGGCTCTGCGCCATCCTGCAGCGCTACCAGTTCATCAAGCTGCCCCGGGACGTGTATTACATCTCCACCCTGCCGGTGCAGATCCAGGGGTTGGACGTGGTGGCCATCATCATCGCGGCCATGGCCATCAGCTTCCTGGCCACCCTGTACCCCTCGTGGCAGGCGGCCCGCCTGGACCCGGTGGAGGCCATCAGGTACGAGTAGTTTTGAGTTTTTAGAAATTTGGTCCCGGCGCCAACCAAAAGGATATTTATGCCAGCAGCCTTGGGGTTCTCCACAGTAAGTTTTACCGACTGCCAGATGAAGGTTAACTCTTTAGCGGTGGCCTGCTGTCTAACTAAAAACCAAAGACCCGAAACTAAAAACTTGAAACTCGAATCATTGACGCTTCCGGGTGAAAGTGATAAGGTGGCTAACGCCTCGATGGGAAGGACATGTTAGCAGAAAGCACCTCCCAGGTCCCGGTGAAGATCCAGATCCGGGGACTGGCCAAGACCTTCAGCCACAACGGCATCCGGGTTGAGGTGCTCACCGGGGTGGATCTGGACATCTTCCGGGGGGAGACCCTGGCGGTGGTGGGAGCCTCAGGGGTGGGCAAGTCCACCTTGCTCCATATCATGGGGACCCTGGAGCGCCCCAGCGCCGGGGACATGCTCTGGGACGGGAGAGACGTCTTTTCCCTGGACGATAAATCCCTGGCGGCTTTCCGCAACCGCAAGGTGGGGTTTGTGTTCCAGTTTCACCATCTGCTCCCCGAGTTCAATGCCCTGGAGAATGTGATGATGCCGGCGCTCATTGCCCGGCTGCCCCAAATCGCGGCCCGGGAGAAAGCCGAAGCGACCCTGGTCCGGGTGGGGCTGAAAGACCGCCTGAGCCACCGGGTCTCCACCCTGTCGGGCGGCGAGCAGCAACGAGTGGCGGTGGCCCGGGCCCTGGTACTGGAACCCGAGGTGCTCCTGGCGGACGAACCTACCGGTAACCTGGACCCCAAGAGCGGGGCCCGGATACACGAACTCATCCTCGGTCTCAACCGTGAGCGTGGGCTCACCTCGGTCATCGTGACCCATAATCTGGAGCTGGCTCGGGCCCTGGATCGGCAAATAACTCTGATAGACGGCAAGGCTGTGATCATACAGGGAGAATAAGGTGGTACTACGCCTGACACTTTCAGTATTCTTGCTCCTCCTGGCTTTAAGTGGGCCTGCCGTGGCCCAGGAACCGGAGGTGGTCCTCAAAAAGGTGGCGGTTTTCCCCTTCGTGGTCAGCAGCAAGGAACCAATGGAGTACCTGGGAGAAAAGATTCGCCAGGAAATTGCCGAACGCCTCAAAGCAGACGGCTTCACCCTGGTGTCCCAGGAGGATCTACACAAGGAACTCTCCGCTCTTAAGGAGCCGCTGACTGAAGCCCGGGCCCAGGAGATCGGGCGCAAACTGGGGGCCGACCTCGCCATCTGGGGCACCTTGCTCAAAGTGGGCGATCTCCTTTCTCTGGAGGCGCGGCTCCTGGACCTCAGCGGGCGCCTGGGCCCGGCCACCCTGAAGGCCCAGGGAACCGGCCTCAATGCCCTCACGGGTCTGAGCCGCCAGCTGGCCCAGGAACTCAGCCTGAAGATCCTGGGCAAGGAGCGGATTGCCCGCCTCAACGTCAAGGGGAACCGCCGCATTGAAAAGGATGCGATTTTAGGGGTGATGCAGACCCGGGAGGGGGAGGTCCTTTCCCCGGCCCGCCTGCGGGATGATCTGAAGTCCATTTACAAGATGGGCTATTTCACCGACGTGAGATTCGACGTCAGCGACACCCCGGAAGGCAGAGTCCTGACGGTCATCGTGGCGGAGAAGCCGGCCATTAAGGAGATCCTCACCAAAGGCAACAAGCAGGTCAAACGGGACAAGATCCTGGAAGTCATGGATATCAAGCCCTTCTCCGTGGCCTCGGAAACCGCCATTCGGGAGAATATCAACAAGATCCAGAACTTGTATCGGGAGAAAGGTTTCTACGAAGCCCGCATAAACTATGAGCTGCAGCCCGTCACCAACACCGAGGTCAACCTGGTGCTCAAGATCGAAGAAGGCGGCAAGATGGCCATCAAGGAGATCAACTTTGAGGGCAACAAGGCCTTCAAAGACAAAGAGCTGCTCAAGGTGATGGAGACCAAGGAAAGGGGCTTCGCACCCATCGCCTGGATCACCGGCTCGGGCAAACTGAGCAAAGATACCCTGGAGCGGGACCTGGAGAAAATCACCGCCTTCTATTACAACCACGGGTATATCAAAGCCAGGGTGGGCGAGCCCAAAATCGACGTCAAGGGCAAGTGGATCTACATCACCATCCCGGTCCAGGAGGGACCGGAGTATCACGTGGGCAAGATAGATTTTCAAGGAGATTTGCTGGAGGATAAAGCAAAGCTCCTGGAAAAAATCCAGACCCCCAAGGATAAGGTTTACAGCCGGGAGACGCTGCAAACCGACCTGACCACCCTGGCCGATCTCTATGCCGACAGCGGCTTTGCCAATGCCGACATCACCCCCCTGATCAAGGAGCACGAGGAAAACCTGACGGTGGACGTGACCTTCGACATTCACAAGGGGGAAAAGGTCTATTTCGATCGCATCGACATCGCCGGAAACGTCAAAACCCGGGACAAGGTAATCCGCCGGGAACTCAGGGTTTACGAGCAGGAGCTGTTCTCCGCCACCAAGCTCAAAGAGAGCATCAAGAACCTGAGGCGCCTGGAGTACTTCGAGGACGTGAACTTCAGCACCACCCCGGGAAGCGCCCCCAACCGGATGAACCTGAAAATCAGCGTTAAGGAGCGGCCCACCGGCACCTTCGGGGTGGGCGCCGGTTACAGCACCCAGGACCGCCTGGTGGGCATGGTGGAGGTCAGCCAGAACAACCTCTTCGGCCGGGGCCAGCAGCTCAAGGTCCAGGGGATCATCGGCGCCATTTCTCACCGGATCCGGGCCTCTTTCACCGAGCCTTACCTGTTCGACCGGCCCCTGGCCGCCGGGGTCGATGTCTACAACTGGGAACGGCAATACAACGAATACAACCGCATCAGCAAAGGCGCGGACATTCGCCTGAGCCACCCGTTGGTCTGGCAGTACACCCGGCTCTTCGGCATGTACCGGTTCGAAAATGTTGATCTCACGAACCTGTTGCCCAATTCTTCGCCCGTCCTGGTGGAAGCGTCCCATATCCATAACACCAGCGCCGCCTCCCTGAGCCTCCGGCGGGATTCCCGGGATTCCCTGTTCGCCCCCACCAAAGGTTCGGACAACAGCATCAGCGTCGAGATGGCCGGACTGGGCGGCGATACCGCCTTTATGCGGTACATCGCCGAAACGGGCTGGTATTTCCCCTTCCCCTGGAGCACGGTGGGGGTTATCCACGCCCGCGTGGGGTACATGCAGCCGTTGCCCTGGGGAGCGATGCCGGCCTACGAGAAGTTCTATCTGGGCGGCATTGAAACCATCCGGGGGTTTAAATATGCGGAAATCAGCCCCCGAGACCCCAACACCTTGGAGCGCATCGGCGGCGACAAATTCTCCCAGCTGAACGTGGAGTACCGTTTCCCCCTGTACAAGAAGCTGGGTCTCATGGGGACGCTGTTTTTCGACGCCGGCAACGTCTACGGGGCCAACTATGTCCCTCCGCCCCTTCGCACCGCGGTGGGCGGCGGGATTCGGTGGTTCTCCCCCATGGGCCCCCTCAGGGTGGAATGGGGCTACAACCTGGCCCCCCATTCCTTCGAAAGGCATAGCGCCTGGGAATTCACCATGGGCGGGAGTTTTTAACCTAGCCGGTTTGAAGTGGACGACTTTACCTGTTATAACTCTAAAAAAACCCCTATGCCGGGGATAATCTTATTCACAGCATTCCAGGAGGATTAAATGTTTATGTTTAAGCTTGGTGTTAGCGTCTTTTTAGCGCTGGGCCTGGTTCTGACCCCGCTGGTGGCCACCGCGGCCGACTTCAGGGTGGCCGTCGTCGACGGCATGGACGTGGTGTCCAAGTCAGCCGAAGGCAAACGGGTGCAGGATAATATAAAAAAGAAGTCCGAGGAGTTGGGAAAACCCTTTGCGCAAAGACGCCAGGATTTTGCCAAACAGGTGGAGGATTTCCAGAAACAGGCCGGCGTGATGAAGGAAGATGCCAAGAAACGCAAGCAGGAAGAATTGCAGCGGAAGGCCAGCGAACTGGAAAAGCAAGGGGCCGACGCCGAAAAGCAGCTACAGCAATTCCAGGAAAAGGAACTGGCCCCGCTGTTTCATAAATTGGAGGCCGCGGTGCAGGCGGTGGCCAAGGAGTATAAGCTGGCGATAGTCCTGGACAAACGCAATTCCGGGCTTTTGTATATGGACCCCGAGCTGGACATCACCGAGAAGGTGCGCAGCAAGTTCGGTCAGTAACGCCTTGATGGCATACACCCTCGGAGAACTGGCGGCTCTTCTGGACGGCGAACTTAAAGGCCCGGCCGATCTTAAGATCGAGGGCCTCGCCGCCATCGAGTCCGCCACGCCCGGGGACATCACCTTCATTGCCCAGCGGCGCTATACCCGCCTGGCGGATAAAAGCCGGGCCGCGGCGTTCATCGTTTCCCCGGAACAGGCCCATCTGGCGCGGCCGCTGATTGTAGTGCCCAACCCTTACCTGGCCTACGCCCGGGTAGCCGCCCTCTTTGCTCCTCCCCGGCACCGCTGGCCCGGCGTCAGCGATCTCGCTTACCTGGGGCGGGAAGTGGAGCTGGGCCGGGAGGTCTCCATCGCCCCCCTGGTCTTCATCGGCGACCAGGTCGTCCTGGGGGACCGGGTCACCATTATGCCGGGCTGCGTCCTCGGCGCTGCGGTCAAGATCGGGGCCGACACGCTGCTTTACCCCAACGTCACCATCCTGGAGCGCTGCGCCGTGGGGCAGCGCTGCGTCATCCACAGCGGCACGGTGATCGGGTCTGACGGCTTCGGCTTCGTCCCGGGTCGAGACGGCCATACGAAAATCCCCCAACTGGGCATCGTGGTCATTGAAGACGACGTGGAGGTCGGCGCCAATTGCGCCATCGACCGCGGGGCCCTGGGCGAGACCCGGGTGGGGCGGGGGGTCAAGATGGACAATCTGGTGCACCTGGCCCACAACGTCACGGTGGGGGAGCACTCCTTCCTGGTGGCCCAGGTGGGGGTAGCCGGGTCCACCAGGCTGGGCCGACACGTGGCCCTGGGGGGCCAGGTCGGGGTGGTGGGCCACATTGATTTGGGGGACGGGGTCCAGGTGGGGGCCCAGGCCGGCGTGACTCACTCCCTGAGCTCCGGTCAGATGGTGATCGGTTCCCCGGCCAGACCCGGGGAGGAGTTCGCCAGGATCAACGCCCTGTTGCCGAAACTCCCGGAGATCCATCGCCGGCTGAAACAGCTGGAGCAACAAATAAGGGAACTCTCCGCCAGGCTGGAGAAGGAGCCTGAGACATGACCGTGCCGCAACATCTGAATCTGCAAGAAATTCTGCGCATCCTGCCGCACCGCTACCCTTTTCTCCTCATCGACCGGGTGCTCAGCCTGGAGGTGGGAAAGCGTATCGTGGCCGTCAAAAACATCACCATGAATGAGCCTTTCTTTCAGGGCCATTTCCCCGGCCGCCCCATTATGCCGGGGGTGCTCATCGTGGAAGCCGCGGCCCAAGCCGGGGGCATCCTGGCTCTGCTGTCAACCCCGGAACACCTGGGAAACCCGTCCATCTTTCTCATGGGCCTGGACAAGGTGCGCTTCCGCCAGCCGGTGGTCCCCGGCGACCAGCTCAGGATCGAAGTGGAAACCATCCGGGGCGGCAAAAAATTCTGGAAGATGCGGGGGAAGGCGTTTGTGGACCAAACCCTGGTGGCCGAAGGCGAAATGCTGGCCGCGGTGGGCCAGGGAGAGGAGTGAGGATGGCCCAGGTCCATCCCACCGCCATCGTCGATAAGACCGTCGAGCTGGGCCGGGGCGTGACGGTTGGTCCTTACAGCATCATTGAGGGCCGGGTGGTCATCGGGGATGAGACCCAGATCGGCTCCCACGTGGTGATCAAGGGTTTCACCACCATCGGGGCCCGCTGCCGGATCTTCCAGTTCGCGGTCCTGGGCGAGATTCCCCAGGATTTGAAGTTCAAAGGGGAAGAATCCCACCTGGTCATCGGCGATAACAACACCATCCGGGAATTCGCCACCATGCACCGGGGCACCGAAGGAGGCGGCGGCGTCACCCGCATCGGGAGTCGCAACCTGTTCATGGCTTACACTCACGTGGCCCACGACTGCCAGGTGGGCAACGGCGTCATCATGTCCAACGCCGCCACCCTGGGAGGCCACATCACCGTGGAGGACCACGCCATTTTGGGGGGCCTCTCCGCGGTGCACCAGTTCTGCCGCATCGGCTGCCATGCCTTCGTGGGCGGGTGCTCCGCGGTGCACCGGGACGTGCCTCCCTATGCCATGGCCGTGGGCAACCGGGCCAAGCTGGTGGGCCTCAACCTGGTGGGCTTAAAAAGGTGCGGTTTTACCGAGGCCACCCTACACGGCCTGAAACGGGCCTACGAACTCCTGTTCCTGTCCGAGCTCAATCAGAAAGAGGCCATGGAGCGGATCAGGCAGGAATACTCCCAAGTCCCTGAAGTTCAGCACCTGCTCAAATTTCTGGAGACCTCCGAACGGGGCCTGCTGCCGGCAGATGTCCGAGAACATCGGCTTAATCGCGGGTAAGGGCCAGTTCCCGCTGCTTTTCGCCCAGGCCGCCCGGAGCCATGGGGTGGAGGTGATCGCCGCGGCCCACCGGGGCGAAACCGACCCGGCCCTGGCTCCCCTGGTGAAGGAACTCCACTGGGTCTACGTGGGCCAGCTGGGCAAAATCATCCGCATCTTTAAAGCCGCGGGGGTGAAAAGGGCCGTGATGGCCGGCGGCATCACCCGGGGCCGCCTCTTCAAAGAGTTTCGCCCGGACCTCCGGGCCCTGAGCGTGGTTCGCCGAGCCGGGGCCGGCAAGGACGACCGCCTGCTCCGGGCGGTGGCCGCCGAACTGGAAAACGAGGGCATCAGCGTCGCCCCCTCCACCTTATTTCTGGATGACCTCCTGGCCCCGGCCGGACAAATCGGCCGGCGGGCCCCCTCCAGGGAAGAGCTGCAGGACATCGAGTTGGGGTTTCGGGTGGCCAAGGAGATGGGCGCTCTCGACATCGGCCAGTGCGTGGTGGTGCGCCGCCAGGTGGTGGTGGCCCTGGAGGCCATCGAGGGCACCGACGAGACCATCCGCCGGGGGGGCACTCCTGGCCGGCGCCGGCGCCGTGGTGGTGAAAGTGAGCAAACCCCACCAGGACCTGCGCTTCGATGTCCCCGCGGTGGGGCTCGACACCATTGCCGCCATGACGGAAGCGGGGGCCGCGGTGCTGGCGGTGGAAGCCGGCAAGACCCTCCTCTTCAACCGCCCGGAGATGCTCCAGGCCGCCAACCGGGCCAGGATCGCGGTCTGGGGGATTCAGGGGGACGCTTAAGAGCCCAAGCCCCCGCCAATAAACGGTTTCATTCCGCTTTCGATCTTATCCCTCTCCCCAACTGCCGCAATTTAGGCTATCATCGGGCAGCCATCAGCCCTTTTCAGACAAGGAGCACAACATGATTGGACAATCCGAAATTATTCTCAGATTAGTCCTGGCCGCCCTCCTGGGAGCCGCCGTGGGCCTGGAGCGGGAAGTGCACGGCCGCCCGGCGGGGATCAGAACTTACCTTCTCCTTTCCCTGGGCTCCGCCCTGATTATGGTGATCTCCGAATATTTATTCGTCAACTATAACGCCAACCTGGTGGGAGAGGCCCTGCGGGTGGACCCGGGGCGCATTGCCGCCCAGGCCCTCACCGGCATTGGCTTTCTGGGGGCCGGGGTCATCATCCGTTACAAGGACACCATCCGGGGCCTGACCACCGCGGCCTGCGTCTGGGTGGTCTGCGCGGTGGGCCTGGCCGTGGGCGCCGGTTTTTATCTCTTCAGCGCGGTGGTGACCGGCCTCACCGTCCTGTCGCTGCTGGGATTGAAGGCCTTTGAAAAAAGGTTGAAAAAGGACTGGTACAAGGATATGACCATCGTCTCCGAGGACCTGGACGGGCAGTTCCAGCGCCTCCAGGAAATCATCGACAAACATAATTTTGAAATAATCAACTTCGGGTTGGAAAAAGACCTGCAACAAAAGGAGGTGACCGCCACCTTTTTGCTCCGGCTCCGCACCGTTCATCCCAGCCGGCAGATTTTGCAGGAAGTCTTTGATCTGCCGGGGGTTAAAAGGGTGAACCTGGCGTAACCGCGGCCCCTTAAGGCGCGGGCGGGGTGGTCCACTCCGCGGCCATGGTGGTTCTGGCCTGAAGCATGACGGGCGTCGTCCTTACCTGGCCCCCCAAGAGGGCCTGGATATTGGGCAGAAGCATCATTGCCACCGGGATGTCCCTGAGTTCCACGGTGAGCACCGGGGGGGACCCGGAGTTGTCCCAGGTGTAGAAGAAGGTGGCATTATTCGCCAGGACGATGGAATTGCCGTCCGGCCCTTTGAGGTTGAAGCGGTCCAGGTAAGCCTGGACTATCTGCTCCACCTGGCTGACCCGTTGGTCCGCGGCGCCGGCGGTTCCGGCCCGGGCCCCAGCCCGGGCTCCCTCCCGGCTGCCGTTGGTGATCACGTGCTTTTCCCAATAGAGCAGCCCCAGGTCCACGATGCCGGCCACCACCAGCAGCAGGAAAGGCAGCACCAGGGCCAGCTCGACGATGACGTTGCCGCCCGCGTCCCTCCCGGTTGGGGCCTTGCAAGGTTTTTTTGCCGACATGCCGCCCATCCGCCAAACCTGATGGCAGCCGCGTCCCACGGCGCAGCCGCCCCTTGTGATTACTTTCGGGCGATGAGGGCGATGGCTTTAATCCGGGGGCAACGGATTATTCCTGGTATTCCTGTAACACTTGGGTGGGGTATTCCTTGGCAAGCCGCCCCGTCAGGCGAAAGTGCAGGTCCCAGGCGTCATCCCGGGTGTGGGTCATCACGGTCAGGTCCGGTTTGGACCAGTACCGGGGCAGATAGAAAAAATTGGCCTCAAAGACCGCGGTCTCAAACAGGTGCTCATCCTTCCGGATGGTGGAAACCACAAAGCGCCGGCGGGTGGCAAGGTTCTTGACCTTGTTGAACAAACCCTTCATGGCCATTTTGATTCAACCCCATGACCTGGTGTTCTGTCCCACAAAAATCTTTTCTAAGTCTTTGATAATTTAATTCCCCCGCCCTGGAGGGCAGGGGTGGGAGAATAACAAGTGAAATTATCACCCCCACTCTGACCCTCCCCCCTCAAGGGGGAGGGTAATCGGCATTCTTCGAAGGTAAAGATATTCCTGAAACACAACACTAGGACTCGTCTTGTTGTTCCTTGGGGCTCCTGGCTTTCTTCTTGAGGGCCGCCTTTTTCTTGGCCGGGACCGCGCCCGCGGACCCCATTACCACCTTGGCTTGCGGCCTTTTCCGGGATTTCCTAACATAAGCGGTGGATTTGCCCGTATGGCGCTTGGCAAACACGAGCTTTTCCTCCGCCGGCGGCAGCTTGGCGATGGTGGTGCCCTCCAGCTCAAAGCCTTTTTCGATCAAGGGCCGCAGGTCGGCCCACTTCTTCTTGCTCCCCAGCATGGCGACAATGATGGCCTTGTCGTCCTTCTGAAACATTCCCACGTAAGTATGTTTGGAAGCCCGGGTGTAGCCGGTTTTGCCCGCCACCGCCAGGGGGGTGGTCCAGAGGAAGCGGTTGTGGTTGCGCAACTCCCGGTCCCCCTGGATGGTATATAACTTGGTGGACATGATCTTGACCAGCTCCGGGTTCTCCATGGCTCGCTTGAACATCTTGGCCAGGTCCTCGGCCGTGGAAAACTGGTTGTCCGCCGGCAAGCCGTTGGCGGTGGCCAGGGTGGTGCGGTAGGCCCCCCACCGGCGCACTTCCTGAGTCATCTGGTGAGCGAAGGCCTCCTCACTGCCGCTCACCTTCTCGGCCAGGGCCCGGGCCGCATCGTTGGCCGAGGAGAGCAGCAAGGCATAGAGCAACTCCCGCACGGAATAGACTTCCCCGGGCTTGATGCTGATCTTGGAGGGCGGCGCTGCCGCCGCGTGGGGGCTCACCTGGACCTGGTCGTCCAGCTGCAGGTGCTCCATCACCGACATGGCGGTCATGACCTTCAAGGTGCTGGCGGGGGGAAGGAAAAGCTGGGGGTTGAGGGACAACAGAATCTTGCCGGTTTTGGCATCCATGATAACGAAGGAGCGGGCCGAAACTTCCCACTCATCATCCTCCTGCGCCGCCACCGGAACTGCCGCCAACCAGATTGCCAAAAAACCGAAAAGAGCCAATCCCAATGTTCTGCGTAATTTCATGAATCCCCTTGTTACCGGTAATTTCTTGGGAACCCGTGGTACCCTTAACCAACCGCGCTGCCCTATGATATGAAAATTTTCTCCGCTTGGCAATTCTCAATGGCCAAAATCTGGCGGGAATAAAGGGTTGGGCAAGACCTGGACGTTTAAGGGGCTTTAAGGCAGGTTGCTCTGGTCACCCCGGACCGGCGGAGATCTCGGCGGGATGGCGGCCGTAGGGGCGGTGCGCCAACCGCCCCTACGGATCCTTTTCATGGTTTGGGGTGGGCCTTAAGCTCATGAAAGACTACAAACAGAGCTCAGCCGAATTTTTCCAACTCCTTGAGGTATGGTTCAGGCGGCAAATATCCGGCAAAACGGTGCAGTTCGTTGCCGTCCGGAGATAAGATAATGGTGGTGGGGGCTCCCGGCACGTTAAACTTCCGGACCAGGTCCATGTGGCTGCGGCCCTCCTGGCGCACCGGGATAAACCGGGTATTCAGAGCGGCGGCCACGGCCTGGTCGGTGTGGGTCTCCCGGGCCAGCTGCTGGCAGTGAGGACATCCTTCCATGTAGAGCTCCAAGACCAGCGGGCGTTTCTCTTTCTTGGCCTCCTCCAGGGCCGACTCGAAACTGTTGCGCCAGTAAACCACGTCTGACATAATCTCTCTCCTTAACGGTCTTTTTGCCACTTGGCTCCCCGGCCTCGGCCGGAGCCACCATGCGGTTCCCTTAAGATAAGCTGCTTCCCGCCAAAGGCAAGAAGCCTTTCCGGTATGGGCTTCTTTGGCCGTATTTTTTGTCCTTTTCCCGGGGAGATGTTATGATAATCAACATCTTAGAAGTTGCGCAAATTCCCTAAGGATTTTAAAGGAGAACGGCACCCTACAAACCTATTTCAAGACCTAGCTTCGCAAGGAAATGTCATTCTAAGCGCGAAGAATCTAGTTATTTCAAAGACCTAGACCATTCGCTTCGCTCAGGGTGACAGAAAATACCAGGTTTTTAAATAGCTTGTAGCCAGTGTCTTCCGGCTGATGGAGGCAGTCGCTTATCTTTTTCTCATCCTGACGGTCGGGGCCTGGGTTTACCAGCTTCTGGCCCTGGTTTGCCTGTGGCGGTTCTTTGGCCAGCCCCTCCCTGCCCTCCCCGCCGGCCCCACCCCCGGGGTTACTGTCTTAAAACCCCTCAAGGGGCTGGAAACCGGCGGCCGGCAGTGCCTGGAGAGCTTTCTGACCCAGGATTACCATCCTTACCAGGTCATCTTTGGCGTCCCCGACCCTCAAGACCCGGCGCTACCGCTGCTGGAGGAATTGCGGCAGGCCTTCCCCCACCGGGAGGTGGACATCCTGGTCTGCCCGGAATCCCTGGGCCTGAACCCCAAGATCAGCACCCTGCGCCAGATGGAGCCCCGGGCCCGCTACGATTACCTCTTGATCGCCGACAGCGACGTGCAGGTGCCCCCGGATTTTCTCTCCCGGGTGGCGGCCGCCTTGCAGGAGCCGGACGTGGGCCTGGTTTGTTGCCCCTACCGGGCCGGGGCGGCGAAAACCGTCGGGGCCCGCCTGGAGGCCCTGACCATCGCGGCTGATTTCATCCCCTCGGTGGCCACGG
This sequence comes from uncultured delta proteobacterium, assembly GCA_963768765.1. Taxonomy (GTDB): domain Bacteria; phylum Desulfobacterota; class Desulfobaccia; order Desulfobaccales; family 0-14-0-80-60-11; genus DASWLF01. Next base: position 43,311 of record CAVYJK010000028.1, read on the forward strand.
CCTTTTACGTGGAAGGCATCCGCTTCGCCCTGGGGGCCACCATGGCCCTGTCCCGCCCGGTTTTGGCAAGCATCGGCGGCCTGGCGGCCCTGGCCGATTATCTGGCGGACGACTACCAGCTGGGCTGGCGGGTGGCCCAGATGGGCCTCAAGGTGCGCCTGCTGCCCCTGGTGGTGACAACCCACAACCCGGCCATGAGCTTCAAGGACTACCTGGCCCATCAACTGCGCTGGGCCCGCACCTACCGGGTCTGCCGCCCCAAGGGGTATTTGGCCTACGGCATCACCCACGCCCTGGTCTACAGCGCCGCCTTCCTCCTGGCGTCAGACCTGGCGCCGGCGGCCCTGGGCTTAACTGCCGGCACCCTGGCCCTGCGGGGGGCCATCGCCTATTTTTCAGAGCGCCACTGCCTTAAGGGGGACCTGCCCCTCCAGGCCCTCTGGCTGCTGCCGCTGAAGGACTGCCTCTCCTTCGGCCTCTGGCTGCTGAGCTTCCTGGGAGGCGGCGTCACCTGGAAAGACCGGCGCTTCCGCGTCACCCCGGAAGGCAGGCTGGTGCCGGAATAAGTTAAAATGGTTAATTGGGGGGAGGGCCAGGGGCCGACGGCCCCTGCCCTCCCCCCAAACCCCCTTCCCAACCCCCATAAGGTGGCCGGGGAAGGCGGGCCAAGGCCCCGACTTCCCAGGATAAAGAACCTTAGGGGATTGGGGGTGGGGGCGTGGGGGAGTTGTTCGTAAGCGTAAGGGCCATCCGCCCTTAGCCCCCTCCCCCAACAACTAATCTCAGGACCATCACATGGACAGCAAGGTATTGGAACAGTTATTGGCAGAGGTGCAGGCCGGGCGGTTGTCGGTGGCTGAGGCTCTGGGGCGTCTGCGGAACCTGCCTTTCGAGGACCTGGGTTTCGCCCGGGTGGATCATCACCGGCAGTTGCGCCAGTCCTTCCCGGAGGTGGTCTTTGCCGCGGGCAAGTCTCTAAAGCAGATCCGGGGCATCCTGGCTTCTCTCCATCAAAGGTCCGACCACATCCTGGTGACCCGTTTGAGCCCCGACAAGGTGGCGCCCCTGGAGGCGGAATTCCCCGAGGCCCGGTATCACCCCGACTCCCAGGTGCTGACCCTCAGCCGGGGGGAAGTCCCGGACCGGGGCCGGGGGCTCATCGTGGTGATCTCCGCCGGCACCTCCGACATCCCGGTGGCGGAAGAGGCTCTGCTGACGGCCCGCATCATGGGCCATCGGACCGAGGCCCTCTATGACGTGGGGGTGGCGGGCCTGCACCGGCTGCTGGCCCACCAGGACCTCCTGGCCCAGGCCACCGTGTTCATCGTGGTGGCCGGCATGGAGGGGGCCCTGCCCAGCGTGGTGGGGGGTCTGGTGGACCGGCCGGTCATCGCGGTCCCCACCAGCATCGGCTACGGCGCCTCCTTTGGCGGCCTGGCGGCGCTTCTGGCCATGCTCAATTCCTGCGCCACCGGCATCGCGGTGGTAAACATCGACAACGGCTTCGGGGCGGGCTATCTGGCGGCCCTCATCAACCGCAAGGATTAAACCGAGGTTTGCATGGCTCTGGCCGCCTGCCGGGAAGGCGGCGCCCAGGTGAGCGTTGCGGCCCTGACCTGCCCGCGCTGCGGCCCCACCCAACCCGGGGATGCCGCCTGGAGCGGCACCCTACAATAAAATGAGATGCCACCGCACCTTCTTGAGGAACCGAAAAATGAAAAGCGCCCGCCGCCTGGTTGTAGTCCTGTTGCTGACCCTGGCGGTAGCCTCAGGCAGCCTCCACGCCGGAGACCCCGGGGTTCTCTTTCAATACTCCACCATTGGCGCCCTGATGGACGGCGTCTATGACGGCGACCTCACCTACGGGGAACTGGCCCGGCATGGCGATTTCGGTCTCGGCACCTTCAACGCCCTGGACGGCGAGATGGTGGCCCTGGACGGCAAATTCTACCAAATCAAGAGCGACGGCGTGGCCTATCCGGTGGCGGCTTCCCTGAAAACGCCGTTCGCCGACGTAACCTTCTTCAAGGCCGACCAGACGGTGACCGTGAATCAACCCCTTGACCTCCGGCAACTGGAGGCCTACCTGGAAAAGCTGCTGCCCTCCCCCAACCTCGCCTATGCCATCAGGATCGAAGGGGCTTTTCCCTATATCAAGGCCCGCAGCGTTCCCCGGCAGCCGCGGCCTTACCCGCCCCTGACGGAGGCCGCCAGGAACCAGGCAGTATTTGAATTTCACCGGGTCAGGGGCACCGTGGTGGGCTTCTGGGCCCCCCGGTACCTGGCCGGGGTCAACGTCACCGGCTGCCACCTGCACTTCATCACCGCGGACCGCAAGGCGGGGGGGCATCTTTTGGACTGCCGGATAGAGAGCGCCAAAGTTATGATCGGCAACCTGGAGAATTTTTATCTGGAGTTGCCCCGGACGGCGGAGTTCTATCAGCGGGATTTAACTGGAAACAGGGAGAAAGAAATCGGCCAGGTGGAGCGGTGATGGGGTTTTCGGTTTTATGGTGCGCCTGGCGCACCCCCGCTCTGGTCTTTGCTGAAAGCTGAAAGCTGACCGCTGACCGCTATAAAAGCGGTTTCTCTTTCTTGGCTTCCAGCATGGCCCGGAAACGGTCCCGCTCTTTCCTGGCCCGGAGGAGTTCCGTTTCCAGGCGGGTGGCGCGCCGCCGCGGGTGTCCCTGGGCCCATGGCTGCCAGGCCCGCTTCCAGCTCCTCCACCTTTTTGGTCAGGCGATAGAGTTCCTGGGCCAGATAGCGGACGGCCATCAGGGGCCCTCGGTTTCCAGTTCCGCGGCCAGCGGCCCTTCCGGCGCGGTCACCAGGGGCAGGACGAAGTAGAAATTGTTACCCCCCGGAGTGGCCTCATAGCCCACTTCGCCGCCGTGGGTCTCCACCACGTTGCGCACGAAATAGAGCCCCCGCCCCGTCCCCACTTCGCCATCGACGTTCCGGCCCCGGTAACCTTCATCGAAGATGTGCGGCACATCCTCCGGCGGGATATGGGGTCCGGTGGTAAAGACGCTGAACTTGACGCCGTCCTTGCCGGGACCGAAGTAGTCTTTGAGCAAGTCCCGGCCGTAGGCCATGTACTTGCGCCCTTCATAGTTGCGGCGGGTGTATTTCACCGCGTTGGAAAAGAGGTTGTTGTAGACCTGGGCCATCAGGCCCTTATCCACGGAGAGGGGCAGATCCTCGTCGGGCATGACGCCGGCGCCCGTATCGATCGCGATCCGGCGCTCTTTGAGCTTGTCCTTGAGCAGGCCTAACTGCGGCTGGATGATTTCGCTGGTCACCCGGGTGGTGCGGCGCCGCAGGACCAGGTGGCCCTTCTGGAAATGGGACAGCCTGAACAGCGACTCGATGAACAGGCTCACCCCTTTGTAATGCTGCTCCAGGGTCTGGTAGTCGCCTTCCATTTCGTCGATCAGGCCCCGGAAGGCCTGCTGCGCCTCCGGCTGGTTCTGGCATTCCGCGGTCCGGAACTGGCAGAGGCACTCCAGCTCCTTCAGCTTCTTGATCTTGTCCCGCAAATGCCTCAGATAAAGGCTGAGGCTGATGTTGGGGATGATGACGTTGTGCTCGATGTCGGCCACCAGGCTGTTGATGAACCGGATGTGCTGGATGTTCTGCCGGGCGATGATCTTGATGTGGAGGCTGTAGCCCAGGCGGTTGGCATACTTTTCAAGGAAAAAGCGGTCGGCCGCCGAAATTTTGCCCGTGGGGAGGAGCTCCAACATGCCGATGATCTGGTCTTTGGCAAAGAAAGGCAGCTGGTTCACCAGCAGCAGGTTGCCCCGGATGGGCAGCACCCAGGATTTGTCGGCGCCGTAAGCCTGGCTGGAGAGGCGGATGTGGGGCAGGGGCGGGGTCTTGTCGGGATAGACCCCCTGCAGGCTGTCGCACACCAGCTCCAGGAGGCCTTCGGCGCAAATCAGGTACAGCCGGGAGTCCACCCCGAAGAACTCCTTGATGACGCTTACCGCCACCCGGTAGAAGTTCTCCATGGTCTCGTATTCCTGGGCCAGGTCAAAGAAAGTCTTAAGGGCCTCGTCCTTCAAGGGGCCGAAGTTGTACTCCTTGAAGATCCGCCGCTTTTCTTTAACCCGGGCCACAACTTCCGCCAGGTCCATGGGGAGGTCCATCTTCCCTTCCTTCCACCGGCTGCCAGAAATCCCGGCCCGCAGGGCCAGGGAATCAGGGGGCAGAGGCGCGCCGATATTGCGCTACGCCCACTTCATAGAGATCCCGGCCGTAACAATCGTTGATGACGATGGTGGGGAGGTCCGCCACCAGCAGGCGGTGGACCGCCTCCGGGCCCAGCTCCGGGAAGGCCACCACCTGGGCTTCCCTGATGCACTGGGAGATGAGCGCCCCGGCGCCACCGGTGGCCCCCAGGTAAACCGCCTTGTATTCCTGCATGGCGGCGATGACCGCCGGGTCCCTTTTGCCCTTGCCGATCATGGCCTTCAAACCCAGCCGGATCAAGGTGGGGGCGTAAGAGTCCATGCGGTAGGCCGTGGTGGGGCCCGCGGCCCCGATGACCCGCCCGGGGCGGGCCGGACTGGGACCCACGTAATAGAGGATCTGCCCTTTTAAATCCACGGGCAGGTCCTTCCCGGCCTGGAGCAGGTCCACCAGGCGCTTGTGGGCCGCGTCCCGGGCCGTATAGATGACCCCGCTGATGAGGACCTGGTCGCCGATCTGAAGCTGCAGCACGTCTTCATCAGTCAGAGGGGGCGTCAGTTTCACCGTCTTAGCCATGATTCACCTTACAAGACCACTTCCTTGTGACGGGAAGCGTGGCACTGGATGTTGACCGCCACCGGCAGCGAGGCGATGTGGCAGGGCTGCATCAGGACGTTCACCGCCAGGGCGGTGATCCGCCCTCCCAGCCCCGCGGGGCCGATGCCCAGGTCGTTAATCTCCTTGAGAAGCTCCTGCTCCAGGGCGGCGATTTCCGGATCGGCGTGGGGCAGGCCCAGTTCCCGCAGCAGGGCCTTTTTGGCCAGAAGCGCCGCCCGCTCGAAGGTGCCGCCGATGCCCACCCCCACAATGATGGGCGGGCAGGGGTTGGGGCCGGCCTCCCGCACCGTGGCCACCACTTTTTCCTTGATGCCGGCCACGCCTTCCGCGGGTTTCAGCATGTAGAGGCGGCTCATGTTTTCGCTGCCGCCGCCCTTGGGGACCACGATGAGCCGCAAGCCGTCCCCGGGGACGACTTCGGTGTGGATCACCGCGGGGGTGTTGTCCCCGGTGTTGGCCCGGGTCAGCGGGTGGCACAGGGATTTTCTCAGATAGCCTTCCCCGTAGCCCTGGCGCACCCCTTCCTGGATGGCATTCTCCAGGTTGCCGCCCACCAGGTGCACGTCCTGGCCCAACTCCACGAAGACCACGGCCAGGCCGCAGTCCTGGCACATGGGGATGCGCTCTTCCCCGGCGATGCGGGCGTTTTCCAGCAGTTGGCGAAAGATCTCCCGGCCGCTTTCCGACTCTTCTTCCTCGGCCCCCCGGGCCAGGGCCCGCAGGAGGTCCTCTTCCGGTTCATAATTGGCGGCAATGGCCGCCTCCTTCACGGCCCGGGTGACTCGGGCCACCTCGATTTCTCGCATGGATGCTCCTATTGCAGTTTTCGGTTTTCAGTTTTCGGTTTCCGGTTAAAAAAATGGGCGTTAGGCTGTTGCGGGTCCGGTCTCCCCTCCTTGAAAGGAGTATGCAAAAATCAAGAAAAATCCCGATTAATCTTTTTACCGAAAACCGAAAACCGTCCTTATTCGTCCAGGTCGCTCTTGAAGAACTGCTGACTGGATGCCTGGGGAGCCTGGGTCTTTTCCTGAGTTGCTTCGTCCTCAGGATAGAAGTCCTCCGTTGCCGCGGCCGCTTCTTCGTCCCGGGCCGTGCCATCCGCGCCCCGGGCCAGGATCGTGGACGGGAGTTCCGGGAATTGTTCCACCGGCTGCCCCTTCAGGGCTTCCTTCATGTAGGCGATGAAGATGGGGGCCGCGGCCTGGGAGCCGGTCTCTTTGGGCCCCAGGCTGCGCTCGTCGTCCATGCCCACCCAGGTCGCCGGTGATGAGGGAGGGGGTAAAGCCGATGAACCAGGCGTCCCGGGTGCGGTTGGTGGTGCCGGTCTTGCCGCCCATGGGCCGGCCCAGGACTTTAACCCGGGTGGCCGTGCCCCGCTCCACCACCCCCATCAGGAGCTGGGTCATGGTCTGGGCCGTGTGCGGATTGAGCACCTGGTGCTTCTGGGGGTGGTTCTCCGCCAGCACCCGCCCGTCCCGGTCCTCGATGCGCTCGATGAAGATGGGCTCCACCAGGTCGCCCTGGTTGGGGAAGACCGAGTAGGCCCGGGTGAGCTCCATGAGGGTGACTTCCGAAGCCCCCAGGGCCGAGGCGTAGTTGGGGAAGATGGGGGTGGTGAGCCCCAGGGTCTGGGCCATCTTCACCGTGGCCGGGATGCCGATGGACATCATCAGCCGCACGGTGGGCACGTTGCGGGACCGGGCCAGGGCAGTGGCCAGGGGGATGGGGCCGTCGAAGTGGTGGTCGTAGTTCTGGGGCGCCCAGACCTGGCCCCGGCGCCCCCCGGGCAGCGAGATGGGCGCGTCCAGCAGCATGGAGTCGGGACGGTAACCCCTATCCACCGCGGCGGCATAGATGATGGGTTTAAAGGCGCTGCCGGGCTGGCGGTGGGCCTGGATGGCCCGGTTAAAGGTGCTGTCGGCGAAATCCTTGCCGCCCATGAGGACCCGGACCTTACCCGTCTTGAGCTCCATGGAGACCACCGCCGCCTGCACCATGGGAGCGGGGACGAGCTCCGCCACCCACCGGTTCTGGCGCCGGTCCTTATCCAGCAGCCGCACCTGCACCACGTCCCCGGGCTTCAGGGACGGCCAGCAGGCTGGCGGCCCGGGTCTGGCCCTTGGTGGGCTCTTGCAGGATCCCAGCATATTCCCCCAGGCGGATGGTCACCACCTGGCGCCGCCGGTCAAATTGGGTCACCACCGCGGTCACCGACAGGCCCCGGCGGGGGGGATATTTGCGATAATACTTGTTCTGCCGGTCCAGGTAGGCGGTCAACTCTTTGCCCTTCAGGTGCCGGAGAGGGCCCTTGTAGCCGTTGCGCTGGATCAGGCCGTCGATGCCCTGCTTGATGGCTTCCTGGGCGTCTTTGTGGAGGTCCACGTCCGCGGTGGTGTAGACCTTTAGCCCCAGGCTATAGACCGACTCCTTGCCGAAGCGGTCTTCCAGCAGAGTCCGCACCTGCTCGTTGAAGTAGCCGCACTCCTTGATCCAGTCGGGCCGGAAGGGCTTCAATCTAATGGACTGGTTCAAGGCCGCGGCCTCTTCCGCCTTGCTGATGAACCCCACTTCGGCCATGCGCCGCAAGACGTAGGTCTGGCGCTCCTTGGCCCGCTGGGGGTTAAGATAGGGATCGTAACGGCTGGGGGCCTTGGGGATACCCGCCAGGATGGCCGACTCCGCCAGGGTCAGGTCTTCCACGTGCTTGGAAAAATACTCCTGGGCCGCGGCCTCCACCCCGTAGGCCCCGTGGCCCAGAAAGATGTGGTTCAGATAGAGATTGAGAATCTCTTCCTTGGTCAGGTAATTGTCGATGCGGTAGGCCAGCACCGCCTCCCGGATCTTGCGGGCCAGGCTCTTCTCCGAAGTCAAGAGGATCCGCTTCACCACCTGCTGGGTGATGGTGCTGCCGCCCTGGACCACTTCGCCGGCCTCCAGGTTACGGAAAAAGGCCCGGACGATGCCGGTGACGTCCACCCCGGGGTGCTCGAAGAAGCGGGCGTCCTCCGCGGCCACAAAGGCCAGGACGAGGTGCCGGGGCAGCCGGCTGTAAGGCACCTCGATGCGGCGCTCCGAGTAGAACTCCCCGATGCGGCGGCCGTCCCGGGCGAAGATGGTGGTCACCACCGAGGGCCGGAACTCTTTGATGGAGGTGAAATCCGGCAGATCGCTCAAAAAGTGATAGTAGATGTAACCCGCCGCCCCCGCCCCGGCCAGCAGCCCGGTGAAGACCAGGCCGTACAGCACCCAGCTCAGCCGCCGGGCCCAGCGCCGCCGCTGATGGTATTTCTCCAACCGGTCGGGGTTGGGTCCTTTGAAGATCCTCATTTCCTTCCGCTTACCCTAATTTATGGCTAATTTTGCTCCGGCATCCTAAGGGGAGCTAACTTGCCGGCTCCCTGCCGGCGCCCTATGATCCTTGCCAGGCTCAATAATCCCCCCCTGCCCCCCTTTATGAAAGGGGGGTGAAAGTCCCCCTTTTTTAAAGGGGGATTTAGGGGGATTTTCCTCCCCGGCATCTCCCCCGGGCGCCCAGATGAGCCGCAGGGGCGCTGGCGTCCCCGCCGGTGGATTCCCACTTCCCGCCAATGATTAATTATACCCGATTATTCGCCTTCTTTAAAGTTCTCCAAAAATTGCCGGACCTGCACCCCCAGGCTGACGCAGACGTGCCCGTCCATGCACCGGTCGGCATCCGCTTTGTCAATGTAGGTAGATAATTCGTGGGGGCCTTTGGTTAACTTGAAGACGTAGGTGTTTTTCTCGTCGTCGAAGGTCAGGCTGGGGATTACCCCATACTTGCCGATCTCCGGGTACATATCCAGAATCTTGGTCTTCAAACCCACAACAGTATAACCCATGGTTGTCTCTCCTTGTCCATAAATTTAGGGCGGTTGTGACCAAAGCACCGCGCCGCCGAACCCGTCAATGGCCTGATTTAAAAATAGGGCCAACATGGCCCCGGGGCAAGGAGAGGAGAAATTTTCCCTCAAAAGTCTAGGACTTAACTTCAGGTGGCCCTCCCAGTAAGATTCCGAGTCTCATAACATCGGGCAGGGGCATAGATTATGGCATCTAAGAGCGCCTGGCGGATAAGTCGCCATGAGGATACTTTGCGCCTTCGCCGGTGCCGGACCGGTACCGCAGGGTCAGCTTCCGGTCCGGCGCGGTCGTGGGCCGGGGCCAGGTTCGCCTCCCCTTCCCTCCTTCTGGGTTTTGTGCCTGGGGGGATTTTACCGGAAAATCAAGGGTAAAGGATAGCGTTTCCCAAGAGGGGGTGGCCCTGCAGCAGGGATTCGATGCCGGTACCTGGAGACGGGGGGAGAAAGGCAAGAACCGGCCTCCGCCGCGCTTCCGGGAGAAACTACCGGCAATTTTCAAGGATATGCCACGGTTAAATTAAATATTGCTGCGTTACCTCCTTAAGAAACATAACGCCTTTTTGACTGCTAAACTGACGATCCAGGGTGCGGTACTGGATAGCTTCGGCCACGTGGGCGAGAGCAAGATCAATTTCACCTTCCAGGTCGGCGATGGTGCGGGCGATCTTCAGGATACGGGTGTAGGCCCGGGCGGAGAGGCCCAGGCGTTCCACGGCAGCCTCCAACAGACGCCGGGGTTCCGACCCCAGGGCACAATATTCTTTGATCATGCGGGGGGTCATATGGTTGTTGGCAAAGATCCGAGTTCTGGCAAAACGTTTTCCTTGCCTACCCCTGGCTGCCAGAACTTGCGCTCTCATTTCTTTAGAACCCTCACCACCCGAATCGTCCGCCAGGTCTTGGAAGGGTACTGCAAATACTTGTATCTGAATATCTATGCGGTCCAGCAAGGGGCCCGAAATTCTCGAGCGGTAATGCTTGATCTGCTGAGGGGTGCAGGAACACACCCGACGCGGGTCTCCATATAGGCCGCAAAAACAGGGATTCATGGCAGCCACCAGCATAAATCGGGCCGGGTAGGTAGTGGTGGCGGCGGCCCGAGAGATGGTCACCACCCCATCTTCCAAAGGCTGCCGCAGCACCTCCAGGGTGGAGCGCTTGAACTCCGGCAATTCATCCAAGAAAAGAACGCCGTGGTGGGCCAGGCTAACCTCACCCGGCCTGGGAATATTTCCACCCCCGACGAGACCGGCATCGGATATGGTGTGATGGGGAGAACGGAAGGGCCGCTGATTGAGCAGCCCTTGACCTGGCTTAAGAAGACCCATCACACTATAAATCTTGGAGGCTTCCAGAGCCTCTTCAAAATTCAAGGGTGGGAGAATGCTGGGAAGGCGCTGGGCCAGCATGGTCTTCCCCGAACCCGGCGGACCAATCATCAGGACATTGTGACCGCCAGCCGCGGCCAGAAGCAAGGCTCGTTTTACCGGCTCCTGGCCTTTGACTTCCCCGAAATCCAGCTCGTACTCTGATTCCAGGTTTACCGCCTCCACCGGTACCGGCGGCAATGGGGCCAGGTGCTCCCGCCCTGCCAGGAACTCCACCAATTGTGCCAGACTATCGACGGGATAAATCTCGATATCCTGAACCACCCCAGCCTCTTGGGCATTCTGGCGGGGAATCACCAGGGCCAGACCTGCCTGGCGAGTGGCCAGGGCCATGGACAGCACCCCCCGGGTGGGTTTCAGCCGGCCATCCAGGGACAACTCCCCGAATATCAAAAACTTTTCCAAGGGGTCCTGGGGCACGATGCCCTGGGCGGTGAGGATGCCGACGGCCACCGGCAAGTCAAAACCGGTACCCTCTTTACGCACATCCGCCGGGGCGAGATTGATGGTGATACGATTGCTGGGGTATTGATAACCGGAATTCTTTAACGCGGCTCGTACCCGATCCTTGCTCTCTTTGACGGCAGCCTCGGGCAACCCTACGGTGGTAAAGGCCGGGAGACCGGGGGCCAGATCAACCTCCACCTCCACCAAGAAGGCGTCCACCCCACGAAGGGCGCCGCTTTTCACCCGAGCAAGCATGATGGTTCTTCTTAAACAGGGGCAAGTCTTTCCCAGGCTCGCCCAGATTCCTCGAAACTGTCTCTACAAAGTTGCCGGGATTATTTCACCAGAGGTAACACGGTCCCTTCGATTACCGCCCAGACCAACAGTAATATCAACAAGACCAAGATCAGGCTCTCTTTGTTAAATTTCGATTTATTGACCTTTTATCCTGATATCGGCATAGGGCCAGACCTTCCGGGTGTCATAAAGTACTAAAAACCCCCATAATGCAAGTAATGCTATCTTATCGAGATAATATGCCACCTCTCTCCCGCGGATAGAGATTATAATATTGCTGATTAATAGTAATGTTATGGCAAATATGACGAACTTTTCCATGATAATTAACGGCCAATACCAGGCTGATTTATTCTTCAGGAATTTGGTAATCTTGATATATTTGTCATACACCCAGACCGGGTCGATGCCTTCAACGCTCAACTGGATGGAATATTTGCTAAAATCCAGTAAAACCACTTTATCGAACCGGGTCTTTTGGTCCCAGCCTTCGATCCAGAATGACAGGTCCGTAATTTGGTCCGGGAAGTCCTTCTGGTTGAAAAAGTCTTCCACCGAATTGGCAAACACCCGGGTGTTGCCCAGGTTGCTGGAGACTCGGAAGTATCTGTCGATCTCCGGCTTCGTGAAAGTCTCCTGAATTATGGCCGCCAGGTTCTGCAGATCATTCTTATCCAGAGAGCATGGCCTGATGCTTCCTCTCCTTTCGTACCGTTTTTCGATATTTGCCATTCCCTGCCCTCTGGTCCGGACTCTGGCCCACCATAATCCATTAAGCATATATTTTCAATGATAAATCTCTGCCCGGATTGAACCCGTGCCGGCAGGACTGACCTCCTTTTTCCCTAGGCGGAAGGATGAAGAACTAGCCGTGCCATGAGGGCCGCGGTAGGGCAAATAGCGGGGCGGAATCTGAAGTTACGCCCGGATGGCGGCGGAGTCGCCGCCCGGGAGGCTGGTGGTTTGGAAGGTTTAGGGGTTGAGGCGGGCGGGGGAAAACGTCCGGCCTTAGGAGGGCGGAGCCTGGCCGGTTTTGAAGATTGCCTAACGGAGCTTCCCTTCCTCCAATAATTCCTCCAGGGATTTCCCGGAATAACCATAACACATGACCGGCTTCACCACCTGCTGCTGCTTGACCTTCCTGGCCCCGGTCAGTTGTTTCATGGGTTTGGGCGGCTCGATTTCCGTAACTATGGGAGACTTGGTTTTGATGAAACCGGCCCGCAGTCCATAGATATCAAAGATGGTGCCGTTAGCAAACCAGCCCAGCTGTTTCCCGTTCCAGCCGTAAATCCGGTCTCCGTCCAGATAAGCCGCGGGGATTCCATCCCACAGGTAAACGGTTTCGCGGTCATCGGCGAAATAGGCCACCGGTTTGCCCTTCTTATTAAAGAGTCCAACCTCCATCTTGAGCCACTCCCTTAAATTTGCCGGGTGATTAGACGGTTTGCAACCCGGCCCTCAGTTCTCCAGGCGCTGCGCCAGTTCGATCTTCATGCAGTGATCCATAACCACTTCCAGACCGGCTTCCCTGGCTTTGCGGGCCGAGGTGGGGTCAACCAGACCCAACTGCATCCACACCACTTTGGCGCCTACTGCTATGGCCTCGGCCACAACTGCCGGAATGGCCTCCGCTTTCCGGAAGATATCCACCACCTCCACCGGGAAGGGAATCTCCTTGAGGCTGGGGTAGCACTTCTCTCCTAAAATCTCGGCGCAGCCCGGATTCACCGGGATAATGCAGTAACCGTGCTGCTTAAGGTACTGGGCCACCTGATAGCTGGGCCGACCGGGATCGGCGGACAGTCCCACCACCGCCACGGTGCGGTAGTTCTGCAGGATTGCCCCGATCTCCTCGGGGCCGGCACTGAGTTGGCTATCGTTCACACCGCCTCCCTCCCCGGAGCAATCGCCGGGGGCGAGGGGAGAGGGAACTACGGCCGCGCCTCTCCCATTGATTCTTAGGGGTTCGTGGGACTTCCCTGACTGACCGCCTCCGGCTTCGCTTCCAGGCCTTTGCCGATCTTCAGGGCCGTTTTGATAAACTGGTAGCCGAATTTCAGGAGTTCGACGTCGTCTTCCCGGAGGCGCTGCTGCAGGTCGTCCTCCACCTGGAAGACTTGCAGAAAGCGGCTTTCAAAGACGAAGCGGCGAAACTGGTCCAGGTCGTACATCACCAGGTAAAACAGATTGTTGCCGCGCTCGTCGGTGACCGCGTCTCCCTGGGGGCCCCGGCGCAGCATCATGGTCTTCCACTCCAGGTTCATTTCGTCGTATTTGTCCACTCCCTGGTCTTCCCGCCAGGAGGCCACGGTCCATTCGGCCTCCTCCTCGTAGCCCTTGCAGTGCTCTTCCCGCACGTAGAAGAAAAATTCCTCCGGACCTTTTTCGGTAATCAGGGTGCCCTGGCCGATGGGGTAGTAGCGGCAGCTGGCCGGCCGGTCGCTGTAGACCGTGCAGCCGGTGACGGGCTTGACGAAAGGACATTTGCCTGCAAACCTGGGCATATCCAGGATGACCACGGGCAGGCCCGATTTGTCGTGGGCCTCCCGGCGGGTATACTTGGCGAGGAAGTCTCCGGATTTGATCCCCAGGCGTTCTTTCAGACGCAGGATGTCGTAAGGAGTGAGGATAATGGTGGTTTTGCCGCAGCATTCGGTAAAGCAAGGCACTCCCGGGTGGCAGCGAAATTTGAACCGACTGTGCAGCGACAGCTGAGTGGGCTGCACCACCCGCATGTTCAAGTCAACCATAAAGATGCTCCTTGAGATTTTTCCTTGTTAAGCGAATATTTTATCAGAAATTTCATCCAAACAAAAACCCTTTATGGACGGGGTCCGGCCGCCGCCGCCGGTTGTGGAGGAGGCCAGGGGCAGCAAGCCCCTGCCCCAACCCCGTAAGCAAGGGCGGGTTTAAACCCGTCCTTGCATCACCGGCTAGACGCCGGCGCCTGAACCGCCGGGGCGGCTGTTCCACCCAAGAACTTTGCGGAACCGGTCTTAACTTCTAATCATCCATCACCAGTTCGAGCCGGCGAGACACTTCATCCTGGACGTCGAAGCTTGAATCCGGGTCACCTTCATATCTGTATTGTAACTCATAGGCATCCATTTCCAGGGGGATGGCTGCGTAATTAAAGCCCTGATTGACCCAGCCGACGATGAATAACTCTATAAACTTGTCCAATCCCACAATGTCATATTGAACCACATGAACCAATTCGTGAAAGATTAGGGAGTTGAGATTGTTCCTAATAGCATCTTCTACTATCAAGACGGTGTCGACAAAGGTAATCCCCAACATGCGGCTGAAGTCCAACACCGGGGCGCTGGACTGGGCGAAAATGGGGCGATATTGCTCCAGGAAGGCGGGATTCTCAAGGGCCGGAACCGTAACGATCCTGACTTTAGTCAGCAGGTTGCGGTCGAAGTACCTGGCAAATTCGGATAGCTGGTTATCGGACAGCGCCTGTCCCAGGGGCCTGAAAGCCGTTCTCTGGTCCGCCACCCATTGCCGGCCCAGGTCAATCAGTTGAGCGATGAGCTGGTTCATAGTCATAGGATTTCCCTCACAGTATTGCAGGCTGACCCATCTTATTAAATAATTTCCCGGTTTTCAAAGCCTATCGCAAAAAAAAACCGGCCCCCTGCCAAGGGGGCCGGTTTGCTTTGCCTGGCGGACCGGCCTACTAGAATCCCCGGCCCGACATGCGGGCCCAGAGCATGGCCACCGTGCGATAGACCATGTGGGCCATCTTGGTGTACGGGGCATAGAAGAACAGGCAGAACACCGCGGTGAGATGCAGGAAATAGGTGGGATAGGCCAGGAGCTTGATGCCCACCAGCCGGAAGAGCCAGGCCAGGAGTCCGGTGGCGCCTACGACAAAGATCACATAGATCAAGAACCAGTCATAGTAGGAGCCGTAGCCGGCCTTCTCCGCATTGGCCTGGCGTTCCTTGATGATATTGAAGATCCCATAGAGCAGAGCCGCGGTACCCACCATGGCCAGCAATTTTATGGGCGACAATAGAAAGTACGGGGATTCGTGATGCAACACCCACTCATTGAGGAACCCCCAGGAAGTGACCACCGCTAAAAAGATAAACCCGAACAGCAAGAACAGATGGTTCGTGGACCGGTTATAGGTGGTTTCGCACAGCCGGAACCGGTTGTGCATCAGGATATCTTTCAGGGTGGCGATGAGATTGCCCACCAGGTTGCCTTCCACCTTGACCCGCCAGGGATTGGTACTGTTGATGTCCTTCCAGAAGCACAGCACCCCCTTGGCCAGCACCGCCACCGCAAAGAAAAAGGCGGGGACGAAGATGGCGTCTATCAGCAGGGTGGGGAAGAAGTGGGAGTAGACAATGGGCCCTTCCGGAATGCCCCAATGACCGGTGATCTTCAGGGCCAGGGCCAGCAGCACCACCGGAAAGGCGATGAGCAGGGGGAGGAACTTGGAGTCCCCCACCAGCCGGGCCAGCAAGGGCGGCGTGGCATAGGTCTCGATGCACATCTTCCGGAGCACGTTCATCACTTCGCCGGGTTTGGCCCCCCGGGGACAATAGACGGTGCAATCGCTGCAGTGATGGCACAGCCAGATGTCGGGGTCCTTGACCACGTCCTTCAAGCCCCACTGGGCCTGAAGCATCTCTTTCCGGGGGAAGGGCTTGCTATCGGGAGTGGGATTGCAGACCACCGAGCAGGTGTCGCACTGGTAGCATTTCTTTACCGTGTCCCCCCCGGCGGCCATGACCCGGTTGATGAATTGCAGGTCCGGCTTGATCAAAGTTTCGCCTGCCATGGATCATACCTCCTAGAATTCCTTGAAGGGGTTGGGACCGATCTCTTTCACCCGGGCCACAAATTCGTTGATGATCTGCGGCAGGCGGTCGAAGTCGGAGTGGGCTATCTGGTACATTTGCACCCGGTCGGCTTCCAGGCCCAGTTTGTCCAGGGTTTCGGAGAGCTTGCCCAAGCGATATTCGCACAATTCACTGCCCTTGGCGAAGTGGCACTGGTAGTCGTCGCCGGATTTGCAGCCCAGGAGAATGATGCCGTCAATTCCCCGGGACAGGACGTCGGATACCCATACCATGTTGAAGGAGCCCAGGCAGCGCAGGGGGAGGAAGCGGACCCTGGGGTCGAAGCGCAGCTTGTGGAGTCCGGCCGCGTCCAGGGCCGGCATGGCGTCGTTTTCACACACCATGCCGATAATGCGAAAAGGCGCATCTTCCGCATCTTCATCCTCAAGTTCCGGTACGTCCAGCGACTTGAGCATGGAGCCGACGATGTCGACGCTGTAGTCCTTGAAGGAGACGATGCGCTCGGGGCAGGACCCCATGCAGGTGGCGCAACGGCGACAGCGGTTGATCTTGAAGAAGGGAGTGCCCTTTTCGTCTTCTTCGATGGCGCCGAAGGGACATTCCTCGGTGCAGCGCTTACAGGAGGTGCAGCGCTGCATGAAGGGGTCCGGGAAGGTTTCGTCCCAGGCCCGGGGATGCACCGCCATGCCCTCGGCCACGTGCTCCACCGCCTGAATCGCCTTCATGGCGGCGCCGGCGCCGTCCTCCATGGCCATGGGAATGGTCATGGCCTGGCGCACCGTGCCCGCGGCATAGACCGCGGTCCGCCGGGTTTCATACGGGAAGCAGATGAAGTTGGAATCGGCAAAGCCGTTATAAACCTCGGTTTCCGGCAGGCCCGGACCCTGGCGGTAATCCAGGTTGAGAACCGGCTCGTCCAGGGTGACCGGGACCAAGCCGGTGGCCAGGACCACCAGGTCGGCCTCGAAGGCCACGTTGTCGCCAAACAGGGTGTCGCTGGCGGTAATCTTCAGTTTGCCGTTGTCTCCCAGGCTGACCTCGCTGATCTCCGCCTTGGTGAGCATCACCCCGGGGTCCGACTGCACCTGCTTGTAGAACAGCTCGCTCTGCCCCGGGGTGCGGATGTCCTTATAGAGGATCATGGCCATGCCGTTGGGGTTCTGCTGGCGCACATAGAGGGCCTGCTTCAAAGAAGCCAGGCAGCAGAAGTCGGAGCAATATGGCAGGTGCTCCGGGTCCCGGGAGCCGGCGCACTGGATGAAGGCCACGGTTTCGGGGACCTTGCCGTCGGAGGGCCGGGCGATTGTGCCCTTCTTGGCCATCTCCTCCATCTCGAGGTTGGTGATCACGTCCGGGGACAGACCGTAGCCCAGCTTGGTGAGCTTGGTGGCGTCGTAAGGCCGCCAACCGGCCGCCAGGACGACGGCCCCTACCCGCAGGGTTTCCAGGTTGCCGCCCGCCTTGATGTGGGCATCCAGCAGGCCGGGCTGGCCCTCGATTTTCTCGATCTCAGCCGAGGTGAAGACCCGGATGGCGGGATGGCCCTGGACTTCCTGGACCTTCTTGAAGATCACGGGCTCCTGGAGGGCGGCATAGGGATAGCTGGAAGGGGTCTGGCGGTGCATCTTGGCGGCATAGCCGCCCAGTTCCGCCTCTTTTTCCACCAGGACCACCTGGTAGCCGTCGTTGGCCGCTTCCAGGGCAGCGCTCAAGCCCGCGGCGCCGCCGCCGATGACCAGGATGGTTTTGTCGCATTCGGTCTGGTACGGCTCGGGCAGCTCGGATTTCTTCACCCGGGCGCAGTACATGCGCAGATAGTCTTCCGCCAGGGCCTGGGTGTGCTCATTCTGGGGTTCCTGGGTCCAGGCCACCAGTTCCCGGATATTGCAGCGCTCCACCAGGACCCCGGGGAAATCCAGCTCCTCGTACTTCACCCGGGGGGAGCAGGCGGCGATGACCAGGGCGTTGATGCCCTCGCCTTCCGGTTTGATATCTTCCAAGATCATGGCCCGGGCCTCGGGGCTGCACATGATGTCGTGCTCTTTGATGTGCTGAATCTTGCCTTCTTTTTTGATCACCTTGGTAAGGCTCTCAAAATCTATGGCATCGCCGATGCCACAGCCCTTGCACAAGTAGACTCCGAATTTCTTTTCCATCACGACCTCCTGCCCGCGGCGCTGAGACTTTTAAGGGCGGCCCCGGTGGCATCTTCATTGGATTTCATCACATCCAGAGGGCCCTTCAAAGTACCCACGGCGCAGATTCCCGGCGGCAGCAGTTCCTGAATAATGAAGCCATCCGGGGTGTAAGACAGCGGCAGGGGGAAGGGGGAGGCCTTGGTGGAGGGCACCATGCCCGCGGCCAGGACCACCATATCGAAGGTCATGGACTGCTTGTCGCCCACCGCGGTGTCTTCGGCCACCACCACGACGTTGTCGGTTCCGGGCTCTTGGTTGATCTTGGCCACCTTGCCCCTGATGAGGTGGACCTTTTCATCGTCCCGCACCTTCCAGAGAAACTGCTCGTAGCGGCCCGGGGCCCTGAGGTCGATGTAGAAGATGTAGACCTCGGTCTCCGGGTCCTTCTCCCGGAGATAAGTCGCCTGCTTCAGGGACGCCATGCAGCAGATATAAGAGCAGTACGGCAAGTGGTTCTCATCCCGGGAGCCGGCGCACTGGACGAAGGCCACCTTTTTGGGGGGCTGCTGGTCCGAGGGGCGCAGAATCTGGCCGCCGGTGGGGCCGTTGGACGCCGCCAGGCGCTCCATCTGCATGTTGGTGATGACGTTGGCCACGACGCCGAACCCCAGGTTGTCCGCTTTGGAAATATCATAGAGTTCCCAGCCGCTGGCCATGATAATGGCACCCACGTTGAAATTCAGGGTCTGGGGCTTTTCGTGCAGGTCGATGGCGTCGTACTTGCATGCCTCCAGGCACTTCTGGGCGCAATCGCCGTTGCAGACGGTTTTGTCGATGACATACTTTTGCGGAAAGGCATAATCAAAGGGGATGTAAGCGGCTTTGGTCTTGTCCAGACCGAAGTTAAAATCGTTAACCCGCCAGGCGGTGCAGGCTTGGGCACAGGCATCGCAAGCCACGCACCGGTCGTTGACGTAGCGTGGATGCACCTTGACGGTGACGTCGAAGTTGCCGGCCCCACCGCTGATCTGGGTAACCTCCGCCATGGTATAGAAGCTGATGTTGGGGTTTTCCTTGATCCGGCGGAATTGGATCTCCAGGCCGCAGGTGGGCGGGCAGAGCTTGGGAAAATATCGGTGGAGCTGGGCTACCCGGCCGCCCAGGTAGGGGCCCTTCTCGGTGAGAATTACCTGAGCCCCGGCTTCCGCCGCCTCCACGGCCGCGGTGAGGCCGCTTATGCCTCCCCCGATGACCAGAATTTTGCGGTTATCGGCTTTCACACAGGTCCTCCTTCAGGACGTTCTGCAAGTCAGGGCATGAGGCCGGCAGCGAGGCCGACCAGGCCCTAAGACTCACTTTGCGCTTATTACTATAACATTGTGAATAGAGGTGCAAGGGAAAAAATCCCGCTCTGGTGGGGAGTTGAGTCGCGCCCCTAAAAAAATGGCCGTGGCTGGCCGGGGGGCCTGGTACCACGGCCAAAAGACATCCCGGGGCTTCGGGATCCCCCGAAGCCCCGGAACCTAGCCGTTGTTACTTGACGAGCTGTTTGTAAGGCTCGGTCTCGAACTTCCACTCGTTGGTCTTGGCTTGTCGTACGGCGAGATGGTGAAGACCTTCCACTTGTTGTCGTCGATCTTCAGGAAGTCTGTGCGGTAGTAGTAGCCGGGATAGCGGCTCTCTTCCCGGAACAGGATGTGGCGCAGGTGGGCCTCACCGGCCAGGATGCGGTGGTAGTTTTCCCAGGCCCGCATCAGCTCGTGCAGGTCGGCCGCCGCCATGTGCTGGGCGTCTTCCTTGAGCATGGTAAGCCGCTCCAGGCCGATCCCCAGCATGATCTTGTTGGTGGCGTAATTGCTAGCGCAGCCGGCGCAGTACTCATCCATCAGCTTCTGCAGCCGGGCCTGGACCTGCTTGGGCCGCAGGTAGTTGGGGTTGATGTCCGGAGCGGTGGTGTAGTCTTTGTACTTCTCGAAGATCTCAAAGGGCAGGTAGATCTCGGCGATGACCTCGTCGATGTCCTGCGCGGCCTCGAGCTTGTCGTTCTTGTGGTCCAGGATGAAGGCGATGGCGCCCTTGGCGGCCATGCGGCCCTCAGCGTGGGAGCCGGAGGAGAACTTGTGCCCGGAGGCGCCGACGCCGTCACCGGCGGTGAACAGGCCGGTCACGGTGGTCATGCGGTCATAGCCCCAGAACCAGTCGTCGGGGGCGCCGATGTAGCCCTTGGAGGGGCCGGAGACCCACAGACCGGCGCAACCGGCGTGAGAACCCAGCAGGTAAGGCTCCGAGGGCATGATCTCCGAGGGCTTCTTGTCAGGCTCGATGTTCAAGGAGGCCCACAGGCAGGCGGCGGAGATGGACATATCCAGGAAGTCTTCCCAGGCTTCCGCTTCCAGGTGCTTGAGCTCTTTTTTGCTGAGGACCTTGGCCAACTCGGCCATGGCCTTGTCGGTGTGCATCAGGATGGGGCCGCGGCCTTCCTTTATTTCAATCATCTGCACATGGTTGCGCAGGCAGGTGCCGGGGTTATCGGCATAGCCGGGATAATCAGCCTTAAGCTGCGCCAGGTTCCGGACCATGGCGTCTTCGCCGTAGGCGTTGGTGGCCTGGGCCTTGAAGAACAGGAACCAGGCGCCCACCGGGCCGTAGCCGTCCTTGAACCGGGTCGGCACGAAACGGTTCTCCATGAGGACCATCTTGGCGCCGATTTCGGCGGGCATGGCGTAGGTGGAGCCGGCGTTCCACACCGGGTACCAGGCGCGGCCCTGACCTTCCTGCACCGACCGGGGCCGGAAGACGTTGACCACGCCGCCGCAGGCGATGATCATGGCCTTGCACTTGAAGACGTAGGTCTTGTGCTCGCGCACGCTGAAGCCCACCGCGCCGCAGACGCGGTTGGGGTCTTTCTTGTCGGTCAACAGCTTCACGATAAAAACGCGCTCATAGATGTTGTCCATGCCCAGGGCGTTCTTCGCCGCTTCCGCCACGATCACCTTGTAGGACTCACCGTTGATCATGCACTGCCAGCGGCCGGAACGGACGCATTTGCCGCCGTCTTTCAAGAGCGGAATGCCCTCGTCCTTGGCCACCTGGCCGTCCACGGTGTGGCCTTCGGCGTCTTTCTTCCAGATGGGCAGGCCCCACTCTTCGAAGTCCATGACGGTCTGGTCCACGTGGCAGCCCAGGGAGTGGATCAGGTCTTCCCGGACGATGCCCATGAGGTCGGTGCGCACGTATTTGACGTAGTCATCCACCTTGTTTTCCGGGCCGACGAAGGTGTTGATGGCCGAGAGACCCATGGCCACCGCGCCGGAACGGTCCATGGCGGCCTTGTCCACCAGGGTGACCTTCAGACCGGCGGCTTTGGCCCAGGCCGCAGCTTCAACCGCGGCGCCGGTGCAGGCCATGCCGCCACCCACCAGCAGCAGGTCGGTCTCGATGGTTTCTACCGGCGGTTTCGCACAAAAAGACCATTTACAAAATTCTCTTTCCAGAGCCATATCTCATTGACCTCCTTGAATTTTCGCTGCTGCGATGGGTTACTCGGTCCGGGCCGCGCCGGTGAAGAAACCGGGTTTCTTCAGGCCGGCCATGTCGCTGGGCATGGTTTTGCCCTTGAAACAATCGATGGAACCTTCCGTCGTGGTCCGGATGGGGAACTTGAACCGCTTGATGGTCTTCTGATCCCGGAACTTGATGGTCCACATGATGTTGTCCGTGCCCCGCAGGGGGAAGGTGCTGGAGCCCAGGGGCATGATATCCGCATAGTGGCGGACTTCGATGGCCTGCTGGGGGCAGATCTTCACGCAGTTGAAGCATTCCCAGCACTGATCCGGCTCCTGGTTGATGGCCTTTTTGCTCTCGGCGTTCAGGACCATCAGGTCATTGGGGCAAATGTACTGGCAAGCGGTCTTGTCCAGGGCTTTGCAGCCGTCACATTTTTCCACGATTACGAAACTCGGCATAACGTAAAACCTCCTCTTAGGATTAAGCGGTTATCTTTTATAACCTCATGGTGTGCCGGGCGGAAGGCCGCCTGCCGTCCGGCTCCCAACTTTCCACAACTACTTCTTGGCCGAGATTTCCCCGGTGGCAAAGCCGTGAACCTTAACTTCCACCTTCTCGGTCAGGCCCCGGTAGTACTTCCGCAGCACCGCCAGGACTTCGGGGCGGCTGAAGTGATCCGGCACTTCCATGTCTTCGGACAGCATCTTGCGCAGCATGGTGCCGGAGAGCATCAGACGGTCTTCCTTGCCGTGGCAGCAGGTGCGCATGGAAGCCATGCCGTCGCACTTGTGGCAGTAGAAGGTCCAGTCGATGGGCAGCGGTTTCAGCTCCAGAGCGTCCTTGGGAATCTGATGGAAGATCTTCTGGGCGTCGAAGGGGCCGTAGTACTCGCCCACGCCGGCGTGGTCCCGGCCGACGATGAGGTGGGAGCAGCCGAAATTCTGGCGGAACACCGCATGGAACAGGGCTTCCCGGGGGCCGGCGTAGCGCATATCCAGGGGATAACCGGACTGGATGACGGTGTCCTTCACGAAATAGTACTTGGTGAGGACATCGATGGCCTCGGTGCGCACCTCCGCCGGGATGTCGCCGGGTTTCAGTTTGCCCAGTAGCTGGTGGATCAGGACGCCGTCGCAGACCTCGATGGCGACCTTGGCCAGGTACTCGTGGGAGCGGTGCATGGGGTTCCGGAGCTGCAGGGCCGCAATGGTGTTCCAGCCTTTCTCTTCGAACATGCGCCGGGTTTCCCAGGGGCGCATATAGAGGCCGGGATACTGTTTCGGGAAGGGACCTTCGCTCCAGACCTTCACCGGGCCCGCCAGGTTCACGTCGGCCTGCCCCATGACCATGCGCACCCCGGGGTGCTCCATGTCGTCGGTGGTGAAGACCTGCTTGCACTCAAACTTCTTGTCAATCTTGTACTTTTCGGTGACCTTCATGGTCCCCATCCGCTCTTCGGTCTCTTCATCCACCAGCAGCACTTCCTGGCCGATCTTGATGGAGTCGGCCTTGCCCTGGGTGGTGGACAGGGTGACGGGGATGGGCCAGAAAGTCCCGTCCGTCAGCTTCATGGCATCGCTGCAGGAGCCTTTCCAGTCATCGTGGCCCATGAAGCCGTCCAGGGGGGTGAAGCCGCCGATCCCCATCATGATGAGGTCGGCCGTTTCCCGGGAGGTCATGGTGACTGCGGTCAGTTCCTTGATCCGTTTCTTTTCTTCGGCCACCTCGGCTGGTGAAAGCAGCAAGGGTTTTAATTTCTTCTCTTTACCGTGTGGATTTACCAAGGCCATCTAGTTCCCTCCTCGGGCTTAAATATTTTTTAGTCTCTGGCAGGTCTAAATAAAAATGTGAAATATTTCACATGCCATTCAGATTTTCACATTAATCCATCTCTCAAGCCTTGTCAATAATATTTTTCACGAAGTCATCTTTTTGCCGCCGCCGGCTCCTAACCCACGTAAAACCTACCTAGTGGACTGTATCGTAATTAACCCAACGCAAAAATCACCTTAATTCCCTCCCCCTTGAAGGGGGAGGGTCAGGGTCGGGGTGAAAATAGTCCAGTAATGGCGTTGAATTAATAAATTTTCCCCCCTCACCCTAACCCTCTCCCCCGAGGGGAGAGGGGATCTTTAAGGACATTTATCAGAATAGCTAATGGCGAAACACACCACTGGCAAGCTGTTGAACAACCCGTTTTCTGTCACCCTGAGCCGAAGGCGAATGGTCTAGTCCGTTGAAATTACTAGATTCTGCCCGGCGCTCAGAATGACAGCTGGAAGTAATCGGCGGGTTTTCTGCAGCCTGCTTAGGGCAGCAACCGGTAGATGGCCGTGGCCTCTTTGCGGCCCCGCAACACCACCGCCTTCTCGGGAACCAGGTTGAACTTCTTGTCCAGTTCCCTATAGGTGGCCTCGCTGATGAGGGTGTCGGCCTCCAGCTCCTTGGCCAGCTCCTGGAGGCGGGCCGCCACGTTCACCACGTCGCCCACCACGGTGAAGTCCATGCGCCTGTCGGAGCCGATGTTGCCCACGATGGCCTCGCCGGTATTGATGCCGATGCGTGCTCCCTGGATGGGGGTGCGGCCTTGGGCCTGCATCTGGGCCAGGTGGCGCTGCATGGCCAGGGCGCACTCCACTGCCCGGGTGGCGGCATGGGGCAGGGGCACCGGCACCCCGAAGACCGCCATCAGGGCGTCGCCCACGAACTTGTCCAGGGTGCCCCGGTAACGGAAGACCAGTTCCACCATCTCGGTGAAGTAGTCGTTCAGCACTTCCACCACCGCCTCCGGGGCCATGGTCTCGGACATGGCGGTAAAGTTGCGGATGTCGGCGAAGAGCACCGTCACCGGTTGGCGCCGCCCGCCCAGCTGCAGCAAATCCGGATTTTTCAGGATCTCTTCGGCCACCTCCGGGCTCACGTACCGGGAGACCGTGTCCCGCAGCATGTGCTTTTCCTCATAGAGGCGCAGGCGGCTCCGCAGGGTGGCTTCGTGGTGGGCCTCCTCCTGGGCGATTTCCTTGAGCAGCCTTTTGAGCTCCAGGTCTTCCGCCTCCTGGGCCAGGGCCAGGTAACTCCTGCGGGCCTCCAGCTCGTGGGAGATGGCCAGCTCGATGGCCTTGAGGATGCTCAGTTCCGCCTTGACCTCAGGATCGGCTTGCGGTCCTGGTTTTTTCTTTTTCATAAGAAACCTCGATCAGGCTCAGAGTCTTGGTTTAACCAACCTCCCAAGCTCCGGCGGCCGGTTACTCAGGTAATTCGGCCACTCCCCGTGGTCGGAGCAGGCCGCGCTTCTCCAGGATTTTGGTAAAGTCAGCCGATAACAGGGTCTCCAGCAGCCCCTCCCGGGCCTCAATTTGCCGGGGGGTCCAATTCCCTTTAATGCGAACCACGTAACGGACCTGCACCCCGGTGCCCTTCAGGGGTTGGGGATCGGCCACGGTGCCGCCCAGCGGCACGAGGTCGAACCGGTCGGGAAAAGTCTGCTGTGTAAAGAGCCCCAGGTGGTAAAAAATCACCGCCGCGTCCGCCTTGCCGAAGGCGACGGACCAGGGCAAATCGCGATGATGAATGCGAGGGCCGGCCAGCCACTTATAAGGGTCCCGGCTGCCGCCGTTGAAGATCAGGGTCACCAACCGCGCCGCGCTCATCCCTTTGGGCGGCTGGGGATCGCTGGCCGCAATATTAGCAATGGTGGCGGCATAGTTTTCAAAAGCGCCCGGCTCCAACACCGGGTTCGGCGTCACCAACCGCACCCCTGACCGTCCCAGGTCCCAAACGGAATGGATACCCTTGGGGTTGCCTTTCTTTACCAGGATCACTTCCCCCCGGTCCTGGAGAAGGGGATGGGCCGGACCTTCCGTATAGCCCGCTTTCATCAGCTTCTCGATGACTTTCCGGGAGGCAATGACCACCGATGGCCGGCAGGTGACGTAGAGATTGCCCACCTGCACCACTCCCTGGTGCAACTGTTCATAAGAGATAGGGGGGCTGGTGGTATAAAGCCAGTTCCTTAGAGGTTGGTCTTTAAATCTTGCCAGGAACCGGGGCCAAATATCATGAAGCGCCGGATGAAAGTTGCCCTCGGTGGAAAGGGTCAGATCGCAGGAGGAGAGCTCAGCGTGGACATCGTTGAGGATGTTGGCCGTGGGATCATTCAGATTGGGAAGCCAGCGTGCCTTGATCCGCAGGCCAATCCAGCAGCGGGGGGGCGTCAATTACCGGTTTCCCCGTGATCTTTGGCACCTCCGCCCCGGCGGGCAGGTGCACGATTCCGAGGATCGCGGCAACGAGGCTCATAAAGTAGAGAATTCTCATGCGCGCCAGCCTTTCCCGGGGGCCAGGAGAGAAGTCGTTTCCAGCGAAACCCGAAAATTATAAGCCATCAGTAAAGCACTTCCACCAGATAAAGTCCCTGGGGCGGGGCCGTGGGTCCCGCCAGGCGGCGCTCACCGCTCAGGAGCAGCTCTGTCAGCTTTTCCGGCGAATCCTTGCCCCTGCCGATCTCCACCATGGTGCCCACCAGGGACCGCACCATGCCCCGGAGAAACCCGGTGGCGGTGACGGTGAAGCGCAGCCAGCCTCCGGGGTGGGTTTGCCAGCGGGCCGCCAAAACCTGCCGCACCGGGTTCAGGTTGCCGCTGCCTGAGGCCCTAAAGGCGGAAAAATCGTGCTTGCCCGGCAGGGCCGCGGCCGCCCCGGCCATGGCCTTCAGGTCTAAGGGCGCCGCCAGCCACCAGCCGTAATGATGGTGCAGGGGCGAGCGCATGGGGCGGTTGAGGATGCGATATTCGTAGGTCTTGGCCCGGGCCGATTTCTGGGCGTGGAACTCCGGCGGCGCCGCTTCCGCCTCCAAGACCGCGATGTCCCAGGGGAGCAGGGAGTTCAAGCCTTCCCGGAAGGCCTTCAGGGGGAGGCGGCCGGCGGTGTGGAAGTTGGCCACCTGCCCCAGGGCGTGAACCCCGGCGTCGGTGCGGCCGGAGCCCGTGAGCCTGACCGCCTCGCCGGTGAGCCGCTTAAGGGACTCCTCCAGGACCTCCTGAACGGAGAGCTGGCCCCGCTGGCGCTGCCAGCCGTGGTAGCGGCTGCCGTCGTACTCCAGGAGCAGGCGGATGTTGCGGCCAGCGGGCATATGGAGGGCTTCTGACAAAAGATTAACCACAGAGACACAGAGGACACAGAGCAAAGACCCTCGTTCCCAGGCTGAGCCTGAGAACGAGGAAAGGATGCCGGGTGGGCACGGCCCACCATTTGTATACCTTTGAGTTTATACCCCTATAAAGATAACGCTCCATTTCGAGCCCACCAGCCTTTGACCAGGGACATTCAGGGAATCAGCGGCACCAGGTCCAGCCCCATGGTCTCGGGCAAGCCGGACATCAGGTTGAAGTTGTGCACCGCCTGGGAGGCCGCGCCCCGGGCCAGGTTGTCGATGGCGGAGACCACGATGACCCGGCCCCGGTCCGGGTCGACCCGGACCCCCAGGTCGCAGTAGTTGGAGCCCCGGACGTAAATGGTGTTGGGCAGCGAGCCCACCGGGTGCAGCCGGATAAAGGGCTGGTCCTCGTAAAAACTCTGGAAGAAGTTAAGCAATTCCACTTCGGTGTACGGCCGGACCAAGCGGGCGTACAGGGTGCCCAGAATTCCCCGGCTCATGGGCACCAGGTGGGGGGAAAAAGTCACCGACACCGGCTCTCCCGCCAACCGGGTAAGCTCCTGCTCCATCTCCGGGTTGTGGCGGTGCTCCGCCACCTTGTAGGCCCGGAAGCCTTCGTTAACCTCGCAGTACTGGGTAGTAAGCGACGTCTGGCGCCCGGCCCCGCTCACCCCGGACTTGCAGTCGGCAATAATTGAATCCGGATGAATCAGTTTATTATGGACCAGGGGGGCCAGCCCCAGAATGACGCAGGTGGGGTAGCAGCCGGGGTTGCCCACCAGCCGGGCCTGGCCGACGGCGTACCCGTGGAGCTCGGGAAGCCCGTA
The DNA here is from genome assembly GCA_963768765.1 of uncultured delta proteobacterium. Classification (GTDB taxonomy): domain Bacteria; phylum Desulfobacterota; class Desulfobaccia; order Desulfobaccales; family 0-14-0-80-60-11; genus DASWLF01. The sequence continues at coordinate 70,589 of CAVYJK010000028.1, forward strand.
GACCGCCTCCTTAAGCAGCTCCGGGGCCGTGTGGGGCTGATACCACTTTTCATACAGCGCCGCGTCCCGGAAGCGGAAGTCGGCGCTCAGGTCCACCACCTTGGCGCCCCCGGCCAGCAGGTGGGGGACCATCTCCATGGCGGTCTTATGCGGCACGCTGGTGAAAACCACTTCGGCCGCCTCGGCGATGGCCGCGGGATCAGGGGCAATGAAAGCCAGGTCGCAGATGCCGGCCAGGGCCGGGAACACCTGGCCGAAGGAACGTCCCTGCCACTCCCGGGAGGTGACCGCCACCAGCTCGGCCCCGGGATGGCGCACCAGGAGCCGCACCAGCTCCAGGCCGGTATAGCCCGAAGCGCCGATGACCGCTACTTTGATCTTATTCACAGCCCTGGAACTCCTCAGCCGATATGAACCGATATGGAAGGATTAAGGGGCGGTTCGCGGACCGCCCCCGCAGGATAGGCAGTATTATGCGTAGGGAATGGATTAGCGCTTGGAATACTGGCAGCCGCGGCGGGCGCCCCGGAGACCGTATTTCTTCCGCTCTTTGATGCGGGCGTCCCGGGTCAGGAACCCGGCCTTCTTCAAGATGGGACGCAACTCCGGGTTCATTTCCACCAGGGCCCGGCTCAGGGCGTGCTTGACGGCTCCCGCCTGACCTTCCGGGCCGCCGCCCCGAACATTCACCAGGATATCCATCTCAGGACCCACGTTCACCAACTGCAAGGGCTTGCGCACCAGGTTGCGGGTGGTCTCCATGGGAAAGTATTCTTCGAAGTTCCGCTGGTTCACCATAATCCGGCCGTTGCCGGGCTTGAGGTAGACCCGGGCGATTGCGGACTTGCGTTTACCGGTGGCGTGGATGGTTCCTTGCTCCGCCATCAATCCTCCCAGGGAAGGGGCACCGGTTGCTGGGCCTGGTGGGGGTGTTCCCCGCCGGCGTAGACCTTCAGCTTTTTCAGCAGGTGCCTTCCCAAACTATTTTTCGGCAGCATGCCCCGCACCGCATGGCGCAGCACCTCTTCCGGTTTCTTGGCCAGGAGATGCCGGGCCGAGATTTCCTTCAGCCCGCCGGGGTAACCGGAATGCCGGTAATAGAATTTGTGGTCCAACTTCCGGCCGGTGAGTTGGACCTGGCCGGCGTTGACCACTACCACGAAATCCCCGGTGTCCATATGGGGCGTGAAGGCCGCCTTGGTCTTGCCGCGCAATACCATGGCGATGCGGCTGGCCAGGCGGCCCAGGACCTTGCCTTGGGCGTCCACCACGTACCACAGGCGGGGCACTTCCCCTTTCCGGGCGGTATAAGTTTTCATAACGGGCGCTCCTGAATCATAACCAGGTATTTATAACCGCCGCATCGGGGAGTTGTCAAGAGGCTAAGCCGCTTTTAAAATAATTCTCCGAGCGGTGCCGTCACCCCCGGTTGGTACCGCGCCAGGCCGGGGCCAGGGACCGGGAGGAAAAAATTTTCCCCCGCGGTGGCTTCCGGCCAAGGCACCAAAATTCTAAATTACTTTTCTTTGGGTGGAGAATGTGGTAGACAATTCTAGGAAATTGCCGGTGGGAAACTATGCCATATTGCAGTCAATGCCAACTAATCCACGGAGAAGAGCATCGGTTCTGTCAACGCTGCGGCCAGTTGCTGAAAGGCTACCAGAACGCGGCGGCCCGCCCCTGTGCCCGCTGCGGCACCCTGACCTTTCCGGGACAGAAATTTTGCACGGAGTGCGGCCTGCCTCTCAGGACGGCCCGCATCAGCCAGGAAGAAGAACCGGTGCCGGATCGAACCCCGCTTTTTTATCCCCGGCGGCCTGAAGCCAAGCTGCGCCGCGGCTCCCGGCGCCCCCGCCGCATCCTTTCTTTCATCGGGGTAATCATCATCGCCCTGGGGGCCTTCTACGTCTGGCGCCACCTGCCGGTGCGCGGGCCGGGCCAAGACCGGGTTGCTCCCATCTCCTCGCCCCAGGACGATCTGCGCCGGGAAGTGGAGAAGATCTCCGAAAAGATCCGGTCCGCCCATCTGAACAAAGACATCAACAAGTGGCTCAGCTGTTATAATTCCTCTTACCCCAACCTGGGGCGCCGGGAAAATCAGATGTTGGAGCTGTGGAAGAATTACGACATCAAGGAAGTCTCTTACCGCATCTCCAACGTTCAGAGCCAGGGCGACAACCAGGTCTCCGCGGACATTGTTTGGAACATCCAGGTTTATGATCATCGCACCCACGATTACACCCTGGTGAGGCAGAATTACAAAATCATCCTGGAGAGAGGCCCGGGCGGCTGGAAGATTCGGGACAGCAAGGAAGAGGGGACCTCGTAAGGTGAAGTCGGCACTTACCGGAGGACGGTTTTGGCTTTGGCTCTGCAGCCTGGGTCTGGTTTTGTGCCTGGCGGGCTGCATGCCTTCCATGTACCCTCCTACCCCGCCGGCGCCGCCACCCCCGCCGCCGCCGGCGCCGCCGCCCCAGGTGAGCCGGCCCATTCTTTATGTGGCGGTGAACCACCTCAACCTGCGGGCCTGCCCCGGCATGGATTGCCCCAAGATCTCCCTCCTGGAAAAGAACGAGGAAGTGGAAAAAGTGGGGGAGGCGGAGGACTGGTCCCAGGTCCGGGTGAAACGGGACGGGCGCCTGGGCTGGGTGAACTCCCGTTATCTCTCCAAGGAACCGGCGCCCGCGGCTCCGGAGGTGGCGCCGGCCCCGGTGCCCACGCCCCCGGCCGTGGTGACGCCGCCGCCGCCGCTGCCCGAGAGACCGCCGGCGGTGGAAAAGCCCCAACCCCCGGAGGCCCCGGCTGCCATCAAGAAGAAGCCGGAGGAGGCCAAGCCGGCCAAACCCGCCAAGCCCACCAAGCCGGGTGAAGCCGCCGAGCAGCCGCCACGCCGCAAACCCGCGGAAGAGAAGCCGGCGCCACCTGCCGCCAAGCCCGTGCCGCCGGCTGAGAAGCCGGCGCCGCCGCCGGAGCCCGCGGAGCCCTCCGGGCGCATCCGGATTATGTAGCTGTCAGCTGTCAGCGGTCAGCTTAAAGCACGTAGGGGCGGTTCGTGAACCGCCCCTCATAGTTTTAAGGATTCATGGCGCCCCGAACCCCGCCAAAAAATAGGGGCGTGATAAATCACGCCCCTACATTTTATTGCTACTCTCGCTTCTCTTCCTTCAAGAAGCCGAAAATCCAAATTTCCGAGACTAACCGATTAATAACCTTAAACTGCTCACTGCTCACTGCTCACTAATTTTTACCACTCCAGGAGGGCCCCGCCCCAGGTGGCCCCGGCGCCGAAGCTCACCAGCAGCACCTTGTCCCCTTCCTTGATCTTGCCTTCCACAAGGGCTTCGTGCAGGGCGATGGGCACCGAGGCGGCGGAAGTGTTGCCGTACTTGTGGATGTTGACGAAGACCTTGTCCATGGGGACCCGGGCGAACCTGGCCCCGGCCTCCAGAATGCGGTAGTTGCCCTGGTGGATGATGAGGTAGTCGATCTCCTCCTGCTCCATGCCGGCCATTTCCAGGATGCGGGGGATGGAGGTCTTCACCGCGTTGACCGCGAACTTGAAGATATCAGGCCCGTCCATCTGCAGGAAATGCCGCCGGGTGTGCGTCTGGGGCGGCCGGAAGGGGCTGACGTGCTCGTCGAACTCGGTTTCGCAGGAGAGCTTCATGTTGAGGTTGGAGGCGATGAACGAGGCGACGATGCGGCCCCGGGAACTGGGCCCCGCCACCACGGCCCCGGCCCCGTCGCCGAACAGCAAACAGGTGGCCCGGTTGGTCCAGTCCGTGAAGCGGGAGTTGGTGTCAGAGCCGATGACCAGGGCGTACTTGCCTTCGGGGGCCACCAGGCGCTCCGCCACGTACAGGGCATAGTTGAAGCCGCAGCACCCGGCCTGGAGGTCAAAGGCCGCGGCCTTACCCCCCAGCCCCAGCTCTTCCTGGACCCGGATGGCCCCAGCCGGGAAAAAATAGGCGGGAGTGTTGGTCGCTAAAATGATATAACTTATTTGCTCGGGTGCGATTCCGGCGGCCTCCAGGGCCCGGCGGCCGGCGATGACGGCCATGGAGACGCTATCCTCCTCCGGGGCGGCGATCCTACGCTCCCGGATGCCGCTGCGCTCCACAATCCAGGCATCCGTGGTGTCCACTATCTTCTCCAGGTCCTGGTTGGTCAAGACCGCCTCCGGCAGGTAAACGCCGGTTCCCAGGATGCCGATCTGCTTCTTGGTCAATGCTGCCCCCTAGCCTCAAAGGTTATGCACGAAATTTATACCGCAGGAGGGGTAAAAAGGCAAATTAAATGGCCCCATGGGATCTCGGGGCCGGCGGTGATTGATGATTCATCCGGGAACCCGGTCAGAATTATGATAAAATTGAAATATGGTAAAAATCTGCGAAAAAGCGAGATTCTATTAGGTTAGATATGGCTTAAGGTTCGAAAGGGTAGTCCTGAGGCAAGGATAAAGGCTGCCGGCCTTTGGGGAATTTCTCAAAACTTTCCTATCTAGGCTTGACTTCAATATATGGTATAGTAGTATACGAAAAACTACAATATCTTGCAATAAGGCCTAATCCATAAGTCGTTTAAATTTGGAGGGAATAATGTCGTCGCTGCCAGGGGAAGTCCAGGGAAATCGCGGGCGAGCTCCCGTTATCTCCCAACGCCGTAGTGGTCCTGAAAACGCCGCTACCTCAAGAAGGACGATAAGGGCGAGGTGGCCGAAGCGGCTCCGGACATGTTCCGCCGGGTGGCCGAAACCATCGCCAGGAGATCGACCGCTCAGTACGACCCCCAGGCCGAAGTGGCCGCCACCACCCGCAAGTTCTACGAAATCATGTCCAGCCTCTCCTTCATGCCCAACTCCCCCACCTTGATGAACGCCGGCCGGGAGCTGGGCCAGCTCTCCGCCTGCTTCGTCCTGCCGGTGGACGACGACATCGAGTCCATCTTCGACGCGGTGAAGCAGACGGCCCTCATCCACAAGTCCGGCGGGGGCACCGGCTTTTCCTTCTCCCGCATCCGTCCCGCCAACGATCCGGTGCTCTCCACCAAGGGGGTGGCCTCGGGCCCCCTCTCCTTCATGAACATCTTCGACGTGGCCACCGAGACCATCAAGCAGGGCGGCACCCGCCGGGGCGCCAACATGGGCATCCTCAGGGTGGACCACCCGGACATCGAAAAGTTCGTCACCTGTAAGAACGACACCAAGCGTCTAACCAACTTCAACATCTCCGTGGGGCTCACCGACGAGTTCATGGAGGCGGTGAAAGCGGGCGGAGACTTTCCCCTGGTCAACCCCCGGACCAAACAAGAAGTGAAGCGGGTCAGCGCCTCGGCCCTCTTCGACCTCATCGTCCAGAGCGCCTGGGGCACCGGCGAGCCCGGCATCATCTTCCTGGACGCCCTGAACCGGGACAACCCGCTGCCCCACCTGGGGGAGATCGAAGCCACCAACCCCTGCGGCGAGCAGCCCCTGTTGCCCTATGAGTCCTGCAACCTGGGGTCCCTGAACCTGGCCCAGGTGGTCAAAGACAACCAGATCGACTACCCGGCCCTGGGAAGTCTGGTGCACACCGCGGTGCACTTCCTGGACAACGTCATCGACGCCAACCGCTTCCCCTTGGAGCTCATCAAGGAGCACACCCTGAAGACCCGGAAGATCGGCCTGGGGGTCATGGGGTTCGCCGATATGCTGGTGAAAATGGGCATCCCTTACAACTCCGAGGAGGCGGTGGCCGTGGCCGAGCAGGTCATGGCCTTTATCCAGAAGGAGGCCAGGCGGGCCTCCGCCAACCTGGCCGACCGCCGGGGCAACTTCCCCTACTATGCCGGCAGTCGCTACGACGGCAACGGCCTGGGGCGCATGCGCAACGCCACCACCACCACCATCGCCCCCACCGGCACCATCAGCATCATCGCCAGCTGCTCGTCCGGCATCGAGCCCCTGTTTGCGGTCTCCTACGTGCGCCGGGTGCTGGAAGGCACCGAGCTCATCGAGGTCCACCCCTACTTTGAGGAGCTGGCCAAACAGCGGGGCTTTTATACCCCGGAGCTGATGAAGCGCATCGCCAGCACCGGCTCCATCCGGGAAATCAAGGAGATCCCCCAGGATATCCGCCGCCTCTTCGTCACCGCCCACGAAACCTCGCCCCAGTGGCACATCAAACTCCAGGCCGCCTTCCAGAAGTACACCGACAACGCGGTGTCCAAGACGGTGAACTTCCCCCAGCAGGCCACCGTCGACGACGTGCGCCAGGTCTACCTCATGGCCTACGACCTCGGCCTCAAGGGGGTCACCATCTACCGGGACGGCAGCCGGGAAGAGCAGGTCCTGAGCTTTGGGGCCTCCAAGGCCACCATGCAGTACATCACCCCCCGACCCCGGCCGGAGCGCACCACCGGAGTAACGGAGCTGATCCAGACGGGCTGCGGCAGGCTCTACGTCACGGTGAACCAGGACCACCTGGGCTTCTGCGAGGTCTTCGCCCAGATGGGCAAGACCGGGGGCTGCGCCAGCTCCCAGATCGAGTCCACCGGGCGCCTCATCTCGCTGGCCCTGCGCTCCGGGGTGAAGATCGACGCCATCATCAAACAGATCACCGGCATCCGCTGCCCCAGCCCCAACTGGCAGAACGGCTGCCAGGTGCTCTCCTGCCCCGACGCCATCGCCAAGGTGCTCGCCAGCGTGGCCCAGGTGGACCCGCCGGCGCCCACCCAGGCCACCATGGGGGCCTGCCCCGACTGCGGCGGCGCCATGGACCACGAAGGTGGCTGCCTGGTCTGCCGCAACTGCGGCTTTTCGCGGTGTAGTTAATGAATTTTGGGGAAAGGGGCCAGGGACAAAAGCCCCTGCCCCCTTCCCCAAACCCCATCCCCCAACCCTATAAGTAGGGGCGACCCGTTGGGTCGCCCCAGAAAAATGTAGGGCGGGCACTGCCCGCCAGCAATAACCTCAAGAACAGGTGGGCCATGCCCACCCCACATGGTGGCACAGGCTTTCCATCCTGTGCTTTTTTTTACACAGGCGAGACGCCTGTGCCACTGAGGCCGGTGCCACTGACGGCGGTGCCACTGGCCCCTGCCCTCCCCTACATCCCATCCCCCAACCCCATAGAAAACTGTAGGGGCGGGTTTGAAACCCGCCCCTACAGTTTTTCCGCCCCTCCTTTTCACCTTTGCAAAACCCCCCTTTTTGCCGTATAGTGCCCTTTGATAAGGGAAACTGTAAGGGCGCGCCCAGGTGAGCGCCCTCAAGGGGCGGACACGCGGGTCCGCCCCTACAAAAATTTGTAAAATTTGTAAAATAGAGAGACCCGCAAAGGCATGACCGAACCCGAATCCCAGGAAGAGCGCCAGGCCCAGGAGACCAAGCCGTCGCCTGAGGCCGGTGCGGCCGCGGCCCCGCCGGCGGCGGCGGAGACTGCCCCCCCCGCCCTCCCCTGCGCCCCCTGCCCTCCTGCCGAGGAAAAGCCGGCCTTCCCCACCCACTTCGCCCGGCTGTTCTTCGGGGCCGTCACCCTGCTGGTGCTCTATTACTCCTACCTGGTCATCAAGCCTTATCTGTTGGACATCTTCATGGCCCTGGTGCTCTTTTTCACCGCCCGGCCCCTTTATCAGATTCTGTGCCGCCTGCTCTGGGGCATGAAAGGCCCTGGCGTCGGCGCTCACCTGCCTCATCCTGGCCCTGGTCATCCTGATTCCCCTGTTCACCCTGATGAGCATCATCGCCAACCAGGCCCTGGAGTTCTCCAGCCAGGTGAGCCAGGGGATGCAAGGCGGCGAGCTCTGGCAGTGGATCGCGGCCAAGATCGACGTCCTCAAGGGTTACCTGGCCCATCTCAATCTGCCCCTTGCCGCCGGGGGAGATCAACTGGAGCAGATCGTCCAGACGGTGGTGACCAATGCCAGCACCTTTATCTACACCAACGCCATCGGCCTCATCAAGGGCTTCACCTACTTTCTTCCTGGACCTGATGCTGGTGCTGTTCATCGCCTTTTTCATGTTCTTGCAGGGCGACGCCTTTATTGACGAAATCAAGAAGCTCTCCCCCCTGGATGCAGCCCACAACGACGAAATCCTGCGGGAGACGGAAGTCACCATCAAGGCCACCCTCTGGGGCACGGTCATCGTGGCCTTCGTCCAGGGCTTCCTGGGGGGGCTGGGCTTCCTGATCTTCGGCCTATCCCAGCCTGCCTTCTGGGGCACGGTGATGATCCCCGCCGCGGTGATCCCGGTGGTGGGCAGCGCCATCATCTGGGGGCCGGCGGCCGTTTATCTCATCTTCACCGGACACCTGGGCCCCGGCATCGGCCTCATCATCTGGGGCGGGGTAGTGGTGAGCGTCATCGACAACGTCTTAAAGCCCATCCTTGATGAAAGGGAGCGGCTCCACCCCCAGCATCTTCATCTTGTTCAGCATCCTGGGGGGTCTCACCTACTTCGGCATGATCGGCTTCATCCTGGGGCCCCTGATCCTGTCGTTTCTCCTGTCGCTGCTCCGGATTTACCAGAAAACCATCCTGGCCCAGCCGGCGCCGGCCGCGGCGGCGGTGGCGGAAAGCGCCAAACCCGGCCCCCCGCCGGGGAATAGCCCTTAAACCCGGCAAGTTTGAGGGCAGGGCCGGGGGAATGTGGCACAGGCGCCCTCGCCTGTGATCACCCCATCCTGGGCACGGCACGCCGTGCCCCTACAGCTCCCATCCCAGCCCCCTTTATGAGAGCTCTGCAAAATTCTTCGATGACAGGTTCAGGATGGCAAAACCTTTTTAAATCCCCCTAAATCCCCCTTTTTCAAAGGGGGACTTTATATAGCCAAGTTATTGACAACGCACGTCTTTAGAAATTCCCCCCTTTAATAAAGGGGGGTTAGGGGGGATTTCTCTGTAGCCATCTGAGGCATAATTCCCTTACCAAAGTCACTTTCTCAGAGGTCCCCTTTATGGGGTTTGGGGGTGGGATTCAGGGAGGACTGTAAGTGGGCCGTCGGCCCCTAGCCCCCTCCCTGAAAAAGTATTTTTCCCGAGGCTTTTTCAGGGAACAGCGCCACCCCTAAAAAAACAGGGGCGGGTTACAAACCCGCCCCTACGTTTAACCGCCATAATTCTTCGCCTTTTAGCCCGCCAGAGCCAGCTCCTGTTTGATCTCGGAGAGGTCAAGCTCCCCCAGGTAGGCCGGGGCCCGGGACTCCAGCTGCTCGATCTCCTGCTGCACCAGTTCCTTTTCCAGGTGCCGGTCCTCGTGGATGAACTGGCAGTACTCCTCGAATAATTCCTTTTTCAAATCCGGGGAGAAGAGCAGTTCTTTCTGGAACTTTTCCTCCAGGCTCAGGATGCTGTCCAGCAGATAAAAATAGATGGAACGGGCTTCGGCCAGGCGGCCCGATTGGGCCAGACGGTCGGCCCGGGACTGGGCCCGGCGGAGCTTGTGCTCTGCGTCCACCAGGGCGCCGGCCTCATCGGAGATCTCCTCCACCACCCGGTCGATGGACTCCAGGATATCGTCCAGGCCCTGATCTTCCTCCTTCAGGACCCCCCGCACTCCCGGCACCCGGTCGGCCAGGTCCATGATGATGTCCACCAGTTCTTTTTTGGAGTACTTTTTCAACCGCTCCTTGAGCTCCCCCTGGTTGAGAAACTTACCCGGGTCCTGGGACCAGGCCCGGAGCAAGGCCAGGACATGGGAACAGAGTTCTCCGCCCTCCATCTGAGGGCAAGAGCAGATATAAGCCAGCTGGTCATTCTGGATCTTCACCTCCACCTGGAAGGGCGCCTCATCCACGACCACGCCCCGCAAGCGGTCGGGCAAGCGATAACCATGCCGGACCTGTTGGTTCTGGACAAAGGTCTGGGCCCGGGCATTATTTTCCGGGGTCCCGATCTGGTCCAGGGTCTTGGCATCCAAGTCTTCAAAACGCATGTCAGTCCATCAATTCCTTAATTATTTTCTTTAAATTTAACACATTACCCGAACTTGGCAACCAATTAATGAGGGCTTTCAATCAAATTTTTTGGGAATCAAAGTACGCCTGACTCTGGCGGGAAAGGTCGTTGAGGCGGGCTTCCAGGTCCCGGCGCCAGGGCTCCAGGGCGGGCCCCCGGGCGGCGGCCGGGACTGCAAGAGGTTCCCCCACCAGCACGGCGAGGCGGCTGAAAGGCAGGGGCAGCTCAAAGCGGTCCCAGGTTTTAAAGGTAATTTTACGGCTGGCGGCCACCGCCAGCGGCAAGATGGGGGCCTGGGTTTCCCGGGCCAGGTAGATGACGCCCTTCTGCGCCACCCGGGCCGGCCCCCGGGAGCCGTCGGCCACCAGGCCGCAGCTGTGTCCCCGGCGCACGTAGGCGGACATTTGCTGTAGGGCCTGGACCCCGCCCTTGCGCCGGGACCCGGGGACCACCAGAAAGCCCAGGCCACGGGCCACTTCGGCGATGAACTCCCCGTCCCGGCTGGGGCTGGCCATGAGCACCAGGGGCGGCATTTCGGCATAATAATGGCCGGCGTAATAGAGCGGGCAGAGAAGATGGCAGTGCCAGGCAGTGAAGAGCACCGGGGCGCCGGAGAGAGCCAGGTCAATGCCTTCGGGACTTCCCACCACCCTGGCGGAACAGGTGCGCAGGTAGAGCCGCACCAGCTTGCCGGCCAGGACCGGGGCCCAGCGCTGCCAGAGGGGATGATCCAAACGGAGCTTCATGGGAGTTTCGAGTCTCGAGTTTTCAGTTTCGAGTTGAGGCGGCGACGGGGCATGGGCGACCGGTTATTTCCTCGATTCCAGACGCTCCAGGATCTTGGGGGTGTAGAGGTCGTGCTCCAGCACCTGGGCCGACACCGGGCGGATCATGCTCAGTTTCATCATCAGGAAGTTGAGGCGCCGCATCTGTTTCAACTTCTCGGCCTCATCCTCCATGGAAGCCACCAGATCTTGCAGGGTCACCACCTCCTTGCGCAACTCCAACTCCGGCGGCAGGCAGTCGGCGTTTTTCAGGATCTTGTAGGCCATGCGCAGCTCCGGCGGGATGTGGACTCTCGTCCTCCAGGTTCAGGGGTTGGCCCTGGCCTTGCAGGTTGTCGAACTCCCCGGCCTCGATGGCCTCCAGGATGCGGTTTTCGGCGATTCTGGCAAAAAATTCCATGCAGTATCCAATATTGGTTGATGGGGGGAGGGCCAGGGACCTGAGGCCCCTGCCCTCCCCCCATACCCCCCTCCCAACCCGCAGAAGGGGCTGTCCAGGCGGGGCCTATGGCCCCCTCCCTCAAACTGATTTCCTCAGACGGCCTCACCGCCGTTTGCGGGCCCGCTCCATTTCCCGCTGTTGTTCCCGGCGGCGGATGGTCTCCCGTTTGTCGATCTTCTTTTTACCCCGGGCCAGGGCGATCTCCACCTTGGCGTGTTCGTCCTTGAAGTAAAGCTTCAGGGGGATCAGGGTAAAGCCCCGTTCCTGCACCTTGCCCAGGAGCCTCCTTATTTCATGGCGATGCAGCAGGAGCTTGCGGGGCCGCTCCGGCTCGTGGCCGTCCACCGTGGCGTGGGAGTAGGGGCTGATATGGGCGTTGTACAGGTAGATCTCCCCGTCCCGGAAGCGGGCATAGGCGTCGTCGATGCTGGCCTTCCCCTGCCGCAATGATTTGACTTCCGTCCCTTTCAACACCAGGCCGGCCTCGAAGAGGTCGTCGATGCTGTATTCGAAATAGGCCTTGCGGTTGCGGCAAATAATTTTGATGTTGTCTTCCTTCATCATGCCAGATTGTTGGCCAGGGGGCGGCCGAAGCGAAAAATTTCCGGGAAGCGGTCATTCATCTTCCGGGTGACGTAGTCGTTGACTTCCTCTTCCGTGGACTTGGAAAGGGCCTGCCGGGCGAATTCCGTGGCTTCCTTCAGGGAAGTCAGGCGGATGACGCGTTTGACCACCGGGATGGCCATGGGGTTCATGGAGAGCTCTTCCACTCCCAGGCCCAGCAGGATGGGGATGTTCAGAGGGTCCCCGGCCATCTCGCCGCAGATGGCCACCGGAATTCCCGCCTGCCGGCCGGCCTGGACCACGTCCCGCACCATGCGCATAACCGCGGGGTGCAGGGGCTGGTACATGTCGGCCACGTGCTTATTAACCCGGTCGATGGCCAGGGCGTACTGGATCAGATCGTTGGTGCCGATGCTGAAGAAATCGGCACACCGGGCCAGCAATTCCGCCAGGGTCACAGCCGCGGGCACTTCGATCATGGCCCCCACCGGCAAGTCGGGGTCGAAGGGAACCTTCTCCTTCTTGAGCTCGTCTTTCACCGACTCCAGCAGCCGGCGGGCTTCCTGCATCTCCCGGGGACTGGTGATGAGGGGGAACATGACCCGCACCTTGCCGTAGGCCGAAGCCCGGAGGATGGCCTTGAGCTGGGTCCGAAAGATCTTCTGCTCCTTGAGGCAGAAGCGAATGGCCCTGAGACCCAGGGCCGGGTTCATTTCCGGGGCATACTCCAGGGGAGAGAGGAACTTGTCGCCCCCGATGTCCAGGGTGCGGATGGTCACCTCCCGGGGCGCCATGGCCGTCACCACCTGCTTGTATTCCCGGAAGAGCTCCTCCTCGGTGGGCAGCTGGCGCTGGCGCAGATAGAGAAATTCGGTGCGCAAGAGCCCAATGCCGTCGGCCCCGTATTTGATGGCCAGCGAGACCTCTTCCGGCAACTCGATGTTGGCCAGCACCCGGTTGGGATGGCCGTCGCTGGTGACCGCGGGCAGGGAGCTGCCCAGGCTGACTTCCGCCTTGAAGATTTCGAATTCCTTCTTGGTGGTCCGGTAGGCCCAGATCATGTCGTTATCCGGGTCCACAGTCACCCGGCCCGTCAGGCCGTTGAGGATGATCAGGTCTCCCGACTCGATTTCCAGAGTGGCGTTGTCCAGGCCCACCACCGCCGGGATTTCCAGGGAGTGGGCGATGATGGCCGTGTGGGAGGTCTTGCCGCCCCTTTCGGTGATAAACCCCAGCACCTGGGATTTGGACATCTGGGAGGTTTCCGCGGGCGACAGGTCCCGGGCCACGAAGATCACCGGTTCAGAAGAGGGAAGGAGCCTGCTGCCGCTCCTGCCGGTGAGGTGCTCCAAGAGGCGGTAGTAGACCGCCTCCACGTCCTGGATGCGGCCCCGGATGTGTTTGTCCCCGATGCGCTGGAACAGTTCTTTAATCTTCAGAAAAGCCTGATGCAGAGCCCGCTCGGCATTGAAATTCTGCTCCTGGATGAGGCGCTGGGTCTCCTCTAAGAGCATGCGGTCCCGGAGGATCAACAGGTGCAACTCCAGGATGTGGGCGTGCTCCTGCAAATCCCCGGCGATTTCGTTCTTGAGGCGGGTCATCTCCCCTTCGGTCTGGTCCACGGCCCGGCGGAAGCGCTCCAGTTCTTCGGCCACCTCCTGGGGCGAATACAGAAGGCGGGTAGAAATCGGGGCCCCTTGGGTCAACACCTGGGCCGGGCCCATGACGATGCCGGGGGAGGCGGCAATGCCCTGGAGGGTTCGATTCTTCCGGGTCATGGTTCTCCAAACTTACGGGCAAAGAGGGCGGCGATCTGGGAGGCCGCTTCCCGGGCCTGGGGCCCCGTTGCCCGCAGCACCAGCCGGGTTCCCTGGGGGCAATCCAGGGCCAGGACGGCCAGCAGGTCCCGGGCGTTAGCCACCAAACCGTCTTTCTCCAGGGTGATCTCGGCCTCGAATTGCTGGGCCGCGGTGGCGATTCTGGCTACCGGACGGGCATGCAGGCCCAGGCGGTTTTCCACCCAAAGCTCTTTTTCCACTTCCATAATGACGCTATCAGGTTCTGGCCCTATTATTTTATCATGAAAAACTCAGGCAGGTAAATTTTTTGCCCGGGAATCCCTGAGGCAAAGTCCCTCTCCCTGGCGGGAGGGATTAGGGAGAGCGGGTAATATCCAGGAATCACTACAATCCGTTTCAAAACCTGGCTTCGCAGTGAAATGTCATTCTGCGCGCAGCCAAGAATCTCGTATTTTCATAATGTTGAGATCCTTCGGTTCGTTCAGGATGACAGAAAAACAGTTTTGAAACAGCTTTTAATGATTTTCACCAGGCAGCGAATCATTCAATCCAGGCGTCCCTGGTCCTTCAAGGCCAGGTAGGCCTGGTAGACCCGGCGCCGGGACAACTTCAGGTCTGCGGCCACCCGGTCCGCCAGCCGGCGCCCGCTAAGGTTGCTCTCCCGGGCCACCTGGAGGAGAGCGCCTTCCAGGTCCGCCTCCGGAGCAGCCCCTGCCTGGGGGCGGGAGAGCACCAGGGCGCATTCGCCCTTGAGCTGGGCGCCCTGAAGCTGCGCGGCCACTGCCGGCACCGGCCCCCGCCAGGTTTCTTCAAACTTTTTGGTAAGCTCCCGCACCACCAGGATCTGGCGGTCCGGCATGAACCGGGCGATTTCCTCCAGGGTGCGCGGCAAACGCCGGGGGGACTCATAGATGATGATGACCCGGTTCTCGGCGGCCAGTTCCTGCAGCAGCCGGGCCCGCCGGCCTTCCCCCCGGGGCAAAAACCCCAGGAAAAGTATATCCCCTTTGAAGCCGGAAAGCGACAGCGCCGCCACCCCGGCGGCGGGGCCGGGGATGGGAACCACTTTAATCCCCGCTTCCCAGGCCCGTCCCACCAGGTCGGCCCCGGGGTCTGAGAGCCCGGGAGTGCCGGCGTCGCTCACCAGGGCCACGTTCGCCCCTTCCTCCAGGCGCCGGATGAGCTCCAACCCGCGGGTCAATTGGTTGTGGGCGTGGTAGCTGGTAAGCGGGGTGCCGATGCCGTAGTGGCTCAGGAGTTTGCGGGTGTGGCGGGTGTCCTCCGCGGCGATGAGGTCCGCCTCTTTGAGCACCCGCAGGGCCCGGAGGGTGATGTCCTCCAGGTTGCCGATGGGGGTGGCGACGATGTATAACATTCCACCGGATGATTTTTTTAACAAGGCCATACGACAAAAGATCTTTTAATCCCTATCCTTCTGGGAATAGTATCTTCTTTGCAGTTTCACTTGCTATAACCCTACAGATCAAAACGCGTCCTGGATAATCTCCACCTGGGGGCCGCCGTCGGCCAGGGTGATCGCCCACCACGTCGAAGCGCACCGGCGCAGAGTGCAGGCGTTTTTGCTTGAGGTAATAATCGGCCAACTTCCGGAGGCGGGCCTGTTTGGCGGCGGAAATCGCCTCCCGGGGGCCGCCGAACCGGTGGCTGGTCCTGGTTTTGACCTCCACGAAGACCACAAATTCGCGGTGCCGGGCGATGAGGTCGATTTCCCCCAGGGGGGTGACGTAGTTGCGCTCCAGGATTTTATAGCCCTGCTTCTTCAAGGCCGCGGCGGCCAGGTCTTCGCCGGCGTCGCCTAACCCTCTAAGGGTTGAGGGCGCACACACGGGTGCGCCCCTACGGGTTGACAATGCTGGTCTGGCTTTAAACGCAGCCAGCCAGTCATCAAATTCGTCTTTTCCTTTAGCCCGGGGATTTTCCCGGTCCAGCTCCCAGCGCTGGGGATTAGCCGCGATATATTCCCGAATGCGGTTCAAAGACTCGTCATTTCTAATCACATGTTCGTAAAAACTGCGCTGCCAGAGATTCCCCTTAAGCGGCTTCCAACTATGATTTTTCACCTCATGGATGTATTCATTCGTGGTCATGGTTTTAAACCATTGCACTATTTCCTGGAGTGGCGCATCTGCTTTTTGTAGGGGCGCACCCAGGTGTGCGCCCTTTGGCCCCTCGGTTAATTTTAAAACGATTCCATGAAAATGATTGGGCATGACAACATGAGAGGAGTCTATCTTGGTTGAGGGGAATTTACTCTCCAACTTTCGCCACCATTTCTCCACCATTTTGCCGGCATCATTTAATTGCAGAATCCCCTCAGCAACCTTCCCCAATAAACATTCTCGTTTCTGAATGCAAACTGTGACAAAATAGGCACCTTCCAGAGAATAGTCGTAGCCTGGCAAACGGGGAGACTTACGCTTCCATGGAAAAAGAAACATAGCTGTCAGCCTTTATAATAGCAGTTTCCAGCCAAAAGGCTTCTGTACCGGCGCCCATACCTGTGCACCCCACTGGGGCGGACACATGGGTCCGCCCCTACAAAAAAATCCCATTTGCATGTAACTTGCTAAAGATGCTGCATATGTAAATCATTTTGGTTCCCCCAGCCACTCCTTCACCCCTTTGAAGGTGCGGCGGTGGAGGTCGCAGGGACCCCAGCAGCGCAACGCCTCCAGGTGCTCGGCGGTGGCGTACCCCTTGTGGCGGGCGAAATTGTACTGGGGATAGCGGCGGTGGCAGGCCTCCATCAGAGAGTCCCGATACACCTTGGCCAGGACGGAGGCCGCGGAAATAGAAGGACAGAGGTCGTCGCCCTTGACTACGGGTTGCTGGGGGTAGGCCAGGGGCAGGGGCTGGTGGCCGTCCACCAGGATCATCTCCGGAATTACCGGCAGGGCCCGGATGGCCAGGGCCATGGCCTTGAGGCAGGCGCCCAGGATCCCCAGGCGCTCGATCTGGCGGGGACCCAGCCCCCGAATGGCAAAGGCCAGGGCCTGGGACCGGATCTGCTCATCCAGGGAAGCGCGGGCCTCGGGGGTGAGGCGCTTGGAGTCCCGGAGCCCGGGAAATTGGGCGCCTACCGGGAGGATCACCGCCGCGGCCACCACCGGGCCGGCCAGGGGGCCACGGCCCACCTCGTCCACCCCGGCGATGAGCTTTATTCCCTGAAAACGCCAGAAAGCCTCCGGGTCAGCAAAGACGTCGATGCTGCCCGGAGGACGGCGTCATACGGCTGGGGGTCCGCTTTTCCTTAATCCGGGCCGCCTTGCCGGAGCGCTGCCTGAGGTAGTAGAGGCGGCTGCGCCGCACCCGGCCCCGGGTGAGAATCACCACCCGCTCGATGTTGGGGGAGTGCTGGGGAAAGATGCGCTCCACCCCCACGCCATACGAGACCTTGCGCACCGTGAAGGTGGCGCCGGTGAGGCCGCCCCGTCTCCGGATGACCACCCCTTTGAACACCTGGATGCGTTCCTTGTCGCCTTCCACGATGCGTACGTAAACTTCCACGGTATCCCCGGGGCGAAAGTCGGGCAAATCCGCCCGCATCTGCTCCCGGGCCAGTTGATCTACGCGTTCCATAATCCCTCACTTATCATCAGGCGGGGTCTCCGCCAGTGATCTCAAAAACTCCCGGTCCTCTTGGCTGAGGACCGTTTTGGCCAGCAGGTCGGGCCGGTGCTCCAAGGTCCGGCGTAAAGCCTCCTGCCGGCGCCACCGGGCGATGCGGCCATGGTCGCCCTCCAGCAGCACCGGCGGCACCTCATGGCCCTCGAAGACCCGGGGCCGGGTGTACTGGGGGTACTCCAGGAGCCCGGTCTGGAAAGACTCCTCCACGGTGGCCCCTTCGCCGCCCAGCACTCCGGGCAGCAGGCGGGTCACCGCGTCCGCCACCACCAGGGCGGGAATCTCCCCCCCGGTCAAGATATAATCGCCGATGGAGAGCATTCCGTCAATATAATATCGAATGCGGTCATCCACCCCTTCGTAATGGCCGCAGATCAGAAGCAGGTGCGACCGCTCAGCCAGCTCCCGGGCCCGGTCCTGGTCAAAGACCCGGCCGGCGGGGCTCAGCAGGATGACCCGGGTGGCCGGGTCCTCCAGGCGCACGGCCCGGATGGCCTTAACCAGGGGCTCGATTTTCATGACCATGCCGGGGCCGCCGCCGAAGGGGCGGTCATCGGCCACCAGGTGGCGGTCCTCGGCGTAGTCCCGGAGGTTCAGGACGCGGAAGCTCACCGCCCCCTGGTCCTGGGCCCGTTTTAGCATGCTCTGGCTTAAAGGCGACCCGAAGAACTCCGGAAAGAGCGTCAGGAAATCAATCTGCATAGGTTTCCAGCAAGCCCTCGGGCGGGGAAACCCTGACAAAGCCCTCTTGAAGATTGATCTCCAGCACCACTTCTTCCACGGCGGGCAGCAATACCTCCCGCCGGTTAAGCCGCACTACATAGACATCATGGGCCGGCGTGGGGATTACTTCTGCCAAATACCCCAGCAGGGCCCCGTCTGCGGCTTGATAAACCGGCAGGCCCAACACCTGGAACCAGTAGTATTCTCCCGGCGGCAGCTGGGGGAAACGCCGGCGGTCCCCCTTAACCGCCTGCCCGGCCAGCTGCTCCGCCTGTTCCCGGGTGTCGATACCTTGGAGGTAGAGCAGGATCTGGTTCTTGAACTTCTCTGCCTTCAGCACCTGATAGTCTTGGCCGCCGATGGTGACCTCTCCCAAAGCGGCAAAGACCTCCGGGTCAGTGGTGGCGGCCTCGGCATCGGCGCGCACCTTCAGGGCGCCCCGGATACCGTGGGCGCCCGAAACCTGTCCCAGGCCAATCAAATGGGGTGGGGATCCGTGCTCCCTACTCAATGATCTCCAAAACCGCCCTTTTACGAATCTTGGTGGAGGCGGCGCTGAGAATGGTGCGCATGGCCCGGGCGGTACGCCCTTGCTTGCCGATCACCTTCCCCAGATCTTCTTTGGCCACCTTCAGTTCAATGACCGAGGTCTGCTCCCCTTCGATTTCGTTGACCTGCACCTGTTCAGGGTTATCTACCAGTGCCTGCGCGATGAACTTCACCAATTCCTTCATTGTAGCCACCTCTGTCAGGGGATGGGGCGATCAACCTCCCCCTGGGCCGGTGCGCCTGGTTACTGGGCGGCCGCAGCTGTCGCGGCTTGCCGCTTCAGGAGACTGGCCACGGTGTCGGTGGGGGTGGCGCCGCGGCTCAGCCAGAGCGACAGCAGCTCCTCCTTCACCATAACCGCGGCCGGTTCCTGGCGCGGATCGTAGGTTCCGATGATTTCCAGGAATCTTCCGTCCCGGGGAGACTCACTGTTGCTCACCACGATGCGATAAAACGGGCGCTTCTTGGCGCCATAACGGGCCAGCCGGATTCGTAAGGCCATGAGCGCTGCTTATTCCTCCTTAGGTTTGGTTTGTGGGGGGAGGGCCAGGGATTTCATCCCTGCCCTCCCCCCACGCCCCCCTCCCAACCCGCTTAACGGGGCTGGGAAGGCTGGGCCTGCGGCCCAGACTTCCCATGCCCTAAACCATAAGGGATTGGGGGTGGGGGTTTGGGGGAGGGATTGTAAGTGGCCGTGGGCCCTTAGCCCCCTCCTCCAAAAATCTTTTAAAAAAACTTCATGGGGAACGCGCCTCTCCCCTTTTTGCCTCCCTGGGTCACCTGTTTGATCATCTTCTGGGTCATGGCGAAGTTCTTCAGCAGGCGGTTGACGTCCTGCACCGTGGTGCCGCTCCCTTGGGCGATGCGCCGCCGGCGGCTGCCATTGATGATCTGGTGCTCGGCCCGCTCCTCGGGGGTCATGGAATTGATGATGGCCTCCACCCTTTTGAGCTCCCGGTCATCCGGTTTCAAATCTTTCAAGGCCTTGGCCTGGCCCAACCCCGGAATCATGCTGAGCAACTGGTCCACGGAGCCCATCTTTTTAAGCTGGCGCAACTGGTCCCGGAAGTCGTTTAGGGTGAAGGCCTCCTGGCGCAGCTTCTTTTCCAGGGCCTGGACCTGCTCGGCGTCAAAGGCCTCCTGGGCCTTTTCGATGAGGGTGAGGACGTCCCCCATGCCCAGGATGCGGGAGGCCAGGCGGTCCGGGTGAAAGACTTCCAGGGCGTCCAGCTTTTCGCCCACCCCCAGGAACTTGATGGGCCGGCCGATGACTTCCCGCATGGAAAGGGCGGCGCCGCCCCGGGCGTCGCCTTCGATCTTGGTGAGGATCACCCCGGTGAGGGTCAGGAGGTCGTGGAACCTCTGGCCCACCTGCACCGCGTCCTGCCCGGTCATGGCGTCGGCCACCAGGAGGATTTCGCGGGGGGCGGTCTTCTCCCTGATGGCCTTGAGCTCCGCCATCAAGGGGGCGTCGATGTGCAGCCGCCCGGCGGTATCCAGGATCACCGTGTCGTAGCCCGCGGTGTAAGCCGCTTCCATGGCCGCGGCGGCGATGGCCACCGGGTTCTCTCCCGGCTCCGTGGGGTGGACGGCCACGCCGGTCTCGGCGCCCAGGCGTTTGAGCTGCTCGATGGCCGCCGGCCGCTGCACGTCGGCGGGCACCAGATACGGCTGGCGCCCCTGGCTCTTGAGGCGCCGGGCCAATTTCCCCGCGGTGGTGGTCTTACCGGAGCCCTGCAACCCAACCAGCATGAGGGCCACCGGCGGGCGGCCCGCGAGGTCCAGGCGGGGCGACTCGCCGCCCAGGAGCCCGGTGAGCTCCTCGTGGACAATCTTCACCACCTGCTGGGCCGGGGTCAGGGACCGCATCACTTCTTCCCCCACCGCCCGTTCCCGGATGCGGTCGATGAAGGCCTTGGTGACCTTGTAGTTGACGTCGGCCTCCAGGAGGGCCAGGCGCACCTCGCGCAGGGCCTCGTTGACGTCGGCCTCGGTGAGTTTGCCCCGGCCCCTCAGCTTCTTGAAGACCGCGGCCAGCTTGTCGGATAAGCGATCAAACATTTAAATACCGTTTTGGGTTTTTCGTTTTTGGTTTTTCTCCCCCCTTTTCTAAAGGGGGGTCGGGGGGGATTAAAATAAGCTATCGATAATCCCCCTAAATCCCCCTTTAAAAAAGGGGGACTTTTCTTTTCTCGTTCCCAGGCTCCTGCCGGGGAACGGACACTTCCGGCGAACCTCCGGTTCGTCGTCCCAGATTAATAATATCGCGGATATCGCCATTCTTGCCAAGCGGAGCCTGGCTTCCAATCCCCGTTCCCCAGCAGGAGCCTGGGGACGATGTTAAAACCTACTATTGTAGGGGCGCACCTGCGTGTGCGCCCTCATCAGGGCGGACACATGGGTCCGCCCCTACGGAAAATACTTCTCGCCCCAACCTGATAAATGGTCCATCATTCATTTTCTAAGGCCCACAAAACCTATCCTTTAATCACGCCCAGGGGCTTCAACTTGGCCACCTTGCGGGCGATGCCGGCGCCGTGGACCACGTCCACCACGTTGGCCACGTCCTTGTAAGCCTCGGAAATCTCTTCGTCAATGGTGGCCCGGCCGGCGCCCCGGACGATGATGCCTTGCGCCGCCAGCTCCTGGACGATGGACCGCCCCTTGGCCATCTTCAGGGCCGCGTGCCGGGACATCCTGCGCCCCGCCCCGTGGCAGGTGCTGCCGAAGGTTTCCGTAAGGGCCTTCTGGGTGCCCTACCAGGACGAAGGAATACCGGCCCATGTCCCCGGGGATGAGCACCGGCTGGCCCGTCTCCCGGTAGGCCTCCGGCACCTCGGGGTGATGCGGCGGAAAGGCCCGGGTGGCCCCTTTGCGGTGGATGCAAACCTTCATTTTCTTGCCGTCCACCTCGTGGGTCTCGATCTTGGCGATGTTGTGGGCCACGTCGTAAACCAGCTCCATCCCCAGGTCCCGGGGCCCCATCTGCAACACCTGTTCGAAGGACTCCCTTACCCAGTGGGTGATCATCTGCCGGTTGGCAAAGGCGAAGTTGGCCGCGCCCGACATGGCCGCCAGGTACTGCTTGCCCTCCGGTGAAGTCAGCGGAGCGCAGCACAGCTGCCGGTCCGGCAGCTCGATGCCGTATTTGGCGCTGGCCCTGAGCATCACCTTGATGTAGTCCTCGCATACCTGGTGGCCCAGCCCCCGGGAGCCGGTGTGGACGATAACCGTCGCCTGATCCTTAAAGAGCCCCAATTGCCGGGCCGTGGTCTCATCATAGATTTCCTGGACATAACCCACTTCCGTGAAGTGGTTGCCGGAGCCCAGGGTGCCCAGCTGGTCCTTGCCCCGGTCCAGGGCGAACTGCGACACCATGTCGGGGTCGGCGCCCTCGATGCGGCCCCCGGCCTCTATGTGGTCGAGATCCGCGGCTGGACCCAAAGCCTTCTTGCACCGCCCAGCGGCAGCCGTCCTTCAGGACCTTCTTCAGGTTGGCGGCCGTGAGCTTCAGGTCTTTGCGCCGGGAGCCCACCCCGGAGGGAATGTTGCTGAACAGGATGTTCACCAATTCTTCCATCCGGGGCTGCACCTGGTCCCGGTGCAACTTGGTGCGCAGCAAGCGCACCCCGCAATTGATGTCGTAGCCCACGCCGCCGGGAGAGATGATCCCTTCGTCCAGGTTGAAAGCCGCCACCCCGCCGATGGCGAAGCCGTAGCCCCAATGAATGTCGGGCATGGCCAGGGAGGGGCCCACGATGCCCGGCAGCATCGCCACGTTGGCCACCTGCTGCAGGCTCTGATCTTCCTGAATATCCGGGAGCAACTCCTGGGAGCAAAAGATGAGGCCCCGGGTGCGCATCTTGCCCTCCCGGGGGATCTCCCAGCGGTACTCGTCGATCTGCCGCAGCTTTACCGGGCTTGCCATAATTTTGAGAGGAGCCAAGCTTCGATATCTTCAGCTGACCCATTGCCCGAGGGGCGAACCGTCGTAGGGGTCTACTGTGCCCGGCTTTTTCTCCGAGTCATCCTTACAGATCCAAAATCACCGTGGCCCGCCAGCCGCCACCTTCCCGGACGATCTGTAGCTGGTGATAAGTGGCTGCTTTTACGGCGGTTTTCTCCGGATGCCGGGTGGGGTCGAAGACTTCCCCCCGAACCCTGGCCCGAAGGCGCCGGTTGGTTAACAGTTCCACCCGGAATTGGCGCCCCAGAAAACCGTCCACATCAAAAAGATAAAGCAGGTGGTTGAGCCAGTCAACCAGCAGGGCCTCCCGGTCCACCGATTCCAGGGAAATTTCCCGGGTTTCGCTTAGCTTTAAACTGCGGCGGTCCGTCAGGGTGGAGACCAGGGCCGCAGCCGCATTTTCAAAGAGCTCCGGGAGGCTCTCCCCCCAGATGCGCCAGCCCAGGTCGGCGGTGTGCGGCAACTGCCGGTACTTGGGGCGCCGGCCCCGGGGGGGGACGTCCGGGTTCATGCCGGAGGTTTCCTCAAAAAGTTTAATCTTACAGCTAGATTTATATCTTGCAAACAATACCTCTCCGGGGTTAGTCAATGGCCCCAGTCTTTGGCGCAGGCACTATTGCCGCGCCGGTCGCCGCAGCCAGTTGCCGTCCTCCCGGGCCGCCTCCGCCCCCGCCTTAAAGGCCTGGAGGTTGGAGTCCAGGAACTTGGGGTTGGTGCGGGTGCGAACCACCTCCAGGATGGCTTCGGCCGCCAAGGGCAGGCAACCGGTGGCCGCCAAGGCGCCCAGGAGCACCATGTTCACCGCCAAAGGGCTCCCCGCCCGGCGGGCCAGGGCCCCGGCGTCAAAGGCCAGGAGGGCCCCCACCTGCCGGGCCAGCAGCTCCATCATCGGCGCCACCGGGGGGTACTGGGCCTTACCCGTGGCCACCGGGTAGGGCACGATGGCCGCAGTATTGGCGATGACCAGGGTCCCCCGGTGGCAGCGGTCCAGGGCCCGGAAGGCCTCCAGGGCCTCAAAGCCCAGGACCACGTCGGCCTGCCCCGGGGAGACGAGGGGGCTCACCAGGTCCCCCAGCACCACGGTGGACACCACGATGCCGCCCCGCTGGGCCATGCCGTGGGTCTCGCTCACCAGGGGGGAGAAGCCCGCGGCCAGGGCCGCCTCCCCCAGCAGACGGGACGCCAGCAGCGTCCCCTGGCCGCCCACGCCGGTGAGAAAGATGCGGAGGTTTTGGGTTTTCGGTTTTCGGTTTTCGGTGGAGGTCATCTCTTCACCTGGCCTCGGCACAGGCGAGACGCCTGTGCTACCATTCATCTCTGGTGGGGATGTCGGGTCCATGGCCCGCCATCCCCAGCCCTTATACGGGTTGGGTGGGGGGTGTGGGGGGAGGGCAGGGCCGCCGGCCCTGGCCCTCCCCCCACATCTCTCTCACCCCCCCGCCTTCACCGGGCGGATGCAGTCGCACCACTGCACGCAGAAGGCGCAGCCGGAGCAGAGGTCCTGGTCGATGAGCATCTGGCCCGGCTCCTCGGGTTTGACGTACATGGCGGGGCAGCCGAAGTAATCCAGGCAATGGCGGCAGTCCCCGCAGGCAGCCGCCACCTGGAAGCGGGCCTGGCGCTTCTTCCCCGTGACTCGCTGAGCGTAGAGGTGGCAGGGGGCCTGGGAAATGAGCACCCGCAGCCCGGAAGCGCTCACCGCCTCTTTGGTGGCGGCCAGGGCCTCTTTGTATTTGAAAGGGTTGATCACCCAGAGCTGTTCCACCCCCAGGGCCTTCACCACCCGGGGAATGGGGACGTGTTCCCCGGGATACCCGGGGGGCACCAGGCTCACTCCGGGGTGGGGCTGATGGCCGGTCATGGCGGTGGTGCCGTTGTCCAGGATGACCAGCAGGAAGTCGTGCTTCTGGTGCACCGCGTTGGCCAGGGCCGGCAGCCCGGAGTGGAAAAAGGTGGAGTCCCCGATGAAGGCCACCACCTTCTGGCCGGTGGACTTGGCGATGCCGGCGCCGGTGCTGACGCTTGATCCCATGCAGATGAGAAAGTCGGCCATGGACAGCGGCGGCAACAGCCCCAGGGTGTAGCAGCCGATGTCCGTGGGAAAGATGCCTTCCAGCCCCAGGTCCTTGAGGGCGATCTTGACGGAGTAGTACATGGCCCGGTGGGGGCAGCCGGGGCAGAGATTGGGGGGCCGGTCCGGCAAAGCCCGGCCCAGCACCTCTTCCGGGGCCGGGGGCGCCGGCGGCTCATAGGGCAGACCGAAGTACCGGGCGATTTTCTCTTTCACCAGGCCGGGGTGGTATTCATACAATCGGGAAAACAGGCCCTCGGCCTTGCCCCGGATAGGCAGGGTCAGCCCCCGGGCCTGGGCGATGCCCCGGATGCCTTCTTCCAGGAAGGGCTCCAGCTCCTCCACCACCAGCACCCGTTCCAGGGGGGCCAGAAATTTGGCGATCAGGTCCTCCGGCAGGGGATGGGTGAACCCCAACTTCAAGACCCGGACTCTGTCCGCCAAACCCAGCTCCTGGACGGCATCGGCCACGTAACAGCCGGCCACGCCGCTGGTCACGATGCCCCAGGCGCCCCGGCCGCTGACCTGATTGAAGACGGACCCTTCGGACTCCACCCGGGCCTGGGTCTCGGCCAGCAGGAGCCGCACGTGGGCCTGGCGGGCCACCGCGGGGATCATCACTTTAGTGAAAGGATCCTTCTGGAAGAAGCCCGGGCCCGGCCGGGGGGCCAGCGGCCCCAGGGTCACGGGCCCCCGGGTGTGGTTCACCCGGGTGGTGGTCCGCAGCAGCACCGGCAGCTTGAGCGCCTCGGAGAGGCTGAAGGCGGCCAAGGTCATCTCCTTGGCTTCCTGGGGATTGGCCGGCTCCAGCAGGGGCAGTCCCGCCATCTTGGCGTAGTAGCGATTGTCCTGCTCGTTCTGGCTGGAGAACATGGAGGGGTCGTCGGCGCTGACGATGACCAGGCCGCCCTGCACTCCCACGTAGGCCAGGGTCATGAGGGCGTCGGCGGCCACGTTCAGCCCCACGTGCTTCATGGCGCACAGGGAGCGCCAACCCGAAGCCGCGGCGCCCGCGGCCACCTCCAGGGCCACCTTTTCATTCACCGAGTATTCAAAATAGAGGTCGGTCTGCCGGGAGATTTCGTAACAGCGGTCGCCGATCTCCGAGGCCGGGGTCCCCGGGTAGGTGCTGACCAGGGCGACCCCGGCTTCCAGGGCCCCCCGCACGATGGCCTCGTTGCCCAGAAACAGGCGCCGCTCCCCCGGCTGTCCTTTAAGCAGTTCCGACATGGAAAATTCCCGCTACAATAAATTCAATCAAAACGTTAATTTATAACATACGGAAAGAGATAGCACCAGGGAAAACCCGCGACCACGCGCCTTTCCCCTTGATTTATCTCGGGAATATGTCTGGGTCCGTCCTCTTAAGAGCGCCAGGTTTGCCGCTATGGTCCCCAGCCCGTTAAAACCGGATTAACGGGGGTGGAAATGATACGGCAAGATAGGCTCGTTGCGGGATCACGTACCAGGGGCGCCGCTTCTTTGCATCTTCAGCGGATAAAGCCGGCGCATCTTATTTAACTTCCCCGGTCAAAAAAGGCAAATGCTCCTTATTACAAAATTGTAACCACAGGAAGAGGGGAAAGAAAAGGCGGCGGCGGATAGCGGCGCAGCAGCAGCTGATGAGGGCAGCAACTATTCGTCTAACAGGGGCGATACGAAAGTCTTGCCGGCGCGGATGGCTTCGATGGCGGAATAGAGGGCCAGATCGGCGTCCTCTTTCAGCATGTAGCCGTCGACGCCGGTGGCCAGGGTCTGACGCAGGTATTCCTTGCTACGGTGCATGCTCAAGATCAGCAGCCGAACCCGTTCATCCCAGGCCACGGGCGCGGGAGGCCTGGATGGCAGGCGAGACTGGTTACCTGCCCGGGGGAAATCAGGTGAGGGCAAGCCTCCATCCTTCTGCCAGGCCAACGGAGGGGGCTTGCCCGGCGAACTTTTGGGGCCCCGGCGCAGCTATCTTTTCTTGCGGCCCCCCATCCACCAGGGGATATCGGACGGCGTCTGGCTGGCGGCCCTGAACTGGGCCAACTCGGCCCTCAGGCCGGCCAGGTCGGAGGCCAGCCGGCTCAACTCGGCAGACAGCCGGGCCGTCTCGGACTTCAGCCGGGCTGTTTCGGCTTTGGCGTTGGCGGCTTCATCTTTCAGGGGCCCAATCCAGCCCCGCAACTGGGCCGCCTCGGCCACCGCGGCCCTCAGCCCGGACTCCAGTTTATCCAGACGTTCCTTGACCTCCGGCGGGAGTTCCTGAGGGCGGCCGATCCTGGGGGCCGTGAGGTCGGGAACTATGACGTCCAGGGGGCTGTCCGGTCTCACCTCGTCCAGGGGGTTTTCTCCGATGGTGCTGCGCTTCGCCATGTCAGCGACTCCCTTCTTGGCTGATGATCTCGTCGGCCAGGGCCCGGTAATCAGAGGCTCCGGCGCTCTTGGGGTCGTACAGGGTGATGGGCTGGCCGAAGGACGGGCATTCCGCCAGGCGGATATTTTCCCGGATGACCGTCTTATAGACCAGGTCGCCGGACCGTTGCCGCAACTGCTCCACCACTTCCCGGGCATGGCGGGTGCGGGCGTCCACCCGGCAGGCCAGGACGCCGGAGACCCGGAGTTCCGGGTTGAGGCGGTCCTTGATGATCTCCACGGTCTTAAGCAGTTGGGCCAGACCACTCAAGGCCATGACGTGAGCCTCCACCGGCACCAGGAGCTCTTTGGCCGCGGCCAGGGCGTTGACCGTGAGGACCCCCAGGGTGGGCGGGCAGTCGATGAGAATGTAATCCCAGCGGGGAGGCAGGCGTTCCAGGTTGCGGCGCAGGATGGTTTCCGCCCCCACTTCGCCGGCCAGGATCTTCTCCACTCCCACCAGCCAGGCGGAGGAGGGCACCAGGTCGACTCCGGCCACCCCGGCATCCTGGACGAAATCCGCCATGTTGCCGTTGTCCGCAAAGACGCCCAGCACGCCCTTGCCGGCGTTTTTAACGCCAAACCACGCGGTGGCGGAGTGCTGCGGGTCCAGGTCGATGAGCAGGACCCGCCGGTTCTTTTCCCCCAGGGCCGCGGCCAGGTTCACGCTGGTGGTGGTCTTGCCGCTCCCGCCTTTCTGGTTGGCAATGGCAAAGGTTCTCATGGGTATGGCCTTCCCCCCTTGATACTTTTCAGAAGTTAAACCAGGAACATCCGGTGGAGGCGGGATCTCGGCCCCCTTGAGGGCAAGGTCCGACTACTGCCAGGTCTTCCCCCAAAACAGCAAAGCCCGAGCGCTGCCAAAACCCCCGCCAGGGGCCCCCCGGCCCTCACGGACACCGGAACACTCGGGCTTTCGTTCTTTACAGGGATTGGCCTCAAGGGCGGCTCCCGCCTCGATTTTTTCCTCTCTTCACCATGCCACAAGGGAAAAGGGATGTCAATCTCGGGAAGAGGGGCCTCTCCCCCGAGGAACCGGCGGAACCTGGCTAATATCCTTTAACGAACGCTCCGGTAGTCCTAGGCGCTGCTAAGCTACCGGAGCCAGCCGCCGGGAGTTTTGCCAGTTGCTGCCGAATCGACCTCGGATCGTAGGCCCCGGACTTCAAAATCAACCCGCTTGTTGTTGGTTCCTTCCGGGAGCCGCTGACGATGGGATAGATGCACCGGAGCGGTACAACTCCTCGCCGGCTCCTTTGGGAGGTCTGGGGTGGGGGTGAAGGTGGGTTGTTTGCTGGATCGAGGGATATAAGACGACCTGGGCAGGAGGCTAAGGACCTGGGAGCGCTGCAAGATGCGCCCTGCCGGTCCCGGAGTTTAACCTTTTAATGCGGTTGCCCTTTGCCGCCGCGGCCCTCAGCCGTCCCCTGCCGCGACCTGCTGGCCGCTCTCACACGCTCTGACAAATTCACCCGGGTCTTGAGGGCTTATGAGTATTGTTTGATTCCGGGTTTTAACCAGAACCAGGTCTTGATACCTGGAACTCGTCAGGTAGGCCCGGAAGACGCCAAAGGTTTTGTTCCAGAAGATCCCGGTGCAGGCAAACAGCCCCCCGTTTCCCCAAAGGCGGAGGCCCCAGGGGAGTCGCTGCGCCACGGTCCCGCAGCCCACGACGGGACCGAACACCCTTTCTCCCAGACGACGCCGCACCGTCAACCGCTGGTCTGAGATTTCATAAGCGGTGGGGGCAAATAGATAGCACATAACCACTACGCCTCCCAGCAACAGGCCCCCCGCCAGAAACGCCCCGGCCACCGCGGACGCCAGGAGGAACCCGGCGGTCATGGCCAGAACCAGCCCCGTAACCACCTTGATGGCTGGACTCATGGGTGCGGTTCCCTGTGTCATCGGCGTCATCTCTTTAGCGGCCAGGCCCTCACCGCCGGCGTTTTGGTGGTCGCCTCCCCCCGACCCTGAAGGGGCAGTTCCAGCCTCGGGTGGGGCTGGGATTATCCCGCGGTCAATCTTCCTGGTCCCCCTGGCCCTCCAGCCGATGTTGCTCATACAGGGCCAGGTGTTTCCGCAGGATTTCCGGGATGGGGAGATTATAGGGGCAGCGCTCGGCGCACTCCCCGCAATCTTCACAGAGGCGCACCGACTCCATGGTCTTGGTGGAAAATCCCGCCGCCTTGGCCGCCCCCATGCGGTGGGCCACGATGCCGTAAAGCATGGCCGGGGTGATCATCACCCCTTGGGGGCAGGGCTGGCAATACTCGCAACGCCGGCAGAAAGTATCTCCCAACTCCTCCCGGTAGCGCGCCATTTCCGCCAGGTCCGCGGCGGTGACTTCGTTGGCCGCCTCGAAGAAGTCCACCACCTCGTCCACCCGGGCCACCGAGTCCCAGCCGGGAAGGGCAATGACGTCGGGGAACTGCCGCAGGAACTTGAAGGCTACTCGGGCGTTGTCCACCAGCCCCCCACAGAAGGGCTTCATGGCCAGGAGGCCCAGTTTCCGTTCCCGGGCCAGGGGGTGCAGCTCTTGGGCCGCCCCTTCTTCGATAAAGTTGAAGGGAAACTGGATGACGCTGAACAGCCCGGTCTTAACCAGGCGCACGGCCATCTCCAGGCTGTGGGACGTGACCCCCAGGTGGCGGATCTTGCCGGCCTCTTGGGCCCGCCTGGCCCCTTCCAGGGCCCCGTCCGGGCCAGTTATGGTCTGGTAATCCGTCTCCTGGGACACCTGGTGAAACTGGAACAGGTCCAGGTAATCGGTGCGGAGCTGCTTAAGGCTCTGCTCGATGTCCGATTCCACCCCGAGCCGGTCCCGTTTGATGCTCTTGGTGGCCAGCACCACCTGGTGGCGCCGGCCCTCAAGAGCCCGTCCCATTTTGTCCTCGCTGTCCAGATAGAGGTTGGCGGTGTCGTAGAAGGTGATCCCCCGGTCGAAGGCCCGCCGCAGCACCTTCACCGCCTCCCGCCTGGACAGGCGGATGATGGGGATGCCCCCGAACCCCACCTCCGAGACTACCAGCCCCGTCTTACCCAACTTCAGATAGCGCATAGCTAAGTCCTTTCGCCCGCCCCCTGGTGGATTCCACTTCTGTCGCCCAATCCACTACATAATTATAGGATAAGCCATACCAAAATCAAAATGTGCATTCCCCTAAAGATCTTCGCTTTGGTGGCCCGGCCCGGCCCCCGCCCGGCGCCGCGGAAAAAATTTGGGGCCAGGGGGTTGCCCCCCTGGCCCCAGTTGCTTGGCCAGGTAAACCTGGTCCAGCGCCCCGGGTTGCGGTCAATCCCCGGGGCGCCCGGTCAACCGACTAGCGTCTGGACAGCAAATTGCCATTAGCCACCCACACCTTGATGCCGTCAAAGGCCAGGCCGGTGGGCGCCCCCGGCGTGCTGAACGTGCCCAGATTGAAGGCGTCGGCGGCCCGGAACTTGGTGACATTGGTGCTGCCCTGGTTGGCCACCCAGATGTTACTGCCGTCAAAGGCCAGGGCCACAGGGTTAGTGCCCGCCGTTATGGGTCCTGTGGGAGTCCCACCGGACGTGATGTAGTAGACGCCGTCGCTGCTGGCCACCCAGATTTTGGTGCCGTCGAAGGCCACCGCCTTGGGGTTCGTGCCCGCGGCAATGGGCCCGAGGTTGGGGGAGGTTGCGTTGGGCAGCATCCGGTAGACGCCGCCGCCGCTGGCGGCCATCCAGAGGTAGGTGCCGTCAAAGGCCAGGGCCTGGGGAGTAAAAGCTCAATGCCACGGAGGTCGGCGTTCCGGTAGCGGCATCGATTTTAGTAAGACCGTTCGTTCTGCCGACCCACATGTAAGTCCCGTCATAGGCCAGGGAAGTGGGGACGACGCCGGCGCCCAAGGAAACGGTGGAACCGGCTACCACGGGAATGCCGTCGTTGATGATGAGAGACAGTTTTCTCACGTCGTTGCTGGTGGAGCAGGCCAGCCATATGTAGACCCCGTCGAAGGCCAGGGCCGTGGGTTGGCTGCCGGTAAACGCAAAGGTCGCCTTCAGCGCCCCGTCCACGACCTGGTACTTGCCCAAAGAGTTATTGGACTCCCCCACCCACACATTGACGCCGTCAAAGGCCATGGGCGCCGGGTTGGCTGCCGCTTGGAAAAGGGTGATATCCGGATAAGCCTTCAGGTTCTGCGGGTACCAGCGGAGCACGGCCACCTGCAGGGGATTGTAGGCCCCTGGTCCCGCCGGACCTGCCGGACCCACCGCACCTGCCGTACCTGCCGGACCTGTTGCGCCTGCCGGCCCTGCTGGACCTGCCGGACCCACCGCACCTGCCGTACCTGCCGGGCCTGTTGCGCCTGTCGGCCCTGCTGGACCTACTGCGCCAACCGGACCTGCCGGGCCCGTGAGTCCGGTGGCGCCGGTTAAGCCGGTGTCACCCTTAGCGCCTGTCGGGCCTGCCGGGCCCGTGAGTCCGGTGGCGCCGGTCAAGCCGATGTCGCCTTTGGGACCTTGCGCCCCGGTGGCGCCGGTTAAGCCGGTATCGCCTTTGGGGCCTTGGGCGCCGGTCAAGCCGGTGTCACCCTTGGCACCTGCCGGCCCTGCCGGGCCCGTGAGTCCGGTAGCGCCGGTCAAGCCGATGTCGCCTTTGGGACCTTGCGCCCCGGTGGCGCCGGTTAAGCCGGTATCGCCTTTGGGGCCTTGGGCGCCGGTCAAGCCGGTGTCACCCTTAGCGCCTGTCGGGCCTGCCGGGCCAACCGCACCATCCGCACCTGCCGGGCCCGTGAGTCCGGTGGCGCCGGTCAAGCCGATGTCGCCTTTGGGACCTTGCGCCCCGGTGGCGCCGGTTAAGCCGGTGTCGCCTTTGGGACCTTGCGCCCCGGTGGCGCCGGTTAAGCCGGTATCGCCTTTGGGGCCTTGGGCGCCGGTCAAGCCGGTGTCACCCTTGGCGCCTGCCGGGCCTGCCGGGCCAACCGCACCATCCGCACCTGCCGGGCCCGTGAGTCCGGTGGCGCCGGTGGCGCCGGTGAGCCCAGTGGGACCAGTGAGCCCAGTGGGACCTTGGGCCCCGGTGGCGCCGGTTAAGCCGGTATCGCCTTTGGGGCCTTGGGCGCCGGTCAAGCCGGTGTCACCCTTAGCGCCTGCCGGGCCTGCCGGGCCAACCGCACCATCCGCACCTGCCGGGCCTGTGAGTCCGGTGGCGCCGGTGGCGCCGGTGAGCCCAGTGGGACCAGTGAGCCCAGTGGGGCCAGTGAGCCCAGTGGGACCTTGGGCCCCGGTGGCGCCGGTGGCCCCAGTGGCTCCGGTGTCACCCTTGACGCCCGGGATTCCCTGAGACCCGGTGGCACCGGTGGGACCCGCCGGTCCTGCCGGTCCCACCGGTCCCGCCGGACCCTGGGGTCCTGGCGTGCCATTGGCATAGAGGTATTCTATGTACCATATTGTTGCATCCCACCCTGCCCCAGAAGGGAAAGTAGGCCCCCCCGGCGGCAGGCTGGCTGCCTTGATAGTAGTTGCCTTGGTAGTCGTGGTAGTGGTCTTGGCAGTAGTGGTCTTCGCACTTACATCCTTGACCAGCACCGGCAGGCAAAGGATGGCGGTGCTCAAGATGATAACGAATAATGATTTCCGCATTATCATGCTGGGATTCCTCCTGAGCCCCCTGCTCCTTGCATTTGGAAGAGGCAGCGATCGCCAGCCCCCCCGGACGATATAGCTTTTGCCGTCTGGTTGCAGGGTTGAATTGTTTATTGCCGCAATGGTTGGAGCCGCGCCTTGGTTAGAAGTGCCCTGTTAAACTGCAGAGAAACAATCAGGAGAATTTGTTACACCATCCACGATGTAGAGGAGAATCATCGTTATGTAAACTTTAGCAAAGCCTATGATACGGATTTTGGAATAGATTTCAAGAAAAATTTTCACTAAATTGCAATTAATTATAATTTTTTGGCATAATTCGTTTTAGTGGCTCATAAATAAGGCTGTAACTCCCGAAAAAATGGTGGGGCTGGCGGCCTCAGATTCGTCTGGAAAGACCTGTTCCGAAGCATTAGGTCGGACCGGATGGATTTAGCCACCCCCCGGCCCTGGCTCCGGTCCCCCATCTTGTGCTATCATCAGACAACACTCCCATATCATCCCCCCGAGGAGGCCTCATGGAATCTGTAGCCAGCCTGAAAGCGGTTTTCCGTCCCCGGAGCGTTGCGGTCATCGGCGCCTCCACCGCCCCCGGCAAGCTGGGCCACGACATCCTGGCGAACCTGAAGGCCGGCGGCTTTCCCGGACCGCTCTATCCCATCAACCCCAAGGCCGAGGAGATCCTGGGCCTCAAGGTATATAAGTCGGTGACCGAGACCCCCGCCCCGCCGGAGCTGGCGGTGGTGGTGATTCCGGCCAGGATCGTGGCCGCGACCATAGAGCAGTGCGCCGCGGCCGGGGTCCAGGCGGCCATCGTCATCACCGGGGGCTTTGCCGAAGCCGGCCCCGAAGGCGAACGCCTCCAGGACGAGCTGGCCCAGGTGGTGCGCCGCACCGGCATCCGGGTGGTGGGCCCCAACTGCCAGGGGGTCAATATGCCCCACCAGCAGATGTGCGCCTCCTGGCCGCTTATCACCACCCAGGGGAAAATTGCCTTCGCCTCCCAATCCGGCACCGTGGGCGCCGCCTTCCTGGATATGGCGGCCGCCGAGCACCTGGGGGTGAGCGGCTTCGTGTCCCTGGGCAACCGGGTGGACGTGGACGAAGCCGAGGTGCTCAGCTACTTTAACCAGGACCCCCATACCCAGGTCATCGCCCTGTATCTGGAAGGCGTGAAGCGGGCCTCTTATTTCCTCGACGCCCTTAGGTCCGCCCAAAAGCCCGTGGTCATTCTCAAGGCGGGCCGCACCACCCAGGGGAGCCGGGCGGCGGAGTCCCACACCAAGTCCATGGCCGGCACGGATGCCGTCTACGAGGCCCTGTTCCGCAAATACCGGGTGTACCGGGCCGACAACCTGGAGGAACTCTTCGATTTTGCCAAGGCCCTGGCTTATCTCCCCCAACCCACAGGCCCGCGGCTGATGATCACCACTTCCTCCGGCGGCGCCGCCATTCTGGCCATTGACGAGGCGGAAAAGTGCGGCCTTACGGTGCCGGAGCCCAACCCCATTCTCCAGGAAAGATTAAGGGAATTTTTGCCGTCCCACTGCGCCGTGGGCAACCCCGTGGATCTCACCGGCGACGCCATCAGCGCCCCGGACCTCTACCGCAAGGTGATGGACAAGACCCGGGACGACTACGACGCCCAGGTGGTGATCTTCGGTGACCCCATCCCCGGGGCCGCCGACCAGGTCACCGCGGGCGCCCCGGAGCTGGTGATCTTCCTGGGGGGCGCCGAAGTGGAGCGGGAAGAGCGGCAAAAGTTATATGAGAAAGGCATCCCGGTCTTCCCCACCCCGGAGCGGGGCGTCAGGGCCCTGGCCCAGTTTTTCCGGTTTGCGCCGGCGACTCCTGCGCCCCCGGGACTTCCCAAGGTGGCCGTGGCCCAGCCCCTGAAGCTGCTCCCTGCGGGGGAAGCCGCGGCCATGATGGCCAAAGCCGGCATCCCCGCGGCCGCCGCCCCCCTGGCCCGGGACGCCGACGAGGCCGTCTCCCTGGCCCGGCAGTTCGGCTGCCCGGTGGCCTTGAAAATTTCCTCTCCCCAGATCGCCCACAAAACCGACATAGGCGGGGTGCTCTTGGGCCTGGAAAACGACGAGGAAGTGCGCCAGGGCTTTCAGGACATCATGGACGCCACCACGCTCTTTGACACCGCCGTGCGGGTTGAAGGCGCCACCGTCTCTCCCCTGGCCAAGCCCGGGGGCCTGGAGGTCATCCTGGGCACCATCACCGACCCCCAGTACGGCCCCACCCTGATGTTCGGCCTGGGAGGCGTCAACACCGAGATCTATCAGGACGTGGCCTTCTGTATCCTGCCAGCCGATGAGGCCGAATTGGCCGACCTGATGCAGCGCATCAAAGGCTATCCGCTGCTCACCGGCTACCGGGGCCAGCCCCCCCGGGACACCGAGGCCCTGCTGGCCGCCATGAAGGCCCTGGCCCGCTTCGCGGCAAAACACCCGGAACTGGACCAGATCGAACTGAACCCGCTGCTGCTTTATGAGAAGGGCTTGTTCGCGGTGGACGTGCGGATTTTTTCGAGGATTTAGGGGAGGGGGAAAGAGAGATGTGGGGGGAGGGCCAGGAACTTCGTCCCTGCCCTCCCCCACACCCCTCCCCCAACCCGTGTAAGAGGGAAGCCGGGGAAGCGGGGCCTGACGGCCCCACCTTCCCCGGCCCAGAAACCCTGGTGGCACCGGCGTCCCGCCTGTGCTGGAGAAAGATGGTGGGCAAGGCCCAACCTGGCAGGTTTGAATCGGTGGCAATATGTCTCCCTTAGAATTCTTCCGCCTTGCAGACCCGGGAAGAAGTCCTGGCCCTGTACACTCGCTTTGCCGCGGTGGGGGTGGAGGAAGTGGAGCTGGCCGCGGCCGTGGGCCGGGTGCTGGCGCAGGCCATCGCCGCGCCGGAGGACGTGCCGGCTTTCCTGCGGGCCTCCATGGACGGTTACGCAGTGGCGGCCCAGGACACCTTCGGGGCCAGCGTCGGCGCGCCCCAGTACCTGGAGATCAAGGGTGAGGTCCCCATGGGCCAGGCCCCGGATAGGGCCCTGGGCCCCGGCGAGGCCCTGCGGGTGCCCACCGGCGCCATGCTGCCCGCAGGGGCCGACGCGGTGGTGATGGTGGAGTACACCGCCGAGCATCCCGACGGCACTCTGGAGGTGCGCCGGCCCGTGGCCCCCGGGGAAAACGTCCTGGCGCCGGGAGAGGACGTGGGCCGGGGCCAGGCGCTGTTCCCGGCGGGGACCCGGCTGCGCCCCCAGGAGATCGGCCTGATAGCGGCTCTCGGCATAACTCGCCTGACGACTTACCGAAAACCCCGGGTGGCCATCCTCTCCACCGGGGACGAGATCATCCCCCTGAACCGGCAGCCCGCCCCCGGCCAGGTGCGGGATTCCAACGCCTATCTCGCCCTCGCCCAGGTGGCCGCCTGGGGCGGCGTCCCTTTACTGAGGGGAATCATCCCCGATGACTACCCCGCCTTGAAGGACGCCCTGGCGGCCGCCGCGGCCCATGCCGATCTGATCCTGGTGTCCGGCGGCTCCTCGGTGGGGGCCCGGGACCTGACCCTGGCCGCCATCCGGGACCTGCCGGGCGCCGCCATCCTGGTGCACGGGGTGGCCATCCGCCCCGGCAAGCCCACCATCCTGGCCTCCCTGGGAGAAGCCGCCCCCAAGCCCCTCCTGGGCCTGCCGGGGCACCCGGCCTCCGCCGCGGTGGTCATGGAGGTGCTGGGAAGGCCGCTTCTGGAGCAAGTGTCCGGCCTGCAGGCCAAAGCCTCATGGGGCAGTACGGTGACGGCCCAACTCTCCCGCAACCTGGCCGGGGCCAGCGGCCGGGAGGACTACGTCCGGGTGCGCCTGCGCCTGGAGGCCGACACCCTGTGGGCCGACCCGGTGCTGGGGCCCTCGGGGCTCCTCTCCCCCCTGGTGAAGAGCGACGGCCTGGTCATGATCCCTTTAGGCGTGGAAGGACTGTTCAAAGAGGAGCCGGTGTCGGTGCGGTTGTTTGGGTGAGGAATTGTGGGGGAGGGGGGATTGGGGGGAGGGCAGGGATGAAGTCCCTGGCCCTCCCCCCAAATTTTTCCTGCCTCACTTCTCCCGCCACACCACCAGGAGGCCCAGGCTGAGCCAGAAGGCTTCCCGGATGCGTCTGAGGACGCTGAACGCGGCTCCCAGGGTGAAGCCCAGGTTGAAGCCCAGGGCCAGGAGGATGTTGCCCCCTTCCTGGACCCCCACGGCCGCGGGGATGAAGAATCCCATGGCGGTGAAGAGCATGGCCAGGGCGTCCAGGCAGATGGCCAGGCCAAAGTCGATGGGGTGCCCCAGGAGCCAGAACATCAGGTAGACTTCCACGGCGTGGAGGATCCAACTCAGGAAAAACAGGGTAAAGGCCAGGGCGGCCCGGCCCGGATAGTGCCGGTAAAACCGGGACATGGATCTGTCCAGGTCGTTAAGGAACCCTTCTTTTTCCTTGAGCAAGGCGGGGCACCAGCCCAGTTTGGAAAAGAGGCGGACTACCTGGCCGCAGGGTCCCTGCCGCTGCACCGCCACGAAGGTGATGCCCGCGGCCGCCAGGACCAGGGCTGCCAGGCTCAAACCGGCGAAATGGTCCATGGCATCGGGCAGGAACACCGGGGCCAGGGCCAGGCCCAGAAAAATATAGAGGGACAGGCTCAGGACCAGGATGCCCTTGTGAATCACCACGGAGGCCGCTGGCCGTATCCAGGGGGACGCCGCCGGCCTGGAGGCGGGCGGCCTTGAAGGGCTCGCCCCCCATGGAGGCGGTGGGGGTCAGTTGGTTCAGGGATTCCCCCCCCAGGCGCAGCCAGAAGAGGCGGTTTAAGGAGATCCCCGGGGGCAGGTTCAGGATCAGGTATTTCCAGGAGATGGCTTCCAGGAAGTTGACCAGGCCGTAAGGCAGCAGCAGCACCGGCCAGTACCAGCCCACCCGCCACAGGTAGTCCCCCAGGGTATCCCAGCCCACCTCATTTAAAATCCAGACAAAGAAAATGGAGGCGATGGCCAGAAGAATCAGATTGAGGCGGCGCAAAGACTCATCCTTCCGTGAGGGGTATCTAAGGGCATTTCCCCGCAGGGGCGCACCTATGCGGGCGCCCACTCCGGGCGGACACGCAGGTCCGCCAATCTTGAAAAAATTTGGTATAAGGCCCTGCTGCCGTCAAGGGGCCTGAATGCCATGATAACAAATGGGGCGGGATCAGGGAAGAGCTTCAATGCCCGGCTCTTCTTCGTGCCTGGGGCTGCGGCGCATCAAAAAGACCAGGGGCAGCAGGAGCAGAAACACGATGGTGAAAAACCAGTAGTCGTCGCAAAAGGCCAGCATCTGGGCCTGTCTTCAGCACCTCCTGGTAGAGCCCGGCTACGGCCTGGGGGGCGTTCCACAGGTGCCAGTTGGACCCGAGGTCCGGGAAGATATCCGACATGCGCTGGCGCCATTCATTAAAGGGGAGGGAATACGGGGTCAGGTGCTCCACCAGGCGGCTCTGGTGGAACTGGCCCCGCCGGGCCAGCAGCGTGGTGGCGGTGGCGATGCCGAAAGAGCCCCCCAGGTTGCGCATCAGGTTGAAGATGCCGGTGGCGTTGCCCATCTTTTCCTGGGAGATGCGGGACATGGTGAGGGTGGTGAGGGACACGAAGGTGGTGCCCAGGCCGAAACCCTGGATGAACCGGGGCCACCAGGCCGTCACGTAGTCAATCTGGGGGGTGTACAGGTGCATGAGATAAACCGCGTAAGCATTGATGCACAGCCCCACGAAGACCAGGATGCGGCTGTCCAGGACGGTGGTGAGACGACCTACCACGGGCATGATCATCAGGGAGCCGATGCCGCCGTAGGCCAGGGCCCAACCCGCGGTGGTGGCGTCGTAGCCCATCAGGGTCTGGAGGAACAGGGGCAGGAGCATGATGCTGCCGTAAAGCACGAACCCGAAGAAGAACATGATGGTGGTCCCGGAGGCATAGTTGCGCTCTTTGAAGAGGCGCAAATCCACCACCGGTTCTTTGATCTTCAGCTCCCGGTAGATCAGCAGAATCAAGGCCACGGCGGAGACGATGGCCAACCGGGTGATGAAGCCTGAAGAGAACCAGTCCTCCCGCTCGCCTTTGTCCAGGACCACCTGGAGGGCCCCCAGGCCCACCACCAGGAGGCCCAAACCCCAGTAATCGATGCGCCCGGCCCGCTGGGCCCGGATGTAAGGCGGATCGAAGATGAACATCCTGGTGAGGATGAGGGAGAAAAACCCGATGGGCAGGTTGATGTAAAAGGCCCAGCGCCAGGTCAGGTTGTCGGTGACCCAACCGCCCATGACCGGGCCGACGATGGGGGCAATGATCACCCCGATGCCCCACAGGGCCATGGCCATGCCCCGCTCCTGCACCGGGAAGGTTTCCAGCAGGATGGCCTGGGAGATGGGCTGCAGGGCCCCGCCGCCGACTCCCTGGAAGATGCGGAAGACGATGAGCTCCCCAGGCTGGTGGCCATGCCGCACAGCATGGAGCTGACGGTAAACAGGACCAGGCAGATCATCAGAAAGCGCTTGCGGCCGAACAGGGCCGAGAGCCAGCCGGTGATGGGCAGGATGATGGCGTTGGAGACCAGGTAGGCGGTGAGGATCCAGGTGGTTTCATCCACCGAGGACGCCAGGGACCCGGCCACGTGGGGCAGCGCCACGTTGACCACCGTGGTGTCCACGATCTCCATGAAGGTGCCGGCCATCACCGCAATGGTGATGAGCCATTTATTGACTTCCGCCGGCCCGGTGTCGTTGTTAGGAGTTATGGCCATAGTAAGGCTTGGTCATACTGAACCAGAGCTGCGACCGAATAAAACCCCCATCAGGTTGGCATGGAGGTCTCCACGCTGATGAGCTTGGGGCCTTGCTTTATACGGAATTGACCCGCTTGGGTTTCCCAGATCCAGCCCGAGTAGCCGTAGCCCCCGGCGGGCTTCACCACCAGGGCCCCCCGCCAGGAGATGGCCCGGGGTTCATTTACCGAAACGGTGCCAAATTTGCCGAAGGTGTATCCCGGCACCGGGTGGCAATAGTCCTCGCCCTTCAGGGCCGCAGCGGTGCTGAAAGCCGCCTCGCCGCCGAAAACCGCCGCCCGGAGACCATACTTGTGATTCCGGGCCCGGGCGATCACCTCTTCGGTGTCCGTGAAGCTGGCGGTAAAGGCCACCGGTCCGAAGGCCTCTTCCCGCAGTCCCAGCATATCGTCGGTGGCGTCCCGGATCACCGTGGGGTATATCAGGTTCCCCTCAATCTTCCCGCCGCACAGGATTTTCGCCCCCTTTTGCACCGCATCGGACAGTTGCTCTCTGATGCGCGCTACCGCCAGGTCGCTGGCCACCGGCGAGATGTGGGTTTGGGGATCTTCCGGGTCCCCCGCCCTGAGGGTTTGCACGCCTTCCACCAGCCTGGACAGGAATTCCTCGTAAATAAGCCGGTGGATAAAAATCCTCTTGGGGGCGGTGCAGGTCTGCCCGGAGTAAGCGAACTTGGAGTTCATGAGGTCCGTCAGAGCCAGGTCAAGGTCGGCATCGGCAAAGACGATGAACGGGTCCACCCCGGGACCTTCGAAAATTAGCTTCTTTCCTGCCTCCCGGAAAGCCTCTTCATAGGGCAAGATATTGGCGTCAAAGCCAAAAACCACCACCGCCGGGATGCCGGGGTCTTTTAAGACCTGGTCCATGAAACTCTTGCCGCTGCCCCGATAAAAGGAGATCTCTTCCCCGAAAATCGGGCGGTACATGGCCTCCGTCAGCGCCATGACGTCGGCGCCTTTGGAGGAGAATTTCACCCTGACCCGGTTGCCCACAATATAGGCAGAGGTGATGACGGTGTTTAACCAGGCGCTGCCGTTGTAGGAAAGCATCACGGCTACGGTGGCGCCTTCTTGCAAGGGCCTTCTATTACTTAAGAAGCCTCTGGCCTGTTGGAACATCTGGAGCCGGTCGATGGTCAGATCCACCTCATAGGCGGTGTCCCGGACGGTAAACTTGAGATCCTTGGCCGCCTGGGAAATCATCTGGCCTTTGTGCCGTTTTAAGGCTCTGGCTAAATTCAGGATCTTTTGGAATCTGGCATCGAAGTCCATGGCGCACGCAAGATCAGGGATATTTAGAACCCGGGGCGTCCCAGGCAGGTCCCGGGCCCCCCGGATCCGTGATCATTTCTGGCTCTGGGATAACAGGCGCTTGCCGGTGCGGCTGCGGGTATCGATGGTAATCTCCGAGGACATGCCCAGGCGCAGAGGCTGGTTTTCCGGGAAGGGCGGCAGCAGCTCGATCTTGACCGGAATGCGCTGCACCACCTTCACCCAGTTGCCGGTGGCGTTCTCCGGAGGCAGCAGGGAGAAGGCCGAACCGGTGCCGGCCATGATGGAGTCCACCCTCCCCTTGAATTTGACCCC
This sequence comes from uncultured delta proteobacterium, assembly GCA_963768765.1. GTDB lineage: Bacteria > Desulfobacterota > Desulfobaccia > Desulfobaccales > 0-14-0-80-60-11 > DASWLF01. The sequence goes on from CAVYJK010000028.1 coordinate 111,514, forward strand.
CGGATAGGTGTCCACCAGGACCGTGGCGGGCTGGCCGATGTAGACGTTGGTGAGCTGGGTTTCCTTATAATTGGCTTGAATCCAGATCTGGGAAAAGTCCAGGGGGACCAGCATCATCAAAGGCTGGCCCGGCTGCACCCAGTTGCCCACCTCCACCTGCCTTTTGGTGATAAAGCCGTTGATCTTGGCGGTTATCCGGGTGTAGGCCAGGTTGAGGCGGGCCTGCTCCAGTTTCGCCTTGGCCTCCTTGATGGCCGGTTGGTCTTCCAGGGGGATGCCGGTGGAGCCGCCGATGGCGGCCAGGGCCTCCTGAAGCTCACGTTTGTATCTATTTACCAGGGCTTCGTTCACCCGGTAACGGGTGTCCACGTTGTCCAGGGTCTGCTTGGGGATGGTGCGGCGCTCGTAGAGTGCGGTATAGCGGGTCTTATCGGTGCTCGCGAGTTTAAAATTGGCCTCAGCTTGAGCCAATTTGGCCTTGGCCGTGGCCACCTTGACGTATTTTTCCTCCCACTCCTGGCGCAGGCGCCCCAGGTTGCCGGCCACCTGGGCCTCCGCCGCCTCGTAGTCCTGGGGCTCCAGGATGGCCAGGACCTGGCCGGTCCCGATCTGCTGGTTGTCGTCCACCAGGACCTGGGCCACCCTACCCGGCACCCGGGCCGAAATTACCCCCACATAGCCGTAGACGTAGGCGTCGTCGGTGCTGACGAAGATGTGAATGTAAGTCCAGTAGGCGACGCCGGCCCCGACGAGCAGCAGGACCAGCAGGATCAAACCTAGGCGGACCGCGGTCTTACGGAACATGGTTGGGTTTTTCCTGGGGGAGAAGTTCGTTGATGCCCCCGATGGCCCACATCAACTCGGCCTTGGCCATCTGGTGGTCATAGAGGGCGGTGAAGTAGTTGACCCGGGTCCTGGTGAGCAGCGTATCGGCGTCGATGACGTCCGTGGCGGTGCCCACGTTTTCCTTGTAGCGCTCCTCATTGAGGCGCAGGTTTTCCTCCGCCTGGGTCACGGCCGTTTCCGTCGTCCGGATGCGGTCCGCGGTCTCCTTCACTTTCAGGTAGGCGTTCTGCACGTCCAGGCGCACCTGGTCGCTCAAGTCTTTGTGCTGCTCCTGGAACTGTTCCACCCTGAGCCTGGCCTGGGACACCTGGGCCTTGGTATCCAACCCGGAAAAGATGTTCCACTGACATGCCGAAGATGGCGAACCACTGGTTGTCATGCAGCAACAAGTCGTTCTTCTGATAGATATGCCCGCCCTGGGCAAAGAACCGGGGAAAGTATTGGGCCCGGTTCTGGGTAACCACTTTTTCCTGCTGGGCGATGCGGTCGGTGGAGGCCTTGAGGTCGCTGCGCTGCTTCAAGGCCGCCTCGGTGGCGTCTTCCAGCCCCCAGGATTTGACCACGAGCTTCTCGTCTTTGAGCACCGTGGGCTGGGAGACGGGCAGGGTCAGGACCTTGTTCAGGGCCGACCGGATGTCGATGAAGTCGGTTCTTGGCCACAATGAGCCGCTGTTCCGCATCCGCCAGGGAGACCTCGGCCTGGAGCACGTCATTGTAAGTGACCACCCCGAACTCGTATTGGTCCTGGGCGATCTTCGAGATGGGCCTTGAGATCGACGACTTCCTGCTCCGCCACGAGTCACCAGCTTCTGGGCCCGCAGGGTGCGGAAATAGCCCTGGGAGACGGTCAGGAAGATGTTGTCCCGGGTCTTGGCCGTGTCCAGGAGCTGGCGGACTTGCCCAGAATCGCGGCCTGATAGCGGGACGGCGTGCCCCAGAAAGTCGAAGATCATCTGGTCAAGGTGGTCTGGCTGCTCCAGAAATTGCGGTTGGTCTGGGGAAGGACGAGAGTGCCGACATTCCGGGAACGCCGGGGATGCCTCCCGCCGGAATTTTGCTTTATTTGATTATCATAAATGGTCTGGCTCACCTCGGATTTGATCTGGGCAAGCAAACCGGACCTGGCCCGCACCACTTCTTCACCGGCGATAAGGGACTGCAGGCGGCTGATTTGCATGGTGGGGTTGGCCTTCCAGGCCAGGCGCAGGGCTTCCTTCAGGTCCAGGGTGGGCGGGGCTTCGGCCGCGCCACCGACGGCGGCGGTCAGGCTCCAGGTCAACAACCCTAACAGGAACAGGCGCCAGGGACCTCGAGATTTCATACCACGGCCACCTCTGAGGAGGATTGGGGTTTTCGGGTCAGGCCCGAGGAGAGCAGGGTCAGCAGGACCGGCAGGGCCTCTTTCACCGCCTCTTGCTGCCCTTCCGACATCTGAAAATAGCCCACGGCCCGCACCATGCCCCGCAGCAAGAAGGTGAGGAGCCGGGGGTTGGCCGGGATAAACTGGCCGGACTCGATGCCGTCGGCAAAGAGCCGGGTAACCAGGGTGACGAATCTCTCCTCCATTTCCTGCAACTGCCGCCAGTAGCCCTGGGCAGTGCCCCGCCCCCCCCGGAGCAAATCCCGGGCGTAGGCGGGGAACAGGGTCCGCTCCCGCATCAGATAATCCAGCAGCAACGACGCCACCTGCTGGATCTTTTCGGAGGGAGTGCCCGGGGCCCTTACAATGGCCTCAATATCGGCCAGCATTTGTTCCCCCACCTGGGTGATGAGGGCCTGGACCAGCTCGTCCTTGCTCTGGAAGTAGAGATAGACGGTACCCTTGGCCACCCCGGCGGCCGCGGCAATCTCCTCCATGGTGGCCACCTCCGGGCCGCGCCACTCCATCACCCGGCGCGCCGCGGCCAGGATCTCCCGGGTGCGGAAGGCGGTCACCATCTCTTTTTTCGTGGGCCTGGCGGAAATCTCCATAATGACTCTAAAGTCATTAAAATGACTTTTAAGTCAATAATGGGATTTCTCCCGGTTGTCAAGAAAAACTTGCAAAGCCAAGGGCCCCTGTTTAGACTAAATATTATCTAAAAGCTAATAACGGAGGCGAAGATGCACCGCCGCGATTTCCTCAGGCATCTGGCGGCCTTGGGGCTGGTGGCCGGGGCCGGGCGGATGCTGGTGCTACCGGAAGAACTCTGGGCCATGGCGCCCAAGGAGACGCCTCAACCCATTCTGGCCAAGGCCCAGGGCACCAATTACGCCCACCTGGTGGGCGACACCATCCAGGCCCTGGGCGGGATGAATAAATTTGTCAACTCCGGGGACGTGGTGGTGGTCAAGCCCAACATGGCTTGGGACCGCACCCCGGAGCTGGGGGCCAATGCCCACCCGGTGGTGGTGCGCAAGGTGGTGGAACTCTGCCTGGAGGCCGGGGCCAAGCAGGTGAAGGTGCTGGATAACACCTGCGATGACGCCCGCAAGGCTTACGCCTCCTCCGGCATCAAGGCCGCGGTGGAAGGCATCAAGGATCCCCGGGCGGTGGTGCAGTACGTGGATGAGCGCCGCTTCGTGGAGCTCACCGTGGAGAAGGCCAGGGCCTTGAAGAAATGGTATTTTTATAAAGACATCCTGGAAGCCGACCGCTTCCTCAACATCCCGGTGGCCAAACAACACTCCGAGGCCCGCCTCACCATGTGCCTGAAGAACATGATGGGGGCCATCGGCGGCTGGCGGGGCCGCATCCACGTGGGGTTGCACCAGAACATCGCCGACATGAACCTGCTGCTCCGCCCCGATCTGCACGTCCTGGACGCCACCCGCATCCTGTTGCGCAATGGCCCCAAGGGCGGCAAGCTGGAGGACGTGGAAGTTAAAAATCTGGTTTTTGCCGGCACCGACCCCGTGGCCCTGGACGCTACGGGCACCGCCCTCTTCGGCCTCAAGCCCTCGGACATCGGTTACATCATCAAGGCCCACCAGGCCGGCCGGGGCGAAATGGACCTGAACAAAATCAAATTCGTGTGAGCTGAACTGCTTGGAGCCCGAGCCTAGGGGCGGGTTTCAAACCCGCGCCTGCAAAGATCGTCCTAAAATCTTGGAGCCCCAGAAACATTCTCAGACTCCATCCGTAAATCAATGATCCATAACCCGATAATTCCCCGGGACAACCTCCCCCTTGACCCCCCTTTAGTAATGGGGGGAAGGCATGGAGGCTTCCTGCCGCCTTCCAGGTTAATTGCACCCGCAACCATCCCCGTTTCAAGGAAAAGTATAAAGTCCGCCTTTTCTCAAGGGGGATTTAGGGGGATTTTTTAACCCAATTTTGTGGGAATACCTTGCTCTGACTAATACCTATGGATACCAAAACCCTTTCACCGACCAACCGCACCTGGGTGCGCCTGCGGCGCCTTTCTCAGCTCCTGTTTTTCGCCCTGTTCATCTTTCTGTTTCTCAAGTCCGAATACGTGAACCAGGAGACCCTGCCCTGGCCGTCGGACCTCTTCTTCCGCTTCGACCCCTTGATTCTGGCGGCCCACCTCATCACTTTCACTCCCCTGGTGGCGGCGCTCTTGTGGTCTCTGGTCTTTGTGGCCCTGACCCTGGTGCTGGGCCGCTTTTTTTGCGGCTGGGTCTGCCCCATGGGCACCGCCCTGGACGGGTTTCGCCGGCTGCTGTTCACCCCCCGCCCCGATAAAGGCGTGGCGGCCCGCTGGCGCCGGGGCAAATATTACCTGCTCATCGCCCTGCTGGTGGGGGCCCTCTTTTCCCTCAACCTGGTGGGACTGTTTGACCCCTTGTCCCTGCTCTACCGGTCCCTGACCATTGTCTTCTACCCGGCCTTCGGCTACGGGGTGGAGAAGGCGGGGCTGACCCTCTACCGCCTGGGGCCCCCCGTCACTTACGTCAGCGAACCGGTTTACCAGTTCTTTAAGGCCACCCTGCTGCCCTTCCGGCCCCTGGTCTATCTCCTGCCGTTCCTGACCCTGGTGCTGTTCGCCCTGGTGGTGGCCGCGGAGCGGGTGGACCGCCGCTTCTGGTGCCGGGCCCTGTGCCCCCTGGGGGCCCTTTACGGCCTGGTCGCCCGTTTCTCTCTGCTGAGACGGCGGCCCACGTTTCTGTGCCCCGACTGCTGCGACTGCACCGAAGTATGCAAGATGGCGGCCTTTGCCTCGGGTAAACCGGCCCGGCATCTGGGTTCCGAATGTCAGCTCTGCCTCCGGTGCCTGGAGGCGTGCCAGAAGGAGGACCGGGTGAGCTTCACCTGGCGCTCCAAGGTGCCCCGGGCCCCCCTGGACCTGGGCCGGCGCCAGCTGGTCACCGCGGTGGTAGCCGGGGCCGCCGCGGTGCCCCTGCTCCGCCTGGGGTCACTAGCCAATCGGCCCGACGAATTTCTCATCCGGCCCCCCGGAGCCCAGAATGAGGCGGAGTTTCTGTCCCGCTGCGTGCGCTGCGGCGAATGCATGAAGGTCTGCATCACCAACGGCATCCAGCCGGTGTTGTGGGAAGCGGGCCTGGAAGGCATCTACACGCCCCGGCTCCTGCCCCGGATGGGCTACTGCTCTTACTCTTGCAACCTGTGCGGCCAGGTCTGCCCCACCGGCGCCATTCCCAATCTGCCCCTGAAGGTGAAGCAGTCCTCCACCCTGGGCACCGCCTTCATCAACCGGGCCCGCTGCATCCCCTACACCGAAGGCGCCGACTGCCTGGTCTGCGAAGAGCACTGCCCGGTCTCCCCCAAGGCCATCACCTTTGTGGAGCAGGAAGTCGTCAATACCCAGGGGGAAAAGGCCCTGATTAAGCTGCCGATAATCAACGTCGACCGCTGCATCGGCTGCGGCCACTGCGAACACGTCTGCCCCGTGGGCGGCGCCGCCGCGGTGCGGGTGAAACGGTCACTCGGGTGGAGATGTAAGTGGTTGGGGGAGGGGGCCAAGGGCCCACGGCCCTTACCCCCTCCCCAATCCCTTAAGTTTTACTTTTAGGCCGTGGCAGTCGGGCGAAGGCCGCCTGCCACGGCCTCTTAAGCGGGTTGGGAGGGGGGCTTGGGGGGAGGGCAGGGAGCACTGGCGACTCGCCTGTGCCCTGCCCCCCACCTCACAAAACCCAGGAGGCAACGCCATCAAACGCCGGTATCCCGAGCAGCCCCTGGTGGGGGTTGGAGCCGTGGTCTTCCGGGGGGAGGAGGTCCTGCTGGTGCGCCGGGGTCAGGAGCCGGCCCGGGATTCCTGGAGTCTGCCCGGCGGCCTGGTGGAGCTGGGCGAGACCCTGGAAGAAGCCATCCGGCGCGAGTTGGCGGAAGAGACCGGCCTCACGGTGAACATCCTGGGAATCGCCGCGGTGCTGGAGCGCATCTTCCGCGACGAGGCCGGGGGCATCCCTTATCACTATGTCCTGGTGGACTTCGCCTGCGATTACGCCGGCGGCGAACTTACCCCGGGGTCGGATATCACCGCGGCCCAATTTGTCGCCGCCGATGACCTGCCGCAATTCGACCTGCCGACCTTCACCGCCCAGGTGATCCGCCGGGCCCGGGAGCAGAAGGCGCCGGGACTCCTTTCTGCCACTTCTGACCTGAGCGTCTCCAGGCTTTGGTGGGTCGGCTCCGCAATTTGGTGGGCCAGGCCCACCCCAATTTCTGCGGCCTTCCTGATCTGAACTTGATACCGGATTGCATTCAAGGGGCCTTTTTTAATGTAGGGGCGGACCCATGGTGTCCGCCCCAGGCGGGCGCACACGCGGGTGCGCCCCTACAAGAAATAGCCTTTTGAAGGCGAATTGGTATGAGATCCCTAAAGAAGTCATTTAAGGGGAGAGGGCCGAGGAAAGCAAATCCCCTCCCTGAGAATATCACTGGCCAATAAAACACTGGGGGTCTTCGGCCAGGATGTCTGGGGTTCCCTGGGATTGGGAGTAAGCATAAGCAATGGCCCGGCAGCCCCTGCACTTCCCCCACCGCTGGCAGCTGCCGCACTTGCCCTGATAGCCGGCCTGGTCCCGGAGCCTCTCCAGCACCGGGGAGGCGGCCCAGATCTCCCTTAAAGAGTCTTCTCCGGCTCTCCCCAGTGGAACGGGCAGCCGCCGGCAGGGAGTGACGACGCCGTCCGCCAGGATGGTAAGGCCCGCCACCCCGGCGGCGCACCCGCCGGCGGGAATGGCGCCCGCCTCCGGGGCCGGGGCCGGTTGCCGCATCTGCAAGGCCACCGGGTCTCCGGTGGCGATTTCCAGCCCCTCCACCTCCAAGGCGAACAGCTTTTCATAAAGCTCTTTTACCTGCCCGGCGGTCAGCATCTGATCCAGCAGGGCCAGGCCCCGGCCCGCGGGGACCAGCCGGGAAAAGCCGATTTTCGGAACTCCCAAACCGGCGGCCAGTGCCACCAGGTCCAGGAAATAATCGGCATTAAACCTCGACAACGTGGCATTCAGGGAGACCGGCACCCCCGCGGCCAGGAGATTTTCGATGCCCCGGCGGGAGGCGGCGAAGCTTCCCGGCCCCCGGATGGCGTCGTGCACCGGCTCCGGCCCCTCCAGGCTCACCTGGACCCCCTGGACCCCCAGGTCGGCCAGGACGTGGGCCCGGTCCAGGGTGATCAGGGTGCCGTTGGACAGGACGTAGCAGGGAAAGCCCGCCTCCGTCATCAACTCCAGGATGGCAAAGAAATCCGCCCTGAGGAAAGGCTCCCCGCCGGTGACGTTGAAGCTGGGGGCAAACTCCAGGTCATAAGCTTCCTGCCAGTCCCGGATCATCTGGGCGGCTTCAGCTATCACGCGGCTTACGGCCGCTAATGGCATCTCCTCAACTTTTTTCCCTTCCTGATAACAATGCCGGCACTTCAAATTGCATCTTTCCGTGAGGTGCCATTGGATAATAAATTCGTATTCCCGGGTGAGGGACATGGGGGATGTCTCCATTATCAAGAAACCTGATTCCAGGCCTTTTCTAATAACAAAGCAGATATGGCAAAGAGCGCGGCCCTGGCTGCTGGCCCCGTCCTGGCCATATCTGCCGTCGTCAGTTGCCGGACCGGCAACTTATTCAGGTCTTTCACTTGTGGCATACCTTGCCGGGATCCACTTTCTTAATCTTACCCCAGAAGGCAGCCTCTTTGGCCAACGCTTCTTTGCCGAGTTTCATCCCGCCTCACCTCCTTTCGCTTTTTTTATAAACTAACCATCCTGGAGGGGTCGTCAAGCCTGGTGGGGTGAGGAATGGCGAGGCAGAGGCAGGGAGGATCTCTGCGAAAATGCTCTACAGGGAGGGGAGTTTGAGGGGAGGGCGGGGGCTTCCCCCGGCCCTCCCCCTCAACTCTTATTTTTTAATTTTCGGCAAGTCGGCCAGGGCGAGCTTGATCATCTCATCGGGCTCGATCTCGATGTCTTCCAGTTTACCCTCGAGATAAGCGTCGTAGGCCGCCAGGTCGAAATGGCCGTGGCCGGAGAAATTAAAGACAATGCACTTGGCCTTCCCGGTCTCCTTGCAAACCCGGGCCTCATCGATGGCCGCCTTGACGGCGTGGGCCGTCTCCGGCGCCGGGACGATCCCCTCGGTTTCGGCAAAGAGGCGGGCCGCCTCAAACACCGGGTTCTGGGAGTAGGCCCGGGCCTCGATGACCTTCTCGTGCACCAGGAGACAAAGTAGCGGCGCATCCCCGTGGTACCTGAGACCTCCGGCGTGGATGCCCGAAGGCACGAAGGAGTGGCCCAGGGTGTACATCATGATGAGGGGGGTGAGCCCCGCGGTGTCCCCGAAGTCGTAGGTGTAGGCCCCCTTGGTGAGGGTGGGGCAGGCGGTGGGCTCCACTCCGATGAGACGGATTTCCTTGCCGCGCAGTTTGTCCGGCACGAAAGGAAAGCAGAAGCCCGAAAAGTTGCTGCCGCCGCCCACGCAGCCGATGAGGATGTCGGGCTCTTCCCCGGCCAGGGCCAGTTGCTTTTTGGTCTCCAGCCCGGTGATGGTCTGGTGCAGCATCACGTGATTGAGGACGCTTCCCAGGGAGTAGTTGGTGTCGTCATGGGTGGCCGCGTCCTCCACCGCCTCGGAGATGGCCATGCCCAGGCTGCCGGAAGTCTCCGGGTCCCGGGCCAGGATGTTCCTGCCCGCCTGGGTGCGGTCCGTGGGGGAAGGATAGACGCTGGCGCCCCAGATCTGCATCAGCGATCGGCGGTAGGGCTTCTGGTGGTAGCTCACCTTCACCATATAGACGGTGCACGAAAGACTGAAAAAGTTGCAGGCCAGGGCCAGGGCGCTCCCCCACTGGCCGGCCCCGGTTTCAGTGGCCAGCCTTTTGATGCCCGCCGCCTTGTTGTAGTACGCCTGGGCCACCGCGGTGTTGGGCTTGTGGCTGCCGGCGGGGCTCACGGATTCGTTCTTATAATAGATGCGGGCCGGGGTGCCCAGGGCCGCTTCCAGGTTGCGGGCCCGGTGCAGGGGGCTGGGCCGCCACAGCTGGTAGATGCGCCGGACCTCGTCGGGAATGGGAATCCAACGCTCGACGCTCACTTCCTGCTTTATGAGCTCCATGGGAAAGATGGGCGCCAGGTCCTGGGGCGTGACCGGCTGGCCGGTGGCCGGATGGAGATAGGGCGGCAAGGGGGCCGGCAGGTCCGGGATGATGTTGTACCACTCCTGGGGAATTTCGCTTTCACTCAGTTGAATCTTATAAAGGTCCATATGGGGGAAGCGCTCCTTTGGGTCAGGGTTAAAAGTATTTTATAGGCTGAAGTCTTCTGCCTGGATACCTTTCTTATGTCCGATAAGTCAACTTAAACCGATATTAAGCTCCTTGGCGGGTTTCTTTTTTTGCCTTTCTATAAATGCTTTTAGAACGGCGTTTATTCGACTTTGGTATCTTTTACCCCGAGCCTTGAACCAGTCTACCAGGGGCCGGCGTGCCGTGCCCCTATAGAAAATTGCCCGGCAAATCAGTAAGTTAATAAATTAGGTGGGCACTGCCCACCGAAATTTTTTGGGCAAGATTATTTCAGGTTTTGCAAAAAATCCACCAGCGCCTGCCGTTCTTCCGGAGGCAGGTAGGCGTAGCTGGGCATCTTGGCGCCGGGATGGAGCCGGCGGGGGTGGGTGAGGACGGTCTCAAGCTGCTCGGGATTGAGGCGCGTGGCCGCCCCGTCCAGCGGCGCCGCCGATTTTCCCCCCTGGCCGCGGAGGGCGTGGCAGGCAAAACAGCCCAAACGCCCCGCCAGATCTGCCGCCCGGGGCTCCTGGGCGGCGGCGGCGCCGGCCAGGAAGAGCCCCAGGGCCGCCAGTATCACGGCCCAGGCCTTCAAGGCTTCTTTTCGCCCTCGGCAATCATCTTTTCCAGCTCGGCCTTTTCAGGGTGGGAGGGGTTCAGCTCCAGGGCCTTTTTGAACCACGGCGCGGCCTTGTCCTTTTCGCCCCGGGCATAGTAGGTGGCGCCCAGATTAATCATGGCCACCCAAAACTTGGGGTCGATGTCGATGGCCTTCTGGAAGGCCGCGATCTCCTTGTCCCTGAGCTCCGGGTTGCCCAGCTGGTTGTATTTAAAGCGGTAGGCCATGCCCATCATATTGTAAGCCGCGGTGGACTTGGGCTCCAGCTTGATGGCCTTCTCGTAGGATGCAATGGCCTGGTCATAGTTGTGCTGCTGAAAGTTAATGAGCCCTTCCTGCATGTATTTTTCCGCGCCGCGGTCGCCGCCGCAGCCCATAAGTGCCGCCAGCAAAATCACCGCCAGACCAAATCTGAACATAATCCCTCCCAAATCAGGGCCTGAAGTTTGGCTTGCCGAAAAAACCCGCCAGAAACCCGATGGCCTCCGGCTTCAAAATACTATCCCGGAACTTGGGGAATCAAGAAAAAAAGCGGAGACCGGCTGGGGCCGCTTTGGGGCAACAAAAAAGCCCCGGCCGCGGTCAACGCCGCCGGGGCAAATATTCCTTTCTAACCGGGGTGGGTTTGTATCTAAATAATTAATTGGTGGAGGCGGCGGGAGTCGAACCCGCGTCCGCCAATAGTCCCTGAAAGCTTCTACATGCTTAGCCGGTGTTTTAGTTTCGCCCCCTGAGACTTCCCCCGGCAGAATTCCCGGAAGCTAGCCTACATTAAGTTTTCGTCCGCCAACCCGCAGGCCAAGCTGGCAGCTTTGCCGGGTAGTCGTCACTCGGGGCCTCTACTCGGCCTCAAGACCCCAAGCGCTAGCCTTAGGCGGCTAGAGCGTAGCCGTAGTTGTCGGCAATTATCGTTTTCCTACCCGTTTAACGAGCGGACAGGACCTCGGCATGCAACTCACAGTTCCCTATTTACGTCGAAGCCGTTTCGCCCCCTGAAATTATTATAACTATTCTTTAGATATTTTCAAGCCCCCCTTGCCTTGCTTCCCAAAATCGGCGATTGTCCGGTCATCTTCTACAAGTAATACCCGCATAGGGAAAATCTCCGGCCGGGAAACGGCCTTTACCGGCCCTGCCGCAGCTGCCGCGCCGCCCCCATCAACCGGTAAACCGAGGCCCCCGCCAGGGCGGCGATGTCCTCGGTGGGCAAATGCCGGGCAATGGTTTCGTCAAACAGGATGTTGGCCTCCGGAGGGAATTCCTCATCCCCCCGCCACAGCACATGGGTGACGGGAACCAGGGGGAAGGCCAGAAAGCGCGCCGCGGCGTCCCCCATAGCCTGGGGCTCCCCCCCCATCTGGGCGGCCACCTGGAGATACAACTCCAGGTCGCTGCCGAAGGTCTCCAGCAGGGGCTTCTTGGCCCGGGAGACAAAAGCCGACCAGTAGAAGGAACCCTCCGGCACCTGGCGAAAATCTATATTTTTCCCGGTGAGCGCCTCCCCGGTGGTCTGCAAAAGGTAATGGAGAATGAGGATCTGCTCCGTCAAAGGAAGGTCTCCCGAGCCGTCCACCGGCGCCACCTTGATCTCGGGCCAACTCACCCGCCGCCCCTGGCCGAAATAGGGCAGGATTACGCCCTCCTGGCCTCCTTCGAAAAAAAAGTCGCCCCGGCTGCGGCTTGCCAGCCTCTTGGGATTGAGCTTTTTAAGTTCGGCCGCCGCCAAAGCGATGGCCGCCTTGTAATCGTCGATGCGCGGCATGCATTCTCCTTCTTTGGGGCACAGGCTATTTCAATACCACCATCTTGCATAAAGTGTCATTCTGAGCGCAGCGAAGAATCTCGTATGTCCCATAAATTGAGATCCTTCACTTCGTTCAGGATGACAGAAAAAAATAGGTTCTTACATAGCTTGTAAGAAATTCCGGGCCAGCCAGGGACCCCGGCCCTGCCAAAAATTATATAAAAATAAATTTTCCTTGACATGGCCTGGGGGATATTTTATGTCATTTAGCAAGAAGTCGAGGAAAAGATCATAATGCAAACTTCCTGGCGCCGGAACTATTATTTTAGCTATTATTACTTTCCGGGCCCGGAGTGCGCCTCGACTTTTAAAAGAATGTAGGCAGAAGTTAAGAAAATCTTTTAAAAGCCGTGGCGCAGGCGAGGCGACCACGGCTTTTTTTGTTGGCCGGCCGTGGGTAGCCTCGGGGCCCCGAACCGGGGCGTCCACGACGAGGAGGAAGCAGTGGTTGGCAAACAGATTCGCATAGAGCGCATTATGAACCGGGACACCGGGCGCACCGTCATCGTCCCCATGGACCACGGGGTCACGGTGGGGCCCATCAACGGCCTCATCGACATGAAGACCACGGTTAATGCGGTGGCCAGCGGCGGGGCCAACGCCATCGTCATCCACAAGGGGCTGGTCGGGAGCGGCCACCGCCGCCGGGGCAAGGACGTGGGGCTCATCATTCACCTGTCCGGCTCCACCTGCCTGTCGCCCTACCCCAACGCCAAGACCCTGGTATGCACCGTGGAGGAGGCCATCAAGCTGGGGGCCGACGCCATCTCCATCCATGTCAACATCGGCAACGGCACCGAGCGGGAGATGTTGGCGGACCTGGGTTTGGTGGCCCGGCAGGCCCGGGATTGGGGCATGCCGCTCCTGGCCATGATGTACCCCCGGGGCGAGAAGATCAAAGATGAATTTAACCCCCAGGTGATTATGCATGTGGCCCGTCTGGGGGCGGAATTGGGGGCGGACATCGTCAAGGTGTCCTACACCGGGTCGGTGGAGTCCTTCCGCAAGGTGGTGACCGGCTGCCCGGTGCCGGTGGTCATTGCCGGCGGCCCCAAGATGAGCTCGGACCGGGAGATTCTGGAAATGGTGCAGGGCGCCATCGAAGCCGGCGGCGCCGGGGTCTCCATCGGCCGCAACGTCTTCCAGCACCGGGATCCCAGCCGCATGGTGGGGGCCATCAGCCTGCTGGTGCACGAAAACTCCGGCGTCGAGGAAGCCCTGTCCTTCCTCCAGGCGGTTTAAAAGCAGTTTTGAGTTTCGAGTTTTGAGTTTCAAGAAACAACTTCGCCTCTAACTAACAGGAATGCTTTTAACTGTCATTCTGAGCGAAGCGAAGAATTTTGTATTTTAAGATAGTTGATACCAAGTCGCCATCAAAACACTATTATTTTGTAGCCGCAGGCTTTAGCCTGCGCCTGCACAGGCGAGACGCCTGTGCCACCTGATAAAAACCGATATAGCGGTTTGATTGCAACTCAGTATGAGATCCTTCACTCCGTTCAGGATGACAGAAAAATAGGTTTTGAAATAGCTTCTAAAAACTAAAAACTCGAAACTTAGAGGAAGTGACCATGAAACAACTGTGGGTCAAAGTGGACCCTTGGGACAAAAACCTGGTGACCGCGGCCCTGGAATCCGGGGCCGACGCGGTGTGGGTCCCCGAAGGCAAGGCGGGCGAGGTCAAGGCCCTGGGACTCATCCGGGTGGTGGCGCCCGACGGCGACCTGGTCCCGGGCCGGGACTTCCACGAAGTGGCCATCCGCGGCACCGAAGACGAAGGCGAGGTCATCCGCCTGGCCCGCCAGGGCCCCGTGGTGGTCAAGACCCCGGACTGGACCATCATTCCCCTGGAAAACCTGGTGGCCCAGAGCGGCAACATCTTTGTGGAAGTGGCCGACCTCGAAACGGCCCGCACCGCCCTGGGGGTATTGGAGAAAGGGGTGGACGGCCTGGTGGTGGCCGGCGCCGATGCGGGCACCCTCAAGCAGATCGCCCGCCTGGTCAAGGAATCGTCCCCCCCCGTGGCCCTGACCGCAGCCCGCATCACCCGGGTCCAGCCCTTGGGGATGGGCGACCGGGTCTGCGTGGACACCTGCGCCAATCTGGGCCTGGGCGAGGGCATGCTGGTGGGCAACTCCTCCGGGGCCCTGTTCCTGGTGCATGCCGAGTCCCTGGAAAACCCTTACGTGGCCCCCCGGCCTTTCCGGGTCAACGCCGGGCCGGTGCACGCCTACATCCGGGTCTCCGCCGATAAGACCAGGTACCTGGGGGAACTCAAGGCCGGTGACGAAGTGCTGGTGGTCAATTACCAGGGCCGCACCCGGCCGGCGGTGGTGGGCCGGGTCAAGGTGGAGCGCCGCCCCCTGATGCTGGTGGCCGCCGCAGCCGACGGCCAGGAGATCACCGCCATCCTGCAAAACGCCGAGACCATCCGCCTTACCCGGCCGGACGGCGAGGCCCTTTCCATCGTCAGCCTTAAAAGCGGGGACGAAGTGCTGGTGGCCCTGGAAGAAGCCGGACGCCACTTCGGCCACAAGGTCCAGGAAACCATCCTGGAGAAATGAGCCATGACCAAGAAAGAAACCATCCGACAACAAATCGACGCCCTGGACCGGGAGTTGCTGGCGCTGCTCAACCGCCGCCAGGGCCTGGCCGCGGAAATCGGCCGCATCAAGAACCGGGAAGGCCGGGGAACCCTGGACTTCCAGCGTGAGGAAGAGGTCCTGGCCCACCTCATGCATCTCAACCCCGGCCCCTTGAGCCAGGCGGCCCTGAGGAACATCTTCCGGGAGATCATCTCCGCGGCCCGGGAGGTCCAGATCCCGTTCGGGGTGGCCTTCCTGGGACCCGAAGCCACCTTTTCCCACCTGGCGGCCCTGAAAAAGTTCGGCCGGGCCAGCCGCTTCGGGCCGCTGACCACCATCGAAGAAGTCTTCGAAGAAGTGGAGAAGGGCAAATACCAGTACGGCGTGGTACCCATCGAGAACTCCACCGAGGGCATCGTCAACGTCTCCCTGGACCTGTTTGCCGAAACCGCTCTCAAGATCTGCGGGGAGATCTTCCTGGAAATCTCCCACGACCTGGTGTCCAAGTCCGGCCAGCGGGCCGACATCGAAGTGATTTACACCCATCCCCAGGCCTACGCCCAGTGCCGCCGCTGGCTGAAAACCCACCTGGGGGAGATCCCCATCCTGGAGGTGGCCTCCACCGGGGTGGCGGCCCAGAAAGCGGCCAAGAACCCCAACGCCGCGGCCATCGCCAGCGCCTTCGCCGCGCCCCTCTACGACCTCAGGGTGGTGGAGAGCCGCATCGAAGACCATCCGGGCAACGTCACCCACTTTTTCGTCATCGGGTCCGATTCCCCCGGCCCCACGGGCGCGGACAAGACCTCCATCATCTTTGCAGTGGACAACATCCCCGGGGCCCTGTACAAAACCCTGCGGCCCCTGGCGGAGCGAAACCTCAATATGACCCGCATCGTCTCCCGCCCGGCCAAAAACGAAGCCTGGCGCTACCTCTTCTTTGTGGACCTGGACGGCCACCGGGACGATCCCCAGGTGGCCCCGGCCCTGGAGGAGATCAAGACCCTCAGCGCCCACTTCAAACTGCTGGGCTCCTACCCCCGGGCCGCCGGCGTGGAGAACCTGAGTTGAGCAGATTTACGGAAAGAGTACTTGGGAGAGGGGGCCAGGGGCAGAAGGCCACTTGCAATCCCTCTCCCAAACCCTCTCCCCCAACCCCCTCATGATTTATTTTTTGGCCTGGGAAGTCGGGGCCAAAGGCCCCGCCTTCCCAGGCCCCCATCCGCGGGTTGGGAGGGGGGCTTGGGGGGAGGGCAGGGAGTCTCACTCCCTGGCCCTCCCCCCAACCCATCTTTCCCCCTCCGCATCTGCGTGCCCATAGTGGAGGCCACGGTGAACCGGGCCCGGAGCAAGTATCTCCGGGCGGCCCGCAAGGGGTTGTGGGCCGAGGTTCGCCTGGATTATCTGGAAAATCCGGACTTGCCCAGGCTCTTCCGGACGCACCCCGGGCCGGTCATCGCCACCAACCGGCTGGCCGCGGAGGGCGGGCGCTGGCAGGGCCCCGAAGGGGAGCGCCGCCGCCTGCTGGAAGAGGCCCTGGACCTGGGGGCCGATTTCCTGGACCTGGAGCTGGCCGCGGACTCCGCCTGGCGCCGGGACCTCTGGGAGCGCCGGGGGCAGGCCAAAATCATCCTCTCCTGGCACGATTTTTCCGGCACCCCGGAGCAGGCTCCGGCTGGAGGCCGTCCTGGAGGAAATGCTGGCTGCCGAAGCCGACATTGTTGAAAATGGTGACCCTGGCCCGGCCAGCCGGAGGACAACCTCCGGGTCCTGTCCCTCATCCCCCGGGCCCGGGCCCAGCGGCCGGGAGATCATCGCCTTTTGCATGGGGCCGGCAGGGCAAGTGGTCCCGGGTGGTGGCGCCCCTGATGGGTAGCTTTCTCACCTTTGCCCCGTTCACCCAGAAAGGGGCCTCCGCCCCGGGCCAGTTGACGGTGAACGAGCTGAAGCGGGCCTGGAAAGCCCTTAAATGAGGGTAGCGAACCGTTTGGGGCCTTGTAGGGGCGGACCCAGGTGTCCGCCCACCTAGGGCGCACACGCAGGTGCGCCCCTACAGGGATTTCTCCATAAAAATATGATGCTGAGTTTGTAAAGGTGCATCTGAAACATGACACTATCGAGCGCCTTGCAAATTCCGTTTTTGTCATTCTGAGCGAAGCGAAGAATCTCGTATTTTTGAGATTCTTCGGTCGCTTCGCTTCCTCAGAATGACAGAGGGCGATTTTATCATGACCGAATATTTGCCCCTAATAGACGGAAAAACCTGTGTCTATGGTATCCTGGGCCGGCCGGTGGCTCATACGCTCAGCCCCGCCATGCACAACGCCGCCTTCCGGGAACTCCGTTTCAACGCGGTCTACGTGGCCTTTCCGGTCACCGACCTGGCCCGGGCCGTGGCCGGCCTCCGGGGCCTGGCCATCGCCGGGGTGAGCGTCACCATCCCTTTTAAAGAGGAGATCATCCCCCTGCTGGACGAATTGGACCCCCGGGCCGCCCGCATGGGCGCGGTGAACACCGTGGTGAACCGGGAGGGCCGCCTCACGGGCTACAACACCGACTGGCTGGGGGCGCTGACGGCCTTGCAGACCAAGACCGCCATCGCCGGTGAGCACTTCCTGATCCTGGGGGCCGGCGGCGCCGCCCGGGCCATCGCCTTCGGCCTCAAGGAGACAGGCGGGCGGGTCACCCTCACCGACGTGGACGCCCCCCGGGCCGCGGCGCTGGCCCAAGATTTGGGGGCGGCAGCCATTCCCCCGGAGGCCCTGGGACAGTGCCCGGCCACCGTTTTAATCAACGCCACCCCGGTGGGCATGGAACCCCAGGACCAGGAAATTCCCATAAACCCGGAGCTGCTGGCCCGCTTCCGCCTGGTCATGGACATCGTCTACCGGCCGCTAACCACCCGGCTGCTGCGGGAGGCTAAGGCCCGGGGCTGCGCCACCATCGACGGCCTGCAGATGCTCCTCCACCAGGCCACCGCCCAGTTCGAGCTCTGGACCGGCCGACCCGCGCCTCTGGAAGTCATGTCCCGGGCGGCTTATGCGGCCCTGGGAGAGAAGGACTGAGTTCTTGGGAGAGGGGGCCAGGGGCCGACGGCCCTTCAATCCCTCTCCCAAACCCTCTCCCCCAACTCCCATATTAAGAAGTGTAGGGCGGGCACTGCCCGTCTCCTATTTCGATGATGGTGGGCAGTGCCCACCCTACATACTGACTTAAGGAACCATGGGAAAAGAAATCAAACCCTGTCAGCCGGTCCAGGCCACCCTCACCCTGCCCGGCTCCAAGAGCTACACTCACCGGGCCCTGGTGGCCGCGGCGTTGGCTGCGGGGGAAAGCGTGCTTATGAACGCCCTGAAGGCCGAGGACACCGAGCTGACGGCCCAGGCGTTGGCGCGCCTGGGGGCGGCCATTGAATGGCAGGACGCCGCGCTGCGGGTTCAGGGCACCGGCGGCCGCTGGCTCCCGGTTTCCGAGCCCATCCACCTGGGCAACTCCGGCACTTCCATGCGCTTGCTCACGGCGCTCACCGCCCTGGGGCAGGGCGAGTACCTGCTCACCGGCACGGAACGCCTCTGCCAGCGGCCCCTGGGGGAGTTGCTGGCGGCCCTTTCGCAGCTGGGGGTTAAGGCCGTGTCGCAAAAAGGCGACGGCTGCCCCCCGGTCCTGGTCCAGGGCGGCCTCAAGGGCGGCCGGGCCAGCCTGTCCGGGGCCGTCAGCAGCCAGTACGTCTCGGCCTTGCTGTTCATCGGGCCCCTGGCCCCCGCCGGGCTGGAGCTTACGGTCACCGGCGACCTGGTTTCCCGCCCCTACGTGGACCTGACCCTGGAAGTTATGGGGGACTTCGGCATCTCTTATTACCGGGAAGGCTACCGGTATTTTCAGCTGCCGGGAGGCCAGAGCTATTCGCCCCGGGATTATGAGATCGAGGCCGACGCCTCCAGCGCCTCCTATTTTTGGGCCGCCGCCGCCATCACCGGGGGGCGGGTCACCATTACCAACCTCAGCCTGGAATCCTCCCAGGGCGATGCGGCCTTCCCCCTGGTGCTCCAGCGCCTGGGCTGCCGGGTGGAGTCCTCGCCGGCCGGCGTCACGGTGGCGGGCGGCGCCGTTGCAGGGCGTTCGGGTGGACATGGCCGCCATGCCGGACCTGGTGCCCACCCTGGCGGTGGTGGCGGCCTTCGCCCGGGGAGAGACGGTGATCACCGGGGTGGCCCACCTGCGCCACAAGGAATCGGACCGCCTGGCCGCGGTGGCCGCGGAATTGGCCAAGATGGGGGTCGCCGCCCGGGAAACCGCCGACGGCCTGATCATTTCCGGGGGCCGGCCCCGGGGCGCCGCCATCGACACCTACCAGGACCACCGCCTCGCCATGAGCTTTGCGGTGGCCGGCCTCAAGGCCCCGGGCACGGTCATCCAGGACCCGGAGGTGGTGGCCAAGTCTTTCCCGGATTTTTGGCAATTTTTTGATAAGCTATACCAAGCCAGGTAACATATACGGGACTTTTAAACCCCGCCCCTACGGCGGGATTGGCGAAAACCCGTCCTTTTTGACAGGACTATTGGCAGGCCGCTAAACATGGGATAGGGTCTGATCATTTTCTGCCTGTTGGTGCTGCTCTGGACCTTCTGGAAGGAGAAGCGCTGACCGGCCGGATGTGGCCGGGATCTTTCTGCAAAAGGTTAACTAAAGCCAAGCAAACCAGACGACCTGCAAATGTCCCTGTCCCTGCCCGCCCGGGCCTTGATTATCCTGGCCTCCCTCAACCTCCTGGATTACCTGGACCGCTATCTGATCGCCTCCCTGGGCAGCCTGGTGAAAGGCGAAATGGGTCTGAGCGATAAGGCCTTCGGGTTTTTGGGCACCGCCTTTTTCCTGGTTTACCTGTTGTCCTCGCCCGTGTTCGGCTACCTGGGGGACCGTTTCGGCCGCAGCCATCTCATGGCGGGCGGGGCGGTGCTCTGGAGCCTGGCCACCAGCCTCACTTTTTGGGTGGGTTCCTACCCCGCCCTGGTTTTGGCCCGGGGGGCGGTGGGGGTGGGGGAAGCCTCTTTCGGCACCCTGGCGCCGGCTTACCTGGCGGACATCCTGCCCCTGGGGCGCCGGGCCCGGGCCCTGGGGCTGTTCTACCTGGCCCTGCCGGTGGGCTCGGCCCTGGCGTACCTGGTGGGGGCCCTGATGGGGAGCCACTGGGGCTGGCGGCCGGCTTTTCTGCTGGCCGGCGTCCCGGGGCTGCTGTTGGCGACCCTGGTTTATCACCTGCCGATGGCGGGCCGCGGGCAAGTTTTCTTAGGGGCCGCGACCCCGGCCCAGCCTTCGCCCCCCCGGGATTTCTGGGGCCTGTTCCGGGTGCCCACCTTGCGTCTGGTCAGCCTGGGCTACGGCATGGTGACCTTTGCCCTGGGGGGCCTGGCCTTCTGGATGCCCCGCTACCTGGAAACGGCCAAGGGGCTGAGCCTCTCCCAGGCCAACCTGCTGCTCTTCGGCGCCATCGCTCTGGCCGGCGGCCTGGGGACGCTCACGGGCGGGTGGCTGGGGGACCGCCTGCTGAGCCGCACCCTGGGGGCGCCCCTCTGGGTCAGCGGGGTGGGCATCGTCCTGGCCCTGCCCCTGGCGGCCCTGGCCATCTTTGCTGCAAACCCCCTCATCTATCTCCCGGCCCTGACGGCCGCGGTTTTCCTGCTGTTCTTGAATCCCGGGGTTCTCACTGCGGTGATCGTCAGCGTGGCGGGACCCTGGCGCCGGGCCCAGGCCGTGGCCTTGAATATCGTGGTCATCCACCTGGTGGGAGACGTCCCTTCTCCCTTCCTCATCGGCTGGGTCTCGGACCTCTGGGCGCTGAAATGGGGGGTCTCCCTCACCCTGGTGGCCCTGGCCGCGGGGGCGGCCTTGATTTTCGCGGCCCTCCCCCACCTGGGCCGGGACCTGGCCGCGGCCGGCGAGCTCGATTACCGGCAGGGAACCGGCTAAACCCGGCCCCTTCCGCCCTCCAGGAAGGGGGAGTTTTGCAGCCCAAAGATTCGTTCAGGCAGTTGCGGGACAGTATACCGGGACTGAACAATTACAGCAGGCCGCTGCCGCCGAATGACGGCGCCGAGCCCAGTATAGCCCTTAGATGGCGCCTCTTGCCGCGGGGGAGAATTTTGCCATTGACGAAGGGAAAGCAGATTGTTATAAATAAAGAACAGTTCGGCCAATGACGCGGGGTGGAGCAGCCTGGAAGCTCGTCGGGCTCATAACCCGAAGGTCGCAGGTTCAAATCCTGCCCCCGCTACCAAATAAACCAAGGGCTTAGATTAATTTCTAAGCCCTTGATATTTTTCGCTCCCAACACTATTCCCAACACTCTTTTCCGTTTTTGCATTACCTGATTGTCCTCCGGAACCAATATCCGGGCTTTTGATACCGAGTTGCGTTCAAAGAGCTATTTTCATAGCACAGGCCTTAGCCTGCGCCTGCACAGGCGAGACGCCTGTGCCACCTGTTTGATTGCGACTTGAGACCTCTGCGAAAATCTCGATTATTTCGCTGGTTAATCAAAATGTAGCGTAGGCGCCCTCGCCTGCGACCATATAAGGCATGGACAGCCGAGGGCGGCTATCCTACATGAGATTTTCGCAGAGGTCTCGACTTGGTATGAGTTGCCCATCGCCCGCCAAGATGGTTAACGGGTTGGGGCAAACTCTAACCCTTTAATTTTTTATCCCCAAGGGCCGGAGGCGGAGAAAAGACTTTAGTTTTTTCGGATAACTTATTAATAATCAATAGAATTGACCTGGGCCTACGGAGTGCCCGCCGGAGCAAATCAAGAAGTGCCACGGCGAAGTCCAGGAGCATCCAGGCGTCATGGTTGAGAAAAGCCAGAAATTAAGTAAGCAGCCAGATGACGCCGGGTAGTAGATTTCGGGCGGTTATCTTTTGCCAGAACCGGACGAACCAGAAAGTGGGCGCCCATGCGGGAGAAGGTTTTGGGACCGTCGGTAGGAGAAATTTTCCGGGCTTTCCTGCACCTGGGGCTCACCGCGTATGGCGGCCTGGCCATGGTGGAGCCGATTCGGCGGAGGATAGTCCAGGAAAAGGGCTGGCTGAGTCAGAAGGAGTTCCTGGACGGGCTGGCCCTCTGCCAGTTGGTGCCGGGGGCCACGGTGGTGCAACTGGCCACCTACGTGGGCTACCGTCTGCGCCAAACCTCCGGCGCCCTGGCCGCCGCCGGGGCCTTCATCCTGCCGGCGTTTTTCCTGATGTTGGGTCTTTCCGTCCTCTACTTCCATTACGGCAATATCACCTGGGTGAAAGCGGCCTCCAAAGGTTTAAACGCGGTGGTGCTCGCCCTGCTGCTGCAGGCCTTGTGGCGCTTCCAGGAAATAATCCGGAAGCACTGGCTGGACCTGGGCATCGCCCTCCTGGCCCTGGCGGCCCTCTGGGTTAGGGTCAACTATCTCCTGGTCTTCCTGGCCGCGGGCCTGCTGCGGTGGGTGCTGGGGTTAAGGTGGGCGCCGGAGGAAGGCTCCCGGACCTGGGCGACGACCGTCCCCGTCCCCGAGCCCGGCCTCATCGCCACCCAGGTGGGCGGCGCAGCCCTGGCGCTGGCCCTGGGGGTCTGGGGCCTGTGGAACTTGAACCACAACCTGGGCCTGATGTCCCTGATCTTCCTCAAGGTCGGGTTGGTGGCCTTTGGGGGCGGTTACGCCATGATCCCCATTCTGCAATGGGACCTGGTGGACCACCTGGGCTGGCTCACCTTGCGCCAATTCCTGGACGGCATCCTTTTAGGCTTCATCACCCCCGGCCCCATCATCATTACGGCAACTTTCATCGGCTATTGGCTCAAGGGGTTCCCGGGGGCGGTGGTGGCCACGATTTTCATCTTTTTACCTCCCATCCTGATCATCATCTTTTTGACCCCGTTTTATCAACGGGTCAAGGAGGCCCGCCTGATGCGCCCCATAATCCAGGGCATTCTGTCGGCCCTGGTGGGGATGCTGATTCTGGTGGTGATTCAGATGGGCCGGGCCTCCCTGATTGATCCAATAAGTTGGGCCATCATGGTGGGCGCGGCGGTGGCCTTGATCGCCTTTAAAGCGAACCTCCTGTGGGTGGTGGCCGCCGCCGCCGGCATATCGCTGCTCCTTTTTTAATTCTTCCGAAAGAATATTCCCCCAGCGGCGCTGGAATCTGCCTTTATCGCAGTTTGTTTAAGCCAAGGCGGGGAAGTTTTTGGCCTGCGGCGGGGCGGACCGAGAGAACCTCGGCGCCATTATTAAGGCTCAGAGAGTAGTGTCCGGCAAGGTTTTTGCTAAGCCTGGGTAGCCAATTTGAGACCTCTGCGAAAATCTCAGTTGCTGCCCTGGTTCATCAAAATGTAGCGTAGGCGTCCTCGCCTGCGATGAGCGGTGGACAGCCGGGGGCGGCTATCCCACATTTAGATTTTCGCAGAGGTCTTAATTTGGGATAAAATTCGCTCATACCAGGCAGTTCATTATGGGTATCGGACCGATACCGCCGGGTTGCCGGAAACCGACAGGAAAGACCCTAAAATTCCCTCTCCCCTTCAAGGGGAGAGGGAGAAATTCGTTTCGGCCGATCATGTCCCAAGAAAAAGTGCGGGATCGCCAGAGCACCGACATTCATGGTTTTGCCGGAAACCGGAAAATTTCTACCGGACACTACTGAGGCTCAGAGAAAATTTTCGCTTGAGGAGAGTCAACCTGAGAAGAATGGCGTTGTTGAAGCAAAGCCGCGCCATTGGGGAAGTTTTTCAACAGCTTGACTAGAGGATTTTGCCCCAGGCCCTTATTAGGGATTCCCTAACAAAAAATTAGGTATTCCCTGATTGACACCCAGGGAGATATTAGCCTAAAAGTTAACAACCATCTTCAGAAAATTAAACAATATTAATAACTTAATGTTTTAAGAATAGATTAACATTATGGTTAACTCTAATTCATTATTATTAAGGGCTGGTGGGTTGCCCTAAATTTAGCAGGGGGTCAGGCCGGCCCTTCTTTACGGTCAGTCTGGGCAGGATCTTATCCGGGAGCCGCCCCCCTTAAGACCATGAGTCGCTTATGCGGGTTAGGGGACACGGCCAGGGCCCCGCTTTGAGGGAGTGGGGGTCCGGGACTGCTGCAGCCGAGGTTGCTTCCGCCGGCCAGGCCCGGTCCAGGGGTCCTCTTAATGGGTCTTCCGGGAGAAATATCCTGCCCGTCAGCCCCACGTCTTTGAACCCCTTGGTAATCTTCAAAATTTTACCTGCCAAAGCCGCCAACTCAACTTTAGTCTATTTAAAAAAATCCGATATTTTTCTTGACATCGGCAAATATGTGTGGGAAAAGGGGCTATCCGTATGAGCATAAATGGGCGCCGGCCGGGGGAGCCTTGCCTAATCTGAACAGCTAACCGGCACCCAGGGGAAGGCCCGGCGCGCCCGCGCCGGCCGGATAAGAGAATTTTCCATCGTCAAGGGGGGGACTGATGCGGAAAAGACTCACCTACCATCTATCTCTAAAATTTATCACCTTCTGGTTTTTGCTCCTGCTACCCGCGGCGGGGTTGCTCGCCGGGTGCAGCGGCAATGATCTCCGGTTTCCCACCGAGTTTCAAGCGGTGTTTCTGGACAACGGCCAGGTCTTTTTCGGCCGGCTGGAGGATGTGGGCTCTTCTTTCCTGGGACTGCGGGACGTCTTCTACGTCCAGCGCACCGTGACCCCGGACAAGAAGGAGGCCAGCATCCTGGTCAAGCGGGGCAGTGAGTGGCACGGCCCCGACTTCATGCGCATCAACACGCGGCACGTGGTGTACATCGAACCGGTGGCCCCGGATTCCCGGGTGGCCCAATTAATCCGGGAGGCCAAGAAGCCCCCGGCACCGGCGCCAAAGATCGAAGAAAAGGCGCCTCCGGCAAGACCTGGGACGGGTAAGTGAGGTCTTCATCCATTAACGGTAAACTAGAGGGGAGAAAAATCATGGGTAATCTTAATAAGAAGATGCGCCACGGTTGGCTGCGGTTTTTGGGGGCGGCCCTGCTGCTGGGGGTCCTGGCGTCGGCGTCGCCGGCGGGGGCCCAGCTCGTGGTCGATACCTCAATAGCAACTTCGCCTTACTTTATAGTCATCCCCAATTTGTGGGGGTCGGAATCCGTCGGGATAACTCCCGGTAACGGCTTTGTGGGCGGGGGCTATATCGGCCACTTCGCTGCCCTTCCCAACACGATGCTCGGCAGCCTCTACCTGGGCACCACCGTGCTCGGCGTCGGTCCCGGCGGCGGCACCTACGACCTGGGCGGCTTTGGGGTTCTTACGGTGGGCGGCAATGAGTACGTCGGCGACACCGGCACCGGCACCTTCCTCCACGGGGTCACCGCCCCGGGCGGCACCAACAATGTGACCGGCAACCTCTACCTGGGCTATTTATCGGGCAGCACCGGCACCTACATCCTGGGCCCGGGAGGCGTGCTCGCTGTTGGGGGCTACGAGTCGGTGGGGGACGGCCCCGGCCTGGGCACCTTCATCCAGTACAGCGGCATCAACTCCATCACAAACGACCTTTACGTGGGCCGCTATGGGTCTGGCACCGGCACCTACAACCTGAGCGGGGATGGCTTTCTCGTGGTGGGCGGCAGTGAGTACGTGGGCCGGAGCGGCGGCACCGGGGTCTTCAGCCAAAGCGGCGGCCAAAACGCCGTGGCCGGCGACCTCTACCTGGCCCACGGCGCCGGGGGCAGCGGCAGCTACGACCTGAGCAACACCGGCCTGCTGTCGGTGACCGGCGATGAGTCCATCGGCCGCGACGGCACCGGCACCTTCACCCACGGCGTCAGCGCCGCCGGGGGCACCAACACGGTGGGCGGCAACCTCTACCTGGGGGAAAACTCCGGCGCCAGCGGCTCCTACCGCCTGGATAGCGGCAGCCTCCGGGTGGCCGGCAATGCCTACGTGGGCGATGCGGGCAGCGGCTCCTTCACCCAGAACGGCGGCACCAACCGGGTGGTCGGGGCCCTCTACCTGGCCCATGATACCGGCAGCACCGGCTCCTATACTCTGAATGCCGGCGGCAGCCTGACGGCGGGCTATGAGTACGTGGGCTACTCCGGGTACGGGGCCTTCACCCAGAACGGCGGCACCAACACCGTGACCGGCTATCTGGATGTGGGGGAATACGTCGGCGGCAGCTACCACCTGGTGAACGGCAGCCTCTCGGCGCCAAATGAATACATCGGCAACTATAGCGGCAGCACCGGCACCTTCACCCAGGACGGCGGCACCAACCATGTGAGCAGCAGCCTCTACCTGGGCTGGTTGAGCGGCGCCACCGGCACCTATAATTTGAACGGCGGCAGCCTCTCGGCGGTCAACGAGTACGTGGGCAGCGGCGGCACCGCGGACTTCTTCCAGGGATGGTTAACCACCGGCGGCACCAACACGCTGAGCGGCAACCTCTACCTGGGCTACAGCAGCACCGGCAGCGGCGACTACGGCCTGTATAACGGCCAGCTTACCGCGGTGAACGAATACGTGGGCGTCAACGGTTACGGCCTCTTCTACCAGGGATATGTGGCGGGCGACGGCGGCAGCAACACGCTGAGCGGCAACCTCTACCTGGGGGGTTCCGCATTCGGCCAAACCGGCAACGGCAACTACTACCTGTATGTCGGCAGCCTCTCGGCGGCCAACGAGTTCGTGGGCTACTCCGGCACCGGCGATTTCCAACAGGGCATCGGCACCTCCACGGGCGGCACCAACCATGTGTCCGGCAGCCTCTACCTGGGCTTTTGGGCGGGAAGCAGCGGCACCTACGAACTGTACCACGGCCTGCTGGACCCGTGGAATGAGTTCGTGGGCGTCGCCGGCACCGGCACCTTCACCCAGAGCGGCGGCACCAACATTGTGCACAACAACCTCTACCTGGGCTACTGGGGAACCGGCAGCGGCACCTACACTCTGAGCGGCACCGGGTTGCTGTCGGTCGCCAATAATGAATACATCGGCTACTTCGGCAACGGGGCCTTCATCCAGAACGGCGGCACCAATACCCTGACCAACCTCTATCTGGGCCTCTTCCCCGGCCATAGCAGCACCTATACGATGACCGACGGCAGCCTCTCGGCCGTCACCGAGTACATCGGCTACGCCGGCACCGGCAGCTTCATCCAGAGCGGCGGCACCAACGCGATAAGCGGCGACCTCTACCTGGGCTACGCGGCCAGCGGCAGCGGCTACTACGAATTGAGCGGCTCCGGGGCGCTGTCGGCCGTCAATGAATTCATCGGCTACAACGGCAGCGGCTCCTTCGTGCAGAACGGCGGCACCAATACGGCAACCAACCTCTGGCTGGGCCTCATGGCCGGCAATAGCAGCACCTATACGATGACCGCCGGCAGCCTCTCGGCGGTCAACGAGTACATCGGCTACGGGGGCACCGGCCTCTTCACCCAGAACGGCGGCACCAACCAGGTGAGCGGCAACCTCTACCTGGGCTACCTCGGGCCCGTCCCCTTCCCGCCCTCCGCCGGCGCCAGCGGCACCTACAATTTGAACGCACCGGCCTGCTGGACCCGTTCAACGAGTACGTGGGCTACAACGGCATCGGCACCTTCAACCAGTTCGGCGGCATCAACATTGTGACCAACAACCTCTACCTGGGCTACATGCCCACCGGCCAGCGGCACCTATAATCTGAACGGCGGCAGCCTCTCGGCCCTCAATGAGTTCGTGGGCTACTTGGGCGGCGGCTACCTTCAACCAGACCGGCGGCACCAACCACGGTGACCGGCAACCTCTACCTGGGGCTCCTGCCGGGCAGCAGCTCGACTTACAACCTGGGTCCCAACGGCACCCTGAGCGCCACCAATGAGTACGTGGGCTGGGGCGGCTTCGGCACCTTCAACCAGACCGGCGGCCTCAACGACCCGGTCAACCTCTCCCTGGGCTCCACCCCCGGCTCCAGCGGCACCTACAACCTGAACGGCGGCAGCCTGTTTGCCAATCGGGAGGCGGTGGGCGAATCCGGCTTCGGCACCTTCACCCAGATCGGCGGCACCAACTCGGTGGGCAACCTCTACCTGGGCTTCAACGTGGGCAGCAGCGGCTCTTACGGCCTGACCGGCGGCACCATCTACGGCGGCAATGAGTTCGTGGGCTACTCCGGCATCGGCAACTTTACCCAGAACGGCGCCGCCACCGAGAACTTAGTGTACGGCAACCTCTACCTGGGCTTCAATGCCGGCGGCATTGGCACTTACACCCTAACCGCCGGCCTCCTGGATCCTTACAATGAGTACATCGGCTACCACGGCTACGGCTACTTCCACCAGAACGGCGGCACCCACATCGTGTTCAACAACCTCAGCCTGGGGGTCAACAGCGGCGGCAACGGCTATGTACGATCTGAACGACGGCAGCCTCCAGGCCGGCAATGAGATCATCGGCGACCTGGGCTATGGGTCGTTCTGGCAGGGCTTCTTAGTCCCGGCGGCACCAACACGGTGCTGGGCAGCCTCTACCTGGGCTATCACAGCGGCGGCAGCGGCGACTACGATCTGTTAGGCGGCAGCCTCACCGCGGTGAATGAGTACGTGGGCTACTCCGGCAGCGGCTACTTCCACCAGAACGGCGGCACCAACACGGTGACCGGCGCCAGCCTCTACGTGGGCTACAACCTGGGCAGCACCGGCACCTACGACCTGCACGACCCCGGGGTCCTGTCGGCGGTGAACGAATACGTCGGCTACTGGGGCACCGGCACCTTCAACCAGGACGGCGGCACCAACACGGTGAGCGACACCCTGCGGCTGGGCTTCCACCAAACCGGCAGCGGCGCCTACAACCTGAGCGGCGGGCACGCTGCAGGCCTTCAATGAGGGCATCGGCATCTCCGGCACCGGCACCTTCACCCAGACCGGCGGCACCAACCTGGTGGACAACAACCTGCGGCTGGGGGTCAACCCCACCGGCATCGGTTCCTACGACCTGAGCGGCACCGCCAGCTTACTGAGGGTGCTCAACGATGAGACCATCGGGGTCTCCGGCACCGGCACCTTCAACCAGACCGGCGGCACCCACCTGGTGCTCAACAACCTCTACCTGGGCTTCAACCCCGGCGGCACCGGCAGCTACAACCTCAGAGCGACGGCATCCTGGAGGTGACCGGCAACGAGTACGTCGGCTACAGCGGCACCGGCACCTTCGACCAGACCGGCGGCACCCACACCGTGACCGACGACCTGGTCCTGGGCTTCGACGTCCAGTAGCCTGGGCACCTACAACCTGAGCGGCACCGGCCTGCTTGGATCGCCGTCAACGAGTTCGTGGGCTATAGCGGCACCGGCTCCTTCACCCAGAGCGGCGGCACCAACACCGTGACCAATAACCTCTACCTGGGCGATAACGCCGGCGGCAGCGGCACCTACAACCTGAGCGGCACCGGCCTGCTGGATCCGGTCAATGAGTATCGTCGGCTACCACCGGCACCGGCACCTTCAACCAGAGCGGCGGCACCAACATCGTGACCGGCAACCTCTACCTGGGCTACTTGACGGGAGCAGCGGCACCTACAACCTGAGCGGCACCGGCCTGCTCCAGGCCGGCAACGAGTCCGTCGGCGACGGCCCCGGCCTGGGCACCTTTAACCAGGACGGCGGCACCAACACGGTGGCCGGTACCCTTTACGTGGGCCACCTTTCCAGCGGCACCGGCACTTACAACCTGAGTCGGCGGCATCCTCTCAGCCGCCAATGAGATCGTGGGCGCGCCGGCGGCACCGGCGTCTTCAACCAGAGCGGCGGCACCAACACGGTGACCGACCTCTACCTGGCCCAAGGGGCCACCTATGCCGTCGGTACTTATAACCTGAGCGACGGCGGCAGCCTCACAGCCACCAATGAGTACGTCGGCTACAACGGCACCGGCACCTTCAACCAGACCGGCGGCACCAACCAGGTGACCAACAACCTCTACCTGGGTTATAACAACGGCGCCAACGGCACCTACAACCTGAGCGACTCCGGCCTCCTGGATCCGGTGAATGAGTTCATCGGCGACAACGGCACCGGCACCTTCAACCAGACCGGCGGCACCAACCTGGTGACCAATTACCTCGGTCTGGGCGAAGGTAACACCGGCAATGGCACCTATAATTTGTCGGGCGGCAGCCTGGGGGTGGGGGGCACAGAGTCCATCGGCAACTCGGGCACCGGCACCTTCAACCAGAGCGACGGCAGCATCAACACGGTGGGCGGCAGCCTGTACCTGGGCACTAATAACACCGGTATCGGCACCTACAACCTGAGCGGCGGCAGCCTGTCGGCGGCGGCAATGAGGTCGTGGGCTACAACGGCAGCGGCACCTTCAACCAGAGCGGCGGCACCAACACGGTGACCGGCGACCTCTTTCTGGGCTATGGCACCAACGCCATCGGCACCTACAACCTGAGCGCGGCGGCCTCCTGGACCGCCTATAATGAGTACGTGGGCGGTTACTCCGGCACCGGCACCTTCAACCAGACCGGCGGCACCAACATCGTGACCAATAACCTCTACCTGGGCTATAACCACCGGCGCCATCGGCACCTACAACCTGAGCGACCGGCCTCCTGGACCCCGTCAATGAGTACGTCGGCTACTCCGGCACCGGCACCTTCAACCAGAGCGGCGGCACCAACACCGTGACCAACAACCTCTACCTGGGCTATAACACCACCGGCAACGGCACCTACAACCTGAGCGACGGCGGCATCCTGTCGGTGGGCAACGATGAGTACGTCGGCTACTACGGCACCGGCACCTTCAACCAGAGCGGCGGCACCCACACGGTGAGTCGACTCCTATACCTGGGCTATCACACCAACGGCATCGGCACCTACAACCTGAGCGGCGGCAGCCTCCAGGCCGGCTCCGAGTCCGTGGGGACGGCCCGGGCACCGGGCACCTTCAACCAGTCCGGCGGCACCAACACGGTGACCAACTACCTCTTCGTGGGCCGCTATACTGACGGCACCGGCACCTACAACCTGAGCGGCGGCAGCCTCACGGCCAACTATGAGTACATGGGCGCGGAAGGCGGCACCGGGACCTTCAACCAGACCGGCGGCGTCAATACCGTGGCCAGCGGCCTCTACGTGGCCCAAGGAATCCCCAGCAGCGGCACCTACAACCTGTGGGAGGGCAGCCTCCAGGCCTACACCGAGTACATCGGCTATGACGGCACCGGCACCTTCAACCAGGGCGACGGCTGTACTTCCGGCGGCACCAACACGGTGCTCAACGACCTGTACCTGGGTTACGATACCACCGGCGTGGGCACCTACAACCTGAATGCCGGCCTGCTGGACCCGGTTAATGAGTACGTCGGCTGGAGCGGCATCGGCGTCTTCAACCAGAACGGCGGCACCAACACGGTGACCGGCAGCCTCTATCCTGGGCGTTCAACTGCCACCGGGCGTCGGCACCTACAACCTCAACGCCGGCACCCTCACGGTGGCCGGCGATGAGTACGTCGGCTTTAGCGGCACCGGCACCTTCAACCAGGCGGCGGACACCCTGAATCCGGTGGGCGGCAGCCTTTATCGTGGGCGTCAAGCCCACCGGGGTCGGCACTTACAACCTCAACGGCGGCACCGTGACGGTGGCCGACTATGAGTACATCGGCAACTGCCGGCACCGGCACCTTCAACCAGGCGGCGCACACCCGGAACCTGATCACCGGCGACCTCTACCTGGGCTACTACACCACCGGCATCCGGCACCTATAACATGAACGGCGGCAGGCTCACCGCGGTGAACGAGTTCATCGGCTACGACGGCACCGGCATCTTCAACCAGAATGGCGGCTACAATAGGGTCAGCAACGACCTGAACCTGGGCTACTACGCCGGCAGCTCCGGCACTTACAACCAGAACGACGGCTACCTGAGGGTGGTGAACAACCTCAACATCAACGGGGCCAGGGCACCTTCAACCTCATCGGCGGCAAGCTCAAGGCTTACACCATCAACCTGAACCCCGGCGGCCTCTTCTTCGAGGCAGAGACGGGCAACCGCCTCCACGCCGACATCTTCAACCAGCAGGGCGGCACGGTGGATGGCTTCCTGCAGAACCGGGGCACCTTCAACTACTATAGCGGCGACTTCCTGGGCCGCCTCCTGAACCTGCGCCACGGCTACATAAACTTCTTTGCCGATTTCACCGCGGAGAACGGCCTGATCAACTACTCGCGCCATACCGTGGAGATTCCCTATGGGATCACCGTCACCCTGAACACCTTGAACACGGGTGACAACTTCGGCCTGGACAACTTCGGCAAGATCTTCCTCAACGGCGGCACCCTGGCCAGTGACAACGGCCTGCTGCTCAACGACTGCCGCGGCCGCTTCTTCGGCTGGGGCGAAATCGACGGCGTCTTTGTCAACAGTGGCAAGCTCAGCCCCTTCAACCCGAATAACTTTGGCGGGGTGGGGGAACTGGACATCTACGGCAGCTTCGAGCAGACCTGCTCCGGCAGGGTGAAGTTTGATATCGCCTCGGAATTTGACTACGACCACATCGATGTGCAAGGGGACCCCGGCACGGTTACCCTGGCCGGCACGGTGTGGCCGCACCTGGTGGAATGCTACCATCCTCGGGGCAGCCGGTATTTCGACGTCATCCATGCTGATGGCGGCGTCTTCGGCACCTTCGACCGGGTGAAGCATCCCTTTATCACTCTCACCCTGAACTGGGAGCCGGTCTACCGGCCCTATGATGTCTACCTGCTGACCCGGCGGAATTACACCCGGGCGTGGTTGGGCTTGAACTCCAACCAGACGTCGGTGGGCAACATGCTCAACAGCGTCGCCATGGTCAACTCCGGGGACCTGGACGACGTGCTGAACGTCATTGACTACCTGAATAACACCGGGGCCATCCAAGATGCCTTCAAGCAGATCTCCCCGGAAAAGAGCGCGGCCCTGGCCAACATTGCCTTTGCCGGGGCTACTAACCAGATGCGCAACCTGGCGGAGCGGATCACCAATATCCGCTTCGGCAATCGGGAAGCCGCCAGCTCCGGTGCAGGCGGTCCGGGTTCCTTCAACCTGAGCGCCAACCCGTTCTCGGGCGTGATGCTGGCTTACAACTCCTCCAGCCTCTCCGGCCTGCTCACCGGCCAGAAAGAGGTTGGTCCTTTGGCAAAGTGGGGCCTGTTCATCGATCCTAACCTGATTCTGGGCAGCCGGAGTTCTTCGGCGAACCTGTCGGGTTACGACTTCACCACCGGGGGCTTCTCGGTGGGGGCTGACTGCCGGGTGCAGGATAACCTCATCGTGGGCCTGGCCAGCGGCTACAACCGCACCGACGCCGGCTTCCATGGCGTGGGCGGCTCGGTGGGGAACAACTCCTGGCCCATCACGGCCTACGCGGCCTATCTCCCAGAGAAGTTCTACGTCTTCGGGTCTCTGGGGTACACCCTGAACCTCTTCGACCTGGAACGTAACATCGCCTTCGGGTCGATTGCCCGCAAGGCGCAGAGTTCACCGACCGGGAATCAGTTGAACATTTACGCGGAAACCGGCTATGACGTTAAAGTCAAGCGGCTGGTGGTGACTCCCACTGTTTCCATGGCTTACACCAACCTCTGGCTGGATGGCTTCACGGAGGACGGCGCCGGGGCCCTGAATCTGAGGGTCGCCCCGCAGTCTGCGGCCTCTGTGCAAACCGGCGTGGGCGGCAAGGTCTCCCTCCCCATCAAGAGCGGCGACCATACGATCGTGCCTCAGGTCTACGCCACCTACCAGCACGAGTTCTCGAACGACGCCCGGGGCCTGGACGCCCGTCTCAGCCAGGGCAGCGCCACTTGCACCTGGCAGACCGACAAGCCCGCCAGAGACTTTGCGGTGGTGGGCGGCAACCTCACCGTGGGTATCAAGAAGAACCTGGCAGCACAGGTCAATTACAACGTCGAGTTGGGGAAAGGCAAGGAAATCAACCACTTCCTCAACATCGGGGTGCGTTACCAATTCTAATCTAAGGAGCCGCGGCTAAATCCGGCCGCCTCCTGACAACCAAAAGGCCCTTCGGCCGCCGGCCGAGGGGCCTTTTCTCTTGGTGACCACCGATTTTAATTA
The DNA here is from genome assembly GCA_963768765.1 of uncultured delta proteobacterium. Taxonomy (GTDB): domain Bacteria; phylum Desulfobacterota; class Desulfobaccia; order Desulfobaccales; family 0-14-0-80-60-11; genus DASWLF01. Next base: position 145,139 of record CAVYJK010000028.1, read on the forward strand.
TAAAATCTCTCTGAGCGGTAGAATAAACGAAAGAGCCGGGAGCCATGATTAAGATTCTTCAAAAACCATGGAACTTAAAGGTGCTGATCTGCCTGCTGTTGCTGGGCCTGACCTTACTGGCCTATATCCAGGTTAGGGATTACGACTTCACCACCTTCGATGACGACATGTACGTCACCAACAATCCTATGGTCCGGGCCGGGCTCACTTGGCAGGGGGTAAAATGGGCCTTTACCGCGGTGCACGCCAGCAACTGGCACCCCGTGACCTGGCTGTCCCACATGCTGGATTGCCAGCTTTTTGGCATGGATCCCCGGGGGCACCATCTTACCAACTTGTTTTTCCATGTGATCAACACCCTCCTCCTGTTCCTTTTCCTGGCCTGGGTGACTCACGACCTCTGGCCCAGCGCCCTGGTAGCCGCCCTGTTTGCGCTGCATCCCTTGCACGTGGAGTCGGTGGCCTGGGTGTCGGAGAGAAAAGATGTCCTGAGCACCTTCTTCTGGCTGTCCACCATGGGGGCTTACGCTTTTTACGTGGCCAGGCCCTCTCTGCAGCGCTACCTGCCAGTCTTGCTTCTGCTGGTTTTGGGGTTGATGGCCAAGCCCATGGCGGTCACCCTGCCCTTTGTGCTCCTCCTGTTGGACTTCTGGCCCCTGGGCAGGGTTCAAAAAGGGGCTGGTGAGTCGCAACCGTCCCCCTCCGCCTGGCGGGTCTACTGGCCGCTGATTAAAGAAAAGATTCCCCTGTTGGCAGTCGTCATCCTGGCCTGCCTGGTGACCATGTGGGCCCAAAGGATGAGCGGCGCCGTGATGCCTCTGAACATTCGGCCGGTGGACGCCCGGATCGCCAACGCCCTGGTGGCCTATGTCATGTATGTGGTCAAGATGTTTTGGCCGTACCCCATGTCCTTTTTTTACGGGCTGGCCTTCGTGCCGTGGTGGCAGGCAGCGCTTGCCGGCCTGGCCCTTCTGGGGGTAACGGCTTTGCTCCTCCGGGGGGCGCGGCGCCATCCTTACCTGGGGGTTGGCTGGCTCTGGTACCTGGGCACCTTGGTGCCGGTGATCGGGCTGGTCCAGGTGGGGGGGCAGGCGATGGCGGACCGCTATACCTATATTCCCTTCATCGGATTGTTCATCATCGTCGCCTGGGGGGTATTCGAGGTCACCGCCCGTTTACCATACCAGAAACTCATCGTTTCGACGGGGGCTGCGGCAGTACTCTTAGCCTGTCTGCTCTCTACCTGGGTGCAGGCAGGGTACTGGCGGAGCTCGGAGTCTCTTTTCCGTCATGGCATGGCGGTCTCTAAGGAGCAACTACATGGCTTACCACCATCTGGGCATGGCCTATTCGAACCAGGGGAGAATCGATGAGGCCATCGCCTTGTTCCGCCAGACCCTGCAAGTTGCTCCCGCTTATCCCCCAGCCTACAATAATCTGGCCGTAGCTTATGCCAGACAGGGCAGGTTTGAGGAAGCGGTGCCTCTCTTTAAAGCAGCCATCAAGCTTAGCCCCAACAATATCAGCTATTACGCCAACCTGGCCTTGGCCTACCGGCAGCAGGGGAAAAAAGCAGAGGCCGAGGCGGTGATGGCGCATATCAAATGGCTTTCCGGGCATTCCGGGCATAAATAACCGTAGCCCGCTTCTCGGAGCAGTCGTTCATGGGCCTCTGGTCCACCCGTAGAGCATGACAATCTGCTGGGGCCGCCGTGCCCCCCGCCTTGGAGGCATCACCATGCAGGGCGGGCACTACCCGCCAGGCAGCACCGGCGGGACGCCGGTGCCACCAAAGGACTCTTCCAGACCTCAGATGCCTTGATGCCGGCGCTCCACCGCCAGGGCATCTTATGGAAGTGAGCCATTCGCCCCTGCCTCTGGGCCGAACCCCCGGCGTCTAGGTAACACGCCCTTATTTATACCCGTAACCAATGGCGTTCTCTATTACAAATAGGTAAATACTTAAATCAGTTAGTGCTACGTTTCAGAAGTAAATACAACTAATTCTAAGGCCATGAAACACCCCCTCCCTTGAGGGCGGGGGGCCGGGGGAAGGGAACAAGAGGGTTTTCTTTTTTAAGGTTTTCCTGAAACACGACACTAGCACCCTCCTAAAACAATCTATCCATTATTTTGTAAAAAAGGTTTGATATTCCCTTGACAAGATGGTAATGATTATTACTGATTAGTTAAGCTGCTGCAGGTTTAGGGACGGACTTGTTGTTTTCATTAACTGTTTTAGGGAGGTAGGAGGGATCGTTAGCATCCGGTCAGGGGGCGGGATTGATCCACCCCCGACAACGGTTCGAGCCAGGCTTTTCCTCCTGGCCGCACCGGGGTGGCCGGCAGTCAAGGATTAGTCCAATCTTTAGCCGGCCGACCGTGCCGTTGGAAAGAACCCCTGCCCTTGGCAGGTGATAAAAAAATACCATCTGGTAACTGGGGGGACATCAATGGAGCGAAGAAAATTCGTCAAGATCTTGGGAGCCGCGGGAGTGGCCAGCGCCCTGCCGTTGAAGTTTAACCTATTCCGGCCCGGGAAAGCCTTTGGCGCGCTCACCTGGGTGTCCAGCCCGGCCCTGCAGAAATTCGTCCAGGCCCTTCCCGGCCTGGGCCCCAGCGGCATCCCGGTGGCGGCCCCGGTGCCCGATCCGGTCTTCCCTAACACCGATTTTTACCGGATCACCGCGGGTCAGTTCACCCAACTGTTGCACCCCAGCCTGCCGGGACCTACCCACCTCTGGGGCTACACCGATAGCACCACCGTGAATTTTAAGCACCTGGGCGGCCTGATCATCGCCACCAGAGGCCGGGCGGCGCGCCTCCGCTTTACCAACACCCTGCCCCCCACCCATATCCTGCCGGTGGACACCAGCATCCCCGGGGCGGATGCCGGGGCGCTCGAAAACCGCATGGCCACCCACCTCCACGGGGGCGCTGTCCCCTGGATCAGTGACGGCGGCCCCTTTGACTGGTTTGCTCCCAACGGCACCCACGGCGCCAGCTTCCGCAACGGTCCGGGCAGCGTCTTTGACAATTTTTCCCCGCACATGGTGCCCGGCCAGGCCGATTATTACTACCCCAATGCCCTGGGCTCCAGCGCCCGCCTGGAGTGGTACCATGACCACGCCCTGGGCATCACCCGGCTGAACGCCTATGCCGGCATCGCCACGGGCTATCTCATCCGGGACAACGTGGTGGCGGCCATGGAGAACAACGGGACGATTCCGCCCCTCAGCCGCCTCATCCCGTTGATTTTCCAGGACAAGATCTTTATTCCCGCCGGGGGTAACCCGGTACCTGGCGGCCGCGGCGGGCCCGGGGACTTGTGGTATCCCAGCGTCTACGATCCCTTGATCTGGCGTTGAATCCTCCGGCCAATCCGCCCATACCCTCGGCGGTGCCGGAGTTCTTCGGGGACACCATGCTGGCCAACGGCCTGGTCTTCCCCTCGGTCACCGTGGACCGGGGGAAGTACCGCCTGGTCATGCTGAACGCCTGCAACGCCCGGTTCCTGCGCTTGAAGCTGGTGTACGCCCAGGGCACCGGCTTCCCCAATAACACGGAGCCGGTCAACTACACCAATCCCCCGACAGCCGTGCCCTTCGTCCAGATCGCGGCCGAGGGCGGCTTCCTGCCGGCGCCGGTGACCCTGACGGGCACCGGGCCCACCACCACCCTGCTACTGGCTCCGGCCGAGCGGGCCGAGGTGATCGTGGACTTCAGCAAGGTGCCCGCAGGCTCCATCCTCCTCCTCTATACTGACGCCCCGGCCCCCTTCCCGTCGGGCGACCCGAGAAACGACTATTATCCGGGGGGCCCCGGGGTGGTGAACCCCGCACCCGGTTTCGGGCCCAACACCCGGACCATCATGCAGTTCAATGTATCCAGCACGGTACTTGCGGCCCTGACCCGGCCGCTGGTGCTGCCGGCCCTGGACCCGGTCTCGCTCCTCGGCAAGACCCCGAAGAGGACCCGGCGCCTGACCCTGAACGAGGACTTTGATCAATTTGGCCGTCTCATCCAGCGGCTGGGCACCAACGTGTTTGATGTCAGCACCAGCACTTTCGGTCGGCCTTACCTGGAAATGCCGCCGACGGAGACTCCGACCAATGGAGATATCGAGATCTGGGAGATCGCCAACCTCACCGGCGACACCCATCCCATTCACTTCCACCTGGTGAACGTCCAGATCATCTCCCGGCAGCCCTTTGACCCCGGCTCTTACAACGGCACGCCCACCTACATCGGCCCGGCCCGGCCGCCCGATCCCAACGAGCGGGGCTGGAAGGAGACGGTGCGGATGAACCCCGGCGAGGTCACCCGGGTGATCGCCAAGTTCGACCTGCCCCCGGGGCTGCCTTTCACCGTGGCCACCAGCACGAGATTCGGGCCGCCGCCGGCGGGCAAGAAATATAACGAGTTCGTGTGGCACTGCCACATCCTGGAGCACGAAGAGCATGACATGATGCGCCCGCTGGTGGTTATTTCGACTTAGGTGAGGCAGACCACCGGGGAACGTGGAAAAGGTAACCTTCATCGGCCCCGGCGCCACAGCGCCGGGGCCGCACTGCCAGCCCCGCGGTCACGGCGGGGCTTTTTTTTGAGGAGGTAAGCTGAGATGCGGTGGGGCGGCCAACCTAAGAGGGAAAATATCCGCGCCTGGGTCCGGGAACAGGCGCCCGTTTTGAAAAAATCGTCGTATGTCCTGGTGGCCCTCATTCTCCTGGCGGCCGCGTACCAGGTCGGCTCCTGGCGGAGCCAGAAAAAGGGGACCGCCTCCGGGGCTGCGGGGGAAAGGCGCATCCTTCATTACGTGGACCCCATGAACCCGTCCCACACCTCCCCGGAGCCGGGCCTGGCCTCCTGCGGCATGAAAATGGAGCCGGTTTACGCGGATGGGCAGACGCCGGACGCCTCCCTGCCCCCCGGCACCGTGAAGATCAGTCCGGAGAAGCAGCAGATTACCGGGGTGCGGGTGGCCGGCGGTGGAAAAAGCCCCCTATACCTATGCGCTGCGGGCCCCGGGGAAGGTGGCCGTGGACGAAACCCGCATCTACCGGATCAATTCCTTCGCCGAGGGCTGGATCATCAAGGCCCATAACAATCCCACGGGCAGCCTGGTTAAGAAGGACGAAATCCTGGCGTCTTATTACAGCCGGGACTTCATCACCGCGCAGCAGGCCTATTTTTACGCCCTGGACACCATGGAGCGGCTCAAGCAGGGGGACGAGCTCATCCCGGACCAGATGACCGTGACCAGCGCCCAGGTCCGCTCCGCCGAGGAGAACCTGGAGAATCTGGGCATGGGCAAGCTGCAGATCAAGGAGATCGCCCAAAACCGGCAATTGGCTACAGGAAATTTACATCCGCGCCCCGGTCACCGGCTTCGTCCTGTTGCGGGACGTGTCCCCGGGACAGAAGCTCAGCCGGAACTCCGAATTATACCGGCTGGCGGATTGGAGCCGGGTCTGGATCGTGGTGGACCTCTTCGAGAATGAGACCCAATTCGTCCACCCCGACCTCAAGGTGAAGGTGAATCTCCCCCAGCAGGGGAAGTCCTTTTACGCCCCCGTGAGCCAGGTTCTGCCGCAGTTCGATCCCGCCACCCGGACCATGAAGGTGCGCCTGGAGGCGGACAACCCCGATTATCTGCTGCGGCCCGAGATGTTCGTGGACGTGGAATTCCCCGTCAACCTCCCGGCCGCGGTCAGTGTGCCGGTGGATGCCATCCTGGATTCGGGCCTCAAAAAGACGGTCTTCGTGGACCGGGGCCAGGGCTTGTTTGAGCCCCGGCAGGTGGAGACGGGCTGGCGGCTGGGCGACCGGGTGGAGATCCTCCAGGGCCTGTCCCCCGGCGAGCGCATCGTGGTGTCCGGCAATTTCCTCATCGACTCCGAGAGCCGCATGAAACTGGCGGCCGCGGGCATGCACCGCAATGTGGCCAAAGACCCGGTGCACGGCATGAACGTGGACGAGAGCAAGCCCCCAGCCCGTGCCGCCACCGGCGGGGGCCAGCCCCATGATTAATCGCATCATCGATTTTTCGGTGAACAACAAGGTCATCGTCTTCATCATCGTGGCCGCGGCCTGTCTGATGGGCTGGTGGTCCATGCAGCATCTGCACCCTGGACGCCGTCCCGGACCTCACCGACACCCAGGTGATCATCTACTCCCGCTGGGACCGCAGCCCGGACATCATCGAAGACCAGGTGACCTACCCCATCGTCACCGCCATGCTGGGCGCCCCCAGGGTCAAGGCCGTGCGCGGCTTTTCGGATTTCGGCTACTCCTATGTTTACGTCATTTTCGAAGACGGCACCGATATTTACTGGGCCCGGTCCCGGACCCTGGAATACCTGTCCGGGGTGCTGCCGCGCCTGCCCGACGGGGTCAAGACCGAATTGGGGCCGGACGCCACCGGCCTGGGCTGGGTCTTCCAGTACGCCCTGGTGGACACCACCGGCAAGCACAGCCTGGAGGAGCTGCGCTCTCTACCAGGATTGGTATCTGCGCTATTACCTGAAGGCCGTCCCCGGGGTGGCGGAGGTGGCGCCGGTGGGGGGCTTTGTCCGGCAGTACCAGGTCAATGTGGACCCCAACCGGCTGCAGGCCTACAACCTTTCCATCAGCCAGGTGGTCAAGGCGGTGCAGGGCGGCAACAAGGACGTGGGCGGGCGGCTGATCGAATTCGGCGGCACCGAGTACATGGTGCGGGGCCGGGGCTACGCCCGTTCCCTGCAGGATTTTGAAAATATCGTCCTGACCGCCAGCGAAGACGGCACCCCCATTCGGATCAAGGATATCGGCCAGGTCGTCATGGGCCGGATCTACCGGCGGGGGGTCACCGATCTGGACGGGACCGGGGAGGTGGTGTCCGGGATCGTCGTGATGCGGGAGGGCCAAAATGCCCTGGAGGTCATCGAGCGGGTCAAGGCCAAGATCAAGGAGATCGAACCGGGGCTGCCCAGCGGCGTCAAGATTGTGCCCATCTATGACCGCTCCGATTTGATCCAGCGGGCCATCGGCAACATGAAGTCCACCCTGGTGGAGGTGCTGATCACCGTCTCCCTGGTGATCCTGATCTTTCTGTGGCACTTCCCCAGCGCCATCATCCCGGTGATCACCATCCCGGTGGCGGTGCTGATTTCCTTCATTCCCTTCCGGATGATGGGGGTCACGGCCAACATCATGTCCCTGGGGGGGATCGTCATCGCGGTGGGGGCCCTGGTGGACGCGGCCATCGTGGTGGTGGAGCAGGTCCACAAGAAACTGGAGAAATGGCACCGGACGGGCCGCCTGGAAGACTACCAGGAGGTCGTGGTCAAGGCGGTCAAGGAGGTGGCGGGGCCCAGTTTCTTTGCCCTGCTGGTGATCGCGGTGTCGTTTCTGCCGGTGCTCAGCCTGGAGTCGGTGGAAGGCCGGATGTTCAAGCCCCTGGCCTACACCAAGAACCTGTCCATGCTGGTGGCCGCGGTCTTGGCCATCACCCTGGACCCGGCCCTGCGGCTCCTGTTCACCCACATGCAGAATTTCAACTTCCGGCCGCCCTGGTTGTGCCGGATAACCAACGCCGTGCTGGTGGGCACCATTCATCCCGAAGAAAAGCACCCCATCAGCCGGCGCTTGATCCGGTTTTATGAACCGTTAGTCACCTGGTCGCTGCGCCGGAAATGGTGGGTGATCGGCGGGGCCTTCGCCCTGGTGCTCGTCACGCTCCCGGTCTATCTGCACCTGGGCTCGGAATTTATGCCGCCCCTGGAGGAAGGCTCCATTCTCTACATGCCCTCCACCATGCCGGGGATTTCCATCGGCGAGGCCCAAAAAGTGCTCCAGGTCACGGACCGCATCATCAAGGGCTTTCCCGAGGTGGACCGGGTCCTGGGCAAGGCGGGCCGGGCCGAGACCTCCACCGACCCGGCCCCGGTGTCCATGCTGGAAACGTTGATCACCCTGAAGCCCAAATCGCAGTGGCGGCCCCACCTGACCCAGGAAGAACTCATCAGCCAGATGAATGAGGCCCTGACCCTGCCGGGTCTGGCCAACGCCTGGACCATGCCCATCAAGGGCCGCATCGAGATGTTGAGCACCGGTCTGCGGACCCCCATCGGGATCAAGATCTCCGGGGCCGATGTCAAGACCATCGAGGAAATCGGGTCCCAGATCGAATCCCTGCTGCCGGCCGTCAAGGGAACCCGCAGCGTCTTCGCCGAGCGCACCGGGAGCGGCTATTTTCTCGATTTCGATTGGCATCGGGAGGAATTGGCCCGCTACGGTTTGAGCATCGATGACGTCCAGGACGTGATCCAGAATGCCATCGGCGGGGAAAATGTCACCACCACCGTGGAAGGGCGGGAACGCTACACGGTCAATGTGCGCTACCAGCGGGATTTCCGGTCCGACTTCAGCGCCCTGGAACGCATCCTGGTGCCGGCCGCCGACGGCAAGCGGCAGATTCCCCCTGGGGCAGCTGGCCAGCATCAAGACGGTCAGCGGGCCGGCCATGATCCGGGATGAAGACGGCCTGCTGACGGGCTATGTGTATCATCGATATCGCCGGCCGGGACCCCAACGGCTATGTCGAGGAAGCGGCCCGCCTGCTCAAGGACAAGGTGAAACTGCCGCCGGGTTACGCCATCTCCTGGAGCGGCCAGTACGAGGCGGCCCAGCGGGTGAAGCAGCGCCTGCTGCTGGTGGTCCCCCTGACCCTGTTCCTGATCTTCCTGCTCCTCTATATGAACACCCGGTCCATCACCAAGACCATGCTCATCATCCTGGCGGTGCCGTTCTCCGCGGTGGGCGCCATCTGGTTCCTGTATCTGCTGGGCTACAACATGAGCATCGCGGTCTGGGTCGGTCTGATCGCCCTGCTTGGGGGTGGATGCGGAAACGGGCATCTTCATGCTCCTGTATCTCGACCTGGCCTACGCCCAGGCGAAGGCAGGAGGGCGGCTCAGACCCTGCGCCCAATTGCACGACGCCATCATCGACGGCGCGGCCAAGCGTATCCGGCCCAAGTTCATGACCGCGGCCACCCTGCTCCTGGGGCTGATTCCCATCATGTGGGCCACCGGGGACCGGCGCCGACGTCATGAAACGCATCGCCGCCCCCATGATCGGCGGCATCTTCACCTCCTTCCTCCTGGAGTTGATGGTTTACCCGGCCATCTACGAGATCTGGAAATGGAATTTCGAGGTGAAAAAAGCACCTTCCCGGTTCGGAACTCGCGGATTGAGAGCCCGGGAGGGGATTTAAGGGGGTGGTTAATGCTGTGGCTCTTGCCTTAGATTCTGCTGGTGCTTAAAGTTAAAATTGCTGGCCTGGAAAACTGACCAAGCTATCTCGCCGCTTGCGGCCTGCTGCGACCATGTGAAAGGATCCGATTTTCGGACGTTGTGCAGGAGGGTGGCGCAGAATAATTTAAAGGAGGCTAAGATGAAGGCTGTGCGAAGAATCTTTTTGGTGATAACCTTAGGCCTGTCGCTGGTGCTATTTCTGGCCGGCATCGGCCTTCCGCAAGGTACCGGCGGAGGGAAAGCCGAAGTCCCCGCCAAACAAGCCACGAAAATCACCATAACCGGCAAAATAGTTTATATGAAGAGCTACGGTGGGTATATGGTGATCAGCGAAAAACCTCATGAAGAATACAAAATCCTGAATGCAAATGAGAAAATTTTAAGCGCCGTGGCTAAAAAGGGTAAACCTGTCACCATTGAGGGTACCATGCCACGGGGAGCCTATTTGCTGCAAATCGACAAGATAGACGGCAAAAAATATCCCTAAAGGTCAACCATTCTTACCGGGGAATGCCAGGAATCACAGGGCCCGACCGGGAAATAATTCCCCCGGGCCCTTGGTTTTTCAGCCATCCCACGATGGGTCCAGTGGCTGCGGCAAAGGCCGCCTGGATGCCGCGGACCGGGGTGTCGTACCTCAAGATGCTGCAGCTGATCCCCGCAGCCGGGAAACAAGTTCTGCCTTAACGGAATTTTAACAACCTCGCCCCACATCTTAACCCCGTTTTAATTCCCACCGTGGTAATCAAGCAGCCATCGCATCCCGCTCCCTGAGGCCGGGAGCAAAGGGCCTCGGCGCCACGGCGGTTATCGCCCGGCGGCCGGTCTCCCTGAAACCTTTAGAACTTCAACCGGATCGGGAGGTTTTTATGCCTGACAGCAAGAAAGTCAAGGATCTGATGATCCCTCTGGAGGATTATCCTCACATTCCCTACTGGTTCACCCTGCGCCAGGCCATGGCCATCGTCCGGGAGGCGGCCATCAAGTTCGAAGGCAGCTTCGAGCCCCGGGCCGTCCTGGTGTTCGATGAAAAATATCAGCTCATGGGCATGTTGACCTTGCGGGACATCATCAAGGGGCTGGAGCCCCGGTTCCTGCAGGAGACCGGCCTGGTCAAGAGCCGACCCCAGCCTCACCGTCCTGATGGGCGATCTCTTCGGCCCCGGCTTGAAGGAGGCCTCCCAAAAACCGGTGAGCGAGGTCATGAGCCCCATCAAGGTCACCGTCCAGGGCAACGACCCCATCGCCAAGGCCCTGTTCCTGATGATCAAGGAAAACGTGGGCATGATGCCGGTGATCCAGGATAACAAAGTGGTCGGCATGATTCGCTTGAGCGATCTCTTCAAAGAGATCTCCGACATGGTGCTGGGCGATTAGCCTGTCCCGGGACATTTAACTAGAAGGAGTTAACTACCATGGCGGAAGATATCAAAAAAATGCCCGTCGGCGCCGGCCTGCCGGAGATGCCCGAAGAGATCGTCATTGCCCCCAAAAAGGTGGTCATCGACTGGAAGCGCATCATCTTTATTCTCCTGGGCCTGGCCTTATTTTTCCTCTTCTATTTCATGTCGGATTTAGCGGACGCGGTGGACCCCTCCGGCAAGCACTTTCCCCTGCCGCCCCAAGGCCGGATGGCCATCGGCCTCTTTCTCATGGCCGCGGTCTGGTGGATCTTCGAGGTGATGCCCATCGGCGCCACCGCCATCGCCATCGGCCTGTTCCAGACCATCTTCATGATTCGCACCGCCGATGCAGCCCTGAAAGATTTCTTTGACCCCTCGGTCTGGTTTATCTTCGGCTCGGTGGTCATGGGCATGGCCTTCGCGGTCTCCGGCCTCACCAAGCGCATGGCCTACAAGATGCTGAATATCGTGGGCGAGAACACCAATTTCATCCTCCTGGGCACCTTTATCATCATCGCCGGCATGACCCTGCTCATGGCCCACACCGCGGTGGCCGCGGCCATCTTCCCCCTGCTGGTGGCCATCCACTCCCTGTACAGCGAGTCCGACCAGCCCACCAGGTTCGGCAAGGGCCTGTTCATCGGCATGGCCTGGACCGCGGGCGCGGGTTCGGTCATCACCTTCCTGGGGTCGGCCCGGGCGGTGGCCGGCGCCGGCATGTTCAAGAAATTCACCGGCGGCACGGAGATCGGCTTCTTCGAGCTCATCTGGTACATGCTCCCCTTGGGGGCGATCATGGTCTTCTTCATCTGGCTCACCGTGATCATCTTTTTCAAACCCGAGAGAGCCCGCATCGACGGCTTGCGGGAGCGGGTGGCCAGCCTGGGGAAAGAACTGGGCCCCATGAACAACAAGGAAAAGTTCGTCATCGCCATGGTGATCGTGGTCCTGACCCTGTTCATGCTCAAATCCTTCTCCCCCATCCCCTTCTTCAAGAACATGGACCGGGCGGCCATCATGATCGTCGCCACCGTGCTCTTCTTCCTCACCCGCACCCTGGTGGTGGAGGACATGGAGACCATCCCCTGGAACATCATCCTGCTGTTCGGCGGGGCCATGTCCATCGGCTACTGTCTCTATGACACCAAGGCGGCGGAATGGATGGCCGTGAACTGGGTGACCTGGTTCCAGAAGGCCCCCTGGCTGGTCTTCGTCCTGGCCATCGCCTTCTTCGTCCTGGTCATGACCAACTTCATCATGAACGTGGCGGCCATCGCCATCACCCTGCCGGTGTCCCTGGTCATCGCCAGGTATCTGGGCGTGGCCCCGGAAGTCATCTTCTTCGCCTCGCTGGCCACCGCGGGCATGCCCTTTAACCTGCTCATCGGCGCGGCCCCCAATGCCATCGCCTATGAGAGCAAGCAGTTCACCGCCGGGGAGTTTTTCATCTACGGCTGGATCCCCAGCCTCATCCTCATGGCCTTTCTGGCGGTGTTCTGCTACTTCATCTGGCCCCTGCAGGGCATGCCGGTGTTGGTGGCGAAATAGTGGCGAGAGATGGCCAGGAACCGTAACGCCGGTTTCCTCCCCTTCACCTGAAAACCAAGTAATGATCAAAGGGGATTATCAATGCGCAAAAGGCTGATTTCCTTTCTACATATCTTGATCTTCCTGGTGATCTGCGGGACTCCTGGCAAGCTCCGCGGCTCTGGCCGCCGCTCCCGCCCCGGCCGGCGACCACCTGGCGCTGTCCGGGCTGGTCACCAACCCCATGGGCAAAGGCCTCAAGGAAGTGGAAGTGGAAGTGCTGGTGAACGGCCAGCACGTCAAGCCCACGGGCAAAGACGCGGAAATCGTCACCGGCAAGCCCGGCGGCTTTGTGGCGGATTTCATCCTGCCCGCCGGGACCCTGCCCGCGGCCAAGGTGGAGGTCAAGGCCTTCAAACCCTCCTGGGAGCCCCATTCCGGCCACCCCGGTGAAGGTGGTGGAGGCGGGGGTCGATGCCCAGGGCAACCGCCTGTTCCAGGCGTCCCAGAACCTCACCATGAAACGGCACATCACCGCGGGCTTCTGGATCGCCAGCCTCATCCTGCTGCTGGTTTACCTGGTCATCTCCTTCGAGTGGATGCACCGCACCCTGGTGTCCTTTCTGGGCGCGGCCCTCATCATCTTCATCACCTATACCCTGGGGACCTGTGACAAGTCCTTTTTCATCATCTCCTTTGACGACGCCATGGGGGCCATCGACCTGAACGTCATCTTCCTGCTCATGGGCATGATGCTCTTCGTGGGGGTGATGAAAAAGACGGGCATGTTCCAGTTCCTGGCCTATAAGGCCTATGCCATGGCCAAAGGCAACGTCTTTGTCCTGTCCTTCGTCCTCCAGGTCATCACCGCGGTGATTTCGGCCTTTCTGGACAACGTCACCACCATGCTCCTGGTGCTGCCGGTGACCATCGAGATCGCCGTCACCCTGAAGATCAACCCCCTGACCCTGCTGGTCCCCGAGGCCTTTGCCTCCAACGTCGGCGGCACCGCCACCCTCATCGGCGACCCGCCCAACATCCTCATCGGCTCCTATGCCGGACTCACCTTCGGCCAGTTTGTGCAGAACCTGACCCTGATCTGCGCCATCTCCCTGGTGGCCTCCTCCTTTTTCTTCGTCTGGTGGCACAAGAAGGATTACCTCAAGGCGGAAGTGAAGGATGTGAACCGCACCATCGAATTTTTGAAAGAAGAGTACCAAATCACCAACAAGAAACTGATGATCCAGGGCCTGATCCTGCTGGGCTTTGCCATCCTGTTCTTTATCCTGGGCGGGATCCTGCATCTGCCGGTGTCGATCCCCGCCCTGGTGGGCTCCCTGCTGCTGCTGGCCATCTCCGGGGAAGACATCGTGGAGATGCTGGAGAAAGAGGTGGAGTGGCCCACCCTGGTCTTCTTCATCGGCCTGTTCATGGTCATCGCCGGGGCCGAGGAGACCGGCCTGATCCAGGTGATCGCCAACTTCGTCAAGGATGTCTCCAAAGGCAACCTGACCGCGGCCATCATCATCGTCCTCTGGGTGAGCGCCATTGCCTCGGCCTTCATTGACAACATTCCCTTCACCGCCACCATGCTGCCCATCATCGCCTTTCTGAACCAGACCATCCCCGGGGCGGAAAGCGGCGTGCTCTGGTGGTCGCTGTCCCTGGGGGCCTGTCTGGGCGGCAACGGCACCATGATCGGCGCCACGGCCAACGTGGTCACCGTGGGTCTGGCGGAAAAGGCCGGCTACCATATCTCCTTCGTGGATTACATGAAGGCCTGCTGGTGGCCCATGATGATCACCGTCACCATCTGCATGGTTTATCTCCTGATAGCTTACTGAAGTGGGCACTCAGGCGGGGCCGGCGTGCCGGTCCCGCTTGACCAACGGCTAAGAACCGGTTATGCTTCCGAATATTGCCTTGTCCCTGTAAAAACCTCAGCGTAAAATAGTCTGGGGTCCACGGGGCAGGGAGGTGGCGGAGGCAAAACCACATGGCGCAGCAGCCATCGGCGGCGGCAGAACGGCCTGAGCTTTTACGGAACGGCCCAGCGGAACCTCCAGGCCGCCGTCTGCTCGTTTGCTTGAGCCCCAGCCCCGCCGCCCCTCGCCTGGCGCGCGCCGCCAGCCGCCTGGCCGAAGCCTCCCAGGCCGAGTGGTTCGCGGTCTATGTGGAAACTGCCCACGACCACCCCTCTTTCGAAGACCAGGAACTGGTTTCCAAGACCTTGCGCCTGGCGGCCCAACTGGGAGGGCAGGCCGTCAAGCTCTCCGGTTTCAGCCTCCGGGAGGCCATCCTGGACTTTGCCCGGGAACACCGCATCACCGGGATCGTGCTGGAGACACCCCGCCGGCCCCGTTGGCGCCGGCTGCTTTTCGGCTCGCTGGCGGACCAGCTCCTTAAGGGCTGCCCCCACCTGGACCTTTATCTGATTTCCGAAGAAGGAGAAGAGGCCCGGCCTGCGGCGCCGCGGCGGCGCCAGGGTTGGGCCGCCTTATGGGAGTATCTTTGGGCCGCCTTGGGGGTGGGGGTCTGCACCGGGTTGGCCTTGGTCCTGTTTCCTTACCTGACCCTCACCACTTTAGTGATGATTTATCTGCTGACCACGGTGATCATCGCCTCCTTCCTGGACCGGGGGCCTTCCATCTTCGCCTCCCTGTTCAGCGTGGCCCTCTTTGCCTTCTTTTTTGTGCCGAACTACTACTCCTTTTCGGTGGCCAACACGGAGTACGCCATCACCCTGGCGGTGATGCTCCTGGTGAGCACCCTGATCAGCAGCCTGACTTCCCGCATCCGCCACCAGGCCAGGACGGCCCGCCAGCAGGAGCGGCAGACCGCGGCCTTGCATGAAATGAGCCGCAAGCTCACCGCCAAGCTGAGCCTGAAAGACCTGCTGCACGAAGCCGTGGAGCAGATTTCCAAGACTTTCGACAGCCACACCGCCATCCTCCTGGCCGACAGTGCCGGAAAATTGGCCGTCAGCGCCGGGGAGCAATTTCCGGACGATTACGGCAGCGAAATGTTGGTGGCCAACTGGGTTTACCGCTACGGCCACTTCGCGGGCCTGGGCACCAAGACGCTCCCCAAGGCCCGGGGTTTTTACCTGCCGCTCAGCGCCTCCCAAAAGATGATCGGCGTCTTGCGGCTGGAGCCCACCCAAGCCAACAAGATGATCGATCTGCAGTCCCTGCGGTTTCTGGAGGCCCTGGGCAGCCAGGTGGCCCTGGCCATTGAGCGGGAGGGCCTCAGCCAGCAGGCCCAGCAGGTCCAAGTGCAGATGGAGGGCGAGCGGCTGCGCAACACCCTGCTCAGTTCCGTGTCCCATGATCTGCGCACTCCCTTGACCGTCATCGCCGGCTCCGCCAGCAGCCTGCTGGAAGGGGAAGGCAGCCTGGACCCCCAGACCAAGCGCGAGCTGTCCCAGACGATTTACGAAGAAGCCAAGCGCCTGGACCGGTTGGTTCATAATCTGCTGGAGATGAGCCGGCTCCAGTCCGGCCAGGTCAAGCTCAACCAGGAGTGGCACGTTCTGGAAGAAGTGGTGGGCTGCGCCCTGGCGCAGCTGGAAGCCCAGCTGCAGGACTACCCGGTAGTTATCAATCTGCCGCCGGACCTCCCCATGGTGCGCATCGACGCTCTGCTCGATGGAGCGGGTCTTCATCAACCTGCTGGAAAACGCCGCCAAGTATACCCCGGCCCAGACGCCGGTGGAGATCTCGGGCCGGATGGGCGACAAAGAACTCCTGGTGGAAGTGGCGGACCGGGGCCCCGGCTTGGCCCCGGGCGATGAGGAACTGGTCTTCGAGAAGTTCTACCAGGCTTCTGCCGGCAGCACCCGGGGGGTGGGCCTGGGGCTCACCATCTGCCGCAACATCATCGAAGCCCACGGCGGGCGCATCTGGGCCGCCAACCGTCCCGGCGGCGGCACGGTCTTCAGCTTCACCATCCCCCTGACGGAAGGCGCCCCCTTCCTGGACAGGTCCCTGCCGGAGATGCAGAAGAACCCCAGCGATGAATCCGCGCATCTTGCTGATTGAAGACGATCCCCACATCCGCCGGTTCCTGAGGGCCTCCCTCCACACCCAGGGCTTCGTGTTGCTGGAGGCCGGCACCGGCCAGGAGGGATTGTCTCTGGCCGCCTCCCAGGTGCCGGATATCGTCTTGCTGGACCTGGGGCTGCCCGACCTTGAGGGCATCGAGGTGATCCGCCGCCTGCGGGAGTGGTCCGCGGTCCCCATCATCATCCTTTCGGCCCGGGGCCAGGAACGGGACAAGGTTACCAACCTGGATGCCGGGGCCGACGATTATTTGACCAAGCCTTTTGGGGTGGGCGAACTGCTGGCGCGCATCCGGGCGGCCCTGCGCCGCTACAGCCCGGCGGAAGAAGGCAAACCCGAGGCCGTCTTCACCCTGGGGAAGCTGCGGGTGGATTTCGAGCGGCGCCGGGTATTTCGGCAGGAAGAGGAGGTCCGCCTCACTCCCATCGAATACAAGCTCTTTTGTGTCCTCATCAAGCATCGGGGCAAAGTGGTGACCCACCGCCAATTGCTGAAAGAAGTCTGGGGACCGTCTTTTACCGAGCAGAATCCCTACTTGCGCATCTTCATTCTCAACCTCCGGCGAAAACTGGAAGACGATCCCACCCGCCCTCAATATCTGCTCACCGAACCCGGGGTGGGCTACCGCCTGCGGGGGGAATGACCCCCGGCCGCCGCAATCCCGGGCAGGTTCTGAGCTTCTTCTTCCTGCCCCCGACTGGCAAGCCGGCGAACCCCGTCCCCGGCTGGGCCAGGGGGCACCTACGCCTCCTTTGGCCCCCACGGCGCCCCGGGGGGTGCCGGAAAGAAATCTGCCACCTTACCTGACCAGGGCAGATCGGGCTTGGAAAGAAAGCGCCAGTCCATTTCCCCATTTTTTCCCAGTTTTATGCTAAAATTAACCGAAGGCTGTTGAAAAACGATTTTTCGTGTCATCCTGGACGAAAGGAAGGATCTCAACCTGCTGAAAATGCCAGATTCTTCGCGGCGCTCAGAATGACAGTTAGAGGCCATGGGCTGGTTTTTCACCGGCCTGAGAGGTTGGATGACAGGCTGCAGGACTGACAAAGTACGGCAGGTTGGGAACAGACTGTCAAATTCGGGACGGGAGATGCAAAGATGAACGGCGTCAAAATGCTGATTGGGGCGATGGCGGTGATGGTTCTGCTGGGCGGCTGCGCCACCGCCCAGACCAAGGCCTCCAAAAAGGACTACGAGTCCTTGTGCACCGCCCTGGACCAAGAACGGAAAGGCAAAATCAGCCAAAAGGACTACGTCTCCGGGGCCAAGGACCAACAGCAGGCCGCGAAACTCTTCCAGCTGTGCGACACCAATCAGGACGGCTATCTGAGCCTGGAAGAATACCTGAACCAGAAACGGGCCATCGATAATTTGATAGAGCTGACCCCGCCTCCGGTGGTGCGGCCGGTGCGGTAGTAATTGTTGCCGACGGCAGCGCCAGAAACTCCTGCCTGATTAGGAGGCGGTGCAGGCTTGTTGGGCTCCCCGGTCTGTTGCCAGATCCCGGCCAGCTGAGGGCGGCAGGTCTTTGAGGCAGGCGGAGGGCAGGAATAAATGAGCCCGGGAACTTTCCCGGGCTCATTCAGGTTAATTTCTCGGCTTCATCTTCGCCTGGGGCTGGCGCAAGCCATCTTGACCATTAAGATGTTGGACTTGATGAGGTCCTCCAGGTCGCTGCCCACCATGGAGTCCTGGCTCACTCGAAAGGCGGTGCAGACGCTCTCCAGGTCACACACCCGGTCCACCACTCCCTTGTATCCTTTGGCCCGGCCCAAGGCCCGGTTCAGGTAATCCAGCGCCTCCTCATATTTGCCCTTCTTGGCCAAAATGGCCGCCAGGTTATTGAGAGCCACCGGATTTTCGGGATATTGGCGCAACATCTCTTCATAGACTTTCTGGGCCCGGTCCAGGTCGCCGCGCTCCAGCATCTCATAGCCCGAGTTCAGCAAGGCGGCAAGGTTGCGGTCAACTTGGGCCCAGGCCGGCCCCCCGGTGACCAGAGCCAGTCCCAACAGAATCGCGGCGCATTTCACGATCGGTCTTGGCATAGCTATTCCCCCCAAACTCAGTTGCACTCCATTGCTTCCAGAGGCCCCTTTAAGGTATCTCAAGATAACATATTGGGGGGCAAAATTTAACTTTGGAGATGCGGCTTGCCGCCGACGTTCTTCAAGCCCCCTACATCATATCGGCCTTCGCCCCTTGGTAGGTAAACTTTCGACCTCCCTAAGGAAGTAAAGAACTTACCTTAGTTTGAGAAGGGTATTTCAATGGGGCAAGATCACCCCAAGGGGAGGAACGGCTTTAGCAAGCGGGCTGCAAAAGCCAGCCCACCCAGGTGAAGCTCTTTTCCGGCGGCAGTTCCGCTACCCACTCCTCCCGGGTGAGGCGGCGTTGCAACCGCCAGCCCGCCTGCCGGTACCGGGCCAGCAGTTCGTCTTCCTGGGAATCCTTGAAACCCGAAAGGATGAGGCAACCGGGGACGCCCGTAAGCCGGGAGAATTCAGCCACTTTATCCAATTGCACCGTAAAGGGCAGGTTGGCCAGGATTACGGCAAAGGAACCCCGCAGGCATTCGGTGGAGCCCTGCACCAGGCGCACCGCCCCGGCCAGACCGTTGGCCAGGGCGTTGTCCCGGGACACCAGGACCGCCCGGCGGGACAGGTCCACCCCGACGCAGGGCCGGGGCGCCAAGGCCGCGGCGGCCAGCAGCAGCACCCCCGAACCGCAGCCCACGTCCAGCAGCCGGGCCCGGAGGGGCAGCGGCCCGACTTCCAGGGCCTCTTGCAGCAGGTCCAGGCACAGGCGGGTGGTGGGGTGGCCCGGGGGAAAGACGGCCCCCGTCCGGAGCACCAGGACCCGTTCCCCGGGGCGGGCCAGGTACGGCCGCCACCGGGACCGGAGCACCAGTTGGTCGGTTAACCGGTAGAGCATCTCTCAAATCATCCTCATTTCTAGTGCCACCCTTCCGGGGCCCTGTCAAGGCGCGCCCGCAGGAAAAATCGGGTTGGCGCCATTGTTTCCGAGGTTGACCCTGCCTATCTTTTCAGATAAGAATATGAGGCGAAGATTAAATCCCATTATATTTTGAAGACTTAAACGAAATTTTGGGTGGGGTTTTTTGGGCAAGATTCTTTTAACCCGGGCAGGCTATGAAAAGCTGGTAAAGGAGCTGGAGCTCCTGAGCCGGGTGGAGCGCCCCCAGGTCGTGCGGGAACTGCTGGAGGCCGCCCAGGAAGGCGGGGTGGAGAAGAACCCCGATTTCCAGTCCGCCCTGGCCCAGCGGCAGAAGCTGGACCGGCGCATCAAGCAGTTACAGCAGACCCTGGTTAACGCCGAAGTTCTGGTGGGCAGCAACCTCTCCCCCACTAAGGTGCGGTTCAATTCCCGGGTCCGGGTCCGCAACCTGGACACCGGTCGGGAGCAGGAGTTCAAATTGGTGGGGACCCTGGAGGCCGATGCGGCTTCGGGCCGCCTGTCCACCACCTCGCCCCTGGGGCGGGCTTTGCTGGGCCGCACCCCCGGCGAGCAGGTGCAGATCCAGACACCCCGGGGTCTCAGGTCATACCGGGTCCTGGAGATCCGGATGGAAGAGGCATGAAGGGCTCGCACTCCGAAAAGGCGCACATTCACCGGTTCGAGAGCAGCCGTCGGCGCCTGGCCCTGGCTTTCTGGACGCAGCTCGTCTTTTTCATAGTGGAACTGGTGGGGGGCATCCTCACCAATTCCCTGGCCCTGCTGGCCGACGCCGGCCACATGCTGAGCGACGTGGCCGCCCTGGGTTTGAGCCTGCTGGCCCTCCTGTGGGCCGCCAGGCCGCCCACCGCCCAGCGCACCTTCGGCTACCACCGCCTGGAAATCCTGGTGGCCCTGGTCAACGGCCTGGCGCTGTGGGCCATGGCGGCGTATATTCTTTACGAGGCCGCCGGGCGGTTTTGGCAACCACCCCAGATCAGCGGCGTCCCGCTTATGATTATTGCCGCTCTGGGGTTGGCGGTTAACTTGCTTGGCATGTACGTTCTCCTGCCGACCCGGGAGCACAACCTCAATCTCCGGTCGGCGTTTATCCATCTGTTGTCGGACTCCGTTGCCTCCCTGGCCGCCCTGGGAGCGGGAGTGGCCATCTACTTCAAGGGCTGGTACTGGTTCGATCCCCTGGCCGGGGTGATCGTGGGGTTGATGATTATTTACGGCAGTTGGCAGCTGGTCTGGGAGGCCGCGGACATCCTGCTGGAGTCCACCCCCCGCCACCTCAACCTGGACCAGGTGCAAGAAGCCCTGGAAGAGCATCCGTCGGTGAAGCGGGTCCACGACCTCCACATCTGGACCATCGCCTCCGGCATCTACTCCCTGAGCGTCCACGTGGCCATCGACAACCACGAAGACCGGGATTGTCTCACCTGGGAACTGGAGGAGCTGCTGCGCCGCCGCTTCGGCTTGGAGCACAACACCATTCAGTTGGAGGGCCCTAACTTTCACGACCCCCAGGTCTGCCCCTTGAAGCGCCTGGAGGGATTGATCAGCTGACGCGGCCGCTGCCCCTCGCGGTCCGCTTGCCATAACCGACGACTCAACCTGAGGAGGAGCCATGTCATCCAACCGCTGGGAACTGAAACCTGAAAGCCTGCGCGCCGTCTTTGACCCCAATTCTCTGGGGTTCGAAACCACCCTGGACTTACCCCCCTTGAAAGAGAAAGTGGTGGGCCAGGAGCGGGCGGTCCACGCCCTGGAGTTCGGCTTGGGAATCAAAGACCTGGAATACAACATCTTCGTGGCCGGACCGCCCCGGGCCGGGAAGACGGAAACCATCATGGCCTACGTCCAGGAACTGGCGGCCAAGGAGCCGACTCCTCCCGACTGGGCCTACGTCCACAACTTCCATGACCCGGAAAAACCCCAGACCTTGAGCCTGCCCACCGGCAAAGGCCGGGTCCTCAAGGCCGACATGGAGGATCTCATCTCCACCCTGCGGGTGCAAGTTCCCGAGGTCTTCGAAAGTGAGGACTACTCCAACCGCCGGGAAGCCCTGATGCGCAGCTTCACCCAGGAGCGCAACGCCATCCTCCAGAATCTGGACACCAAGGCCGGCGAGGAGGGCTTTATTCTCAACATCTCGCCCACGGGGCTGATGATCTTTCCCGGGAAAGATGGCAAACCCTTGAGCGAAGAGGAGCTCAAGGTCTTGGCCGACGAGCAGCGGGAGGAACTGCGCCAGAAGTCTACGACCCTCCACACCGAAATGAACGAGGCCATCCGCAAGATCCGCAAGATGGAAAAGGAGTACCAGGAAAAAGAGAAAAAGCTGGATCAAGACGTGGCCATGTATGTGGTGGGGCACCACATGGAGGAGCTGCGGGACAAGTATAAAGACCTGCCCCAGGTAATGGGTTATCTCAAAGACGTGCAGGAAGACATTCTGAAAAACATCGATGACCTGAAGCGCCGGCCCAGCGCCCCCGGACCCTTCCCCTTTCCCACCCCGGAGCCCAGCTTTACCCAGTACCAGGTAAACGCCTTCGTGGACCACTCGGAGACCAAAGGAGCCCCGGTGGTGATGGAGAACAACCCCACCTACCCCAACCTCTTCGGGGCGGTGGAGCGGCGGGCTCAGTTCGGCGCCCTGGTCACCGACTTCACCCTGATCAGGGCGGGGGCCGTCCAGCGGGCCAACGGCGGCTACCTCATCCTGGAGGCCATGGACCTGCTCCGCTGGTTCTGGTCCTACGAAGCCCTGAAGCGCTGCCTCAGAAACGGGGAAATCAAGATCGAAGACCCCATGGAGATGTTCGGCCTCATCACCACCCGGACCCTGCAGCCCCAGCCCATACCTTTGAACCTCAAGGTCATCCTCATCGGGGACCCGTATATTTACCAGATTCTTTATATATATGACGAAAACTTCCACAAGTTCTTCAAGATCAAGGCCCACTTCGACTGGCGGATGCGCAAAAGCGACGACCACGTGGTGAAGTATTGCGAGATGGTGGCCGGCTATTGCCGGGAGCAGAAAATCATGCCGCTCCACAAGACGGGCATGGCCCGCCTTATCGAGTACGCCGGGGAACTGGCGGGGCATCAGCAAAAGCTCACCCTACAGCTCATGGAAGTCCTGGACGTCCTCAAGGAAGCCAACTACTGGGCCCGGACCAACACCCACGAGGTGATCTTCGGCTCCGACGTGGAAAAGGCCATCGAGGAGAGGACTTACCGGGTCGACCTGCCGGAAGAGAAGATGCAGGAGTTCATCGACGAAGGCATGCTCTTCATCGAGACCGAAGGCAGCGTGGTGGGCCAGATGAACGGCCTCTCCGTCTACACCCTGGGGGACCACGCCTTCGGGCGGCCCAGCCGCATTACCGCCACCGTCTCCCTGGGTAAGGAAGGGGTGGTGGCCATCGACCGGGAGGCCCAGCTGGCCGGCAACATCCACAACAAGGGGGTGCTGATCCTGGCCGGCTATCTGAAGAGCCGCTTCGCCCAGGACAAGCCCCTGACGCTTTCCGCCAGCCTCACCTTTGAGCAGAGCTACGGCATGGTGGAAGGAGATTCCGCCTCCATGGCGGAGCTGGTGACGCTGCTGTCCGCCCTGGCTGAGTTGCCTTTATACCAGAACCTCGCCATGACCGGCTCGGTGAGCCAGCGGGGCGAGGCCCAGCCCATCGGCGGGGTCAACTGGAAGATCGAGGGGTTTTATAAGGTGTGCGAAGCTAGGGGCCTGGACGGCAAACAAGGCGTCATCATCCCCAAGGCCAACGTCCAGGACCTGATGCTGAAGAAGGAAGTGGTGGACGCGGTCAAAGAGGGCAAATTCCACGTCTGGGCCGTGGGCCACGTGGATGAGGCCCTGGAGCTCCTCACCGGCAGGCCCGCAGGCCAGCGGCTCCCCGACGGCACCTTCGAGCCCGACACCGTGAACGCCAAGGTGGACCAGAAACTGCGGCAGATGATGGAACTGGCCCGGGAGTTGATGAAGGAAAAGGAAGAGAAAGAAAAATAAATAACTTGCCGGTCAACCGGAAATTTTTGGAAGGGCGGGGCGCGCCCCGCCCTTACTTGTGTTAAGCTGGGCCTGCGAAAAGCTCAGGCACCCCCCAGGGCAAGGAGTTATCCATGAGAAAAGCCAATTTTCTTTTGCTAATCATCGGGGTGCTGGCGGCCCTGGCCGCGCCCACCTGGGCCGCCGGCGGCGGGGCCGAAATGTCCCCGGACGAAGCCCTGGCCAGGCTCAAGGAGGGTAACGACCGCTACGTGGCAGGCAAGCCCCAGTACCCCCACCAGGGCCGGGAGCGCCGGGCTCTCACCGCGGGCCAGGGGCAGCACCCCTTGGCCACGGTGCTGGCCTGCTCCGATTCCCGGGTGCCGGTGGAGCTCATCTTCGACCAGGGGCATCGGGGATCTCTTCGTGGTCCGGGTGGCGGGCAACGTGGCCCAGACCGATGAGATCGGCTCCATAGAGTACGCCGTGGAGCACCTGGCCACCCCGGTGGTGGTGGTCCTGGGGCATACCCAGTGCGGCGCGGTGACCGCGGTGCTGGAAAACGACAAGGTGCCGCCCAACCTCGCCAGCCTGGTGGCCCCCATCAAGCCGGCGGTGGCCAAGGCCAGGGCGGAAAACCCCGAGGCCGCCAAAGAGGCGCTGCTCAACGCCGCCATCAAGGACAACGTGCTCCAGGCCATGGGGGACCTGTTCCAGAAAAGCTCCATTATCAAGGCCCAGGTGAAGGCCAAAAAGACCCGGGTGGTGGGAGCCCTCTACGAAATCGATACCGGGCAGGTGCAGTGGCTGGGACCGCACCCGGACCAGGACAAGTGGCTGGGAGCCAAGGCCATGGGCCCGGCCGCGGGCAAGCCAGCCAAAAAGAAGGCCAAAAAGGCTGAGGAATAATAAGAAAAGGGCTGGCCGCCGGCCAGCCCCCGGGGTGAACCCGGCGTAGCCGTCACCGGCGGCCTCGCGGTTTAACGGACGTCGGGCGCGGACCCGCAGGGGGCCCGGAAATGACCCTCCCTTCAGGTTCCTAACCGCGCCCCAGGGCCCGCTGGCCACCCCGGTGGCGGTAATTTTGCACCACTCGCTGCTGGTGGACCAGGATTTTCACCAGCAACGACGTAGGGGTGCCCTGCGCCAGGTCCTGCTCCCTGACGCAGGGACAAGTCAGGTAAGGACCCACAGGTTTATTTCTTGGGCTTGTCGCCATGGGGCGATTCCACTGCCACATCCGGCCGTATGCAAGCCGATTCAGGGGAATCGCACCACTCCGGCAGCGGTTCCCCGGTCCCTTTCACGGGGCGCTCGAACTGGGACACCACTTGCCAGCCCTTCTGCTTCCAAGCTGACAGGGGCGGGGGCTCGTAGCCGCCGAATTTAAAGCTCACAGGGCCCCGGGTGTCCAACATCTTCACCTCCACTTCATGGTTGTCCTTCTTGACCCGATAGCCCCATTCGTAGTTGTTGGTGGTGCTGGGGGTGGTCTTTTTGCCGTAATACATGAGGGTATTGCCGTCTTTCTTGACCCGGGAGAAGGTAAAACAACATTCTCCCGTACCGGAGCCGCCCGGGCCGGTAAGACCGCCGCAACCGCAGTTGGCGGCCTTCAACTCCAGGCCGTCCACCTTGTAGCCTCCGTGCACTTTCTCATAACATCCCATGACGTTCTCCTTATTGTTGGAAATAGCAACCGCCGGAAATTGGTCAGCACTGGTTCCACCGCGGTTAATTTCCCGGAAGCAGTGGAATAATATGGCTAACCATCTACTTTCATTATATTTTTACGTTTTTTTTCTTAGATTAATTTAATAATCTCCAAGCCCAAAACCAATAGGCATAAGTACCTATTCTGGGCTAGGCAAAACTACCTGTTAGGCCTGGTAGGAGCGTATCCGCAAAACTGAGAAGGGCGGACCTCCGGTCCGCCCTTACCTGGTTGCTCAACGTCAATTATAAAATGGTATTAGGTGAGAAGCCCAAACCTGGGCCCCGGGATTGCTCAGCCCGGAAGGCGTCCTACCCCTTCAATCACCATTGGTCATTCCGACTCAATGTAGGCGTAGGCCGAGTGGTTGTGGATGGATTCGAAGTTTTCGGACTCCACCGCGTACCAGGTGAAGTTGTCGTTCTGGCTGAGCTTGTGGGCGATCTCCCGGACCACGTCCTCCACGAACATGGGGTTGGCGTAGGCCTTCTCGGTGACGTGCTTCTCGTCCTGGCGCTTCAAGAGGGCGTAGACCTCGCAGGAGGCGGACTCCTCCACCAGGCGGATCAGGTCCTCGATCCAGAAAAACTTCTTGTAGCGCACCTGCACCCGCACCTCACCCCGCTGGTTATGGGCCCCCACCTGGCTGATCTCCTTGGAGCAGGGGCACAACGTGGTGATGGGCACGGTGATCCCCACCACCAGGTCCAGGCGGCCTTCTGCGGACAGGGCCCCGGTGAAAGTGCAGATGTATTCCATCAACCCCCGGGCCCGGGTCACCGGGGCTTCTTTGTCGATGAAGTAGGGGAAGGTCATTTCGATGTGGGCCGACTGGGCGTGGAGGCGGCTCCGGGTTTCCTCCAGGATGGCGCCGATCTTCTTCAGGCTGATGTCCCGGCGGTACTCGCTCAGGATCTCGATGAACCGGCTCATGTGGGTGCCCTTGTGGCGGTGGGGCAGATTGACGTACATGTTGATCTTGGCCACGGTGTGCTGGGTGCCGTTGAATTTGTCCAGGACCACGATGGGGTAAGAGATGTTCTTGACCCCCACCTTGTCGATGTCGATGGTGTGGGGGCTGACGTGGTTCTGGACATCGACCATGTCCACGGGAATGATAGTAGGGGTTTTGTGAGTAGGCATGGCTTTACTTCCCTGGGAAGTTATTCATGGGTGCGGGAAATGATTATTTTCCCCCTCACCCTAACCCTCTCCTCCATTGGGGGAGAGGGGGAAACGATGGAATCTGGTTAACACTCCAATCAGCAGGTTGCTGAAATGCCGGGTTTCGTTTACAGCCAGGCAACGGTGAGCCACTGTAAGTTATTGCTTACCCAATTTGGGGGGTTGGGAGGGGTTTTCAGGGGAGGGCGGGGGGCTTTTGTCCCCCGGCCCTCCCCTGAAACCACCCTATCATATTAAGTATACCTGAAACGTTCAGCCACGGCCCGGGCGTGGACCAGGAGGCCCTCGTTCTCCGCCAGGGTGATGACCGTGTCCTTCAGGGATGCCAGCGCCTCCGAAGGTCAGGTGCTGAAAAGTGGGCTTCTTGATGAAGTCGTCCACCGAGAGCCCCGAGAACATGCGGGCGCAGCCGCCGGTGGGCAGCACGTGGTTGGTGCCCGAGGCGTAGTCCCCCACCGCCACCGGGGCGTAGGGACCCAGGAAGATGGAGCCGGCGTGCCTGATGCGGGGGAGCAGGGCAAAGGGGTCCCGGGTGACGATCTGCAGGTGCTCCGGGGCGTAGAGATTGGCGAACTGGACGGCTTCTTCCAAGTTCTTGGCGAGGAGCACCGCGGAGTATTTGGTAAGGGCCGCCTCCATGATTTCCCGCCGGGGCAGGTGCGGCAGCTCGGCGTGAATGAGCTGCACCACCGTGGCAGCCAGGTCGGCGGCCGGGGTGACCAGCACCGCGGCGGCCTCGGGGTCGTGCTCCACCTGGGACAAGAAGTCCAGGGCCAGGAAGCGGGGCTCCGCCGTCTCATCCGCCAGGATGAGGGCCTCGCTGGGGCCGGCGGGGGAATCGATGTCCACCTGGCCGAAAACCAGGAGCTTGGCGGCGGTGACGTATTTGTTGCCCGGCCCCACGATCTTGTCCACCCGGGGCACGAGATTGGTGCCGTAGGCCAGGGAGCCGATGGCCCAGGGGCCGCCGATCTTAAACAAGCGGTGCGCCCCGGCCAGATGGGCGGCCACCAGGGTGGCGGGATTGAGGGCCAGGTCCGGCCCCGGCGGGGTGGCGGCCACGATTTCGGTTACGCCGGCCACCCTGGCGGGGATGATGCTCATCAGGGCGCTGGAGGGGTACGAGGCCAGGCCTCCCGGGATGTAGCAGCCCACCCGGTGCAGAGGGCGGCTGAGCCGGCCGGCCAGGATGCCGGGCTGCACTTCCATGGCCCACATCTCCCGCTCCAGCTGGGCCGAGTGAAATTTTTCGATGTTGGCCGCCGCCGCCTTGAGGGCGGTCAGGACCCTGGGGTCCAGGGCCCGGTAGGCGGCCTCGATCTCTGCCGGAGTGGCCTCCAACTCCGCCGCAGTGAGGCCGGGTTTAAACTGCTCATGCTGCCGCACGGATTCGGCGTCGCCCTGGGCGCGGATGGCGGCCAGGATGGGCGCCACCGTGGCCAGCACCTGGCTCACGTCTTCCTGGGAGCGCCTCAGGATTTGCTGGCGCCTCTCCGGGGCGAGCGTGGCCAGATATTCTATGTGCAAACCTGCCATGCGCAGGTTCCACCTCTTCAAGGATATAATAGTAAAAATTATATAAGATTGTTTTAATAATCACAAATCTAAATAAGTTATATTCAGGGTAGCTGGCCGCAGGGTGGGGCTGGAACGACCTTCCCGGCCAAGAAACCCCTCAAGGAGTAGAGCATGACACATGGAAGGCGCCGGAGACGGCGCCCCACCGGGGACGATCAAATATTGCAGACCTTCCGGGAAGCGGGCCGTCCCCTGCTGTCGACGGAACTGCACCAGTTGCTGAAGCTCCCCCCGGACCGAACCGCGGCGGTGGACGCCATGGTGGAGCAGCTGGCGAGCCAGGGCCGGCTGGTCTCCCTCAAGGGCGGCCGCATTGGGTTGGCCGAGAAGATGAACCTGGCGGTGGGGGAGCTCTCAGTGCACCCCGACGGCTTCGGCTTCGTTACTCCGGAGACCGGCGGCAAAGACATTTATCTCACCGCGGCGAACCTGAAGGAAGCCTGGCACGGGGACCGGGTGGTGGTGCGCATCGAGGGGAGCCGGGGGCGTCGCCGGGAAGGCCGGGTGATCCGCATCCTGGAGCGCCAGCTCAAAGAGGTGATAGGCCTGCTGTGCCGGGCGGACGAGACCTACTTTGTGGCGCCCGAAGACGAGCACCTCATCTTCAACCTCATAATTGCCCCGGAGCAGTTGAACGGGGCCACCCCGGACCAGGTGGTGCGGGCCGCGGTGACCCATTACCCCACGGGCCATCTGAACCCCCAGGGGGCGGTTATTGAAGTCCTGGGCGCCATGGAGGACGCGGAGGTCCAGACCCGGCTGGTGATTCTGAAACACGGCATCCCGGATCAGTTCCCCCGGGAAGTTTTGGCGGAAGGAGAGAAGATCTCCCCGGACTTTTCCCCCCGGGCCCTCCAGGACCGCCTGGACCTGCGCCAGCTCCCCATGGTGACCATCGACGGCGAGCACGCCCGGGACTTCGACGACGGCGTCTGCGTGGAGAAGAAACCCGGGGGCGCCTATACCCTCTACGTGTCCATCGCGGACGTGAGCCACTACGTGGCCCGGGACTCCGCCCTGGACCGGGAGGCCTGGGAGCGGGGCAACAGCGTCTATTTCCCCCAGCGGGCGGTGCACATGCTGCCGCCAAACCTGGCCACCGACATCTGCAGCCTCAAACCGGACGAAGACCGCCTGGCGGTCACCGTCATCCTGGAGTACGACCGGCGGGGGCGCTTGCAAAAGCAAAAGTTTGCCCGCACCGTGGTGCGCAACCACGCCCGCCTCACTTACCTGCTGGTAAACGACCTGCTGGACCCCAAGAACCGGAGACTCAGAGGAGGCTTCCGGCCTTTTCTGAAAATGCTGACCTGGATGGCGGAGCTGACCCGACTCCTCCGGGAGCGCCGGGCCGAGCGGGGCAGCCTCCTGATGAGCCTCCCCGAGGCCGAAGTGGTGCTGGACGACAAGGGCTGGCCGGTGGACGTGCGCCGGGTGGACCTCCTGGTCTCCCACCAGATTATCGAGGAGTTCATGATCGCGGCCAATGAAGCCGTGGCCTCTTATCTGGGGGAGCCTTCCCTGCTCCGGGTGCACGAACGGCCCGAGGCGGCCAAGATGGCGGCCTTCCGCACCTACTTGAAGAGCCTGGGCTTTGCCCTGCCCCGGGAGGCCCACCGGGACCCCAGGGCGCTGCGGGGTTTTCTGGACGAGGTGCGCCAGACGCCCTTGGCCCCCATGGTGCAGCTCATGCTGCTGCGCTCCCTGAAGCAGGCCCGCTACGCCGGGGAGAACCTGGGGCATTTCGGTTTGGCCACCGAGTGGTACACCCACTTCACCTCTCCCATCCGGCGCTACCCGGACCTCCAGGTGCACCGCCTGCTGCTGGCCCGGCTCACAGGCAAAAAACCGCCCTTTTCCCTGGACCCGGAGGACCTGGAGGCCCAGGCCCAGCACCTCAACAAACGGGAACGGGTGGGCATCGAGGCGGAGCGGGAGATGCTGGCCCGCATGCAGGTGCGCTGCCTGGCCCACCGGGTGGGGGAGACCTTTACCGGGCGCATCACCGGGGTCAACGCCTTCGGGTTCTTCGTCTCCCTGAATGAGATCTACGCCGAGGGACTGGTGCGCCTGGTGGACCTGCCCAACGATTACTACAAGTATGATGAGAGCGGGCAGCGCCTGCTGGGCCGCAAGACCCGCCGCAGCTTCGCCCTGGGGGACCCGGTGAGGGTCAAGGTGGCCCAGGTGGACATCCGCCGGCGCCACGTCAACCTGGTGCTGGCCGAAGGAGGAAGAAAAATGAGATGTGGGGGGAGGGCCAGGGACCTGAGGTCCCTGCCCTCCCCCCACACCCCCCTCCCAACCCGCAGAAGAAGGCCGGGAAAGGCGGGGCTTAGGCCCCGACTTCCCCGGCCTAAAAAAACCTTAAGGGTTTGGGGGAGGGTGCGTGGGGGAGGGTAAGGGCCGTGGGCCCTTAGCCCCCTCCCCCACCAAAACTCACCGGGACCAGTAGACCCGGACGAACTTGTTCATCTCGGCCCAGCGGAAGTGCAGGTCGCCCTTGTAAGCCCGGTAGACCGCCCGGCCCAGGCGCTGCGCCAATCTCTCGGTGGTGGTCTCCACCACCAGCTTGTCTTTGCCTTCCTCCCGCATCTGGATCACCCGGTCCAGGACGCTGCGGCTGGAGACCCGGGCGGCTTCCTTCTCCACCAGTTGCACGATCTCGGCTTTGTGCTGGCTGAGAAACTCGCCGCTCAGGGTGAGGATGCCCTCGGGATAGCGATCCTCGATCTTGCGGCAGGCGGGACAGGTGACCTCCCGCAACTTGGGGGTGCCAGCCAGCCGCTTAACCAGCTTTTCGTCATAAAACCAGCGCTTGCCCTGGTACAGGGCATGGCAAACGTGGCAGGCTGCGGCTTCCTGGCCTTCCTCCAGCCGATAGGGGTCCTCCACCCGGCCGGCGTGGCCGAATTTTTTGCCCTTCTCGCCGCTCCATTTCCGTTCCTTATATTTTTCCATGCAGTCGCCTCTCCTTGGGACGGCCCTTGTCTCCGGCCGCGGACGAATTATCTTTTGAAATAATCACTTGAAATAAAGCCGTAAGTTGTGCTCCCGGTCCATGGCTGACCGCCGGGGAGATTGAAGGACCGACGCCCATTAATGCTAAAATTAATACTGAAATCATGATTTGCTACTCTGCCGCGGATAAATTCCGCTTTTAGAGGAGGATTTGCTAATGTTGCCCCGAATCATCAGCATCCTGGCCATCCTGGGCCTGGCCCTGGCGAGTCCTGCCAACGCCCAGCTTCGGACCTACCAGGTTACCCAGATCACCTCTGACCGGACCAACCACTTCAACCCCAATATCAACGATCTGGGCCAGGTAGGCTGGTGCGTGGCCCAGGGGTCCATCTATCAGTCCTTTTTCACTCTCACCGAAGGACTGAAATTGGCCCGGGCTTCTTGCATCGTGGCGGCGGGCAGCAACTTCAAAGAGATGGTCTGGACCCAAAACGTGGGGGGCTACAGCCAGATATTTTCCAGCCGGCGGGGCCAGGTTACCAGGAGCCCGGCGGACCACCTGGATCCGGCGGTAAACTCCCAGGGAGAAATCGTCTGGGTCCAGCCGCTGGGTGGCAAGACTCAGATTTTTTCCTCTCTCAAGGGCCAGGTGACCAAGGACCCGGTGGACCACTACACCCCGGCCATCAGCAACCAGGGGGAAATCGTCTGGGTCCAGCCGGTGGACTACCTCTCCCAGGTCTTCTCCAGCCGCCGGGGTCAGCTCACTTTCACCGCCAAGGACCACTTGCAGCCCTCGGTCAACGACCCGGGCGAAGTGGTGTGGATTGAAAAGCTCGGCGGTTCCTGGCAGGTGGTCTCCGCCATCAACGGCCCCATCACCATGGACCCGGCGGACCATTTCACGCCGCGGCTCAACAATCTGGGCGTGCTGGTCTGGTCCCAGAAGGTGGGGAAATATTTCCAGGTGTTCAAAGCCACTCCCCATCTGTGGTAGGGCTGCAGCGGGGAGATCGCCGTAATTCCATCCTCTTCCCGTCACACCCGGTCTTGGGGGAGGGGGCCAGGAGCAGACGGCCCCTGCCCTCTCCCCTCAAGTCTCTCTTAAAAATCCACGTACTCGCCCCGCTTAAAGCCCCGGAGGTGGCAGGTGTCGTTGAGGAGCATGATCTGCCAGACGCCGTCCACGTAGTGAAACCGGTTGATGGCGGTGGTATCCTGGCCGATGCGCCAGAAGTGGGAGTTATCGAGACCGATGAAGGCGGCGATGAGGACCTTGTTCACCGCCCGGTGGGCCGCCAGGAGGACGGTTTGTTCCGGGTGGCGCTCCACCACTTCCGCCACTGCGGCCAGGGCCCTCTGCTTTACCTCGTCCAGGGTTTCACCGCCCGGAAAGCGCACCGTGCGGGGGGCCGTTTCCCACTGGCGGTAGAGGTCGGCGTATTTCACTTTAACCTCCGTCAGGGGGAGACCCTCCCAGTCCCCATACTTGAGGTCGGTGAGTCCCGGCAGGTCCGCCACCTTAAGGCCATGGTGTTTGGCGATGGCCTCCCCGGTGTCCCGGGCCCGGGACAGGGGGGAACAGTAAGCCGCGTGCAGGGTTTCGCCTTTGAGCCACTCCCCGGCCAACCGGGCCTCCTCCCGGCCGGTGTCATTCAAGGGAATGTCTGTCGAGCCCCGAAAGATCTTATCCTTATTCCAGGGGGTTTGGCCGTGGCGCACCAGGATGATCCGGGTCATGACTCCTCCTCAAAGGTCCGGTTGATGAGAAAAGCCTCTTCCTTTTAATACCCGGCACTCATAAAAAAGACAAGGGGCTGACGGCTTTGGCCCAAGCCCCCTGGATCTTAGCGAAAGTGCGGCTACAGTTCGCTCAGCTAACTTTGTCCCAGTTGAGTTCGAAGGTGTTGTCGTAGAGGGTGTAGAGGTAGCCCATCATCTTGCCTACTCCCGGCTGGGCCCCTTCTTGAACCTTCCAGTAACTCAGGTAAATGGCCGGGACCATGCGGGGTTCCCCCGTCTTGGGGTCAGGGTCGATGTACTGCCAGACCTCCTTTTTCTCCAATACCCGCCAGACGGTTTTATACTTTTTGCTGCGAACCGTCTGCCCCACGTTGGGCAGTCCCTTTTTCTGGATGATTTCCTCATAATCCTTCATGGCCGCCTCCTCTTGAGAAAGATAGGGTTCTACGGTAAAGGTAAGTTAGTTCTTGCCGGTGTCAAGCCTAAGTTATCTTTTTCACACTCTTTTCCAGTCATCCCAGATCACTGGCTAGGGTACGGATGCCTCGATGCGCTTCTTTAACGCCATTAAGTTCGATTCAGCCCGGAGGATTTCGGTCAGGCTCTGGTCCAACTCTCCCGTCCGCGCTGCGGCGGCCTGGGTGCTGGTCTGTTTTTGGGCCCTGGCCCGTTCCAGGGCCTGGCGGATGCTCTGGGTGGTATCATCCATCCTGGCCAGCCAGTCCTGGCGGAAATCCCGGGCAATCTCCTGGAGGCGCTGGTGGAAATCCCAGCGCAGGCGGCCGCAATGCTTGTCCACCAGCTCCACCACGTTTTCCAATAACTTTTTCAGCAGCACCCCCTTGGTCAGGGCCCGGGGCAGGAGGCCGGCCACGGTCATCTGGAGAATTTCCAGCCCCACCGGCTCTTCTTTAAGCTTGAACCAGAACTGGCTCTTTTCGAGGAAGGCCTCCTCGGCCGCAAAGCCCCGCATAGAGAAATCGAATATGCGGGCCGTCAGCTGGGTTAAGCGCTCCAGGATAGTGTTGATCCGGCCGGCGAATTCCTGTTGCGTCTCCGCCAGCCTCTGGGAGAGTTTTTCGATTTCCTGGCGCCGCCAGGTGGTGAATACGTCTCGCAGGGCGGCGAACAGGAACTCTTCCATTTCCTTTCGCAGATCAAGGGCGCTGCGGCTTTTCAGATGGAAGGCCCCTTCCACCTCCCGGTGCAGACGGACGGTGGTCTCCCGCTTGAAGCCCTCCAGGTCGGCGTCCAATTCCGTGATTACGCCCTTGATCCGGCCATCCAAAAGCAGCAGGGACATTTCCCGCTCTTTTGCCAGCCCCTGTAGTTCCAAATCAAACCGGGCGATCTTTTCCTCAAGTTCTTTCAGGGGGATGGCGCTGGCCTGGCGCTCCACCTTGAGGGCCAGGGTGGAGTCGGTAATGGCCTTCAAGGCGCCGTGCAGGCAGGAAATCAGGAGCACCCGCCCCTTTTCTTGATAGAGGAACTGGCGCAGGTGATCTTCAAATGGCGGCAGGAGGCTGGCGCCCAGAAGCTCAGGATGACCATTGCTCTTGGCCTGCAGGGCCAGCTTGGCGGAGATGGGAAAGATCGTGACCTTCTCGGTTGCCAGGTTCTCTTGCAAAACCTGGGAGGTGAAGTCCAGGGCCTCCTGGCGCTCGGAGTCTTCCACATAATCAATCTTGTTTAGAACGAAAAAGAGCTTGTGGACATACTCCCTGATATCGTGCAGAAACTCCTGTTCCGCCGCGGACAGCGGCGGGTCCACGGTGACCACCAGGATGGCCGCGTCCACCTGGGGGAGATAATTATAGGCCACTTCGGTATTGTGGCTGTAAACCGAACCCACTCCCGGGGTGTCGATGATACGCACCCCGTCCTTCAAGTAATCGGAGGGGTAGGCGATCTCCACCTCCCGCACGCCCTTTTGGTTCCGGGGATTGCCCCTTTCCGTAATATAATCGATGAGTTCTTCTTGGCGGATCTCCCTGGTTTGGCCGTTTTGAAAATGGACCTGGATGTGGAGCCTATCCCCGTAACCCAGGATAGTGACCACGGAAGTCAGGGGGACGATG
The DNA here is from genome assembly GCA_963768765.1 of uncultured delta proteobacterium. Lineage (GTDB taxonomy): Bacteria > Desulfobacterota > Desulfobaccia > Desulfobaccales > 0-14-0-80-60-11 > DASWLF01. The sequence continues at coordinate 179,665 of CAVYJK010000028.1, forward strand.
GCGGTGGGGAGCACCGGCTCGCCCAGCAGGGCGTTGATCAGGGTGCTCTTGCCCCGCTTGAAGGCGCCCAGGATCACCAGGTTGAAGCGGTTTTGGCGCAATTTATCCAGGAGGCGTTGAATCTTGGGCCCTTCCAGCTCCGGAAACCCGGCCAGCCGACTCAGCTGGTTTTCCAGGGCTTCCTGGAGTTCCCGGTACGTTCCCATCTAGCCGCTCCTTGCCGGGGCCAAAAAAAACTTCTGCCCCAAGGTGGACAGAAGTCATCAGCCTGGCACCAAAAGGCCAGGCAATCAAGGCGGACTTCATCGCCTATTTTTATAATTATAATCGCTAATTTTAAAATTTAAAAGGAAATTTGCTCAACAATCTTCTCGGGGCCGTGCTTGACGGATGCGACCCCTCTCCTGATAATATTGGTGACGGCGATGGAGTCCGGCGGGGAGGGGTGCCCTACTGCCCGAACTGCCTTGGGCTAATGGCTCCTGAACCCACTCAGGTGGGGGCAGGAGCTTTTTTTCATCGGCTGCTGGCCCTGGGGATTGGGGATTTCACCTGGTAGCAAGGGGAGGGAAATGGATCAAGTCTGGCGCCACGGTAAGAGTATCGCCAGAGGCGCGCACCCCTTGACAAAAACCCAACTCCTGCGTATAAAAAAAGTGCACTTGGGGGATCGTCTAACGGCAGGACTGCAGACTCTGGATCTGCCTATCAAGGTTCGAATCCTTGTCCCCCAGCCATTTTTTTGCCAACCACACTCCCCGGTAGCTCAGCTGGTAGAGCGGGTGGCTGTTAACCACTTGGTCGGCGGTTCGAGTCCGTCCCGGGGAGCCACGAACATTCAGCCCCTTGATAATTCAAGGGGTTTTTATTATTTATTTGATAGCGTATCCGGTGCGTCTCTGAAAATCTTCGCCCTTGGAGGCGTCTTAAGCAATGGCTCCAGACAGACCAGCAACGGTGTCTCTCTACAAGCAGATGGACCAGGCATGCCTGTCCTTGCACAGCGGCTTTACCTTCCACTGCCATGCCGATTTGCCTTGCTTCAACCAATGTTGCCGCACCCCCACCATCATCTTGAGTCCATATGACCTCCTGCGTCTGAAACAGTGTCTGGGAATCACTTCCGGGGAATTTCTGGAGCGTTATACCCGCCAGGAAATTGAAGAGCAATCAAATCTTCCCCTGGTCTTCCTCGACCCTTACCGGTCCCCGGTCAGTGGTTGTCCTTTCGTTGGGGCCAGTGGCTGCCTGGTTTACCCCCATCGACCGGCGGCCTGCCGCCTCTTTCCCATCACCATGGGCAGCCAGCTCACCGAGCAGGGCGTGGTGGACTACTATTTTTGCCGTCGCCTGGATTACTGCCAGGGATTCGCCACCAACGTCCAATGGACGGTGGCGTCCTGGAGGACCAACCAGGGGTTTGATGAATATGACCAGGGGCGCCGGGAATGGCTGGGAATCCTTCTCAAACAAGGACTTAAGGGCCCGTTGGCCGCGGAGGCGCAGGTTCAGAACCTCTTTGCCACCATAGCTTATGATCTCGACAAATTTCGCCGGTTGATTTTTGAGCCTGGTTTCCTGGAAGCTTACGAATTAGATGGCAAAGCGCTGGAAGATCTCAAGCTGGACGATCTGGCCCTCCTCAAGTTCAGTTACAGATTCCTGGAATCAATCCTGTTCCCGGAGGATGCCGGATTGGTGCAAGAGGCGACTCCAAGTTCAGACGAAACTGACGAGAGGGATTAAGGCAGGGCAGGGCCAACCTTAAGATAGGCTAAAAAAGCAACAGCCCTACCCAATCAAAGCCTGGCTCCGCCGCCGATACCGGCCATGGCAGGGAGCGTGCCGCCCAACAAAGGGAACCCGAAGCCGCGGTCCTTCAGCCGGATGGCCTCCTTAAAAAGGCGGGGCCACGACTGGTCGGATAGGCCCTGGCGCCGCGGCCCTTTCAAGTCCAGCTCCCACCCGTCCGCCAGGCAGGACCGTGGGGGGCGGTGGCAACCCCGCCCCATTATCTGGGGAGAAAAGGGGTGGAGTCAGGTCCTGCCGCATTAACCAGTCACCGCCTGCTTGATCTGGAAGTAAAAATCTCCACTTTTGGCAATTGCCGGCGGCGGCCCGGCCCAGGAGCACTTCAGCTCGCCCACATAAGTGGTTTCATCCTGGTTGGTATCAGTGGCGCTCAGGTTAACCGAGACGATCCCCTCTGCCGCCCGGCTTCTGTCAAACGCGGCATTGTCCTTGAAAAATGTATACGCCGTATCGGATTTGGATTTCTTCACCCCCAGTAGCAGGGTGGCTGTCGAAAGATCCACTGCAGCACCGCTGCCGTCCTTGACCGTCAGGGTGAGGGTCTTGGCCTCGCCTTGCTTCAAGATCAGGTTAGGCATCACTCAACTCCACAGTAATTTCGGTGGCCTCCAAAGTGACTTCCAGGGGTTCAAAGGATGCAAGGGAGACTTCCAGGCCCTCGATGACCTGGGTGATATCGCCGCCGCCAACTCCTGCTGGGGCCAGCAACCCCCAAGAAGCAACGGCTTTAGGGTTTACGGCCATGTGGGGGCCCTCCTTTCGGTGGTAGAGCCATCAGCGGCGATGGCCCCGGTCGCTGCCGGAGTAATGCCGTCAGATTTGTACCCGGTAAAGGCGCCGGTGACATCATTAATAACCAGGCGGTTGCACAAGATCCAAAACAGCTTCCGCAGCAGGTCCGCCAGGGAGTTGGCCGGGAAACTCAAATTGTCTGACAGGTCCCCGGCCAGCAAGTCCCCCACGGTGATGTCGTTCAGGGCGGCGATGGCGTTAAGGACCGCCGCCTGGGAGGCAGGGTCGCCAGGAAGGTCGTCCGTCTTGGCTTTGATGGCGTCCAGCAAGGCATCCAGGTCTGCGAGACCCGCCAAGATCGCCTCTTTGTCACTGGTTGCCTCGGCCCGGGTGGGTGGGCCAAATTCATCCAGGGCGGCCCGGGCATGATCCTTGACGGTGCCCTCCATAGCCAGGGGGCCCACGGCGGAATCAAGCTCGGCTTTGGTGGGCGGATCATAAGCAGCAAGGGCCACTGCCGCTCCCGCCTGAGCATGGGATTGAATATTAGCCTCCACCGCCAGGGAAGCCACCGCCGCAGTTATGGCAGCTTCTACTTGGGACTGGTCCGCCGGGTCTGTGGGCAGGTTGTCGGTCTTGGCTTTGACGGCCGCAATCCCGGCGTTATCCGGCGCCATATAATCCGCCGCGGCCAGGCGGGTGCTTAGCACGGCATCCAGGTAGCCCGCCTTGGTCCCGGTGAACAAGGTCGGATAGGCCACGAAGGGCCGAATCTCAACGTTGGCCGTGCTGCTTTTGGGGGTGATAACCACCAGATCGGCGTTGGTTTCCGCCTGGGTCAGGTCGAAGGTGTAAATCCCCGGCTGATTCGTGGCGTCCAATTCCGCCGGGTTGGTCTGGTTCAGGGGAGCCGAAGCCCCGCCGTCCTTGGAAATCTGGGCGGTGATATTGAGCCGGTCCCCGGTCTTGGGGATTCCGGCTCCCGCATCCCAGGCGAAGAACGCCACTTTTTGACCGGTCACATTCTTAAACATTGACAAACTCCACAGCTCCCGGAGGATAAGTGCTGCCCCGGGGTTCGAGAATTATTTCCCCGTAGCTCCACCGGGGACGGTAGCCTATCCCCCCCGTTACCCATGGTTGTGGATCCATCCACACCTTCTTACCCGCCTCATACCCCATGAGCCGCAGGTAAAGGTTGATATAACCATCCTGAACCGGGTTAATGGTCACCTCCACATACTGGCTCCAATCTTCGGCATTGGCCCTGGTAGTGAAGTTCCCGGCCCCGGAACTGCTCACGGTGGCCAAGTGGCCGCCGCTTACCTGGTCCAGGTAGTCGCCGTAGAGCACTAAGGCCGACTTGGCCAGGGCCGCAAAATCGGTTTGCAGGTAGAAGCGATAGGTCTTGGAAGCCCCCGCCACAGCCCAGAGGCGGACATTGAAAAGTTCCAGATAGGTAGCAGCGGCGCAGTTGCTTTGGGGGGCAATTTCCTGCACGTCCGCCGAGCCGCCGGTCCTTTGGGTCGGCCTGGAACTGGCCCCGTCCGCCGATACCTTGGTAATATCCCCCCAAGCATCCTCCACATAGTGAGCATTAGCCACCTGCAAATAGTGTTCGTTTGCTATCCTGCCCCTGCCCCCAGGAATGGATAGATTCCTATTAGAAACTACAAGGGGGGAGGGCTGTTTAACGTTGATGAGAACCATTTTGGTGGGAAATTGAACATCACTATTATTGGGTTTGGCGGTTCCAGCCGGGTTATATCCTATGGCACCGCCGTTCATCTTAAAGGAGGCTCCGGAAGCAACCCCATAAGAACTATGGCTGAAAATATAGGTATTAATCATTTCTGTCTCAAAAACTAATTCACCAACTCCATAAGAGTTGCTGAAAATCTCGCAATCAGTAAATCTAAGCCACCTACCGCTTGAGAAAGCTCTATTGGCATTGGCGTAGAACTTGGCACTGGAAAAGTCTATTCCAAGGGCAGTGGATATGTTCCAAGTTTGGGCACCGCAGAGATACCCGGAAAAGGAGCCGTTTGTAACATTCTGGAGGTTATAAGCATTAGAAAAGAGGATGCAGTTTACAAAATTCATCCCTGAAGTATTATTAGGACCTCTGTCAGAATTGCGAAGAACGCCTCTTTCAAGGCTAAAACCATTTGAGCCGTTCTGTCCAAAACCGAGGATAACTGCATCCTTAATATTCACATTGGTAGATGTGCTGCCATTGGCGTCGGCCCACCTGGGCCGGTAAGTGTTGACCTGCCCGGGAGCGGTCGCCGCCCCATATTTTTGCAAGACGACATTGCGGCTCAAATTAAGGACATAGCCCCCAGCATTAAAGGTGCCGCCAGGGTGCGCCTCCAGGATGGTTACTTGGGTATCACTCCCGGAAAGTGCCATAGAGTCAATGGTCCCCAGAAACAGGTCGGTGGCGTAACTGGAGTATACGGCGTATTTGTGCAGCAACAAAACCTGACCGGCAGCCCACTTGGCAGTAAAATCCCCGGAAATAGTGAAGGTCTTGCCGGAGGTCCAGTTGGCTAAGAGAGTGGTATCAAGGTCAGACCCAAAAAGGTCCGGGTCGCCGTAGGCAGTTACTTTACCCCCAGCGGCGATATTGAGTCCCTTGACATTGTCTGCGGTGGTGTTCCAGGATATTCCGGCGATGTAGGTCTTGGGAATGATTAGGCCCGATTCGCCCACTTTGAGCCAGCCGCCGTTGTTGATAAGTAAATCCTGGTGGCCGAAGGGGAGCCAGGTGCTCATATCCCGAGCAAAGACCAGGATGCCGTTGTTGTTGAGGGTTCCCTGGCCGAAAACTACTGAGGAAGGGTCGAAATTGACGTTCATGGTCACCTGGTGGCCGATGTTGAAGACGTCTCCGGTGGCTTGGGGGAACCCCCCGCCGCCCCAGGTATTCGGGTCATTCCAGGGACCGGATTGGGTGGAAGTGTAGGTGGCCATTTAATCCCTTAATGCCTTGCGAATATCTGCGGTCCGCTCCTCGGTTCTTCTCCGTTCCTTGTTAATCAGGGGGGTTAGCGGCATAGAAGAGGCCAATGATCAGGGTTCCTCTCATTTAACAGGTTGGCCTAACTTATGCCAGAACGCCTGGGACGGGCGTCACAGCTTGAGGGCATCTTGCAGCTCCTGCAAACTTCCAGTTGATTTAGCATGAGAAAAAGCACATCATGGGTGTCGACATGAAAGCTCCTGCTCAGCCGGTCAACTACGACTTCTCCCTGCTCACTGACGATGACCTTTATCTGTTCAACGAAGGCAACCAGTTCCGCCTCTATCTCAAGATGGGGGCCCATCTTCTCAAGCAGAAAGAATGGTGGGGCACCTATTTTGCGGTGTGGGCCCCGGATGCAGCCCAGGTCTTCGTCACCGGCGACTTCAACCGGTGGCACAAAAAGAGCCACCCCTTGCGGCAGCGGGGTGCCTCCGGAATCTGGGAAGGCTTCGTCCCCGGGGTGGGGCAGGGCTCCCTGTACAAGTATCACGTGGTCTCCAGATACCGCGGCTACCGGGTGGACAAAGCCGACCCCTTCGCCTTTTTTTTCGAGGGGCCGCCCCGCACCGCCTCCATCGTCTGGGACCTGGACTACGCCTGGGAAGACGGCGAATGGCTACCCCTTCGTCACCGGCACAACGCCCTGGACAAGCCCATGGCCGTCTACGAGGTCCATCTGGGTTCCTGGCGGCGAGTGCCCGAAGAAGGCAACCGGTTTCTCACCTACCGGGAGTTGGCGCCCCTGCTGGCGGCACACGTGGAGCAACTGGGTTTCACCCACGTGCAGTTCCTGCCGGTCATGGAGCATCCTTTTTACGGCTCCTGGGGCTACCAGACCACGGGGTACTTTGCCCCCACCAGCCGCTTTGGGTCCCCCCAGGACTTCATGTATCTCATCGATTACCTGCACCGGCGCGGCATCGGGGTCTTCCTGGACTGGGTGCCGTCCCACTTCCCCGCGGACGAGCACGGCCCCGGCTTCTTCGACGGCACTCATCTGTATGAGCATGCCGACCCCCGCCGGGGCTTCCATCCCGACTGGAAGAGCTTCATCTTCAACTACGGCCGCAACGAGGTGCGGAGCTTTCTGGTGAGCAGCGCCCTCTTCTGGCTGGACAAGTACCACATCGACGGCCTCCGGGTGGACGCGGTGGCCTCCATGCTCTACCTGGATTACTCCCGCCGGGAGGGAGAATGGATCCCCAACCAGTACGGCGGCAAGGAGGACCTGGAAGCCATCAGTTTCCTCCGCCAGTTCAACCAGGTGGTCTACCAGACCTACCCCGACGTCCAGACCATCGCCGAGGAGTCCACGGACTGGCCCATGGTCTCCCGTCCCACTTACGTAGGGGGCCTGGGCTTCGGGCTGAAGTGGGACATGGGCTGGATGCACGACACTCTGAAATACCTGAGCGTCGACCCCGTTTTCCGCAAGTACCACCACAACACCCTGACTTTCCGGATGCTATACGCCTTCCAGGAAAATTTCATCCTGCCCCTGTCCCACGACGAGGTGGTCTACGGCAAGGGCTCCCTCCTGGCCAAGATGCCGGGGGACGACTGGCAGAAGTTCGCCAACCTGCGCCTGCTCTTGGGGTACATGTACGGCCAGCCGGGCAAGAAGCTGCTCTTCATGGGCGGGGAGTTCGGCCAGTGGGCCGAATGGTATCACGAGGCCAGCCTGGACTGGCAGCTGCTGGGCTACCCCCTGCACGCCGCCCTGGAAAGGTGGGTGGAAGACCTGAACCGAACTTACCGTAGCGAGCCGGCTCTCTTCACCCAGGATTTCACTGCCTCGGGCTTTGAGTGGATCGACTGCAACGACGTGGAGCAGAGCGTCATCAGCTTCATCCGCAAGGGAGTGAGCCCCGAGGAGGTGGTCCTGGTGGGGTGCAACTTCACCCCGGTGCCCCGACACCACTACCGGGTGGGGGTGCCCAGGGGAGGGTTCTGGAAGGAAATCCTCAACAGCGACGCCTTAGACTACGGGGGCAGCGGCCTGGGTAACCTGGGAGGGGCGGAAGCCGCGCCCATCCCCTGCCATGGCCGGCCCTTCTCCCTGGACCTCACCCTGCCGCCTTTGGGGGCGGTGTTCTTCAAGTATGAAGGCGGCGCCGGGGAAGAGGGAGCTATCAAGTCATAATTATTTTTGTATTTAAATCATATCAAAAAAATTTTATGGGTTCATAAGCTGCTGATAAATAGCAGATACTTGGTATCCTCTTAACAAGGCGCATCAGCGCGCCAAAAGTGCCAAGGCGCTAATGGTGATGAGAAATGTGGAACGCGTGTGCTCTGGTCGCGCGGGTAAAGCCTGTGCCCCGAACCGTGGCTGCCGCCCGCTGCCTGACCATTGACTCTAAGTATTTTGAAGTTTGGGCCTAAGGCAAGCGCTCCCAGACCAGGCTGATTACCTCCTGGACGCCGCCGTGCGTGAAGGGGCCTCTTAAGGTGAGACGGTTTCCATCGAACTCGAAGTGGCGTACCTGGTCGGTTCCCACCCAGTTCGGTATGAGGGCAGCCTCGACATGATGGACGATGACCCCCTTGCTTTGATCGACTGAGTAGGATCCATAATAGGCGGCATATCCGTCGAATGCTCCTCGTACTTCGGTCTCAGACGTGAGTAGCGGATCGCCCGAGGCGAACTTGGGCCGGTTCGGGCTCATTAATTGGACAGCCATGCGCCCATTCGATTCATAGATGAGCCTTCCTTGGGCATTCTTACCGAATGGGTAACCAATCTGCCCGCTTGAGTCCTGAGTGTATAGAGATACGAGACTCCAGGCGCCGACCAATTTGGATGTGATATCGCGGCTCATGCGGTGTCCCCTTTCCTCAGTAAGCACTGGGTATTTTGTATCGGCTGGCATGGGGGAAGAGGCTACAGCCAATCCAGGGCTTAGGTCGAACTCCCATTTCTGGTCACCGTCCGCCGCCACAGCTAGGTTAGCCGCCGCCAGCAGCCAGAGCACCGCCAGCACCATCCGCATTCCGCCGATTTTCATGGTGCCTCTCCTTTTCTGGCCAGGCCGAGGAAGAAATCACCTAATGAACCCTTCTGGTTTCCTCAGAATTGCCGCCGTGTGAAAGGTAGGGTAGCACAAACTCGCTGAAAAAGAATCTTCTCCCAGATTTTCGGCATACCGTCAACTTTTGCGCAGATTCTTTATGGGTCAGCGACATATTAACCCCAGGTCGGCACCGGCCAGTAGTTTTGCACCAGGGCAAAAGTGGGGGCCACACGCCCAAGGCGCTGCCGACATTGGAGAAATCTCTGAGTCACGGTCGTAGGTTAATTTCTGCGCAAAGACAACCGGGTAGATATAGCGGATAACTTGCCAGGATCGAAAATTATCGGCGCAGAGGTAGAAGTTCCAGATATGAAATGGATATGGAAAGTTTTTGGCCTCGCGATAAGTTTCGGGTCATAGCAGTAAGCAAAACTTTAGTTAATCAAAACTTAATCAAATTCACCCGCCCGATGTTCTCCGAAACCTCCGTAACCCGGCTCTAGGGGGCCTTGGTAGGAGCGTTGGCTCTCAATTCTCCGGCCCGGGCCCCGGAATCCCTTTCTGAAGAATTTCCTTCCTGAGCGAGAAGAAATTCTCTCCAATGGCGCAACTAATAAGGTAGGTCTTCAGGCGGCTGGGATTGTGTCGGTAAATCCCCAGCAATTGTCGCCAAAACTGCCAGCGATAAGAAGGCCGGATCCCCTGGCGCCAGATAAGAGTTATCAAGCTCAGGAGTTCCTTGCCTTTGGAATCCGGGTGGGGCCTCGGGGGGGACGGGCTCACTGCGGCCTTATCGCCTTTTTTGACGGCTAAGGCCCGGCGGGTGGGCCTCGTGTTAAGATAGTAGCGGTAAACCCGGGCCAGATACCCGGATGGCTCATATATGCGGTCCAAGGCCCGCACATATTCCGCCAGGATCTCTTCCCGGGGGCGGGTCGGCAGGTAGTTGAGGCTCAGGTCGAAAAAGTCGCCGCTGGTCTGGCCAGCGAGCAGCCGGCCCTCCTGTTCCAAACGGTCCCACAATCTGGTATTGGGGAGAACCTCCAGAAGGTTCAGCATAACTGCCGGGATATTGCACTCCTCCACGAACTCGTAAATCCTATCCCCGGCCCCGGTCTTTTCGTGATCGAAACCGATGATGAAGCTGCCCACCAGGGAAAGCCCCTTGGCATTAATGGTGCCCACGGATTCCGCCAGGGGCTGTCTCAGGTTGTGATACTTGTGGCTGCGCCTTAAAATCTCGGTTTCCGGAGTTTCCACCCCCAGGAAGACGTAGCTGAAGTTGGCCTCCGTCATCAGGTCGATCAACGAGAGGTCCTCCCCCAGATTTACCGAGGTCTGGGTGTAGAAGCCGAAGGGCTCGCCCCGGCTTTTATTCCAGTGGATCATCCGGGTGAGAATGGAGCGGGCATGTTCCTTGTTGCCGATGAAATTATCATCGCTGATGAAGACTTGCCGCCTCCATCCCAGGAGGTAAAGGGTCTCCAGTTCCCGGAGCACCTGTTCCGGAGCTTTGTAGCGGGGCACTCGGCCGAACAGATTGACGATGTCGCAGAACTCGCAGTCGTAGGGGCAGCCCCGGGAGGTCTGAATACTCATGTCGTTGTAATCGGCAAAATTGATGAGGTCAAAGCGCGGCACCGGGGAGGCGGTCAGGTCGGGTTTCCGGTCTTCTTCGAAGACTCCCCCCGTCTGCCCCTGCCCCAGGGCAGCAACTAAATAAGGAATGGCAACTTCTCCTTCGCCCCGGACCAGGAAATCCACCCCCGCCTCCAACACGGCGCGGGGTAGGGAGGTGACGTAGGGTCCCCCGGCCACCGAAATTTTGCCCCGTTGTTTCGCCTCCCGCACCAGGCCCAAGATATCGTTTTGCTGGATGATCATGCCGGAGACCAGCACCAGGTCGGCCCAATCCCAGTCCGCTTCGCTGAGGGGGCGGGTGTTCAGGTCCACCAGGCGGAACTCCCAATCCTGGGGCAGGAGGGCGGCCGCGGTTAGCAACCCAAGGGGCGGCAACAGGGTTTTATGGCCGGAAATTTTGCAGGTTTCCTTCAGAGACCAGAAGGAATAGGGCAACTCGGGATAGAGCAGCAGTGCTTTCATTCTATATTATGAGGCAACCCCGGTCGCCGCAGTCAAAAAATGGTTTTGGGGACCTCTTGGCCCGGGGATAATCCCCCAATGTTTCTGTTCTTGAAGCCGAATCCTTTCGTCAACGGTATAATAGCACAACTTTCCCTAAAGAAGTACTTTCCCCGTGAATTTCGGGCATATCTAACCCTCAGAACCCGAAAACCTCACTGCGATGGAGCTTAAGGACCCCAGCCCAACACCGCCCCGTAGTGGTGAGCCAGGAAGAAAGCGGAGGGCACATTAGCAGTTCATGTCTCTGGATATAAAAATTCCACGTTACTTGCCATGACAGAAACTTATCGAATTTCCTGAGAAAATTGTGATATGCTCTGTATATCAGCATCAGCATGATGCCATCAAAGACTGGAGGTGGAGCATGAAAGTTTCCAAGGCCGTCAACCTGTTCCTGGATTACCACAAGCTGAACTCCCAAAAAAAATACGATCAGGGCCTACGGCTCGCTCTTGGCCAAATTCAGGGACTATTTTCCTGACCACGACCTGGCTTCCATATCGCCAGAGGAGGTACTCTCCTTTTTAACCAGTCTCAACGGCGAGTGTAAGCAGCTAACCAAGCATACTCGTTACGCCTATCTCAAGGCCCTCTTCAACTTCATCCGCAATAATCTGGACGCTCAGCTCCAAAATCCCTGTGACACCCCGATGCTGAAGAAACTCTTTCGGCCGGGGAAGCTGGTGCATTGGCAGGTCCAGGAAAAGGAGACCATCGACGAGGTCATCTTCAGGACCACCAAAGTAAGAAACCGCCTCATGCTGGAACTCATGGCCCGGGGTGGCATGCGGGTAGGCGAGGTTCTCAAGCTTACTGGCGGGGATGTGGAGGACCAAAAACTCGTAATCAGGAACCCAAAAAGTGGCAAGGAGACGGAGGTCGTCTTCATCCCCAAGAAGCTGGCCGACAGGCTGAAGGATTACCTCAAGGCCAGAGGCGCTGAAGGAAGCCAGAGAATTTTCCCCATCACCTATACCGCCGCCCGGGTCATGGTCAAAAAGGCCGGCGCCTTGGTGGGGGTCCATCTCAGGCCACACGACCTGAGGCGGCATGCGGCAACCTATGCCTCGAGATCAGGGGTGCCCGTGGAGATCGTCAGCAAGGTCATTCTGAGGCACGCCAACCTCTCCACCACCCAAAGGTATCTCGGGAAGGTCAGCGATGTGGAAGCGGTGCGGTGGATCGAGAATTTATACGGCTAAATGGCCGGCAATCAGGGCGAGGTCGAGAAAGGCCTCGCCCATCTTAAAAGTGTTGAGATTTTTCGGATATGGAAAGTTTTTGGCCGCTTGATAAGTTCCTAATCAGGGCAGATATGCGCCATTAGCCGAAAGATTATGTAAATAAGAATCTTCTTTGGACAGGCCGCCCAGCCGGTCCTTGAACACGATTCAGGTCATCCCCGAGGGTGACGATCTTCCGGGTGCGGTAGCGGGTTTGGCTATCCCTGACATAGCGGCCCAGGTAGTGAGTCGTCAGGGCCACGACGATGCGGATAACGATGAGGGCGGCAACGGCAATGATTACCTTGACCATCAAAAGGTCGGCCAGCTAGGATTGAGCTATTCTAACCATCTGTTTCACACCGGGGTCTCCGGCCCAGGTCCTGAGGGCCGGAATGTCTGGTCTTTAAGCAGTCGCTGGTTATAAGCAGTGAGCACATCTTCAATTTTCAGGATGCCCACCACCACTTTATCCCGGGGCGGCAAGACCACCGGGAGGGAGGAAAATTGCTTATGCTCCAGGAGGTGCAAGGCCACCTCAAAATCATCTTCGGGGTGCACGGTGACCACCTCCGAGGTTTTGAGATCCCGGGCGGTGAGCGTCGCCATGGCTTCTTCTCCTTTTCCCAAGACCTGCCGCAAATCCCAGAGGGTGAGCACGCCGCTCAACTCTTCCGCCTCATTGAAAACCACGAAAAAAGGATAGGGACTCTCCTCGGCCCGTTGCAGGATTGCCCGCAGCGGGGTGTCGTCGTGGATCACCTCCATTTTATCGGTAATGTAGTCCTTCACCTGCATGGTTTGGAGGAGATGGACCTCCCTGCCCCGGAAAATCCTGACCCCCCGGCCCAGGAGCTTGGTTTCGTAAGTTGAATAGCCGTAAAGGGATTTGACCACCTGGAAACTGGCAATGCAGCTCACCATGGCGGGCACGATGATTTCGTGGCTGTTGCTCATTTCGAAGATGATCACGGTGGCGGTGATCGGCCCCAGAGTGGTGCCGCTGACCAGAGCCCCCATGCCCAGCAGGGCATAATCCGAGGGTAAAAGGTTCAGGCCGGGAAAGACCTGGTTGGCCGCCAGGGCCAGGGTAGTCCCCAGCATCGCCCCCAGGAAGAGGGAAGGCCCCATGATGCCGCCACTCATGCCGGAACCCAGGCAGAGCACCGTGGCCAGATATTTGGCGAACAGGAGCAGAACCGCGCCGGTCAGGGCAAATTTTCCAGCCAGGCTCATATTGATGCTCTCATATCCCACCCCCAGGACATGGGGGACGGCAGCCGCCAGGATTCCCAGTCCCAGACCTCCCAGGGCGGGCTTGAGCCATTCCGGCAGGGGCAGCCGGCGAAAGGCGCCGTCGACGGCGTAGATGCCCCTGGTAAAAGCGATGGCCGTCAGGCCGGCCAGCACCCCCAGGGCCAAATAGATCAAAAGCTCGCTATTGTGATGGAAGCCAAAGGAAGCCACGGTGAAGGAGGGAAAGTCGCCCAAAAACTGTCGGGAAATCAAGACCGCGACGATTCCGGCAATGACGATATGTCCTAAGTAGACAATCTCCAGATCCGCCAGGATGACTTCGATGGTGAAGAGGGCCCCGGAGATAGGGGTGTTGAAAGTGGCGGCAAAGGCCGCGGCCACCCCGCAAGCCAGGCAGATCCTGCCCTTGCCGGTACTGAAACTGAATAACCGCGTCATGAACGACCCGATGGCGGCGCCGATGCCTACCACCGGACCTTCCCGGCCCACCGAGCCGCCGGTGGCAATGGTCAGACCGGTGCACCAGGCCTTGAGCAGGGCCATGCGGGGTGAGATGTGCCCCTCCCGCAGGGCCGCGGACTCGATTACCTCAGGCACTCCCGGCCCCCGGGCTTCCGGGGCCCAGAAGGCGATCACCGGTCCTACCGCCAGTCCTCCCAGGACGGGGATCAAGATCCGGAGCCACCATGGAGCCGACAGCACCCGGGCCATAAAATGGCCGTCTCCCGGCCATGCCCCCCATTGCCCCACCTCAATGAGGGCCAGAAACCCCAGGGTCCCCATCCCGGCCAGGGCCCCGATGACGATGGCCAGGAGCAGGAAGAGCAACTCTTTGGTCTGGGGGCTCAGGTTCATGGTGTCCGTTGGCCCGCCTGCTACCTCTCATAGCCCAGGGGGTAACCCCAGGTGATAATTTTATCCATCCGGCGGACCCCGGCCTTGGCCACCGCAAACAAAAATTATAGGAACCTCTATTCCCGAGTATAAACCCAGAAAGTTTCGTCTTTCCGTATCCAAATTGTCATGTGGGTGGCATGGTAGCAGAAGATTTTGTGAAAAATCAATTCCTAAAACTTTTGGCATGACGAGTAATCTGCATCAGGGGAAAGGGGCGCGTAACTTGCCAACCTCAACACTTATAACAGAGTCAGCAAAAACTACAGATATGAAGTGCATATTTTCTTCGAAATCAATGGGAGCACTGGGTAAGCTCTTTTGTAATGAGACACCCAAATCCCTCTTGAACCAGATTAAAATGGATGACCTATCGACTGGGGGTTTCCACCCATCTCTTAAAGCAAACGCATGTTCTCTGCTTCTTTCAATAAATCATCCCTGAAGCGGGGATGAGCAATGCTTATAATATCCAGGGCTCTCTCGCGGGTTGATTTGCCCTTGAGGTTGACAGCGCCATATTCAGTCACCAGAAAGTGGGTATCCATTCTGGGAGTGGTCACCACCGTCCCGGGCTTAAACCGGGGGACTACCCTGGAAACCTCTCCATTATGGGTGGTGGAATAAAAGGCGATGATGGATTTGCCCCCTCGAGAATTGAAGGCCCCCCGCACATAATCCAATTGCCCACCGGTGCCGCTGAATTCGAAGCCGCCAAGGTATTCGGAATTGCACTGGCCCAGGATATCCACCTCAATGGTTGAGTTAATCGAGATCATATGGTCGTTTTGGGCAATGACATGCGGGTCGTTGGTATAGGAAACCGGGTAACTCTCCATACTGGGGTTGTCATGCATAAACTCATACATAGCTCGGTCCCCCAGGGCGTTTGTGAAGATGTGCTTGCGGGGATGGAGGTTTTTCCTGCGGCCGGTGATAACCCCTTTTTTGATGAGGTGCATCATGCCAGGGCAGAACAGTTCCGTATGGACCCCCAAATCCTTGTGACTTTCCAGATGCAGGCACACGGCATTGGGGATGCCGCCGATCCCCAACTGAATGGTGGCGCCATCGGGGACCATCTCGGCGATTAAATGCCCGATGGCCTCCGCCTCAGGCTTGGGCTCGGCAGGCACAATCTCAATGAGCGGCAGGTCGTTTTCCACAATGGCATCGACTTCGGATACATGGAGCAGGGAGTCCCCGAAGACTCGAGGCATATGGCGATTGACTTCAACGATCAGTCTCTTGGCACAACGAGCTGCGGTAGAGATATAGTCGTTGACTGTCCCGAAGCTGAAAAAGCCGGCTTTGTCCATGGGTGAGACGGTGGTGACCGTCACGTCGACTTTCATGAAATCCCGAAGCAACCGGGGAATTTGGTGAAATTCGTTGGGAACGAAATGGTTCAGTCCGCATTTCACCAAGTCTCGGTCGGCGCCGGTGACAAACCAGCAATACGCCGACAGGCGGTCACTGAGATCGGGGGCCAGAAGTGTCCGCCCTACATGCTCCATAGGGAGCAGGGAAAAGACCTTGATGCCTTTCAGGTCCTCGGCCCGGACGCGATCTGCGATAGCCCCCAGCAATGCCGGAGGCTCCCCGTTCCCATGCCATGCACAATGGTGCTCCCATGGGCAATGTGTTCAACGGCCTTTGCCGGGGTCGTAAGTTTTTTCTCATAGTCTGCTTTGTACATCCTGCTCTCCCTAAGGGATTTGTTGAACG
>CAVYJK010000029.1:0-86638 GCA_963768765.1 uncultured delta proteobacterium
ACGTTTGCCTATACCCACTTCCTGGGTATCAAGTATCATGGGGCTAAATATATCAAGCACTTTCTGGGACCCATCCCAGCCCTGGCGCCGTTGTTTTTACCCATCGAGATCATCGGCCATTTTGCCCGGGTGCTGTCCCTGACTTTGCGTCTCTTCGGCAATATCATGGGTGAGGACCTGGTGCTGGCCATCCTGCTCTTTCTGGCCGGCATGTTCCTGGCCCCCTTGCCCATGATGTTCCTGGCGGTGTTCACCAGCGTGGTGCAGGCCTTTGTCTTCACCCTGCTGTCCATGATGTACTTCGCCGGGTCCATGGAGCACGCCCACTGATAGAGTTTTCGGTTTCCGGTTTTCGGTTTTCGGCTAGGGGACTCTGGATTATCATTAAGCAGCACTTGAAGCCGAAACCGGCTTAAAATTGGAAGAAGGCCACTTCATATATCCCATCATCGTTTAAGGAGGTTTTGGACAATGGCGTTGAGAAAATCCCTGGTATTCGGACTTAGCATGCTGGTCTCCGTGCTTTGGGCTTCCCTGGCCCTGGCGGCTGAGCCCGCCGCGGCCGGCGCTTCCGCCACCGGCTTGGGCAGCTTCTTCAGCTATGCGGTGCTGGCCGCCGGCTTCGGCATCGGCATCGCCGCCTTTGGTACCGGCATCGGCCAGGGTCTGGCCGTGAAGAGCTCGGTGGAAGGCATCGCCCGCAACCCCGAGGCTTCCGGTAAAATCACCGTGACCATGCTGATCGGTCTCGCCATGATCGAGTCTCTTTGTATTTACGCCCTGGTCGTGGCCCTGATCATCCTGTATGCTTACCCCATGACCAAACCCATCGCGGCGGCCCTGGGATTCAAGATCTAGGTTAAGTTTAACCGGGGGAGTCCTGCGCTCCCCCTTTTAAACTTAGATATTTGTGCAAATATCCACAAGTTATGTCGAACCCACTGGCGGCTAAGTAATGCGAGCTACAATGAAATTCTCCAAGATCCCCACTGCGACCATTACCCGTTTGTCCATATATTCCAGATACTTGGAGGCCTTGTCCCAGGAAGGGGTCAAGATCATCGCCTCGGACAAGCTCGCCCAGAAATGCGGTATCAACCCGGCGCAAATCCGCAAGGACCTGGCTTACTTCGGCGAATTCGGCATCCGGGGCGTAGGGTACTTCGTCAAGGAGCTGCTCTTCGAGATCAAGCGCATCCTGGGCCTGAACAAGACCTGGAAGATGGCCCTGGTGGGCATCGGCAACCTGGGCTCGGCCCTGCTGGCCCATCAGAATTTTATTCGCCAGGGCTACGAGTTCGTGGCGGTCTTTGACATCGACCCCGCCAAGGTGGGCCGCCGGGTGCCCAGCGGCCAGACCATCCACCACATCGACGAACTGGACCTGGTGGTCCAGGACAAGGGCGTGGAGATCGGGGTCATCGCCACCCCCGCGGCCAAGGCACAAATGGCGGCCCTGCGACTCATTGCCGCCGGCGTCAAGGCCATCCTCAATTTCGCCCCCATCCAGCTGCAGGTGCCGGAAGGCATGGCGGTGGAGAACGTGGACTTCACCGTCAAGCTGGACAACCTGGCCTATAACCTCACCATGGCCGAGGGGTAGAAAAAACGGTTTTCGGTTTTCAGTTTTCGGTTTTCGGTAAAAGCAAAAAACTAAGTAGCACAGGCGTCTCGCCTGTGCCTTTTTTTTGTCTGCGAGTTAAATATAAAAGATTGGGGGTGGGGGTTTGGGGGAGGGGGAAAGGGCTTAGTGGCACAGGCGTCTCGCCGTGGAAGGCCCTTGGCCCCCTCCCCCAACTACTCCGAAGGAGTCTTGGGGGCCAGGGGCCTGAGGCCCCTGCCCTCCACCCACAGCCCCCTGAGCAATCCGCCTAAGATATCCGCAGTGATTGTCCCCCCCCACATGGCGAAAAGCTAGATTCCTTTCAGCAAATTAATTTAAAAATCTTTTAAATATCCTTTTCATATCTTCAAGTTGGTTCTTAAGTTTAATTGAGTAGATAATATCAAGTGACCGATAACCATGGTAAGTGGTGGTATGCCCAACTTTTAAAAAGATACCTTTCACCCCGAAATTTGTGCTATCATTCCTCCCACGAGACAATTCGGCTGCGGAAGATGATACTTGTCGGGGTTCAACTCCGTGAAAGGCTTCCCCATAATATTTTAGATTGTGGTGGCCAAGGTTCGCCCAAATTCTCAGTTTATACATTCTGTATAAAACGGAGACGAATCAGGAGCCGGAATCGTGCAATCATTTGATATGAAAATTGTTTTAAGAACCAATTGGAAAACACGGGAACTTCTTATACAAAAGGAAACTGTCTGCATCCCCGTTTTATACAGACTGTATAATCATTGTCAGACAATGAATGAAAATAAACCCTGAAGAAGATAAATCCTCAGGAGGATATTACATTGAAAAATACTCGGGATTTAACCAAAACAATTAATTATTATGATAATAGCATTGAAAGAGATTCTCTTTAATTTTACATCTCTGAAAAGACAGCCACTTATGGTGAAAAAAAGCCTTTCGTTATTTACTATGATAATCCAGAACATTCCCTAAGACTTCTTAAAGGTGACTGCATTGAAGTGCTGAATCAGGCAAGGGAAAACAGCGTCGATATGATCTTTGCCGATCCTCCTTATTTTCTTTCCAACGGAGGTATTACCTGTCATGCAGGCAAAATGGTGTCGGTAAATAAAGGGAAATGGGACAAATCAATGGGAGTGGAAGAAAACCATAAGTTTAATCTTGAGTGGTTATTAGTACTCGATCCCTTCTGTGGGAGTTCAACAACTGGTGTTTCTGCTTTATTACTTAATTAAGGTAGGAAACAAATGAAACAATATGAAGCAGCAATAAATGTTATGGAAATAAATGGTGGATATGCAACACTAAAACATCTGAATGAAAATGTCTTAAAAGTCTCAGGTGCAGAGTGGAAAACAAAAACCCCTTTTGCTTCAATACGTAGAATTGTTCAAGATTCCAGATTCTTCTTTAAAATAAAACCTGGACTATGGGCTTTAAATAGTTATAAGAACAAGTTACCAGCCAATATTCTTGAAATGATTGAAGAATCCCAAGCACCTCTAGAAAAAGAACAAAAATATACTCATTACTATTATCAAGGAATATTAGCAGAAATCGGGAATTTCTATAATTACAAAGTTTATATTCCCCCTCAAGACAAAAATAAACCCTATCTCAATAAAACGCTGAAAGATGTGATAACTTTAGAAATTCTCCCCGCTTTTACTTATGAATTAATCGTTAATACAATTAAAAGTATAGATGTAATTTGGGTCAACGAAAGGGGATTCCCAGATGTGGTTTTTGAAATTGAACATTCTACTAACTTTAAAAATTCTTTGATAAAATTTTATGAACTTAAGGATTTTTATACAGATATGCTTATAATTTCATTCAAGGAAAGAATTTCTGAATTTCATTCAGTTATGAATTTAAGTATCTATGAAGATTTAAAAGAAAGAGTCAAATTTTGTGATTATGAATATTTAGAGATGTATTTTTCAAATCCTATCAAATTAAAGCAAGTTAGACAACTTATAAAAGGCAAATCAACTAAAAGGGGAATTTTGCTATGAAGAAGAAACCTTATATGTTTTTAACTTTGGAAGGTTACACTTTTCAACCTGATTCGATAACTATTGAACCAGATATTGAAAACTTACAAGTGATAGGAGTTGCCTTTGGTATTAGTCCGAAGGAAGCTTTTCAAAATCTATTAAAAGAAAATAAATATCTTCTGAACACTACTTTCAATGAAATATTTTGTTATCAATTAGCCGATAATTATAGGGGTTCAAAAGAATATTTTTATATTTCAGGTGTTAGAAAGAATAATGAGGTATACCAATCTTTAATCTTATAGAGACAAATTTTTATGGTGGTGGCGGTTCAAAACTTAAGGCTACAGCCGGTGAGTATAAATCTCTCCATGATTTTCTTGTCAATGATGGGCATAGTTTTATCTGGATTACCGATGGCTTAGGTTGGAAAGTTACCACCAGACCTTTAGAAGAAACTTTCAACCATATAGATTACCTTTTGAACTTAAAAATGCTATCAAATGGCTTGCTTGAGGATATTATTGCAAGTAACTTGTAAAGCAAAAGGTATATAGATCAATTGTCTGGCCAATCGCTGAAGCTGACGGCGTTTCACGCCGTAGCTTAACTTTATCGTTAACATGATAACTAACTGCTATATATCCCGAGAGTTACAAGTTTTTATAACACTTCGATATGGTGACGATAACGGCAATGAGGAGATTTAGGAGATTGGCAGGAGGAGGGGCCGACGGCTCTTGACCCGCTAGTACCACATTAAGGCAAAATCTGCCGCAGGAACCGGCCGGTGTGGGACTCCGGGTGCCGGGCCAGGTCCTCCGGGGTGCCGGCCCCCACCAGGCGGCCGCCGCCGTCGCCGCCTTCCGGCCCCAGGTCCAGGAGCCAGTCCGCGGTCTTGATGACCTCCAGGTTGTGTTCGATGACGATGACCGTGTTGCCCTCTGCCACCAGGCGGTTCAGCACCAGGAGCAGTTTTTCGATGTCCGCCAGGTGGAGCCCGGTGGTGGGCTCATCCAGGATGTAGAGGGTGCGCCCGGTGGACCGGCGGGAGAGCTCCTTGGAAAGCTTCAGGCGCTGGGCCTCGCCGCCGGACAGGGTGGTGGCCGACTGGCCCAGGTGGATGTAACCCAGGCCCACGTCCGCCAGGGTTTGCAGTTTGTCCCGGAGGGCCGGCACCGCCCCGAAGAACTCCAGGGCCGCATCCACGGTGAGCTCCAGCACTTCGGCGATGGTTTTCCCCTTGTAGCGAATCTCCAGGCTGCTCTGATTGTAGCGCAGGCCCCGGCAGACCTCGCAACGCACGTAGACATCCGGCAGAAAGTGCATCTCGATCTTGTTGATGCCTTCGCCCCGGCAGGCCTCGCAGCGGCCGCCCTTGACGTTGAAGCTGAAGCGCCCCGGCCGGTAGCCCCTGAGGCGCGCCTCGGGCACCTGGGAGAACAGCTCCCGCACGATGGTGAACAGCCCGGAGTAAGTGGCCGGGTTGGACCGGGGGGTGCGGCCGATGGGGCTCTGGTCGATATTGATCACCTTGTCCAGCTGCTCGGCGCCCACAAGTTGGCCGTAGGGGGCCGCCGCCACCCTGGCATGGTAAAGCTGCTGCCGCAGGGCCAGGTACAGGGTGTCCATGATCAGGGTGCTCTTCCCGGAGCCGGAGACCCCGGTGACGCAATTGAGGACCCCCAGGGGGATGGCCGCCTCCAGGTCTTTGAGGTTATGGCCCCGGGCCCCGATGAGGCGCAGAAAGGACTGGGGCCGGCGGCGGCCTTGGGGGAGGCTGATCTCCCGCCGGCCCGAGAGAAACTGGCCGGTCAGCGAGTGGCCGTTACGCGAAAGCTCAGCCGGGGTGCCGTCGAAGACCACCTCCCCCCCGGCCCGGCCCGCGCCCGGGCCCATGTCCACGATATAGTCGGCCTGGCGGATGGTTTCCAGGTCGTGCTCCACCACGATGACCGTGTTGCCCAGGTCCCGCAACATCTTCAGGGTGTGCAGCAGCTTGTGGGTGTCCCGGGGGTGCAAGCCGATGCTGGGCTCATCCAGGATATAGAGGACCCCGCTCAGCTTGGAGCCGATCTGGGTGGCCAGCCGGATGCGCTGGGCCTCCCCCCCGGCCAGGGTGGCGGTGGCCCGGTCCAGGGTGAGGTAATCGAGACCCACTTCCTCCAGGAAACTCAGGCGTTCGGTGATTTCCTTCAAGACCCGGCGGGCGATCTCCGCCTGCCGGGGGCTGAGCTCCAGGTCGGCAAACCAGCCCAAGGCCCGGGCCACCGTGAAGCCGGTCACCTCACTGATGTTGGCGCCGTCGATCTTCACGGCCAGGGCTTCCCGGCGTAGACGCGTGCCGCCGCAGTCCGGGCAAGGGCGCACGCTCATGTACTGCTGGATTTCCTCCCGCACTGCGGCCGAATCCGTTTCCACGTAGCGTTCCTTGAGCAGGGGGATGACCCCGGGGAAAGGACGGGGCCCGTAATAGCGCCGGCCCCCCTGCTCATAGAAGAAACTTACGGGCTCGCCCCTGGAGCCGTACAGGATGGCCTGCTGCACCTCCTGGGGCAGGTCCTTAAAGGGGGCGCGCATGGAGAAGCGGTAGTGTTGCTCCAGGGCCTCCAGCATTTGCTGGTGCCGCAGGGAGTGGCGGTGGGCCCAGGGGCGCACCGCCCCATCCCGAAGGCTCAAACTTGGATTGGGCACCACCAGGTCCGGGTCGATGACCAGCCTGGTGCCCAGGCCGCTGCAGGCGGGGCAGGCCCCCTGGGGGCTGTTGAAGGAGAAGAGTCGGGGGGTGAGTTCCGGCAGGCTGACCCCGCAATGGTCGCAGGCGAATTTCTCGGAAAAGAGGAGTTCCTCGCCCCCCTGCACCCCCACCCGCACCACCCCGTCGGCCAGCTTCAGGGCCAGCTCCAGGGAGTCGGTGAGCCGGGTGCCCAGATCCGGTTTCACCACCAGGCGGTCCACCACCGCCTCCATGGTGTGGCGCTTGTTTTTGTCCAGGACCGGGACTTCTTCCAGCTCCATCACTTCGCCGTTGAGGCGGATGCGACTGTAGCCCTCGGCTCGCAGCTTTTCCAGCAGCTTCTGACGTGCTCTCCCTTGCGGTTGACCACCACCGGGGCCAGGATGGTGATGCGGCTTCCTTGAGGGAGCGCCAGCACCTGGTCCACCATCTGGGGCACGCTCAAGGAGGAGATGGGCCGGCCGCACTGGTAGCAGTAGGGAGTGCCCACCCGGGCGAACAGGACCCTCAGGTAATCATAGATCTCCGTGGAGGTGGCCACGGTGGAGCGGGGATTGCGGGAGGCGCTGCGCTGCTCGATGGCGATGGCGGGAGACAGGCCCTCGATGTACTCCACGTCCGGCTTGTCCATGAGCTCCAGGAACTGCCGGGCGTAGGCCGAGAGCGACTCCACGTAGCGGCGCTGGCCCTCGGCGTAGAGGATGTCAAAGGCCAGGGTGGACTTGCCGGAGCCGCTCACCCCGGTGATGACGATGAACTTGTTCCGGGGCAGCTCCAGATCGACGTCTTTGAGATTGTGTTCCCGGGCTCCCCGGATGACGATCTTGTCGAATGACATCACTGCTTCAGCTACCGAAGGCCTACAGGGGCGCTTAATCTGAAGTCTTGCCGGCGGCATCCGGGCCGGGCTGCCGGACGGGTTTATCCTTGGCCTTGGGTTTGCGGCCCCGCTTCTTTTTGATTTCATAGGGCACAAGTTTAATGCTCTGGGACCTGCCGGCCCCCCCCGGCCAGAGTAGCGGGCCGTTGCCCAGGTGGCGGGCGATGTCGCCCAGGGTCCAATTCAGATACTTGGCAGGAATGACCGTGATTTCCAATTTCAGGCCCCGGTTGGGGCGTTCTTTGGCTCTGGGCATGACTATTCCTTGTTTCCTAAAAAATAATGGAGATATGGGGCATCCTTTTGCCGACTAAGACTGAGGCGCTGGGCGAGGGCGGTCTAAAATCCATTTATCCCCAAAGATTAAATTTATCCCCTCCGGCTTTTTTTTGCCATAATTTTTACAATTTTTCCCTTGCCTAACCCTTTATTTATCCCTTGCTTCCGGGCCATCGTTCCGGCGAAAGTCTCAACTGGGGAAGGGCTTCCAGGCTAGTTATCGGCGTTTCGCTCCGGAAATTGAACCGGAGACTGGCGGCGGCCGCGGGAGTCAACAGGGCCGCGGCTGCACCTCACCGGCTACGCCCTGCCGCTTTTCCGGGTGATGGCGGAGAGCTTGAGCCGTAAGGAAAGATATTTCTGAAATGCGGCATTAATGGGGGGGCGCCAGCCGAAAGGGGCCGGCCAGGGCGTAGCGCACCCGGTTGGCTTTCTCGCCGTTGTGTTCCAGGATGCCTTCGGTGAGCAGCAGGTTTAAGTAACTCCAGGCCGTTTTCTTGTTCACCTTGAAGGACCCCTCTAAGTCCAGGAGGCGGAACCAGCGGCCTTCGGTGTCCCGGAGAAACTCCCACAAGGTCTCGGGGGTGAGTTTGCGCCGCCCCTTCAAGGGCAGGGGAACCTGGGATAGGGCCCGGCGCAGCTCCTCGGCGTTCACGGGCTCGGGCCGGGGCGGGGCCAGGCCGATCTCCACCACGGGCTTGGCGGCCCAATCCCTTTCCAGGCTCTCGAAGTAGTGCTCGGCCTTCTCTTCAATGAGGTTCAGGAGGCGGTAAAACTGGGACAGGGTGATCTGTCCGGCCAGGCGGTTCACCAAGTAATTTTTGGCCTTTTTCCGGATGAAGGAGACCCGCTCCCGGGTGCCGGCGGGCAGGGCGGCAGCCTCCACCAGCACCTGGAAGAACATGCCGGCCACCAGGGTGGTGTCCAGGCCCTGGTCCCGGGGCTTGAAAAAATCGGTCTTTTCGGAAACCCGCATGGCCCCGGCCACCAGGGCAAAGGCGGCGAAATCGTCGTCAAAGTCAGGCAGTTTTTCGGGACAGACCTGGGCGATGACCTCTGCCGTCAGTTCCCGGACCACCCCCAGACAGTTCTGGTCCATGGCGCCCCCCCTGGCGTGGGTCTCTTGTTAACTTGCCGTTTCGGGTCGGCCCTTACTTTACTACTTTTTTGCCGGGGTTGCCAGCGCGGAAATCAGATATCGATGCAGTTCCCGCATCTGTGGTCGGGACCTGGCCCACCTATCAGGCTCAAGCCTGGGTAGCCCCGCCCCTCCGCCCGCCGGGACTCCTGGCCCTCAGGGCTGGTGCTGGTGCTCCCCGCTGGGCTGCGGCTTCCCGAAGGTCTGGATCAGGTACTGGTATAGTTCCATGGCTTGCTCGTCCGAGATTTCATCCTGGGCGAAGTCGGGCATGGGGCCTTTGGTGCCGTCGTCCAGCCGCGGGTGTCGGATAAAGGCAAGGAAAGTATCAAAATCGGCTAGCTTATCGCTCCCCTCAAGGGGATATTGGCGCAGAACGACGTTCCCTCCCTTGCGGTGGCAAGCCTGGCAATCTTCTAAAAAGATCTGCTTCCCGGCCAGGAAGATCTCGGTCTGGGCCCCCTCCGGCGTGACTTTGGCCACGCCGCCAAAAACGATCTGGCCCCCAAAATACCCCAGACCCACTACGGCCAGAAAGCCCAGAGTGTAGATGACCAGGAGAACCCTGGATTCCGTCTGTCCCTTGTACAACAGGATCAAGCCCAGGGAGAGCACGATGGAGAGGAAGGCGGCCAGGGAAATCTTGGCGATGATGGGGAACATCCAGACTCCATGGTAAAAGTACTGCCAGTCCATGAACCCCAGCAAAATCGTGGGCCAGAGAAATAGCCAGGCCAGGACCAGGCAATGCCGGGCCGAGGCTGCCAGTTGGGGGCGGTGCAGGAGCACCCCCCCTAAACCGAAGATAAAGGCAGCCACCACCAGACCGATGGTCACATGGGTTAAGGGTGGATGCAGCGGATGAGTGTAGCCCATGGCGGCCAAAAACCGATAGAAGGGGTCGAAGATGGTCATGTCGTAAACCTTTAGGCGTCAGAGATGGTGAAACCGCCACCGCGGGAATGCTATCGCCGGGGCGCCAGGACCGGAGGCCCCCCGATTTTGCCGGTTTCTTGGCGAAGAGCCCTGAAATACTCCTTAAAACCTCAGCCAGACCAGCAAAGAGAGCTCCGGTTTCAGCCAGACGGTGTGGGGTTCTTGCCTGGTGGCAGGCCATGTTTTAATTTTCTTTCCTGCCAACTGTTAAATTTTTTTGACTATGGTTTAAAGGCGTGGGACATGTAATCGATAACCGCTTGGATCTGACTGGAGTTCAAATTAATCTCAGGCATGGGGCTATGGCCGTTCTCGATGGTTTCCCGGATCTTTTCGTTAACCCTCCCTTGCCAGAAACTGGGGTCGGTAAAATTGGTGGGGCTGGGGCTAAAGGAAACACCTAATGGACCATCGCCCTTGCCATCCCGGCCATGGCAAATGGCGCATTTATCATCGTAAACACTTTTTCCCTGCTCATATTGCGCCAGAACCTGGCCAGGGCCCCCCCAAAGGACCGCTCCCAGAAACCATCCGACCAAGAAAAATTTCGCGGTGCTTCTCATAAATTATTCCCTCACGTTTGCTGGCAGGCTTTGCCGCCCATTCTGAAGGGCATTGAAATACCTATCGTCAGGGCGGGTTTTACCTAAAAAATGAGCATCATTCCCTCAAAATCAAGAGCAAGCTTCCCGCGGCCAAGGGAAAAACTCAGGCAGGACCCGAGCGGCAGACCAGCCTGGCCGCGCACCCATCATCCTCCGCGCCAGAACTATGGCTGCTTTGATTCCAGGAAACCTCTATTGCTAGAAATATTCTACTTGCTTTCTGCTTCCTGTGGAATTAATTTTAGCAACAAGGGAAAATCCCGGGGGTAACCAAAGAGAATAAAGCAGCCCCTGAATAACCATCACCCTGACGCGGTCTAACTGGGAAAGGAGAAGTTTCCATGAGAAAAATTATTGCCTGGGCAATGGCTGTATTGTTCCTGGGAGTAGTACTGGCTGGGGCCCAAAGCACCGCCAGGGCTGCCGATGACCAGGGGAAAACCCTTTATACCAATAAATGCCTTCCTTGCCATGGCGAGAAGGGGGACGCCAAAGGCCCCATGGCCATCTGCTACAACCCTCCGCCCGGCAGCTTCGTCGATGCCAAGTTCTGGCAGGGTGACGTGGATAAAAAATTCACCGACTCCATTACCAAGGGTAAGGGACAAATGATTCCGGTGGACCTGAAGCCCGATGAAATCAAGGCGGTCACCGAGTACATAAAGAAGACTTTCAAAAAGTAAAATCGTTTGCCATAATGAGTCAGCAATTCCCAAGGAGTAAAGGGACCCGATGTAGAGAATCGTTTTCTGAAAAAGGGAGGGGGGAGAAATGCTGAGGGGAAAATGCAGAAAAATTGCAGTGGCGTTGGTTATCCTTGGTTTATGGCTCTCTTTACCCGCCAACCAGGCCCAGGCAGTCCCCAGCTTTATGCGTCAGACGGGATTGGAATGCAATTCTTGTCATACCGTCTTTCCCGAGCTGACCCCCGTAGGGCGTAACTTCAAGCTCACCGGTTATACGGCCAGCAAACATGGCGACAAGTCCTATGAGTGGCCCCCGCCTATCTCCGGCATGCTCCAGTTATCTTTTACCCATCAGCATAAAGAAGTGCCGCCCAACGTAGCAATGGGTTTTGACATCCAGGGGGAGTCCCGGGCCAATGATAATGTCAACGTCCCCCAGGCGATAAGCCTGTTCTATGCCGGGCGCATCTATGGTAATCACCTCGGAGGCTTCATCCAGGGGACCTACGATGGCGTCAATAATAAATTCTTCCTGGACAATACCGATGTGCGGCTTACCGGCAAAACCTCGCTGTTCAACAAAGACCTGGTCTTGGGCCTCTCCCTCAATAACAACCCAACGGTGACGGACGTTTTAAATACCACCCCGGCCTTCCGTTTCCCCTCGGCTAGCTCCGCCGTGTCCCTGGCCCCTAATGCGGGGCTGCAAATCGAGGGCTTGGGGGGCCTGGTGGGCGGGGTGGGGGGTTATTTTTACTGGAATAACCTGCTCTATGGGGAGGTAGGCGTTTACCACACGGCCAGGCAGGGGTTTTTCCAATTCCTGGGCGCGGGCACGGTCACCGACCCCATGATCCAGGATGTCGCCCCTTACTGGCGAGCGTTCGTACAACATCAATGGGGCAAAAACTCCCTGGCCGTAGGCACCTACGGCATAGTGACCCGGAACCTGTCGCCGTCGCCCAAGATCGACGAGAATGGAAACTCTTTCCCTAATTTAATCGATACTCGCGGACCCATCGACCGTTTTGCGGATATCGGCTTTGACGCCCAATATCAATTCATCGGCAAAAAGCACCTCTTAACCGCCCAGACTACCTATATCCATGAGGACCAGCGCCTGAATGACACATTCTCCCAGGGTGGGTCACTCGGTGACCATGCGTGGCTGGACACGTATAGAGTAAACCTCAATTACTACTATCGCACCGACAACTGGGGTACCGTCGGCGGTACCCTATGTTATTTTACCTATTGGGGAACCCCGAGTTTCCCCTCCCCCGACCCGGGTGACGGCAGCAAGACGGGTAAACCCAATAGCGACGGTTTCATTCTGGAATTCGATTATGTGCCGTGGTGGAAGTATACCAAGCTCACGGTCCAGTACACCTTCTATAACCGGTTTAATGGCTCTCGCAGTAAGTATGATTTCAACGCCGGGGACTTCCCTTCCGCCAGACGCAACGCCTCCGACAATAACACTCTCTATATCTTGATCTGGCAGATGCTGTAGCTTGCAGGAGCGGACTAAGGGGTGGTTATCGGAAACGGACTGTTAATTCGGAAGCAGGCTGGAGCCGCGGGCTCCGGTCTGCTTCCACTCTGGCAACATTGGGGATAAAACCTGATTGCTTCTCGGCGGCCTGGTTGCGGTCGCGGCCTTCCTGGTCCCCGCGGCCTCCGGGGCCATAAGGTTCGGCTCACCCTCACTTCCTTATTCTCCAGGGGAATGGGCTTTATCAATTATCTTCTCATCGCTGCTGCCATATGAACAGACGGGGATTTTTAAAGCTTTTGGCATCTATCCTGGGGTTGAGCGCCCTAGGTACGTTTCTCTATCCCCTGATTCGCTTCCTTACCCCCGTTGAGGCGACGGTAGCGGCCAGAAAAGTAAGTATCGCCTCGAGTGAAATACCGGTGGGGGCGACCAAGGATCTGCTGATCGGGGGGGTGCCCTCAATCATAATCCATACGAGGGATAGAGGATTTATTGCCCTCTCCAGGGTCTGCACCCATCTCGGCTGTCTGGTGAATTACAATAAAGAGAGACAAATTCTCATCTGCCCCTGCCACGCAGGCATCTACGACCTCGAAGGGAACGTCTTATCCGGACCTCCGCCCAAACCTTTACCGAGGTTCTCCGTCATGGCTGAAGGCGACCAGATAGTGATCGGGTGAAATGATGCTGCAACAGATAAGAGAATGGCTGGAGATCAGGATCGGCCTCGATGAGCTCATCAGATCCCAGTTGACCGAGTACCGGGTCCCGAAAAATATCAATCTCTTTTATACCCTGGGGATGGTCGCCTTTGCGGCATTTCTGATTCAGGTCATAACCGGGATCCTCCTGCTCACCTTTTATATTCCCCAGGAAGGGTATGCCTTTAAAAGCATCCAGTCGATAATGAACACCGTACCTTATGGCTGGCTTTTCCGTCTGATGCATGTGGTGGGGAGCAATCTGATGGTGGCGGTGGTTCTCCTCCATATGACTTCCGTTTTCTTCCTCGGTGCCTATAAGAAGCCCCGAGAGCTCACCTGGGTTGTTGGGGCTTTATTGTTATTTACCACCCTAACCTTTTGCTTAAGTGGCTATCTTCTGGAATGGAGCCAGCTGAGTTATTGGGCCACCACTGTAGTGACCAATATACCTACTGCCTTTCCCTGGGTGGGAGATTCTATTGAGAAGCTCCTTAGGGGAAGCGAAAATGTCTCGCAGGAGACCCTTAGCCGATTCTTTGCCCTGCACGTGGGGCTTCTGCCGGCGCTCCTGGCAGCGCTTTTGGGTCTGCACGTCTTCTTGGTAAGGAGGATCGGCATCTCCGCCCCTCCCTTTGATAGTGAAGGGGAAGGGGCCTGGCAAAAATTCCGACACGAAGACCATCCCGACGGGCCTCCCTTCTATCCCTACTTTGTATCAAAAGAGGCGTTGATGATAGCCATTTATGTTGTGGTCATGTTCTTCATCATCGCCTTTGCGCCGGCCCTGTTCCTTCCCAGGGACGCCACCATTCCGGCTGATCCCCTCAATACCCCTGAACATATCCGGCCGGAATGGTATTTCCTGGCCCCCTACCAGATGCTCAAGCTCATACCCAATAAATTCCTGGGGATTGCCTTCCAATTGGCCCTGGTCCTGGTCTTCATCTTCTGGCCGTTTCTCGATAAGTCTGAGAAAGCCAATATTCTTAAAAGACCCCTGTTGCTGGCCCTCTTCCTGGGAACCATAGCGCTGTGGATAGTCCTTACCATATGGGGGTCTCACTGATGAGACCCTTCCTCTCGTTGATCTGCTTCGTCAGCCTGCTATGCGTTTCCGGCAGTGGCTTTGAGTCAGACCTCCCAGCCGGGGTTCCTCACGCCGGCCTCCAGTGAAAAACCAAGGGTTGAACAGATTGTCTGTATCCAATGCCATTCCTCGGAGTTGATGCCGGCTGCCTACAGGGGAATCCCCGAGGCGTGGCGTAAGAGCGTGCATTACCAAAATGATGTTGCCTGCAATGACTGTCATGGGGGCGACCCCAAAGATGCTGCAATGGCCATGTCCCCTCAGAAAGGTTTCGTTGGGGTGCCCAAACCCAAAGCGGTTCCGCAGTTCTGTGGTAAATGCCACCTCGGCATCATGAAAAGCTATCTTGAAAGTGGCCATGGCAAGGCCTTAATGGCCACCGGCAGGGGTCCAAACTGCGTTCTCTGCCACGGCTTTCATAATATCCAAAAAGCCAACATCGAGATTATTAACGAAAATTTGTGCGGCCTCTGCCATAGTTATGACAGGGCCGCGACCATAAAAGCGTCTCTTTTGCTGACCGAGCAGAAGATAAATCGGATTGATAAGAATCTTAAGACCCTGAGGGCCGGATTAATCGCTACGGAGGATGACGAGAAGATCTTGTTCAGGACTCAGGCCGAGTACCGGACTCTTTTTCATACCGTTGATGTAAATCTGGTGAAAAATAGAACGGCGGAGTTCACCAAGAAGCTTTCTGCTCTTAATGAACAGGTTCAGAAAGGCTTCCAGGAGTTGAGATTCCGTCAGAACTTTGCCATTTTCATCATGTTGATCTTCATCGGCCTGGCAATTATTATTTTCCTGTCAAGTCGGAGATCGCCATAAGCTAATCTTGTTAATCTGCCGCGGGCCCGATTTTAAACGGAACTTCTCCCCAATTTGCCGCAGGCCATATCCTATCTACGCCTGTATGGTAAACCGCACCGCGTTCTTCCATTCCAGAGGAGCTTTCTGCCGGCAGCTGACGGATTAGAGCCGTTACCGCCGCCTCGACAGAGGCGGCCTGAGCCAGGGAGTGTCACTGAGAGGCCGCAACCGCGGGTTCCCGGCCCCCTGGGACTGCTAAGGCTTTAATTCCGCCAACTTTTCCCCCAGCTCCCGGGCCCCGGTGACGGCCGGCTGGCAGGCGAAGTCGCGGCAGAGATAGGCCACCGGCCCCTCCCCCTGGGGCCCATAGGTCCTGGCGGCGGGGACCAACTCTTCCAGCCCGGCGCAATCCGCCGGGTCCTTCAGCACCAGGCGGCGTTCCGGCAGAAAATGGCGGTAAACCGTGCGCAGCATTTCTTTAAGACCGGGGTCCTGGGGGTCCCCCACCAGGGTCAGGTCCAGGGGCGGCGTCAGGTAGAGGGCGGCCACCGTCCACAGATGGGCAAAGGCGCCCGGGTTTTCCCGGGCCTGGGGCTGGAAGCGCCGGACAATGGTGCGGGCCCTTTCCCGGTACCGCGGCTCCTCCGTCAGCCGGTGGAGCTTGAGACCGGCCCGGGCCGCCATGGAGTTGCCCGAAGGGATGGTCTGGTCGAAGATGCTCTTGGAGCGCAGCAGGGTGGCCTCCTGGTCCTGGGCCACGTAAAAGTAAGTGCCATCGGCCCGGTCCAGGAATTTCTCCTCCAGCAGGTCCAGCAGGCGCCCGGCGGCCTTCAGCCAGGCGGGGTCGAAGTCGGTTTCATAAAGGTCCAGCAGGGCCTGGGCCAGCAGGGCGTAATCCTCGGAAAACCCCGGCACCGCCACCTGGCCGTCGGACCAGATGCGGTAGAGGGCCTCCGGCCGCCAGAGCTCCGCCAGGATAAACCGGGCGGCCCGGGCCGCGGCCTCATGGTAGCGCCGGTCTCCCAGAACCTGGGCCCCCAGGGCCAGGGCGGAGATCATCAGGCCGTTCCAGGCGACGATGATCTTTTCATCCCGGTGGGGCGGCACCCGGCTTGCCCGCACCCGGCACAGGCGGTCAAAGGCCTCTTTAAGGCCGGCCTCCACCTGCGCCACTGTCAGGGAAAGCCGGGCGGCCAGCTCCTGCCGGGACAGGGGTCGGGTTAGCACGTTCTCACCCTCAAAGTTGCCTTCCCGGGTGACCCCCAGGGCCGCGGCCACCAGGGGCAGGGCCTGGGGGCCCACCGTCTGTTCCACTTCCTCCAGGCCCCAGACGTAGAATTTACCCTCCACGCCTTCGCTGTCCGCGTCCCAGGCGGCGTAAAAACCGCCGTTGGGCGCCGTAAGGTCCCGCAAGACGAACTCCAGGGTCTCGGCGGCGACGCGCCGGGATAGTTTGCTTCCCGTCAATTGGTGCAGGGCCAGATAGAGGGGCGGCAGCAGGGCGTTGTCGTAGAGCATCTTTTCAAAGTGGGGCACCACCCAGGCCCCGTCCACGCTGTAGCGGTGGAAACCGCCGCCCAACTGGTCGTAGATGCCGCCCCGGGCCATCTTTTCCAGGCCGAAGGCCAGCTTCTCCAGGATGGGGGCCTCGCCGGCCAGACGCCAGTAGTGCAGGAGAAACTCCATCTCCAGGGCCCGGGGAAATTTGGGGGCGCCCCCCAGACCCCCGTGCCGGGGGTCAAACTGGGCGGCGACCCGCTGGGCGGCGGCGGCCAGCACCTCCCGGCTGGGCTCCTCCTCGCCCCCCGGCAGTTCTGCCAGGGCCTGCAAGTGCGCCTGCACCTTCCGCGGACAGCTCACCGATCTGCTCCCGGTTCTGATGATAGGCCTGGCTCAGGGCCAGCAACAGTCGGGTGAAACCCGGCCGCCCGCCCCGGTCATCGGGGGGGAAATACGTCCCGCCGTAGAAAGGCTTCAGGTCCGGGGTGAGAAAGACGCTCAGCGGCCAGCCCCCGGAGCCGGTAAGGGCATAAACCGCGTTCATATAGGTTTCATCGAGGTCCGGGCGCTCTTCCCGGTCCACCTTGATGCTGATGAAATGCTCGTTCATGATGGCGGCGATGGCCGGGTTCTCAAAGGTTTCGTGGGCCATGACGTGGCACCAGTGGCAGGTGGAGTAGCCGATGCTGAGAAAAATGGGCCTGTCTTCCCGGCGGGCCCGCTCCAGGGCCTCCGGCCCCCAGGGGTACCAGTCCACCGGGTTGTAGGCATGCTGCTTGAGGTAAGGGCTGATGGCATCAAGCAAACGGTTGGCGCGGCGCTCTTCCATGGGTCAAGTTCCTTATGGTGGTTATTACCAGGGGCTGCGGCCTCGCCCAGCAGCCACAAGGTCCAAGGGTCCCCGGCCCGGCTCAGAGTATCGCCTGGCAGGCCGTTGCAAAACTGGTTATCTTGATCACTGTGAACGGAGTGAAGGGTCTCCTCGGTTTGAGATAGGGAGATTCTTCGCCACGCTCAGAATGATAGATAAGAAGCATTGGCTAGTTTTGCAACCGCCTTAGAAGCTTCCGGAACGGCGCCCGCGGCCTGCCGGAACTCGCGCCCCCTTGCCCGGCGGCCTCGGGCCCCGGTTTAATGGATGGTGGATTTACAGAAAGATATCTATTTTTGATGGATTTGCAAGTAAATTTCGGAGAAGAAGCGGCTGATAACCGTAGGGGGTAAAGTAGGGCGACGGGGCCATGCCGGCGCCGCCTTAATCATTGCTGCGGCCAAGGTCACTGGTAAAAAAGATTTATCTCTTCAGCCTGGAGGCAATCTCTGCCAAAGCCTCTTCCAGTTCCCCCCAGGCTTTCTCGGCGTGTTCTGCCAGCGCTTCCCATTCCTTCAAGCCCGCGTCTTTGAGTTCCTGCAGTTTTCGGCGCTCCGCCTTTCCCAGGCCGTGAGATTGCTCAATCCGCTTTGCAAATTCGGCTTCGACTTCCTCCTGGGCGCTCTTTAACCTGTCCTGCAATGCCGCGATGCGGGACTTCAACGCAGCCAGGCGGGCTTCCATTTCCTCTGCTGCCTTTTTCTCCACGGGCCCTCTCCTTTAACAGATTATCGCCCCCCTCCCCAAGTATCGAGGTTTTTGGAAATTATCCTTAATTTCCAGGAGCGGCTGCCCGGAAAAAGGCAGCCGGGTAGGTGCTGCGAGTGGGGAAATTGGTCTAAACGCGGGTCAGGTCCGAAAATTCTTCCTGTTGCATCAGGCGGGCGATTTCCTTCAGGAGTTCCTCCAGTTCCTGGCGGTCCCGGAATTTGACCTCCAGATGGAAGTCCGGCCCTTCAAACGCGGGGGGCGGCTTAAGGCGCACCCGGGGGTGGCCCGCCAGGCCCAGCCGCCCCAAAGCGGACTGATAGGCCTCCCGGGCAGCGCTTAACAGGGGGTAAACCCATCGTTCCAGCTGGCGCCGCACCCGCTCCGTCCGCTCCTGGGGATTAAGCGAGGGGTCAAGCAAGATCTGCTGGAATTCTTGTCGGGCCAGGACGGCCCCGGGGTTGACGCCCTGCCGCCGGGCCAGCTGGGCCACTTCCTCCAGGAATCTTTCCTGCTTGCTCTGGCTGAGCCACAATTTTTCCAGGAACGGCCAGGCCGCAGCCCGGTCCTCCGGGGTCCAGCGGGCCAGCATGGCTCCGGCCGTGAGGGCCAGCCGCCCCCTGGCCGCCAGTTCTTGCCAGGGCCTCTCCAGGGTGGCATACGCCAACAGCCGCTCCAAGTAGGCGGGGGAAGGGGGCAGGCCCAGGCAGGGGAGGAATTTAGCCGCCACGGTGGGGCGGTCCCAATGCGTCAGGAGCCGGAGGGCGAAGGCGGCCTGCTCCCGAAGGTTAAACCCCCGGGTAAAGGCGTTGTCATAAAGCGCAATGAGCAGGCAGTGGGAATCGGGGGCGCCGGCGGGCAGGGTGCGGGCCGGGACTTGCGGCCAGCCCAGGTGCGCCGCGGCCAGCAAGCGCTTCAGGCCCGCCACCACCTGCCACTGGCCGCCATCCTTTGGGCGCAGCCAGGGCGGGGCCAGCAGCCCCACCTCCTGGATGGAGGTGACCAGGCGGCTCCAATCGCCGGCGGGAGAAATCACAAACGGGTGGTCCTCCAGATCCACCGCGGCCAGAGGGATTTCCCGACACGGGACCAGGGCCGCCAGGGGGGGCGTCAGGGGGGGGCCAGGGGACCCGGATTGGCCCGAAATGCTGTCAGCCATGCAATTTGACTCCCTGGAGAAAGACGCCCCAGTTGCCAAAAGCCTACGCCGGCGCTGGCATGATCACCTGTTGGCTCTCTTTGAACTTTTCCGTCAGGGGGTCAATCTACCACGACTTTCGGCTTCCAGGCATTATTTAATTTAGGGTGACGCCCCTCCATGGTGGGAGGGGCGGAAAGAAGGGAGAAAAGAATGGTTAGACCTGGGCCAGGGAAAAAGTTAAGTGGAGGCGAGTTCTGGTAAATTTTATCTAATATGCAGCAAGCGCCCAGGCGGGATGCCCGGACCCGGGAACTCCGGCCAAGACCAAGTCGCAGTCAAAATGGTACTCGTCCGTAGGGGCCGACCTGGGGGTAAACTTGGTATAAGACCCCCAATAGGGGCATGAGGCCTCACGCCCGCCATAAGTTGCAGGGCCCCAACGGTGGTCGCCATGAGGCGGAGAATAAAGAGGGGAAGCCGGGCTGTGGCCCGACTTCCCTGCATTTTCATAACTTATGGGGTTGGAGGAGGGGTTTGGGGGCAGGAGGCAAAGGCCATCTGCCCCGGTAATTGATAGTCAATCAGCGATAGTACGGCACCTGGGTCACAGGCGTCTGGATACCGCCAGAAGGGTCCGGCGGCGGATCACTGGAAGCATAGCTCTGCGGCGCCGCAGGCGCGTTATAGCCGTATCCGGGAGCAGGAGCGGCCGCAGCCGGCGGAGGTCCATTTGGCTGCTGATAATAACCGCGCTGTTGCTGCCCATAATAGTAGGGGTTCGAGCGCCCGTACATTTCCCCGGCTATGCCACCACCGGCACCGCCAATCAAGGCGCCGATGGCCGCCCCCCTCCAGGGATTGCTGTGATTGGCGGCGGCCCCGACGCCGGCCCCCAGGAGCGCGCCCAGACCCGCACCCGTGTAAGTGTAGGGATTTAATGGGGGTGCGCCTGGGGCTGCGCATCCAGTTAGAAAACTCAAGGCCAGCAGCAGCCCCGCCAGGAACTGCGGCAACCTCACCTTGCCCAAAAGACGCTGCCATTTATTCACAACCCGATCCTCCCCAAAAAGGTTTGCTTTCTTCTCTTGATTGTTTAGACCTGGATCCGGAGGAAAGGTTAAGACCTGGTGGCTTAGGAAGATAAAAAATGTCAGGAAGAATAAATTTTTCGGGAGGAGAAATTAATCAAGGGGAAGTCGGTTTGCTGTCCGACTTCCCCTGTTTCTAAAACTTATGGGGTTGGGGGAGTTTTTCGTAAGGGGAAGGGACGTAGGGGCGGGGCTACCCCGCCCCTGACACCCTCCTATTTGCCGATGACCAGGATGACCGCGTCTTTGGCCACGGAGGCGCCGGGCTCGAAGTTGATGGCCGTCACCGTGCCGGAGGCCGGGGCGGGCAGCGAGTTCTGCATCTTCATGGCTTCCAGGACGCAGACCAGGTCGCCGGTGTTGACCTTATCGCCCACCTTCACCGCGTAGCTGATGATCATGCCGGGCATGGGGGCCCGGAGCGGCACCTCGCCGGCGGCCAGGGTCTCGGCCGGGGCAACCGCGGCAGCCGCCGCCGCTTTGGGGGCCGCGACACGGCGAGACGCCGGCCGGCCGCCGCGGGCCGCGGCGCCGCCACCGGGGTGAGACCCGTGAGCACCGGGGCCCCGGAGGTGCACTCCACCTCCACCTGGTAGTATTGCCCCTCCACGAAGACGTTGAAAGTGCGCAGGCCCGGGCCTTTTTCGGGGAGCGGCTTTTCCAGGGAATCGAGATATTCCTTGACCTTGGCGAAGAGCTTCTTGCCCTTGATGGTCGGTATAAACCTCGTCCTCCAGCTTCACCTGCTCCAGGGTCTTGGCCTGCACTTCGGCGGGGATGGGCTCCAGCCCGTACTTCCACTTGAGGAAGCGGGCCCCGGTGGTGGGATAGAGGGCGTAGATCAGCACGTCGCCGTCGTGTCTTGGCCAGGCCCTTGGTGGCTTGGCCACCGCCTGGTCCCACTCGGGCTCCAGGATGTCTCCGGGCCGGGCCGTGATGGGCTTCTCGCCCCGTTCGTAGCCCTTGAGGATGCGCTGCTGCACCTTCTTATTCAGGGGGGCCGGGGTCTTGCCGTAGAGGCCGTAGGCCAGGCCTTTCACTTCGGCGGGCACTTTACTATAGCGCCCAAACAAAACATTCATCACCGCCTGGATGCCCACGATCTGGCTGGTGGGGGTCACCAGGGGCGGGAACCCCAGCTCTTCCCGGGTCTGGGGCAGGTCCGCCATCACCTCGTGGATCCGGTCCAACGCGTCCAGCTCCTTCAGCTGGTTCACCAGGTTGGAGTACATGCCCCCGGGAATCTGGTGCAAGAGCACCCCGGTGTCGATCTGGGCCATCTTGGAGGTGTCCAACAGGTCCCGGTACTTCACCGCCACCTTTTCCAGGTCCTGGCCGATCTCGATGAGCTGGGCCAGGTCCATGTTGGTTTCCCGGCCGGTCTGCTCCACCGCCACGATGAGCGGCTCGATGGCCGGCTGCGAGGTGCGGAGAGCAAAGGGGGACAAACAGGTGTCCACCATGTCCACCCCGGCTTCGATGGCCTTCAAGTAGCTCATGGAGCCCTGGCCGGAGGTGTAGTGGGTGTGGAACTCCACCGGGATCTTGATGGTCTCTTTCAAGGCCTTGATGATGGCGTAGGCGTCGTTGGGGGAGCACATCCCCGCCATGTCTTTCAAGCAGAAGGAATCGGCCCCCATGGCCTCGGCCCTTTTGGCAAAGTCCACGTAGTATTTCAGGTTGAAGATGGGGCCGCCCATGCGCCTTTGGGTGAGCGAGTAGCAGACCGCGGCCTGGAAGTGGGCCATCAGACCTTGCTTTTTGGCGTCCATCAGGGCCTTCACCGACACCTCCCAGTTGCGCATGTCGTTCAAGGCGTCGAAGACCCGGAAGATGTCCACCCCGGCCTCGGCGGCGTAGCGCACGAAGCGGTAGGCCACGTCGTCGGCGTAGTTGCGGTAGCCCACCAGGTTCTGGCCCCTAAGCAGCATCATGGTGGGGGTCTGCTTCAGGATCCCCTTGATGGTGCGGATGCGCTCCCAGGGGTCGTCCCCCAGGAAGCGGTGGGTGGTGTCGAAGGTGGCGCCGCCCCAGACCTCCAGGGCGAAGTAGCCCATCCGGTCCATGCGCTCCATGAAGGGCACGATGTCCTCCGTGCGCATCCGGGTGGCCAGCAGCGATTGGTGACCGTCCCGAAAGGTGGTGTCCGTGAACTTGATGGGGTTTTTCCCGGCCATATAAACTCCTGTTTTCGGTTTTCGGTTTCCGGTAAAAGCCTTCGTAAGCTTTCAGCTGTCAGCCATCAGCTGTCAGCTTGGTTTCCGGCTTGCAGTTTTTCGGTAAAAACCCTTCTATAATCCCCCTAAATCCCCCTTTAGCAAAGGGGGACTTTAATGACCAAAGCCCAACCTGTAGTACCTAGATCCCCCCCTTTAGCAAAGGGGGGTTAGGGGGGATTTTCTTCTTCAGCTGATCGCAGCTTAGCGTCAAACTCCGGCGCTGCATCAGCATTCTAAGCTGCATGGCCTGGCTGCGGCCGGCCAGGCCCCAGAGGTTGACGGCCGCCGGGGGCGGAGCCGCCATAGCCAACGCCGCGGCCTGACAGCCCGCCTCCTCGTCGGCCAGATAGGCCGCCAGCGCCCCGCTGATGGCGACCAGGATCTGCGGTTTGATGGATTCCACGTCGTCTCCAAGTTCAAAGTTCAAAGTTCAAAGTTCAAGGTTCAAAGTTCAAAGTTCAAGGTTCAAGGTTCAAGGTTCAAGGTTCAAGGTTGAAAAGATCCTGCCGCCCCGATTTGGGAGTAGCGGCCAGGGGTCCTCCCATAACCCACGTCAATCAGTAGCCGGTAAAAAAAGTAGTGATTGCAGACTCTTTCCAACTTTGAACTTTGAACCTTGAACTCACTACACCGGGATATTGCCGTGCTTCTTGGCCGGGAGCATCTCCCGCTTGCTGCTCAGGACCTCGAAGGCCGCAATCAGCCGGGGCCGGGTCTCCCGGGGCACGATCACCTGGTCCACGAAGCCCCGGGAGGCGGCGATGTAAGGATTGTAGAGCAGGTTCTGGTAGTTGTCGATGATCTCGGCCCGCTTGGCCGCCGGGTCCGCGGCTTCCTTGATCTCCTTGCGGAAAATCACGTTGGCCGCCCCTTCCGCCCCCATGACCGCGATCTCCGCCGCGGGCCAGGCCAGCACCAGGTCCGCCCCCAGGTCCCGGGAGCACATGGCCAGATAAGAGCCGCCGTAGTCCTTGCGGGTGATCAGGGTGATCTTGGGCACCGTGGCCTCGGAGTAGCACCACAAGAGCTTGGCCCCGTGGCGGATGATGCCCCGCCACTCCTGCTCGGACCCCGGCAGATACCCGGGCACGTCGGCGATGGTCAAGCAGCGGGATATTGAAGGCGTCGCAGAAGCGGATGAAACGGGTGGCCTTGTCCGCCGCGTCCACGTCCAGGCAGCCCGCCAGCACCTGGGGCTGGTTGGCGATGATCCCCACCGGCCGGCCATTCATCCGGGCGAAGCCCACCACCATGTTCTGGGCGTAGTAGTGGTGCGGCTCGAAGAAGTCGCCATCGTCCACGATGGCGGCGATGACCTCGTGCATGTCGTAGGAGGCCCGGGGGCTGTCCGGCACGATCGAGTCCAGGGCCGGCTCCTCCCGGGAGGCCGGGTCGGCGCCGGGGCTAAGGGGCGGGTCCTCCAGGTTGTTGTTGGGCAGGAAAGAGAGCAGGCGCTTGATCTGCTCGATGGCGTCGGCGTCGGACTCGCAGGCGAAGTGGGCCACCCCGCTCTTCATGTTGTGGGCCAGGGCGCCGCCTAAGTCCTCGAAGCTGATCTCCTCCCCGGTGACGCTCTTGATGACGTCGGGCCCGGTGATGAACATGTAAGAGGTGTTCTTCACCATGAAGATGAAGTCCGTCATGGCCGGGGAGTAGACCGCGCCCCCGGCGGTGGGGCCCATGATGGCGGAAATCTGGGGAATCACCCCCGAGGCAATGGCGTTGCGGTAGAAGATCTGGCCGTAGCCCGAGAGGGAATCCACCCCTTCCTGGATGCGGGCCCCGCCGGAGTCGTTGAAGCCCACGAAGGGCACCCCGGCTTTCAGCGCCAGGTCCATGACCTTGCAGATCTTCTTGGAGTGCATCTCCCCCAAAGAACCGGCCCGGGAGGTGAAGTCCTGGGAAAAGGCAAAGACCGCCCGGCCGTTCACCCGGCCGAAGCCGGTGACCACCCCGTCCGCCGGGATGTCGATTTTCTCCATGCCGAAATTGACGCAGCGGTGCGTCACCAACAGATCGGTCTCCTGGAAGGTCCCCGCATCAAAGAAGAGCTCCAGGCGCTCCCGGGCGGTGAGCTTGCCGCTCAAGTGCTGCTTCTCCACCGCCTTGGCCCCACCCATGCCCTTAACCTGGGCCTCCTTCTCCTTCAACTCCTGGATCTTCTGCGCCACTGTCTTCATCGGCGACTCCTTTTTAACCTGACCCGTGCCCCCCGCAATAACCCCCGTAAAAGCCAGGGAAGTGATTAATCCAAGGATCCTGCAGCGGTCGGGGCGAATCTAGTCGGACTAGGAAAGACTATTTTCTTTTATGCCAGGTGTCAACCCGCTTGGGTGAAAATTTTCATTAAAACCCGGTTTTCGGTTTCCAGTTTTCGATTTTCGGTTTAAAAATGGTATGGACAAGGAAGATGGAAAAATTCTGAGCTTAGGGCTTTCGAATGACCAAGGAGGGGAAACGCACATGGCCCCGTTCCAGAACCCGGATTTAGAAGGCGGCATCCAGCGCACTCAAGTGCGGGTGCGCTTCGGGGACACGGACCCCTACGGCATCGTCTACTTCGTCAGCTACTTCCGTTACTGCCACCGGGCCATCGAGGAGTTCCTAAGGGCCTGCGGCCTCCAGCCCGAGGAGACCTTCCGCAACACCCGGGAGGGTTTTGGCCTGCCCATCGTGGAGGCCTGGTGCCGTTTCCGGCGCCCGGCCAGGTACGGCGAGCTGCTCAGGATTGAGACCCGCCTCACCGAGGTGCGGTCCAAGGCCCTGGTCTTCCGGTTCGAGTTTTATCCGGAGACGGGCCGGGACCTGGTGGCCGAAGGCACCGCCCACCTGGTGGCCATCGACGCCGCCTGGCGGGCCCGGGAGCTGCCGGAAGCCATCAGAGAGGCATTGGCTGCGGCGAAATGAGGTGCCGAGAAGGGGTCCGTTAGATTTTCAAGTTTTCAACGGGTGACTCAAAAACCAATTAAAAACCCCACCTGAAACTGCAAACCAGAAACTATCTTTTCTTCACCACCAGCACGGCGCAGGGGGCCTGGCCGATGACCCGCTCGGCCACCGAACCCATCAGGAGGCGCTCTCAACCCGGTGCGCCCATGGCTGCCCAGGACGATGAGGTCCGCCTGCTTCGCCGGTCGCCGCCTTGACGATGGCCTCGTAGGGCTTGCCCCGCAGCACCATGGTCTCCAGGGTCACCCCCTGCTGGGCGGCTTCCGCCTCCATTTTGGCCACCACCTCCGTGGCGGTTTTGATCTCCGCTTCGCCGGCGGCCACGGAGACGCCCAGGAGGGCGCTGCCCATCCGCCTGGCGAGGCCGAGGGCTTCCCCAAAGGCCACGGTGCTGTAAGGGGAGTCGTCGCCGGCCATCAGGATCCGCTTGAAACTGAGAGGCATTTCTTTGGGGACCACCAGGACGCTATAGGGGCTGTGGCCGATGACCCGGGCGGTGACGCTGCCCATCAGCAGGCGGGCCAGACCGGTGAACCCGTGGCGGCCCATGATGATCCAGTCGGGGCCGATATCTTCGGCCTCCTCCAGAATACCCTCGTAGGCCGAGGTGCTGGTGCGGAGGCGGGGCTCCAGATCCACCCCCTGTTGCGCCGCCTCGGCCCGATAGCTTTCCAGGCGCTCCCGCACCGCGGCCTCCTGGGCCGCCTGGATCTCCAGGTTGAGGGTCGGCGGGGGCAGCAGATCCGGCGATTGCAGCTCGTAGCCGGGAATGAAGGCCAGCACTTCCAGGAGATAGACCTTGCTGCCCGCGGACCGGGCGAGATTCAGGGCGGCGTTGACGGCCCCCTGGCTCTCCGGGGAACCGTCGGTGCAGACCAGCAACTTCTCCAGTTGGACGGGTGAGGACGAAGCCGGCATAATCGCCTCCGGTTTGCGGTTATTAGTTTTTGGTTTTTGGTTTTATACACAGCGTCATAAGTAATTGGACATGCCTATGGTTTCTCCCAACTCAATATTGCCCAATTTGTCACCCTGAGCCGCAGGTGAAGGGTCTCTTGATTGCCGCTAAAGCGAGATTCTTCGCCGCTGCGGCGGCTCAGAATGACAAAAAGGTAGCATCATGGCACATATTCATAAATAAATGACGCTGCGTATAGTTGAAAAGGTAAGCCTTAAATCCGTAAGACTCAATTTCTTTAATTTTTTTACCCTCAAACCGGGACCCATAACAGATGATTAATGGCCGGTTAGGCTATTTTTTCTTTTATCACCAAAAACCAGAAACCAGAAACTATCTTTTTTTCACCACCAGGACCGGGCACGGGGCCTGGCCGATAACCCGTTCGGTGACGCTGCCCATGAGCAGCCGCGGCAGACCGGTGCGGCCGTGGCTCCCCATGATGATGAGGTTAACTTCGTTTCTCAAGGCCACCTGGACGATGGCGTCATCGGGCTGCTGCCCCTGGGGCGAGATGCCTTGCAGGGGGATGCCCTCTTGATTGGCCGCCTCCAGCAGCCGGTGGATTATTCCCTGGGCCTCAATGATCTCGCCTTCCTCCCGGGCCGCAGACACCGCAAACAACCGGCTCTCTCCCCGTTCAGCCAGGGTGAGGGCCGCCTTCCAGGCCGCTTCGCTGTAAGAAGAGCCGTCGGAGGCCACCAGCAGCCGGGCAAAACCCAGGGAAGCTTCCGGGGGAATGACCAGCACGTCCACGGGACTGTAGCCGATGACCCGGGCGGTGACGCTGCCCATGAGTAGGCGGGCCAGGGCGGTGCGGCCGGAGCGGCCCAGGATGATGACGTCGGCTCGGATCTTTTCGGCTGCGGCCACGATGGCGGCGTAGGGCAGCTGGCTCTGGCGGACCAGGGTCTCCACCGCCGCCCCCAAGGAGGCGGCCTCGGCCTTGACGGCCTGCATCTCCTGCCGGACCTCTTCTTCCAGGTTACACCTGAGGTCCGGGGCCACGGCCTCAAACTCCGGGACGATCTCCATTACCCGCAGCACGTACGCTTGGCCGCCGCAGGCCCCGGCCAGGGCCAGGGTTTCGGAAACCGCGTGCCTCGCCTCAGAGGAGCCGTCGGTGCAGACCAGCAGTTTTTGCCAGTGGGAAGGGCAGATGGCGGGTTGCTTCATTTACCTACCTCGCGGGTTCTGATTTTTTAGGTGGTCGGCGCGTCTTGCCGGGGTGGATTTATGCTCCTGGGATCGTACCCTTTTAATTTAATGAGCCGTCCTGACAGGTCAAGCCTGCCAGAGCGGGCTAGCCTTCTTCTTCCTGCCCCGGCCTCTCGTAATGGCCGGCCAGGAAACGCTCCGCCAGGGTCTGGCTGATGTTATCGTCGCTCATGAGCATGTCCATCTGGCGGACGTAGGCCATGAGGCGGCCCAGGAGGTCCAGCCTCTCTTCCATCTCCGGGGCGGGTCGCTTGCGGAAGCGGCCCCGGATCACGTCGCCGTGGATCTCCATCTCAAAGCCCAGGCGTTCCAGCACCGTGGCGATGAGGCGGACCCGGCGGATGCGCCGGGTGTCGTCCGCGGCCCCTCCCTTGAAGGTGAAATTGATGTAGTTGTCCGCGGGCACGTCCCCGATGTAGCTGTCCACGCTCTGAAAGTGATAGCCCAGGCGGCAGGCGTAATTGACGTAATTGGCCCCCACGATGGCGTAGGTCTTGTCCCAGAACTTTTCCGGCGGCCGGATGGCCGTTTGGCCCAGCACCTGCAAAAAGCCGCTCACATTCACGGGCACCGGTCCGGCCCAGGCGATGTCGGGGTGGCTGATGCCCCGCCACAGGGCCCGCATGGGCCGGGAGAGGATGTCCTCGGGGGGCACCGGGGTCTCGTAGCCGGCCAAACCGTCCCCCAGGTCCACCAGGTGGAGGTTCAGGGGGAGCGAGGTCTTGAGCTTCAAGAGTTTCAGGGCGGGCACCTGGCCGGCGGCCACCTGGTCCATGAGGCCGAACATCACCTGGATGGCCTTTTCGTGGGCGAAGCGGGCGATGTCATGGTAGGTGCGGCAATTTTCCGGGCGGAAAGCGAGGCTGCGGCGATCCACCAGTCTCAGGGGCACGATGAGGTCCGCCACGGACCGGAGTTTTTCGCCGGCGAGGGACTCCCGCGGTGGCCGCCGGGCGGGAAGGCGCAGCAGTTCCTCCACCCTTCCCCGGTACACCCGGCCGTGGTAGGCATCCACCGTCACCACCTCGCCCGGAGACAGGACCTGACTGGCCTTAAGGGTGTCCACCAGCGC
The DNA here is from genome assembly GCA_963768765.1 of uncultured delta proteobacterium. Classification (GTDB taxonomy): domain Bacteria; phylum Desulfobacterota; class Desulfobaccia; order Desulfobaccales; family 0-14-0-80-60-11; genus DASWLF01. Next base: position 28,685 of record CAVYJK010000029.1, read on the forward strand.
CGGGATGCCGTATTCCCGGGCCACCAGGGCCAGGTGTCCGGTGGCGGAGCCCACGTCGGTGACCAGGGCCGCCACCCGGGGCAGGACCGGCGCCAGCCGCGGCGTAGTGCGGGGCGCCACCAGCACCACGTCCGGGGGCACCTGGGAAAGGGAGGCGCCGTCGGGAAGGCAGAAGACCGGCCCCGCGGCCACCCCCGGAGAGCCGACGTGCCCGGCCTCCAGCAGCACCTGGGCCCCGGCCACGGCCTCGGCCATCTCCCGGACGCAGCGGTCCTGGAGGTCGGCCAGCTGCAGGTGACGGGACTGCACCACGAAAAGCTCCCCCTGGAAGTCCTTCACCCACTCCACCCCGTGGGGGCAGCCGCAGTGCTCCTCCAGGGCCCGCGCGTAAGCGGCCAGCCTGGCGAAATCGGCCTCCTCCAGCGCCGGGGCTGTCATCTGTTCCGGCGGCACCGGCTCCTCCGCCACGCGCCCTTCCCGGACCACCAGGCGGTGCTCTTTGCGGGCATAGGTAGCCTGCAACAGACTTCCGGTCTGCTTGGAGACCACGTATTCATCGGCGCTGACCCTGCCCCCCACCAGGTCCGCGGCCAGACCCCAGGTGGCGCTCACCGCCATGCGGTCGGGGTCGCAAGACTCGGGGATGGTGGTGAACATGACCCCGGCGCTCCTGGCCCCTATGAGGCGCTGGATGAGGACCCCCATGGCGGCCTCCTCCAAAAGCAGGCCCTGGATTTTAAAATAAATCATGGCCCGCTGGCCGAACTGGCTGGCCACCACCTGGCGCCAGCGCCCCGCCACCTCCTGGGGGGCCACCCCCAAGAAACTCTCATACTGGCCGGCGAAGGTGGCGGCCACGTCCTCCCGGCCGCCGCTGCTGCGGACCACCAGCAGCTGGCCCGGCTCCGGGGCCAGACGCTGGGCTTCGGCCAGCAAACCCTGGGAAAGCTCCGGGGGGATGGGCTGGGCCAATACCATGGCCTGGAGTTCCTGGGCGGTCCGCTCCACCGCGGCCTCGTCCGCCAGGTTGAGGCCGGCCAAGCGGGTCTTGAGCCGCGCCAGGAGGGGGTCCGGCCCCTGCTCCATGAACAATTGGTAGGCGCTCAAAGTGGCCACCACGCCATCGGGCACGGGCAGGCCCAATTCATTCTTCACCCGGGCTAAATTTCCGGCCTTGCCCCCCAGGGCCCCATAAAGCTCGGGGCCGGCCTCGTTAAGCCGCACCAGCAAGGGGCTGGGGGGAACCAGCGGCTGCTCCTCCAGCCGCCGGCGAATGGCTTCCTTGATGCGCAGGCGCGCCGCCTCCAGCTCCGGCCAGCGGTCCCCGGACAAGCGGCGCAGCGCCGCTACCAGGTCGGCGAAATGACTGTCCAGGATGCCGACGCGGGTTCGCAGGGAATTAAGATCGAGGCCGCCGGGAGAGGAGAGCTTTTCCTCCAGGTCCCCTATCAAGACCAGGGCTCCGTTGTTGCCCGCCAGGACCTGCAGGAAACCTTGCCAGATCTCCTTCAGGGTAGGCGCCGGGAGGACGGATTTTTTTTTGCGGCGGAAGAAATCAAGGAGGCCCATAAAATTTCCTGCCCAAAATTTACCTCGACTTACTTCGGATGGATATTAATTTTTAACTTCACTGGAAAAAGAATTTAAAAATAGCGCGGGAAACCAGGGCCGGCCCCAATTTTCTCCCGGATAAGTATCTTATATTTTTACCAAAATTAAAAGACGGCCAGGTTTTTACAAATTGTAAAAATTTCTGACAGGTAAATTTTTCCAGGTCGGGGACAAAAATTCCCATAGCCCCCGGAATTTCACCTCTTTCCAGGTAGTTAATCTCCCGGCAATTTTGCCCCATTCTTGGCACGGCCATTGCCTGTAAAACAATGAGCCAAGAGCGCTTGACCAAATATGCACCGGATAGCCCGCGGTTCAGCTATCCCTTAAATTGTGACATGTCGGAGGGAGGTGAACAACATTGAAAAAGGTTTGGGGCCTCATATTAAGTTTCTTCTTACTGGGAGTGCCTACCCTGGTCTGGGCCGCAGCCGAAAAGGCCGAAAAACTGGAACAGAAGATCGACCTGGCCAAGCTCAGCGGCGTCAACTATTTCTTTGCCAAGTGGTACAACGACAACCTCTGGGTCTACGCCACCATTGTCACGGTGCTGATGGGCCTGGTGGGGTTGGCCATCGCGGTGGGCGCCGATGTCATCCTCAAGATGATCGGCTTGGAAGTCAGCAAGATCGAACACCACGAATAACCTGGATAGGAGAGATGTAATATGGGTATCTTTGATATTTACCTGCCGATTGCCGGGATGCACTTTAATGCCCTTATCCTGGTGGCCATCGGCTTCTCGGTGGGGGTACTGGGGGGCTTCTTCGGGGTCGGCGGCGCCTGGGTGGTCACCCCGGCCCTGAACATCTTCGGCTTCCCCATGGCCTACGCCATCGGCACCGACCTGGCCCACATCTTCGGCAAATCCATCGTGGCCACCGCCAAGCACCGCAAGATGGGCAACGTGGATATGAAGTTGGGGCTTCTGTCCATCGTGGGTTCCGTCATCGGGGTGGAGATCGGGGCCCGCAACGTCATGTGGCTGACATCCAAGGGTCTGGCCGGTCCGGTGGTGCGCTATACTTATATGGTGCTGCTCTTCGGGCTGGGCTTCTACATGCTTTATGACTACATGACCAAGGATAAGCGGGCCGCGGCCCAGGCTGCTAAAGTCGCGGCCGCGGCCCGGGCGGGGGTAGCGCCGCCGGCCCGGAAGGCCTGGAACCTGCCGCCCATGATCCACTTCCCGGCCTCGGGCGTCACCATCTCCTTCTGGACCGTCACCGGGGTCTTCCTCTTCACCGGCTGGCTCTCCGGCTTCCTGGGCGTGGGCGGCGGCTTCATCCGCATGCCCGCCCTCATCTACCTCATCGGCTGCCCCACGGCCATCGCGGTGGGCACCGACCTCTTCTCGGTGCTATTTTCCGGGGCTTACGGCTGCTTCACTTACGGCGTCAAGGCCCGGGTGGAGATCATCGCCGCCATCCTGATGCTCGTCGGGGCTTCCGTGGGGGCCCAGATCGGCGTCACCGCGGTCAAATACATCCGGGGTTACGGCATCCGCCTGCTTTTCGCCATCATGATTATCCTGGCCGGCTCCTCCGTGACCCTGAAGCAGTTCAAGTTTAATACCGCCGCCGGCTGGGTGGTGATGTGCGCTGCCTTGGGGATGTGCCTGGTTATTATGGTCAAGTTGTGGCAGGGCTTCAAGAAGGAACAGGCTGAGAAAGCCGCCTACGCCGTAAAAGAGGTGCGCTGATGAAAATACTAGTTCCCGTGGATGGTTCGGCTTACTCCCTGAAGGCGGTGGAGGCCGCCTGCGACCTGGCCCAAACTAAGGCCCCGTCATCCCTTATCCTGGTGGCGGCTGCCATTGAGATTCCCGAACTGGGAGAAGGAAGGTACATCTACGACAAGACGAGAGCCCAGGCGGAGGCCGCTCTGGCCCGAGCCAAGGAAGTCGCTCAGAATTGTGGCATCAAGCCGGAGGTGCTGCTGGCCACCGGGCCTTCCCCCGCGGATGAGATCGTCAAGGTGGCCAAAGACGAGAAGGCTGACTTGATCGTCATCGGCAGCCGCGGCCTGGCCGGCAAGACCACGTCCTTTCTGGGTAGCACCGCCTCCAAGGTGGTGACTTACTCTCCGTGCTCCGTCCTGGTGGTCAAAACCCAGGACTAATCACAGCGAACCGGGAGGTTCGGAAAGGCGGCTCCTCCCGGGGAGCCGTCTTTTTCGCCCCCCCCGGTAGCGCCGCCTTTCCTCAATAAGCGACCAGCAGGTAGCCCATGGCGAGGGCCACGGTGATCAGCATGGGGACAAAGCAGGCCTTCATGTAGCCCATAAAGGAGATGTGGTACCCGGACTTCTCCGCCATGCCCACGGTGACCACGTTGGCCGAGGCCCCGATCATGGTGCCGTTGCCGCCCAGGCAGGCCCCCAGGGACAGGGACCACCAGAGCACCCCGCTTTCCGCCCCGGGGATGGTCTGGTTCAGAAAGGCAATGATGGGCAGCATGGTGGCGGTGAAGGGGATGTTGTCGATAAAGGCCGAGGCGATGGCCGAGACCCACAGCACCATGATGACCGCCATGGTCAGGTTGCCCTTGGAGACATCCCGCACCCACTCGGCGATGGCCTGGATCAGGCCGGTTTCCTCCGCCCCGGCGACCACGATGAACAGGGCGATGAAAAAGACCAGGGTGGGCCACTCCACTTCATGCTCCAGCATCTCCACGATGTCCACCCTGGAAATGGCCAGCAGGATCATGGCCCCGGTGAGGGCCGCGATGGAGGGCTCCATGTGCAGCACGCCGTGCACCACGAACAGAAAGACGGTGAAACCCAGCAAGCCCAGACACATGGTCAGCAGCTTCCGGTCGGTGATGCGGTACTCTTCCTTCAAGTATTCAATGGTGCGGGCCACGTCCTTGACTTCGGCCTTGAGAAAGTCCTTCTTGTACCAGAAAACGAAGTAGATGGCCGTGACCACCATGAGGATGGCGCAAATTACGGTCAGGTTGAGGACGAAATCGCCGAAAGTGAGCCTGGCATAAGAGCCGATGAGGATGTTGGGCGGGTCGCCGATGAGGGTGGCGGTGCCGCCCACGTTGGAGGCGAAGACTTCGGAAACCAGCAGGCTCATGGGGTTGATCTTCAGGGTCACCGCGATCTCGATGGTCACCGGGATCATCAGCAGCATGGTGGTGACATTGTCCAGAAAGGCCGAAACCACCGCAGTGATCCACATGAGGATCACCGCCAGGACGAAGACGTTGCCCCGGGCCAGAGCGTAGGCCTTATAGGCCAGCCACTGGAACATGCCCGTCTTTTTGGTGACCCCCACGATGATCATCATCCCCATGAGCAGAAAGATGACGTTCAGGTCAATGGCCCGCATGGCGTCATCGAAGGAGAGGATGAAATACTCCTTATGAAACGTTCCCAGGGTGTAGGTGATGAACAGAATCAAAGCCGCGCCCAAAAAGGCGGCCAGGGTGCGGTGCATCCACTCGAAGGCGATGAGCAGGTAGACCAGGACCAGGATGGCGGTGGCGATCCAAAAGGCCGGGGTGATCTGGCGGTACAGGGTGAAGGTCCGGTTGGCCTGGAAGACCCGGTTGCCGGTCTCATCGACGCCGGTCTCCGTCAATCTCACCGGGGTGGGCTGGAGGTGGCGCCAACTGGGCTTGTGGGCCGTAACCTCCACCCGGGCCCCGGGCAAAGTGCCGGCGGGCAGTTGCAGCTCGGCCACGAAGGCCCCGGCCTTGCCGCTGGTCACTTCTTCTCCCATGGCCTTGACATGTTGGCTGTTGACCAGGAACTCCACTTCCGCCTCTTTGACAGGCTTCCCCTGGGCGTTCTTGATGACGCCCGAAATGACCAGGCGGTCTCCTGGGGCAGGGGCCGGGGCGGCCAGGGCCGTCGCCGTCAGCACCGATACAGCCAATAAAACAAGGCAAACCTGTTGCAATATGTAACAGGGCTTCTTGGTCATACTGGACTCTCCATGAATGGCCGGACGAGGGTTGGTGTCTTAAGATTGTGAATCATTACACTTAATCAGATTTTTGTCAAAGGAAAAACCCGGAAAGGTGCTAGCTTTTTTTCCACTATTATCTTGACTTTTACCCAACACTCCATTAAAAGAAAAAATTAGTTTGTGAATTATGTTACAAAACGCAACTTGGAGGCCTTCCATGCCCAACGACAAAAAAGTCAAGGACTTGATGATCCCTTTGGAGGACTACCCTCATATTCCTTACTGGTTCACCCTGCGCCAGGCCATGGCCATTGTCCGGGAAGCGGCCATCAAGTTTGAAGGTTCTTTCGAGCCCCGGGCGGTGCTGGTCTTTGATGAAAAATACCAGCTCATGGGCATCCTGACTCTGCGGGATATCATCAAGGGACTGGAGCCCAGGTTCCTCAAAGAGACCGATCTCATCAAGGCGGACCCCAGCCTGACGGTGCTCTTCAAGGACCTTTTCGGCCCCAACCTGAAGGAGCAGTCCCAAAGGCCGGTGAGCGAAGTTATGAGCCCCATCAAGGTCGTGGTGGACGCCCGGGACAACATCGTCAAGGCGCTGTACCTGATGATCAAGGAAAACGTGGGCCTGATGCCGGTGATGGAGGAAGGCAAGGTCATGGGCATGGTCCGTCTCAGCGACCTGTTTAACGAGATCTCCAAGACCGTGCTGGGCGAATAGGCCTCTGAGGCATACAGGGAGTAAGGATTATGATGGAGGAAACCAGAAGAATGCCGGTGGGCGCCGGCCTGCCGGAAATGCCCGAAGAAATCATCCTGGCCCCCAAAAAACGCGTCATCGACTGGCGGCGCATATTTTTTATCCTGTTGGGCCTGGCAATCTTCTTTCTTTTCATGTTCATCGAAAGCCTTCCCGATGCGGTGGACCCCGGCGGCAAGGTCTTCAAGCTCCCCTGGGCCGGTAAGATGGCCATCGGTCTCTTTCTCATGGCCGGGGTCTGGTGGGTCTTCGAAGTGATGCCCATCGGCGCCACTTCCATCGCCATCGGGTTGTTCCAGGTGCTCTTCTATATCCGGCCGGCCAACGACGCCCTGCGGGACTTTCTGGACCCTTCCGTCTGGTTCATCTTCGGTTCCGTGGTGGTGGGCGCCGCCTTCACCGCCTCCGGCCTCACCAAGCGCATGGCCTACAAGATGCTCACGGTGGTGGGGGAGCGCACCAATCTGATCCTGCTGGGGGCCTTCCTGGTCACCGCCGGCATGACCCTGCTCATGGCCCACACCGCGGTGGCCGCGGCCATCTTCCCGTTGCTCATGGCCATCAACGCCCTGTACAGCGAATCGGACCAACCCACCAAGTTCGGCAAGGGCCTGTTTATCGGCATGGCCTGGGTGGCGGGGGCCGGCTCCATCATCACCTTCCTGGGCGCGGCCCGGGGCGTGGCCGCCGCCGGTATGTTCAAGGAGTTTACCGGCCAGGACATCGGCTTCTTCGAACTTACCTACTACATGCTGCCCCTGGGCGCCCTGATGGTTCTCCTCATCTGGCTGATCATCATCACTTTTTTCCGGCCCGAAAAGCCCCGTATTGAGGGGCTGGTGGCTAAAGCCCGGGAATTGGCCAAGGAACTGGGGCCGTTCAATCCCAAAGAGAAGTTCGTCATCTTCACCATGGCGGTCATCATCACCCTGTTCATGCTCAAGTCGTTTCTGCCGGTGCCTGCCTTTCAAAACATGTCCCGGGCCGGCATCATGCTCATCGGCACCGTGGCCTTTTTCCTCACCAAGACCCTGACGGTGGAAGACCTGGAGAGCATCCCCTGGAACATCATCCTGCTTTTCGGCGGCGCCATGTCCATCGGCTTCTGCCTCTGGCAGACCAAGGCGGCGGAGTGGATGGCGGTACACTGGCTCACCATGTTCCTGAACGCCCCCTGGCTGGTGTTCGTGCTCTCCATCGCCTTCTTTGTCCTGATCATGACCAATTTCATCATGAATGTGGCGGCCATTGCCATCTCGCTCCCCGTCTCCCTGGTCATTGCCAAGTACCTGGGGGTGGCGCCCCACGTCATCCTGTTCGCCTCCCTGGTCACCGCGGGCATGCCCTTTAACCTGCTCATCGGCGCGGCGCCCAACGCCATCGCCTATGAGAGCAGGCAATTCACCACGGGGGAATTTTTTGGCTACGGCTGGGTTCCCAGCCTGACGCTGATGGCGGTTTTGGCTCTCTTTGTCTACATCATCTGGCCCCTCATGGGTATGCCGGTGCTGGCGCCCAAGCTGTAGCACGCGCCGGTTTGACATAGGGAGGGGCCGGGCTGCGGCCTCTCCCACCCTTCTTCCCCGTCCACCGGTGGATCAAGCCCGTGCCTCAGGACCCAGGCTGGGCCGCCGGAAAACCTATCTTAACTTTGGCGGGCCCAGACGCCCCAAGACTCTCTCCCCTCAACTCGCCGCCCGACTTCTCCCCCGGAAATCCAGCTGCGAGCTTGACCGGATGGGGTAAATAGGCTAAAATTTAAATAAAAATCGCAGCTTGTGATCAAAGGATTTCGTTACTCACCTGAAGACGGGGGGGCATGGTGACCACCCTGAAGCGCGCCTGGCAACGCCTCACCAAAGCCAACCACCGGGCGGACCAGACCCAGGCGGACCTGGCCCAAAGGTACGCCCATTTCCAGCGCTTATTGTCCGCCAACAACCAGGTCTTGGCCCTCATGGCCGACATGGAAGAAAAACTCTCCGGCGACTACCTTTTCGACCTCCAGTACATCCGGGCCACGGTCAGCCAGCTTGACCAGGAAAGCGCCGCCCTGGTGGCGGCCCTCAACGGCCTGGGGAGCGGCCGCTATCACAACCTGACCGCGGCCCTGAAGCGCATTACCGCGGAAGTGGAGCAAGTGCTCAACCGCCGCCGGGAAATTCCCGTCGCGCCCCTGGTCATTTCCTTTGACGATCTTGACGCCGGCCTGGCGGAGCAGGTGGGGGGCAAAAACGCCAACCTGGGCGAAGTTAAGAACCGGGTGGGGTTGCCGGTGCCCCCCGGCTTTGCCATCTCCACTTACGCCTACAAGGTGTTCCTGGACCACAATCAGCTGACGTCCCGCATCACCGAGCTTTTGGGGCACTGGCGCCTGGACGACCTGGACAGCCTGGCCCAGGTCAGCGAGGAGCTCAAGAAGATGGTCCTGGCGGCCCAGGTGCCTCCGGAGCTGGAGCAGGCCATCACCGAGGTCTACGGCCGCCTGCCGGCCCCCGGGGGTGCGGCCCCCCTGGTGGCCATGCGCTCCAGCGCCGTGGGGGAGGACCTGACCTTCACCTTTGCCGGGCAGTACGCCACCTATCTCAATGTGCCGCCCACCGAACTGGTGAGCCGCTACAAAGACATCGTGGCCAGCCTTTTCACCCCCCGGGCCCTGTTTTATTATAAAAACAAAGGGTTTAAGGAAGAGGAGATGGCCATGGGGGTGGCGGTGATGCCCATGATCCAGGCCCGGGCCAGCGGCGTCCTCTTCACCCGCCAGCCGGAGGCCCCGGAGGTGGAGGCGGCCCTGATCAACGCGGTCTGGGGCCTGGGCAAGTACGCGGTGGGCGGGGTCATCAGCCCGGACCATTACCTGGCGGCCTACGAGCCCCGGGGGCGGGTCCTGAAGCAGACCATTCCCGCCAAAGAAGTGATGCTGGTGACCCGGACCGGCGGCGGGGTGGAGGAAGTGCCGGTGCCCCCGGCCAGGGTGGCAGCCCCCTGCCTGGAGCCGGCGCAAATCGAGGAGCTCGTCCGCTGGGCCGCCACCCTGGAGGCCCACTACCTGAAACCCCAGGACGTGGAGTGGGCCCTAGACGAGGCCGGCCAACTCTGGCTTTTGCAGTCCCGGGTGCTGCAGGTGCCGGCCAAAAAGGCCCCGGAACGCCCGGCCGCCCGAACCCTCAAGGAGCACTCGGTGCTCATCGACCAGGGCACCGTGGCCTGCCGGGGCGTGGGCGCCGGCCCCGTGGTGCTGGTGCGCCGGGACGAGGACTTGAAGCAATTTCCCCCCGGCGGCGTCCTGGTGGCCCGGCACACCTCCCCCAAGTACGTGACGGTGATGCCCCAGGCCGCGGCCATCATCACCGACGCCGGCAGCCCCACCGGCCACATGGCGCTTCTGGCCCGGGAGTTCCGCATCCCCGCCATCTTGAACACCGGCAACGCCACCCAGATACTTTCGCCCGGACAGGTGGTGACGGTGGACGCCAACTACAACAACATCTACGACGGGGTGATCCCGGAACTGCTGGAGCCCGAGGAGGGCCGGCGCAACGACCTGGCGGATAGCCCGGTCTTTCAAACCCTGCAGGCGGTGGTGAACAAAATCGTCCCCCTGAACCTCATCAACCCCATTGATGAGACGACCTTCACCCCGGAGGGCTGCCGCACCCTCCACGACATCGTGCGCTTCGCCCACGAGTTCTCCATGCGGGAGATGTTCAAGCTGGCGGAAAGCGAAGTGGAGTCCGCCGGCGAAGTGGTGGATCTGGAATCGGACCTGCCCTTCAAGGTGCGGATCCTGGACCTGGGCGGCGGCGTAAAAAGGGGCTGGGGGCGCAAGGTGCGGCCGCAGCAGGTGGTTTCCCTGCCCTTCAAGGCTTTCTGGAAGGGCCTCATCGCCATGCGCTGGCCCCAGGGGAAACCCGCGGGCGTCAAAAGCCTGTCTTCCGTCTTCGTCAAGGGCGAGGCGGAGGTGGCCCAGGGCGAAGCCCCCTGGCGGGATCAGAGCTACGTGGTGCTCTCCAAAAATTATATGAACTTTAGCATCCGTCTGGGGTATCATCTCTCCACGGTGGAGGCTTATCTCTCAGACCAGATCAACGACAACTACCTGACCTTCAGCTTCCGGGGCGGCGGCTCCACCCCGGAACGCCGGGAGCGCCGGGCCCGGCTCATCGAGGAGATCATCGACCGCATGGACCTCAACTACCAGCGCAAGGGGGACCTCATCGAGGCCCGCCTGGGCAAATATTCGCTGGAAAAAATGAGCCAGCGCCTGGTATTGTTGGGGAAGCTCACCCTGTACACCAAGCAGCTGGACATGGTGCTGTTTTCTGAGAGCATCGTGGATTGGTACATCAAGGACTTTTTGCGCGACCACGTGGAGGCCACCAACTGATGCGGCGCTTCCCTTTCCTGGTGTCCAAGCACGCCCTGGGCCTGCTGGTGGCGGTCAATATCATCCTGCTGGGAACCAGCATCTATCTGGGCCTGAAATCCGCCAACCAGATGCGGGAGATCGTCAAGGAGGACTTCAACCAGCAGCAGCTGGTGCTGGCCCAGCACACCGCCAGCCTGCTGGAGCAGGACATCAACTTCCTGAAGCGGGAATTGGGCCTCTCAACTTCTCCCCCTCCATCCAGTACCTGGAGGCCGTCAGCTGGGCCAACCGCATGCGGGCCACCCTGGGCAGCGTGCGGGAGGAAGGAGTGGTGGAGATCGTGCGCCTCAGACCAGGACGGCAACCGGGCCTACCTGGTGGACAGGCCGGGGGCTGGACCACGTGGTCACCGGCTCCTTCAAAGACGCGCCGTATCTGGAATGGGCCGTCAACCCGGAAAACAAGGGCCAGATCCTGGTACTGCCGGTGTCCACCCAGGTCCCCAACTACATCGGCCAGCCTCATCACTGGTGATGGCGATGCCCACTTATGAGGACTCGGTGGATGAGAGCCATCCCCACCCATCCGGGGACTGGTCCGGGGTGCTGGTCTTTTACATCGATGCCCAACAGCTGGCCAACAAGTTCACCCGGCAGTATCAGGAGCGGCAAGACCGGCTATGCCTGGATCATGAACAACCAGGGCATCTTTCTCAGCCCACCCGGAGCGCGACTTTGTGGGGAAAAATGCCTTCACCGTGCGCAAGGAGCGCATGCCGGCCATCTCCTTCGACGCCATCAACGAGATCCAGCGGGAGAAGATGCTGACCGGCAAGGAGGGCTGGGGCACTTACATCTCCGGCTGGCACCGGGGTATGGCCGGGGAGATCCAGAAGCTCATCGCCTATTTCCCCGGTGCAATTGGGCGACACCACCTTTGTCCAGGACCACGCCGCCGCCCCCTCCTGGTCGGTGGCGGTGGTGGCCCCGGTGAGCGAAGTGGAAGGCGTGGTCCACTCCTTGTACCTCCGGCAATTCTTCCTACAGGTGATCATCGGCTTCGTGGTGCTGTCCGGCACCATCTTCATGCTGAACTTCCGCTACGAGCGGCAGTTCTCCGCCAGCCTGGAAGAGGAAGTGAACCGCGCCCGGGAGCAGCTGAAAAAGTCCGAAGCCCGTTACCAGGGCCTGGTGGAAAACGCCGCGGACCTGATTTACACGGTGGACGAAAGCGGCTGCATCCTCTCCATCAACCGCTACGCCGTCAACCTTTTTGCCCAGGCCGTGGGGCCGGGGTTTGCCGGCAGCCGGCGTGAGATCAACGTCCAGGACTTCATCGGCCGCACCCTGTACGACATCTTTGACAAGAAATCCGCGGACTTTCACCTGGACTGGCTCCGGGAAGTCAAGGAGACGGGCCGGGTCCGGAGCAAGCGCCACCAGGTGACCATCGGCGACCAGGAGTTCTGGTTCTCCACCAGCATCGTGGGCATCAAGGACGAGCAGGGCCAGATCTTCATCTATGAGATCATTTCCCGGAACATCACCGGCCGCAAGGCCATCGAAGACCGCATGATCAACATGGAGAAGCTGGCCTCCATCGGCACCCTGGCCGCGGGGGTGGCCCACGAAATCAACAACCCCATCGCGGTGATCCTGGGGTTTTCCGAGCACCTGCTGGAACAGACGGAATCCCTGCCGGAAATCCACGAAACCCTGAAGGTCATCGAGGAAGAGGGCCTCAGGTGCAAGAAGATCGTGGAAAACCTCCTCACCTTTGCCCGCACCCCGGAAACCACGGAAACCTCGGCGGAGGTCACCGCCATCCTGGAAAAGACCCTGGTGGTGGTGCAAAATACCCTGCTGACCAAGAAGATTCGCCTGGACACCAGCCTGGCCCCCAATCTGCCCCGGGTCAAGGGAGACCCCCGGGAGCTGCAGCAGGTCTTCATCAATCTGATTAACAACGCCATGGACGCCATGAAGGGTGGCGGCCTGCTCCGCATCACCACCCTGCCGACCCCGGACGGCAAAAGGGTGGCCATCGAATTCAGCGACACGGGCAACGGCATCCCCCGGGAAGCCCAGCCCAAGATCTTCGACCCCTTCTTCACCACCAAGAAGACCGGCGAAGGCACCGGCCTGGGCCTGTCCATGAGCTACGGCATTATCAGCAAGTTCGGGGGCAACATTATCTTTACCAGCTACCCGGCCCAGGAGTACCCTGAAAAGCACGGCACCACCTTCACCGTTTATCTCCCCATGGTCTCGGCGGCGGAGGCCGAAGCGGCTGACCAGGAGCGGCAAGACGAAGCAACGACGGCAACCATCTATTAACGGCCAGAGATTTTTAGGAGGACGACATGCCGGAGCGGATATTAGTGGTAGACGACGAACCCAATATGCTCAGGTTGCTGAAAACCATCCTGATGGACAAGACCGGCTACGAGGTCGTCACCACCAACAACCCCCTGGAAGTGAGCAAGCTCCTCCAGGAAGACCATTTCGACCTGGTGGTCACCGACCTCAAGATGCCCCTGGTGGACGGCATGGACCTCATCGATATCATTAAAAAGATCGACGCCGCCCTGCCCATCGTCATCATCACCGCCTACGGGACCATCGAGACCGCGGAGGAGGCCATCCAGAAGGGAGCCTATGATTTCATCACCAAGCCCTTCCGCAAGGAGACCATCTTGATCACCATCAAGCGGGCCCTGGAGTGGAAGCGGATGCAAGGGGAGCTGGCGGCGTTGAAAAAGCAGTAGCAGTAGTCAGTTGCCAGTTGCCAGTTGTTATTCGTGCCAAAAGTCGGAGGGCGAGAAGCAGGGTTAGGTTTTAAAAGGGAGATTTGCCCATGGGTCAGTCATATCGGGATTTGGTGGTTTGGAATAAGGCGATGGAACTGGTCATGGAGATTTACCGGCTGACCCAGGCTTTTCCGAAAGAAGAAATTTTCGGCCTTATGAGTCAATTAAGGCGGTCGGCGGTATCGATCCCGAGCAACATTGCTGAAGGACAAGGACGGCTATCCAGAGGGGAATTCCGGGTTTTTTTAGGGAACGCCAGAGGTTCACTCTCAGAATTGGAAACCCAAATCCTTATTGCTCGGAAACTTGATTATCTCAAGGAATCCGAGGCAGACGGATTAATGGAGCGTCCTCTGAAGTTGGACGGACCTTGAATGGTCTAATAGGTTCCATGAAAAAACCATGATCAGCCTCTTGGACTTACTGGCTACTGACAACTAACTGACTAACTGGCTACTGACACTGACTACTGCACTGACTCACTGGCTACTGGCTCACTGCTCACTGGCTACTGACTACTGACTACTATGTTCAAATTCCTGCGGCGTTTCCTGAAAGAGACAGAGGATGAACAGGTCCGCTTGCAGGAGAAGTTTGCCCATTTCCGGCGCTTGCTGGAGGGCAACAACCAGGCCCTGGAAACTATGGCCGACATGGAGGAAAAACTCTCCGGCGACTTTCTCTTTGACACCGGCTACCTCTACACCCAGGCGGAGCAGCTCAACGTCAACGTCTCCCGCATGATCACCGAACTCAATCTTCTCACCCAGTCCCGTTACCTGGAGCTGGCTCCCTATCCATCAGCAGCTCTCCCAGGAAATCCTCCAGGAGCTAACCGCGGTTCCCACCATCCCGGATACCCCCTATATCCTGCCCCTGTCCAAACTGAGCCGGGAGCTGGCCCCGGCGGTGGGCGGCAAGATGGCCAACCTGGGGGAGATCGGCAACCGCATCGGGCTGCCGGTGCCCCAGGGCTTTGCCATCACCGCGGCGGCTTACAAGAGCTTTCTCACGGCTTCGGGCATCGCCGGAGACCTGGAGGCCCGGCTCTCCCAGGCCCCCATCGAAGACCTGGACAGCCTCAAGACCGTGAGCCGGGAGCTGCAGGCCATGGTGCGCCAGGCGCCGCTCCCCCCGGATTTGGAGGACGCCATTCTGGAAGCCGGCCAGTCCCTCCCCACTCCCTGGCTGGCGGTGCGCTCCAGCGCGGTGGGCGAGGACACCGAGTTTTCCTTTGCCGGCCAGTTCGCCACCTTGTTGAACGTGGACGCCGCCCGGCTGCCGGAGCACTACAAGGAGATCGTGGCCTCCAAGTTCACCTCCCGGGCCATTTTTTACTGGAAGTACCGGCAGTTCTCCATCAACGAACTGCCCATGGCCGTGGGGGTCCTGGCCATGGTGCCGGCCCGGGCCAGCGGGGTCATGTTCTCGGTGGACCCCCAGGCGCCGCAGTCCGGCACCGTGTTGATTTCCGCGGTCTGGGGCCTGGGAAAGTACGCGGTGGACGGCACCATCTCCCCGGACCTTTATGAAGTTTCCCGGCAGGAGGGCCATGCCATCAAGCAGCGGCGGGTGGCGGCCAAACCGGTGGCCCTGGTCTGCCAGGCCGAAGGCGGGTTGGTGGAGGTAAGCCTCCCTCCGGAGCAGGCCCAGGCGCCCAGCCTCACCGACGCCCAGGCCCGGACCCTGGCGGAGATCGCCCTGGAGTTGGAGGACCATTTCGGTCAGCCCCAGGACATCGAGTGGACCGTGGGGGAGGCCGGCAACATCGTCATCCTGCAATCCCGGCCCTTGAGGATCAGCACCCCCAGCTTTGCCGCCCCGGAGCGGGAGCACCTCCCCGAGCCCACGGCCCCGCCGCTGTTGAACTTCGGCATCCGGGCGGTGGGCGGCGCCGCCGCGGGGCGCGTCCACCTGTTCCTGCACGATGAAGATTTGGCCGACATTCCCCCCGGCGCCGTGGTGGTGGCCCGGCAGCCTTCGGCCCGCCTGGTGCTGGTCATGGACCGCATCGCCGCCATCATCACCGAGGTGGGCAGCCCCACGGACCACATGACCATCCTGGCCCGGGAATTCCGGATTCCCACCCTGGTGGAGGTGGGCGGCGCCACCCGGGTCCTCCACCCCGGCCAGGTGGTGACGGTGGACGCGGACCACGCCACCGTCTACCCCGGGGTAATGACCGCGCTGCTGCGGCGCCTTCCCCAGCCCGACGAGGAGCTGCAGGGCTCGCCGGTGTTCCAAAAACTGCGCCGCATCCTGCAATTAACCAGCCCCCTGAATCTCCTGGACCCCGACAGCCCGGACTTCAAGGCCGGCAACTGCCGTACCCTCCACGACCTCACCCGGTTCTGCCACGAAAAGGCCATGGACGCCATGTTCACCCCGGACGTGGAACGGGCCCTGGAATCCAACCGGGTCAGCCGCCTGATGACCGATTTGCCCATGAACCTCTACGTCCTGGACCTGGGCGGGGGCCTCCGGGTCAGCGGCCAGGCCCAGGTGACGGAAGACGACATCATCTCCCGGCCCTTCCAGGCCCTGCTGCGCGGCTTTCACCACCCCGGGGTGAGTTGGGCCGGCCAGGTGGCCCCGGACCTCAAGGGTTTCATGTCGGTGTTCGCCAACACCATGTATGACATGGGCAAGGCCGAGCGGGGCCTGGGGGGCAAGAGCTTCGCCATCATCAGCGACCGCTACCTCAACTTCAACTCCCGCCTGGGCTACCACTTCGGCATCGTGGACGCCTTCCTCTCCGAGGAAAGAAACGACAACTACATCAGTTTCCAGTTCAAGGGCGGCGCCGCCAGCCTCGAGCGCCGGGAGCGCCGGGCCCGCCTCTTGAAGCAGATCCTGGACGACCTGGGCTTCAAGGCCCAGGCCAAGGGGGACCTGGTGCAGGGGCGCCTGGTGAAATATTCCCTGCTGGAAACCGAGGAGACCCTGGAACTGTCGGGGCTCCTGATGGCTTTTTGCCGGCAACTGGACCTGGCCCTGGCCTCCGACGCCGTCCTGGAACGCTGCCTCCAGGCCTTCAAAAAAGAAGACTACAGCCTCAAATGCCTCCGCCCGGAGCCCGCGGCTACTTAAGGATCTGGATTGGGTTTGTGGGGGGAGGGCCAGGGATTCACATCCCTGCCCTCCCCCCACTCCCCCCTCCCAACCCGCGGAAGTAGGGGCGACCCGTTGGGTCGCCCCTGTTTGTTTGGTGGGCAGGCAAAAAGGTGCGCGATGCCCACCCTACCTCCTGCACAGGCGAGACGCCTGTGCCACCGGCTTGTGCCTTTAACCAAAAACCCAAAACGAAAAACCAAAAACTATCTTTTCACCACCAGCACCGGGCAGGGGGCCTGGGCCAGGGCCGTGTCGCAAGGCTCCCGCGTGAGGCGCTCGGCGCCGGGCACCCCCATCAGTCTCAGGTCGCCCTCATAAAAAGGGGCCACCGCAACCACGGTGACCCAGGAACTGGCCAGTTTGAAGGCCTCCCGGAGGGCGTGGAGGCTCGCGGCCGAGCCTCCACGCCCTCCAGGAGGCGATTGTACTTAGCCATAGTTCCGTTCTAAGGCAAGCTCGGCTTTCTTGGCGGTTTCGGCCCGCTTGGCCTTCCACATGCTGCCCAGGATAATGATGGCTCCCATGCCCAGGGCGAAGCACATACTGAGGAAACTGGCGGTCATCAGAATCTTGGTGGTGGAGTCGCTCACCGTAAGAAGATCCAGGTCTTTCAGGTACGTGGGAATGGCCAGGCCCCGGCTCACGGCCACGATCAGCATGATGGAGCCCATGACGGTCTTGATCATGTGTTCTTTGACGTAGGTGGTGCCGATGGCGCCCAGCTGCACCCCCAGGAGAGACCCGGCCAGGATGATGAGGGTCAGGCGGATGTCCACCATGCCGTGCATGGCCCACTTGACGGTGCCGCCGAAGCCCATGACAAAAGCGATTACCAGCTCCGAGGCCGAAGCCACCAGGCCCGAGGCGCCGATGACGTAGATCATGCCCGGCACCCCGATGAAGCCGCCCACCGCAATGGTGGCCGCCAGCATGCCGGTGGCAAAGCCGATGGGGATGGTGAACCACATGGAGATGCGGACATTGGCGGTCTTGAAGTGCATCATGGGCGGCAGGTTGATCGATTGCAGCCACTTGGCCAGGGCGCAGACCTTTTCCACGCCCCCGGACTTGGCGGTCTTCCAGGCGTCATAGAAGACGTAGCCGCCCACCACCACCAGGATGACCACGAAGGATACGCTCACATAGAGGTTCGAGCCGGCCTGGCCCCATTTGGCCAGGATCCACTCCTGGATATTGATGCCCAGCCAGACCCCGGCGCCGGCCGATACCGCCATAACCAGGCCCAGCTTGATGTCCACCTGGCCGTACTTCCACCTTTTGTACGCCCCCACCATGGCCTTGGGGAACTTGTGGCACATGTTGCTGGCCACCGCCACCGTGCCGGGCACCCCCAGGCTCATCATGCCCGGGGTCAACACGAAGGCGCCGCCGGAACCGATGAAACCGCTCACCAAACCACCGATAAACCCTACGACGAACAGGAAACTGATGGAAAAGATATTCAAGTCAATAAAATTGACGGTTTGTGCGGCTAAATCATGCATTGCTCACTCCTCCTGTCAAATATTCGAACTCAAGCTTCCAGGGGTTAGCCTTAAGTATTGATGCGTAACTGGGGCCGGGGGCGCTTTCTCGCCGTCGGCCGGCTCGTGGACACCCGGGGCTGCACCTTCTTGGTGGCTTCAATGCCCAGGAGGGACCAGAGGTTAGAGGCAAAGGCGCCGTGCACAAAAGAAAAAATGAACACCGTGGAAACGGGCAGGGCCGCATACCAGCCGCCTTTGGTGAAATACTTCATGACTAAGCCCGAATTCAGAAACACCGCGGCGTAAAGGGCCGCGGCGCCCAGTCCCAAGGCAACGGTTTTCCCCCACAACTTGCTCCTGCTTGCTTCGTGTTCCTTGGCCATAACCTGGTCTCCTTGATATCCCGTAATACTGAAGACTGGGAGAGGAATCTCTCCAGTAATTTCCTCGTCCGTGACGCCGGCATCGGTGATGACGAAGTCGATACGCTTGATTTCATGGTTCAGCGCCTTCACCGCCTGGGCCACGTCCTCGAACTTCACCACCTGCTCACAATTAATTCCCTGGCTTTTCAAGCCGGGCTCCACCATTTCCCAGGCCGTCCGGGCCTGCCGGGCGAATTTGGCCCGCATCCGCTGGTTGTAAGGCGAAAAGAACTTCGCGGCCTGATCCAGGGCGGGGTTGACGTTCATGCCAATGATGTCGTAACCCAACCTTTCCGCCAGGCTGGCGGCATAATCAATCACGCCCACGGTGAAGGTGGGGCCTTTGCCCACCACCAGGATCTTGCGTCTGACTTCCGGCGGCCGGTCTTTGCCTTCCGGCCCGCCGTCGCCCCACTCGGCTCCTGACAAAGAAGGCTTGGAGGCCTGGGCCGCCGCCTTCTTACCCGTTTCCGTCTTCTTCATATTTTTCGTAAGTGTCATCATGGCCGTCACCTTCCTGAGCTACCTTGTCCTTGACCGCTTCCCAGGGACTTTCACTGGTTTTGCTTTTATAGATACAAGATCCTTGCCAAAATCGCCCTCTGAGCTAACTAATTGATATTTAAGGAGTATTTTAAAAAGACCCCCCCTTTACCCCCAGCCGCCGCCATTGCACTATGCAACAGCTTGTGCAACAATATTTTATATAGTAATGATATCAATAAGTTATAAATGAGGGCCCTGTTGCGCCCCAAGGATTGCAAAACGCAACAGACCGCCGCCCAGCTTCCCACCATTGAGAAAATATCTAAGAAAATCATTAAATTAAAAAATATGCTCCCCCCACCCTGAAGTTGCCGTGCCGGGGATTTTCCTTTATACTATAAAGTTGAAGGGATCTTCCTTCCCCCACAGAAAGGTTGAGGCATGGTTTTTTTCCGGAAGACAGAAGAGGAGCGGCCCAAGGTTGCCCAGGAACTGACGGACCTCCGCGCCGCCATCCAAAGGGCCCAGCTGCCCGAAGCCATAACCGCCGTGGCCCTGAAGGAGCTGGAGCGCCTGGAAAAGACGGACCCTTCCGTGGCCGAGTACTCCATTGGCCTCAATTACCTGGATTACCTGATCTCCCTGCCCTGGACCCGCTTCACCGAGGACAACCTGGACCTGGGGAGGGCCGAACGCCTCCTGGACGCCCAGCACTACGGGCTCAAGCACGTTAAGGAGCGCATCCTGGAGTACCTGGCGGTGCGCACCCTGTGCAGCCTGCAGACCTCCCAGGTCCTGGTGGTGGATGACGAAGAGATCGCCCGCACCAACCTGGAGTACATCTTGCGCAAGGAAGGCCACCAGGTGGCCACCGCGGCCAACGGCATGGAGGCCCTGGAGAAGGTCAAGGCCCAGGAGTTCGACGTCATCCTCACGGACCTCAAGATGGAGAAGATGGACGGCATCCAGCTCCTGGAGTCCGTCAAGCAGGTGGCGCCCCACACCGAAATCATCATGGTGACGGGCTACGCCACGGTGAGCTCCGCGGTGGACGCCCTGAAGAAAGGCGCGGCCCACTATCTCTCCAAGCCCATCAAGCTGGACGAGCTCAGGGCCACCGTCCGGGAAATCATCGAGAAAAAGCGGCACCTGCAGATGAACCGGGGCCCCATCCTGTGCTTCGCGGGCCCCCCGGGCACCGGCAAGACCTCCATCGGCCAGGCCATCGCCGAAGCCCTGGAGCGCAAGTTCGTGCGCCTCTCCCTGGCCGGCATGCGGGACGAAGCCGACCTGCGGGGCCACCGCCGCACTTACGTGGGGGCCATGCCCGGGCGCATCATCAACGAATTGAAGCGCCTGGAAGTGCGCAACCCGGTCTTCATGCTGGATGAGATCGACAAGATCGGCCAGGACTTCCGGGGAGACCCCGCCTCCGTCCTGCTGGAGATCCTGGACCCCCAGCAGAACAGCCATTTTGTGGACTACTACGTGGACGTGCCCTTCGATCTTTCCGGCGTCATGTTCATCACCACCGCCAACGTGGTGGAGAACCTGCCCGCGCCCTTGCTGGACCGCCTGGAGGTCATCTATTTCCCCGGCTACACCTCCCAGGAGAAGATCAACATCGCCAAACATTATCTGATCCCGCGCCAGCTGCGGGAACACGCCCTCAGCCACCTGGGCCTCGATTTCACCGAAGGCGCCATCGCCAAGATCATCAACGATTACACCCGGGAGGCGGGCCTCAGGAACCTGGAGCGGGAAATCGCCATGGTCTGCCGCAAGCTGGCCCGCATCGCCCTGAAAAGCATGGGCGCCTCCTCCGCCCTCTCCGTGGATGAAAAACTGGTGGAAAAGTTCCTGGGACCCCGCAAATTCACCCATGAGGTGGCCGAAGCCGGCAACCAGGTGGGGGTGACCACGGGGCTGGTGTGGACCGAGTTCGGCGGCGAGATCATCTTCGTGGAGGCGTCCCGCATGAAGGGCCACAAGCAGCTCATCCTCACCGGCTCCCTGGGAAGCGTCCTCCAGGAATCGGCCCAAACCGCCCTGAGCTACATCCGCAGCCACGCCGAGCAGTTCAAGCTGGACCCGGATTTCTTCGCCGACCAGGACATCCACATCCACCTGCCCTCCGGCGCCATCCCCAAGGAGGGGCCCTCCGCCGGGGTCACCATCGCCCTGGCCCTGCTGTCGCTGCTCACCGGCCGCCCGGCCCGCCGGGACGTGGCCCTGACCGGCGAGCTGACGCTCTCCGGCCGCATCCTGCCGGTGAGCGGCATCCGGGAAAAGATCCTGGCGGCCCAACGGGGCGGAGTCAAGGCGGTGGTCTTCCCCCAACAGAACGCAGTGGATCTCAACGACCTGGAACCGGAAGTGAAGGAAGGCCTGGAGATCGTCCTGGCCGAACAGATCGAACCCCTGGTGGACCTGGTGCTCTTGCCCCTTTGATCCCAAGCTTGATCCAGGAGCAGGCCGTGACCAAACTTCCCGTTTCCGCCTCGTCGGCGTCTCTGCCCGCAGCCAGAAGAGCAGATAAGTCGACCGGGAGCGCCTGGAAAAAACCGGAACTACCGGTGCTGCTGTTCCTGGGCCTGCTCCTGGTCCTACTTGCTCTGCCCCAAAGCCCCATGCTGCGGGACCTGGACGTGGGCTGGCTGATACGAGACGGCGAGTTCATCCGGCAAAACCACCACCTGCCGGCCGGAGATCTTTACTCCTTCACCAACTTCGGCCGCCCCTGGATTCTCTACAAGTGGGGGTTCGAGCTTTATTTGGGGGTGCTGCACCACTGGGCCTCTTTGGGAGGGGTGGTCTGGGGCATCGCCCTCACCATTGCCCTCACCTACGCCCTCCTTCTCTATTACCTGCTGCGGCTGGGGGTGAATGGCCTGGTAAGCCTCGGCCTGGTGGGCCTTGCCATTGCGGTCAACATTTTCTATAGCCTGGCCCGCCCCACCACTCCCACTTTCTTGCTGTACACGGTGGCCCTCATTATCCTGGAGGATTACCGACGGGCCCCGGGAAAACAGATCTGGGCCTTGCCCCCTTTATTCCTCCTGTGGACCAATCTGCACCTGGGATTTATTGTCGCTCTGGGTGCCGTGGGCCTTTACGGGCTGGCAGCCTTCCTGGTTCCGGCTACCTTTCGCGGTCCGGGGGCGGCCCGGGATGCCCGGCTCCTCCTGGTGCTGCCGCTATGTGTCGGGGCGGTCTTGATTAACCCTTACGGTCTTAACCTGTTGGTTAAAATCTGGCAGCATTCCAGTGACAAACTGGTGACCAGGGGGCTGACCCCCGAAATGCGCAGCCCCAATTTCCATAATGTCGGACATTTTTTCATTTTCCCCCTGATACTTTTGCTCATCTGGGTGAGGGGGAAAGATTATCCCGGCCGGCCCCTGCTCCTGACCCTGGTCGCCGTGACCCTGTGGCTGGGGCTCTATTCGGTCCGCCACATCCCCTATTTCAGCATCACCGCCACCTTCCATCTGGGCCATGCCCTCCAGGACTTCCGCAGTTCCCCGGCCTTACCTTCCCCTGCTTGGGCCAGGCGGGGCTGGGGATGGGCTCTGGCCGGGGTTATTATCAGTTTTCTGTGGGTGGTGGGCATAGAACATCTCCGCCCGGGATTTTACGGATTTGAACCCAGCCGGGTGCCCCTGGGAGCCACCGAATTTTTGGCCCGGCAGAACCAGGGGTCCCGGCCCTTGAGGATCTTCTCCTGGGACGATCAATGGGCCAATTACTTCATTTACCGCCTCTATCCCCGGGCCAGGGTATTCTTTGACACCCGTTTCGATCTTTACGGTGACGCCTTCACCAACAAGTTTGAGGCTCTGCGGCAGGAGGCCTTAACGAACCCGGAGGTCTTGCGACCCTGGGAAGTGGATTTCCTGGTGCTGAAAAAAAAGCAGCTCAGCCAACGGCTCCCGGACCATTCCGGCTGGGCCCTGGTTTATGAAGACCGGCAGGCCCTGATCTATCGCCCCCTGCCGACGAAACCGGCGGTGCCCTCCCCCACCGCCGGCTCCAAGTAAATTAGAGCCGAGATCCCGAGAAGCTTCCGCCCCGGTGAGGGGGATTTGGGCAAAATGATGGAAATTACAGTATATTTCCTCACCGGCCGGCCCTCCCCTCTCAAGGGGGTGGGAAGAAAACCGCTAATTAAAGCAAAATATTTCCTGCCCATGAACAGCCGGGGGCTGCTGTTCTATATTTTCTGAGGAAGCTTAGACCTATTAACAAATTGGTCCAAAGAATATTGAAGCGGATACAGAGGCCCGCCCCACTTTCCCAACCGATTCTATCTATAAAAAGTTATGCAAAAAAGCCAAGGCCGGAGAAGTCGGATCCCACGGCTCCGTCTTCTCCGGCCCCTTATGCGGGTTGGGAGGGGGGCTTGGGGGAGGGGGTAAGGGCCCTCGGCCCCTAGCCCCTTCCCCCAAATAGCCTCAACTCCCGCCGTTCAGGTCGTAGCGCTTCAGTTTGCGCCACAGGGAGACCCGGTCTATCCCTAAGATCTCCGCGGCTCTGGTCTTGTTGCCGTTCACCTGCTTCACCACCCAGGCGATGTACTCTTTTTCGTTTTCCTCCAGGGTGTGGAACTCCTTCCTCGAGTGGCGCTGCACCTGGAAGTGGGGCGTCTGGAAATCCAGGGGCAGGTGCGAAAGCTCGATGACGCCCCTGGCGCACAGGGTCACGGCCCGTTCCATGATGTTTTCCAGCTCCCGGATGTTGCCGGGATACTCGTAGTCCAGGAGCACTTCCATGGCCTCCGGGGAGATCTGGTCGATCTGTTTGCCCTGGACTTCGGCAAACTTCTTCAGGAAGTGCTGGCAGAGCAGCGGGATGTCGTCGAGGCGCTCCGCCAGGGTGGGCACCTGCAAAGTGACCACGTTGATGCGGTAGTAGAGGTCCTGGCGGAAGGTGCCCCGCTCCACTTCGCCCTTCAAATCCTTGTTGGTGGCCGCCAGGATCCGGATATCCACCGGGATTTCGGTGGTGCCGCCCACCCGGATGAGCTTTTTTTCCTGCAGGACCCTCAAGAGTTTCACCTGCATGGAGGTGGGCATGTCGCCGATCTCGTCCAGGAGCACGGTGCCGCCGGAGGCGGCTTCCAGCAAGCCCTTCTTGACGCCCCGGGCCCCGGTGAAGGCTTCCCGCTCGTGGCCGAAGAGCTCGTTGGCCAGCAGCTCTTGGCTGAAGGCCCCGCAATTGATGGCCAGGAAACGCTTGTCGGCCCGGGGGCTCAGATGATGGATGGCCTTGGCCACCAGCTCCTTGCCGGTGCCGGTCTCCCCCAGGATGAGCACCGTGGCGTCGGTGGGGGCGATCTGTTCGATGGTCTTTTTCAGGGCGTCGATCCCGGGGCTTTTGCCCACCAAAAAGGGGACGGTCTTCTGGCTCTGCACCTGGCGCTTCAACTCCGTGACTTCGAGGCGCAGCCACCTCTTTTCCAGGGCCTTGCGCACCAGGATGCGCACTTCGTCGATCTTATAAGGCTTGGGCAGGTAGTGGTAGGCCCCCTTCTGCATGGCCTCCACCGCGGTGGACACGGTGGCGAACCCGGTGATCACGATGACCTCGGTGTCCGGGTAGAGCTCCTTGGTGCGCTCCAGGACCTGGAGCCCGTCCACTTGCTGCATCCTAAGGTCCGTCATCACCAGGTCGAATTCTTCTCTTTCCAGCTCTTTTAAAGCCTGTAGGCCGCTGTCCACCGCTACGGTGTCGTAGCCCTCTTTCTTGAGCACATGGTCCAGGTTTTCCCGGGCGATGAGTTCGTCTTCCACAATCAGGATGCGACCGGGTCTCATGAGGACGCCCTCTCTGCTTTTGCTTGGGGGGTATAAGGCATGCGGATGGTGAATCTGGTCCCCTCCCCTTCTTTGCTTTCCACGGAGACGTGGCCCTGGTGCTTTTCAATGATGCCGTAGACGATGGACAGCCCCAGGCCCGTGCCCGCGCCCACCTCTTTGGTGGTAAAAAACGGATCGAAGATCCGGTCCAATTCTTCTTTGGGAATGCCCACCCCGGTGTCTTCCACGGTGATGACCGCTTGCCGCTGGCGGCCATCCATGCTGGCGGCGATCTTGATCTCACCCGGGGGCTCTTTGATAGCCTGAACGGCGTTCATCAGCAGATTCAGAAAGACCTCCTGCATCCTCTGGGCGTCCAACTCCAGGATCAGGTCCCAGGGCACTTCGTCCACGATGTCGATGCCCGGAGGCACCTGGCTGGAAATGAGGCGGATGGAACGCCGCACCACGTCTTCCAAAGGAATGGGCTTGAGGGCGAACTCCCGCACCCGGGAGAACTCCAGCAGGCCCTTGACGATGTCCCGGGCCCGGTAGACCTCCTGCTCCACGTTGGTCAGCATCTTGCGCAAAAATTCCACGTCGCACTGGTTCAACTCTTCCAGGATGATCTGGCAGGAAGTGGAGATATTGTTGAGAGGATTGTTCAGCTGGTGGGCGATGCCTGCGGTGAGGACCCCCAGGGAAGACATCTTCTTGCCCTGCACCAACTGGTCCTGGCGCTTTTCCAGTTCCGCCACCATGCGGTTGAAGGCTTCCACCACCCGCTGGGTTTCATCCCGGGTGTCCAGCACCGGCAGCGGCTTGAAGTCTCCCTGGGCGATGCGCTCGGTGGTGCCTTCAATCACCCGCAAGGGGCGCACGATTTTGCGGATGACGATGTAGGTGAAAAACCCCATGAAGGCCAGGAACGCCACCACCGAGATTAGGAGCTGGGTCTTGAGCGTATGGATGATTTCCAGGATGCGGCGGCGCTCGAAGGCCACCAGCTGCACCGACAGGTCCACCAGGGATTTGCCGAGGCCGCGCAGCTGCTCTTCCAGATTGCGGCGCTCCGCCGGGCTGCGCTCCCCGGACTGGGCCATCTGCTCCATGAGGCCCCGATAGGTCATGAGCTCGCTCTTGAAGGTGTCCATCTGGGAAGCCACCTTCAGGTTCTGCACGTCGGGGACGATCTGGGCCAGGACTTCCAGGGCGAGGTCGGTGTAACTGCGGTTCTGCTTGAGATCTTCAACGGAGCCGTACAGCAGGTAGTTCTTTTCGTAGCGCCGGACCTCCAGGACGATTTCCCGCAAGTCGTCGGCAATCTGGACCACGTGCTGCTTCAGTTCGATGGCGCGCAAATAATGGTAGGAAAACCCGCCGATGAAGCCGATGGCCAGGACACAGGCGGTGAGGCCCACGATGACCTTCTGACGTATGTTCAGGTACAAAGGGAATCTCCGTTCAGCCCCCGGCGGCTGCGGGAACCAAGGAACGGTAAGCAGCAACTGGTCATCATATGCAATTTTGCAACACTAACCGGATCCGATCTCCCGGATGCGGTCTTTTCAGGCTGACTCAGGCCGTCGCCGCCGACTTCAGATAGTTCCTCGATTTTTATAGATATTATCTCAACTTTTGCTGCATTTTGCAACGGAATTAAAGATAGAAAAGAACTTGACACCTTGTGAGATATTTAACATACTATTCCCCAATTCCGAACCAACTATCCGGGAGGGAACAGGCAGGATGGAGATTTATCTTCCCATTGCGGGTATAAGCATTAATTTTTTTCTAGTCCTGGGGATCGGCGGGCTGGTGGGGTTCCTTTCCGGTCTCTTCGGGGTGGGGGGCGGCTTCCTGCTCACGCCCCTGATGATGATGATCGGCATTCCCCCCGCGGTGGCCGCGGCGTCGGACTCCAACCAGATCGTGGCGGCAGCCTCCTCCGGCGCCTTTGCCCACTGGCGCCTGGGCAACGTGGACTTCAAGATGGGCCTGGTCATCCTGGCCGGTGGCATCACCGGCGGCACCATCGGCGTCCAGTTTGTGAAGCTGCTGCGCGCCGTGGGCAACTTCGAGTTCGTCATGAAGGTGGTGTACGTCCTCATGTTGGGCCTGGTGGGCGGCGCCATGTTCATCGAGAGCCTGCGCACCATCCGCCGCAGCAAAAGCTCGTCAGCCGCAGCCGAGGTGGTCTCGGAGCCGAAGCCGGGGCTCTTCTCCAGGCTGCCCCTGAAGATGCACTTCGCCCGCTCCGGCCTGCATACTTCGGCCATCTTCCCCTTTGCCATCGGCACCATCGTGGGCATCATGGCGGCGCTTTTGGGCGTGGGCGGCGGCTTCATCATGGTGCCGGCCATGATTTACATCATCGGCATGCCCACCATCGCGGCCATCGGCACCGACCTGTTCCAGATCGTGCTCACCTCCGCCAACGTCACCCTGCAGCAGGCCTTTGTGAACAAGACCGTGGACCTCCTGCTGGCCCTCATCCTGCTGGCGGGCTCCACCATCGGGGCCCAGTTCGGGGCCCAGGCCGGCAAGCGCCTCAAAGGCGAGCAGATCCGCATCCTCCTGGCCATCATCGTCCTGGCTTTGACGGTAAAAATCTTCCTGGACCTGGTCATCACCCCCAGCGACCTGGTGAGCCTGGCCCCGGCCAAGGGTGGAGGGCACTAAGATGAGACGCACCGCAATCCTCATTCTGGCCCTGGGCCTGGGATGCCTCTGGGCGGCGGAGGCTCCGGCGGTGACCTCGGACGCCCAGCAGAAGGTCCTCACCGCGGCCTCCAAGAACGTCATCGAAATCGGTCTCTCCTACCACGGCGACCAGATCCACTTTTTCGGGGTCAACCCCGTGCCGGGCTCCGATATGGTGATCAGGCTCACCGCGGCAAAAGAAGAAGTCGTCAAACTTTCGGTCAAAGGCAAAGTGGGCCCCTTCTGGATGACGGTGAAGCAGTACGAAGTCACCGGCTCTCCCTTCATCTACAAGATCCACGCCAGCAAGCCCCTGAGCCAGATCGTGTCGCCGGAAATCGCCCAGGAACTGGGCTTGGGTTATGAGTCAATCAGGCACAGCATGAAACTGCACCTCATCCGGGGCGAGGCGGCTCCCGATGACGCGGCCAACATCTTTAAGGGACTGTTGAAAATTAAAGAGAAGGCCAATCTCTACAATATCGTGGAGGACCCCAAGCGCCTGGAGATCGCCGAAGGCAAGCTGTTCAAGCACTATTTCCGGTTCCCCGCGGCAGCCACTGAAGGGCGCTACCTGGTGGAATCCTTCTGCTTTGATAAGGGGCAGTTGGTGGCCTACGGCAAAGACGTCATCGAAATCAAGAAGGTGGGCCTGGAGGCCTGGTTCACCCATACCTCCCAGAACAGCCCGGTATTTTTCGGCATCCTGGCGGTGGTCATCGCCGCCGGCGCCGGCTTGCTGGTGGGCGTCATCTTCGGGAAAGGAGGGCACCATTAATGGCCGCGGCCCACGGCAAACCCATTGTGGTATCCATTGACGGCTCAGCCCCTGCCTGGGAGGCCATGAACACGGCCCTCTACCTGGCTAACCTCTTGGATAGGCCGGTGGACGTCCTCACGGTGATTCAACTGCGCAAGGCCGGTTACTTTGCCTTCATCGACCGGCATCTCAAGGAAGACCAGGAAACCTACGCCCAAAAAGTGCTGGCCGAAGCCCAGGAGCGCGGCAAGAAAGCCGGGGTGGAGATCCGGACCCACATGTTGCAGAGTGAAAAAGACGTCTCCGAAGCCATCATCGGGTTCCTGGAGGCCGCCGGTCCCGTGAAATTTCTGGTGTTGGGCGCCCACGGCCACGGCTTTGTGGGGCGGCACCTCATCGGCTCCACCACCGAGAGAGTGATCCGGGAAGTGGCCCACCGGGGCCTGCAGGTCCCCGTCATGGTGGTTCCGGCCCCCGGCGGGGACCTGGAAGGGGCCGGCCCCTTGCAAACCCCCCGTCCCCCCATGCAATAAAAAAAACTCATCTTGAAAAAAAAGGGAGCCAGGCCCCTGAGCCCTGGCTCCCTTTTTTCCGCCCTATTTCGAGGCGGGTAAAATATCTATAACTGGTGGCACCGGCGTCCCGCCGGTGCTGCACAGGCTAAAAGCCTGTGCCACCAACTCATGCGGGTTGAGGGAGGGGGCCAGGCTTGATCCCCCTGGCCCCCTCCCTCAATAACCGACTTTTTCAGACCAACCCCATATAACTAAAGAGTCGAAGTCAAAGGCTGGACCTGGCCGGCGTCGAGGAAATACTTGGCCACGATCACCTCCAGGCGCCCCGAGTCCATGGCTTCCCGGATTATATGGCTCTCCCGCCGCAGGGTCTC
This sequence comes from uncultured delta proteobacterium, assembly GCA_963768765.1. Lineage (GTDB taxonomy): Bacteria > Desulfobacterota > Desulfobaccia > Desulfobaccales > 0-14-0-80-60-11 > DASWLF01. Next base: position 57,821 of record CAVYJK010000029.1, read on the forward strand.
CTCCAGGGACTTCAGATGCAAGTCCGTGGCCGCCTCCACCAATTCCCTGCCGTTTTTGCCGCTCTGGCGGGCCTGGGCCGCGGCCGGGGCGATCTGCTGCACGATGGCGCTGATGTGCCCTTCGTCCAGGTCCGGGTGCTCCACCGCCGCGGTGACCGCGCCGCAGGATTCATGCCCCTTGATGACCAGGAGCGGCACTTTCAGGTGCTCCACCGCGTACTCCAGGCTGCCGATGCTGGTGGGCTCCAGCACCAGGCCGGCGGTGCGCACCACGAACAGGTCGCCCAGGCTTTGATCGAAGATGATTTCCGCGGGCACCCGGGAATCCGAGCAGCACAGCACCGCGGCCTCCGGCTGCTGCCCCCGGATCAGGGTCCGGCGCAGATCCAGCAAATTCCGGCCCTGAAACAGGCCCTGGACAAACCGCATGTTCCCTTCCATCAACCGCTGCCACACCTGCCGGCCGGTTGTGCCCGGCCCTGAATGCTCTGTCATGGCCTGAATCCGTCCCCATCCAGTCAAATCCGTGACCCCTGGGCCCCGGTGGTTGACTCAACCATTGCCGCCAGGGCCCCGAGACGCACCGAATAATCAAGCGGCTTACCCTAAGCCGCCGCTCTTTACCGGCCTCAGCACCCGCCCCTGAAATACATGAACACGAAAAAAAGCACCGCAACTAGCATCAGCCATTCCATGGAATCCGTCCTCGGGCGCTCCTTTTTCGGAGCAAGCGCCCACCAGGGTCGGGGCGGTGGCGCAATCGCCCCGACCCCGGCCACTATAACCCTGCTGCTTACTTCCCTTCCAGGCGCTGCTTGAGCTCCTTGTTCTGGCGCACCATCTCCCGCCAGCGCATGGCCTTGTCGATGGCCAGGAGGATCTGCTCCTTGCGGAAGGGCTTGGTGATAAAGTCGAAGGCCCCCTTGGCCATGGCCTCTTCCGCCGACTCCAGGGAGCCGTAGGCGGTGATCACCAGCACCAGGGCGTCTTCGTCCCGGGTCTTGGCCCGGGCCAGGAGCTCCATGCCGTCCAGGCCCGGCATCTTGAGGTCGGTCAAGATCAGGTCGAAGGGGTCTTTCTCCAGAAGCTCGGCCGCCTCCAGGGGGTTGTTGGTGGTGATGACCTGGTGGTCGGAGTAGCCCTCGACGATCATCTTGAGCAGGGCCAACATGTCCAGTTCGTCATCGACGGCCAGAATGCGTCCCATCTTGGTATGAACCTCCTCAGTTCGGCGGCGCGGCGTCCTTCCGGCTTGGCCGCGGTCACGATTTCCGGCGGCAGAGAGACAAAGAAGGTGGTGCCCGTGGGGCCCTGGCCGCCCTCCGTGGCGGCCCGGGTCTCAAAGCGAATGTCCACCGCCGTATTTGTTGATGATGGCATAGCTGACGGCCAGCCCCAGGCCGGTGCCCTCCCCCACCTTCTTGGTGGTGAAGAAGGGGTCGAAGACGCGGTCCGCCACCTCCTTGGGGATGCCGGTGCCGGTGTCGGCGAAGATGGCCTCCACCAGGTGGCTGTAAGGGTTGACCTTGGTGACCACGGTGAGCTTGCCGCCCCCGGGCATGGCGGCCGCGGCGTTGTTGATCAGGTTGATAAAGACCTGCTGGAGCTCCCCGGCGTCGCCCCGGACCCGGGGGACCCCCTTGCCCAGGCGCACTTCCAGGTCGATCTTCTTGGTGAGCAGGTTGTTCTTCACCAGCTCCAGCACGTTGTTGATATTGTCATTGAGATCGGTGAAATCTTCCTGCTTGGCCGGCTGGCGGGCGAAGGTCATGAGGTTTTCCACGATGCGCTTGGCGTTGAGCCCCTGGCGCTCCATGGTCTTGAGCAGCTCGTGCTCCTTGCTGTCCGGGGGAACGCGGTCCAGCAGCAGCTCGGTGAAGCCCAGCATGATCCCCAGGGGGTTGTTGATTTCGTGGGCCACCCCCGCGGCCAGGGTGCCCAGGGAGGCCAGCTTCTCGGTCTGGGCCATCTGGGCCTCCATGCGCTGGCGGTCGGTGATGTCCCGGGCCATGACCAGCACCTGCTCCACCGAGCGGCCGTCTTCGCCGAACAGGGGCACGAAGTGGGTGGAGAACCAGTAGACCCGGTCCCGGATGCGCATGGCGGCCTTGATTTCGAAGCTCTTCCGGGCGTGGATGGCGTCCCGCACGTACACCAGCATGGCGGCGGCGTCTTCCGGCGAGAAGAAGTCCTCCAGCTTCTTCTTGTTGATCCCCGCGGCCGGGACCCCGAAGACCCGGGCCGCGGCGGTATTGGAGTTGAGGAAGGCGCCGCCCTCGTCCACCAGGAAGATGAGGTCCCGGGCGTTTTCCACCACCGACTTGTAGCGCTTCTGGCTGCGGCGCAGGTCCGCGGTGGTGCGGTCCACCTCCTGCTGCAGCTCCACCGACCAGCGCAGTTCATAGTAAATGATGGCGACCCCGGCGCAGAGCAGAGCGAAGATGAGCAAGCCCTGGATCAGGAACTGCCGGACGTAGAGGGAGTGGATGGTGCCCATCACTTCATCGGTGGGAGCCACCACCGCCACCGGCCAGATGCGCTTGCTGCCCGGCTCCACGTTGGCGTGGGAGTAGGCCACGAACTTGTCCATGCGGCGGATGACGCCCCGGTGCCAGCCCGAAATGTAGGTGGCCGTTCCCTCCTCTCCTGCCAGCATCTTGGATTTCTGGATTTCGTTGATGGCATCGAAGCTGATGGCGGGATTGCGGCGGCCCCGGGCGGTGAAGGCGTCCTCGCCGATGAACTCCCGCTCCGGGTGGTAAAGGAAAGTTCCCTGGCTGTCCATCACCCAGCAGTAGCCGGTGCGGCCGGAGCGGATGTCGGCGCAGTAGTGCCCCGCAAACCGGCTGGTGTCGATTTTGAAGACCAGCACCCCGTCCAGATTGCCCGAGGCCCGGGGGTGGGACTCGTCCACGCTCTCTTCATAAACCGGAGTAGCCAGGTCCATGAACGGGACCTTGAGCTCGCCCTGCTGCTTGACTTCCAGGGGTCCCTGGTAGATCCGCCCCCGGTTGGCCGGCTCCCGGGCCCAGACCACTTCCGGGTCCCGGTTGAAATCCTGGTGGATAATGCCGGGGCCGCCGGCATCCAGGATATAAGCCTTGTCGGCCTGGGGGCCGGTAAAATCGATGCGGACGATGGCCGTCACCCCCAGCTTGGAGAGCTCGTCGAAGCTCACCCGCATGCGGTTGGCCCAGGCCACGTCCTCCAGGTACTGGATGGCCGGCGAGTAGGCCAGGATCTTGAGCTCCCGACGCAGAAAAGCCAGGCCGTCCTCTATCTGGCGGGCCGTGGTCCGGGCCAGGATGAGCTGCTGCTGCTGGAAGTCGTCGGAGACGATCTCCTGGGTGCGCTTCAGCGACAGGATCCCCAGGATGAAGGCCACCGCCAGCAGGAGCACCACCACCAGCCCCAGCCCCGTCAGCAGCCTTCTGATGCCTATCTTTTTCATGAATAATTTCTCAAGTCAAAACAAGGGTCCCGCGGCCACAGGCTTTAATACTGGTTCCCAAGCTCCTGCTTGGGAAGCTGGCAGTAAAACGGTCCTTGGTTAAGGTTCTTTCTCCAACGCCACTTTAAGGATTCCGGTTAACGTGTCCGGCAATAAAATCCTGGTAATACTGCTCCACCGCCTCTTCCGACAGCATGACCATGTCCAGCTGTTTGCTCACCATCATCAGGCGGCCCAAGATCTCCAGCTTTTCCTCCAGGGCCGGGGCGTCAAACCCGTCGATGCGGGCGGTGATGGAGTCCTCTTTGAGTTCCACCCGGAAGTCCAGGCTCCGCAGCACCTTGGCCAGGAACCGCACCCGGCGCATGCGCCGCGGCAACTCCGCCCCGCCGCCGTAAAAGGTAAAGCTGATGTAGCTCTCGCCGGGCTGCCCCAGGAAAGATTCGATGGTGGCGAAGTGGAACCCCAGCCGGTTGGACAGGTTCAGGTAATCATCTGTAATTATAGCAAAATTTTTCTCGTACAGCCGCTCTCTGGCGCTGGTGTCGGTGGCGGTGCTCATGACCACCGACATGAACCCGGCCAGGTCCACGGGCTTGGGGCCGGTCCAGCCCACGGCGCTCACCCCCCGCCAGTAGGCCAGCATGGGCCGGGAGCGCAGGTGTTCGGGCGTAACCTGCGCCAGGTCCGCGGCCTCGGGAGCCAGCCCCCCTCCCAGGTCGATGATGTGGAGGTCCAGGGGCAGGTTGCTTATAAGCCGCCGGGCCCCGTCCTCGGCCAGCCGGCCGCCGGGGATGTGGAAAAGCTCCGCCATGGCCTTCTCATGGGCGAAGCGGGTGATGTCGTGGTAGGTTTGGCAGAACTGCGGCCGGAAGTTCTCGCCCCGGGGGTCCAGAAGGTGCAAAGGGGTGATGTGCTTCAAGGTGCGCGCCAGCACCTTGAAGGCCCGGGTCTGCTTCAGCATGGCGTCGTCGCCCCGGGGCGCTTTGAGCAACTCCTCCACCCGGCCGGCGTAGACGTTGCCGTAGTAGGCGTCCACCGTCACCATCTGCCCGGCCTTCAGGACCCCGGCGGCCCCCCGGGCCCCGAAGATGGCCGGCACTTTTGCCTCCCGCAGCACCGTGGCCAGATGGCTGGTGGCGCTGCCCGCCTCTGAGACCATGGCCGCCGCCTTCCCCACCGCCAGGCCGTATTCGGGCAGCGCCCGGTCCGTCACCAGGACCACGCCCGGGGGAATCTCCTTGAGCGCCTCGCCCTTGAGGAAATGGACCGGTCCGGCCGCGGCCCCCCGGGAGGCGATGAGGCCCTTTTCCAGGAGCACCTCCGCCCCCTTGATTCTGGGGGGCAGGTACTCGGCCTTGAGCTGCCGGCTTACCCTCAGGGGCCGGGCCTGCAGCAGGTAAAACTCCCCGTCCGTCGACAGGGCCCACTCGATGTCCTGGGGCAGGCCGAAGTAGTCCCTGACCTTCTGCCCCAGGGCGGTGAGGGCCAGGACCTGCTCCTCGCGCAAGCAGGGTCCCTGCAACTCTTCCGGGATGCCCACGTCCAGGATGCCGCCCTCCGGGGCCGGGATGTGCATGCGGGTCTTCTCGCCCACGTGCCGGGCCACCAGGCGGCCTTCCTCTACGCGGTAGATGTCGGGCTCCACCACGCCACCCACCGCCAGGGACCCCAGGCCGCAGACCGAATTGATGATGGTGGCCTCGCCGCCCCGGGGGTCTGAGGTGTAGAGCACCCCGGCCACCTGCACCGGCACCATCTCCATTACCAGCACCCCCATGGCCAGCTCCTGGTAGGAAAACCCGCTGGTGTGGCAATAATACAGGGCCCTGGGGGTGAACTGGGAGGCGATGACTTCCTTGTAGCGCACCTCCACCTGGTCCCGGGGTACGTTGAGGATGGTCTCGAACTGGCCGGCGAAGCTGAACTGGCTGTCTTCCTGGAGGGCGGAGGAGCGCACCGCCACCCGCTGGGAGGTCAGCCCGGCCAGTTGCTCGGCCAGGGCCCGGGAGAGCTCCGGGGGCAGCTCCTGGGCCACAATCCGCTCTTTGATGGCCTCTCCCGCCTCCCGCAGGGACTCCAGATCGCGGATATGGGAGCGGGAGATCTGCTGGCGGATGAACTCTTCTAAGCCCTCGGCTTCAAAAAAGAGCTTCTGGGCGTAGGCGCTCACCCCGAAGCCCCGGGGCACCGGCAGCCCCAACCGGGTGAGTTCGCCCAACTTTTCGGCCTTGCCCCCTAAAAAAAGTCCTTCCTGCACCTGGGCCAGGGGCAGGGCCAGGGGCACCGGCGTCATCTTGGCGCCGGCCAGCTCTTCGGCCACCTGCCGGGCGACCCGCCGGCGGGCCTCCTCCAGGGCGGCGTAGCCCCCTTCGGTCATGGCGTTCAGCGCCGCCACCGCGGCCTCCACTTCCCGCCCCAACCGCTCGCAGGCCTGGCGGACGTAATGCATGTCAAAGAGGAAGCCCTCGCCCATCTTGACCTGGAGATCCGCCACGATGGTCAGGATGGCGCTGTTGGCCGCCAGCAGCCGCTTGTATTGGAGGTAGCGTTCCAGCAGCGCCGCAGGGGGGCCCAGGGACGCGGCCGGTCGCCGGGCCTGTCGTTTGCCGCCTAACCACTTTTTAAGCCTGCCAATGGCCGCCACCAAAGAAAGTTCCTCTAAATTCAGGATAATATCATTATAAAGTAAACCTCTACCGGCCTCAATGCCAAAAGCATCGTCGCCCAGCCGGGTTCCGGAATGAGAGCTTTGCAGGCAGACCCGGCGGCCGGCTGGGCCTACGGTGAGGCGCCCCGGGAATCGTAGCCCCTACCGACGGCACGAGATGGGCCCGGTTGGACCGGGTTGCCGGCGAGTATCCACCCTACCGGGGCCAGGTGCCCTAAGTCCATTAAATCAACAAGTTTATTGACATCTAAAGGGTTTTGCGGTTTCATGGCGGTGCGCCATCCAAGCTCCAAGTCCCTTGATTTTACTGCACTGGAGGTCCGTCATGCCTCAATGCCCTCACTGCCAGACGCCTTATGAAGCAGGGCAGCGTTATTGCAGTGTCTGCGGCAGCTTCTTGCTGCACCCCGAACAGGGGGATACCTTCTGTCCCCAGTGCGGCGTGCGGGTCTCCCCCAAACAAGAGTTTTGCCACGAATGCGATGCGCCTTTGCAGGGAGAGGCGGCCCAGGCCGCGGCGACTCTCCCGCCGGAAGCCCCGGCCGCCCCACCGGAGCCCCCTGCGGCCGCAGCTGCAGGCGCCCCCGCCAAGATGCAACCCTGGGTCGTCGGCCTTTTGGTAGGCGCCGGCATCCTCATCATCATCTTGCTGTTCTTGCTTTTCAGCCGGGGCATTTCCACGCCCCCGGCGCCCAAAGCCGAGGCTCCGGCCCCCACCGTCCCGGCTCCCGCCGCTACCGCCCCAGCGCCGTCTGCCGCGCCGGCTGAAACCGCCAAGGCCCCGGCGGATTTGAAAGAGGAACTGGCCTCGGCTCTGGCCACCTTGCGGGAGGCCCAGTTGAAAAAAGACATCGTCAAGTTCATGAGCGTCTACTCCCTCACCTTCCCGGAGCTGGACCAGAAACGCGACCGACACCCTGCACTCCTGGGAGAATTACGACTACACCAACCTGGTCTTCACCATCGATAAGATCCAGCCCATCGATCCGGACAATGCCATCGCCTCGGTAACCTGGTACATCGACACCCGGAACCGGCGCACCCAGGAACTCTCCAGCCTGACCCAGACTTACCAGGTGCGATTCGCCAAGGAAATGGGGAAGTGGCGCATCCGCTCCCTGGAAGAAGAGGACTAAGGAGGAAACTTATGAAAGGCAGGCACCTTCTGGGTAGTTGCGGTTCTGCTGGTTGCGGCCGTAATGTTGGTGACCGGTTGTGAAAGTCCTCGGGGAGCTTCTTATCCGGTCACCCCCACCTATTATTACGTCACGCCGTCCACCACCTTTCTGCGGGATTGCCCGGGTTATGAATGCGGCATAGTCACCGAGGTCTATAGCGGCGACCGGGTGGCAGTCTTGGACCGCAATGATTACGGGTGGGCCCGGGTGCAACTGGACCGCACCGGCGGCATCGGCTGGATCCCCAATGACTTGCTGAGTTTCAGCCCCATACCGGCCACGTACTATGTCGCTTACAGCACCGTGTACCTGCGGGATTGCGCCGATTACAACTGCCGCACCGTGGAACTGCTGCACCGCGGCGACCGGGTGGAAAAGCTGGACGTGGATTACCGCGGCTGGTGGCGGGTCATGTCCTACAAAACCCGCAACAGCGGCTGGGTCCCGGCCTCGGCGGTTAACGTCCGGCCCGGCCCCCCCTATTTCTACGTGGACGTCAACAGCCTGGCCCTGCGGGCCGGCCCCAGCACCGGCAACCGCATCCTTACCACCTTGGGACTCAACAGCCAGGTGGAGATGCTGGGCTCCGGGGTGGGCGGCTGGGTGCAGGTGCGGGATGTGCGCACCGGCACCATCGGCTGGGTGGCCGCCAGGTATCTGGAGTCCTTCCCGGTGACCTATCCCAGGACGGTGCCCAAGAAAAAACGGGCTCCTTCCAAGAAGGGCGAACCGGCGGAGGAGGAAGCTCCCAAAGCCGGTCCCAAGGCCATGTAACTCCATTACAGAGCGGCACTTACCAGGGACCCCCGGCCGTTTCAGGGTCCCTGTTTATTTGCGGGCTCCGTTTTGGTATAATGAGCCAGCCCCCGGTCAAACCCGAGGTAACCGAGGGAAGATTTCCCCTTTGTTGAGTCTTGTTAATTGAGGCCGAGATCATGACTGATCCCGGAAACTTCCCCAACCATACCCTGCCCTCCCTGATGAAGCGCCTCTGGGTGCATGGGTTCCTGGTTGGATTTGCCCTGGTATTGGTCATCCTGCTGGCTTGGTGGTTTCTCTGGGGCACCCCTGTGCCGTCAACCACTGCCGAGAAAGAAACCGCCCCCTCCCCCCAGCCCCAGCCGGGGCCAGGCGAGGCCGCCAGGGGCGAACCCGCGGTTGCGGCCCCGGCGCCGCCGGCCGCCGCCGCGGCCTTGAAGAGGCAGCTGGAAGAGGTGCTGATGGACGTCCGGGAGGCCAACCTGAGGCAAGACCTGCCCCAACTCCTGAACCTCTATGCCCCCGATTTTCCGCAACGCAAGGAAAGGGAGCAAATTATCTCCAAATCCTGGAAGGTCTATGATTACCTCGATATGACATTTAGGATGGATGAGGTTAAATCTCTGGCGACTGACCGGACTTCCGCCCGGGTTACCTGGGATATCGAGACCCGGAACCGCAAGACCAAGGCTCTCAAACAGGTCACCAAAACCTACCTGGCATGGTTTACCAAGGATTCAGGCCAATGGCGCATCCAGGCCCTGGAAAATCTGGCGCCGCGCCCCCAGGAAAAACCTTGATGAGGCCGGGACATTTTTTCAGGGCCGTCCTGCTGGCCGCCTTAGTCCTGACTGCGGCGGTGGCCTGCGCTCCCAAGCTCCCTCCCGCTCCGGAAGCGGCCAATTACTATTTGACTTCAGAAATTGCCTACCTGCGGGATACTCCGGGATACGAGGGAAATATGCTGGGCCAGCTCTACAAAGGGGATCAGGTGGAGAAGCTGGACGGCATCGAGGCGGGCTGGTGGCGGGTGCGCTCGGCCCGCACCGATCAGATCGGCTGGGTTCAGGGGGAGTTGCTCAGCCCCAATCCGGTGAACCTGGTCTATTTTTATATAACCCGCACCGTGCCTCTCAGGGAGTGCGCCGGCAAGGCCTGCCCTTCCCTGCAACTGCTTTACCGGGGGGACCAGGTGCAAAAGGTGGAAGAAAACGACCAGGGCTGGTGGCGGGTCCTGGTGGCTCGCAGCCGGACCCTGGGCTGGCTGCCGGCCGCCGCCATTTCCGAGCGGCTGGAAGGGGCCGCAGCCGGAAAGCCGGAGCAGCCCTATTATTACGTGGCGGTTAAGGCCCTCAGGCTTCGTCAGCAGCCGGCCCAGGGGGCCCCGGTGGTCAAAACCCTGCGGCTCAACGACCAGGTGCAGGAATTGCAGGTAAATCCCACGGGTTGGGTCAAGGTGCGGCAACCGGCCACCGGCGACGTGGGCTGGGTGATGGGCCGCTACCTGGAAGCCTTGCCGGTGCGGTTGCCGCGGGTCAAAAAATCGGCGGTCAGAAAGCCGGCCAAGCCACTGGAAAAGCCAAAGGAAGAAGCGCCGGAGCCTGAGGTTATGTGAAGAGAACCGGCAATGCCTGGGGACTCCATCATCGCCTCTCACTCTCAATCGGTTTCTGCACCCCCATCCCGGCCCTCCCCTAAAGTCACTTTTGCCACTCCTCAGCCGGGCCCTAGGGTCTCGACGACGAGGGCTTCGCTGGCGGAATAGGGGTCGGTGCGCCGCTCCATAATTTCTTGCAAGATCCCGGCCAGGCGGCCGTCTTTCTCCAACTGCCGCAGCAGGTGGCGGAACATCCCTTCCTTCAGGAGTTCCAGGAATTCCTGCCGGGCCCGGCCGTAGCGGGCCCGTTTCAGGGCCTCCCCTCCTTCCCGGGTGAGAAACTCCCGGTGTTCCTTAACCGCGGCCATCAACTCCTCTATCCCTTCGTTATCCTTGGCCTGGGTCAGAATAACCGGGGGCCTCCAACCCTGGTCCTTCCGGTGGGTCTGCAGCTCCAGCATCTGCATCAGATCCTGGTAGGTGCGGGCCGCCCCTTCCCGGTCCGCCTTGTTGACCACCAGGAGGTCCGCCACTTCCAGGATGCCGGCCTTGATGGCCTGGATATCGTCCCCCAGGCCCGGCACCGTGACCACCACGGTGGTGTCGGCGGTGGCGGCGATCTCCACCTCATCCTGCCCCACTCCCACGGTCTCCACCAGGATGTAGTCCTTGCCCATGGCGTCCAGCACCGTGATCACCGCCCGGGCCGAAGCGGTGAGGCCGCCGAAATGGCCCCGGGTGGCCAGGGACCGGATGAACACCCCCTCGTCCAGGGCGTGGCGCTGCATGCGGATGCGGTCCCCCAGGATGGCGCCGCCGGAAAAGGGGCTGGTGGGGTCCACGGCCACCACCCCCACGGTCTTGCCTTCGAGGCGCAGGTATTGGATCAGGCGGTCGGTGAGGGTGCTTTTCCCCACCCCGGGAGAGCCGGTAATGCCGATGACGTGGGCCCTGCCGCTGTGGGGGTAGAGGTATTTTAACACCTCCCGGCCCTGGGGCACGCCGTCATCCAGGTCCCGCATCAAGCGGGCCGCGGCCTTTACCTCGCCCTTCAAGATGCGGTCCACCACCTCTTTGGTGCGTTCCATTATTCCTCCAGAACTTATATGAAAATCGCCATCAGCCGTCAGCTTTCAGCAAAAAACAGAGGTGCGCCCGGGGACAATGTTTAGGGTGGGCATTGCCCACCATCACTTCTTTCGAAAACAGCCGCGCCTGAACTGTTGCCCCGTCAGCCACGAAGGCTATGCCGTCAATTATTTATAATTTAGGGGCCGGAGAATGGCAAAGGAAAACCATGGCGGGGCTGGTCGGATAACCTTTTAAGTTCAAAACTTTGCCAATTCCTGGCAAGGTTCAGCCATATTTCCCGGTTTTCCTCATTTAATGCCGAAAAAGGTGTTGCTAGCATTTGCCCCGGCCAAAGCCCTTGGGTTACAATAGCGGGAGGAAAAGACCATAACTTATGCGCACCCATCTGCAGCGACTTTATCACCTTTTCTCCCATGAGGATCGGCTCCTGATCTTAATTGACCCGGACCCCGACGCCATCGCCAGCGCCCTGGCCTTGAAGCGCCTCTTGTGGCGGCGCCTCAGTTCCTGCGTCATTGCCCCCATCCGCCCCATCACCCGGCCCCAGAACCGGCGCATGGTGCAGCTCCTGGGGATTGCCCTGACGCCCCTTAATGAGATCAACCCCGACGACTTTAACCGCAAGGCCGTGGTGGACGGCCAACCGGCCCATAACGAGCTGTTCGGCGACCAGCACTGCGACGTGATCATCGACCACCACCCCCGCCATGCCGAAACCAGGGCGCGGCTTATCGACATCCGGCCGCAATACGGCGCCACCTCCACCATCTTGACCGAGTACTTGCGGGAGGCCCGCATCAAGCCCTCCCTGAAGCTGGCCACCGCCCTGTTTTACGGCATCAAGACCGATACCTCCAATTTTGAGCGGCTCGCCACCGAGGCCGACGTGCGGGCCTTTCACTATCTCTACGGTTTCACCCGCCGGCCCCTGGTGCGGCGGCTGGATTTCGCCGAATTCAACCTGCCCATGCTGGGGTACCTGCGGCTGGCCTTGAATCGCTATCGCATCCGCCACAACCGGCTTTACACCTTCCTGGGCCCGGTGGTTGCCCCGGACATCCTGGTAATCCTGGCCGATTTTTTCCTGCGGGCCGGGGAGATCTCCTGGACCATCGTGGGGGGCATCTACCAGGACAAGCTGGTGGTGATCTTCAGAAATGACGGGCTGCGGAAAAATGCCGGCCGCCTGGCCATGAGGGCCTTCGGCAAGATCGGCTCCGCCGGCGGCCACGCGGACAACGCCCGGGCCGAGGTGCCTCTGAGTAACACCGACATGACCCCCATCGCCCAGTGGCAGGAATGGCAGGATTACCTCATCCAGCGGGTGGAGCGGCACGGGCGGCTGCAGGCCCCGCCGGCCGGGGGAACAAGGCCGGGTCCGCCCCTTCCGCCCCTTCCGCCCCCGAAAAAGCCGCCTCCTCCTGACCGGCGCAGGCTGCGGCTACAAAAACCACCTTTTGCTTCCCGTGGCCAGGCTCCTGCTTGGGGACGCCCGTTCAACCTGATCGGCGCATCCATACTCAAGGAGGATATAATGAAGATCAACCCCTATACCCAGGTCGAGGCGACTCACTTTGCCAGTGAAGCAGCAAAAGGAATCGCGGCCCGGGTGGTTATCGGCAAGGGTGACGGAGCCCATAGTTTTTGTATGCGGGTCTTCGAGATTTCCCCGGGAGGGCATACGCCCAGGCATTCCCACGACTGGGAACATGAAATGTTCATTCATTCCGGTGAAGGCGAAGTTTACGGCAATGGTCGATGGAACCCGATGGCATCCGGCAACGTGGTCTTCATCCCGGGCAATGAAGAACATCAAATGAGAAATACCGGCCAGGAGTTGTTAGTGGTAGTCTGCCTTATCCCAGCGACCGCCCCCGAGTTATAACCACCATAACCGGGGCAGGCTTGTAGATTTAATCTGGTTTGCCGGCGGTGCGTGACTACAAGCCATTTCAAAACCTATGGTCACGATGAAATGTGATTCTGAGCGTAGCGAAGAATCAAGTCGTTTAAAATATCTAGACCCTTCGCTTCGCTCAGGGTGACAGTAACAAAACGGTTTTGAAATGGGTCTTAGCCACCTTCGCCGTTGCGAATCTGGCGGATGAGCTCCGAGACGGACACCGGCTCGGTGACCGGCAGCAGCCTGATCTCGCCCCCATAAGCCTGCACGACCTCCCGCCCGGCCACCTGGTCTTCGGGGTAATTGCTCCCCTTGGTGAGGACGTCGGGCTGAAGACTCTTGAGGATCTCCGGCAACTGGGAGGAGTGGAAGACCGTGACGTAATCCACCGCGGTAAGGGCCGCCAGGATGCGCCGCCGCTGGGCCTCGCCCATGACCGGCCGGCCCTCCCCTTTCACCTCTCGCACCGAGTCATCGGAGTCCAGCGCCACCACCAGGGCGTCCCCCAGGCGCCGGGAATCCTCCAGGAATTTGATGTGGCCCCCGTGCAGGAGGTCGAAGCAGCCGTTGGTGAACACCACCCTTTTGCCCTGGGCCTGGAGGTGGGCCACCGCCAGGGCCAGCTCCGGCAGCGCCAGGATCTTTTCTTCCAATCCCGCGGCCCGGCGGCCCAGTTCCCGCTCCAGTTCGGGGCGGAAGATGGGGGCGGTGCCCACCTTACCCACCACCACGCCGGCGGCCAGGTTGGCCAGCCGGGCCGCCAGCACCGGGTCGCCCCACCGGGCCAGGCCCAGGGCCATGAGGGCGGCCACCGTGTCGCCGGCCCCCGAGACGTCGAAGACCTCCCGGGCCCGGGTGGGAAGGTGCACCTCCCGGCCTTCCCGGGGAAAGAGGAGCATGCCCTCCGCCCCCAGGGTGATGAGCAGGTGGTCCAGAGACAGCTTCCCCCGGAGCAGGGTGCCGGCCCTGACCAGTTCCTCCCACCGGGCCAGGGAGAATCCCGCGGCCAGCTCCGCCTCCTTGCGGTTGGGGGTAATCACCGTGGCCCCGGCGTAAGCCGAGTAGTCCCGCCCCTTGGGGTCCACCACCACTGGCAGTCCCCGGCCCTTCCCCAGCCCGATGACTTCCTTGAGCAGCGGTGGGGTGAGGACCCCCTTGGCGTAGTCCGAGAGCACGATGGCATGGACCGCGGGGAGAGAGGCCAGCAGATATTCTTTGGCTTGGGCGATGAAGGCAGGCGGCGCCGGGGCTCGGGATTCCCGGTCGATGCGCACCACCTGCTGGGAGTTGCCCATGACCCGGGTCTTCCGGGAAGTGCGGCGCCAAGGATCGGTAAAGAGGCCCGCGGCCCCCACTCCCAGCCGGGTCAACTCCTGGCGCAGCGCTTCCCCGGGGTGGTCCTCCCCCACCAGCCCCAGGACTTCCACCCGGGCCCCCAGGGCCACCAGGTTGTTGACCACGTTGCCGGCGCCCCCCAGGGTGCGGGTCTCCCGCTGGACGTCCACCACCGCCACCGGGGCCTCCGGCGAGACCCGCTCCACCTTCCCCCACAGGTACTCATCCAGCATGAAATCCCCGGCCACCAGGACCTTGAGGGCGACAAATCCACCCAGGTCCAGGTCGGCCAGACTACCTCCCTGGAACTCGGGCTCATGCCGGCGCGGCGGTTTTTTCCGGGGCAAGGCGGTATCCTTCCGTGGTGGTTATGTTTGCAGCTAAGCCAGGTCAACCTGTAGGGGCGGGTTTTAAACCCGCCCCTACACCTAGACCTAACCGGTCATTGATCCAGCTTCTGGCCCACGTGGAAGTAGGTGAACCCCAGCGTGGCCAGCTTGTCCGGGTTGTAGAGGTTGCGGCCGTCGAAGATCACCGGCGCCTTCATCAGGGACTTCATGCGCTCAAAGTCCGGCTCCCGGAACTTGCTCCACTCGGTGCAGATGACCAGGGCGTCGGCCCCTTTCAGGGCCTCATAGCTGGAGGAGGCGAAACTCACTGCCTGGTTGTTGCCCAGATACTGGCGGGTGGCGGCCATGGCCTCGGGGTCGTGGGCCTGAATCCGGGCCCCCAGTTCCAGCAGCCGGGAGATGACCGTCAGGGCCGGAGCCTCCCGGATGTCGTCGGTCTGAGGTTTGAAGGACAGGCCCCAGAGCGCCAGGACCTTGCCGCCCAAATCATCCTTAAAATACTTGCGGATAACCTCGAAGAAAATCCGGCGCTGATCCTGGTTGATGGCTTCCGCGGCCTCCAGGACCCGGGGCGGGTACCCCAGGGACCTGGCGGTGTGGATCAGGGCCTGCATGTCCTTGGGGAAGCAAGAGCCGCCGTAGCCCAACCCCGGGAACAGGAACAGGTTGCCGATGCGGCGGTCCGAGCCGATGCCCTGGCGCACCATGTTGATGTTGGCGCCGGTGCGGCTGCAGATGTTGGCGATTTCGTTGATGAAGGAGATCTTGGTGGCCAGAAAGGCGTTGGCCGCATATTTGGTCAGTTCGGCGGAGACCACGTCCATGATGATGACGGGATGGTTGGTGCGGACAAAGGGCGCATAGAGCTCCTTCATCAGCTCCGCCACCCGGACGTCGTCGCAGCCCACCACGATGCGGTCCGGCTTCATGAAATCATCCAGGGCCGTGCCTTCTTTGAGAAATTCCGGGTTGGAGACCACGTCGAATTCAAAGGATTCGCCCCGGGCCTTCAGCTCCTCGGTGATGACCTGCCGGACCTTGGCCGCGGTGCCCACCGGCACCGTGGATTTTTCCACGATGACTTTGTACCCGTTCAGGTGGCGGCCGATGTCCCGGGCCACCTGCAGCACCATGGACAGGTCGGCGGAGCCGTCCTTGTCCTGGGGGGTGCCCACCGCGATGAAGATGACCAGGCTGTTCTCAACCGCCGGGGCCAGCTCCGTGGTGAAGACCAGCCGGTTCTCCTGGAAGTTCCGTTTGACGTAATCCTCCAACCCGGGTTCATAAATGGGGATGCGCCCCAGCTCCAGGGCCTCCACCTTGGAGGTGTCCGCATCTACACAGATTACTTCGTTACCCATCTCGGCAAAGCAGGCCGCAGTCACCAAACCCACGTAGCCTGCGCCGATTATCGCCAGTTTCATAAATTACCTCTTCCTCCTTGCGGCGACGACTTGCCGTTTTCTTCCGGGTAGTTTAACACATTTATCGTCCACGGGGCTTATTCCGCAAAATTCCCCGCCAAATTGCCTTAAAGGGAGTGGAAAGTAGGGGAAGGGGGGAAACCTTCGCCCTGGCTGGTTTAGGGCCAGGCACGGCCCGATCTATCAAGCTGTTGAAAAAGTGGTTTTTAGGGGAGGGCGGGGGACATTTTTCGAAAGATGTCCCCCGGCCCTCCCCTAAAAACCCCTCCCAACCCCCCAAAATGGGAAAAAGAGGGATGTGGGGGGAACCATCCCGTCTCTTGAAGCCGAAAACCGCTTTTTCAACGGCCAGCCAGTAATAAATTGCGCAATTTAGCGTTATGTATTTCTCAACCAATTTATCCTATTTTCCCCTCTCCCCCTTGGGGGAGAGGGTCAGGGTGAGGGGGATTAATCTTACGCTAACTTAAGCAATTAAGTAAAACTAAAAGAAATCAGGTCCTTCTCCTCGCTGCTTGCCCTCCTCCGGAAAGCGCACCGGCGATCGTTTCAGTTTCTCACCCAAACCCGGGATGAAAACGGTGAACCCCACTCGTTTATCATCCGGGCGCTCGGTGTAAGAGAGCACCACGCCCCAGCATTGGCGCTGGAGGATCACCCCGTACCTCTGCTCCAGTTTCTTGCCGGTTTCAAAAGTATGACCGTAAGTGAGCCAGGTTTTCACCGAGTTCATGAGGTTCAGGTAGGTGGAGATATTGATTTGCTTGGCAAAATCCTTGATGAAAATATAGTCCAGGCTCAGATAGTCCTGCCGCGTGGGGTCCAGAAAAGTAACCTTAAGATCCGCCCGTTCGAACCCTTCTTTATAAGGTGAGATCCCCAGGTTCATTCCCAGGGTGAGCTGGCGCAAGGGATAGAATTCCGACTCCCCCCAAAAATCGGAAACCGGGTGATGGTGCTGGGGGGTGCCGTCCAGACCCATGCTGGAGCTGTTGAAAAAGGCGCTCTGGCTCAGGCGGACCCAGGCCAGGTCCCGCACCGCCACCTGCCCCTGGGGGTTTGAGCCCCGCCACAGGATGTTGTTGGAGATGCCGTAGGTCAGGGCGTTGACGCCCCCCACCGGGTCGTCCCCCGGCCGCACCGGCAGGTTGCGGTTCACCCGGGCCACCCAGCCCAGGTCAAGGGGATCGAAACCGGGATAACGTCCGGGCACGAAGCGAGGGATATTCCAGTACTCCACTTCGGGGCGCACCACGTGGCGAAAGAACTGGGGAGAGTCCGAGTCCCGGCCGTAGTCCCGGACCCAGCTGCTGGCCAGGCCCACCTTGGAATCGAAGAGCTGGCGGGCCAGATACGCCTCCGGCGGCCCCTCGGGGGTGCTATGATCCACCCGAAACAGCGTCTCCCGGAAGCCCACCCGGGAGTCGAAAGCCAACCCCGGCAGCGGTTGCCCCTGCAGCCACGTGCGGGGATGGAAATCCAGGCGGTCCCCGTTCATGCCGTGGTCCTGGACAAAATAATTATAGGAGGAGTCCAGGCCCAGAAAAAACGGCAGGTTTCCCACCCTGAGCGGCACCGATGCCAGGGAGACCCCGGGCAGCCGGTTGAACAAGCGGGGGTCATCGGGAATGAGCTTCTCGTAGTAACGGCCGTAGGCGGTGAGATTGGCCAGGGCGAAATTGCGGCTCACCAGCAGGGTGGAGACCCGGGTGTTTACTTCCTCCTGCTCCAGGTCCCGACCGAACTCCTGGAGCAGTTCCCGGGAATAGCGGTTGAGGCCCATGTAGCCGAAATTGAAATTTTGGAGATACGCGGCGTCGCTGACCCGATCCAGGGTACCTCGCAGGTTCCAGTCTTCCGGCAACGGCTGGTTTATCATGCCCGCCACCCAGTAACGGTGCGGGGTAGAGACTTGCTGCCACTCGTGGTCGCTCAGGTAAAAGCCTCGAAAATTGGCGGCCGCCTCCTCATGGCCCAGCCGGCGGTACTCCACCCCTTGCATGTAGCCCCGGTTGGTGAGATAGGTCTGGTAAAAAGTGGCGTCGGTGAAGTTGTCGATGGCCCAATAAAACGGCAGCTCCACCACCGTGCCGCCGGCCTTGTGCTGCCCGTAGGAGGGCAGGAGAAAGCCGGTTTGCCGGTTGGTGGCCACCGGCATGACGGTAAAGGGCAGGTAGAGAACCGGCACCCCCGCCAGCTTAAGGAGGTATCCCGGCCGGTGGCGTAGCCCGCCAGGGTCACCGCCAGCTTGCGGGTGTTAAAGCTCCAGACGGGCCGGTCCGCGTCGCACGTGGTGACCTTGGCTTCCTCGGCGTAATAGGTGTTGTCCCCGGTTTTGCGGATCAAGGGGCCGTCCACGTGAAAGTGGTTTCTCTTCAGAAAAAGCCGCGCCCCTTGCATCTCGCCGCTGCGGGTGACCAGGTTGAACTGGCCTTCCTGACCGGTGAAGACGTCCTCATCCAGGACCAGCACCACGTTGCCCTTGACCCAGGCCACCTTGGTCTGTTCGTTGACCTCCACCTGGTCGGCGCTGATGCGCCGGTCTCCCTGGCGGATCTCCACGTGGCCCTCGGCGGTATAGAGATGCTGGTTGGCGTCATAAGTGAGCTTATCGGCCCGGATCCACCAGGGTCCGCCCTGGAAGCGCTCAGCCTTAAAAAGTTCCATTTCCGCGGCCCCGGCCAGGCCCACGCTGAGCAGAAAAATCAGACATCCCAGGGTACAGATCCAGACTCTTGGCACGCGGTCTCCCGTAAACTCGAGCCCCAAAAACCGCTGCATCATAACACAGGGTTCCACCATCTTTCAAGAAAGTCGCGGTTGGGGGTCACCCTGGCTTTTCGGACCGAAACCGAGATGGCACGCGGCCCCTGTGGTTTCCTGGGCCTGATTTTTGCTTGAGAATTTTCTCGGCTTCCCCCCAAAATGCTTTGGGTATTCCTCCAGAACTTCAACCCCAACTGGCGGTTGCAGGGGCCTGGCCACTGGCGTATAATGGGAACGGGGTCGTAAAACCATGGGCGGGTTTAACCGCATAACCCGGTGCTTGGCGGAGGGGAAAATCCTCCGGGGCAGAACCTAGTGTTGTGCTTTATAAATATTATGACGGCAAATCATACGAAAACCTAAACTCTAGAGGTCTTAAAGTCCCCCTTTGGAAAAGGGGGGGGTAAAAAACCGTGGTTTTAAATATCATAGCAATTATGAAGCGCCACCCTAGTGTAATGTTTCAGAAATATCTTACTTTAAGAAATCGGCTTTCCCCCTCCCCCTTGATGGGGGAGGGTCAGGGTGGGGGTGAGAATATCTTGCAATTTCATCATGTTTCCCCCTCCCCCCAACCCCCTCCCACCAGGGGAGGGGGAGATTTATTGCCAAAACTTGGTAAAGGTACTTGCGAAACACGATACTAGCCTGCGACTGGGGCCCTGGACCCCGATCCGGGCCCCAGGCCCTTTGGGACCCCGGCAAAAGACGGCCAAGTATTTGCAATAATCAACGCCCCCGTAGCTCAGTAATGGATAGAGCAAGGGATTCCTAATCCCTGTGTCCCGAGTTCGAGTCTCGGCGGGGGCGCCACTATTTTCTTTAGATTAAAAGCAGTTATCCGAAGACGGTTAGCCCCTTTTCGCCTTAGGCCGGCTAAAAATAACCCAGGGATAACCAGCGTCCAGTTTTTAGGATTGCATGAGGGCTTGCTCGGCTTCACCGTTCAGGTCATTTCTCCAGCCCCAAGAGCGCCCAAGGGAGGAATAGGGATTTTTCTCATGACGGATTCCCTCTGGGCCAAGGCTTAACTCATCCTTAGTCAGCCCCACTCCTTCCGCCTGCCCTTTCCTTTACCTGGCCATTTATGACCACCATCTCCGCCCACCCGGAATCTTCCCCCGTGCAGGCACACCCAACAGGATAAAGTCACGCATCTATACGAGAGATGAGGATTGAAAATGGAGCCTGCCTTCTCAGATGAGAATTTGATAAACTGGAAATTGTTGACGTGACCAACCCTGGTGATTTTTCTAAGATTGCACCGGAACACTTGCAATTTTTGGAGCACAATGTAAATAAATCATCTAGAAGGAATTTTGTTCATCCCTGATCCAACCCTGGTTGCCGTGACATCGCTCCACGGTGCCCCTGTGGCGGTCACGCTCGCTACCTCGAAGGTTGTCCGGGCAGGTCAAGACCTTACCCAGGGCGGACTCGGCGATCTCGTCCAGGGGCGCGCCGGCGAGGCGCCAGGCATGGCGCTCAATCGAAGAGCCCATCGGCCCGCTGCTGGGCGGCTGGAAGGATCTCTCCTGACCCAGGCTGCCGTTATGGTCGCCGGCGATTTGGACACCTTTCCGGAGATATACCTTTCGCATCCCGCAGTCAGGAAGGAGGGGCTATGATACGTCTACTTCTAATATTCATGGGGTTTCTGCTCTTGGTTGGCAATGGCGCCACAGCCCTGGCGGCGAGCGCCAAGGCCACGGCACTGCGGCAAGCCCAGGGGCTGACCGCCATCACTCCACCCGAGAAGTTCCTGGCCGGAAATTTCGTGGCCGACGAGATGAATCCCGGGTTCATTTTCGGTCCGGTGAAAACCTTTGCCGCCTCCCGCAAATGCCCCACGACCTGGCTCATCGAAGCGGGTGATAAAAATCGCCCGGCCGGTCCAGGCAGCCCAGACACGCCGGCGGAGTATACCCTCTACCTGGAGGAGGACTGCCCGGACCAGGTGGTCTACTATGTCTTCATCGACCAGAGCGGCTTGACCCCCCAGCAATGGATCGAATGGCGGGAAAAATTCCACAAGAGCAAGGCGGAGCCGGAGTATGGCTCCACCAAATCTAAGCTGGACCAGGCCTGCTCGGCGGGTTGCGGAGTCGGCGCTGAACTGCGTTTCATCCAGCAGGACGAGGAACTCCTGACCAAATCTCCGGAAGAAGTTCTGCGCCATGAGCTCAAATTTGCCCCGATCTATGATCTGAACCAGCAGAAGAAAATCCTCAAATAGACTGACCACTTAGGAAGATTTATGGCACGGGGAAAAGCCAAGGTGGGCCCGGCGCAGAAGCTGACCGGTTACGGCATTCTGGCCGTGCTGGCCCTGATCGCGGTCGGGTTGCTGGTCCAGCAGTCCCGCTTCAACCCCGCGGTGATCGTGGCCCTGCAGGCCCCTCAACTGCAGGGTCGGCCCCAGGCCGTTTCCGGCCGGGCCCTGGCCGCCACGGCCGCGCTCCTCCCAGAGGTCTCCGGATTCACCCCCCTGGCCCCCATCGAGAGCTACGGCCCGGAAACCCTCTCCGACAAGATCGACGGCAAGGCCGAGCTTTACCTGCCCGCGGGCTTCAAAGAAATGTCCTGCCGCAGCTTCGGCCTGGGCGCCGCAGACGGGGCGCATGTGGAGGTCTTTCTCTACGATATGGGTTCAGCCCCAAATGCCTATGCCGTGTTCAGCGGCCAACGCCGTCCGGGTGCCCCCAGTATCCCCCTGACCGCCAATGCCTATGCCACGGCCAATGCCCTGTTCTTCACCCAGGGGCGCTTTTACGTAGAGATCGTGGCTGACCGGGCCTCGGAGGCGCTGCAAAGCTCCCTTGAGGCTTACGCCAGAGCGCTTCTGGCCAAGCTGCCCTCCGAGGGCGAAACGACGGACGCGGCCGCGCTTTTTCCCAAGGAAGGCCTGGCGCTGGACAGCGTTCGGCTGAGCGCCACCGACGCCTTTGGCCTGGAGGGTTTCAACAACGTGCTCACCGGGGAATACAGCCTGAAAGCCGGGAAGGCCACGGGATTTATGGCGCGGCGCGACACCCCGGAACAGGCCCAGGCGGGGGCTAAGCGTTACCTGGATTTTTTGGCCGCCAACGGCTATCAGAAGGTTCAGACTCCGGGCGCACCGGCGGACCTCCCGGTGCTCAGCCTGGAAGACTCCTTCGAAATGGTTTTTGTACAGGGGCGGACTCTGGCCGGGGTGCATGACGCGACCTCGCTTGCCGCCGCTCTGGAGCTCGCCGCCAACTTGCGGGCCGCGCTCAAGGGGAAGCCGTGAACCAAACCACGGATGAAGGGCGGAAATGAGTTTGACGCGAGAGGTGACTGTCCTTTTACCCCCCTTTTCTAAAGGGGGGGGGAGGGGGGATTATAATTAACCTCTTGATAATCCCCCTAAATCCCCCTTTAAAAAAGGGGGACTTAAAAACTTTAGGGACGCCCAGAGGCCATTAATTGTCATCCAACCGAAAGGACGCCAAACCTGAAACCGGCGAGTTGAACCGCCGGGATTTTCTCAAGCGGGTGGGGTACGCCTCGGCCTTGGCCCTGGCCGCCGGTGGCCTCGGCCTGGCCCTGTATGACTCGAAAGGCCCCGCCCCTGGCGAGGGACAGAAGGCGTTGACCGGCCTGGGGGATTTCAGCCTGCGCGCCATGGCCTCGGAGCGGGCGAAAATGGCCATCATCCGGGGCACGGACCGGGCGGTGATGTTCGAGCGGGGGGTAAAAGCCCTGGGAGGGATGGAGTCCTTCATCGGCAAGGGCGACCGGGTGCTCATCAAGGTCAACGCCGCCTTCGCCACCCCGGCCTCCCTGGGGGCCACCACCAACCCGGAGTTGCTCGCCGCGGTGGCCGGCCTGTGCTTCAAGGTCGGGGCGGCCCAGGTGCTGGTGACGGACAATCCCATCAACAACCCCGACAGCTGCTTCGAGATCACCGGGCTGGCCGATGCGGCCCGGACCACCGGAGCCCGGATCATCACGCCCCGAACCGCCCTGTTTGTTCCCGTCAGCCTGCCCGGGGGTAAGCTCATCCAGAACTGGCCGGTCATGGCCGGGGCCTTCCAGGGAGTGACCAAGGTCATTGTGGTGAGCCCGGTCAAGGACCATCAACGCGCCGGGGCCTCCATGACCCTCAAGAATTTCTATGGATTTCTGGGCGGGCGGCGCAACGTCTTCCACCAGGACATCAACGGCATCATCACCGAGCTGTCCCAGTTGCTCAAGCCCACCCTGTGCGTCCTGGACGGCACGGTAAGCATGATGACCAACGGGCCCACCGGCGGGTCCCTGTCGGACCTGAAGGAAACCGGCACCATGGTGGTCTCCACCGACCCCGTGGCCGCCGACGCCGTGGGCCTGGAACTTTTGGGGCGTTCCCTGTCCGACGTGCCCTACATCCTCATGGCTGAGAAAGCTGGCGCCGGCCAGGCCGACTATCACCGGCTCGATCCGGTGCGACTCGACACGAAAACTTAAGTCACAGGCAACATCTTATGCGAGAGCTTTGCGAAAAGGGTTTTGAGGGAGGGGGCCAGGGGCACCCGCCCCTGCCCCCTCCCTCAACCTCTCTCCCCCAACCCCTTATGTTTTCTTATTTTTGACTTCCCAGGCTATCATACACGGGTTGGGAGGGGGGTATGGGGGGAGGGCAGGGCCGCTGGCCCTGGCCCTCCCCCCATGAATCAGTTTTTCAGAGGTTTCTATGCGCATCGTCACCGTCCGCCGCATTTGCCAAATCTTCTTCCTGGCGATTTTCCTGTGGTTCTGCATCACGGCCACCCTGGGTGCGAATTGGTGGCAGTTGCGCGGCTGGCCCATCAACTGGATCCTGGACCTGGACCCCCTCACCGCCCTGGCCACGGCCCTGTCCACCGGCACGCTCTATGCGACCCTCACCTGGGCCCTGGTCGCCATCGGTCTGACCCTGTTCGTGGGCCGGTTCTTCTGCGGCTTTGCCTGCCCCCTGGGCACCATCAACCAGTTCACGGGCTGGCTGGGGCGGCGGCGTCTGGGCCTGGCCGGCCGGGTGGAGGCCAATCGCCACCACCGGCTTCAGGCCTGGAAATACTACCTCCTGGCCTTTCTGCTGGCCCTGGCCTTCATGGGGTCGGTGCAGACCGGGATTTTTGACCCGCTGCCCCTGCTGCACCGCAGCGTCAACCTGGCCCTGGCCCCCTTAGCCGATAACGGCCTGGGCGTGCTCAGCGACAAGCCGCGTTTTTACGCCTCGGCCTGGCTGCTGGGGGTTGTGTTCCTGGCGGTGGTGGGCTTGAACCTGGTCTTGCCCCGGTTCTTCTGCCGCTTCGTCTGCCCGCTGGGGGCGCTTTTCGGCCTGTTGAGCCGCTTTTCCCCCTGGCGCATCGGTAAGACCGCGGACACCTGTGGCGATTGCCAAATCTGCGAGCAATACTGCGAAGGGGCCTGCCGCCCATCGGGAAAATTCATCGTGGGCGAGTGCGTGTTGTGCATGAACTGCCTGCACCGCTGCCCGGTGGGCCGGGTCACCTTTGCCGGCAAAGCCTCGGCGGCCGGGGAAGTCGGGCTGCCGGATCTATCCAGACGCGGCTTTATCGTGGCCGGGTCCGGGCTGCTCCTGGCCTCCATGTGGGGCGTCGGCGGGCTGGCCGGGGCCAACCGGGACGCCAGCCTCATCCGTCCACCCGGGGCCCTGGACGAGGAGCGCTTTCTGGCCCGCTGCCTCCGTTGTGGCCAATGCATGCGCATCTGCCCCGGCAACATCATCCAGCCCGCCCTGTTCGAGGCTGGGGTGCAGGGCCTGTGGACCCCGGCGGTCAACTACCGCATCGGTGTCAGCGGCTGCCAGCCCAACTGCATCGCCTGCGGCCAAGTTTGCCCTACGGCGGCCATCCGTCCCCTCAGCCTCGATGAGAAGCAAGGCCTGGGCGAGTTCGCCGCTCAGGGGCCGATCTGCATGGGTACGGCCTTCGTGGACCGCGGCCGCTGTCTGCCCTGGGCCATGGACCGGCCCTGTCTGGTTTGTCAGGAATTGTGCCCCGTGAGCCCCAAGGCCATTTTCACCCGCACCGTGTTCGAGACCATCCGGGACGGCCAGGCCGTGCCGGTCAGGGTTCAGGGGCAAGGGGTGGAGTTGGCAGCACCCATCCCCACCGCGGTGAACCTGGCCAGCGGCGACTACTACCTGCGTCCCACCGGGCAGGACGAGGCCGCGCTCCGACGCATCACCGGCTTAGCCGGGACCCGGCTGACCCTGGAGCGTCCCCTGGCCGGGGAGGGCCTCCCGGCAACCGGGGCCCGGGTGGATATCGTGGTGCGATTGCAGCGTCCTTTCGTGGACGCCGCCAAATGTATCGGCTGCGGCATGTGCGAGCATGAATGCCCGGTATCGGGCCGGCGCGCCATCCGGGTATACAGTGAGAACGAATCCCGTTCCCGCCCGGGGCGCATGCTCATTTAGGGCTGAAAAACAGGGGTCCCTGGTGTGGGGCTCCATTATTAATATGATATTTAAAGTCATGATTTTTTACCCCCCTTTTCTAAAGGGGGGCAAGGGGGGATTAAATGAGCGCTTCATAATCCCCCTAAATCCCCCTTTAAGAAAGGGGGACTTAAAATCGGATTGAGGTTGAGATTAATTTTTTATCAAATAATTTATTAATCGTAAGCCTATGAGGTGACTATCATGAGCCGGAAGACTAAAGGTACAGACCTGACGCGCCGGGAGTTCGTGACCACCGTCGGACTCGCCGGCCTCGCCGTGGCGGGGGCTGGCGTCACTGGGGCCATGGCCGCCCCGGAGCCACCGGCCGCGGCCGTCAAGGTCGCGACCATGCCCAAACGCAAGCTGGGAAAGACCGGGGTGGACGTGTCCATCCTCGCACTGGGCGGCATGTTCGACACCATCAACAACCAACTGCTCCTCAAGCAGGCCATGAAATGGGGGGTCACCTACTGGGACACGGCCGAGTCTTACGGCAACGGCCTGAGCGAGGAGGGCATCGGCCGCTTCTTCGCCCGCAACCCCGAGGCCCGCAAGGAGATCTTCCTGGTCACCAAGCTCCAGGCCAAGGGCGGCAACCTCACCGAGCGCTTGAATAAGTGTCTGAAAAGGCTGCAGACGGAATATGTGGATCTTTTCTTCATCCACAACCTCAGCGACATCGAAGAAATGACCCCGGCCATCAAGGCTTGGGCCGCGGAGATGAAGAAGGCCGGCAAGTTCAAATTCTTCGGCTTCAGCACCCACACCAACATGGAGGATTGTCTGCTGGGCGCCGCCAAGCTGGACTGCATCGACGCGGTGATGTTCACTTACAACTTCCGGGTCATGCACACTCCCAAGATGCAGGAAGCCATCAAGGCCGCGACGCAAGCCGGTATCGGCCTGGTGTCCATGAAGTCCCAGGCCGGCCGGCCGGGGAAGCATGAGATCGGCGGCGAGGCCAAGCTGGAAATGGTCGAACGCTTCCTGAAACGGGGCTTCACCGACAAGCAGGCCAAGCTCAAGATCGTCTGGGAGACCCCCCAAATCGCCAGCCTCTGCTCCCAGATGCCCAACCTGACCATCCTTATGGCCAACGTGGCTGCGGCCCGGGACCAGGCCAAACTGGCCCGGGAGGAGTTCGACTCCTTGCGCCGGTATGCCCTGGAGACCCAGGCCGACTACTGCGCCGGTTGCGGCAAAATCTGCCAGGAGGCCGTGGGCGGGGCCGTGCCCGTGAACGAGGTCATGCGCTGCCTCATGTACCACCAGTATTATGGCGAGCCGGAGCTGGCCAGGCTGACCTTCGCCGGGCTGCCCGAGGAGGTGCGGCAGCGGTTGACCGAGGTGGACTACTCCCAGGCTGAGCAGGCCTGCCCGCACCGGTTGGCCATCGCCGCGCTCATGCGCCAGGCCAGGGAGATGTTGGCATAAAACTAACCGGGGAGCAGCGGGGCGAGGAACTATAGCTCCGCCCTCCGGAGATATGGGAACACACCCAGGGTACGGGACTGTCCCATGTGCCGTAACTACTGCCTGCGGTGAAATCAGGAAACGCAATAAATTGGTAACCTGACCTCAGGGCAGGGCCGTTTCTGGCCCTGCCTTTTTATTGGACCACAGTTTAACTTTGGCTCGCCCCTGAATCGGCATAGAACCAGGGATCGGGGAGTTGGTCCAGAGCCGGAGGGTGTTAATACTGCTATGCTCCGACACTTATCACGAAGCCAAAACTTTTCGCTATTCGCATCATATCGCAACTTTCCGGCCTCCATACCATCCCTGTCCTCCCCCGGCCGGCGTTCTTCCCTCCTGCTGCCATTCCCTGTCTCGGCAAGGTAAGACAAGGACCACCTTTTCATCCTGGACAAGTCCCAGAAGGGAGAGAATTATGCCGGGAAGGTTGGAACGGAGGCTTTTACTATCCTTTCATCGGCGTTGCAGATGGGTTGCCTAGAGCGGTAACTCCGCCGTCTTTCAAAAAACCATCTTAAAAAGTGAATCCCCGCTTCCGCACCAACTAGCCACGATGGGGCGCACCTCAACGGGTGGCGATTTGTCTGAAAATTATTTTCGACCTCCTCGCGGTGGGGATAATTTAGGCGGTGGGGTGAGCCTTAAAAGTTCCCGGATCGCCCAGGTTTGGCGCGCGGCTTCTTCCACCGTCAACAAACCCTCTTTATTTTTCTCACACATATCAAAAATCTTCTCGGCCTGTTCTTTGTCCTTAACCGCGGCCAACAATTCTTCTTTGCTGATCTTGCCGTCAGTTTTGCCTAAGGCCAGGCACAGCTCTTCAAAATCACTCCTGGCAGCCGGTTTGGGGGGTGCCGCGCAACCATTGATTAATATTGCTGCGAGCAAGATAAATATAGTGATCCGCTTCAACATGGCCTCTCCTCGGGCAATGCAGTGAGATAGGGGACCTGATGCTTCAAAGGCCTTTGTTCTTGGCCTAGGCTTTGGTGACGTCAGGCATAGTTCCCACCCTGTCAGTCCACTGGTAAAAGCCTAACTTGGTAGTTAAAGCTCCCATCCCTGAGCCTGAGGTCAAAGGCCATCCCTTAGCCGTCGGCCTATTTCCCCAACTGCATGCCCAGGAAGAGGTTCAAGGCAACTTGGCAGACCTCATGGTGCAATGAGAAGATCCCGGGTGTGCCTGGCAATCATTAGTTCCTCGTTGGTCTTCATGACCCGAACGGTGACCTGGCCGGCTTTTTTGGAAATGACCGGGGCATTTTCCTTATTCAAGTTCACGTCCAAATGGATGCCGAGAAATCCCAAGTTCGCACAGATCCGGGCCCGGATGATGGCAGAGTTCTCACCGATGCCGCCGGTAAAAAGGAGGGTATCGAGCCCACCCAGAGCCGCGGCCAGGGCCCCGACGAATTTCCTGGCCTGATAACAAAAGAGCTCAACGGCCAGAGCCGCGCCTGCTTCGATGTCCTCTTGCGCCAGGAGGTCCTGCATATCCGAGCTGATTCCCGATATCCCCAGCAGACCCGCTTGATGATTGATCAGGTGATTTACCGCTGCCGCGGTCATGCCTTTCTCCTGCAGCAAATAAAGCATTACCCCGGGGTCCAGGTCGCCCGGACGAGTACCCATCACCAGGCCGCCGGCCGGCGTCAGTCCCATGGTGGTATCCAGGCCTCGGCCGTCCTCAATGGCCGCCATGCTGGCGCCGTTCCCCAGATGGGCGATGATCAGCTTTCCAGCGGCTTGGTGCAGACCTGCCTCCCGAACCAACTCCTGGAAGATGTATTCGTAAGAGAGCCCATGGAAGCCATAGCGCCGCAGACCTTCCCGGAGGAGAGGCTCGGGCAGGGCATACCTTTGGGCTACTTCAGGCATCCGTCGGTGGAAAGCCGTGTCGAAGCAGACAACTTGCGGCAGGTTCGGGAAATGCCGCTGAACCACTTCCAACCCTTTAATTTCATGAGGAAGGTGATCGGGGGCCAACGGCACCAGGAGCTTTAAGTCTTCGATCAATGTCTGAGACAATATTTGCGGCTTGAAGTGAGCCATCCCGCCATGCACCAGCCGGTGCCCTACGGCATGGAGATCCTTGCCGATTTCATGGTCTTGCAGCCAATCAAAGAGGGTTCTGAAAGCGGCATCATGATCTGGCAAGTCCAATTCTTGCGCGGCCAGTTGATTTCCCTCTTTATCTCTGACATAGAAGAAGCCGCGTCCTACCCCGATTCTTTCCAATTCTCCTTTTAAGATAAGGAGTTCGGTTTCCCCCAGCACATAAAGGGAGTATTTGATGCTGGAAGAGCCGCTGTTAATGGTCAGTATGTGACTGTCTTGGCCCATAATCCTCCCTTCTCAGCGG
>CAVYJK010000030.1:0-65018 GCA_963768765.1 uncultured delta proteobacterium
TTTTATGTAGCTTATTTACTGGTTCAGTTACGTATTGCTTCACCGTGGAAGTCATCTACGGCAGCGGCGATGAATTCCGGACCGGCTCGGCCTCCGGCCCAGAATATCCGGAGTCTTTGAAAGCAGACAAAGTCAATCCCTGGGGGCCGGGGGCCATTGATTACTACCGCCTGTTGTCGGCGGCTCAGGGGACCATGGGGCTGGTCACATGGAGCGTCATCCGGACGGAAGTCCGGCCCACGTTGAGAAAGCTCTACTTCATCCCGGTGGATGATCCTCACCGCATCTCCTGCTCTCGACGCTCTGCTGAGGAGGCGCGTCGAACCAGTGCCTGCGCTGAACAACACCGATCTGGCCACACTTCTGGCCGACGATCCACGGAAGGACTTTGCTCCGTTGAAGGCGCCGCCCTGCCCCCCTGGACAATCATCGCTTGCGTTGCGGGGTATCAGCGGCGCGGTGCCGAGCGCGTGGCCATCCAGGAGAAATACCTGGCCGAGATTTGCACGAGCCTCGGCCTGCAGGCACAGACGCGTCTGCCGGGAGCGCCCGGCCTGGAAGAGGCTGTCCTTGGTGTGATCTCGAATCCCTGGAACAAGGAGCCCTACTGGAAACTGCGCCGGACCGATCGTTGCCACGAAAATCTTCTTCTTGCGCCTCTCAGCAAATCAGGCCATTTCATCGAGCTGATGCGGGATCTCGTCGCGAAATCCGGCTGTCCGGACCTCGACCACGGCGCCTACTTCCAGCCTCTGTTGCAGGGTCGCGGAGCGCACTACGCATTCCTACTGCCCTATGACAGCTCGTCCAGGGAAGAAGCGGCCGCCGTTCGCGATCTCTTCCTCAGCGCCTCGGAAACTCTCATAAAGAAGGGCGCCTTTTTCAGCCGCCCATATGGGCCTTGGGCGGACATGGTTTATCGCGATTACCCGGAGGGAGCCACGATGTTGCGGACCTTGAAGCGCATCTTCGATCCCAACGGGATTTTGAATCCGGGAAAGCTCTGCTTCTAGGCGCCTGCGCCAGGGAGGCTTGCCGATGCTGCCGCTCGAAGATTTCCGGCACACGATGGAGTCGTGCAATCACTGCGGCCAGTGCAAGTGGCTGCTCGGCCCCAAAACGCAAGGCTACGATTTCGCCGAGATCTGCCCAATCCACCAGAGGTTCGGTTTCGATGCCTACTCCGGCCAGGGATTGCTGAACATCGCCGAAGAACTTCTCAACGGCGAGCTCAAATACGAAAGCGGCCTGGTGGAACTCATCTACAGTTGCACCACCTGTGGAGCCTGCGACGTCAACTGCAAGTCCATCCGCGACATGGAAGTGCTGGAAACGATCCTGGCGTTGCGGGCCCGCGTCGTCGCCGACGGATGGGGGCCGATGCCCGCGCATCAGCAGGTCGCCCGGTGCGTCGCGGAGCACCACAACGATTGTACGCCGCGAGGCACGGGCAGCGCTTCAACTGGCTCGGAACCGAGATAGCCCTTGAAAGACAGCGCAGGTCGCCTATTGCCGGCTGCGCCGCCGCGTACCGATTTCGCGGATCGCGCAAGACACGGCGAAGATCCTGAACGCCGGCGGGTGGATTTCAACGTCCTGCACGCCGAGGAATATTGCTGCGGCAGCACCGCTGTGGCGACGGGACCAAGTGGAAGAGGCCCGGAGAGTCGCCGAGCACAATCTCGCGGCGCTTCAGAAGCAGGGAATCGACACGGTCATCACCAGTTGCGCCGAGTGCTTCGGCGCTTTCCGGGATTTCTATCCACGCCTGGGCGAGATGAAGTTTCAAGTGAGGCATATTACGGAGGTCGTGCAGCAATTGATCGCGCAGCGGCGGCTGACGCTCCACTACAAAGAAGACAGAAAGGTCACCTATCACGATCCCTGTCTCCTGGGCCGGCTCTCGGAGCCGTACGTTCCTGGAACGGAGAGATCAAACCGTACGGGCGCCACGACCCGCCCAAGCAGTGGCGCCGCGGCACCCACGGCGTCTACGACGCGCCGCGCGATATCCTGAAGGCGATTCCCGGCCTGGAGGTCGTGGAAATGGTCCGCAACGAGGAGAATTCGTATTGTTGCGGCGCGGGCGGCGGCGTGGCCGAGGCCTTCCCCGAATTCAGCCAATGGACCGCCAACGAGCGGTGCAGGGAAGCCAAATCCACGGGCGCGGACGGGATCGTTCTGCTGCCCTTTTTGCCGGGACGCTTTCGAACCGGCTCTGGGCACGCGGGATGGCGGGATGAAGTATTTTGACATCACGCAGCTGATTGCCGACGCTCTGTGATCGAGATGCGGAGGTTCAGAACCATGAGCTTGCCCAAGGACGTCTACGCCGAATTCGAACGCATCGTGGGGACGGACTACATCAGCGACCGCGAGTACATCCTCGCGGGACTGCGCCATCCCATGCCGGAGCAGTCCGGTGAAGCCTCCCAGCCCCGTGGCGGTTTTGCTTCCGGGCAGCGCCGAGGAGATCCAGCAGATCGTCAAGGTCTGCAACCGGCATGGCCTGAAGTTCATCGCCACCGTGTCGAGCTTGATCGGCTTCGCTTATCCGACCGGGTAAGTAACGGCATAGAGATTTTATTTATTGATGTTTTGAATTCCGAAATCCTAAATGATTCCTCCGAGAGTTCTGATGTTGAAAAATTATTTGTAAAAGAAATAACCAGGGAGATAAAAAAGCAATATTTAGCAGAATTTAATATATTGACAGAAGATAATTTATTTACTTTCGCAAAGCAGCAACGAGAAAGGAACTATTCGCTATTAATTGAAAGCAATGTCATTACCCAGCGAACCAACGGGGATGCGAGAGATAAATATCTATTTATCCCACGGGCAAAAATAGAAAATGATTTTCATAATTTCATAAATTCTCCCAAAAAAGTATTTGCTTTAATAGGCGATGCGGGCATGGGGAAAAGCAATTTTCTTTTTGACAAATCTGTAAACCTAGGCAATGAAGAACTAGTATTCTTTTATAACGGAATAGATTTATATAAAGGATTTAATGAGGCATTTATAAATGATTTAAAATCACTTATATTGTCACGAGATATCAAAGATATTTTTGCGAAAATATCTAGTCAGTTAACGGAAAGAGATTTTATATTTTTATTGATGGCATTAATGAATGTACTGTTAATCGTGAATTATTACGAGGTGATTTAAATTGTATTATAAAAAATATTATTGATTGTAACTATAAAATAATATTAAGTTGCAAGACTCATGAATGGGATTTTTGGTTAAGGAATGAAAGTTATATGATTGGGCATTTTGGTAGAGAGGTTTATATATCGGAAAGTCGTGATTCTAAGACCCGGTATGGAATTATAATTCAAGAGTTTGATGATGGAGAGTTTAGTCTAGCATGGCAAAAATATAAGGAGAGATTTGGATTTATAGGAGATCCTAGCGAGAATATAAAGAAACTTTGTTGTGAGCCATTTATGATGGGGCTTATTGCTGAAATATATATAGGCGAACAAATTCCAGAATATATTGAACATCTCGAAGTATATACTCGTTACTTTGATAAGAAGTTTCCTTCTGAAAATAGACACAATGACGTAAAAAGATTTTTATATTCAATAGTTAAACAAATATTAAAAGAAGAAAATCCCCATATTTCTTATTCAGCAACTTATGGCCATGATATTATAATATGTGACATTTTATTAAATGAAAATATATTGATTATAAGAAATGATAGATTGATATTTCGCACTGAACTTTTATTAGAATATATTGCAGCCCAATATATTACAACAAATTTGGTAGACACAATTAACATTATGGATTTTCCAGCAAGCAACATATTTACTACCTTAATTAAATCGAAATTGATTAATATGCCTGGAATAATAGAAAATGTCTTATTAATGTACCAGAATCAAAGTTTGATATTAAAGCAATGCCTTTCTAGATTATGTGACATAGAAGTCAAATGGCAATTGGTAGCAATATCTGTGATGAAAAAAATTAAACTACCATTATTAGATTTGAGCGATATTATATATCAATTATCGTGTTCTAAAGAATATATTGTTAGGTTATTCTTATCTCAGTCATTAACAAACTTTATTAATAACAATGGTTGGGAATTTATATTTAAACTTGCATCAGATGAGGAGCATTGGGCTGCTCGTGAGACTGCTGCAAATATTTTGAGATTCGAAGTATCTTCCGAAGCCAATTTGTTAGAGACATTGATTAAACTCATGGGAGATTATCATTGGCGGGTGCGAAGAGCTGCCGGACATTCATTTAATAAATTATTTCGAAGAAATAATGAAAATGACAAAATATTTATTGATAAAATTTTAGATGATATTTGTGAAATGGATTGGAAAGTAAAATATTCTTTTTGTATCGGGTTGTTAGGGGCTTCAATAGATGACAATAGTCTTCCGTCACATATTTTACGTACCCTTTCAAAGGATCTTAATCCGCAAGTGCGATGGGCGATTGCCAATTATTTGCCCCGTTACCAAGGACATAATTTATTTAATATAGCAAGACAATTATTCAATGATAGTAATGATTGGATAAGAGGAAAAACTATAGGCTCTATTATCGATATTATTAATAGCGGCAATGAGGAATTAATTGATATTCTTGAAAATAGAGCTGATAATGAATCAAGTTATGTTAAGATTGCAATGGCCAGAAACATCGGGAATATAGATAAAACCGAATTGATACGAGAAGTATTGGAGCCTTTTTTATCTGAAAAGTTTATTGTTGCTTTTGCAGCTGCATATACGCTTAGAATGAAGGGTGTTATTAATGACATTAATAAAGTCTTCCCTAATATTTCATCTGAATTATTAATATTATATGATTACAGGGAAAAAGTATCTAGGAAAGACAATGGCTCTACCGTCCCGATCGATTTGAAGGAGTTTATCTCAAAAAATGTTTTCTTCCCTGAACAATATGATTCTTATATGAAAACAATTGAAACAATGTGTGGAACTATATCTATTGTTAGAGAAGATAAACGCATAAACCCAGTCTATTTTGACCACTTTCTTAGAATGCTGTCAAACGATCCTGATGAAGCTGTGCGATGGGCACTTGTGATGTATTTAACTAATTATTCTGAAATGGTGATACATCAGAATGTAATGATGAACATAATGGATTTGTTAAAAACTGATAATCATTTTTGGGTTAGGCGCGAGGTTGCAATTGCTCTCGGAATAATTGCCGAAAAATATGATAATCTAAATAAAATTGCAAATATGCTTATCGAAATGGAAACATCAGAAATCGAAAACGATGATGCGTGTAAAGATGAAGTTCTCTATTTCATTAAACAATCTTTACGGAAATTATAATTGTGAAAATATTCGGGGAACATTAATGAGTTACCATAAGGAGATTGAGCTAAAGTTTTCTATGAATAAATATTATTATAATAAAGCTAAGGAATTGTTAAATAAAATTGCACAATTTGTGGAAGTTTCTCATGAAATAGATGATTATTATTCGCCAAAAGAAAACAGCTTTTTAAGATACAAAAATCCGTTTGAATGGCTCAGCATAAGAAATAGAAATGGAAAAATATTTGTTAATTATAAGCATTATTTCCCCGAAAATATCGAAAACCCTAATTATTGTGATGAGTTTGAGATAGGAATTTCAGACGCTGTAGCTATGGAAAAAGTCTTTTATTTTCTTAATTTTGAGAAATTGATAACTGTTGAAAAGAAACGAAGTATTTATAAATATAAGAATGAAATGATAATTGGCATGGATGATGTAAAAGAATTAGGGTTTTTTATAGAAATTGAGGCTATAAGCAATATGGGGGATGTTGCTGAAATTAAGAAAAAGTTATTTGATTTTGCTATTGGAATAGGTATTAATGTTGATAAAATAGAATATAGGGGCTATCCACAATTAATTATGATGATATAAGACTTCTATAATTTATTAATCAAAAGAATATGATAATGAATTGACTATAGAAATAAAAAATAATCTATTATGATTTGGCAAACTTAAACAACCCAGAGAATTGTAATGGTCCATTTTGATTAAAATCTATGTTATTAAGCATTTAGCTAGGATTTTTAGTGAATCACTTTTTAGAAGACCATATGAGCTTGAAAGGGATAATCTTAGAAGCTTATGGGCTTATCTTCAGAAAAGTTACTCTTGTTTTTGCATGCGATAATATTCAGCTCTGTTCTAGTGTTGTGCTATCTGCTATATACGCGCCGCTAAAGATCATTTTGAAGAGTTTCACTATGCGGATCATATATTGACCTCTGCCCCAGCCTCGTCCCTCTCTCCCTTACCCCGGACTAAGGCTCAGGTCTAAGCGTGAACACGCCCCACAAAGCGAGTAACGCTTTTTTATGGCCTATACAGGGGGATGGTATCGGCCGCTCCAATAGCATCGCTCTTTCTCGGTTGGGGGATCACCCAGTCAGCCTGGGTTCATGTAAAAGCAAGGCTTGAGAGTTTGTCATAAATGCAAAAATTGAAAAATCTCCGTACCAATCATATTGACCAGGGGGGGGAGGAGTCCCAGTCTCCGGGTTTGCACATGGGGCCGGGAAGAGGGGGACGTGGACCCGGGGGCCGGCACCGGGGTAAGGGTCGGTGGGCGGCGGTCCCTCACTTCTGGACAGCGGTGGCGGTGCCGCCGGGGGTGGGGGTGGTAGTTCGGGGCCGGGGTGAAGGAAGGGCACCAAGGGCAGGCTGTACAAGCGGGCAGGAGAAAGTGGAGGTCTACTTACGCTTGCTGTCCATTGGTGAGGATAAGGGGGGCCGTGGCGGCGCTGCAGCTTGGATTGGCTCGCCACCCTTGGTTTGTTGAATGAGATCTGAGCGCCAGCCGCCTTTCCACAACCTCACGCTGGGGCTCCCCGAAGTTTGGGTGGCTGCAGAGTTTAAGAATCATAACCTCGGACACTTGGGACACATACAGGACAGGTAGAAAATTATCAATAGTCGCCCGGAATCATAACCTCGGACACTTAGGACACATTGGACGGGTTTTTCTTATAGATGAATTGAGAACTGGGCCATAGATTATTTAGGTCAAAAATTTTTCTTGACAAAAAATAACCATTGGTTATATTTAGTCTATGACCGGGAGTGAACTGAAACAATGGCGCAAGAAATGGGGGATCACCCAGGTGGAATTGGCCCGGATGCTTGGAACCCACCAGGTGACCGTCGCCCGGTGGGAGACGGGAGTAAGGAAGATTCCTTTTCTGCTGCCCTTAGCTTTGGAAGCCCTGGAGAACAGGATGAAGGAGGAAAGTTAAATGGCTTGTATCCGCAAAAGGCGCGACCGGTGGGTCTTAGACTTTTACGACCAAAATGGCGAAAGACAGCGGCTTTCCCTGCCGGAAGGGACTATCAAGAAACAAGCTAAAGAGGCATTACGGGAAATTGAGGATGCCGTTGCCAAGGGGGTTTATCTGCCAAGTAAAAAGATACCCCAGTTCTCAGAAGTTGCCCGGGACTGGCTGGAGTTTAAGAAACTGAACATCCGAGAAACCTACTGGGAGGTTTGCGAAGGCCATGTAAGAAAGCACTTTAAAGATCTGAACAGGTTATTAATTAACCGGATTACAATCGTCACAGTGGAGAAGTTTATTACCCTCCGTCAAGCTCAAGGGATGAATATCAATACATTACGCAGAATCCTGGTGACCTTAGGGCAAATCCTAAATTACGCCGTCCGTCACCGCTATATCGACCATAATCCCTTGAGGGATGCTGAACGGCCAAAAGAGAGGGGAGAAAACCATGAGGAAGGGGATAAAATCAAAATTCTAACACCAGATCAAATCAAGACCCTCTTGGAGCACGTTAGTAACCCGAAGTATCATACTTTTTTCCTCATGTCGATTATGACCGGAGCGAGGGCAGGCGAGTTGTTAGGTCTAAAGTGGTCTGATATTGACTGGAATCCGAAGCAACCGCAGGTATATATCCAGCGCACTTTCAACAAAGGAAGGTTTTTCACTCCCAAAACAAAGAACTCTCGCCGCAAAATTGATCTTGCCCCGGCGCTGATAAGAGCGTTAAAAAAATGGCGACTGGCTTGTCCTAAAACCGAGCTTGACCTGATTTTCCCGAATAAAGCAGGTTCCCCAATGGATAGTGATAACTTGACAAAGAGATATTTCCACCCGGCATTAAAAGCGGCAAACTTGCCAAAGATCAGATTCCATGATCTTCGGCATACCTATGCCAGTTTGTTGATTGAGCAAGGGGAAAATATCAAGTATGTTCAAACCCAATTGGGTCACGCCACCCCGACTATAACCCTTAATGTTTATGCCCACCTGATGAAACCAGCCAACCAAGAGGCCGTTTGCCGACTGGAAAATACCCTTTTTGGGGGGAACCGGTCGCAGATTGGTCACAAACCCTGATAAAAGGCCACAGTCAAAACAATTAATAACTTAATTATATTAGCTTAATTAGGTTATTAAAAAGTGATGACCGCCAGATCTTCCGCCTGCCTACCATCATCCTCGGGGCCACGGTGCAGGGGGTGAACCAGCACGGCGATTTCGGCCCGGCCCTCCAGGGGCTGGCGGCCCTGGAGTGGGAGTTCGTGAACAACTTTTATATGGACCTGCATTTCTTTTATTTCCGGGAATGGGTGGACAACTACCGCCTCATGACCGCAGGGGCGTCGTTTAGGTGGCGGTTTTGAAGAGACCCGGTTCACCAGACCGTAAACTGTTCCTTTTGACCTTAGGTCTCCTGGCCTTCCTCGTCAGCTGCGCCGAGGTGACCCGGCCGACGCCCACGGACTCCGAACAGGAGGCGGCCCAGCTGGCCGCGGCCCGGCGCCATCCCTATCAAACCTGGTCCTCGGAACGGGTCTCCCGGGTCTTTCTGCGCCTGCTGCCCTGCCTCCCCCAGATTCACGGCCGCACCTATCCCTTCCTGGGCTTCAACTGGTGGGTCACCGCCACCGGCAAGGTGGCGGTGGACCAGGTCTGGCGCCCCTCTCCCGCTAATGACGCCGGCCTGAAGCCCGGAGACCTCATCCTGGCGGTGAACAACTGGCCTCTCCCCACCTGGGTGGAGGAATGGGACAAAAATATCCGGACCACCCGGGGCATTTTCCAGGATTTTATGATGGTCCAGCGGGCTACCCGCCGCTCTAATAGCCATTACAAGAACGTCCGCTCCCACCATGACGTCTATTCCATTCTGCTCCCCGGCGAACTCCTGGCCGCCGTCATGCTGGACCTGAAGCACATCGGCATGGAGGCCCGGGAACGATATCTTCGCGGGCCGGTGGAGATCCTGGTCCAGCGGGAAGAGAAAAAATTCACCCTGGTGCTTTATCCCCAGCACCTGCCCGCGGAGTACGCCATCCTGGTCAATACCCAGGACCGCAAGATCAACGCCTACGCGGCGCCCGGCCAGATTATCCTGACCCAGCGCCTGGTGAGTTTCTGCCTCAATGACGACGAACTGGCCGTGGTGGTGGGCCATGAGCTGGCCCACCATGCCCTGGGCCACCTGGTGCGGGGGGCGTTCCACCGGGAGCTGGGGAAATTCCTGGGGGAGACCGTCACCGCCTTCAGCACCTTTTCCCTGGGAAGAATCCTGGACTGGAAGCATTTCTCGGTGGACCCGGACGTGCGGCGGGTGTCCCAGGATGCGGTGGAAAGCGTCTTTTCCCAGGAGGACGAGCGGGAAGCCGACGCCTACGGGGCCTGGTACGCCTTTCAGGCGGGCTATGACATTGACAAGGGCGCGGCCGTGTGGGAGCGGGTGGCCGCGGTGGATGAAAAAGATCCCTTTATGACCACCTATTTCCTGGATTCCCACCCGGCGCCCCTGGAGAGATTGGCCCGCATCAGAATGATCGCCCGGTATTTCAAGGCCGGGCGGGCCGCGGAGGTTTTTCTGCAAACCGCGGACCTGGACCGCAAGCCGCCGCCATGAGGAGTTTGCGGTTTGCGGTTTTCGGCGGCGTAAGTTTGTGGGGTGATCAGTTTAAGGTGGGACGGGCCTCCGGGCTCGCCGCCCGTTTTGGTCCATCATGGACGGCCCGGCGGCCTCACCACGCAGTGACGCCTGCATTTGCAAGGCGGGGTAAGCCGGAGGTGGTACCAGGTTGCCAGAATTTTTGTAGGGGTGGACCCAGGTGTCCGCCCGCCTTTAGGGGGCCACCTGGGTATGCCCCTAAAAGCAGGAATATACTATTTTGACGGCTTTTCCCCCTGCCCCGAAAAGTCTCTTGGTGGCACAGGCGTCCCGCCTGTGCCGCGCAGGCTAAAGCCTGCGGTTAGAAAACCGAAAACCCCAAACCCCCTCAAACCGGCAGCAGCACCGTTACCCGGGTGGCCCCGGGGGCGCTGTCCACCCGCACCCGGGCGCCGTAAGGGGCCAGCAAGCGCTGCACCATGAAGAGCCCCAGGCCGGCGTGGTCCGGTTTGGTGGTGAGAAATGGCTCAAAAATCAAAGGCAGGGTCTCGGCAGGGATGCCGGGGCCGCTGTCTTCGACGGTGAGAACCCGGCAGCCCTCCTTAAGAGCCGTCGCCACCGTCAACTCCCGCCGCGCCGACCCTTCCATGGCTTCCAGGGCGTTGTCCAGGAGGTTCCGAAAGCTCTGGCTGAAATCGAGGTAATGCCCGTAAATGGCCGGTAGCCCGGGCTGGAGGCAAATTTCCCGTTTGATCCGGTGCTTGAAGAAAGGCTGGGCCAGGCAGTGGGCCAGTTGCTCTTCGACTATCTGATTGAGATCGAGAGGTCGTCTGTCCCGGGCCTCTTCGTGGACGCCTTGCAGGATGAGGCGGCGGGTCAGAGCCTGGAGTCTTTCCAGCTCCGCCCGGAATTGGCGCCTTTTCTCCCGGCAGTAATCATGCAGGGCGCCCAGCTTCTCGGCCGCTCCCGAAGGGCAGCCGGCCAGAACGGCCAGAATTTCCGCTTCTCCGGCGGTCTTCTGTTCCAGCAGTTCCAACTGGAAGGAGAGCACCTGCAAGGGGGTGTTCATCTGGTGGACGATGCCGGTTACCAGGCGTCCGGCGCTGGAGTGTCGGTAGTAACGCACCAGCTCAACGAGGCAGCGCTCCAGGAAATCGGCCGGGGGGGGCGGGGGCGGCCGGAGGCGGCGGAGGCGGCCGGGAAGGCGGCGGGGGGGCGGCCAGGACTTCTTCCCCCCGCGGCGGGACCTGCTGCGGCCCCGAAATCGGAACTCCGGCCTCCTTTAAAAGGGCTTTCCCGCGCCGATTAGTCACTTCCCTCCCCCAGACCCAGCAGCTTCCACTTCTAGAGGTGACCCCGCCCCCCAACCACAGGCTCGGCACATCCCAGCAATTACTTAAG
Source organism: uncultured delta proteobacterium (assembly GCA_963768765.1). Classification (GTDB taxonomy): domain Bacteria; phylum Desulfobacterota; class Desulfobaccia; order Desulfobaccales; family 0-14-0-80-60-11; genus DASWLF01. The sequence continues at coordinate 11,332 of CAVYJK010000030.1, forward strand.
GCGGGCCTGGTAAAAAACCGCCCATGATGGGAATTGGCCTGTCCGCAGGGGCGGTTCGCGACCCGCCTCTTAGAAGCCAATCCCGGGTTTACCTTTAAAGTCGCGGAGAACGGGGGCTGTCCGGGAAATCCCCCTCAACTGTCGCCGTCTAAGGTTGGATAGACACTCGAGTCTGGGAGGGGATCATTTTCACGAATTTTCGGGCCAGATCCGGGTCGAACTGGGTCCCGGCCTCAGCCTGGATCATCTTCAGGGCCCCCCGGATGGAGAACCGGCGCCGGTAAGGCCGGTCGCTGGTGAGGGCGTCAAAGACATCGGCCAGGGCCACCAGGCGGCAAAGGAAAGGAATCTTCTCCCCTGCCAGGCCCCGGGGATAACCCTGGCCATCCCAGCGCTCGTGATGGTGGAGAATGATTTCTCTTTCCTGCGCCTTGAGGCCCAGGGGCCGGACGATCTGTTCGCCGATGAGGGGATGGGTTTCCATGATGGCCCGCTCCTCCATGGTAAAAGGACCCGGTTTGAGAAGCAGCCGGTCGCTGATTCCCACTTTGCCGATATCGTGGAGGTAGCCGGCGTTCTGCACCGATTCCAATTCTTTGGGGTCTAGCCCCAGGTTCCGGGCGAAGTGCAGGGCGATCTCCGTCACCCGGCTGCAGTGTTGGCCGGTGTAATGGTCCCGGGTTGCCAGGGCCTTGACCAGGACCTGGATGGACTCCAGCAGGTAGGTGGTGGGCTTTTCACGCGGGGCCGGACTCTCGGGGACCAGGGAAGAGTTGGCCGCCAGCAGGGCCACCAGGTTCAGGTCATTCCGGTCCAGGGGCCGCTTGGGGCGGCCGCCGATGATCATCACTCCCAGGAGATTATTGCGGGACTGCACCGGCACCGCCAGCAAGGGCGAAAAGGACCGCTGGCCCCGGGACTGGAACAGCAGCGGGATGGAATTTCTGGCCACCTCCCGGGCCGCCTCCCAATAAATGGGAGGGAGATCCCGGTCCGCTCCGTTGGTCAGCAAGCCCGCGGGTCCATCCAGCGGCAGGAAGGCGGCGTGGTTGGCCCCGGTGAGCTTGGCGGCCAGATGCAGGAGGTCGAGATAGCTCTCCTTGGCACGGTTAACACGGGATGGGCGCGGCGAGTGTAGCATGTCTGCTTTTGGGCTGCTCGGTTGCGGGTTCATCAGGGTAGCTGTTTGCTACCCTCTTATCGGCTGCGGGAGGGCCCGGCTTAAAAATTCTGAAAAGCGGCAAACGGAAGACTTTTAAGGGGTGTTGTTTAGAGGTAGGTGAATGATGCAGGTGGTGCCGCGCTCCACTTCGCTTTCAATCTCAATGGTCCCCTGATGCTGTTCGATGAGGCCCCGGCAGATGGTGAGGCCCAGGCCGGTGCCCCCTTCCTTGGTGGAGAAAAACGGGGTGAAGAGCGAGGTTAAATGCTCGGGAGGGATGCCGTGGCCGGTGTCGGCTACGGTGAGGCGCACCTTGTCCCCACGCAGCTCCACCCCCACCGTCAAGTTGCCGCCTTGTGGCATGGCCTCCTGGGCATTCTTAAACAGGTTGATGAGAACCTGGCGAATCTGCCCGGGGTCAAAGAAAAACTGGGGAATATCCTCCGGGGCCTGGAGTCGGAAAACGATGCCCCGCTCTTTGAAACCGGCCTCCATCAGCTCCGCCACCTCCCGGATCAGGACCGGCAGGTCGCTCAAGACCTTGCGGGCCGGGGTGGTGCGGCTAAAGGTGCTTAAATCGCCCAGGAACTTCTCCAGGCGCTGCACCTCCTGATGGATGATCTTGAGCTTGCGGCGGGCCTCTTCCGGGCAGATCTGCCAGGCGCTCCAGTTGGCCGGCAAAGCCGCCGATGGTCATGAGGGGGTTTTTGATTTCATGGCTGATGTGGGCCACCATCTGGCCCAGGGCGGCCAGGCGTTCGCTGCGCAGCAGGTCCTCTTCCAGGTGTTTGCGCTCCCGCAAGTCCCGGAAAAAGCCGACGATGCCCACCTCCCGGTCGCCCTCGTGGAGGATGCGGGCGGAAAGCCAGATGGGCACCAGGGTGCCGTCCTTGCTCCGCACCAGGGTTTCGAAATTCTCCAGCATTCCGGGGCCGGTAAATTCGGGGGAGTAAATTTTCTGCTTGATTTCATGGGCCACCCGGGGCGGATAGAGCTGGCTGACGTTTAACTTGCCGATGACCTCCTCCGGCGAGTACCCCAGGATTTTGGCGGCGCCCTGGTTGAAAATAACGATGGTCCCCAGCATGTTGTTGACGACGATGCCGTCCATGGAGGCCTGAATCAGGTTGCGTTCCAGTTCGTCCAACTGCCGGATCTGCGACTCCAGATTGAATCGGTGGGTGACATTCGTGAAAGTGCACAACTTCCAGGGGCTGGCGTCTTCATCCGGAGGGCGGTAAAAGGTGACTTCGTAAACTAATTTTTCCCCGTCCCGCTCCCGGGTCAGGATGGTTCGGGCCGGGTAAAAGGGGCCCAACTCCGAGGGGCAGAACCCCACCCGTTCCGACTGGACGCTGGTAAAGAGGTTCCCCAGGCTGGAGCAGGGCTTCCCCTCAATTTCCGGCCATTCCAGGCCAAAATGTTCCAGAAAGGCGAGGTTGGCGTAGGCGATCCCTTCATCCTGGTCCAGCACCAGGGCATAGGTGTCGGTGAGGCCATCCAGGAGACGGGCAAAGAGACCTTCCGGAGGTTTGCGCATAATCAACCTGAGTGAGAAACTGGATTGTAAGTGCTCACTATATATTAAGTATGTCTAAAATCTCGCCGGCGCAACAGCTAATTCTTGGGAAGGTACGGGTCGTTCCGGTGCGGTTGCCTGCAGGTCGCCGGGAGTGATGGTCAGAAGAAATCCGTCAGAAAGGGATTGTGGAGCTTCTCCTCACCCAGGGTGGAAGTGGGGGTCTCGCCGTAATCGTGGCCGGGCCAGATGCGGGTCTCATCCGGCAGGGGCATGATTTTCGCCTCCAGGGAGGAGATGAGCTGCGAAAGCGCCCCTCCCGGCAGGTCGGTGCGCCCTGCGGCCCCCACGAACAGGGTGTCGCCGGTGAAGAGGTGGCCCGGAAAGTAAAGGCAGATGGCCCCGGGCGTGTGGCCGGGAGTGTGCAGCACCGCGGCCTCCCACCGGCCCAGGGGCAAACGGTCACCGTCGCTCACCAGCAAGTCCGCCCGACGCAAGGGGGGAAAACCCTCGGCCCGGGCTGCGGCCTGCATCTCCGGGCGGCGGAAGAATTCCCAGTCCAGACGATGGATGGCGATGCGGGCCCCGGTCTCTTCGGCCCAACGGTCGTTGCCCGCGATATGGTCGGCATGGCCGTGGGTATTGATGATCCACTTGAGACTCCAGCCCTCCTGCTTGAGGAGGGCCGAGAGAGTGGGGGCAGGGCCGCCGGGGTCGACGAGGAGGGCCTCCCCGGTCTCAGGGCAGGCCACCAGGTAGGTGATCACCGCCAGGGGGCCCACCAGCGCAGCCGTTATGCTCAGGGGCACGGCGGCTCCTCCCGGAGTGGAGAACGGGTCATTTCCCCAGAAAGCTGAAGATCATCTGCTGGTTGCGCAGGGCATAGATGCCCGCCTTGATGTAGCGCTTGTGGGCCTGCTCGTATTCTTCCTTGGCTTCCCGCTCGTATTTCAGAGACAGATCCTTCTGGGAAACTTCCAACTGCAGGGCCTTCTTTTCCTTGTCCTCCGCCGATTTCATCAGGCGGTCCGCCGCGGAGCGCTCATCCGCGCCCAGCTTCTGGTTGATGGCCTCCTGCTGAGCCTCCTTGTCCGTCAAGAGCCGATCCTTCTGCTCCTGGCCGCACTCTTTTTGCAGGATGGTGAACAGGGAGTTGGCCTCCTTCACCAGGGACTTGGCCTCAGCCGTGTACCTGGCATTCAACTTTTTTTCCGCTTTGTCCAGGAGGGCCACGGCCCGTTTATAAAGGATGGCGTGGTCGGGACCGCACTTGGTTTTGGGGGTCTGGGTCTGGGTCTGGGCCTGGGCCAGAGCCGCTCCTGATAACCCCAGGGCCAAAAAAATTGCGACGATGATGGCTGCATACCGTGGCAAAATCATAGTCTGTCCTTTGCTAATGAAGCTGATAGGTTTCGGTGATGGCTCGCTGGAACCGGGGACGGTAAATGATGTCAAAGGCCGTTTCCTTGCCGGGGAACAGCGTCAAAGCCTGGCGACGGACGTTCTCCACGATCTTGCCGGCCTGGGCCAGGCTCAGGCGCCCGGACCGGATCTCCATGAGCCCCAGGTCCACCATAAAGCGCAGGTATCTCAAGTTGCGGTTTTCTTCCCGGATGGCCTGGCGCCGGGCTGCCTCGTCCATCTCCGCCAAGGTTCTACCCCCCGGATGCCTGTAGGGGCGGGTTTCAACCCCGCCCCTACATTGCCTAAAAGTTAGACAAATCTATTCTAACTTGGCTTCCTTGCCATGTAAAGGGGAAAGCCTGACTTCCCGGGGCGAGGAGGAGTCCTTGGGGGCAGGCGCCGTGGGAGAGCTCGGGACCGGCGGCCCCTTGGTGACCTCCTGGGCAATGCCTTCCCGGGCCTTGAGGATGGGTGGCACCTTATGCCAGTCGATGCGGTCCGTGAGCTGGTAGTGTTGGGCCAGTTCCTGGACGTATTCCAGGGCGTGCAACTCCTTACCGTAGATATTGGGGTTGGCTTCCAGATAGATCCTCCCCTCGGCGGTCAGGGCCAGCTTGATGGGGCGGTAAATGATTTTCACCGGGGTGCCCAGCTTCACCTGGGGGAAGAGCTGGGCGATCTCATCGGGCAGCATGCGGATGCAGCCGTGGGAGACGAAGTAGCCCACGGTCCAGGGACGGTTGGTGGCATGGATGCCCACCCCTTCCGCGGAGGTGCCCATCCAGTAATCTCCCAGGGGATTCTTGGGGCCAGGGGGCACTTTTTCCACCACGTCCAGCCCCTGCTCCTCCATTTCCTCCTGGATGGAGGGAGGCACGTTCCAGATGGGCTTGCGGCGCTTCTCGTAGATCACATAGGTCCCCGTGGGGGTGGGCCAGGTGCGCTTGCCCACCGCCAGGGCATAGCGCCGTATATAGACCCCGTTGACGAAGTGGTAGAGGCACAGCTCCGGCAGGTTGATAACCAGGCCGTTGCTCAACTCGGTGGGCACGATATGGCTGGTATTCAGCTGCAACTCCATGCCCGGCTTCAGTTTGTAAGGCCCTTTCAGACCATTGCGCCGGGCCAGCGCCGTCCACTGCAACCCCTTTTCCAGGGCGATGCGGTTGAGAGTCTCCTTGGGCCGCACCTCATGAATTTCTTCACCTCCGGCCACCTGGCTGTACAGGGGGGGAGGGTGGGGGGCGGCCGCCGCTGCCTGAGGGGCCGTCAGCAGCAGCATTAAGACCAGCCAAATCATGCGTCCCATGTCAATATTCCACCTCTGCCTCATAGGGGAAATGGTCGGACGGATAGCGACCAGCCGTATGGTCGGTGACGGTGGTTACCTGGCGCACCCGGAAAGGCGGAGTCACCAGGATCCAATCGATGCGGGCCCCCCGCTCCCGGCCGTCGAAGCCGTGCTGGGTGGCGGCTTCTTCCCCCGGAGGATGCAGGGCCCGCCAGGTATCCATTAGGGGACTCTTCTCGTTGATAAACTCCCGGTAGACCGGGGAATCGGGCGGCTCGTTGAAATCCCCCGCCAGGATCAGGGGCAGGTTGAAGCGGAGAAAATAATCGCGAATCATCACGGCTCCCTGAAACCGGGCCTTTTCGGAAATGTGATCCAGATGGGTATTGATGAAATAGAAATCCTCGTCCCGGCCCGCTTCCTGCAAGAGGCCATAGGTGACCATGCGGGGGAAGGCGCTGTCCCAACTCTTGCTGCGGTGCACCTCCGGAGTCTCGGAAAGCCAGAACTCGCCGCTGGCTTTCACCTGGAAACGCCCCTCCCGGTAAAAGATGGTGGGGTACTGGCAGGTGGGGTCCACCTCCCGGTGAGCCGTGAGTGGGAGATATCCGGGCAGGTGGGCCTCCAGGTACTCCAACTGCGGCACCGTGCCTTCCTGGGTGCCCAGGAGGTCCGGCCGGCGGGCCTGGATGACCTCCGCCACCAGTTCCCGGCGGAACTCCCAGGCGTTGGGGCCGTCCAAAGGGGTGGCGAACCGGAGATTAAAGGTCATTACTCGCATAAAGGCTTACCCGACCCGCAAGGGCTGCGGGAAGAAAAGCTCCTGGGAGGTGCGCAAAAAATAGGCATCGGTCATGGAGGCCAGGAAGTCCCGGACGATCTCCGCCGGCTGGTGGGCTCTGAGATATTCGGGCTCCATGGCCGCCAAAAAATCCGTCCAGATGGGAGAGTGGCGCCGCGCCTCCTGGACGTCGGCCAGAAAGGTGGCGAACAACCTCTCAAACAGGGCCTCGATCTTGGGAGCCTCCTCTTTGATGCGCGGATTGTTATATATACGTTGGTAATTGAATTCTTTCAACTTCTTCAGCAAGGAGCCCACTTCCGGGCTGTAGCCCACGTAATTCTTGTCGTAGCTATGGGTGATGAGGTCCGCCACCAGGCTGTAGACGATGGCGCCGTTGGTGCGGCCCAGGCCCTGGGCCACGTCCTCGGGCAGGTCCTCCCGGCGCACCAGGTTCAGGGTGATGGCGTCCTCCAGGTCCCGGCCGATGTAGCTGATGGTATCCGCCAGCCGCACCACGCACCCTTCCAGGGTCATGGGCTTCAAGTCCAGATCCGGCTCCGCCTGCTTGCGGCGGATTTCCTCTTCCAGGTCGGCGAAGGTCTTTTCCCGGTCGGGGGCCAGGCGCTCCAGGTGGGACTCGCCGTCGTGGGCCAGGATGCCGTCCAGGACCTGCAGCGACAGGTTGAGACCCCGGCCGTTTTTTTCCAGCCGGTCGAGAAACCGCACCCCCTGGACGCTGTGGAGAAAGGGGCCGATGCCCCGGGACTGGCAGTGGACGGACAGGATGCGCTCGCCGTCGTGGCCGAAGGGCGGGTGGCCGATGTCGTGGCCCAGGGCGATGGCCTCCAGCAAGTCCTCGTTCAGGCGCAGAAACTTGCCGATGGTGCGGGCGATCTTGGAAAGGAGCTGCACGTGCAGCACCCGGTGGCTGATGTGCTCATGCTCTATGAGATAGAAGACCTGGGTCTTGTCGATGTAGCGGGTGTAGGCGCGGGAGTGGAGGATGCGGTCGGCGTCCACCGCGAAATTCTGGCGGTGGCCCTCCGCGATGCGCTCCTCATAGCGACGGCGGCTGGCCTGGACGCTCCTGGTGGCATAGGGAGACAACCAGGTCTCCTCCTGCCGATCCAGGGTGCGGCGGAGCTCTCCTAATTTAACCATGCGATACCCACTTCCCCTGCGCCATCATACCACAGAGCTACCCGGGGCTCAATATGCTTAAATGTAGACTCCCCTGGATTTCCCGGCCGTCCTGTTTTATTAATTAAGGTGAGGGTGCGTATTCGAGACCAATCTCGGGAGGCAGCCATGGTCAAGGTACTGGTGGAAAGGAAGATCGCGGGCAAGAACGTGGGAGAGATCGTGCGCCTGCTGCGGCAGCTCAGGGTGCAGGCCATGCAGCAGCCGGGCTACATCAGCGGGGAGACCCTGCACTCCGTGGACGACCCCAATTTTTACCTGGTGATCAGCACCTGGGAGTCCCTGGGGCAATGGCAGGACTGGTACAAAAACCCGCTGCGGCAGAAGCTGGCCGCCGAGATCGACTCCTTCCTGGAATCCCCCACCCGCCTGCGGGTGTTCACCAACTGAGCGGGTCGTCGGCAACCATCCTCCGAAGGGCGGGCGCCGCCTGCCGGCCACCACCCGGCGGCCAGGCGCCGCCGCTCCCAGGAGCACCAGGGAAATGAGGAGGATGACTGCCCCCCAGGACGATCATTAACCGGCAGGTCGACAAACTTCATCCATACCTCCGCGTTGTTCGCAACATCAACAACCCCCCAAGCGCTTTGCGCTAGCCAAGAGACCATCGTTGGGCAAAAAGGCCATCAGAAGCCGCGCCCCTTTCGGGTCCTGCTTGCGGCCCCGAGGGTTAACCGGTTTTTTTGCTTAAAACCGTAAAGTCTGGAAGTTATTTAGTCGATGTAATGAAAAGGCGGATAAAACCGGCCAAAGCCTGGCCGGCCAGAGGGGTTGCCCCAAATCGATTCCTGGCGGATGCCGTTTTCAGGACCGCGTCAAGCTGACCTTAATCCCATGAAAACACCCTGGCTCAAAACTCTCAAATTCCAGCTCCTGCTGCTGGGATTGGCGACGGGGCTCGTTGCCCTGGGGGGGCTGGAACTCATGTCCTCTTATAGCCAGGGAGGTTGCTACCGGTCTCAGGAAGATTTCAACCTGGTCAATCGCCTCGTGACCCCGGATCTCCCCCTCCGGAGGTTTCAGCCCCAGGTCCTGCTCTTTCTGGGTGGCCTGGGGGCGCTGTGGCTGTTGGCCACCCTGGCGTTGGCCCGGCGCCAGACCAGGCAAGTGGCGGCCCTGATCGAGGCCGCGGAGGCCTTCAACTCCGGCAATCTGGATTACCACATTCCCAACCTGGGCGAAGGCGAGATGGGTTTGCTGGCCGGCACCCTCAACCGGATGGCCGCGGGCCTTAAAGAAAACACCGTGTCCCGGGTGGAATGGGAGAACACCTTTAATATTATCCCGGACCAGGTCATGGTCCTGGATGAGGGGCAGCGGGTCCTGCGCCTCAACCGGGCGGCGGCGGCTTACTTGGGGATCACCCCGGAGGAGGCCGTGGGCCGCTACTGCTACGAACTGATGCACGACAGGTCCGAACCCCTGGACGCCTGCGCCTTCGTCCGGGCGCAACAATCGGGTACCCAAAGCCAGCTGGAATTCTGCTGCGACGCGGACGACCGCGTCTTTCTGGTGACGGTGGACCCCTTGCGGGACGCGGCCGGGGAGATGTGCGGGGCGGTGCACGTGGCCCGGGACATTACGGCTTTCAAGGGCATCGAGCGAGAACTGGCCCAGGCCTCCCAATTTTTAAATCAGATTTTCGAATCAACCCCCGTGGCTCTGGCGGTGGTGAACCGCCAGGGTCTCTTCGTCCGGGTCAACCCCCAATTCTTCCAGGAATACGGCTATAGCTCGGAAGACATCTTGGGCCAGCGCTACTCGGTGGTCTACGCCAACGAAGAGGAAGTGCAGCGAGTCATCGGGGAACTGCGGGAACAGGGCCAGGTCCTCGGCCGCTGCACCTACTTCCGGCATAAGGACGGCCGGGTGGTGCCCACGCGCATCTCCATCCGCAAACTCTGGGGCGATAACCGCGACCTCCTGGGATCGGTGGCCGTGGGCCGCAACATCAGCGATGAAGTCAGCCTGCAGCGGCAACTGGAGCAGGCCCAGAAGCTGGAAGCCATCGCCACCCTCTCCGGTGGCCTGGCCCACAACTTCAACAACCAGTTGACCATCATCATGGGCCTCACCAACCTGATGCTGGCCCGCATCACCCCGGAGCACGATCTCTACCGGGACCTGAAAGAAATCGAGCAGCAGGTGCAGGCCAGCCGGCAGCTCACTCAAAAGCTCCTCACCTTCGCCCGGAGCACCACTTTCCGGATGCAACCCCTGGACCTCAACGACCTGGTGACGGTCACCGCGGACATGTTCGCCCGCACCCGCCGGGACCTGACGGTGGTCAAGGATTTGTCTGCCGGGCTGCTGCCGGTGATGGCCGACCCCAGCCAGATGCAGCAGGTGTTGATGAATCTCCTGATCAACGCCTGGCAGGCCATGCCCGGCGGCGGGGAGATCAGGATCACCACCGCTACCGTGACCTTGACGGAGTGGACGGACCCGGCCTGGGATATCAAACCCGGAGACTATGGAACCCTGGCGGTCATCGACAACGGCGTGGGGATGGCTGAGGCGGTCATGTGCCGCATCTTCGAGCCTTTTTTCACCACCAAGAAGCCGGGCCAGGGAACCGGGCTGGGGCTGGCCTCCGCTTACCGGATCATCAAGAATCACGGCGGCGCCATCCAGGTCAAGAGTCAACCTGGAAAAGGCTCCACCTTTACCATCTATCTGCCCCTTTCCCCAGCCCGGCCCCAGGTCTTACCGGTCCCCGACCGCCGGCTGGTCCCGGGTCACGCCACCATTCTGGTGGTGGACGACGAACCGGTGCTCCGCCGGGTATGTGCCCGCCTGCTGGCAAAATTGGGCTACCGGGTGCTGGAGGCCCCGGGAGGGGAGGAAGCCCTGGAACTCTTTAAGGAAAAGGGCCCGGAGATCGACCTGGTGTTGCTGGACCTGATTATGCCAGGGCTGAACGGCATTCAGACCCTGGAGCGCCTGCGGCAACTGGACCCCGTCGTGCGGGTTCTCCTGTGCAGCGGCTACAGTAACAGGTCCGGGAACCAGCTGCCACCGGACGTGGGTTTCATCGCCAAGCCCTATACCCTGGAGTTCCTGTCCCAAAAGGTGGCCGCAGCTTTGAAAGAGTGATTGTCAATTCTTTTTAAAGGGCAGGGGAGGCAGTCGAAAAGGGGATTGGGGGGTCCCGGAATCCTGAGCTACAAGCTAGTTCAAAACCTCCTTTCATAGAAAAGGTCATTCTGAGCGCCGCGAAGAACCTGGTCATTATAAGGCCTAGACCATTCGCGGCTCTTAGGGTGACAGGATGAACCGGTTTTGAAACAGCTTGGACTTTATGGGGGAAAAATCTCTCCTTGTCGGAGAAGCAGGGGCGGGTTTAAAACCCGCCCCTGCCGTTTGGTTACGGCGTACGAGGTGGTTGTGAAGATAGGTTTTCGAGCACCGGACTTTGGTTCGGTTTTATAAATTAAACTTCCCAGGCTATGTTAAACTGCTTTAAGAGGGCGGGATTGAAAAGCTAAAAAGCTCAGGCAAAGGATAATTTGATGCAACCCCAACCAGTTCTGGTCACCGGAGCCACCGGCTACGTGGGGGGGCGCCTGGTGCCCCGCCTGCTGGAAGCCGGCTACCGGGTTCGGGCTTTGGGCCGCTCCCTGGGGAAATTGACCAGCCGCCCCTGGGGGGCCCATCCCAACATTGAGCTGGCCCAAGGGGACGTACTGGACTTCGAATCGCTGCGCCACGCGGCCCAGGGCTGCTGGGCGGCCTTTTACCTGGTGCACTCCATGGCCGCCGGGTCCAAAGACTTCGCCGCCATCGACCGGCAGGCGGCCCAAAACATGGCCCGGGCTGCGGCAGAAGCCGGAATGGACCGCATTATCTATTTAGGTGGCCTGGGTGGCGAGGACGACCCCCATCTCAGCGAGCACCTGCGCTCCCGCCTTGAAGTGGCCCGCATCCTGAACTCCGGGGCCGTGCCGGCCACTTTCCTCCGGGCCGCCATGATCCTGGGTTCGGGAGGGGCCGCCTTTGAGATCATGCGCTACCTGGTGGACCGCCTGCCGGTAATGCTCACTCCCCGCTGGGTCCACAACCCCGTGCAGCCCATCGCCATCACGAACGTCCTCACCTACCTGGTGGGCTGCCTGGAACCCGACGCAGTAAAGGGCCAGACCTTCGACATCGGCGGCCCCGAAGTGGTAACCTACCGGCGGTTGTTTGACATTTACGCCGAAGAAGCTCATCTCCCGAAGCGCCTCATCATCCCGGTGCCGGTGCTCACCCCCAGGCTCAGTTCCTACTGGATCCACCTCATCACCCCGGTGCCGGCCGCCCTGGCCCAGCCTCTGGCGGAAGGCCTGCGCAATCCGGTCATCTGCCGGGACCACCGCATCCGGGAAATCATCCCCCAGGAGCTTCTGGACTGCCGTCAGACCATCCGGCTGGCCCTGCAGCGGGTGGAGCAGCAGCGGGTGGAAACCTGCTGGAGCGACGCGGGCCCGGCCATCCCGCCGGAGTGGACCTTTTGCGGCGACGCCGAGTTCGCCGGGGGCACGATCCTGAGTCTGGGCTACCGCATCCGCCTTCAGGCCACCCCGGAGGAGGTCTGGGAGCCCCTCGCCAGGATCGGCGGCCAGACGGGCTGGTACTACGGCGACCGGCTGTGGACCCTCCGGGGCTGGATCGACCGGCTGCTGGGGGGCTCAGGCCTAAGAAGGGGCCGGCGCCATCCCCGGGAGCTCGGGGCCGGGGACGCCCTGGATTTTTTCCGGGTCCTGGAGATCGACCCGGCGCACCGACTGCTGCTCCTGGCGGAAATGAAGATGCCGGGGGAAGCCACCCTGGAGTTCCGCCTCACCCCGCTGACGGATGGCCAAACGGAACTTACCCAGACCGCCCGGTTCCTGCCCCGGGGCCTGGCGGGCCTGGCTTACTGGTACATTCTCGACCCCTGCCACCGCCAGCTCTATCAAGGCATGCTTCGGGCCATCGCCGCAGCCACCGGCAAACCCGTCACCACCGGCCCGGAGCGGGTGAGCTGAAGAAGTTGGGGGAGGGGGCAAAGGGCGCGAGCCCTTTCACTTACGAAAAACTCCCCCAAACCCCCACCCCCAATCCTTTAAGGGGGGCATGAAAAGAGCCGGGGAAGTCGGGCCAACGGCCCGCCTTCCCCGGCCCCCTTATGGGGGTTGGGAGGGGGGGTTTGGGGGGAGGGCAGGGGCCGTCGGCCCCTGGCCCTTCCCCCAACCTTAATCCATCAAGCGCTCCATCAGGTGTTCCACCAGGAAGAGCATGGCCTCCAGGTCCAGGTAGGCGGTGACGCTGGCGTCAAATAGAAACCGGGCCTGCGGTTCGAAGCCTTCCTCCGGGTCCGCGTCCCAAAACAGGAGCAGTACGGGGACCCGGGGCAGCGGCTGGAAAATGGCCTGGAGGTCGGCGTCTTCGCCCACTGCGGCCATCTCCGCCCCCAGACTGACGGCCCGTTCCGTCAGCTTCCCGGCCCGGCCGGCGAAGTGGGCCGCCAGCCTGCCGCTCCAGCCGGGCCAGGGTCTTGGCCTTGGACACGGAGTTGGGCAGACTGTGGTAGGCGATCCACTCTCCGGTGGGCGGCTTGCTGCCCCCGGGAGGCGATGTAATTGTAAAGCAGAATGGCGTCCCAGGGGTCGGCCAGGGCCCCGGGGGGATAGCGCAGCTCGTCTTTGAAGACCTGGAGGCAATAGCCGAAGTAGGGGAGGCTGAGATAGGGCCGGCCGGCCTCCGAACCAAAGCCCGCCCCCAGGCCCGGGGCCAGGGCGGCGAAATTAAGGGGCGCCACCTTGGCCTGCAGGACCTCCAGGGAGATGGCGATGGACTCCCGGCGGCGGCCGACACCCGCCTGCTGCTGGGCCTGCACCGCCTCCCCCAGGTCTTTGGCTGCCTCCGGCAGATGGGGGCATTGAGCCAAATCCTCTCCTTCCTTGATGACCTGGGTGGCAAAGGCCAGGCAGGTGGGCTGGCCGCAGTCGCCGCAGTTGGTGCGGGGCAGGCGTTTCAGCACCTCTAAGACCGTAATGGCCACGGCGAACTCAGCCCTTTTCTTGCAACTTGGCTTCCAGCAGGCGTCCCAGGCTGGCCAGGTGGGCTTTCTCTTCGTCGGCAATGTCGAAAAGCACCTCCTGGGTGGGGGCCTGGGAGCAGCGGTGGGCAAAACGCAGGTAGAGGTCCAGGGCCTGGGTCTCCAGCATCATGGCCAGGTCGAGAACGTGGGGGACCGTTTGCAGATAAGACTCATTTTTTTCCATAAATTCCGTTAAATTAAAGCCGCCTTCCAGGATTTCCGGGGCGGCGGTGGTCTCAAGAGTGGCGGGGTCTTGGCCGGGTGCCAGCCGGCGGTACTGCTCCAACAGGCGCTGTTGGTGCCGCTGCTCCACCTGGGCCAGGTTGGAGAAGAGACTTTTCATTTCCTGGTCCCCGGTTTTTTCAAGCATGGTTTCGTAAAAAAACTGCAGACCCTTTTCCATGCCATAGGACAGGGTCAGGATTTGGCCCGGGGTCTCATCGCCCCGCACCAGGTCCAGATTGAGCTCCTGGGGGCCGCTGGCTTTGGGTCCCTGAAAGGCCTTGATGCCGCCGGCCAGATTGTAGACCTCCTTGAAGCCCAGGCCCGAGAGCATCTGGGCCGCCACCCGGCTGCGGCCGCCCACGGCGCAGTGGACCAGGGTGGGTTTTTCGGGGTCCAGTTCCCCGTAGGCATTGGGCAGCTGCGGCAGGGGGATGAGCCGGGCCCCGGGGAAGTGGGCCTCCTCGTATTCCCCGGGCTGGCGCACGTCCAGGAGGGTGTAGTCGTCTTCCCGGTGCGCCGCCATGTAGTCCCTGGCCTCGTCGGCGTCCATGGAGCTCACGGGGGTAAATAATTTCTTTAATTCCATCATTAATCCCTCTTTAGGGCGGGCGGCGCCCACCCGACATTTCTATATTTTGGCCGGGGAAGGCGGGGCAAAAGCCCCGCCTTCCCCGGCCCTTAAGGGGTTGGGGGTGGGGGTTTGGGGCAGGGGGCAGGGGCCACTTATGAAAAAGCCCCTGGCCCCCTCCCCCAAATATTCCTCTCCTCACCCGATGAAAATCCGGGCGTCCAGGACGGCGGCGCCTTGGCCCTGTTCAAAGACCATGAGGGGGTTGATGTCCAGTTCCTTGATCTCCGGAAAGTCCAGCACCAGTTGGGACAGGCGTTCCAGGCACTCGGCGATGGCGGAGAGGTCCGCAGGCGGGCTCCCCCCGGAAGCCTTCCAGGATGTTGTAACCTTTGAGATCCCGGATCATTTGGGAGGCCAGTTCCTGGGAGATGGGCGCCAGGCGGAAGATGACGTCCTTGAACACCTCCACGTAGACGCCCCCCAGGCCGAACATGATGAGGGGGCCGAACTGGGGGTCCCGGGTCATTCCCAGGATGGTCTCCCGGCCCTTGGGGGCCATTTGCTGCACCAGCACCCCCTGAAAAACGGCCTGGGGCTGGGCCGCAGCCACCGCGTCCCGGATCTCGCCGTAGGCCCGGCGCACGTCGGCGGCACCCGCCAGGTTCAGCCGGACGCCGCCCACGTCGAACTTGTGGACGATCTCCGGCGAAACGATTTTCAAGACCACCGGATAGTCCATAGCGTCCGCGTACTCAACGGCCTCGTCCCCGCTCCGGGCCCACCTGGAGGGCGGGCCCGGAAAGCCGTAAGCCCGAAAGACTTCGTGGGCCTCGGGCTCCAGGAGGTGGCGCCTCCCTGCTGTCTTGGCCCGGTTTAGCAAGGCCTTTACCGCCCCCTGGTCCACATCGGGGAAGGCCCGCACCTCCTGGCGGGGCCGGCTGATGCTGGCGGCGTAACGGGCCATGGCGGCCATGGACCGGGTGGCCTCCTCCGGAAAGTGGTAGTGGGGAAGCTTTGCCTTGGTCCAGATGGCCAGGGTCTCTTCGATTTCTCCCAGGGCCATCTGGCAGACCAGGGTGGGTTTTTGGTATCTGGGGGTCACCTCCGCCACCGTGGCGGCGATGGCCGGGAGGTCCGTCATGAGCTGGGGGGTGGAAATGACGATGGCGCCGTCCACGTGGTCATCGCTGAGCACCGCCTCCAGGGCGATGCGGTAGCGGTCCTCCCGGGCGTCCCCCAGGACGTCCACCGGGTTGTGGATGTTGGCCGCGGCCGGGAGGCCGTTTTTCAGCTTCTCCAGGGTGGGGTCCTGAAAGGCGGCCATCTCCAGGCCATAGCGCACCGCGGCATCGGTGGTCATGATCCCCAAGCCCCCGGCGTTGGTGACGATGGCCACCCGGTTCCCCCGGGGGAGCGGCTGCATGGCGAAGGCCAGGGCGTAATCGAAGAGCTCTTCCAGGGACTCCACCCGCAAGACGCCGCACTGGGCGAAGAGGGCGTCGTAGGCCTCGTCGGAGCCGGCCAGGGCCCCGGTGTGGGAAGAGGCGGCCCGGGCCCCGGCGGCGGTGCGGCCGGATTTGATGGCCAGGATGGGCTTCCGGGTGGCGCTCTCGCCGGTGATCTCCTGGGCCAGCTGGAAAAACCGATGGGGCTCCGCCAGGTCTTCCAGGTAGAAGAGGATGACGTCCGTCTGGGGATCGTCTTTTAAGTACGCCAGAAAGTCGTTTTCGTTGAGGTCGGCCTTGTTGCCCACCGAGACGAACTTGGACAGGCCGATCTCCTCGCCCTGGGCGTATTCCAGGGCCGCCACCCCCACCGCGCCGCTCTGGGAAATGAGGGCGATGTTCCCCGGCCGCGGCATCAGGCGGGCAAAGGAGCCGTTCAAGGAAATCCGGGGGTCCGTGTTGATGATGCCCAGGCAGTTGGGCCCCAGCAGGCGGATACCTGAATTTTGGGCGGCTTTAAGCACCTCTTGCTCCAACTTCACGCCTTCGCCGCCCAGTTCCTTGAAACCCGCGGTGATGACGATGGCAGACTTGATGCCTTTGTCGCCGCATTCCTCCATCATTCGGGGCACCAGGTCCCGGGGCACGATGATGATGCTCAGGTCCACTTCATCGGGGATGTCCAGGACCGAGGCGAAGGCCTTGACGCTCATGACGCTGGCGGCCCTGGGATTCACCGGATAGACCACCCCGGCGTAGCTGTGCGTGAGCACGTTGGCAAAGACCGCCCGGCCGACGCTGCCGGGGCGGCTGGTGGCGCCGATGACCGCCACCGACCGGGGGGAGAACAGGGTGCCGAGATCCTGGGAAGTTGCGGTCATCTTCCTGCCTTTCGCTGGGAGCGCCGTTCATGGCGCCTTAAGGGGGTGAGGCATCATGCCCCTGCGTCACGTGCGGGGGGCCGATGGGGTTATTTCCGCCAGCACCCGGCGCACCACTTCGTCAACCGCCCCGGCCACTCCCGGTGAGAGCCCGGAACCCAGAGAGAAGTCATGGCCTTCGATGCCGTACACGATGAGGCGGGGCGGCAGTTGCTAGAGCGCCCGGGCCATTTCTATCTGGTGGGCCAGCCCGAAGGCGTGGCAGGAGCAGCAGGTGGCGAACATCTTGCGGGGCAGGGGCTCCGCCTGGGCCTCAAACCGGAAGATGGTGCCCGCCTCCGACCTGGAAGTGGCGGCATCGATGACCACCACCTTTTGGGCCCCTTGCCAGCTTTCGGCAATGGTAGTTATATCGCCGTCAAGCTCCAAGACCTGCACTGCCGGAAGCTGCATCTCCAGGAGGCGGCGGGCCGCCACCAGGCCCACGGCGTCGTCGCCCCGGAAAATGTTGCCGACGCCGATCACGATGGTCTGGTCCATTTTTTCCGTGATTAACTGCAGCCCAGGCAAAATGCCTAAGCCACCTAAAGTTACCGATGAAGCGAAAAAGAGGTAAAATTCCCCCTCACCCTAACCCTCTCCCCATGGGGGAGCGGGGATAAAGGGGAACTCCTCTAATCTCCCATCAATAATTCATATATTTATCTGGTCAGTTGCATTAGTCTTGCTGATGCTCACCTCAGGATAGGTGAGGCCGCAAGTTTCGACATATCTTGCCTATTCAGGGGGCTGGGAGGGGAGTTTGAGGGGAGGGCGGGGGACTCGCGTCCCCCGGTCCTCCCCTCAAATCAACGCTCGATCTCCAGCCGCAAAAAATGGGTGGCGCAGGAGATGCACGGGTCATAGTTGCGCACCAGCTGCTCGCACCGCCAGGTAAGCTCCTCCTCGGAGAGACCAAGGCGCGGGGCCACAAAGTGATAGAGATCGCGCTCGATGATCTTCTGGTTCTGGGAAGTGGGCGGCACGATCTTGGCTTCCTGGATGACGCCTTGCTCATCCAGGCGGTAGCGGTGGTACAGAAGTCCCCGGGGCGCCTCGGTGGCGGCATAACCCACGGCCTGCCGGGGGGTGACTTTAAGCGCGGGCGCCTCCGGCATTTCGTAGGCCTCAATGATGGCCATCGCCTCTTCCAGGGCGTAGAGCATCTCCACGGCCCTGACGATGATGCTTTTAAAGGGGCTGCAGCAGGTGGGCCCCAGCCCCGCCTCTTCGGCCGCCTCCCGGGCTCCCGGGGTGAGGAGATCATAGTTCAGGTTATAGCGGGCCAGGGGGCCGGTAAAATAAGGGCCCCGGTCCTTCACCCTGGATTGCAGGGCGTGGGAATACGGCGCCTGCTCTTCCACGAAATACTGGTCATAGTCGCTGACCGCCACGTCCAGCCCCCGGTTGGAGACCACCCGGCCCTCGTTGAAGGGGTACTCGGCGCCGTGCCGCAGGGAGACGAATTCGTAGTCCTGCTCAAATTCCGGGAAAGGAAAGCCCGCCACCCACTTCACGGTTTTCAGGGCCGCCTCCCGGGCCCACTTGAGTTTTTCGGTTAAGGGGGCCAGTTCTTTTTTCGTGGGCACCTTATAAAACCCGCCCACCCGGATATTGATGGGGTGGATCTCCCGGCCGCCCAGAAAGCCGACGAGGTCATTTCCCGCCTTTTTCAACTGCAGCCCCATTTTGACCATCTCCGGGTAGTCCCGGGCCATCCGGATGGCGTCCTGGTAGCCCAGAAAGTCCGGGGCGTGCAACATGAAGACGTGGAGGCCGTGGGACTCGATCCACTCGCCGCAGTAGATGAGGCGGCGCAGAGCCCGCAGGGGCCCGGTCACCTGCACCCCCAGGGCGTTTTCCATGGCGTGCACCGCGCTCATCTGGTAGGCCACCGGGCAGATGCCGCAGATGCGGGAGGTGAAGTCCGGGGCCTCGTAATATTTGCGGCCCTTAAGGAAGGCCTCAAAAAACCGGGGCGGCTCGAAGATCTTGAGCTTGACGTCGGCCACCGCGCCGTCCTTGATCCTGAGGTGGAGGGCCCCTTCCCCCTCCACCCGGGCCAGGTAGTTGACTTTGATGGTCTTATCTTTCATGGGCTTCGCTCTCCCGGCGAAACTCGGGGGCGCTGTTGTAGAAAGTGCGGAAGGCCCGCACCAGGTTGTCTTCCGTCACCCCCAGGCGGCGGCTGAACCAGGAGGCCAGGGAGGCGGTGTTGGGCGTCTCCTTGGGGCCATAGCAGCCGTAGCAGCCCCGGTGGTAGGTGGGGCACAGGGCCCCGCAGCCCGCGTGGGTCACCGGCCCCAGGCAGGGGGTGCCCAGCACCAGGACGCAGATGTTGCCCCGGAGCTTGCACTCCAGGCAGACGCTGTGGGCCGCCACCACGGGCTTGCGTCCGGTAAGATAGGCGCTGATGACCTCCAGGAGCTGGATCTTGCTGATGGGGCAGCCGTTCAACTCAAAGTCCACCTTGACGTGGGCCGCGATGGGGGTGGATTGCGCCAGCGTCTTGATGTATTTGGGTTTGGCGTAAACCGCCTTGATGAAGTCATTCACGTCGGTAAAATTACGCAGCGCCTGGATGCCCCCGGAGACGGCGCAGGTGCCGATGGCCACCAGGAACCTGGAAGCCCGGCGCACCTTTTTGATCAGCTCCGCGTCGTGGGGGGTGGTGATGGAGCCGTCCACCAGGGTGAGATCGTAGGGCCCCTTCACCATGGCCCGGGAGGCCTCTACAAAGTAGGCCAGCTCCAGCTCGCCGGTGACGGCCAGCAGCTCGTCTTCGCAGTCGAGCAATGAGAGTTGGCAGCCGTCGCAGGAGGCGAATTTCCAGACGGAGAGCTTGGGCTTCTTTTTCGGGGGCATGTTGGCCTCACCCTGAATGCAAGGTCTTTAAGTCCCCCTTTTTTAAAGGGGGATTTAGGGGGATTATTAGGCGGTTATTTAATCCCCCCTGGCCCCCCTTTAGAAAAGGGGGGTAAAAAAATGGTACACCCCAGATCGAGTATCACACCTCCCGTCGGTCGAACCAGTCCTTGATGCGGTCAAAGCGGAACACCGGGCCGTCCTTGCAGATAAAAAAGGGCCCCCACTGGCAATGGCCGCACAAGCCGATGCCGCACTTCATGTTGCGCTCCATGGAAACGAAGATCTGCTGGGGTGTGAGGCCGTGGCTCAGGAGTTCCAGCACCGTGAAGCGCATCATGATGCCGGGGCCGCAGACCAGGGCCACGGTGCTGACCGGGTCGAAGCGCGCCCGGCCGATGATGTTGGTCACCACCCCCACGTTGCCCCGCCAGTCGTTGGCGGCGGAATCCACCGTGACGTGCACCCTGAGGTCGAAGCGTCCTCGCCAGCGCTCCAGTTCGCGGCGGTAGAGGAGATCCCCGGGAGTGCGGGCCCCGTAAATCAGCTCGACTTGCCGTAGGCGGGGCGCTGCTCTGAGCAGATGGTAAATGGCCGGCCGCAGCGGCGCCAGTCCCAGGCCGCCGGCCACGATGATGACGTCGTTGCCCACGGCGGCCGCCACGGGCCAGGCCGCGCCGAAGGGACCCCGCACCCCCAGCGCCTCCCCTTTTTTCAGGCGGCAGATGGCGTGGGTGACGCTCCCCACGTCCCGCACGGTGTGGATCAGGGTCCCCGGGCGAGCCGGGTCACCGCTGATGGAGATGGGCACTTCCCCCACCCCGAAGGCGTAGAGCATGTTGAACTGCCCGGGGGCAAAGGCAAAATCGGCTCCTCCCGCCGGCCGGGTCAAATCCAGGGTATAGGTGTCCGCGGTCTCCCGCCCCACCTTTTGCACCATGAAGGGGACGGCATCATGGGGTCTGGAATGTTTGCGGTCATCGGATTCCAGGAAGGTGGCTATGGTCTTGATTCATAAATTATATGATATAAATCGAGCCCAAATTGAATGCTCGGTATTTTAAGTCCCCCTTTAAAGGGGGAAGGCGATTATTAAGCAACTTATCTAAATTCCCCTGACCCGCTTTAGCCAAAGGTGGTAAAAGGCCGTCTGGGCAACGTCACTGTCCTCCCGGAACACACTGTTAGAGCCCGTCACACCATCCAGGACAATTATCACGTCCCGTACATATCCATGAGCTGCAGCTTGGTCACCCGGAACTGCACCGCCAGGGAGTGGGCATAGCGCTTCATGAGCTCATAGCCCAGCTGGTGGTTGGTTTCGCATTTGTTGCGGAGGCATTGCACCTCCAGGCTGATGACCCGGGTGAGGTCCAGGGCCCGGGCGTCGAAGTGCCAGTGATAGGGCTTGAGGAACCAGAGCCACCCCAGCACGTCCCCTTCGCTCAAGGTCTGGATGGCGACGGGACCCCGCCGGGCGCTGAAGATCTCCACCGCCACCCTGCCGTGATGGATCAGGTAAAACTGCTTGGCCTCCTCTTCGGTGCGGCAGAGAAACTGTCCGGCCTCAAAGGTGGCCCGCGCCGCACATTGGGCGATTTCCTTGAGATGGCGGGAGTCCAGGCCCTGGAAAAAGGGGTGCGCCGCCAGCAGGGGCTCAATCGTTTCCATCGTGCTTCTCCTTGAGGGATGCCTCGGTTTCCCGGATGGCCCGGACTTCTTCGGTGATATCGATGGCCACGGGGCACCAGGTGATGCAGCGGCCGCAGCCGATGCACCCCAGGCAGCCGAACTGGTCCACCCAGGTGGCCAGCTTGTGGGTCAGCCACTGGCGGTAGCGGGACCTGGGGGTGGCGCGGATGCTGCCGCCGTGGATATAGGAGAAATCCACGGTGAAGCACACATCCAGGCGGCGCCGGCGTTCCGCCTGGCTCCCGGTCACGTCGGTCCCGTCCTCCAGGGTGTGGCAGAAACAGGTGGGGCAGACGGAGGTGCAGTTGCCGCAGGTGAGACAGCGGGCCGTGACCTCATCCCAGCGGGGATGTTCATAGTTGCGGTAGAGTAGCTCCTTGATGCCGGCAATGTCCAGGGCCCGGCCCATATTGCTGGCGGTCTCCGCCACCGCCCGGGCCGCGGCCTCAAGCTCCTCCTTGCCGGCCACTCGGTGGGAGATCAGCCGCAGGACCTCGGCCCCCCGGGGGCTGCCGATTTCCGTCACCAGGTAATGGGACCCATTTGCCAGCACTTCCGTCAGGGCCAGGTCAAAGCCGAAGGTGGCCTTGGGCCCCGTGCCCATGGAGACGCAGAAACAGGTGCCGCAGGAGCCTCCGGCGCAGTTCACCGCCACGATGAAGGCGTTTTCCCGGCGGGCCTTGTAGGCGGGGTCAACGAATTTGCCCTTGAGAAAGACCCGGTCCTGCACTTCCATGGCGTGGAGGTCGCAGGAGTGGGCCCCAATGAAGGCGAAGCGGGGGGCTTCCTCTTGAGAGGGAATGACCTGAAAACCGCCGCCCTCCCGGCTGGCCCGCCACAGCCGTTTCTGGGGCGGGAAGAGAAACTGCTTCCAGGAATGCTGGCCTACCCCGTAGCCGAAGAGGGCCTGGTCGTTCCGGGGCTTCAGGCGAAAGACGCCGCCGTCCTGCTCGTCGGTCCAGCCTACGGGGAGATCGCTCACCGATGATAAGTCGCCATAAATGAGCTCACCGCGGCGGAGGGTGGGCCCCACCGGCCGGTAGCCCTGGCCGCTGAGGGCATCCAGCAGCTGCTGAAAATCCCTGGCATCCAAAACCACCAGCGCGCCAACCGAAAGCGATGGCGAGGTCATAGGTCCCATACTCTCCAATTATCGGCGGGTGGCGAAAAATTCGTGAGCGGCTTAAAGTTCGGTAACGGTCTTCGAATATGAATCAATATAGGCCCTGGGGGAAGGGGCGTCAAGCACCAAAGGGGAGGGCGGGGAGGGCGGGGAGGGCGGGGTCCTGAAGTTGGGGCAAGGGCCTGACGCCTGGCCAGACCCTTGCCCCCAAACTATGATGATCGTCCGATGAACGGGTTGGTTTCGGACCCGGGACTCACTGGTACAGCTTGGGAGTCGCCAGAGGCGGCAGCTTTTTCATTTCCGGCACCTCTGTCAGATAGACAATACCGCAAGCTTTCATTTCCATGAGCTTGGGGTTTAGCTTCTTCATCGATTCAAACTCCTTCCGGCTCAAGAAGCGGACTCCGCCATGCTCATCCACTAAGGCAAGCGCTCGCCTCGCTGCCGGCAAGTTTTCTCCAGTTTCTTCCACGCGCAGCTCCTCCTTGGAGATGCGGACTACTTTATTCCGCCAGGACGCCGGAAGCCAGGAGCGTCCCCGCCACCAGGATTACCACCAAACCGAAGGGCAATAGGCTCCACACCATTTAATAGCTCCCGCATAATCTTAACCTTACGGGTAGATGCAGATGAGATTATCCGCCAGGCCCCTGAAAGCCAAAAGTACTTCGGGAGTTGTGACGGAGGTGCCATTTATTGATCCTGACAGCCGGCTTCGGAGCTTATGGTTGGCCCTAAAGAGGAGGTATGCTGCACCAAGCTTTCATACCTCCTCCCGCTAATTAACCAGCGCCGCCTAAAAGGTATAAAACGCCGTAATCATGGGGGTGTATTTTTGGACGCCATTTTTGCCCGCCAGGTCCAAGGACGCGCCCGCGGCCAGGGCTAATTTATCCGTAGCCAGGAATTCGATCCCCGGCAGGATTCCCAAGACGGTCTGTGGGGTTTGGTAGCCCTGGATGGTATTTAGGTTTTGCCAGGTCCAGGTGCTGTAAACTTCGAACAATAGAACCCAACGCTTGGAAATGGGAAGTTCCGTGGCCAGGTTGACATTCAAGTATTCCCGGGAACGGACGTTACGGGTGGGGTCACTGGTTATTTTGTAGAGATTCACCGGGGTGTTAAACCAGATCTGGCTGTGCACCAAAAACGGTTTCAGGTATTTGAACAGATTGACGCCGGTGATGAAGTTGAAAGATCCGGTGCCGATGGCATCCTGGCCCAGGCGCCCCGGGTTGAGGTGAGAGGCGTGGCCGGTGGGAAACCCAACCCCGCCCACGGCGCTTACGGCAGGGCGGTAATCGCCTTCCGGCAGCAGGTTGTATTTGGCCACCGCAGTGATATCCCCGATGCCGCTGAAACTGGCGGAGGTTTCGCCATTGGGGCCGGGCGCAGTCACGCTGTTGTTCCAGTTATGGATGAACGGAACGACGACATACGTCTCCAGATTTTTGGTGGGACCATAGACAAATTTGACTGGCATGAAAAAGGTGTAAAAATTCCCGCCGGCGTTCACCGGCCGCCAGTTTTGGCTGAACACCCCTGGGTAAAAGGACAGGGCCCACCAGGCCTGCATGGAGTACTTGCCGGTCGAAATGGGTATGCAGGTGTCGCTGATCATGGGGCCGCACGTAGTGGGAGCGCCCTCCTTTTTTCTTCCTCCGGGGGTGCGGCCGGCGGTTTTTCCAACAAGGCGGAGCCGGGCCCCTGCGCCAGGGCCGGCGTCAAAGGAACCAGCCATCCCCCCAACAATACCAGAATCAGGGCAAGCATATAAGGCTTTCCAACCTTAAACAGATGCAGTCTCATACCAGATTCCCCCTTCTCCTTAATAACTTCCGCGCCAGGGCGCGTTGCTTTCAGGTGTACGAGTTAAAAGGGCCTGCGGACAGATTGCTCCTTTACGCCTGACCAGGGGCCGCTTCCTCCCGCTTCCCCTTGATCAAGGCGAAGTCGGGATAAGCCAGCACCCCGGTTTCCGGGATATCCAGGCCGCCAAGCTCCGTCTCCGCCGAGACCCGGTTGCCTATAAAAATTTCGATAATCTTAAAGGAGAGCCAGGCCACGCAAAAACCTCTGCTTGATATGATGGAGCGCTCCTCTCACCTATAAAAGCTCATTAAGCAATTACTGTGCCAGAGAAAAAGCTAATAATATTAATAAGTTGTATTAGTTTCCCCTTCGCACATATTTACGAAAACGTAAGGTCAAGATTTATAGTTGTTCAATTTTGTATTATATTTTTTAGAGGGGTGGAGAATAAAACCGGGTTTCTGGTGGGGTTGAGGGGTGGGAGGGAATTAACGAATGAGGCGCTTGGGGGCCCCGGGAAGCGCTGCTCCCCGGCCAGCCCCCCAGCAGTGGCCGCGTTGCCTAGACCGCGCTCTCCCCGGTCTCGCCGGTGCGAATGCGGATAACTTCCGCCACGGGGTACACGAAGATCTTGCCGTCACCGACGCGGCCGGTGCGGGCTTTGTCCACAATGGTGTCGACAATGATTTTAATTTTGTCATCCGGCGCGACTACCTCGATCTTTACCTTGGGGAGAAAATCCACCTGGTATTCCATCCCCCGATAGACTTCCCGGATGCCCTTCTGGCGTCCAAAGCCTTTGACTTCCGTGACCGTCATACCCTCGATGCTAATGGCGTGGAGGGCCTCCTTTACCGGTTCCAGCTTGAAGGGCTGGATAATGGCCTCTATCTTTTTCATGTCATGCCTCCTAAAATTTTACAGACTGTATCCGGTCTCTTGGTGTTCAGAGATGTCCAAGCCGGCCACTTCCTCTTCGCTTGGTACCCTGAGCCCCATGGTGGCGTCAAGGATTTTGAAGAGAATGTAACTGACCACAAAGGAAAAGGCCAGGGTGGCCGCCACCGCAATGAACTGGGTGACCAACTGGCCGGGATTGCCGAAGAACAGGCCGTCGCCGCCCGCGGGGTTGACCAATTTGGAAGCGAAGAGCCCGGTGGCCAGCGCTCCCCAGATGCCGCCCACACAGTGCACCCCCACCACGTCCAGGGAGTCGTCATAACCCAGCTTGGGCTTGGCCAACACGGCCAGGTAGCAGATAATCCCGGCGCCGATACCGATGATGATGGCGGACATGGGCCCCACAAAGCCCGCGGCCGGGGTGATGGCCACCAGCCCGGCCACGGCCCCGGAGGCGGCGCCTAACGTGGTGGGTTTGCCCCGCACCAGCCATTCCGTCCCCACCCAGGCCAGGGTGGCGGCGCAGGTGGCCAGATGGGTGGCGGTGAAGGCGGAACTGGCCAGGGCCCCGGAAGCCAGGGCGCTGCCGGCGTTGAAGCCGAACCAGCCGAACCACAGGAGCCCAGCCCCCAGGACGGTCATCCCCAGGTTGTGGGGAATAAAGGCTTCGGTGCCATTGCCATAGCCCGAATAGCCCCGGCGCGGGCCCACCACCAGGGCGGCCGCCAGGGCGGCGATGCCGGCGTTGATGTGCACTACGGTGCCCCCGGCGAAATCCAGGGCCCCCAGGTTTTTCAGCCAACCGCCGTCACCCCAGACCCAGTGGGCTACGGGATTGTAAACAATGGTGGACCACAAGACCATGAATACCAGAAAAGTGCTGAATTTCAAACGCTCGGCAAAGGCCCCGGTGATCAGGGCCGGGGTGATGATGGCGAACATGGCCTGATAGATCATGAAGGTCTGGTGGGGGATGGTTTCAGAATAAGCCTTGTAGGGTTCAAAGCCCACGCCCCGTAGGCCCACCCAATCCAGGCTGCCGATGAAGTGGCCCACGTCGGGACCGAAGGCCAGGCTGTAACCCCAGAGAGCCCACAGAACGCCCACCAGGGCCAGCATGATAAAGTTTTGCATGATGGTGGCCAGGACGTTTTTGCTGCGCACCATGCCCCCATAAAACAGAGCCAGCCCCGGGGTCATGAGCATCACCAGGGCGGCGGACACCAGAACAAAGGCAGTATCAGCGCCATTCATAAAACCATTTCTCCTCACTGATGAATTTGCTGATTAAGTAAAGCAAAGGACATGCCAAATAAATAAGTAGTAAATTCAATAAGATATCTACCAGAATCCTTTTATAATCATACATTAATGTAAATCAAAATCTACCTAGCTTACATTATCGTATAGTATGCAATAAAACAGAAAAACCTACCTGTATTTCTGGTTAACAATGCAGGTATCCTATCTTTCAAAAATGATAACCAGGTGAGAAACCCGCCGCCCCCGATCCAGGAAAAGTCTCAAGGCCGGCGGCGGCAACTTGGTCCGGTCATCCGGGGGAAAATCGCTCCGGAGCCAAATTTAATTCCCCGCGCCCTTTCTTTGTGGTATTAGTATGGCTAACTTTTACCCGTCCCGGCTCGGGGCCAGGCAAGGTCTGGCCGCCGCAGCCCCCTTAAAGGCGGAGCACTCCCCTGCCTTTCAGGGTTTGACGGCCAAGATGAGGAGTGAGGCCATGCCCGTGGGGAATCCGAGAAATCGCCGGTTCTGGCTGCAGTTGACTACGCCCCTTCCGGCGTTTTTGGTCCTGGTGCTCCTGGCGGTTGGCGCCTGCGCCCCCCTGCCGCCACCGCCGTCGTCCTTCGTCAAAACTCCCAGCAAGGTCGTTTCCGAGGAGGGGATGGAGTATTTCGTTTACGGCTTGAGACTGCCCGGTACCAGCCAGGATTTCAAGATGCGGCAAGATGGAGCCCTGCTCTGGCTGCCGCTGTCCATCATTCGGGACCTCAGGCTCTCGGGTCCGGAAGTGGACAATTATCGCCAGGCCGAAGTCGTTCTTACCTCCGGGGAAAAGTTACGGGGCGAGCTCTTCGTGGGCCAGTTAATCGGAGGGACCACCGACGTGGGCTACTGGAACTTGTCCCTCAAGAAGGTGAGAAACCTGGACATGGGCGAGGAATGACGGCCGGCCGGTTGGCCTTAACTTTTTCCCTTTTGCGGCGAATGTGATCCAACCTTTGCTCCATGGCATACGCGCTGGCGTTTCTGGTGGGACTGGCCCTGGGGAGTTTTCTCAACGTGGTGATCACCCGCCTGCCCCGGGGGGAACAGGTTGTCACCGGCCGATCCCAGTGCCCCCACTGCCGCACCCCGCTATACTTCCGCGATAATCTACCGCTCCTCAGCTATCTCTGGTTGGGTGGCCGCTGCCGCTTCTGCGGGGCTCCCATTTCCATTCGCTACCTCCTGGTGGAACTCTCCGGGGGAATCCTGGCCGCGGCTTTGTGGTGGCGGTTCCCCGCCAGCCCCCTGCTCCTGGCTTATGGGCCGTTTTGCGGGGCGCTTTTGGCCCTCAGCGCCATCGACCTGGAGCACAGAGTGCTCCCCGACGTCATCACCCTGCCGGGCATCGCCCTGGGGCTGGCCCTGGCCCTGGTCCTGCCGCATCTCAGCTTTCTGGAGGCCGCGGCCGGGGCCGCGGCGGGGGGGGCCCTGTTCCATGGGATTGGCTGGGCATATCACCGGCTCACCGGCAGAAAGGGCATGGGGGGAGGCGACATCAAGCTGATGGCTTTCATCGGCGCCTTCCTGGGGATCCAGTCCCTGCCCTTGGTGATCTTCCTCAGCGCCGCCCTGGGCAGCCTGGCAGGAATCTGTAATGGTCCTCAAAACCGGCGACTGGCGAGGAGGCGGCTGGCGGGCGGCAGCCATTCCCTACGGTCCTTTCCTGGCCGCCGCCGCGTTGCTATATCTGTTTGGGCACCAGGAGCTTTTCCGGTTATTTTGGGGGCGGTAATTAATGGGCGCAGGTGAGGGCAGGGCCCCGGTCTATAACCGCGCAGGGTGAAGTGGCCGTTCCCAGGAAAAGATGGGGCGGGTGGTGCACCCGCCCCCCAGTTTCTTATCTAAAGATGCTCTGCTCTTCGTACTTGGGCTCACCCCGCCCCATGGGGCGCTTGAAGGTCCAGCCTGCCGGGCGGCCCACCAGGCCCCAGGAGGCTTCCCGGGTACTCCCGGAGATGGCGCTAAAGGGCAGGGTGACGATGAAGACCCCGGTGCCGGCGATGGTGGTGGCCAGTCCCAGGGGGCGGCCAAGGACTGCGTCGGCCGCCACTACCGAGGCGCTGGGCTCGCTCTGGGGCGGCACCTTGAACCCCCGTTCCGCCTTGTCCAGGCTGTAGGGCATCTCCCCGGCGGCGCCCAGGCTTGCCCAGGTTGCCACCAGAATTATGGTCAAGATTACCACCAGCAGTCTGTGCGTCATGGTGGTCCCTCCTTCAGTCCCCGGGAGAGTGAATCTCCATTCTCCATGTTTTTAATTAGTTAACTATTTCCCCGGATACCACAATGGGGTTATTAAATCAAGCCTTAATAAGAGCGCGGCGCCTCCCGGCGCTGGGGCGAAGGCTCTTCCAGGCCCACCTTCTCCTTCATGTCGTGGGTGAGCCGGGCTCCTTCTTCCAAATTAGTGATTATATGCGGCGTAATCAAGACCAGGAGTTCGGTCTTTTGCTTGCTCACTCCCTCCGAGCCGAACAAGGGGCCCAGGATCGGCATCTTGCCGCAGCCCGGGAATGCCGGCCTGGGTACGGGTAGTGTCCTCGCGGATCAGGCCACCCAGGACCACGGTCTGGTTGTCCCCGGTAATGAGTGGGTCTTGGCCTGGCGCACCGTGAAGGTGGGGGTGCCGGTCACCCCGGAGGTGGTGGTGTTGGACGTCGCTCACTTCCTGGGCGATCTCCAGGGTCACCAGCCCCTTGGCGTTGATCTGGGGCTTCACCGACTAAGATGATGCCGGTGCTGCGATACTGCACGGTGGAGGTCTGAAACGAGGTGGTCTGGCTGATGAGCGGCACCGATTGGGAGGTGAGGATGGGCACGTCCGAGCCGATCATGATGCGGGCCTCCTGGTTGTTGGCCGCCATGATCTGGGGGGAGGCCAGGATGGTCACCTTCCCCTGGGAGGCCAGGAGATTGATGAGGCCCTTCAGCTTATTCAAGGTGTCCGTGGCGACGAAGGTCAGAGCCCCCGGCGGCGCTGAAGGCGGCGGAGGCCGGGGACACGATCGATACCCCGGTAAGGGTGGTCGGAACCGTGGTGCCTGCCGTCGTGGGAGACGCCACCAGGACCCCGCTGGTAGTGGTGGCGGTGCCCGTGGCCGTGCTGGTTGTGGTCGCGGCAGGGGTCTGACCCAGGAGGAACTCGATGCCGTACTTGAGTTCATCGGTGAGGGTCACTTCGGCCACCAGCACCTCGTTCAAAACCTGCCGGGGCATGATGTCCAGTTCTTTGAGGACCCGGGAGATGATGTTCCATTCGTGGGGCGGGGCCACCACCACCAGGAGGTTGTTTTCCTCATCGGGAATGATGCGCACCCCCTCCTTGGGGGCCGTCCCCGGGGCCCCGGCCCCGGCCACGGCCCGCTCCTTCAGGGGGGCCGCGCCCGCCGCCTCAGCGCCGGGGGCGCCTTGCGGCTGGAGCCCGCCAGCCCCGGCGCCGCCCAGCCCGGTGGTGCCCAGGCCTCCCAGGCCGGTGGGCTGCTGGCCGCCGCCCATGGCTCCGCCCAGGCCCCCAGCGCCGCCCATGCCTCCGGCGCCGCCAAAGGGTGAGGCCCCAAAGGCCGGGGCCGCGCCTTCGGGCTTTGGTCCTCTTTGACGGTGGGCGCGGCCGCCGTCCCGCCGTACACCTGGGTCAGGATGTTGGCCAGGTTCTTGGCTTTGTAATTCACCACGTTATAGACGTGGATGTTGGCCAGCATGTCGGTTTTCAGGTCCAACTGCTTCGTCCAGTAGAGGGCGCGCTCCAGGAGCGACGGGGAACTTGCCAGGATCATTACCGAATTTAGACGGCTCACCGGCAGGAAGCTCACCCCGAATTTGCCCTTTTCCTTTCCGGCCAGGGTGCCGTAGGCCGCAAAGATCGTCTCCATTTCGGAGATAATTTCCTTGGGGTCGGTGTTGTGCACCTTGACGATGCGCACTAAGGTCTGGGCCAGGGCCCGGGTGTCCACCAGGTGGATCAACTGCAGCAGTTTTTCCAGGTTGTCGGGCGTGTCCACCAGGATCAGGGCGTTGTGGGCCGCTTCACTGATGTTGCCGCCCTGGGTCATGAGGGGTTTGAGCACCGGCACCATCTCCTTGGCTGCGGTCTGCTCCAGAAAGACCACCTGGGCCCTCATGCCCGCCGGCACCTCGCCCCGGATGTAAACCGGCAGGGCCCGGGTGGCCGCTTTGTCCAGGGGCACGATCTTGTACAGGTCCGGCCCCTTGATCAAGGTGGCCCCGTTGATGGCCAGCAGGGTCTCCATGATGGATATGAGGTCGCTCCGGGTGAGGTTGCCGGAAGCCCGCACGTTGACCGCGCCCTTGACCTTGGGATCGATGGAGTAATTCATCCCCATGGTGTCGGCCAGTACTCGGATGGCCTCCACCAGGTCGGCGTTTTTCAGGTTGAGGTCGATGGGATAGACCTTCTCCCCCTTCTTGGGGGCCCGGCGGGTGGTGGGGATCTGCTTCAGGCGGGCGGTATAGCGTTCCAGGCCCCGCTCTGACCCGAAAACCTCTTCCGTAGGAGCGGGTGGCTTCTTTTCTTTGGGAAGGTACTTGGCCTGCGGTTTCTCCGGAGAGACTGAAACCCGCACCGGCACTTGCCGGGATACGGGCGGCGGGCTAGGCGGGGCCACCTGGGCGGGGGCGCAGCCCATTAGCCCCACGATTAACCAGAAGGTCAAGATGCCCGGGAGCCACCCTCCTTTCAGGCGCTCTCTCCCCACTATGTCGGAGCAACCGTGCATCGTCTTCAACGTGGGCCTCTATTCTGGGAAATTCAAGGTCTTTCTGCCGTCCTTGCTTTGAAATACCACACCCTCACTGGAAATTTCCACTACTTTAAAGCCGCCCCATTGTTCTCCCAGGCGCACTACCTCCACCTGGGGCTGGGTTTGGCCCCCGGCGGGGGCTTGGCCCCCGATCATGGCCGCCCTCTCGTTGCCGATGATGATGGTGCCCAGAAGTTTACGCCCTTCCAGGGTATCCTGCTTGGCGGTTTGCATTCCCGGGTCGGGACCGGTGCGGTCCTGGTTGAAGAGGTTTTTGGCCGACACCTCCCGGAAGGCGCTCAAGGGCTGGGCGTCCCGCAGGATGGGAGTTCGGGGCACTTCCGGCCCCTTGCCGGCCGTAGACAGGGCCGGGCCTTCCTCTCCTCCCCACCACACTTGAATGATGGCCGCCAGCAACAGGCAGTTGACCGCCACCAACAGAATATGCCAGAAATTGAGGTCGCGGCGCCAGTTCAACTGGACACCCCTTTTTTGATCACCCCGGAGACCACCAGATTAACCTGCAAGGGGCTTTCGGTCTTGGCCCCCACCATCCAGCGGGGGGCGTTAATCTCCAATTCCGGGATGAAAAGCAACTTTTTATGGTGTTCCAGGTGATAGAGGATAGTCAACAGTTGCCCCACATTGCCCGAGAGCTGCACCTGCACGGGCACCTCCAGGTATTGGCCGGCCTCCCGGGGGGTGAGAACCTTGGTGCTGGTCAACTGCACCCCGTGCTCCCGGGTGAGATTCTTCAAAATCTCCTGGATGTCGGCAGAGGCCACCGCCGCACTGGACCCGGAGAGAAACTGGCTTTCGGTGCGGGCCAGGGCGGCTTTCATAGACTGGTTGGCCTGCAGCACCTGGGCCTTGCTCTGCATCAGGCTCTGGTATCTGGCCAGCAGCTGGCGCTTCCGGGCCAGCTCCTGGCTCCAGGAGTCTTCCAGGTACAGCAGAGGGCTGACCACCACCAGATAAACCAGGAGAAGCACCAGCACTCCACCCAGCAGCCAGGCCAGGCGGCGCTGCGGGGGAGTGAGTTTCTCAAGAACCTGGTTCCAGTCCTTTAATTTCTGCTTTAATTTTAAAATGTTCGAGTTTGTTGGCATCGGTGACTATGGGTGAGGCGAATTCGGTTTTTTGGAGCCAGCCGGATTTCTCCAGCAGGGGGATGAGATCGGAAGCCGACCTGGACATCCCGCTGATATCTAAAGTCTGCTTGCTCAGACGAAGATTGAACAGCCAGGTGTTATCCGGAATGAGGGTGGTCAGGTCCTTCAACACCCGGAGCTTATCGGGGGATTGGCCAACCTTGCGCAGGCTTTCCATCTGCTTGGCCAGGGCCCGGCTCTCCCCCAACTGGCCCTCCACCTGCTTGGCCTCCGGGGCCAGGGCCGCAATCTGACGGTTTACCTGGTAGAGGACGATGCGTTTATGGACCAGGGCACTGCCGGCCCAAACCACGCAGAGTCCCAAAAAGACCAGGAGCAGCATTTTGGATAACGAATATCTCCCGAAATCGGCGACGGCCCGCGCCGCCAGGGGCAACAGGTTGGTCCCCAGGGGCACTTTGCCCAGGCTCCGGAGGGCGGCCCCCAAGGCCGGCAGAGCCCCGGGCAGCTCGGTTTCCGGCGGCAGCCCCTGTACGGGGAACAGGCTGGGGTAGACCACGTCCAGGCCTTGTTGCCGGCCCATGGTGGCGGCATCGAATCCCGCCCCGCCGCTGCCGTAGAGGCACAGGGCTTTGGGATCCCGGGCCCCGCCCCTTAGGCGGTCCATCTCGTGTCGGAGGATTTTGGGAAGGTCCCGGGGCGCCAGATCGCTTCTCTGGATGAAGGCCCCCAGGGTTTGTCCCCAGACCTGGGTCAGCTGGAAGGCGCCGGGCTCCAGATTAAGCAGCAGCCAGGAATGGGGCAGCTTCCCACCCAGAGCGGCGAAGGCATTGGCCACCGCGGTGGGCGCCAGCTCCAGGGACATGGGCTTCAAGCCCACTTCGGCCAGCAGGGCAAGGCAGGCCTCCACCGGCTCCCGGGGCAGGGCCAGCAGCATCAGGTGAATCTCGTCTTCCTTTTCTTCCAGCACCTGAAAATCAAAATAGAGCTTGTCCGCGGGCAGGGGCAGGAAACGGTCCAGTTCGTAGGCCACCACCTGAGCCAGATTTTCGGCGGCCGCCCGGGGTAGCGTGGCCTGCCGGAAAAAACCCATCTCAGAGCTCACCGCCAGGCTCACCGGGCCGGATTCCAGGCCCCAGTCGGCCACGATCTCCTGCAGTTTCAGGGCCAGAGCCGCCATCCCGCCCTCCTCCAGGGGCAGGAAGATCAAATGCTGGGCCTGTAGCCCGGAGAAGTTTTTTTGCAGCTGGACCAGGGTGAGGCCGGTCCCGTTCAGATAGACCCCCAGGCCTTGGGTTCCGGCCAGGAGGGAGGCGGACAGCTGATCCCACCAGGCGTTAAGTTTCCAATTCACCCTCATGTTGTTTATCCAAACTTAAGAAAGCGCCTTTTCTTTTCAAGTTTTGCGCCGGACCGTAAGAGGTTATTTCAAGACCTGCAAGTTTCCTTAAATGTCATTCTGGGCGATGTTTCAAAGACCTAGACCCTTCGCGACGTTCAGGGTGACAGGATGAACCGGTTTGGAAACAGCTTGTCAGCCAATTATCTTATAAAAAGTTGCAATTTACTAACACTATTATTTGCCGTCCCCGGTTTCAGGGGGCGCCACCCGCGGACGGTTTTTCACCCGGGGAAATTGTCCACCCAGGAGACGAGTTCCCAGGGGCTGGAGGCGGAGAAATCCAGGCGCACCACCGCTTTGATGGTATGGCGCCCCTTGCCAGTCGTTATCATGCCCGTAGATTTTATTGTAAAGAAAGCCCCACTCTGGAAATTCAACGGTTGTCGTTGGATAAGCATGGGATCCGGACTCAACTGGGAGATTTCCTGAAGATTGCGGAACGGCATGGTTTGGCGGGTGGCAATGATGGTCTGGCAGACTTCCGGAGCCAGCCCCAGGGCTCGCAGCACCGGCAGGGGCGCGGTGTTGACGTTTATTCCCGTGGCCATCTCCTGCACCGTGAGCCAGTCGCATAGGCGGGGGATAATGGGGCTGTTCTCAAAACCGCGCACCCAGGCCAGTTCTTCCACCACTTCAAATTTGCTGTTCTTGGCCACATAGGGCGGGTCCAGGCCCAGGTAGTAGTCGCTCTTGGCTCCATAGGGCCGCGGCGCGTCGCCGCGGCTGCGCCAATCCTGGATGGAGTCCACCATGGTCCGCACCCTGGCGGGCGAGAACCCCAAAGTGGTAAACAAGTTTAACAGAATCTGCTCCTGGGCCCGGTTGAGGTTGATCTTGCCGGCCTCGTCGGCCACCCGGATCTCCGCCCAGCCCCCGGGAAGCTCCAGGCGATGGGGCTTCTGGTCCCCCTGCCAGGCGGCGGGCATGCCTTCCATTCCCTGCGCCACCGCAGGGTTCAGCCGGGCGGCTTCCTCTATCTTGGTGGACACCAGCTTTCCCAGGGCATAATAGACCCCGGCTTCGGCCAAGCGGCGGCACTGGTGGGCCTCTCGAAAGTTGGCCGCCAGCCTCAGCTCCGTGCGCCACTCCTGGGCCCAACTCAGGACCAGGACGCTGATCAGGGCCAGAACCAGGATCACCAGCAGGAGGACGGTCCCCGCCTCCTGGGCGGGGACTGCGTCTCTCCTATGGTTGCGGCTTTTCGGGTGTCCTATATTCCGATACATGAATAGGTATGATGAGCACCTGGGGCTGGTAGCCGCCCTGGGTCAGCTTAACCTTGACCCAGTCGGGCAGGCCGCGGTCGCGTTTGGCCTCCCAGGTTTCGAATTCCTCGCTGCCGCGACCATAGGTAAAGCGGCAGGAAGCCAGGTTGTGCAGGATGATCTGCCGCACCTCCACGCCCTCGGGGTCGCGGTACCAGTTCACGTTTTTGGTTTGCTCCACCGCCAGGACTCCATGGCCGGAGTCATCCTGCCCCAGAAGGACCCGCCAGTGGTAGACTCCTCCGGAGCTGTGGGCTTCCAGGGGCACCAGGGTGAAGAAGCGCATCTGGTTGGGGTCCCCCACAAAATAGATGCGGTTGCCCAGGGAGCCGCGCAGCGCGGAGCTCAAAGAGCGCTCCAGAATGCTTTGCCCCACCCGCAGCTCCTGCAAGTTTTCCGCCGCGGTACTGGCCCCGCCGCACCACCTTCAGGCTCAGATTGAGGGAGCCGTAGGCCACCAGGGTCAACAGGCCGGTGAGCACTATGGCCACCATGAGTTCCAGCAGGGTGAAACCGGCCTGGCGGCAGCGGTTGTGATGGGCCATAATTTTTAAAAGTAGCTGCAGGAGTCAGCCTGCACATACTCCATGGAACTGCGTTTTCCTGCCATCCGGTTGATTATGGTCCCCCAGAGCCGCAGGCGAAGGGTCTGGTCGGGTGTTGCAAACCGCCGGTTAGCTCTTCTTCTGCACCGTGGTCCTGATGGTCTGAAGGGCCAGGGATTTGGCCTGCCCCCGCTCCCGCCACGATACGGTTACCTGGATGAGGGAGCACATTACCAGTTGGCTGACATGGGGGTTCGACACCTCATACTGGGGGGTGACCCGCACCAGATAGTCAAACTTGCCGTCCCGGCCCTGGTAGGTGGCCGCATCCAGGGAGGGGGCCCCGCAATTCTCCTGCAGCACCTTTTCGGCCGCCAGCATGGCCTGAAGGTGGTCCAGGGAGGTTTCCTGGGCCCGCAGGGCGGTAGTCAGCACCTGTAGCAGCACCACCAGCACCACGCCCATGAGGGTGGTGGCCACCAGCACTTCCAGCAGGCTAAAACCCTCAGCCTGCCGGCGGGGACGCTTTTTCCGCTTCACCGAATCAGGTCTCTCCGCTTCTGAGGGTTACTCTCCCGGTAATAACTTCCACTTCCACCACATGGCGCTGCCCCGCCGGGTCCACCAACCGCAGGCGGCCTCCGCTGGAGCTGCCGTCGCCATAAAAGGCGATGTAGCCATGCTGCTTCACCTGGTCCTGCCACACCAGGCGGGCGTCGGCCAGGCGCATTCCCGTCAGGACGCCCCGCTCCGGGGAGCCTTCCAGCCGGTACTCGCCGGTCTTCAGGTCCAGAAAGAGCCGCACCCGCTGGCGGCTGGTGGCCGCCTCGCTGCGGGCGGCCCTGAGGGCCACCACCAGGCGCCTCAAGTTGGCCCGGTCGCGCTCCCGGTAGTAGCTGCGCTGCAGCCCGGGCAGCACCAGGGCCATGATCAGGGCCATCAGGCCCAGGACCACCATGAGTTCCAGCAGAGTGAAACCAGGTTCCCCTTTGGGCCCCCGCTTGATTGGCTGCGGCGCTAAGAAGACGGACTCACACCTGAAGTTAACAATCCCCCCTATCCCCCCTTTAAACAAGGGGAAAACCCGAGCAAGTCCCCTTTTCCCAAAGGTGGGTCCAGGGGGATTTTCCCAGCCGATTCCCATCTCAGAGCCGCTTCAGCCCTTACTGCGGGGCGGTTTGCCAGTTGGTGATGTCGGCGTTCTCGCCCTCCCCGCCCGGCTGGCCGTCGGCCCCCAGGGAGTAAAGGTCATAGGGGCCGTGCTCCCCGGGACACTTGTAAATATAATCCCGCCCCCAGGGGTCCTTGGGCACGTCTTTGTTCAGATAGGGTCCGGCCCAGGCGGGGACGTTGTCCGGCTTCTGAAAGAGGGTCTGCAGCCCCTCTTCTTCCGTGGGATAGCGGCCCACGTCCAGGTGGAAGAGGTCCAGGGCGGTGCCCAGCAGCTGCATCTGGGCCTGGGCCGATTTCTGCTTGGCTTTCCCCACCCGGCCCATGAGGCGCGGCGCCACCAAGGCGGCCAGCAACCCCAGGATGAAGAGCACGATCATCAACTCGATGAGGGTGAAACCGGCAGCCCGGTGCTGTTTCTCAGTCAAAGCCAGGTATCCTCCTGTCTTAAAATTGAATCTCATAAAGATTAAGGATGGGCAACAGCAGGGACACGATGATGAAGGCCACCACCAGGGCGGTCACCAGGATCAGCACCGGCTCCAGCAGGGCCATAAGCCTTTGGACTGCTGCCCGGGCGTCGCTTTCCAGGGATTCAGCCGAAGTGAGCAGCATGTCCGCCAAATGGCCGGTCTCTTCTCCGATACCCACCATTTGCAGGAAAAGCTCCGGGAACACCCCCACCTTTTTCAGCAGCCCCGACAGGTGCTGCCCTTTCTCCACGTTGGCCAGCACCCCGTCCAGGGACTGGGAGAGATAGCGGTTGTCCACCGAAGAGATCACCACTTTGAGGGAGGGCACCAGGGGCACCCCGTTGTGCAGCAGGGTCCCCAGGGTTTTGGCAAAGAAGGCCGAAGCCACCCGGCGGTTCAGGTCCCCCAGGAAGGGGGCCTTGATCTTGAAGCGGTCCAGGGCCAGCTGTCCCTGGGGGGTGCGGACCAGGCGCACCACGAGGACGACGGTGAGAGCCAGCGCCAGCCCCCCCAGCCACCAGTAGGACCGGAAGGCCT
Organism: uncultured delta proteobacterium; assembly: GCA_963768765.1. Taxonomy (GTDB): domain Bacteria; phylum Desulfobacterota; class Desulfobaccia; order Desulfobaccales; family 0-14-0-80-60-11; genus DASWLF01. The sequence continues at coordinate 48,857 of CAVYJK010000030.1, forward strand.
GGCTGAGGCCCAGCAGGAAGCGGGTGCTCCAAAACAGGGTCTGGCCCATTTCCTTGAAGAACGATTCGAACCGGGGCACCACGTAGAGGAGCATGAGAATCATGGAGAGCCCCCCCACGCCAGCCAGGATCATGGGGTAGATGAGGGCGGTGATGAGGTAGTTGCGGAACTCGCTCACCCGCTTTAAATAATCCGATAGCCGGGCCAGGGCCTCTTCCAGAAAGCCCCCGGTTTCTCCGGCCTCCACCAGGCTGACGTAAAGATGGGAAAAGATGCGGTGCCGGCCCAGGGCCTCGGCCAGGGTCTTGCCGCCTTGCAGGTCCCGGAGTATCTGGGTCAGGATGGCCTTCATGGCGGGCCGGGTGGTGACCTCCAGTAAGGCCTGGAGGCTCCGGTCCAGGGGGAGACCCGCCTTCAAGAGCGCGTACAGCTCCTGGGTGAAGTGCACCACCTCCCGGGCCGGCACCCGCCGGCCCCGGCTCCGGAGCAGCAGCCCCCCTTGCCAGCCCGAGGCCTTCTCCTCCTGGCTGATTCGCAAGGGGATGAGGCCGCCCTGTTGCAGGTGCAGCACCACCAGCCGCTCTTCCCGGGCCTCCAGGGCCCCTTGCACGATGTTGCCGCCGGTGTCCGCGGCCCGGTAATGAAAGATCGGCATGCCTACTCCTGGGTGACTCGCAGCACTTCCTGGGTGGTGGTGAGACCCTGGGCCACCTTGGACCAGCCGTCCTCCGCCATGGTTTGCATTCCCTGGTTGACGGCCATCTGGCGGATGGCGGCGGCTTCCGCCCTCTGGAGGATCAACTGGCGGATGGCCTCACCCACCAGCAAGAGTTCGTAGATGCCGGACCGGCCCTGGTAGCCGGTGTGGGCGCAGGCCGGGCATCCTTTTCCTTCAAACAGGTGCTCCGGCTGCCAGGCGGGAAGGCCATTGCGGTCGCTGCGCATTTCCTCCTGGATTGCCGCCCCTGACATGGGCGCCTTGCATTCGGGGCAAATGAGGCGCACCAGGCGCTGGGCCAGGATGGCCAGGATCGCGGAGGCCAGCAGGAAGTCTTCGATGCCCATTTCCAGCAGCCGGGTTACGGCCCCGGCGGCGTCGTTGGTATGCAGGGTGCTGAAGACCAGGTGCCCGGTGAGGGCCGCGTGCACCGCGATTTCCGCGGTCTCCCGGTCGCGGATCTCCCCCACCAGGACCACGTCCGGGTCCTGGCGCACGATGTGGCGCAGACCCCGGGCAAAGGTGAGCCCGATGGCGGGCTTCACCTGCATCTGGGTAACCCCCATGAGGCGGTACTCCACCGGGTCCTCGATGGTGATGATCTTTTTGTCCGGGAAGTTGATGCGCTCCAGGGCGGCGTACAGGGTGGTGGTTTTACCGCTGCCGGTGGGGCCGGTGACCAGGATCATGCCGTAGGGCTTGTGGATCAAACCGTCGAATTGCTTCAGCTCCCGGGGCGGAAAGCCAAGACGGTTGAGGTCCAGGATGACCTGCTCCCGGTCCAGGATGCGGATGACCATGCTTTCGCCCAGGAGAGTGGGGATGGTGGAGACCCGGAAATCAATGTCATGGCCCTTGACCTTCAGGCGGAAGCGGCCGTCCTGGGGGAGGCGGCGTTCGGCGATGTCCAGGCGGGCCATAATCTTCAAGCGGGACAGCACCGCGGCCTGCAAGCCCTTGGGCGGGGACTCGGCCTCAAAGAGGATGCCGTCCTTGCGATAGCGCACCCGAAAGGCGTCCTCGAAGGGCTCCAGGTGGATGTCGCTGGCCCCCAGCTGGATGGCCCGGAGGACCAGCAGGTTGACCAGTTGAATTATCGGCGCTTCCCGGGCCATGTCCCGCAGGTGCCCAATCTCTGAGGTCTCTTCCGACACCAGGTCCATTTCCTCGGGCTCCAGGTCCCCCACCAGGCGCGACATGGGACTGCCGGGCTGGTAAACTGCCTCGATGACTTCCATAATCTCTTCTTCCTGGGCCAGAACCGGGGAAATCTTGGCCCCCAGGGCCACCTCCAGGGCCTTGGAGGCCTGCTGGTCCCCGGGGTCGGCCATGGCCAGGAGGATGCGGCCGTCCTCGCGCTTCAGGGGGAGACAACGGTTTTCCTTCAGGAAGCGCACGGACAGGCCGGGGAAGGATTCGATGGCGCCCAGGTCTTTAAGGCTGATGGGCCGGGAACTCATAGCTTGATCCCCTATCGTTACGGGTGATAAAAGAGGCCGGGAGCTGAGGCCCGAGGTCTAACTGGCAATTTGATTATAACCGGCCCGGCCCAAAGCTGCATCTGGGATTCAACCGACCGGTGGGGCCGCCGGGCTGCCGCTAGTTCCTCCAAGGTATGATACCGGCTGTTCGACATTGGCCTGAGGCTGCTCATTGCCGGGTTGAACTTCCGGCTCCGAAGGAGTTTCTATCTGGGGGGCTTCGCCCGGCGTTTGGTCCGTTTCAGCCGGCACCTCAACGGGCGGCGGGGTCGGCGGCTCTTGAACCAGGGGCTGCTGTGGCCGCACTCCCCGCTGACTTAGCGGGTAAGTCGTCGTGGCCTCCGATCCTGCATTGGGCTGGTCTTCCGGCCCCACGTTGGTAATATGCAGGGTACCCTCAGTGTCCTTGAAATGCTCGATCTTGGCGGCAGCCGCGGGAGACAGGGTCCACCAGGCCACCATTATCAGAAGCAAGGCGATACGCCATTTCCGGCTCATAAGATTTCACCCGGCGCCATCAACAGCCGCTGGCGGTTGGATTCGACGATCCGGCTTTAATTTTAAATATTTCTGGTGAAAAAGGCAAGATGGGTAGGTGCGGCCTGAGCACGTTTATCCATTAGAATGTATAGGAAGACAGCCTTAAGGTCAGCTGCAATTTTGGAAAAAATATTTGCAGGCGAAAACGCCCCTGCCCCTCACTTCAATATATCCTGCAAAGCCTCCATCACCCGGTCCTGGTCCGCCTCGGTCATTTCCGGGTACAGGGGGAGAATGATGCTGTGGTCCTGCAAGAATTCGCTCACCGGCAAGGGATGGCGCCGCGGCAGATCCCGGTAGGCCGGTTCCCGATGGGCGCACATCACCCCCCGGCGGGTGTGGATGCCCCGGGCCAGCAGGGCCTGCATCACCGCCATCTGATCCAGGGGGGAATCGGCGGCAAGGACGACCCAGAAAGACTGCCAGTTGCTGCGGGCATAGGAAGGCTCCTGGGGGAGCGAAAAATAAGGATGGCCGATGAGCCCTTCCCGGTAACGGACCGCCAGACGGCGCCGGGCCGCCACCAGACCCGGCAGGCGCTTGAGCTGCTCCCGGCCCACCGCCCCCTGGATATCGCTGAGGCGGTAGTTGTACCCCACCTCCAGATATTGCTCGAACCTGACCTGGGTGGCGCCATGGCGCTCCGCGGTGGACATGGACATGGCGTGGGTGTGCAGCCGCGCCAGACGGGCCATGATTTCCGGGGCCGTTCCGGTGACCATGCCACCGTCGCCGGTGGTGATGACCTTGCGGGGGTGGAAAGAAAAGGTGGCGAGAAAGCCCCGGGGCCGGCCGATGGGCTCCCAGGCATCCCCTCCCAGGCAGATTTCGGATCCGATGGCGCAGGCCGCGTCTTCCACCACCCGCAGGCGGTATTTTTCGGCCAGGGGCAAGATGCGGCCCAAATCGCAGGGCATCCCCAACTGGTGCACCGCCAGGATGGCCCGGGTGCGGTCCGTGACGGCCGCCTCGACGAGGGCCGGGTCCAGGTTCCCGGTGGCCGGCTCCACGTCCACGAAGACCGGGACGGCCCCCACGTAGCGCACCGCGTTGGCCGTGGCGATGAAGGAATGGGACACCGTGATCACTTCGTCGCCCGGGCTCAAGGTCCAGGGCCAGCAAGGCCAGGTGCAAGGCGGCGGTGCCGCTGGAGCAGGCCACCGCGAAGGAAGCCCCCACCTGGGCGGCGAATTCCTCTTCCAAGGCCGCCACCTCGGGGCCCTGAACCACCCAGCCGGAGAGGATGGCTCGCCGGGCCGCGGCCGCCTCCTCCTCCCCCAACGTGGGCCGGGCCACGGGGATTTGTTGCATGCTTAGCTCCTAGGGGTGATTTTTGGGGAGGGGGCCAGGGGCAGACGGCCCCTGCCCCCTCCCCCACATCACTTTTCTCTCCCCCTCATGCCCTCCCAGGCCAGGCGGGCGGCGCCCAGGAGGCCGGCGTCGTCTCCCAGTTGGGCCGGGCAGACGCTCACGGCTTCCGGCGGGAACATGGTGAGGCGGCGGTGCAGTTCCTCGGCCAGGGGCGGTTGAAAGACCTCCCAGGCCCGGGCGAAGCGGCCGCCGATAACGACGCGGGAGAGGCCCAGGAGGTGAACCACCGAGGCGATGGCCAGTCCCAGGCTGCGGCCCACCCGGTCGAAGGCCTTGAGGGCCAGGGGGTCCCGTTGCTGGGCCGCCACCACCAGGGTTTCCCCCCGGATGGCGTCGGGGTCAGCTTCCCAAAGCTCCCGCAGCCAGGAAGAGGCCCCCTGGGCCAGTTGCTTTTTGACCCAGTCCACGGTCCAGGAAGCGGAGGCCAGGGTCTCCAGGCAGCCGCGGTTGCCGCAGTGGCAGCGTTCCCCCTCGGGTTCAACGGTGATGTGGCCGATTTCCCCTGAAGTGCCCGCGGAACCCGTCCAGATGCGGCCATTCAAGATCAGGCCGCCGCCCACGCCGGTGCCCAGGGTAATGCCCAGCAACTGCTGGTGGCCCGCTCCCGCGCCCAGCCAGTGCTCTCCCAGGGCGAACAGGTTGGCGTCGTTCTCCAGAAAGACGGGCCATTCCAGCAACGCCTGCAGGCGGGGAACCAGGGGGCAATTATTCAAGGCCGGCACGTTGGGGGACAGGGCGACGCGCCCTTCCTGGACCAGGATCCGGCCGGGAACCCCGATGCCCACGGCCTTGACTTCGTACCGCTGGGCCAGGGCTTCCTGGCAGCAGCCCCTGAGGTCCGCCGCCAGGGTATTAACCAATTTGTCCTGATCCGGCATGGAAGCCGTGGCTCGCTCCCACCGGGCGACGAGGTCACCCTTGGGGCCTACCAGGGCCAGGCGGACATTGGTGCCCCCCAGGTCAATGCCGATTACCGCCGGGTCTTTAGCCATGCGGGACTCGTCTCAGCGAAGAACGACATCCGGAACCACTTCCGTCAGCCGCGCCAATGGCACCGCCCCGGCTCGCACCAGGCGAGGCGGCGCACAGGTAACATCCACGATGGTGGAGGGCAGCCCCCCGGGGCAAGGCCCCGCCTCCAGGATCAGGTCCACCCCCGGGCCCAGTTCCCGGGCCACCTCCTCAGCCGTTATCAGGGGAGGCCGGCCGGAGCGGTTGGCGCTGGTGCCCGTCACCGGGAAGCCCAGGGCGGCCACCAGGCGGCCGGTAACGGCATGCCGGGGCTGGCGCACCCCGATGGTGCCGGTGCCGCCGGTGAGTAAACCCGGCAAGCCGGCTCTGGCCGGCAAAATGAGCGTCAAGGGGCCGGGCCAGAACCTGGCCACCAGCCGGACGCCTGCCTCCGGGACCTCCCCGGCCACCTGAGGGAGCATCTCCGGGCCGCCTACCAACACCAACACCGGCTTTTCCGGGGAACGCTCCTTTAAATGAAAAAGCCGGACTAAGGCCGCTTCCTCAAACGGATGGACCGCCAGGGCATAAAAGGTTTCCGTGGGCAGGGCCACCAGACCTCCGGCCAGAAGCAGAGCCCGAAGCTCCTCCACCAAGGGCTCGAACTCCTCTTCCCGCCAAACCCATATGCGCCCCATATTCCATCATACCTTCCATAATTCAGTCTGGCAAGGAGGATGTGGGGGGAAGGCCAGGGAGTTTCTGGTAAGTGCTCCCTGCCCTTTCCCCCCACCCCCCATCCAACCCGCTTAAGGGCTGGAAAGGCGGAGTCGTTGGCTTCGACTTCCCAGGCCAATAAAACTTAATGGGATTGGGGGAGGGGGCGTGGGGGAGGGGAAGGGGGTAAGGGCCTCGGGCCCTTAGCCCCCTCCTTTACCGGTCATTTGCTTTCCCAGCCGCTGGCGGCGGGCTTCGAAGAGGGCCACCGCGCCGGCGGCGGCGGCGTTCAGCGAGCCGATTTGCGGCGCCGCCAGAGGGATGTTGAGGATCAGGTCGCACTGCCGGCGCACCCGGGGGCGCATGCCTTTGTCTTCACTGCCGATGACCATGGCCAAAGGTTGGGTGAGGTCGGCCTCGTAGAGGCTTTGGGGGGCCCCGGCGTCGGTGCCGATGATGGCCAGGCCGGCCTCCTTGAGGCGCGAGAGGGTGTCGGCCAGGTTGGTGACCCGGTAGACGGCCAGGTATTCCAGGGCTCCGGCCGCGGCCTTGGCCACCGTGGGGGTGACGCCCACGGCCCGGTCCTTGGGGATGATGAGGCCGTGAGCCCCGGCGGCCAGGGCGCTGCGGCAGAGGTTCCCCAGATTCATGGGATCGGTGAGGCCGTCCGCGGCCAGAAGCAGGGCCGGCGCCGGCAGGTTGGGCAAATGGTCCAGGAGTTCGGCTTCCGAGCGGTAGGCATAGGCGGCCCGCCGGGCCGCAATCCCCTGGTGGTGGGGGGTGCCGCAGAGCCGGTCCAGGGCGGCCCGGTCCTGGAGGCGCAGACGCACTCCCTGGGCCTTGGCCAACTGGCGCACCTCATTAAGCCACTTGCCGCCGGCCCCCTGGGCCACCACAATCTCCTCCAGAGGGGACTCAGCCCGGCGCAACGCCGCCAGCACGGGGTGGCGGCCGTAAATGATCTGACTGTGAGTCACGAAACGGCCTTTCTATGGTCCTATTTTATTCTCTCTCGTGGCAAAAGCAACCGAAGTTGAGAGCTCTGAACCAGGCGTAAATCAGTAATGGCGCTGGCAGGTGGATAGAAAAGCCGCCCCACCTTGTTAACCTTTATTAAGGGGCCTCCGTGCCCGCCAACGAAATCGTCTAGCCGCCTCGCCGAATAAAGGTAATAGTTCCTTTTTATATATACTAAAAAAGTATACTAACGAGGGAGCGATTCCGGCCCCTAACTCTCAGGGTGGGCTGACACCCGGCTTGACAGACCTGGGGGCGTTAGTTATTCTCTCATCTAATAAAATCAAGGAGAGCGCCACCATGGCACTGGATGAAATCCTCATCACCCGGGCGATTATCGAGCGGTTCACGGAAAAGTTGCTGGCAAATCTGGACGTGGATGTGGCCGTGGTGGGCGGCGGGGTCTCCGGATTGACGGCGGCCTGGCGCCTGGCGCAAAAAGGCCGCAAGGTGGCCGTGTTTGAACGGAAACTGAGCATCGGCGGCGGCATGTGGGGCGGCGGCATGATGTTCAACGAAATCGTGGTCCAGGCGGCGGCCAAACCGGTGCTGGACGATTTGGGGATTCGCCTGCGCCCCATTTATGATGAATATTACACCGCCGACGCGGTGGAGGCGGTCACCACCCTGGGGTCCCAGGCCCTGAAGGCCGGGGCCACCGTGTTCAATTGCATCAGCGTGGAGGACGTCATGGTGCGGGAAGAACGGGTCACCGGCCTGGTCATTTCCTGGACCGCGGTGGAAATGGCCCGGCTCCACGTGGATCCCATGGTGATCCGGTCCAAGTACGTGGTGGACGCCACCGGCCACGACCTGGAAGTGGTGAAGGTCCTGCTGCGCAAAAACCAGCCCATCAGCCTCTTCACTCCCAGCGGGGCCATCGGCGGTGAGCGCTCCATGTGGGCGGAAGTGGGCGAAAAGGAGACCGTGGCCCACACCAAGGAGATCTACCCCGGCTTCTTCGTGGCGGGCATGGCGGCCACCGCCACCTACGGCACCTTCCGCATGGGCCCCATCTTCGGCGGCATGTTTCTCTCCGGACAAAAGGCGGCGGAGCTCATCAACGAGCGCTTGAGCACCGAGTGGTAGGGGGCGGCCAGTGGAATATGAAGCCGTCATCGGGCTGGAAGTCCACGCCCAGCTCCTGACCGCCAGCAAGATTTTCTGCGGCTGCTCCACCGCTTTCGGGGCCCCGCCCAACACCCAGGTCTGCGAGGTCTGCCTGGGAATGCCGGGATCGCTGCCGGTACTGAACAAAAAGGCGGTGGAGTTTGCCCTGAAGATGGCCCTGGCCACCAACTGCCGCATCAATCCTTCGTCGGTCTTCGCCCGGAAAAACTACTTCTACCCAGACCTGCCCAAGGGCTACCAGATTTCCCAGTACGAGCTGCCCCTGGCGGAGCACGGCCACCTGGATATCCGGGTGAACGGCGCCGCCCGGCGCATCGGCATCACCCGCATCCACCTGGAGGAGGACGCGGGCAAGCTCATCCACAGTGAGACCCGGCCGGTGAGCTTCGTGGACTTCAACCGCACCGGGGTGCCCCTGATCGAGATCGTCAGCGAGCCGGACCTCCGCACCCCCGAGGAGGCGGTGGAGTATCTCAAGGGGTTGCGCAACATCCTCCTCTACCTGGAAATCTGCGACGGCAACATGGAGGAGGGCTCGCTCAGGTGCGACGCCAACATCTCCCTGCGCCCGGTGGGGGAGGCCGCCTTCGGCACCAAAACCGAACTCAAGAACATGAACTCCTTCCGCTTCGTCAAAGCGGCCCTGGAGTATGAAATCCGGCGGCAGCGGGCCCTTTTGAGCGCCGGCCGGGAAATCGTCCAGGAGACCCGCCTGTGGGACACGGTCGCCAACCAGACCGTCTCCATGCGGGGCAAAGAAGAAGCCCATGATTACCGCTACTTTCCCGACCCGGACCTGGTGCCTATCAAAATCGGCAAAGAGTGGTTAGAATCCTTACGAAAAATACCGGAGCTGCCGGCGGCGCGCCTGGCCCGGTTCCAGAGCGACTACGGGCTCCCCGGATACGACGCCGAGGTGCTCACCAGCGACAAGGCCCTGGCGGATTACTTTGAGGCCGTGGTGGAATTGTTCCCTCACCCCAAGAAGGTGAGTAATTATATTATGGGGGATGTGCTCAGAGAAGTGAAAAAAGAGGAAGCCGGCTTTGCCTCCTGTAGGGTGACGCCTACGGCATTGGGAAAGCTGCTGGCCCTGGTGGAGGAAGGCACCATCAGCGGCAAGCTGGCCAAGACGGTCTTTGAAGAGATGGTGGCCACCGGCAAAGACCCGGAAGTCATCGTCCGGGAAAAGGGCCTGGTGCAGATCAGCGACAGCCGGGGCCCTGGAGGCCCTGGCCCAGGAGATCATCGCCGCCAACCCCAAGGAAGTCGCAGACTTCCGGGCCGGGAAGACCAAGGTCCTGGGCTTCTTCGTGGGCCAACTGATGCGGCAAACCCGCGGCCAGGCCAACCCGCAGATGGCCAACGAGATTTTCCAGAGGTTCTGGGGGATGGATAAAATTGTAGGGGCGGACCCGTGTGTCCGCCCTTTAAGGGCGCACACATGAGTGCGCCCCTACAGAAAATTAACTTCGCGGTTCTTTGCAAAGAACCAATACGAAAAACCGAAAACCGGAGTCAAAATGATCCCTTACTGCAGCATCTGTTGGGATATAGACAAGGTCAAGCTGCTGGACCAGCGCAAGATTGCCCCGGGAAGAGATTTATCTGGAGATTCGGGATTATCGGGAGGTCATCGAGGCCATCCGCACGCTCGCCATCCGGGGGGCGCCGGCCATCGGGGTGGCCGCGGCCATGGGCGCCGCCCTGGGGGCCTTGGCGCTTGGATACGGACGATCGCCAGGGAGTTTCAGTCGCCAGTTTCTGGACATTTGCCGGGAGATCGCCGCGGCCCGGCCCACCGCGGTCAATCTTTTCTGGGCCCTGGACCGGATGCAGATGCGTGGCCCAGGCCCACGCCGGCGAACCGGTGGCGGCCCTCAAGGAGCGCCTGGTGGCCGAGGCCCAGGCCATGCTAAAGGAAGATGAGACCACCTGCCGCCACCTGGCGCAGCACGGCCAGATCCTGATTCACGACGGCCAGAGGGTCCTCACCCACTGCAATACCGGCGCCCTGGCCACCGGGGCCTACGGCACCGCCCTGGGCGTGATGCGGGCCGCCTGGGAAGCGGGCAAGCGCTTTTCCGTGTGGGTGGACGAGACCCGGCCCTTGCTCCAGGGGGCCCGCCTTACCACCTGGGAGTTGGGGAAGCTGGGCATTCCTTACACCCTGATCCCCGACGGCGCCGCCGCCGCCCTGATGTACCAGGGGAGGGTGGATATGGTGATCTTGGGAGCGGACCGCATCGCGGCCAACGGCGACACCGCCAACAAGATCGGCACTTACGGTCTGGCGGTCCTGGCGCGCCACCACGGCCTTCCCTTTTATGTGGCCGCGCCGCTGTCCACCTTTGATTTTTCCATCCCGGACGGCAACCACATCCCGGTGGAGGAGCGCCAGGGGGAGGAAGTGACCCATTTCTGGGGCCAGGCGGTGGCCCCGGCCGGGGCCCGGGCCCTGAACCTGGCCTTCGACGTCACTCCCAACGAGTTGATCTCCGGGATCATCACGGAGAAGGGAGTGATGGAGCCGCCTTTCTCCTCCAGTCTTAAACCCTACCGGCCAAGCCAGGGTTAACGCATGCGGAAATTGATACAGGTACTGGCGACGTTGGTGGTTCTGGCTGCTGCCTTGCCGGCCTGGTCCGGGGGACCTTACAGCATCAGGCCGCCCACTAGCCGCACCGGGATCGATCCCCAGGCGATAACCGTGATCGGCACCCCCCAACATCGCGTGATCAGAAAGGGTGAGGATCTCCTGGACATCGCTCGCCGCTATGATTTGGGCTACACTGAAATCGGGGCGATGTACCGGGGTTGGGACCCTTTCCTGCCTCCGGTGGGTACGGATATGGTCATCCCCAGCAGGTGGATTGTCCCCACCGGCCATAACGCCCAGATCGTGGTGAATACGGGGGAGATGCGCCTCTTTTATTTCGTCAATAATGGTACCCAGGTATATACTTATCCCATCGGCATGGGTGTGCTGGACTACAAAACCCCCACCGGCAATTTTACGGTGAATCAAAAGAAAGTGAATCCAGACTGGCACATCCCCAAAGAGTTGCAGAAAAAATATGGCATGGCGGTGATGCCCGCCGGGCCGGATAACCCCATGGGGGAATATAAACTAGGCCTATCCTGGGGGGACTATGGTATCCACGGCTGCAATTTGCCCTGGGCCGTGGGCCGTCTGGTGAGCCATGGCTGCACTCGCTTGTATCCGGAAGATATTCGCAAGCTATTCGCCATGGTCCCAATGGGCACCAAAGTGGAGTACATTTACGAGCCCGCCAAGATCGGCTTTCGCCACGGCCGCATCTTCCTGTCAGTGCATGACGATGAGTATTTCAAAATCCGCTCCATGATTCTCCATGTCTTGAATATGCTGGATCGGCGGGGCCTGGCGGATCAGGTTAATATGCGGAAAGTGATGCAGACAGTAGAAGAACAAACGGGCATGCCAGTGGACATCAGCCAAAAAGCCGTGGGCGCTGAAGGAGTGGCCACCAGTTCTTTAAGATATTGAAAACAGGCATATTCAAGGTTGGAGAAGTGATCGTAGATTCTACAACCTCGTTAAACCTAAGGATGACAATATGCGCCGGATAAGCCTGATCTTATTGGTTTTCCTGATCTTGGGGCTGGCCTTGCCCGCCTGGGCCGCGGGACCCTATAATATCCGCCGGCCCGACACCAGGATCGGGGTGGATCCCAATACCGTGACGGTGGTGGGCCACCTCCAGCACTACCGCATCAAAAAAGGGGACGACCTCCTGGAGATCGCCCGGCACTTCGGGCTGGGCTACTCGGAGATCGGGGTGAAGTACCGCAACTGGGACCCCTTCCTGCCGCCGGTGGGCGCGGAGATGACCATCCCCACCCTGTGGATCGTGCCGGACAACCGCGGCAAGCAAATCATCGTCAACACCGGGGAGATGCGCCTCTACTATTTTATTAAGAACGAAACCCAGGTCTACACCTTCCCCATCGGCATGGGGGTGCTGGACTTCAAGACTCCTGCGGGAAGCTTCCGGGTGATAAATAAGAAGGTCAACCCGGCCTGGCACATCCCCAAGTCCTTGCAAAAGAAATATGGGATGGCCGTGATGCCTCCAGGCGAAGATAATCCTATGGGGGAATATAAACTCACTCTGTCCTGGGGGGACTACGGCATCCACGGCACCGCCATGCCCCTGGGGGTGGGGCGGTTGGTGAGCCACGGCTGCACCCGCATGTACCCGGAGCACATCAAGAAATTATTTCCCATAGTGCCGGTGGGCACCACCGTGGAGTACATCTATGAACCGGCCAAGGTGGGCTTCCGCCAGGGCCGCATCTTCCTGTCGGTGCACGAGGACGTCTATTTCAAGATCCGCTCCATGATTTTGCACGTCATGAATCTGCTGGAGCAGCGGGGCCTGGCGGACCGGGTGGACATGCGCAAGGTGATGCAGACGGTGGAAGAGCAGGACGGCATGCCGGTGGATGTCACCAAGTCGGCGGTGAGTTCCGGGAGCTTCACCTCCAACCAGCCTCTGTAACTCAAGATAACCATCCTCCCAAAAGTTCAAGGGAGGGGGACCTTTCACCTCCCTTTCCCGCAAGGGTCCCAGGTGGCTTTTCCTAACCGGCCTCGGCCCCCCTGGTCATTTGTTATTTAATGCGAGATGGCGGTGGAAGGGATAGTCTCTTTTGCCGGAAAATTTGAGGCCGGGGCCCCGCCCATTTTCTCTTCCTCCTTGAGGAGGCCGCGGTGGGGGGCCATATTTCGAATTTCGCCATGCGTCCCGCCGCGAAAGCCGCCTCTCTTTGGGAAGATATGGCAGGTCCCTACCTACAACTGCTGGTGGCACAAGGCCCTGGGTGAAAAAACTGGATTAAAGGGAGGGCGGTAAAACGAAGAGTTGGGTATGAGAAGCGTCTGGCCTAAAAAGACAGAAGGTGTGGTGAGCACAAGCCCAACCCACACCCTCTGACTGTGGTCTCAGGGTTTAAAACCCTGAATGACTGCGTGATGAATTACATCGCCTTTTTGGCTTTAGGGGCCTTTTTGGCCTTAGGGGCCTTTTTGGCCTTCATGGGCCTTCACGTATTTAACCTTGGCGCACACTTTTTCCGCCGCGTCTTCCGCCCGGGCGGCAGCCGCTTCAGCCTTGTTGGCCGCAGCGGAAGCGCGAGGTACGGGGACTTTGGCATCCTGTGCGGCCGCTTCAGCCTTTACTACCGACGCGGCAGCCCGATCTGCAGAAGCTTTGGCCTGCTCCATGTACATTTTGCACTGATCATAGTACGTTTGGCAGCAGCCAGCACCTCCCAGCACCAGGGCAAAGACCGCGAGGAGAGCCAAGGCATAGCCTTTTCTCATCGCCTTCCTCATCGATTACCCCCTTTCGGAGAGAGATTGACACTCTCCATTAGCTGATCAACCCTAGGTGCTACTTCCGCATTTTCTTCATCAGGCAGGCCTCAGCCTTTGCTGCCGCAGCCTCTGCCCGATCCGCCGCCGCCTCAGCCTTGTCAGCTGAAGCTTTCGCGTCTGCCGCCGCCATTTCGGCGTTCCGCGCTGCGCTGTCCGCTTTAGCAGCAGACGCCGCCGCCTGATCGGCGTACATCTTGCCCTGATCGACGTCCTTCTTGCACTGGTCGCAGCAACCCGCTCCCATGGCGAGAATGAACGCCATAAGGATGGCCAGAGCAAAGCCCTTCCTTACCAAAGCTTTCCTCATCATCTATCCCCCCTTCTCAAAGAGATGGTTAAAGGTTAGTAGGATGCCCACATTTAATAATAGTGGGGCACAAATATCAAGAAAAATTATGCCCTCCAGAAATTTTTTTTTCGTTTACAAGCGGCTCGGGCATATAAGTTCTTGATTTTGGGTAAATATAAGTATCTCACGGAAAATATCAAGAAAAATTATTCAATTTTTCTGATTTCCCTGTGGCTCCCTGATGGCTGCACAATTATAATCTATTGAATTTCATAGAATAGTGGCTTGTTCGGCCCAGCCAATTTTTTTCCATAAGGATACATCTCCCCCCAGTTTGGCCCGGTGCGCAGGTCCACCTCCAGAGGCACCTGGAGATGAACCACGTTCTCCATTACCTGGCGCGCCAGCTTGGCGGTGTCCCCCAACTCGGCTTCCGGCACCTCCAGGAGGAGTTCGTCGTGGAGCTGCAGCAGCATTTTCCCGGACAGCCCCCGGTCGTTCAGGGCTGATTCCAGTTGCACCATGGCCTTTTTAATGATATCCGCCGCAGTGCCCTGGAGGGGGGTGTTAATGGCGCTGCGCTCCGCCTCCTGCCGCAGGAGGCGGTTGCTGCTGTTGATCTGGGGGATCTGGCGCCGGCGCCCCAGCAGGGTGGTGACCCAGCCTTGCTTCCGGGCCTGCTCCAGGGTGCCGTCCAGATACGCCTTCACCTGGGAGTATCGGCCGAAATACCGCTGGATGAAATCATGGGCCACCCGGGTGCTGACTCCCAGCTGCTTGGCCAGCCCGAAGGGGCTCATGCCGTAGATGATGCCGAAATTGACCACCTTGGCGGACCGCCGCATATCCGGGGACACCAGCTCCGGGTGAATGTTGAACACCACCCCGGCGGTCTGCCGGTGGATGTCCACCTTTTCCAGGAAGGCCTTGAGGAGGGCGGGGTCCTGGGAAAAGTGGGCCAGGAGCCGCAGCTCCATCTGGGAGTAGTCGGCGCTGAGAAAGACGCGGCCCCGGGGAGCCACAAAGGCCTGGCGGACCTGGCCCCCCAGCTCCCCCCGCACCGGGATGTTCTGCAAATTGGGGTCCCGGCTGGACAACCGCCCGGTGGCCGCCACCGACTGCAGGAAGGTGGTGTGGATCCGGCCGGTGGCCGGGTTCACCAGCTTCAAGAGGGCGTCCACGTAAGTGGACTTGAGCTTCCCCATGGTGCGGTATTCCAGGACCTTGGCCGGCAGCGGGTGTTCGGAGGCCAGGGTTTGCAGCACCTCCACGTCGGTGGACCGGGCCTTGCCCTTGGTCTTTTTCTGGGGGGTAAGCTTCAATCTGTCAAAGAGGATGCGGCCCAACTGCTGGGGGGACTGGATGAGGAACTCCTCCCCGGACATCTCGTAAATTTCCCGCTCCAGGCGCTGCATCTCCGTTTCCAGGTCCAGACCGAAGCGCCGGAGGAACTCCTGGTCCACGGCAATGCCGGTTTCTTCCATGCGGGCCAGGGTCCCCAAAAGGGGGAGCTCCAATTCCTCGTACAGCTCCCATAGGCCTTCCCGGTGCAACTCCGGCTGGAGCAGGGCCCAGAGATTCAGGGCCGTCTCGGCCCGGGCCCCGGCAAACTGGCAGGCCAACGAAGGCGGCAACTGGGCCGCGGCCACCGGACGCCCGGCCAGTTCCCGGGGGCCGGGCAGGTTGAGCCCCAGGTAGTGCAGGGCCACATTCTCCATGATCTGCTCGTACCGGGCCGGATTGAGGAGATAGGAAGCCAGCAGGATGTCGCCCCGGACGCCGCGTAATTCCTGGCCCAGACGGTGGGACACCAGCATGGCGGCTTTGAGATCAGAGCCCACTTTCCGGACCCCGGGGCCGGACCACAAGGGGCCCAGAGCCTGCCAGACGGTCTGGTCCGGCAAATCCCCATTAAAAGGAACATAAGCCCCCTGGCCCTTTTGCCAGGACAGGCCCACGCCGGCAATCTGCGCCATCACCGGGTGTTGCTCGCTCGTCAAGAAAAACAGTCCCATCTCTCCGGTTTCCCGGATGGCCCCGGCCACCCGGTTCAGCTCCTCGGGCGTGCCCACCAGGCTGAAACCCTCGAAAGCTTGTCCATCAAACCCCAGTCCCTTGGTCAGCTTGCTGAATTCCAGTTCCACAAACAGCTGCCGCAGGGCCTCCCGGTCCGGCGGGCCGGGGTGCAGGGCCTCCAGGTCCACCGTGAGGGGCACGGCGCACTCCAGCACGGTCAACTGCCGGCTCAACCGGGCCTGCTCGGCGTGTTCCTTTATTCGGTCCCTTAAAGATTTTTGTTTAATCTCGTCCACCCGGGCCAGCAGATGGTCCAGGCTGTGGTACTCGGCGATCAATTTGAGGGCCGTTTTCTCGCCGATGCCCGGTACCCCGGGGATGTTGTCGCTGGGGTCCCCGGCCAAAGCCCGCATCTCGATGAGCTCCTCCGGAGTCAGGCCGTACTTTTCCCGGATGGCCTCCGGGTCATAGCGCACCTCTTTCATGGGATCCCACAGGTCCACCCCCTC
>CAVYJK010000031.1:0-234007 GCA_963768765.1 uncultured delta proteobacterium
TCTCCCAGGTAACACTGCTTCCAGTTGAACACCATCATTTCCAGGGCGTCGAGTTCCTTGCGGACGTTTTCCTCCATGCTAGCCTTTCTGCTTAAAGGCGTAGCACTTTTTCACCACGTTGAAGTCCGCCACGCACCAGTAATAGGGCCAGTGAATCTTCATGCACCAGCCGATGATGTCCGCCGGGGGAAAACTGGAGCCTTTGATCACCGGTTTGAGGAATTCACACTGCCAGCAGATATGGTCGCTTTCCTTTTCCGGCTCCAGGACCTTGTCCAGAAATTGTCTCGGCGTTAGCCCTTTTGCTTCAATCATGTGCCACTCCTTTTATTTATTCACCGGGTCCCGGTTACCATTCCTTGACTTCGCCCTTGGCGATCTTTTCCTGATACTCGGCCCAGACCTCCGGAGACAGCTTTTCCAGATCCCAGTTGTAGGGAAACTGTCCGGCGATGCCCGCGGACTTCGGCTGGGGCCGCCAGCCTCTGCAGCGGCTTGCCCCGGATGCTGAACTTCACCATGTCGGGCACCCCCAGGTAGATGTGCCGGGGCAGGCACTGGAAGGGCCGGGTCCGGCCTTCCATGCCCGAGGGGAAATTGATGTAGCCTTCCAGAGGCTTGTCGGCATAAAGCGGGCTGGTGTCGGGCTTGGTTCCCGCCGGCTGTTCATCGGGGCCCTTATACATGTGCCCCTGGATCATGTGGATAGCGTACACCGTGCCGCAGTGGGCGCAGTTGATGGTGCCCTTCCAGTTCCAGAAGCAGTAGGGGTCCAGGTAATTCACGGTCTCGCAGGGCTTGCCGTCCACCTGACTTTTTTGCACCAGATGATATCACACATATTGGTCTTCTCCTTTTAGATCCAGGCCTTGTCGTACCACTCTTGGACCTTGGAAATGGGGTAGCCCAACATCTCGTGGTAGATCTTGACGTTGTCGGCGCCCACCGGCCGCCAGATCCAGTACAGCCTCCGGGGAGTCTGGGACAGCAGCCCGGCGCTGTAGGTGCCCTGGACCAGGACGTCGCCGAAGAGCGGATCTTCCATCCAGCGCACGGTGCCCCGGGTCCGGTAGTGCTCGGACTCATAGACCTCCCGGTCGTTCATCACCGGTTCGCACAGCAGGCCTTCGTCTTTGCAGGATCCGGACCACTTCGCCCCGGGACTTGTCCTTGGCCCAATCCTCCAACTGGGCGTAGATGTCCACCTGGGCCTCGGCCCCCACCCGCTCTTTATGTTTCATGTACTTGCTGTACATGTCGGGTTTCTTGATGACGTCGCACAGGGCCTTGAAGTCCGCGTCCTGGAAGGCCGAGACCATGGCGTAGCGGGCCTCGAACTTGTCCTGCGGGTTGATGGCATCCGGGAAGTCGGACTTGCCGCAGAGGATGATGCCGTGGACGCAGAGCTGGGTGTCCCAGTTGCCCCAGCGCTGGCGGACGATGCCGAAGCGGCCGTACAGCGGCGCGGCGTGGCCCAGGCACGCGCGTGGCCGCCTGCACCTGGGAGAACTCGATCATGGTGCCGAGACCCGTCTTGGCCCGCCAGTGCAGGGCCGCCAGGATGCCGAAGGTGATCTGGGTGCCGGAGTACCAGTCGATGCACCAGTTGGAGTGCTTGGTGCAGTGGCCGCCCATGAACTCGTGCATGCCGGTGACCGAGGCCAGACCCGCGTGGGCCTGCCCCAGGATGTCGTAGGAGCCGCCGAAGCACTTGGGCCCATACCCGAAGCCGCCGCCCCAGACATAGATGAACCGGGGGTTGAGCTCCTGGACGAAGCGATAGCTCTGTTTCCAGCGGTCGAAGGTCCCGGGCCGGTAGCACTCGGTGAGACCGTCGGACATCTTGATCAGCCGGTAGAAGGCCTCCTTCATCTCCGGGAGGTGGTAGTCCATGCTGAGATAGTACTCATTGACGTTGGCGTTCGTGAAGCCGTAACCGGTGCCGGTCATGGGCCGGGTGTCGTGCAGCGGGATAGAGATAGGCCTCGTTGAAGGGCGAGGTGTGCTTCATGGGGTCGCCCATGCGGGGCATCTCCACCTTGATGACCTCGGCCCCCAGCTCCGCCAGGTTGGCCACCGAGTGGGGCGTGAAGATATACATGGTGGTGCTCAGCCACCGGATGCCCTTCAGGGCCTCGGGTTTGCCCATCTCATGGCCCGGCGCGAAGGCGGCCTTGACAGTACTCCTCGTAGGGCATCTTCATTTCGTCGAGCTCTTGCTTGCTCTTGGGGCCGGGCAGGTCCTCCAGCCGGCATTCTCTCAAGTCCTTAGTCATTATATAACCCCCTTTTCCTTGAGTTCGTTGACTTTCGTCTGGCCGACACCGCAGTACTTCTGCATAGATCTCATAGGTGTCAAACCCCAGGGGGCGGCCCAGCACCTTGACCCGGTGCGGGGTCCGCATCTGATAGTTGTTGGGGGACACCGAGAACAAGCACGGTGCCGTAGTGATCGGTATCGATGGTGCAGACCCAGGGACGGTACTTGAAGTGGGGGAATTCCGCCACCTCATCGATGTACAGAATCGGGTCCGGCGGCGATTTCGTACTCCATCAGCTTCTGTTCCGCTTCGATGCGGTTGATGTCCCGGAGCCAGCGGGTGGTCACGGTGTAGGTCTTGATCAGCATGGCCAGGGCGTTCCGGGCCCCCATCTCTTTCAGGATGGGATCTTCGTGGATCAGCCGCCCGAACTGCGGGAAGTCCCGCTCGATGCACATGCCGATGCGGTACCACAGGCGGTCGGTCTGGCCGCCGATCATCATGTAGCCGTCCCGGCAGGGGTTCCACTCATACTGGTTCAGGTTGGGGTCCCAGGCGCCGGTGCGGGCCTTGATGCTGGCGTTGAAGCCGTACCAGGCGATGTCGAAGTCCAGGATGTCCATCTGGGTCTCGGCCCCGGTCACCTCGCAGAACTGGCCGGTGCCGCCCAGTTCATTCCGCCAGTAGAGGGCCGCCAGGATGGTGTTGGCCCCCTGCTCCCCGGCCGACGTAGTCGGCGAACCAGACGCCGGACCGGGTGGGGTCGCCGCCCTTGCCCCGGGGCACTGGTCCTGGGGGAAGCCGGTGTTGTGGACGAAGGAGTTGGCGCAGCCGCCGAAGGGCTCCAGGGTCCACTGGCCGTACTTGGATACTTTATCTTTATAGGGACCCCAGGTGCCCCGCACCGCCATATTCAGATAGACCAGGCGGGGGTACAATTTGTTCAGTTGCCGGTAACCCAGCCCCAGGCTGTCCATGTAACCCGGGGGGCATCTCGTCGATAATGCCGTCCACCTGGCTCGCCAGGGTCTGGTAGATTTCCCGGCCTTCCTCGGTCTCCAGGTTCAGGGTGACGGATTTCTGGCCCCGCATCTCGTGCAGGAAGTCCAGACCGCACTTTTCCCCGGTGAACTTGTCGGCCAGCATGTACTCTTCCCGGCCGAAGGGGGTGAGCTGGCGCAGGGGGTCGCCTTCGGGCGGTTCGATGTTGATGACTTCGGCCCCGGCCTCGCACAGGAGCGCGGCGCAGAACTTGTTGCCTAATCTCCACTGGCCGATACAGAAAAATCTCATTCCCTGCAAGGCTTCAGGTTTGCCGAAGGCGTATTCATACCTGAGGTTGTCCTCGCTCCACTTGCCGAAGTCCTCCGCCTTGCGTTTGGCGTAGATGTTGGCCATCACCCATTCGGCGGTCGGCGGTGGCGTCACTGGCCACGGCCGGATGTCGGGATTCATTAAATCCATGGTGTCGGCCCGACTGTTGATGACAATTTCCTTTTTTTCCGCCATGCTAAGACCTCCCATCTTATTCTTAAGAGACTTGGACGATGAGAACCATGACTTGACCCACTTGAACACGAAGGTCCTCCGCTCACAAAAACACCCTACAGACTAACTACTCATGACCCGGGCCACCCCGGGGTCCGTGGGCGCGCACTTCATCCGCTCCCTTTGGATCACGCCAGGAAGCGGCCACGAACGCCTCTATTGAGAGGCAATTCTCCCTTTGTCCTGTCACCTCCTTTCCGCTCAGTCAATATGAGTATTAACGGATACGACTGGAATTGACCTACGTTGGCTCGGGAAGAGAGCCGGGAAAAACCTCTGACAAGATTCCTGCCAGAAAAAAAACCAATGCCAAATAATGATTAACTATTTTATTACCCTTACCATGGACTTAAATCGAATGTCAATATTTTTTCATGCAATCCGATCTTACTTTGTTTTTATAAGTGTACCAAATCCGACTTATTTTTATAACTCATTGTTATTACTAAACTATTTACGATTGTATGGAAATAGACCCGCCCAAATTTTTATCCAAACCATAGCGGCGGATCTTGCTGTACAAGGTGCTGCGGCTTACCTGCAAACGCCGCGCCGCATTATTTTTGTTCCAATTGGCTTCTGCAACACCCGCAAGATCAGATGGCGTTCATTTTCCGCCAAGGAAGTTGACCCCGACGTGGTCGAAGATCCTTTGAGAAAGCGCGGCAGATGTCTCCTCCGGATCACGTCATCCTGGGCCAGGATGAGGCCATGGCTGATGGCATTTTCCAACGGACGGACACTGTAGAATTGGCCAAAAAAGGGGTCGTATTGAAACCATATGAGAAATTTTGAATTTTTGTCAAGAAAAAAGGAATTTCCCTTTGCTTCTCCCTGCCGCAAGCTGCCGGCACCCCAGGTTAATGAAGCTATCATGGCATATGATTTGTCTCTTTCGGCACGTTCCGAGATTTATCATCTATCTAGATCTTCCATTTTTCAGACCAATGTTGATGCCTGTGGATTAGCGGGCATGCCCCTGCGGAGCCTTGCCAACCCTGATCTCTTCTTCAGGGTTGGCTGCTTTCCGACTCTACCGGCTATCCAAGGTGGTCATACAATTTTTTAAAAGATTTCTTCTTTTTCTAATGCCACTTCTCTGATAAGAATAGGGACAAGTTTGTATGAGATAGGTGTTTACCTGAGCTGGCAATCGTGGAGGCGCCGATGCGGGAGAAAATCGTCGAGGTGCTGGAGGCTACTGTGGCCCTGGTAACCTACATTGAGGAGAACCAGGTCTTCGATAAGATGGCGGATTGTGGCTGTGGCTATCTGGATTCCTATCGCTCCGATAAATTTGACGAACTTATTATTAACGCAAAGAAAGCAGCAAATAGATTAAATGATGAGTTACAAAAAACCCCGCTTTCTTGATAAGTTTTGTTCTCAATGGACCTATTTTTTTACACCGCCTACCAGAAAAATTTAAGGGGTTGCGGCTGCGGGCCGTAACCCCTTTTGGCTTTTGCCGACCTTTCGGGCGGTCCCATGCTTTGCTTCTTCCAAGGGCCGACCAGGAGCTCCCAGGAAGGTTTAAGCGCTCTCCAGAAAGATGACAGCAGCAAAGCCCCCGCCTGAAAAACGACCAGGCGGCCCTGAGGCCGCCTGGCAGTTAAAGGATAAGGTAGTTAAGGTTCGCGGCCTACGCCTTTAGCAAGGCCACCATGATCAAAATAAAGGTACCCATTATGGCGTAAAGAAAGATCTTTGCAGCCAAAGTAGTTCCCCCCCCATGCTTTGTCCCCCCTCTTCCATTGGCAGGGCTCCCCAACCTTGCCAACTTGTGGGAAGCAATCTATGATTAAATAAGAAATTATTGTTAGTCAAGCTATTTTTACACTTTCTTTAAAACCAGAGCCGTTGTTGTTCTTCGTAGTTGCACTACCAAATCCAAGAGCGCCCGGCCGCCGCCGCAGCTTCGCTTTCCGGAATAGGACCAGGGCGAGCTGCAATAATCCTTGCCTAATTATGATTTCATCAAAGGTCGAAATGAGACGATACGCAGTTAGGAGCAGACCTAACCAGGCCAGGGGCGACGGCGGCGGTTCCGCCTTTGCCTGCCCCACCCCGCCAGGCAGACGAATCCGGAACCAAATAACCAGATGGCATTGGGAACCGGCACCGGTGATGGCGCCGGTGCGGCGGTCATCCCATAATATCTTATCCCGGTATGGCTAATCTCGGTTCCCCGGCCAGTTAAGGGATCCAGGCGCAGAAACTCTTCATCGCCTGTCACCCCATAGAGACCCCCGTCTTTAAAAGCCAGGCCGTAAACCTTGTCGTAGCCGATGTCGCCGATAATCGTGGCGGCGCCGGTGGAGGGGTCAATGGTGGCCAGGTAATCGTTGTTGCCGTGCGGCCCCCAATCTACCGAGGCGTAAAGCCTGATCCCCTGGGGGTCGAACACCAGGTCGCCGACGGCAGTGATTCTCCCCCCATCGGCAATTCCAAGGCTGCCAATCCTGGTTCCCGCGCCCGTGGCCGGGTCGACCCGGATGAAAACCCCGTCGGCGCCGGCGGCGTAAGCCTGGCCGGTTGCCGGGTTCACCGCCAGGGCGTTCAGGCTGCCAGCATGGAGGAGACCCACCAAGGAGGCGGCCCCGGTGTCGGGGTCGATTTGATAAAACTTGCTGGAGGTGATGCCATAAAAGGTTCCGCCGTAAAAGGCAATATCCGTAATATTGGCTCCCATGGGTCCCACCGCGGTGGCCCGGCCTAAGTCATCCAGGATGTATAAGGTGCTGGAGCCGCGGCCGGAAATGGCGTAAAGGACGTCCACAGCAAAGCCCCAGGCGGTGGAGGCGCTGATCAGGACCAATACCAGGGCGGTTAGTAATCCGGTTCGATTTTGGCCAAACATTCGGCTTCCTTTCCGGTGGCACGAGTCTGGATAATCAGATAATCGGGAGATTTTTACTTGAACTTGACTAAAAGTTTGCGGCCAGACCGGGGGTTTCTCTGGAAACGGGTCTGTTGGACCGCGGCGGAGCGGCGTTTCCACCCGGCTGCGGGCGCGCCCCTGGGGCCCCCCTGCATGCAGATAGCCATATCCTTTCCCTGGCCACCCGATATGGGGGTGAGGTTCTCGACCTGCCCGACAAGATTTCCTGCTGCCGCCTCAGGGGTGCCTTCGGTCCTCCAGGCCCTGTCCGGTTTCTTGCCCAAATCCCCATTTGACAAGTCAGGGGCTTTTGGGATAATAATTTTTTGGAAGTATCGCTCGGTTAAGCCCTAAGGAGATTTGCATGACCATAGAAGAATTTCCCCGGATGAAACGCCTGCCCCCGTATGTCTTTGCCACGGTCAACGCCCTGAAGATGATGGCCCGGCGCCGGGGAGAGGATATCATTGACCTGGGGATGGGCAACCCGGATATGCCCACCCCACCGCATATCGTGGAAAAGCTGGTGGAAGCCGCGGGCAAGGCCGCCAATCACCGGTACTCCGCCTCCCGGGGGATCACCAAACTCAGGCTGGCCATCTCCGACTGGTACAAGCGCCGCTTCGACGTGGATATCGACCCGGAAACCGAGGCCATCGCCACCATCGGCGCCAAGGAGGGGCTCTCCCACCTGGTGCTGGCCACGGTGGAGTCCGGGGACGTGGTGCTGGTGCCCAATCCCACCTACCCCATCCACGCCGCTTCGGTGGTCATCGCCGGCGGCCAGCTGGTGAGCATCCCCCTGTCCCACGACCGGGATTTCTTCGAGGACCTGGCCAACATTACCGAACTCATCCGGCCCCGGCCCAAGATGCTGATTATCTCCTTCCCCCACAACCCCACCACCAAGTGCGTGGACCTGGATTTTTTTAAGAGGATCGTGGAATACGCCCATAAGAATGAGGTATTGATCATCCACGATTTTGCCTACGCGGACCTGGTCTTCGACGGCTACGTGGCTCCCTCTTTTCTCCAGGTGCCCGGCGCCAAGGAGGTGGGGGTGGAGCTCTTTTCGCTGTCCAAGAGCTACAACATGCCGGGCTGGCGCATGGGGTTCGTGGTGGGAAACCAGCGGTTGATCCACGCCCTGACCCGCATCAAGAGCTATCTCGATTACGGGGTCTTCCAGCCCATCCAGATCGCTTCCATCATCGCCCTGAACGGCCCCTACGACTGCGTCCAGCAGATCGTGGCCACCTACAAAGAGCGCCGCGACGCCCTGTGCCGGGGCCTGCATAACATCGGCTGGCGGGTGGAGCCCCCCAAGGGCACCATGTTCGTCTGGGCCCGCATTCCCAGGAAATTCCGCCATCTGGGCTCCATAAATTTCTCCCTGATGTGCATCGAGGAGGCCAAGACCGCGGTTTCCCCGGGACTGGGTTTCGGGGAGTGGGGCGACGAATATGTGCGCTTTGCCCTGGTGGAAAACGTGCAGCGCACCAACCAGGCTATCCGCGGGCTCCGCAAAGTGATGCGCCTGACCCCCGATGAGATCGAAGTAATCTCAGCCAAGTATCAGAAAAAGGAATAATCGTTGATAAATCTGGGACTGATCGGCTTCGGCACGGTGGGGACCGGGGTGGTGCGCCTCCTCACGGAGCAGCGGGAAATCTTGTCCCGGCGCCTGGGAACGGACCTGGTCCTGAAGAAGGTGGCGGACCTGGATGTGGCGCGGCCCCGGCCGGTGACCCTGGACCGGGACCGCCTCACCACCCGGGCCGCGGACATCCTGGACGACCCGGAAATCGACATCGTGGTAGAGCTCATCGGCGGTTGCGACGCCGCCCGGGAGTATGTCTTTGCCAGCATTGAGCGGGGCAAGCACGTGGTCACCGCCAACAAGGCCCTGCTGGCCCACCACGGTAACGAGCTGCTGGCCGCGGCCGCGGAAAAACAGGTGGAGATCGCCTTCGAGGCCTCGGTGGGCGGCGGCATTCCCATCATCCTGGCCCTGCGCCAGGGTCTGGCCGCCAACCGCATCCAGGAGATGTTCGGTATCTTGAACGGCACCGCCAACTACATCCTCACCCAGATGTCCCGGAGCGGCGCGCCTTACTCCCAGGCGCTCTCCGAGGCCCAGGAGAAGGGCTATGCCGAGGCCGACCCCACCCTGGACGTGGAAGGCATGGACACCGCCCACAAGCTGGCCATCCTGATGAGCCTGGCATATGGCGCCCGCCTGGATCTGGAGTCCATCGCGGTGGAAGGCATCAGCGGGCTTAACCCGCTGGACCTGCAGTTCGCCTGGGAATTCGGCTACTGCCTGAAACTCCTGGCCATTACCCGGGACGACGGGCACCGGGTGGAAGCCCGGGTGCACCCCACCCTCATCCCCCGGGACCACATGCTGGCCAACGTCAGCGGCGCCATGAACGCGGTTTACCTCACGGGCAACGCCGTAGGCCCCATCCTCCTCTATGGCCAGGGGGCGGGCATGATGCCCACCGCCAGCGCGGTGGTGAGCGATATCCTGGATGTGGCCCGCAACCTGAGCTCCGGGGGGCCCCCTGCCGCGTCCCGGCCCTGGGCTGTGAGAACGCCCTGAACTACCACCCGCCTGATCAAACCCCTTGAACGATCTGGTGACCAACTACTATTTCCGCTTTGCAGCCCTGGACCGCCCCGGGGTGCTGTCCCAGGTGTCCGGCATCCTGGGCAAGTACGGCATCAGCATCGCCGCGGTGATTCAGAAAGGGCGGGAGGTGGCCGGCACCGTGCCCATCGTCATGATCACCCACGAGGCCCGGGAGGCCGACGCCCGGCAGGCCATGCGGGAGATCGACCAGCTGTCGGTGGTCTCCCCGCCCGCGGTGTTTTACCGCATCGAAGACCCCCAGCTCCACTCAGCCCAGATTTGAATAAAGGGGAGGAAAAGACCGGCGGGACCGCGGCATCTGCAGGGGCAGGCTCCAGGGGAATGACGGTCAGGATGTCCGGCTCTATGCCCCCCTTTCCCGGCCGTTCAACCCGCCCGTTCCGCCCCTCTCCCGGCTCAACGGCCAGCCCTGGATCATTTTTGCTCCCTGCAAAAATGGCACCCCCCCCCACTCGGTGATTTCCTGATCGAAAGGGCTGCGGAAAATTACTGATTTATCATAAGCGGCTTTAGAACGATAAGCTAAGAAAGGAGGCAGTCATGAAAGATTTTTGGGCTTTCCGCACCATGGTCACTCCCATAATTATCCAGGTTATCTTTTGGATCGGGGCCATTATCACGCTGGTGGTCGGCGCCGTCATGATCATTTATGCGGCCACCAACTATGAGCCGGGCATGGGACGGTATATCTTAAAAGGCGTGCTGCTGTTCTTCCTGGGCCCCCTGGCCGTTCGGGTCTACTGCGAAATACTCATCATCTTTTTCCGGATGAACGAGACCTTGACGGAGATCAAGCACGCCTTCGAAGACCGAAAACCGCCGGCCTGATGCTCCCGGTGATTATGAGCCGGGGGAGGAAAAACCGCACCACTTCCCCGAATTGAGGGATTGCCCTGCCAGGTCACCCTCCTTTGCCGCAGCGGATTCGTTACGCGATTCGAAATCCGGCCGTTTAGTGTTATGCTTTAAGGGGCTGCGCTGCGCTGGCCCCTTTGGATGAGAAAATGGAGTTAGGGTTATGAATACCAGGTTCCTGCGACCGAATGTGGTTTGGAGCGGCATCTGGATCGCCATGTCCATACTGATGGTTTCCATTGCCTATTGGCAGAGCAATCTTTATTGGAAAAACAGCATTGAACGGGTGCAAAAACATGAATTTAAAATGCTCCATGCCGTCTTGCCTTATGCCATCGCCTTCTTAGAGGAGCATGGTCAAACCGACTTGCTCAAGGAGGCCTTAAATTCGGATCAGGAGTTACTCACCCTGATCTATACGGATCTGACGGGTGCCATTAAATATCCGCCCCGATTCTCCGGCCCGCCAGCGGCTAAGATAACCTCTTTGAATAACTATAAATTTTCATATGTTTATAAGAGCCCGGTGCCGTGGAAGGACTTGGGCCCACCTCCAGCCGGCAAAGATGGCGCCAGGGGGGTCACGGAATCCCAAGAAGGGTCGAAGCGTATGGCAAAATCTATCTCTTGTTCAAGGAACCCCCGACTTTGGAAGAAACTCTCTGGAATAGAGATTACTTCCCCAAAGGCTGGCTGGGAGAATCTTTTCTAGGCTTCACCATTCTCGGCTACTTTTTGGTAATAATGGGATTTGCCGCCATCTGCTCCATCTCGGCAAGATTTCAAAGCCACTTCCAGTCCGTCCTGGAGGATCAGCATCGCTCCGAGCTGGAGACCCGGGACCTGCGCATCCAGGTCCTGGAATCCAATCTGAAGACCCTGGACTTGAGGTTGGAAATCCTGGACCAGGAGCATGATAAAGCCCTGAACACCTCAAATAAAGTCAGAAAGGCCATCGACCGGCTGGTCAAGAAGCTTCAGAGTGAGGAAACTAAAAACGAAGAGTTGGAAAGGAAACTCGGCAAGGCTCAATTAGAACACGACCAGGCCTTGCAAGCCCTCAGGGTCATCAATGAAGATATCGAAAAGACCTCGGCGCAAAAGCGGGAATTGGAGACCATGCGGCAGGCCGAGCAGGTGGAGTATGCGGACCATTACAAGTATTACGACAAAAGGCCCAAAGAATATCTCTGGCTGAACTTGGTCTATAAAAACCTGCGGTTCTCCCGGAGGGCTTTGCAAAATATTATTGATATGCAATACGTGCACGACGCCTTTCCGTCGTTGCCGGACGCCTTGTCCGTTATCAACAATAGCAAGGCGGAATCGTTGCTTTCCGGAGAAGGAATCCCTTCCCGCAGCGTGGTGAGATATACCCAGCCGGTAAGCCATTTTAACGGCCGTTTGTGGGAATACCGCTTTTCCAAGGACGGCAGGATCTTCTTTGGCATGTCGCAGTCCCGCACCTGGAGCATCGACACGGTTTTGCTGAAAAGGCACTTCTCCGATAACCGGTACAAGTATGAGAAGTTTCTGGAGAATACTCTGGGCAAAGATAATAAGGATTTAAGACCGCAACTTGACCAATAAAATCGGGACCGGTTAGCGATGAAATACGTAATTCTGGTGGGGGACGGCATGGGGGATTACCCCCTGGCGGAACTGGGGGGCAAGACCCCACTGCAGGCGGCGGCGACGCCGAATCTGGATCTCCTGGCCGGCAAGGGCGAGTTGGGGCTGGCCCGCACCATCCCGCCGGGGATGGACCCGGGCAGCGACATTGCCAACCTGGCCATCATGGGCTACGACCCGGCCCGCTACCACACCGGCCGGGCGCCCCTGGAGGCTGCGGCCCTGGGAGTGGCCCTGGGCCCCGAGGAAGTGGCTTTCCGCTGCAACCTGGTGACCCTGCGCCGGGAGGCGGCCGGGGTGTTCATGGAGGACTACGCCGCCGGGCATATCACCAGCGACGAGGCCCGGGAGCTCATCTATGCCCTGGAGGCCGCCCTGGGCCGGGACGGGCGCCATTTCTACCCTGGGGTGAGCTACCGGCATCTGCTGGTGTGGGCCGAAGGGAAAGCCGGCTGGCGCACCTACCCGCCCCACGACTGGACCGGCAAGGAAGTGGGGCACCTGATGGCGCCGGGGGAGGCCGCCCCCGCCGCCCCCTTGTGGGACCTGATCCGGGCTTCCTGGCCGGTTTTGCAAGACCAGGAAGTGAACCGCCGAAGGCTCGCCGCGGGGAAAAGGCCGGCCACCTCCATCTGGCTCTGGGGCCAGGGGCGGCCGCCGCAAATCCCCACCCTGAAGGAGCGCTTCGGCCTCACCGGCGCGGTGATCTCCGCGGTGGACCTCATCCGGGGCATCGGCAAATACGCCGGGCTCAAGCCCATTCTGGTGCCCGGCGCCACCGGCTTCCTGGACACCAACTACGCCGGCAAGGTGGAAGCGGCGCTGGGGGCCCTCAGGGAACTGGACCTGGTCTTCGTGCACGTGGAAGCCCCGGATGAGGCGGGCCACAGCGGCGAGCTGCCACTCAAGCTCCAGGCCATCGAAGACTTCGACGCCCAGGTGGTGGGGCCGCTGATGCAAGGCCTGGCCGCCCTGGGGGACCACCGGGTCCTGGTGCTGTGCGACCATCTCACCCCCATCTCCGTGCGCACCCATACCCCGGAGCCGGTGCCTTACATCCTGTACGATTCCCGGGGGTCGCAGAATCAAACCCGTCCCTATACCGAAGCCGCGGCCCAGGCCACGGGCCTGCTCCTGGAGCAGGGCGCCGACCTCTTGCCCCGGTTGCTGGAGCGGTGAGTTTTTGGGGGGAGGGCCAGGGACACTTACAAAAAAGTCCCTGCCCTCCCCCCAAACCCCCCTCCCAACCCGCAAAAGGAGCCGGGGAAGGCGGGGCTAGCAGCCCCGACTTCCCCGGCTTAAATTTTAAAAACCCCTTAAGGGATTGGGGGAGGGGTCTTGGGGGAGGGGGTAAGGGCCGTCGGCCCTTAGCCCCCTCCCCCAAACTTTCTACAATATCCCTTCCATATACTTGACCGCGTTTCTGAAGATGGCCAGACCGGCGCCTTCGGCTTCGGGGTAGGGTTCGCCCCGGCGGCGCCAGGCCTCTTTTTCCCGGGTCCAGTTGGGGTGTTGGGTGGCGGTGATGTGGGCTTCGGGGTGGGGCATGAGGCCCAGGACCCGGCCGGTGCTAGTCGCAGATGCCGGCGATGTCCATGAGGGAGCCGTTGGGATTCGCCGGGAAGCGGCCCGCGGCCGGGGCCCCGGAGGCGGTGGCGTATTTCAAGGCGATCTGCCCCCGGTTGTGTAGTTCGGAAAGCACCTCGGCGGGGGCGTAGAATTTCCCCTCGCCGTGGCGGACGGGGAGCTCCAGGCGCTCCAGCCCCCGGGTGAAGACGCAAGCAGACGGGGTGGCCTTGAGGTGGACCCAGGCGTCCCGGAAGTTGCCGCAGTCGTTGGGGATGAGGGCCGCCAGGCGCTGGCCCGGGCGGCCCGGCAGCCCCGGCAGCAGCCCCAGGTTCACCAGGACCTGGAAACCGTTGCAGATGGCCAGGACCAGGCGGCCGGCATTGATGAACTCGGAAAGGGCCGCCCCCAGGGCCAGTTTCAGGCGCAGGGCCAGGATGACCCCGGCGCCGTGGTCGTCACCCCAGCTGAAGCCGCCGGGGATGGCCAGCAGATGATAATCCCAGAGGACCGCGGGGTTTTCCAAGATATCGGTGGTATGGACCCGCACCGCCTCGGCCCCGGCCCGGCCCAGGGCGAAGGCGGTCTCGTAGTCGCAGTTCAGGCCGTAGCCGTAGAGCACCAAGGCCTTGGGCCTTGGGGGCTCGGTTTTCGGTTTTTGGTTTTTGGTTTGTCTGGTTTTCAAGCCCATGGCCTGTCTTTTAAGCACAGGCGGGACGCCTGTGCCACCAATATTCTTATGCGGGTTGGGAGGGGAGGTTTGGGGGGAGGGCAGGGCCGTTGGCCCTGGCCCTCCCCCCAAGTCTCTTTTCTCTCTCTGCCCTCTCCCCTCCCCTACTTCTTCCCGCCTTTCTTGCGGTTGCCGGCGGCCTTGGGGGTCTTCTTTTCCTTCTCCTCCCGCTTCTGTTTCTGGGCCGCCAGTTCGATGACCTTTTCCTTTTTCACCACCACCCGTTTGGCTTCCTTGCGCCAGGCGTAGACGATGGGGCTGGCCACGAAGACGGAGGAGTAGGTGCCCACCAGCACCCCCAGGATCATGGCCAGGGCGAAGTCCCGCAGGACCACGCCGCCGAAAAAGAAAAGCGCCAGGACCACCAGGAAGACGGTGCTGCTGGTGATGATGGTGCGGGAGAGCACCTCGTTGACGCTGAGATTGATGATCTCGCCCAGCTTGCCCCGACGCCGGGCCAGGTTCTCCCGGATGCGGTCGAAGACCACCACGGTATCCGTGAGCGAATAGCCCGCCAGGGTGAGGAGGGCGGTGACCACCAGGAGGGTGATCTCCCTGTGCAGCAGCCAGAAGATGCCCAAAACGGCCAGGACGTCGTGGAAGGTGGCCACGGTGGCGCCGATGCCGAAGATGAACTCGAAGCGCCAGGCGATGTAAACGATGATGCCGATCATGGAAATGACGATGGCGATGATGGCCTTGTTGCGCAAATCCTTGCTGATGGAGGCGCCGATTTCCTGCTTGCCGATCACTTTAAACTGATTATCGGGCAGGGCCTGGTTGAGGACGCCGGCCAGGTTCTCGGACACCTGCCCCA
Organism: uncultured delta proteobacterium; assembly: GCA_963768765.1. Classification (GTDB taxonomy): domain Bacteria; phylum Desulfobacterota; class Desulfobaccia; order Desulfobaccales; family 0-14-0-80-60-11; genus DASWLF01. The sequence continues at coordinate 14,947 of CAVYJK010000031.1, forward strand.
CGGATTCCTGGGACTTCTTCAGCTTGATCATGAGCCCCTTGCCGCCCTCCACCGGCTGGATTTCGGCATGGCCCAAGCCTTGTTTGTTCAGGGCGTCCCGCACCTCGTTGACGGTGTAGGGTTTGGCCGCGCTCATCTGGACCAGGGCGCCGCCGCTGAACTCCACCCCCAGGTTGCCGTAGCCCCGGGAAAGCTGCACAAAGGCCACCAGCCCCAGGAGGCACAGGACCCCGGAGAAGATGAAGGCGTAGTGCCGCCAGCCGATGAAGTCGATGGCGGGCTTCTCGAAGAGCTGGAAGAAGCTGAGATTCTTGAGCCAACGTTTGACCAATAGCCAGTCGTAGACTACCCGGGTGCCGAACAGGGCGGTGAAGAGGTTGAGGACTACGCCCAGGGACAGGGTCACGGCAAAGCCCTTGATGGGGCCGGTGCCAAAGAGGAAGAGGGCGCAGGCGGTGATCAGGGTGGTGACGTGGGCGTCGATGATGGTCCAAAAGGCCTTGTCATAGCCCCCGTCAATCCCGGCCTTCAGGGGCTTGCCCGCCTGAAACTCCTCCCGCATGCGTTCGTAGATGAGGACGTTGGAGTCCACCGCCATGCCCACGGACAGGATGATGCCGGCGATGCCGGGGAGCGTCAGGGTGGCCCCCAACAGCGACAGGGCCCCCAGCAGGAAAATGACGTTGATGATCAGGGCATAATTGGCCACCAGGCCGGAGAAGCGGTAGTAGAAGATCATGAAGCCCACCACCAGGATGGTGCCCAGGACGCCGGCGGTGAGTCCCTTCTTGATGGAGTCGGCCCCCAGGGTGGGGCCCACGGTGATGTTCTGGACGATCTTCACGGTGGCGGGCAGCGCCCCGGCCCGCAGCACGATGGCCAGGTCATGGGCTTCTTCCGAGGTATAGGAGCCGGTGATCTGCGCCTTGCCGCCGCCGATGCGCTCCTGGATCACCGGGGCGGTGCGCACCACCCCGTCCAGGATGATGGCCATGCGCCGCTTGACGTTCTCGCCGGTGATCTGGGCGAACTCCTGGGCTCCCCGGCGGTTGAAGTCCACGGAAACATAAGGCTCGTTGTAGTCGCCGATGCGCACCGTGGCGTTGTCCACCGCATCGCCGGTGAGCAGCACCTTCTTTTTCAGCAGCAGGGGCTTGCTTTCCATGCGCCCCGTTTCCCGGTTGATGGATTTTTCGATATAGACTTCGTCACCCGGGGGGATCTTGTCCGCCAGGGCCTGGTTGAGCTGTTCCCGGGTGTAGCCGGGTTTGAGTTTGCCGTCCTTCAGGGCCTGCTCGATCAACTCCGGCAGGTTGAGGTTGGCCTGGTCGTCCACCAGCTTGAACTCCAGCTGGGCGGTCTGGCCGATGAGGTCCAGGGCCCGCTGGGGGTCCTGGATGCCGGGCAGCTGGACTACGATCTGCTCGGAGCCCTGGCGCACCAGCACCGGTTCGGTGACCCCGAACTGGTCGATGCGGTTGCGCAACACCTCCAGGCTCTGGTTCAGGGTCCGTTCCTGGAGCTGCTTGATCTCTTCGGGGGTGAGGGTGAGGGTATATTTCAGGCTGTTGTCCTGGCGCTGAGGCCCCTGGATCTCCAGGTGGGGAAAGTCCTCCTTCAGCCACTTCTGGAAGGCGGCCTGCTCATCTTTGTTGACCAGGGTAAGGGGCAGGCCCTCTTGGGAGACCTCGCCCAGCTTCACGGCCAGCCCCCGTTTCTCCGCGGTTTCCTGCAGGTTGCGGGAGGTGCGGCTCAAGGCATTGCTGACGGCCTGCTCCAGGTCCACCTGTAAAATGAGGTGCATGCCGCCTTTCAGGTCCAGCCCCAGATTGATCCCGCGACTGACATGCTTTTCCCACCATCCCGGCAACTCTCCGGTTAAGGACGGCAGCACGAAGATGATGGCAATGACGGTGAGGATAAATAAAAACAGGAACTTCAGGCGGACGGCTCGCAACATGCACCTATCTCCTTGGCGCCGGCGGGAGCCGACGCGGTTTACAGCCGATTTAAGCCTGGCGGCCGGGAGGGCGAAGCTTGGGCCGCCCAGGATAGACCAATCAAATAAAGTTACCGTAGACTTGAGGGGCTGTCAAGGCTAATGGGGACCGGGAGGGGGTGAGCGTAGCTTGGCAAATTGACCGGCATAAGGGGCACTGGGCGCCGAAAACCACACCTTGGCGCTTTCTCCCCCCAGGTCTCGCCGCATGCTCTGGGTGTGGGAGTACCCGACGATATCGCGCTCGGAGATCATGGCGCCCCATCGCCCAGATCGGCACCGGCTAACATGCAGGCGGGGGAAGTTAGCGGGAGCCTTACTGACCTTAATATTCGTCAATCACTCATACCGGTCAAAAAAGAATTTTTCCTGGGGCAATTGCAGGCAGGTGAGAAGATTGCCGTACGCCGCGCCGGTGTCGATGCCGATCTTGTTGGGCAACAACAGGGGCTGCTTGAAGGGGGTGTGGCCGAAGATCACCTTGCGCCCGAAGTCATCCAGGGCCGTGATGAATTCGCCCCGGATCCACAGCAGGTCTTCTTCATCCTGCTCCGCCAAAGGTACCCCTGGCTTCAGACCGCCGTGGACAAAGATGTATTCCGGGGTTTCATAGTAGAGCTTCAGTTCCCGGTAAAACTTATCATGGTCCGGAGGCAGGACCAGCCTCTCCCGGTGTTCCCAATCGCGGCCCCAATATTCTTTAATGGTGCTGAGCCCGCCATTGAACAGGAAGAGCTCGATGTCTTTGCCCTGCAGGAAATTGAGAAACATGGCCTCGTGATTGCCTTTCAAACAGACGACGTTTTCAGGCGGGGCCAAGTTTTTCAGGCGCAAAATGTAATCCACTACCCCCTTGGAATTGGGTCCCCGGTCGATATAGTCCCCCATGAAGACCAGCTGATCCTTCTCCAGATCAGGCTTGATCTTCTCCATGAGACGCTCCAGGGACTCGAGATGCCCGTGGATGTCGCCGATGGCGTAGATGTCCGCGCTCATGAGGCTCCTTGGGCTAGGTTTCCGGGGAAGGGGGCAGGGCCGTTGGCCCTGGCCCTCCCCCCAAAACTCATAGCCACCTGAAAAGCTTTTCCCGGCGGTCCAGGCGGGTCAGGCCGGCTTCCCGGGCCAGGCGCTGGGCCTCCTCGTGTTCCAGGCCGGTGAGGAACTTGCGCAGGGAGGGATGTTCGTAAGCCCGGCCGCAGGGGCGGTACTGGCCCATGACGTTGACGTAGGTATCGGGGGAAATCTCCCGGGCCAGAAATTCCATGACCTCCTTGGTGCCGGCCAGGCCGTCGGGCAAGACCAGGTGCCGCACCAGCAGCCCCCGCCGGGCCACCCCGTTTTCATCCAGCACCAGGTCCCCCACCTGGCGGTGCATCTCCTTGAAGGCCTGGCGGGCCACTTCGGGGTAGTCCTTGCCCTGGCAGAGCTCCGCGGCCACCGCCGGGTCCCAGAACTTGAAGTCCGGCATGTAGATGTCGATGACTCCGTCCAGGAGGCGCAAGGTCTCCACCGCGTCGTAGCCTCCGGTGTTATAGACCAGGGGCACGTTAAGGCCGGCCTCGATGGCCGGGGGCAGGGCTTCCAGGATCTGGTACACCTGGTGGCTGGGGGTGACGAAGTTGATGTTGTGACAGCCCCGCTTTTGAAGGAGGATCATCATCGCCGCCAGGTCCGGAATGGAAATTTCCTCTCCTTCTCCGCCGTGGCTGATTTCGTAGTTCTGGCAAAAGATGCAGTAGAGGTTGCAGTGGGTGAAAAAGATGGTGCCGGAGCCGTGCTGGCCTACCAGCGGGTCCTCCTCCCCGAAATGCGGGCTATAAGAGGCCACCACCGGCTGATCCCCGGTGCGGCACAGGCCCCGCTCGCCGTGATGGCGGTCCACCATGCAATTGTGGGGGCAAAGGGTACATTGATTCAAGATGTCATAAGCCGCGTCAATCTTCGCCCGGAGCAACCCCCGGCGATGGGTTTCCAGATAAAGCGGCTCCCATTGTTCCATGGCTGGCGCTCTCGGATGATATTTGAGGGAGGGGGGAATTGTTTTCCCCCGGCCCTCCCCCAAGCATCCTCCCTCACCTCTCCACCACCTCCGCCCGCCAGGGTTCCAGGAGAGTGCGGGGGATGTCGGCGATGAACCGGGAGGGGGCGTTGAAGGTCATGCCGAACTGCCGGCTATAGCCCACGGTGGGGAAGACCACCGCCAGGTAGCTCTTGGCCCGGGTGGCGGCCACGTACATGAGGCGGCGTTCCTCCTCGGTTTCCTCTTCCCGCTCCTGCGAGTAGAAGGCCGGGAAGCGTCCTTCCGCGGCCCAGATAATGAAGACCGCCTCCCATTCCAGGCCCTTGGCGGAGTGGACGGTGGAGACGCTCAGGTAGTCGTGGGTGGGCCTGGTCACGTCCGCCAGGCTGGCGGGCGGCTCCAGGGTCAGGTCGTTCAAAAACGACTGCAGTTCCCGGTAGCGGGCGGTAATGGTGAGCAGGTGCTCCAGGTCCTTCATTCTTTTAGGGTAGTCATCGTAGCGGTTTTTGGCCAGGGGCTCATAATGGGCCAGGGCCAGGTTCATGCGGGTCATCAGGCTCTGGTCCGGGGCCCCCAGGCGTTCCATGAGGTCCGCCAGCTCCTTCAGTTCCGCCGGGCGGCGCTGGGACCGGAGCCAACGGGCCGCGGCGGCCAGATCGAAGTCTGGCTTCACCATGGAGTTGAACCTGCCAACGGTCTGGCGGCCCACACCCGGCACCAGGAGGAGGATCCGGCTCCAACTCAAGGTGTCCCGAGGGTTGGCCACCACCCGGAGATAGGCCAGCAGATCCTTGATGTGGGCGCTTTCCATGAACTTGAAGCCCCCGAACTTCATGAAGGGAAGGCCGGCGCGCACCAGTTCGATTTCCAGGTCAAAGGAGTGGTAGCCCGCCCGCACCAGCACCGCCATCTGCTTGCAAAGGGATCCCTTGCCGCTGCAGGTCCTGCACCTGGGCCACCACCAGGCGGGACTGCTCGTTTTCACTGGCCGCCCGGAAGAGACGGGGCCGCACCCCGTCGGCCTTGCTGGTGAACAGGCACTTGGTATAGCGCTCCTCGGCCCCGGCGATAATGGCGTTGGCCAGGTCCAGGATGGGCTGGGTGCTGCGATAGTTCTCCTCCAGCTTGATGATGCGGGTGCCGGGGAAGAGGCGGGGAAAATCCATGATGTTGCGGAAGTTGGCGCCCCGAAAGGAATAGATGGATTGGGAGTCGTCCCCTACGGCCATAACGTTTTGGTGGGTGTAGGCCAGCAGCCGCACCAGCTCCGCCTGCAGCCGGTTGGTGTCCTGGTATTCATCCACCATAAGGTAGCGGAAGCGCTGGGATAAGTGGCGGCGCAGGTCTTCATGCTCCGTCAACAGGCGCCGGCCCTCCAGCAGCAGGTCGTCGTAGTCCAGCAGGTACTGGCGCCGCTTCTCGTCCTGGTAGGCCTTGCTAAGCTGCGCCAGGCGGTCCCTTTGCTCCAGGAACTGGGGGTAATCCCGGACCAGCAGGTTGTCCAGGGAAAGGTCCTTGTTGACCACCGCGCCCAGGATTTCCGCCAGGGTCTCCTTGCGGGGAAAGGGCGAGGAGAGCTGCTTGAAGCCTAACCGTTCCTTTAGCATCTGCAGGAGATCGCCCTGGTCGGAGCGATCCATCACCGTGAAGCCCCGGGGGTAACCCAGCCGCTCGCCGTACTGCCGGAGCCACAGGTAACAGATGCTGTGAAAGGTGCCCCCCATTACCTGCCCCAGGGGCCGGTCCAGCAGATGGACGGCCCGGGTCAGCATCTCCTGGGCCGCCTTCCGGGTGAAGGTAAGGAGCAGGATGGCCCCGGGGTCCACCCCCTGCTCCACCAGATAGGCCAGGCGGTAGACCAGGGTGCGGGTCTTGCCGCTGCCGGCCCCGGCGATGACCAGCACGGGACCTTCCCGGGACGTCACCGCCTCATACTGGGCGGCATTGAGCTCCCGGTGATAATCGATGCGCCGCCCCGGGCCATCGTGAACTTCTGGCTTAAAGGTATAGGTCATGGGCTTTGGGGTATATTGGGGGAGGGGGCCGGGGGCAGAAGGCCACTTACAATACCTCCCCCAAACCCCCACCCGCAACCCCTCAAGGTTAATATTGGCCCGAAGGAAGTCGGGGCTATGCCCCGCCTTCCTCGGCCCCTTACCGGGGGTTGGGAGGGGTGTTTGAGGGGAGGGCGATTGTAAGCCCCGGCCCTCCCCTAAAATCATCCTTTCTTAAAGTAGTCAACAATCGCCGCGGCCAGGGCCGGGATGGTGAAGTCGGCCGGCTCGATTTGCGGGGTGAGGCCATATTCTTTTAGAGTAGCCGACGTTGATGGGCCCGATGGAAGCCACTACCGCCTTAGCGGCCAGGGCCTGGAAGCGTTCTAGGCCCAGTAGGCCGGCAAAGTTGTGCACCGTGCTCGAGCTGGTGAAGGTGAGGATATCCACCCGGCCCTCCTTCAGGGCCGCCTCGGCCTCCGGTGGAACCGATTGGGGAGCCCGGGCTTTATACACCGGCACCACGTCCACCCGGGCCCCCAGCCGCACCAGGGTCTCGGGCAGCACGTCCCGGGCTACTTGGGCTCTGGCCAGCAGCACCCGCATCCCCGGGGCTAGGTGAGGCGTCAGGGCCTGCACCAGCCCCTCCGCCTGAAAGGTTTCCGGCACCACGTCCGCCGCCAGGCCGAATTCCCGCAAAGCCTGGGCCGTGGCCGGGCCGATGGCGGCAATTTGGGCCCGGCCCAGGGCCCGCACGTCCTTACCCTGCTTGAAGAGCCGGCCCATGAAAGCCGCCACCCCGTTGGCGCTGGTGAAGATGGCCCAGTCGTACTGGGATAGCTCTTTCAGGGCAGCATCCAGGGGGGCATAATCGTCGGGCGGCACGATCTCCAGGGTGGGCACCTCCAGGCAGCGGGCCCCGGCGGCGGACAAAAACTCCACCAGGCGGGAGGCCTGCTCCCGGGACCGGGTCACCACCGCGGCCTTGCCCCACAGGGGCCGGGTCTCCCACCACTTAAGGCGCTCCCGCAGCTCCACCACGCCGCCCACCACCAGCACCGCCGGGGGCTTGATGTCGGCGTCCCGGGCCCGGTCGGCGATGTCGGCCAAATTCCCGGTTACGGTGCGCTGCTCCGGGGTGGTGCCCTTTTCAATCACCGCGGCCGGGGTTTTCGGGTTCCGGCCTTCAGTAATCAGACGGCGGCAGTTTTCCCCCAGGTTTTTCACCCCCATGAGGAACACCAGGGTGCCGGGGTTTTGACCCAGGTTGCCCCAGGGGATGGTGCTGGCTTCCTTGGTGGGGTCCTCATGCCCGGTGATGAAGGTCACCATGGTGGTGTAGCGCCGGTGGGTCACGGGGATGCCGGCGTAGGCCGGCACTGCCACCGCCGAGGTCACCCCGGGAATGACTTCAAAGGGGATACCCGCCTGGGCCAGCTCTTCGGCTTCCTCGCCACCCCGGCCAAAGACGAAGGGGTCCCCCCCCTTGAGGCGCACCACGGTGAGTCCGGCCCGGGCCTTCTGGATCAGCAGATCATTGATGCCCTCCTGGGGCAGGGCGTGGGCCCCGGCCTTCTTGCCCACGTAGATGATCTCTGCATCCGCCGGGACTTCCTTGAGGAGCTCGGGGCTGGCCAGCTGGTCGTAGACCACCACCTGGGCCCGGCGCAAAACCTTCAGCCCCTTCACCGTGATCAACCCGGGATCCCCAGGCCCCGCGCCGACGAGATAAACCATGGTGCTCATAATAACATATTTTCAGGTCGGGGCCTTCGCCCCACCCCGAAAAAACTGTGGGGGGAGGGCCAGGGACCGGGGGTCCCTGCCCTCCCCCCAGCCCCCCACCCAACCCGCTAAAGAGGCAGGGGAAGGCGGGCTACGCCCGACTTCCCCTGCCCGAGAAATTAAGGACCTTGAAGAAACTGTCCTATTTACACGTCTTGCAGGCCTTTCGGTTTTCGATCCCTTCCACGATGCCGCGATATTTCTCATGGATCAGCTTCTGGTCGAATTCCCGCATCTGCTGCAGCAGCACCGCCTTCTCCGCTTCGCTGAAATAGTCCATGCAAGGGATAAAGAAATGGTGGTCTTCCTTGTCGATGTGCTGGGGGTAAAATTCCACCAGCTTGCCCAGGTGCTGCAAGAGATCGTCCAGGGCGCCGGGTTTTTCCAGGAGATAGCCCTCCTTGGCCTGCACCAGGCTGGCGGTGGTCTCTCGGGCCCAGACGTGCTCCCGGACCAGTTCCTCCATGGTCCGGCGGTGTTCCGGGGACAGCTCCTTTTGGGCCAGCTCGGCAAACAGAAGGTCTTCCTCCTTGCCGTGGTGGCAGTGGTCGGCATAGGTGCGGATGAAATCCACCGCAATATCTAGGAAAACGGGGTCCACAAAGGCGAACTCCGGGTCCACGGCCACGTTGTCCTTGATCCGGGTCAGCTCGGCGCGCATGAGGGCAATCATCCGCTCGATGAGCCGGTGTTCTATCATCAAAAGTCCGATGGGGAGCATATTTGTTCCTTTCAAGATGGCGGGCGGTGCCCGCCCTACATTTTTTTTGAAGGCGGGGGCCAAAGGTCCCAGGCTTCCTAGACCCCTTATGGGGGTTGCGGGAGGGGTTTGGGGGAGGGATTGTAAGCGGCCGTCGGCCCCTGGCCCCCCTCCCTAATATTCCTTTCTCACACCTTCACCAATTCGTATTCCCGGGCCCCCAGGCCCAGTTCGGCGGCGTATTCCAGCTGGAGGTGCCAGTCCACCTGGGGGTAGACGTCCTTGAACTTGTCGCTCCCGGCGCTCAGGTCCTTGAGGGCCGAGCCGGCCACGCCGGGACTGCCGATGACCAGGTCGGCGCAGGCCTGGTCTATGGCCACCGGGTCCCGGGAGGCCAGGATGCCGATGTCCCCCACGATGGGCAGGTCGTTGTGGCCGTAGCAGTCGCAGGCCGGGGACACCTGGGTGATGAAACTGACGAACACGGCCCGGTCCCGGTGGAACTTCATCACCCCGTAGGCGTATTCCATCATCTTTTTGAGGAACACCGGGATGGACTCGTTCCACTGGATCTGGATGTTGCCGTAGGGGCACACCAGGAGGCATTCGGCGCAGCCCACGCACTTGGTGGGGTCGATGACCGCCTTTTCCGTCTCCGGATTGATGCCGATGGCCTCCTGGGCGCAGTGGGCCACGCACTCCCCGCAGCCGGTGCACTTTTTTTCGTTCACCTTGGGGGAGATGTTGGAGTGCTGGGAGAGCTTGCCCTTGCGGGAGGCGCAGCCCATGCCCAGGTTTTTCAGGGCGCCGCCGAACCCGGAAAGCTCGTGCAGCTTGAAGTGGGAGAGCGTCACCAGCCCTTCCGCCTCCAGGATGGCCTCCGCCAGGTAAACCGTCTGAAACTGCTCCTGATTGATTTCCACCTCCACTTCGGCCTTGCCGGTGAGGCCGTCGGCGATGACCAGGGGGGCCCGCACCACCGCGTAGGCGAAGCCGTTTTCGATGGCCGTGGTGAGATGGCTCACCGCTTCGGCCCGGGTGCCCACGTACACGGTGTTGGCGTCGGTGAGAAAGGGCCGCGCCCCAGCTTCCCACAGGCGGTCCACCACCTGGCGCACGTAGATGGGCCGGATAAAGGAGGTGTTGCCCTTCTCCCCGAAGTGCAACTTCACCCCGATCAGGGGCCGCTTCTTACGGCGCTTAACGATGCCCTTTAAATTCACCGCCTCCAGGAGCTTTTGAAATTTCTTGAAATTGGTCTCCTTGGCCGAGGCCCGCAAATCCATGAAAAATACCTGGCTGGGCATAGGTCACCTTAATAAAAACTTGTTGAAATGTATTATTGGTTCATTGCTTATTCAATGAAATGAACTTCATGGAAAATTAAAACGTCAAGACCTTGTCCGCGTCCGCGGCCAGTTCGTAGAGGTCATTCATCCAACCGATGGGGCAGGTGCTCGATCCCTCCAGACCGTGGGATTTCAGGCAGACCCCTCAGACATAAAAATCACCCTCAAATTGGTCCATCACCTCTTTGATGTTGAACTGGGGGGTGCTGCTTTCCTCGAAGAGAACGCCTTTCCCCAGCATGAAGACGCTCACCTCGTCCCCCTTGTTTACCCCAACAATGGCCAGACGCATGGCGTTGTAAATGGTTTCGGCGTCGTCCGTGCTAATGATGATCAGGAGCTTCATCCTTTTTCTCTCCTTCGGGCCCGGCCCACTTTGGCGAGTCCAGTCGCTCCATTACGGGATTAATTGATAAATCTGACCTCTCACCCCCACCAGGACGGGCTGGGAGCTTTAAATCTCCTCCCACACCACCTGACCGCCCACGATGGTAGCCACCGCCTTGCCGGTGAGGGTCCAGCCGTTAAAAGGGCAGTTGCGGCCTTTGGAGGCAAAAGTGCTCACGTCCACCTGCCAGGTGCGGTTGAGGTCGATGAGGGTGACGTCGGCTGGCGCGCCCACGGCCAGGGTGCCGCCGGGCACTCCCAGGATGCGGGCCGGGTTGAGGCTCATTTTGGTCACCAGTTGGGCCAGAGGCTCAGGACCCCGTCGTGCACCAGCTTCAGGCTGAGGCCCAGGCACGTTTCCAGGCCGATGAGGCCGAAGGCCGCGGCCTCAAACTCCACGTCTTTTTCGAGAGAGCTGTGGGGGGCGTGGTCGCAGGCGATGGCGTCCAGGGTGCCGTCCTTGAGGCCCTCCTGAATGGCGGCCACGTCGGAGGCGGTCCTGAGCGGCGGGTTCACCTTGACGTTGGTGTCGTAGCCCCGCACCGCCTCATCGGTCAGGTGGAAGTAATGGGGCGCGGTTTCGGCGGTGACGGTGAGGCCCGCCTCCTTGGCCTGGCGGATGAGGGCCACGCTGCCGAAGGCGCTGACGTGGGCGATGTGGACCCTGCCCCCGGTCAACTGGGCCAGGGCCAGGTCCCGGAAGATCATGATCTCTTCGGCCGCGGCCGGGATGCCAATGAGGCCCAATTCCAGGGAGACCCGGCCTTCGTGCATCACGCCGTCGGCCCTCAGATCCAGGTCTTCGCAGTGGGAGATGAGGGGGAGCCCGAAGGTGCGGGCATACTCCAGGGCCCGGCGCATGAGCATGGGGTTCATTACCGGCTGACCGTCGTCGGAAAAGGCCACCGCGCCCGCGGCCTTCTGGTCGCCGTATTCGCTCAGGTTTTGGCCCGCCGAACCCATGGAGATGGCCCCCACCGGATAGACCCGGGCCAGGCCCGCGGTCGCGGCCTGGTTCAGGATATAGCGGGTCACCGAGGCGGTGTCGTTCACCGGTATGGTGTTGGGCATGGCCGCCACCGCGGTGAAGCCGCCCTTGACCGCGGCCCTACTCCCGGTCTCGATGGTCTCCTTGTACTCCTCCCCGGGCTCCCGCAGGTGGACGTGCATGTCGATGAGGCCGGGGGTCACCACCAGGCCCTGGGCCTCGATGACCCGGCGCCCCTCCCCGGGGATGGTCCCCGGGGGCGTCCAGGGCCGCCACTTTATCCCCTTCGAGGAGCAGGTCCCTTAATTCTTCCAGGCCCTGGGCCGGGTCCACCACCAATCCGCCCCTAATCAGCAAGCTCACCCTTTTTCCCCTCCAATCAAGAGGTATAGCAGGGCCATGCGCACCGCCACCCCGTTGGTCACCTGCTCCAGGATGACGGAATGGGGCCCGTCGGCCACCTCCGGAGAAATCTCCACGCCGCGGTTCAAGGGCCCCGGATGCATGATGATGACGTCGTCCTGGGCCAGGGCCAGGTGCCGGGGCGCCAGGCCGAAATAGGTGCTGTACTCCCGCAGGGTGGAGATGAACATCTGGTTCATGCGCTCCAACTGCAATCTCAGCATCATAATGACGTCGGCCCCGGCCACCGCCTCGGTGAGGGAGCAGGTGACCTCAGCCCCCAGGGAGTCCAGATACGGGGGCAGCATGGTGGCGGGGCCCGCCACCGTCACTTTGGAGCCCATCTTGATAAAGGCCTGGATGTCGGAGCGGGCCACCCGGGAGTGGGCGATGTCCCCGATGATGGCCACCTTGAGGCCGGCAAGTTTCCCCTTGGCCTCCCGCACCGTGAGGAGGTCCAGCAGGGCCTGGGTGGGATGCTCGTGGAGGCCGTCGCCGGCGTTGATGACCCCGCATTTGAGGCGGCTGGCCAGGTAGTGGGGGGCGCCGCTGGCCGGGTGGCGCACCACCAGGAGGTCCGGCTGCATGGCCTCCAGGTTGTGGGCCGTGTCCGACAGGATCTCGCCCTTCACCGCGCTGGAGGCCGACACCGTCAGGTTAAGGGTGTCGGCGCTTAAGCGCTTGGCCGCAATCTCAAAGGACATGCGGGTCCGGGTGCTGGGCTCGTAGAACATGGTCACCACCGTCTTGCCCCTGAGGGTGGGGACCTTTTTAATGGGCCTGGCCGAGATCTCTTTGAGGGATTGGGCGGTGTCCAGGATATGCCGGATTTCCTCGGGAGCCAAATCGGCAATGCCCAACAAGTCTTTCCGCCGGAAGTCCATAATCTGGTCCTTTCTGAGGAAGAAGTCCGCTATCCCTGATCCGCGATTCCCTGGCGATTTACAGCCCCTGGCCAGTCTGCCCTGCGCCCAGGGGCCCGGGGGACGCTTTGGGGTCCGGATTTCGGCTGGCCGTTTTCGGCGGCCCCGAATGACTGGAAAATCGCAGACTCGCGTTAACGAGTCATCAGCTTACGGGAAAAAATAAGTCTTTCTCGGAGCCACAGCCACAATTCCATTAGGGGCCTCGCAAAAAAAAACCTCCTTGTCTGAAAGGAGGCTTTAGCCGAATATTCCCGGAGCTCGTATGTGGAGGCAGCCTGAGAGCATTTTGCTCTTTTTACCATCACCGCTTCGCAAATTCAAGAAGATTATCCGGACATTTTTCCCTGGGATGGGGCGTTGACAGCTTTGGAATCGATTCCTATTTATTGGCTATCAGGTTAAAGAAAATTAGGGAGGGACCATATGGCAAAAGAACTGGTGAAGTGGGAACCGTTTCGGGAAGTGTCCCGGCTTCGCCGGGAAATGGACCGCCTGTGGGAGGACTTCTTCGGGCCTCGAGGCCGGGAATTGCGGCCCTGGGAGGGGCAGTGGGCTCCGGCGATGGATGTCTCGGAGACCGTCGACCAGATTGTAGTGAAGGCGGAAGTTCCCGGCATCGACCCCCAAAATATTAATATTACCCTAACTGGCGATGTGCTCGCCATCAAAGGCGAGAAGCAGTCGGAACGGGAAGAAACCAAGGAAAGCTACCACCTGGTGGAGCGCAGCTACGGTTCCTTCTCCCGCTCCTTGACGCTGCCCGCCGCGGTGAATGCGGACAAGATCGACGCCAAGTACGAGAAAGGGGTCCTGACCATCACCTGCCCCAAAAAGGAAAAGGTCAAACCCAAGGCCATCGAAATCAAGGCGGCGAAATCCTGAGATTCAACCGGAGCCGCCGGACCTGCCATTTCCTCCCCTTCAGCCGCCCACCCCGGAATGGGGTTGGCGGGCCGGGAGAGTTGTGTTTTCACGCCTGTCGGTTTAGGCTTGCAGCCAAGGACAATTAACCTCCCCTTGAAAGGAGCTTCCACATGAATCTCGAACTCGAAGCCATTATCAAGAGCGCCATCGCCCAGGAAGAACTATCCCACGAATTTTACCTGCGCATGGCCAATCTGGTGACCCACAAGGAAACCAAGGACACCTTTGCCTACCTGGCCAAGGAGGAGCTGGAGCACAAACACTTTCTCCAGAGCTGCATGACTCCCCAGGGCTGCAAGCTGGCCGGCCAGGCCCAGAACGTGCACCTGGCCGAACTGCTGAAAGCCCCCGAGTTCCAAGAGGACCTGTCTCCCAAGGAGGCCCTGGTCATTGCCATGAAGCGGGAAGAAGGTTCCTACCGGTTCTATCAGACCCTGGCGGCTCTGCAGCCTCCGGGGGAGATCAGGGCCTTCCTGGAGAAAATGGCCCAGGTGGAGTTGGGCCACAAGGAGAAGATGGAATACCTGTACGACAACGTGGCCTTCCCAGAAGTCTGGTAGCCGGGATCAGAGATGGGGCGGGGCCTGCTCATAGCTCTGGAAGGCATCGACGGGGCCGGCAAATCCACCCAGGCCCGGCTGTTGGCCGCGGCTTTGGAAAAACAAGGCTGGGAAGTGGTCCTGACCCGGGAGCCCACCGACGGGACTGCGGGACAACAGCTGCGCCGCTATCTGCACGGCTTAAGCCGCCATCTGAGCCCGGAGGAAGAGCTCGATCTCTTCGTCACGGATCGCCGGGAGCATGTGGAGCAGATCATCAGGCCGGCCCTGCAGGCGGGAAAAACCGTCATCACCGACCGCTATTACTATTCCTCGGTAGCCTACCAGGGAGCCCTGGGCCTGGACCCGGAGAAGATTCTGGCCCTGAACGAGTCCTTCGCCCCCCGCCCCCACCTGGTGTTCGTCCTCAGAGTGCCAGTGCCCCAGGCCATGAAGCGCCTGAGCCAAAAGGGCCGGGAAGACTTGCAGGTGAGCGAATCCCCCGGCTACCTGAAGCAGGTGGCAGCCATCTATGCCAGTCTCAAGGGGCCCCGCTTCATCTTTGTGGACGCCACGGCTTCTCCGGAGGAGGTGCATGCCGTTATCCTGGAGCAGACCTTGAAATCCCTGAAGGATTCTGGGATTAAATAAACGAGGGCGGGTGCCACAACTTTTCAAGGGAGTAAAAATCATGTCCCTGCATTGGTTCTTTGATGACATTCCCGAAGAGTACACGGAATTCCGCAAGGAGGCCCAGCGCTTTGAGGCCGAACACCTGAAGACCCGGGTGGCCTTGCGGGACACCGAGGCGGCCCTGCGGGACGAGCCGGAAAACCAAGAGCTTCAGACCCGGGCGGAGGAACTCAAGAAGCAGCTGGCAGAGCTGGAAAAGCAGGCCCCCTGGATCACCGGGGAACTCCTCAAGGAGTTCGAACTCTGGGGCTGTCCCCATTGAGGGGAGGCCAGGGGGAAAACCTGGCTCAAGGGGCCAGGCTTGCGCCTTACGGTTTTCCCGGTAATTGAGTATCTGCCTTCATGCCAGGGGGGCCGCGGCACCTCCCTCCCGGCCCCCCCCGATGATAGCAAGCCAAATCCTCGCGCCCCCCGGCCGAGGCTGGGGGCCATGGCCTTTCTCCAGCCCGATTCCCTTGACAAGTTGGCGGTCCCGGGGTTAAATATTTAAGTTCGGGCCGTTAACTCAGTCGGTAGAGTATCTGCCTTTTAAGCAGAGAGTCGTTGGTTCGAATCCAACACGGCCCACCAGCTGCGTCCCCATCGTCTAGCCTGGTCCAGGACACCGGCCTTTCACGCCGGCGACACCGGTTCAAATCCGGTTGGGGACGCCAAATTATTTCAAGGGGTTAGGTAATTTCTGCTTAATCCTTATTTATATTTCCAACCCTATTTCCAACCTACACCTTTAAAATAGACCTTTCAGCGAGCCCGGGGTCTCCTGTGGTGGCTTCGGAAAAGAGCCAACAACCTGAGAGGGACCCGGAGCTCTGGGCGAGTTGACCAAGCGGGCCTGGGCCAGGGGGGTGCAGGTAATGGTGGAGGGGCCGGGGCATCTCCCCCTTTCCGCCATCAAGAAAAATATCCGCCTGCAGCAGAAGTATTGCGCCCATGCCCCCTTTTACGTCCTGGGGCCCCTGGTCACCGATGTGGCCGCGGGCTACGATCACATCGCCGGGGCCATCGGGGGGGCCCTGGCGCCCACCTGGGGAGCCGCATTCCTCTGTTACGTCACCCCTGCGGAGCATCTGAAACTGCCGGAGGTGGAAGACGTTATTGACGGGGTGGTGGCCTCTAAGATCGCCGCCCACGC
This sequence comes from uncultured delta proteobacterium, assembly GCA_963768765.1. Lineage (GTDB taxonomy): Bacteria > Desulfobacterota > Desulfobaccia > Desulfobaccales > 0-14-0-80-60-11 > DASWLF01. The sequence goes on from CAVYJK010000031.1 coordinate 30,785, forward strand.
CGCGGATATCGCCCTGGGGATTCCAGGGGCCGCGGACTGGGACCTGAGGATGTCTAAGGCCCGCCGGGCCTTGGACTGGCAGACCCAGATCCAGCTCTCCGTCAACCCCGACAAGGCCCGGCTCTACCGGGAACTCAGCCAGGCCCGGGATGACCAGTGCACCATGTGCGGGCGGTTCTGCGCTATGAAAATCTTCGACGACCGCTTTGAGGCTGAATAGGCTGGGGGAAGGCCCGGGAAGTAGGGGGGCTCAAACTGCTCCTGCCTGGCCGCCGCAAGACTGCGCCCTCCGATTGGCCGCCACGAATAGAGAACCGGTGCCATCTCCGCCGGTTCCGCTTGCTTCGGCAAGCTTCCCCGAGGCATCCTCACCTTTCAGACCCTGGAGATATACCATTATTTTTCATTAAGATAATATATATAAACTGGTTAGGAGAGCATCCCGGTGTGCTTTGGGTTTTCAGAAGAAGAGAGCTTGCGTTATTCTCGGAACCTTATCCTTCCGGAAGTGGGAGGGGCTGGACAGCAGCGGTTTCGGTCCGGGAAGGTCTTGGTTGTGGGAGCAGGCGGTATCGGCTCTGCCGCGCTCCTGTACCTTGCTGCGGCCGGAGTGGGCCATATCGGCATTGTCGACGGCGACGTGGTGGAACTTTCCAACCTGCAGCGCCAGATTCTCCACCAGGTGGCTGATCTGGGTCGGCGAAAGTGGAGTCAGCCAGGGAGGCCATAACTGCGCTCAATCCCCATTGCCGCGTGGAGACCTACGATATACGGCTCAAGACGGCAGACGACCGTAAGATTTTACGGGGGTATGAGGCTGTTCTCGATGCCAGCGACAATTTTGAGACCCGTTTCCTCGTGGCGGACTCTTGCTGGCTGGAGAAGATTCCGCTGGTGTCCGCCGCGGCCGCCGGATTCCAGGGACTGCTCCTGGTAGTGGATCCTGGCCAGGGGAGTCCCTGCTATCGGTGTCTCATGCCCGAACCGCCCCCGACTCTTCAGCAAGAAGGAATTCTCGGCGCGGTGGCCGGGGTCATGGGATGTCTTCAAGCCATAGAGGCGTTGAAACTCCTCCTGGGACGAGCCTCAGATCTGGCTCGATTCTTTCTGTCGTATGATGGGCTCAGGTGCCGTTTTATCTCGAAGGCGAGAATCAAGATGCCTACCTGTCCGCTATGCGGAGAGCATCCCACCATTACCGGCCTGGCGCCTGAAGCCTAAGCTAAAGAAATGCCCGGTGGCGGTTTTCCCCGGAAGACCGCCAGGGGTCTGGACGGAGAGACAGATGGAGAATGACTCCTTAATTATTGCCGGCCGCCGTTTCGGCTCCCGCCTCATGGTGGGAACGGGCAAATTCCCTTCGGCCGAGGCCCTGCGCGCCGTTCTGGAGCGCTCCCAAGCGGAGATCGTCACGGTGGCCCTCCGGCGGGTTGACCTTGCCAATCCTCAGGGTTCCAGCATCTTATCGGTGCTCAATCCAGCCAAGCATCTCATTCTTCCCAATACCTCAGGGGCGCGTACCGCCGAGGAAGCCGTGCGTCTCGCCCGCCTGGCTCGAGCCATGGGACTTGAGCCTTGGGTGAAGCTGGAACTCACCCCTGAGCCCCGCTACCTGCTCCCTGATCCGGTGGAGACGCTCAAGGCCGCGGCAATGCTCATCAAGGAAGGCTTTGTGGTACTTCCCTACATCCAGGCCGATCCAATTCTTGCCAAGAGGCTGGAAGAACTGGGGACGGCCACAGTCATGCCGCTGGGCTCCCCCATCGGCAGCAACCGAGGGATTAAGACCAGGGACATGATCCGCATCATCATAGAACAGGCTAAGATCCCCGTGGTCGTCGACGCCGGGCTGGGCGCGCCCTCCCACGCGGCGGAGGCCATGGAAATGGGCGCCGACGCGGTGCTGGTGAATACCGCCCTGGCCGACGCTTTTGATAACGGCGCCATCGCGGAAGCTTTCGCCCTGGCGGTTAAAGCGGGACGGCTGGCCTACCTGGCCGGCCTGGGGCCGGTAAGGGAGACCGCCGCGGCTTCTTCGCCGTTGACGGGTTTTTTGGAGTAACTATACGAACCAATCGGAAAACATGGGAGCTTCTTATATATAAGGAAACAGTCTGCATTCACCGGTTTATACAGACTGTATAATCATTGTTAGCCAAGAGACGGAATACTAATGATAGATGACAATACAAGAATGCGCTTTGTAGTCTCAGGATTCAGGGATCTTGAATCCCAGCTTGCGGACTGCATGGATTATATTCCTTTTATAGATAGCAATAAATATATAATATCGCCGAAATTTATACCCATAATTAGCGAATCGTGCGGATTCATAGAATCTATATTTAAGGAGTCCGAAGGGATTAAAGGCCGCAGATGTGCCCTAAAGGATTATGCGAAGTTGTTAGAGCCACGATTAGAACTTGAAAATACAATAACAGTTTTTCTGAATCCGCCTATACTTTTTCTCAATCCTTTTAAATCATGGACAAACAGTCAACCCACATGGTGGAAAGCATATAATATGCTTAAACATCATCGATTGAGCAGTTATGAAATTGCTACCTATGACAACACAATTATGTCCATGGCCGCTTTACACCAAGTCATATCACGATCAATAGATTTTGTGCCCTCCTTAATATCAGATGGATGGTTCAACTCGGATAGCGTAGACGTTGGCGAACTAATTGTAGCGCGAATATCCGAAGCAGGTGTACCGATTCATGTTATCCCCGCAGAATCCAGGTTTTTTGTCAGTCCTTTGCACGACAATTTTGTCTCTTTCAACGATGGTGATACCAAAATAGAAGAATGTGATTTCTCAAACAGAGTTAAGTCCATATTATCTGTGTATGAATGGTTTACACCAACAGCGTAATGTTACAAACTGGCTAACAATTGTATCGACCAGACGCGGGATAAGCCTGGTGCGTTTTTCTTCTGGTTCCCAAGCTGCGCTTGGGAAGATAATTGATTGCAAAGCTTTGCTTTGCTAATGAATCCATATCTTAGTCAGGAAGCGCCGTTAGTAATTAGTTTGCCCAAGCGAAGCTTGGGCCATAATTGCGTTCCCAAGCTTGGCTTGGGAACGATAAAAGTGATATTAATCTTTAGGGGCAAGACCTGAGATAATGAAATGCCGTATCTTCGGTTTTCAAGAGCCAAGTATCCATATGCCTGCGCACGCTGTTCGGAGCCTATAGCAAAGGGCAGACCATACTTTCGCGACGAACCACATCCGTTCGCGCGTATGCGCGGTCAAGCCGAAACCAAACAGTTGTGCCTCACTTGTGTGCTTGGTGAGAAAACCGCACGTGAGTTTTTCGAAAGTCTTGGAGACCCGCGTCAACTTCCTCTCGGGTTCGAGTTGACGCGCAATGGATTTTTGAAATTCCCTCCACGGGTTGAACTCGTGGACATTAGCCCCCAGATCCTCCATTTGCTTTCCGAGGAACCAGAACGATTGTGGGACGCCACGCCCGAATTCTTCGAGAACCTGATATGTGATCGGCTTGATGCCATCGGATATGGTCTTGAGCGAGTGGGATCGAGCACCTTTAGGAAGGACGGGGGCGTGGATATATTGGCGTGGCCCCGAGCACCTCTTGTACCCTGCCTGATGGCCGTGCAAGTCAAGCATACTGCTCTCAGGAATCGGAAAATTGGACCACAACCTGTGCGTGACCTTTTGGGCACCGTTCAAACCTTAGGATTAAATGTCGGTCTTCTCGTCACCAACACGACTTTCACCCCGGATGCCCTATGGGTCGCTGAACAGCGACCGTTTCTGGTCCGGCTTCGAGATTTCGAACACCTTTGCCGATGGCTCAGAAACGACTTCTTGCAGGAGCACGAGTGGCGCGGTTTACCGACGCAGATCGAACTTTGCCCCGGCGTCATCATCAAACTACCACGGTAGATGTCCCCATACCTGTCATTCTGAGGGAGCGAAGCGACCGAAGAATCTCAAAAATACGAGACCCTTCGCTTTCGCTCAGGGTGACAAATAAAATGGTCTTGAAATAACTTTCTGTCCTGAAAACTTATATATGAAATCGCCATTAAAAAATTCCCACTTCGCCAAAATTTTAGCTGCCTGGCCGGAGGCGCGGCTGCGAGAACTCATGGCCCGGGCCGGGCCCGGAGACGTCAGGCGGGCCCTGCGCCGGGAGCAGCTTTTCCCGGAAGACCTGGCGGCCCTGCTCTCGCCTGAGGCTGTGCCCCACTTGGAAGAGATGGCGCACCTGGCCCACCGACTCACCCGGCGCCAGTTCGGGCGGACCATCGGGCTCTACGTGCCCCTCTATCTCTCCAACATCTGCACGGCTGACTGCACCTACTGCGGCTTTGCCCTGCGGTCCGGCCGCCAGGGCGCCAGGCGCACGCTGACCCCGGCCGAAATCCGGGCCGAATGCCAGGTCCTCGCTGACCAGGGCTTTCAGAATGTCTTGCTCCTGTCCGGAGATGCGCCCAAGGCCGCGCCCTTGGAGTACCTCGCCGCCGCGGTGACCATTGCCCGGGAATACTTTCCTTCCGTGTCGGTGGAGGTCTATGCCCTCGACGAGGATGGCTATGGGCGCCTGGCGTCTTTAGGCCTGGAGGGTGTGACCCTATACATGGAAACCTACCACCGGCAGACTTACGCCACGGTTCATCAGCACGGCCGGAAAAAAGATTTCGACTACCGCCTGGGAGCCATTGAGCGGGCGGGACGGGCTGGGGTGAGGCGGCTCGGCATCGGGGCCCTGCTGGGTTTGTACGACTGGCACCTGGACGGCTTCTGGACTGCCCTCCACGCCCGATACCTGCTGAAAGATGCTGGCAAAGCGCCATTTCGCTTTCCTTCCCGCGCCTCGAGACACGCGCCGGGCAGGCATATTATTCAATATCCCCTCAATGACCGGGAACTGGTCCAGTTGATGCTGGCCCTGCGACTCTTTCTGCCTGAAGCGGGCTTCACCCTTTCTACCCGGGAGCGGGCCGAGCTGCGTGACGGGTTGATCCCCCTGGGGGTGACCATGATGAGCGCCGGGTCGTCCACCCGGCCGGGCGGCTATTCGGACCATGGCACAGAAACCCTGGAACAATTCGAGATCGAAGACCGGCGTACTCCGGCGGAAGTGGCCGAGGCTATCCGCCGGACCGGCTACGACCCGGTCTGGAAGGACTTTGACCGGGCGTTCCATGACGCTTAATAAGACTGCGGCTAACGCCTTTAGAGAATGCGGGGGCCTGGTTCCTCGGCGCCCTCCTTTAGGTCCTGGGGAAAAACTCTCATACGTAGGCAGGTAGAATCGATGGGCGACCACACCCTGAAACTGACGGTCAACGGAGAGCAGCGCGACGTAGCCGCCACGACGGTGCTGGGCCTGCTGGAAGAGCTGGGCCTCAATCCCCTGGCCACCGTGGTGGAGCACAACGCCCACATCGTGGCTCGCGCCTCCTATCCTGAAACGGTTCTGGCGGACGGCGATATTTTGGAATTAGTACGAATCGTCGGGGGCGGTTGATGAACCATGGCCAGCGCCTGGCGGCCTTTGCGCAAGCCGATCTTTACGTGGTTATCACGGAAGCCTTCTGTGCCGGGAGATCGGCCCTGGAAGTTTTAGCGAAGACCCTGGCGGCCGGCGTCAGGATCGTGCAATTGCGGGAGAAGGATTTGGAAGCGCGGTCACTCGCTTGGCAGGCCGTGGAGTTCCGGCGCCTGACCAGGGAAGCCGGGGCTTTGTTCATCGTCAATGACCGGTTAGACATTGCCTTGGCCGTCGAAGCGGACGGCGTGCATCTTGGTCAGGAGGATTTGCCGGTAAGCATGGCCCGCCGGATCGCTCCGGAACTGATTATCGGCGCCTCCACCCATTCCCTGGAAGAAGCCCTGGAGGCCCAGGAAACCGGAGCGAGCTACGTCAATATCGGTCCCATCTTCCCCACCCAAACGAAATCCGTGGTTCCTCTCGGGGTGGAAGCTATTGACCTGGTTGCCCCCCGGCTCCGCATTTCCTGGACCACCATGGGCGGCATCACGAGTGCCAATATTGCCCAGGTGGTGTCCCGGGGGGCCAGGCACCCTGCGGTTATGACCGCGGTTACGGCCGCCGCCGATCCCACCGCCGCGGCCCGGGAATTGCGGAAGATAATTAAAGGCCGCGGCAAAAATAGTGTGCCCCATCCCCTCTGAGTGCTCCCTCGTCGCCATGTGGGAAGAGGGAGTAAAATTCCGGCTATCTTGCCAGGTACGACACTTATCCCCTTGCCCTGAAAAATTGCATATATGATCTGCATATCCTAAGATAGTGAGTATTCACTTGGTCTGGGGAGGTTCAATATGTTCCTTTATCTGGTCCAGCATGCCGAGGCCAAAAGAGAAGAAGAAGACCCTGCGAGGGATCTAACGGAAAAAGGCCGCTTAGACATTGAAAACGTAGCACACCACTTGAAAAGGCTTAATGTGCAGGTCAGGGAGATATTTCATAGCGGTAAGACCAGGGCCCAAAGCACCGCCAATGTCCTGGCCTTGCATTTAAAACCGCCGGCTGGAGTCTCAGAAGCCCCAGGATTGGCGCCGCTGGATGACCCCGAGATTTGGGCGGACCGTATCACGAAAATGAATGAGGATATCCTGTTGGTGGGACATCTCCCCCATCTGGTCAGGTTAACCGCTATGCTCATAAGCGGAGATGGAGATAAAGAGAGAAGTGTAATTAATTTCCAGATGGGGGGCGTGGTCCGCCTGAGGCGAATGGAGGCGGGCCAATGGGCGGTTGATTGGATGGTCGTCCCGGAAATTATCCTTTAGCCTACTTTAAGGGCAAGTAACCATGGCTGGGGGAGCCAGGGCGTGTGGAACGATCCCCAAAGTGAAGATATGGTCTGGATATGGGAAATTTTTAGGGTCTTGATAAGTTCCAGTCAAGCAGTAATACTCATAGGAGGATTAATGGGATTTTGAGCCGAAAGATCGAGAAAAAAACAGCGGTGTTTTAACGCACCGCTGTTCCGTATTTATCAAGGGGATTATTCCTTGCCCTCTTGGGGAACTTCCTATTCCTTCTTGCCGCTTTCGATCTCCTCGGGCGCGGCTTCCTCTGCAACCGGGGCCTCTGCGCTGCTCTCCTCTTTTTTGGGGGCGGTAGCAATGGCGATGATCTCTTCCAGATCGGCCAGGATTTTCACCTTGTCTGAAAGGACGACATCGCGCACGCGGACGCTGTCGCCGAGTTCGGCCAGACCGGAGATGTCGACCACGATCCGCTCCGGCAGGTCCTGCGGCATGCACTCGACCTCCATCTCGGTCAGGCCGGTGTGGATCACGGCGTTGACGTCCTTGACCGCCGGGGCCGTGCCGGTCAGCTCGATGCCGACCTTGGTGCGCATCTTCTCAGTGAGCGAAACGACCTGGAAGTCCAAATGCACTAGGCGGTTCTTGATAAAATCGCGCTGCTTCTCTCGCACCTGCGCCAAGTACTGCTTCCCGTCCAGGTCGATCGTCACCAGCCTGGACGAGGTCAGGTGGGACAGCGTCTGCGACCCTTCATAGGCATCCAGCAGGATCGGAGTCGTCTCGATACGGTGCCCGTACAGCACGGCCGGGAGTTTTCCTTGGCGGCGCAGGGCGCCCACCTTCTTGCCGACCACGTCACGCTTGGTAGCTTTCAGAACAATTTCCTCCATCTTACTTGTGACTCCTCGAGCGCCTCTCACCCAACGGACCTCGATAGACTCAATCAGTCGGATTACCCTCGCTCTTTTCTAGGTTTGTTTTGCAGAGACACCCGCTTGGGGCTGCTCAGGACAGCATGGTGGTATCCGGCAAAACAGGAAAATGGCAATAGGTTTGGTTTCTTAACAGGAAAGGCGGCCCAGAAGCCGCCTCTTGACTACCGGGAAATCACGGGGCCAGAAGTGTAGGCTGGCCACCTGCGGCCGCCTGAGCCCCGTTAATGCCGGTAACCGCCACCGCCAAATCCGCCTTTTTGTTGCGGTTTAGCTTCGTTGACTGTCAGAGGGCGCCCGTCTAAATCCCGGCCGTTGAGCATGGAAATGGCCTTCTCGCCTTCCATCTTGGTTTCCATCTCCACAAAGCCGAAGCCCCGGGGCTGACCTGTTTGTCGGTCGGTGATGATCTTGGCCGAGGTCACTTCGCCAGCCTCGGAAAAAAGAGTCTGCAGCTGTGTTTCGGTCATCTCGTTGGACAGATTGCCCACGTACAATTTTATACTCATATCCTCTCCTTGTCGGTATTGCCAGGATGCACTTGCCGGAGTATTTCCGGCAGGGTGGTCTCACCCAGACCGATAGTTTCTTCTGCAACCGCCTCCGGAGTTTCCTCCACCGGCGGTGTCAGGGTTTTGCCCTGGCGACGTTTGATTTTTTCTTCGCTCTTCTGTTTTCGGGCTATCTCTTTGGTGCGCTTATTCCAGCCATATCGGTTTCGGGCCAAGTTCTACCTCTCTAAGGGTCAAGGTGCCGGAACTCCGGGGATCCCGAGATCGCCGGAGTTCAGCTCATCAGGCTTTTGGCCTAAAGTTTTACCACGTTTTGGGCCTGAGGCCCCTTGGGACCCTGGGTTACTTCAAATTCCACCGATTGTTCTTCCGCCAGGGAGTGAAAGCCGTCGCCCTGGATGGCGCTGTGATGCACGAACACATCCGGACCGTCTTCCCGGGAGATAAAGCCAAACCCCTTGGAGTCATTAAACCATTTTACCGTACCAGTTTCCTTCATGGTGAAACCTCCTGCAGATACTGCGATGATATCCCGCCAAAAAAGCAGGGCGCACAGCAGTCAGGCAAAAAAAATCGGCCGGGAAACTTAGCACTCCCGTCCGATCATTGTCCAGGACTTGTGGCCCGGCTTTCAGTCTGACATGCTAAACTTTTTACATTTTACAAGAAAATTGCTCAATGTCAAGCTAAATAAAATAACTGTCCGCAGCCTCTTGCGGTCTCCTATGTAGCCCCTATAAATAATATGGTTATCCTATAATGCGCCCATCCAGGTGACTTAGGTGAAAAAAGTAGAGTCCACTCAATAGATAGGTTAGAGTGAGAAATGAGGAGGTACTCTATGCGCAAGCGCATTATCGGTCATGGCCCTCGTGATGTCTCAGCCGCCGAGCAGGGCTGGCTAGACCTTGAACGCTTGGCACAGGTCGAAATCACCTCCGAAGAGGTCGACTACCCGATTGAATCGGCACTGATTCCGGGTACGGGGCCGGGTTGGCGGGCCGCGCAGCCTGGGGAGCAGACGATTCGCCTCCTGTTTGATGAGCCGCTGAGACTCAGGCGGATCCACCTGGTGTTCCATGAAGGTGAGCAGGAGCGCACCCAAGAGTTCGTTTTACGGTGGTCACCAGACGGCGGTCAGTCGTACCGGGAGATTGTGCGCCAGCAGTATAACTTCAGTCCGCCGGGGGCGGCACGTGAGGTCGAAGACTACGACATCGATCTCGACGGGGTAACGGCGCTCGAATTGAGGATTGTGCCGGACATAAGCGGTGGTAGCACCCGGGCATCGCTGGCGCAACTGCGCGTTGCCTAGTTATCAGACTGACTTCGGCCATTAGTGCAAGGGGGGCCAGCCTAACAGATCGCGGCAGCCGACGGCGCCGGATCAAAGGAGAGGTGAGATGAACGAACAGGAAGCCAAAAAGGAAATAGCCCAAGCAAAAGAGGAACTTCTGAAAGCGAAAGCCAAACTAAAAGAATTAAGCGCTAAACTAATGGAACTCTCGGACGTGATGGAAAAAATAGAAGCAGCGCAAGGCCGGCTGCAGAAAGTAGAAGAAAAACTGTTTCGTCGAGGAGTTTTAGCAAAAAATCGTTTTTCGACCGCATCGATAATGAAAAAGATTAGAAGGGCTCGAAAGCAGCGTAACCCTGGGCCAGGCATTCACTATCATTAATCCTGGATCGCGTTGGAGGAAGAGGGTTCCAGGGGGGCTTCCGATAACCTGCCCTGAAGCGCCGCACTACGCAGGGATTGCGCCGCGGGAACCTCTATCTGCCGCTCCTTGATGATGGCCGTGGCCTTTTCCCGCACCACCCTCCTCATGTCGAAGAGATCCTCTCCCATGGCGCAGGTCACGATGTACTCTATGAATCTGGTCGGGTTTTGCCTCCACATCCCGATCATCTGGGTCCAGAACTGACCCCGGTATGACGGACGGATCCCTTGCCACCAGAGGATTCTGAAAAACGCCTTGATTTCGATTAATATCCTGCGCCAGGTCATTCCCTGGTCGGGGACGCGGTCCTTTGGCAAGGGGCCCCCGGCGGCGGCCGCCTGGGCCCGGCGAGCCGGCCGCATGGCCAGATGATAGCGGTAGGCCCTCGCCAGATAACGGGAAGGTTCGTACAGATAGTCCCAGGCATCGACGTATTCCTGCATGATCTCGGCTTCCGGCCGATCCGGCTCGTAGTTCAAGGCTGAGAAGGTCCCCACGTCATCTCCCACATCCTGGCGCAGCCGCCCTTCTCTCTCCAGTCGATGCCACAGGCTGGTATGCGGTGCGGCCTGCAGGACCCCAAGCATCGCCATCGGTATGGCAGTCTGTTCCATGAACGCGCAGATCCGTTCGCCAGCCCCTTTCGTTTCCCCGTCCAGGCCGATGATGAAACTGCCTATGACCGCCAAGCCATTCTGCTTGATGTTGCGGAGCGATTCGACGAGGGGATTCTTGATGTTGTGATATTTGTGGCTGGTTTGCAGCACATTCTCATCCGGGGACTCGATCCCGATAAAGACTTCCTCCAGGTTGGCCGCGGTCATGAGGTCGATCATCTCCAGATCCTGCCCCAGATTCACCGAGGCCTGGGTCAAGAAGCTGAAGGGTTCACCCCGACTCCTCAACCAGGGGGTGAGCTCTTGAAGGAGGGCCCGGGCGTGCTTCTTACTGCCGATGAAGTTGTCATCGCAGATGAACACGGAACCCCTGGCCCCGAGCCGGTGGAGGGTCTCCAGTTCGGCGATGACCTGCTTCGGGGTCTTGTACCGGGGTATGCGTCCGAAAAGGTTCACCACATCGCAAAATTCGCAGTCAAACGGACATCCCCGGGAAGTCTGAATCGTCACGGTGGCGTAATCGTTCAGCCGCAACAGATCAAACCGCGGGATCGGCGAGGTCGTCAGGTCCGGCTTCTCGTCGTTTTCGATTATCCCGGTCTTTCCGTGTTTCATCGCCTCCAGCAGCAAAGGAATCGTATTCTCGCCCTCGCCCCGCACCACAAAATCACAACCGGCCTCCAGGACGGCCTCAGGGAGTGAAGTGGGATGGGGTCCCCCGGCTACGACGGTTTTCCCACGGCGCTTGGCTTCTCTCACCAGGGCCAACAAGCCCGCCCTTTGAATGTACATGGCCGATATCAAAACCAGATCGGCCCACTGCCAATCTTCCTCCGTCAGGCTTCTGGTGTTGAGATCGACCAGACGCATTTCCCATTCAGCGGGCAGCAAGGCTGCCACCGTAACCAAACCCAACGGTGGATTAACCGTTTTGTTACCCCGGAGCCGGCAAGATTTCTGGAAACTCCAAAAGGAAAGGGGAAATTCGGGACATACCAACAAAGCCCGCATATCTGTAAAACTCCTCACTAACCGATAGTCGGCGGCAACCAGGCGATGGCTGCCTTAACTAGGTGATCTGAACTATTTTTCGAACTTCGCAACCATAATCTTTGCGAAAGCAACCCCACTCGTGAGGAGTATGATAACATAAAACTTTCCCAAAACCTCTCTCCGCGGTTTTTAGACCAAAAGAAGATCGGTCCAGAGCTGACTTCCAGCCTAAGAACCCAGAATAGCACCGACTGATAATGATGAAAAAAGAAAGGCAAGGAAAAATGAACCTATTACGTCGCATGGAGGCATCGACTCTGCCCTCAACCCTATTATCTGGTGGAGCGGGTATTTTGCTATATTAAGAGATAAGCTAGGATAGCGAATAACTGAGGGAGTAAATGTCTGACACCGGCCTTTCACGCCGGCGACACCGGTTCAAATCCGGTTGGGGACGCCACGACTTTTAACCCCTTGATTTGCCAAGGGGTTTTTTGTTTGAACCGCAAGGCCATTTTTCTGCAATGACTATTTAGGACAACATGCCGGGGTGGGGTTCTTAGTAGCGGCGTCTTTCTGACCGCAGGAGTCAACCGTCTGGGTATAAAGCATTTTTGAGGCCGCCAGAAGACCAGCTTTGATAATTAAGTCTGCCGGTATAGTTTCATAAACCTGCCCACCAGTTTCTAACGTCCGGCATTCTGTGTCACCACAGGGCCCACAACAAAGGCTTTGACCCACCTTTAAACCCAGCCATTCTTCCAGCGGGCGTCCATTAATCAAAATACGATTTGATTTAGCTGGATCGTGTTGAAAGGCCCCAGGGGTAAGTTCATGCTTTTCCAAGACCACTTTTATCCCCAAAGGAGCCAGTGATTGCTCCAGGCTACGGGATGCCTTCTCTACTTCTTTTCCAGTGGCCCCACACCTGGGACAGGTTTGTCCGTCAGCCATGAGACGATGCCATTGAATTTTGAGAGTTTTCATATCGTTATTCCCCAAGCCTTCCTTTTCCTGGGCGCATATTGAAGATGTCAGCAACAGAAAAATGAGCGTCAGACCATACCAGGATGTAATTTTCATGAGGTCTCCTTTGATTTGGTAAAAGCGCTTGCCATTTGGCTCATTGGTATGGTTGACAACAGGTGGGCGGACCACTCTTAGAGGAACCACCGCCGATCCCTTCTCCATCAGAAGTTACGTTATTCATGTGCATCCCCCTGCTGTAATACCTTCTTTTTCTCTGACAGGGTCAATCGGCGAGTGGCCGGTCAACAAGTTCGCCACTGCGAGTATCGTTTCCCGGTCAACCCAACAAATAATGTTCTTTCCGCGTCTTTCCATGCGGATTAGTCCCGAACGCCGAAGTTCCTTGAGGTGATGAGAAACGGTGGAAGGATCGATCTCGAGGTCCTGGCCAAGTTCACCGACGCAGGGCTGTCCCGCCGCATCAGAAATGCATTTGGTTCCTGGGGGACAGCATGAAACCAAGCGCAAGAAGATGTGCAAGCGGTTTGGATTCGATAACGCCTTGAAAACCTCTGCTAAGCGGTACACTTCTTCTTTTTGATAGTTTGACATGTGTCCATATTTACCAACATACGGATTCTTTGTCAAATAAAATTATTTTTTAGGTTCCTGATTAACGGGGATACAAATTCCCCGCGATTACCAGGGACCAAATTTTTAAAATTGGAGCCTTCTCAATGAGGAAATAACTCATGATTCCGATAGCCTATCTGATGGTCAGAGCGGCATCTGTTAAAGAATCACAAAAGACTGAAATGTTTGGCGCGGTGAAGCAAAAAGTTCGAAAATCTTCTATGAAGGTACGCCAAATTATTTCAAGGGGTTAGGTTACTTGGCCTAACCCTAAGCCGCCTTCAGCCCTCGGTGAGAATGACCTTAAGAGCCGGCCGCGGCCGTCTCCAGGCGGTTCAGCCGTTGGTCGATCTTGGCCAGGGACTCGGCCACGGCTTCCGACTGCTGGGCCCGGGAATTGAAAGCCGGATGGGTGACCCACCAATCCATGCCCAGTTCCTTGGCCTTGTCCACCGAGCAAATCACCAGCCGGATCTGTATAGTCAGAAGCTCCACCTCCACCAGGCTGATCTTGATATCTCCGGCGATAACAATGCCTTTGTCCAGCACCCTTTCCAGCAGATCCGCCAGATTGGTGCTTTCGATGGAATGTTGCGCGGCGCGCGGTCTAGTCATTTTGGGCCTCCTTACAGGAGCCGACCGAGGGGTCCCAGGTCAATATTCAAGTCCTCTTCTTCTAATCCGAATTCCCGCCGTAGCCGGTCGATCTCCTGGGCCTGCCGCATCAGAGTGATCCCCAGCCTTTCGACTTCCGCCCCACTTAAAGATCCCGCTTCCATGCGGCGGATCCCCTGGCGTTCCAGGAGTTCGTGCAGCAGCTTCACCAGGGTCAGGACCAACTTGCCCAGGCCCTGGGCCACGTTGTCCGGCTCAATATTAAGCCGGCCCCCGGGCAACCCGAAGGTTGCCGCAGGACCTGCATTACCTGGGGACGGGGGGAAGCTTCTCTGGTGATAACCTGGGGGGCGTGGCTTAAAGCCGCGGTCTCCCATTCTCTGGTCGCCGATTTCATCTACCCGTCTCCAGATTAAGGCCTGCAGGATCAGAACTCCGCAATTCCCGGGCCGCCTCGATGGAGGTAAGGATGAGTTGCAGTCCCAGATACAGCAGGTCGATGTCTGCCACCGAAATCATCACGTCCCCCACCACCACCGCGCCCTTGTTCAGGACCCGGTCCAGGGCTTCACAAAGGGAGATCTTGTCCGTCGCCTCCGGCGCCTGGGCCAGATAGCGCTCATAGGCGGGTAGGATTTCCGGTTCCCAAGAGGTGGGGCCGGCGGTCACGATCTCCACCTCCGGGATCGAAGCCGGAATCGGTTCCGGCTCCGGCTCCGCCCCCCAGGGCTTATGGGCCAGTTTCTCCCCAGACCCGATAAAATAGCGCCGCGACTCCGGCGGCAGCGGTCGCAAGTCCGCCCCGCACCGGCAACAGGCGGCGGACCCCAGGGTCGCCTTAGCCTGACACTGCGGGCAGATCAAGAATGATCCCATTCCGGTTCTCCAGGGCCAAAGGGCGGTATAACGCCTGGCCCAATTCCTTTAGCCGGGCAATCCCCCGAGGCTCCTGCTGCCGGTAGACCACGGTGAGATGCCGGCCGGGGAATTCTTGACGAAATCGGCCCACCATCAACTCCTCCCGCCGGTGAATGGCGGCGCACAGGGTGCAGTGGGCGGACGCCGGGGTCGCCTGGTTCAAAAACAACACCGGCGCCGCCACCCCCAGCCGCCCACAGGCCGCCAACAGGTCCGCCGTCTCCTGGAAGGCCATCTCCGTCAAAATTGCCACGGCATAGACCGCGGCCCGGGATGGATCCTGCCACCAGGTGCGCAGGCGTTTCAGGTCCTTGGAGAGGCGCACCAGGCGTTGCGCCAAGTCCGGCAGCCGAAAAGTCAGATGGTATTTAAGCAGCACCCCAAAGAAGCTTTTCAGCCACTGGTCAATGAGGTCCGGCAACTCCAGAAAGCGCAGCAAATGTCCGGTGGGAGCTGCGTCCAGGATCAAGAGAGCGAAGCTGCCGTCCTCCAGAAACTCCAGGGCCCGGTTCAGGGCCATGATTTCGTCCAGGCCGGGGGGCGACAGATCCAGCAAGCGCTCCAGCACCCGGCGGTCAAAGGGCAGGTCCCATTGGGCGAAAAAGGCGCTGATGGCCTTTTGCAGCTCCAGCCGGTATTGTTGCTTCAAGGCCTGGAATTCCGCCGCGGCGTCGATCTCCATGGCCGTCAGGCCCGGCAGCACCCGCACCGGCTGGGGCCCCACGGGCAGGCCCAGGCAGGCGGTCAGGGAGTGGGCCGGGTCGGTGGAGCAGAGCAAGATTTCCCTGCCGGGAGACTCCTGGGCCAGGCGCACCGCGGTGGCGCAGGCCAGGGTGCTCTTGCCCACCCCGCCTTTGCCGGCAAAGATGAGCATGGTGGTGGAGGGCGCGGGGCAGACCGGCGGCCCTTCCACCCGGGGCGGCAAATCTAGGGGTATGGCCCGCGGCGCCGGGCCGGCCAGGGAGATTCCCATGGCTCCCTTCCAAAAAGCCTCCAGGTTGGCGCCCCGCACTTCGGCGGCATATAATGGCAGCCCCCAAAAGACCTTCCCCCGCCACTGGTCGTCGGCTCCCAGCCGCTCCAACAAACGCCCCTGTCGCCGCCTGCCGTCCTGACAGACCGGGCAAGCACTTTCCGGAAACAGACGGTTGACCACGATCTCCCGGACCGGGACCTTAAGGCGCGCCAGTTGCTTTAGCAGGGCCCCGGTTTCCTGGAGGACCACCTCCTCCGCCAGGGTTACCGGCACAAACCGGCACCGTCCGGGGTCCTGCATCAGGTCTTCCAGCCGGCGCACCGACGCGGCCAGGTCCGACAGAAAGCCGTCCAGTTCGTCCGGCTCATAGACGCCCTTAAAACGCTTCCTCAAGAAGCGGTGTTTGGCCAGCAAGGTATCCAGGGCCCCCAGCCAGTGGCGGATTAGATCCGGCATCAAGAGCAGCCGCAAGGTGTGGCCGGTGGGCGCGGTGTCCACGATGATGCCGTCATAACTTCGGGTTTCCACCCAGCGGGCGATTTCCAGCAAAGCCATGAGTTCATCCAGGCCGGGCAGCGACAGGTCTAAAAACTGGCTGATATCCTGATCGTCCAGAAAGGTGCCCCGGGAGGCGATTTCCCGCAGGTGGTCCCGGTGCCGGACCTGGAAGGCCTCCAGGCATTCCTGGGCGTTAAACTCCAGGATGCGGAGGTTCTGGGGAGGCTGAAAGTCGGCGAGGCTGTCGGCCAAGGAATGGGCCGGATCAGTGGAGACTAACAGGAAGGCGTCCCGGGGGAATAGACTGGATCGGGCCAGGGCCGCGGCCGCGGCGCAGGTGGTCTTGCCCACCCCGCCTTTGCCGCCAAAGAACAGCAGCCGCAGACCTCGGTCCTCCAAGAAACTCAGCACCATCTACCCCCAGGTCCTTGTTGGCTGGCGACATCATGCACATCTACGCCGGGGTTGTCCCGCTCAAGGGTGGGCCGCGAGAGGCATCCCCGACCGCTTGCGCCGCAGGCCCGCCATTTTGGTCCGTTTTTTCCGCCGGGCTTTCTTCTTTTGGGGCTGGGGCCGGGCCGCGGCCTCCTTAATGGTTTTTTGCTGTTGGATCTGGTCCAGCCGGTCCAGGAGCTCCTTTTCCCGGGCGTCGAACTCCGCCTCGGTGATCTGTCCGGTCTCCAGCCTCATATAGAGCTCGCTCAACTGCGCCGTGAGGCGATCCGCTTCGCCGGCCTGTTCCTGCTCCGCGGCCTCGTGGATCTCCCGGCAGAGCCAGATGAGACCTTTGAAGGGCGCGGTCAATATATCATCTACGATCAGCATGCTCTCTCCGCAAATAGGGGCCCCGGCGCTTACAGTCGCAGGTCCGTCTCCACAAAGTTGTGGGGCGCCCAGGGGCCGTTATAGTCGAAGGCATAATTGTTGTCGAACAGCCGCGCCGCGGCAAAGACGCCTTTCTCGAACCTGGCCTGGGCCCGGGGGTCCCGCCCCACCAGGCAGGCCAGGTTCATGACGTCATGCTCGGAGCGGCATTTGTTGCGCTTGATCTCAAAACAGCCCGGGGCCAAGATCTCTTCTATTTTGGCGGTATGGGTTTCCCGGTCTTCGTGCAGGAGCCGGTCAAACATACGTCCCAGTTCGATCTTGTCTTTTTGCGAGGGGTTGCGGAGCGGCCCCAGGAAACGGTCCCGGGCCAGGCGCAACTCCTGATGGGTATTGACAAAATACTCAAAGATATTGGGCACGTCCCAGGTGACCCTAAGGCCCATTTCCACCTTGCCGGCCACCCGCTGCAGGTGCTTCCGGAGGGCCTCCTGGTTGCGGGAGAGGATCTCCTGGATGGCCCTGGCGCTGTCGGCCACGATGCCGAAGGACATGGGCAGCACCGCGTCGGCCGCGGCCATCAAGCCCTTGAGGACTTCCTGCTGGGCGGCCAGGTGTCGGCGTTCCGGGCGGACCTTGCCGTTGGTAAGGTCGCTGACCACCGCCGCCACCTGCCCCTGGGAAATGGTGTACACCGGATGCCCTTCCAGGCCCGCCAGGCCATAAGGCCGCTCCCCACCGGGCACCACCGCGTAGAGGTATTTGCCGCTTTTAACTTTATCTTTTTGGGCCATAGCTTCCCCGTTGCGAATAACGTGGGTAATTGGAAGCGTTAGGCGGCGGCCAACCGGAGCGGTTGCTTTTGCAGGAGATTACCGGATTAGTTCGCCCTGCTGCCCCCCTGCTGCCCCCTGCTGCCCCCACTGCCGCCACAATTTGGGTCAATTAACCGCGGCGCCTTCCATCCGCCGGGATTTAGCCGCGGGCCGCGGGGTTAGGTCCGCTAGCCGAATGGATTTGAGCTTGCCCTCTTCGGTTCTGATCTCCAGCAGGGATCGGCACAGACAGCGCACCTGGCCCTCAAAGTCATCATAGGCGTCACCCAGGTCCATCTTGTGCCCACAGGAAAGGCAGTTAATCCTCATCTCTTTCCTCCTTTATTTTTCCCGCAAACCGCGGTTAAACCATTCCCCGGCCTTTACCGCAGTTGCTTGACAACACCCCTTCTCCTCGCCGCTACCCCGGCAACCGCGGCAGCTCTCGGCCTCGGGCCGCACCGCCAGCCCCACGCCCCGGCAGGCTGGTCAGGATCTACCAGGCGGAAGGCAGGCGCTAACAGCTCTCTTGAAGTCGCCGGCCGCCTTGCAGGCGACTGCTCCAGGTCTCGGCCAGCCAGCGCCGGCGAAGCTCCCGGTTGATCAGGGCCACCTCCTGCTGGTGGATGCGGGCCACTTCCGTGCGCCACATGCTCCGGCCCGTGCTGGTGGGGCAGAGGCGGAAGCTTTTCAGGTGGCGCCTGGTCCGCACGTGGTCCGAGTTCCTGATGGTTATCATCGGTATCCTCTACCCTTTGCTTTAATAGCGGATTTTAAAACCCCCGGCGCTGCGGGCCGGTTTGGGCTTAGGCCTCGGGGCCGTGGCGCGCCGCTCCCCGACGGCTTGGAGCAGTTCGTCTTTTTCCCCTTCGATTTCGGCAAGTTGGGCAGCAATGTCGGCCACCAGTTGCTTGGCCTTGTCGCTCTCCCGGTTCTTCCTGGCCTTTTCCATCTCAATGTGGCTGATGCGGAGATAGGCCATGTACGGGTGCTTGGACTTGCTCACTTTGCCCGTGAGGGTGCGGATGTCCTGTAAGCCTCTCCTGGGGATGGCCATACGCTACTCCTGAGACAGGCGCTGCAGGGGGACTTTCGGGGTCTGAGGCCGGGCCCCCAACACCTTGGCCACCACCTCTTCCACTTTTGCCCCCATAAGCGACTGGCCGCCCCGGGTGACCTTGGCGGTGTCGGTGTTGAGCATGTCCCGGCAGGCCCATATGAAGACGGGGTCGTCCGGTCGGGCCCTGGCGCCCCGGTGGGCCAGAATCTTGGTAATGGCGATGCAGGCCCGGATGGTGGGCCGGTGATTGTTGACCCCCACCCCCCGGAGCTCCCGCACCACATCGACGATGATTTCCGCATCCCGGCGAGAAATCCCCGATTTGGCAATGGCGATCTGCACTTCCGTCTCCCGGTCGAAGTGACCCAGGTTGATGGTGATCAACCGGTCCATGAGGGCGTCCTGGGTCTTATGCACCCCGGCATACTCTTCGGGATTGGAAGTGAAGATGGCCCGGAAGTTGGCATGGACTTCCAAATAACCCTCGCCATACCTGGTCATCTTGGGTAAATTCAGGATCTTCTCCTCCAGGATGCTGAGCAGGGCGTTGTTGGCCTCCGGCCGGGAGCGGGTGAATTCGTCGTAAATCAAGGTATCGCCGTCCTTGCAGGCCGTGGTGAGGCGGTTGTCCATCCAGGTGAGGTTCATGGACTCTTCGGTCTTCAGGACGGAATGGATGAAGTTGTCGATGAGGCGCTTCTTGCTGTAGCCGGAATGGCGGCCCACCAGGTCGGAACTGCCGAACTCGTCGTCTCCGTGGATCAGGGTCACGGGCCGTCCCAACTGCGCGGCCACGTGAAAGGCCAGGGTGGTCTTGCCGGTGCCCGCGGGGCCGGCAAAATGCACCGGGTAGCCCACCTCCAGGTAGGCCAGGGCCCGTCGGGTCAGGTCCCGGACATACGGCGTGTCCACGAACTCCGGGCCGGCTTCTGGAACCACGTTGTCCTCCCGGCTTTCCACTTTGATGGCAGCCGCGGCTAATCTTCTTTGTTTCTCACCCCTCATGATTATCGACTCCTTGGCGATGAAACTTGATAATCCTTGGTCAGTAAGATCTGCCTTATAAAAACTTAACAGCGACGCCCCCGCACCTCACCCGGGTGCCGGGGTTGTTCTTGGCCGGCTGGCCGCGGCACCACCCCTAACCCCCGGCATTTAAGGCAGGCCAGGCCCGACGCCCCGTCCGAACCGGTTCCCCGGCAATCCGGGCAGCCCAGGGTAGGGCCGGGGATTGGGGACACAAAGCCCGTGCCGCGACACACCGTGCAGGTGAAGGTCTTTACGGCCCCGCTCCCCTGGCAATGGGCGCAGCGCCGGTGAGGGACCGGCACCGTTACTGCTCCCTCCCCGCCGCAGACGCAGCAGCTGGAAAGCCAGGACAGGATGCCGAAGGGGTCTTTCCCGGTGCCCCGGCAGAAGGAACAGCGCACCTGCTCCCAATTATCTCCCGGGGAGGGCGGCCCCCCCCTTGGGGTCGGTTCGGTGCTGAGCTCCAGTCTGTTCATGCTCTCCCCGGGGCGGCCTTAACCCTTCTTCTGCCGCCCGGTTTCTTCTTTAGCCGGATGTTCCTTGGCGGCTTTGGCCCGGCGGGCCGCGGCCTCTTTGGCGGTCTTCTCCCGGGCGGCCCCTGCGGCCTTTTGCCGGGCGCGAGGCGCCGCTTCTGCCCGGGTCCGGCCCGGGGCTTCGGCCTTGGACCGCGGTTCCCCGGCAGCGGGACCGACCCAGGCCTTATGGGCGCCCGCCAGGTCGGTGGCCCAATCGGCCCGCAGGCCGGCCACGGTCTTCTGCAAGCGGGTGACCGCCCCGCGGCGCTCCCTCCCGGTCTGGCGGGCCATGTCCGCCTGCTCTCGGCGGAACCTGGCGGTCATGTCGGCCACCGTCGCTTTCAGGTCGCTGACGCCCTGCATCCTGGCGGCCTTGGAGCGCCGGGCCAGGTCGACGTGCTCCAGGTGAAACCCGGACAGCAGCTCGGCCACGCCCTGGACCAGATCCAGGACGAAGGCCCGGCGCGCCCCCTGAGAGACACGATCTCGCCACACAGCCGGGTCATGGCTTCGGTTAACGGACCCATCGCTTTCTCCTTTCTTTACCTGTGAGGCCGGTGGGGGCGGGCTTCCCTTCTTTGCCGGAGAGAAGTCGCCCGGCGCCTCCCAGGGAGGGGCTGCGATCCTGAGCCCCTCCCTGAAAAGCCAAACCGCGCCTCATAGAGGTTTAGGCCGGAGCCGCTGCACTGGCGGTGAGACCGATGGCTTCGGCGTACTTCAGGTAGGTCTCCACGGAGGCGATGACCACCCGAGCTTCCACGGACAGCAGTTCGATCCCAACCAGCGCCACCTTGACCCAGGCGTCAATGACGATACCTTTATCCAGGATGCGGTCCACCACTTCCGCCAGGCTGGAGGAATCCGTGGACTTCTGCACTTTGGCCATGACGTTTCTCCTTTGTTTTTACCTTTTGTCTCAGGGTTATCGGGTGAAAGAGAGTTTGGTTACAACTGGCAACGTTACTTGCCGGCCCAACTTCGGCGAGCCCCCTGAAGGTCCGCGGCGAATTCCTGGCGCATGCCAGCCACGGTCTTCTTCAGGTTGTTAATGGCGGCCCGCCGCTCTGACCGGGTCTTCCGGGCCATATCCGTGTGGGCCCGCCGAAATCTGGCCCGCATGGCTGCCGTGCCTCGGGTGAGGGCCCGGACAAAGTCCTTGCGGGCCCCGCGGGTGGCCACGATATCGCCCACCAACCGGGTCATTTCATCGGTTAAGTGCCCCATGTGGTTACTCCTTTTCTCTTCGTGGTGCCGCCTACCGGGGGCCCTCAGCGCCGAAGTGGCGCTGAGGGGCCCGGCATTAGGCCGGAGCGGCCGCACTGGCCGTCAGACCAATGGCCTCGGCGTACTTCAGGTAAGTCTCCACCGAAGCGATGACCACCCGGGCTTCAATGGACAGCAGTTCGATCCCCACCAGCGCTACCTTGACCCAGGCATCGATGACGATGCCCTTGTCCAGGATGCGATCCACCACTTCCGCCAGGCTGGAGGAATCCGTGGATTTCTGTACCTTTGCCATGATGTGCCTCCTTTAATGGATGTTGCGGTTATCCAATTTAGGCATGCCTTTCCCCAAGAAATCCAAGAACCATGCCAGGGGGAGAGACGGGTGGCTGAATGGTTATCTGGCGGAAATTATTGAGATAATTTTGGGAGCAACACCGCTTCCCGGAAAGAATATGGCAATCAATCTATGGAACCAATTCCATACTAGAGAATTCAAACCTCAGTTCCCGATGGCGTTAAGGATCTCTTCTTGGAGAAAAGGCTTGCTGATGAAACCTCGGATCAACCCCCGGGAAAAAGCCTCCTGGATGCCCACATCATCCCGGTAAAAGTAGCCCGAAACCATAACGATCTTCAGGCCCGGATCCAGGGCCTGCATCCGGCGGGCCACCTCCAGGCCGTCCAGGTCCGGGAGCTTGGCGTCCAGAAACACCAGGGAGAACCGGTGGGTTTGCATCAGTTCCAGGGCCTCCTGGCCGCTCAAAGCCCAGGCGGTGCGATGGCCGTGCTTTTTCAGGATGTACTCTAAAGCCCAACACAAATCCGGTTCATCATCCACGATCAGGAATAGCTCCTGGTCCTCCAACACCGGCCTCTTCCTTTTACAAAATCGGAAATCTGACGGTAAAGACGCTGCCCCGGCCGGGGGTGCTGGTCACTTCCACGGCCCCCAAATGCTGCTTCACAATGGAATAACAGATGGACAGCCCCAACCCCGACCCCTTGCCCACCGGCGCGGTGGTGTAAAACGGGTCGAAAATCTTGTCCAGGCCTTCCGGCGAGATGCCGGCGCCGGTATCGGCAATGCGCACCCACACCTCATTTTCGCCCCGCTCCACCTCCAGACTCAGGACGCCCCCCCCGGGCATGGCATTGATGGCATTGAGAAACAGGTTGAGGAAGGCCTGCTGCAACAGCCCCTCGATGCCGCTGATCCACACCGGCTCCCCGGGGATTTGGGGGCGCAGCTCGATTTTTTGCAGCTTGGCTTCGTTGGCCACCAGGGACAGGGTTTCCCGGAGGACCGCGGCCAGGTCGACTTTCTTCAATTCCGCTTTCACCGAGGGCCGGGCAAAGCGCAGCAGGTTCTCGATAATCATGGAGGCCCGCTGAATACCAGCGTGAATCTTACGAGCGCATTCCCGGCCCATTTCCGGCGGGGTGCCTTCCTCCAGCAGAAACTGGGCGGCGGAGGCGCAGACCGCCAGGGGATTGCGGATTTCGTGGGCAATGCCGCCGGCCATCACTCCCAGGGCTGCCAGCTTTTGCGATTGCAGAAGCTGGGCTTCAAATTTCCGGCGCTCCGTCAGGTCCCGGCCCACCGCCACCACCCCCACGGTCTGGAACCGCTCGTCCTTCATCGGGGAACAGACCCAGGACACTGGAATCCGCCCCCCCTGCTTGGTCATCAGATCCCATTCCCCCATTTGGGAGTGCTTCCCGGTTTTCAAGCTGGAAAAGACGCGGCGCATCTCGCCCTGGTGGTCCGGGGCGCAAGCATCGAAAATAGTGCGCTCCCGCACTTCCGGCAGACTAAACCCTGATAACTTTTCCGCGGCGCTGTTCCAGGTGAGGATGCACCCGTCAATATCAGTGGAGAGCACGATATCGGTGGCACTCTCCACCACGCTGACCAGATGCCGTTCCACCCGGCGCACTTCCTCGCTCAGGCGCACCTGTTCGGTGACGTCCTCCATGAGCAGCATGGCTTCTTCCACCACCCCGCTCCAGGAAAAGGGCAGGATGCTGTAATAGTAAATGCGCCAGGGAAGGCCCGGGGCCCGGTAAGTAAGCCGTTCCCCCCGGGTGGGCTGGTTATCCTCGAAAGCCTGGCAGAGGCGTTCGGCAATGTTCACCTGGTCCAGGATGATGGCCGGGAAGACTTCGTCCAGGCGGCGGCCGATGGTGTCCGTGGCGGTACGCCGGCTCTTTTCCAGGAAATTGCGGTTCACCGAAACAATGCGCAGGTCGCGGTTGATGAGCAATACCGAGGAGGGAATGGCCTCCAGCAGCATCTCGTAGAGCTTGCGGTAACGGGGAAATGACTCCTGAGATGCCCGCGGCGCGGCCAGGGCTTCCATAGCTGATCCTCCCGTTTCCCTCAAGATGACGGGTGGGACTCTTCGTGCCCCCAGGCCAAAGGCGGTAAGGATTTGTAACAACCTTTATCGGCACCGGGGCCGGGTCGGTTAATCTTTTTTAGGCCTTAAGTGCTTGGATTGTCACCCATTACAAAGTTATAAGGGGGCCAGGGGCCGCTCAGCAGCAACTTGACCCCAGGGATGGGGTTAATCCTGCGACAGGCCCGGCGAAACGCGGCCACCGTCTCTCGGCGCACCAGAAAATAAAGGGAGAACACCTCCCGGTGAAAGGACGGGCCCTCGCTCTTTTCCTCGACGTACAACCCCTCCAGGGAAGCCCGGCACTCCTCCGCCAACCGCCGGTATTGCTGGGTGCTCCGGTCCAGATGATCGTAGTGGGCCCGGCGGGTCTTCAGATAAGCCCACCCGGAATCCGAAGCGGTGGGGTAAACCTCGGGGCGGCCCCCGGCTTCCCCTTCCCGCAGCCGAAAGAGGCGAATCCCCATCTCCACGCAACCGTCCAGCTGGCGCAGCCGGGCCCCATATTGGGGCCCGCGCTCTGCCAACAGCCGCACCACCTGGGCCTCGTCCGCCAGCCGGCAGCCGTAGCGCAGAGGGATTACCGTGCGTCTCCGTTGCAGGGCCGCCACCACCTGCTCGTAGGCCCGCAGGCGGGCCAGATCCGGGGGCAGGTCCGCCTCCGGCGCCATGCGGGAGAGGGCCGCGGTCAGCCCCCCATGGGTCAACAACTCCACCGATCGCCCGTCCACCCCCAATAAGTCAAGGGCGATGGGCGGCCCCGGAGCCCGCATGATGCAGTAGAGGAAACAATCCATGCCAACCCCCGGTTCCTTTCGGGGACCACGAAGAATGACTTCTGCAAAAATGCCTTCTCAGGGAGGGGGCCGGAGGCGCCAGGCCAAATAAACAAAGGCCGGGGGGACCTGGGGCCTGCTACCCCTGGCGCACCGCCTCCAGGGCCGCCTCCAGGTCCTGGGCGGTGATCAACACCTTGGCCTTGACCCCGCCTTCACCCTGGGAAGCCGCCACCGCCCGGCGCACCGCGCTCAGGGCAGCCTTGTTGACCGCCCCGGCGATCTCGGCGCCGCTAAAGCCCTCGGCTTTGGCAGCCAGGTCCGCCGCGTCGATCCCGGCGTCCAGGGGCTTGCCTTTAAGGTGCACCTTAAAGATCTCCCGCCGGTCGTCTTCCTGGGCCAGGGGGATTTCCACGATTTCATCGAACCGTCCCGGCCGCAGCACCGCGGGGTCCACCATGTCCAGCCGGTTGGTGGCTCCCAGCACCAGCACGCCTTTCAACTCCTCGATGCCGTCCAGCTCCGCTAAAAACTGGCTGAGCACCCTTTCCGACACGTGGGAATCGCTCCCGCCCCCGCCCCGCATGGGCAGCAGGGCGTCAACCTCGTCCAGGAAAATGATGCAGGGCGAGGCCTGTCGGGCTTTACGAAAAACCTCCCTGACGCCCCGCTCCGATTCCCCCACGTACTTGGACAGCAGGGCCGGGCCTTTCACGGAAATAAAATTCACCTGGCTCTCGGTGGCCACCGCCTTGGCCAAGAGGGTCTTGCCACAGCCGGGAGGGCCGGCCAGCAGGATGCCCTTGGGGGGCTTAATGCCCGCTTCTTTGAAGATGGGTCCATATTTCAGGGGCCATTCCACCGCCTCCTTGAGGCGTTCCTTAACCGCACTCAAGCCCCCCACCTCCTCCCAGCGCACGTCCGGCACCTCCACGAACACCTCCCGGATGGCCGAGGGCTCCACCTCCTTCAGGGCCGCCAGGAAGTCGTCCATGTGCACTTCCAGCTTGGCCAACTGGTCGTAGGGGATGACGGTGAGGGCGAAGTCAATGTCCGGCATGAGGCGACGCAGGCAGATCATGGCCGCTTCCCGGCACAGGGCCTCCAGGTCGGCTCCCACGAAGCCGTGGGTGATCTCGGCCAGATACGCCATGTTCACGTCCTGGGCCAACGGCATGCCCCGGCTGTGGATCTCCAGGATTTCCAAGCGGCCGTGGCGGTCGGGGATGGGGATGGCGATCTCCCGGTCGAAGCGGCCCGGGCGGCGCAAGGCCGGGTCCAGGACGTTGGGCAGGTTGGTGGCGGCAATGACGATGACGTTCTGGCGCTTGGTGAGGCCGTCCATCAAGGCCAGGAGCTGGGCCACCACCCGCTTTTCCACGTCCCCCACCACGTTTTCCCGCCGGGGGGCGATGGCGTCGATCTCGTCCATGAAGATGATGCTGGGGCCTTTACGGGTGGCCTCCTCGAAGATTTTTCTAAGGTGCGCCTCGGATTCCCCGTAAAACTTGTGCACCACCTCCGGGCCGCTCACCGAATAGAAGCTGGCCTCCGTCTCCTTGGCGATGGTGCGGGCAATCAGGGTCTTGCCGCAGCCCGGCGGGCCGTGGAGCAGGACCCCTTTGGGCGCGTCTATTCCCAGGCGCTCGAACAGCTCCGGGTAACGCAGGGGCAGTTCGATCATCTCCCGGATGCGCTGCAATTGCGGCTTGAGGCCGCCGACGTCTTCGTAGGACACCGCGGTGGGCACCCGGTGGCCCTCGTCCGCCCGGGCCTTGCCGATGACCAGGGTGGTGGTGGGATTAATGAGCACCGGGCCCTTGGGAGTCAGGCTCTCCACCCGGAAATCGGCATAGCGGCTGCCGAACAGGGTGGCCCGGATGCGGTCCCCTTCCAACACCGGCAAGCCGTCCAGCAGGCTGCCGATGTATTGCAGGTCCCGGTCCTGGGGGGTGATGGTGATGGGAGTCAACACCACCTGCTGGGCCGGACGGCAGGTGATCTTGGTGACCTGGACAGGCTCATCCAGGCCGGCGCCGGCATTTTCCCGGGTGATCCCATCCAGTTGCACCTTGGATTGGCCCCTAAGTTCCATATAGGCCGGCATGGCCTTGCACACCGCCCGGCGCTTGCCCATGACCTCCACCAGGTCGCCGATGGCGATGGCAAGCTTCTCCAGGTCTTCCGGGCCCATGCGGGCATAGGCCCGGCCCACGTCTTTGCTCAGGGCCTCCGTAACCTTGAGTTTGAGAGTTACTTCTTTCGGTTTTTTCATTCCGGCCTCAATTTTTACACTTGATCTCCAGGATGCCGTTATTGCAGGTGAAGGTGACCTTCTCCCGGGGACAGGCCCGGGGCAGCAGAATCTCTTTGCGGTATTTTTTATCGCCCCTCTCGGCGTAAAGGGTGAGCAGATCGCCCTCCACCTCCAGGTGCACATCTTTGGCCGTGACGCCGGGGATTTCCGCCACCACCAGGGTGTACCTCTTTTCCTCGAAGACATCCACCACCGGCTCCCGCACCTCCTGGACCACGGTCTCCCCGGTCTTGGCATCCCGGCGGATGTTGCCGAAGGGTTCGACTTTGACCCCCTGATCGCCCTTGTCCCCCAGACCCACCTTGACGGAAAACCCGTAAACGCCTTTAATGTCTTTATGTTCGCTGCGAATTTCGCCGCTTTTCCGCAGTTCTTCCCCCTTCTCCGCCAGGTCCCCCAGCTTCTCCACCAGGTCGGCCAGGCCTTTGAACAGGCCGCCAAAACTTAGACCCATGTCTTCTCCGCCTTTCTTGCTCTTTTTGGTCATGGCCCCTCCCACTCAGGCAATACTGAACTGCTTTAACTTGGTATGCATGGTCTTATAATCTATTTGCAAAAGTCGGGCCGCTTTGGCCTTGTTGCCGCCGGTATGCTTCAGAACCTGGATCAGGACTTCCTTTTCCACGGTTATCACGCTGCGGCGCACGATCTCTTTCAGCGGCAGCTCCCGCCAGGGAGTTCCTTGAACCTTGGGGGTGAAGGCCAGGCCCGGAATGGGGGCGCGCTTGATGTCCAGATGCTTTTCCGTCACCATCTCTTCGCTCAGGAGCACCGCCCGGCGGATGACGGAGCGCAATTGCCGCACGTTCCCTGGCCAGTTGTAGGCAAACAGGGCCTCCAGACAGGATTCGGAAAACCCCCGGACGTTTTTCTGCAGTTCTTTGTTGGTAATATCCAGGAAGCGTTTGGCCAGGTAGGGGATGTCCTCTTTCCGTTCTCTGAGGGGCGGAATATTGATGGTGAACTCATTGAGGCGGAAATAGAGGTCTTTCCGGAAGGTGCCGGCCGCAGCCCAATCATGGAGGTTCTGGTTGGAGGCCGCCACCAGCCGCACATCGATGGGCATCGCCTGACTGGCTCCCAACCGGCAGCAGGCCTTGTCCTGCAGGACCCGCAATAGTTTGGCCTGGGACGCCAGGGGCAGGTTGGCGATCTCATCCAGAAACAGGGTGCCGCCCCGGGCGGTCTCGAATTTTCCTAATCTGGGCTTATCCGCCCCGGTGAAGGCCCCTTTCTGATAGCCGAACAGTTCGCTTTCAATGAGGGTTTCGGGGATAGCGCCGCAATCCACCGGCACAAACGGGCCCCGGGCCCGGCAACTGCGCTGGTGGATGGCCCCGGACACCAGTTCCTTGCCGGAGCCGGTCTCCCCCTGGACCACCACGCTGAAATCCGATTGGGCCACCAGGTTCACTTCGCAAATGATCCGGGTCACGGCGCCGCTGGGGCCCATCATCTCCCGAAGACTGTCGTTTTCAAAGGTTTGCCCGGCCGGACGGAACAGGCGCTGCTGTCTTTCCCGCTCCGTCAGGGCGCGAGCCAGCACCCGAATGACCTCCGGGTGTTCGAAGGGCTTGGTCAGGTAATCGAAGGCCCCGGCCTTGATGGCCGCCACCGAGCCGGCAATGTTGCCGTGGGCGGTGATCAGGATCACCGGCAGGTCCGGGGCCATCTGCTTCACCTGCTTGAGCACTTCCATACCATCGATGCCGGGCATCTTGACGTCCAGCAGGAGGGCGTCGGGCATCTGCTCCCGCAGCATCTGCAAGGCGGTCTCGCCGTCATAGGCCACCCGGCTGCGGTACCCCGCCCGCTGGATGAGCATGGACAACAGCAGACAGATATCCTGATTGTCATCCACGATTAAGATCGCGGCTCCGTTCTGGTTCATGGCGACTTCGTCATTAACGGCCGGTGGAGCGGATAAACTATCTTGAGATCGGGGGCGAGGTGCTTTTCCACCGCGTGCAGCATCCCCAAATACAGGATCCCCGTCTCACCCGGCTGCAAGGTCTCATTGATGCGCTGGGCGATGAACCGGTCCCGGCGCTGCAGCAAGTCCTCGCCCTGGAGCCCGGCGGCGAGCCAACACCGAGGCCCGGGTGGTGGGTTTGCCGGTCAGGGATGCCTGGGCCAGTTGATATTCTTCCCGGAGCAACTCCCCGGACTCGGTGCCCATGAGGATGGCGCCTTTATCCATCAACTCCTGGAGCAGTTGATGGTTACGGCTGCCGGCCTGGGCCATCGCTGCCACGATATCCGCTTCCCGGCCGCACACCGGCAGCGCGTCTTGATAGAGGCGCACCTTGGAATAATCCAGGTCCAAGGCCCGGACAGTGGCCTCGATTTTCGTCCAGGCCGCGTCGACGGCCCTGCTTTTCCGCTGCAAACCGGGCCGCCCCACTTTCACCAGGGTGGCCTGGGTAATGGATTGGTTGAAGGCCCCCATATCCTCCGGCGTATGGATAATGGGGATATAGATTAAGGTACGAGAAGATTTGGCGCGCTCCTGACTGGTGGTCATGGGTTGGCGTTTTGCTATTTTTCTTTTTATCGGCAACGGCCGCGTTTTGCTGCAATTATTTCGGCTAAGCCTTAAGGGGCGCCGCTGGCCCCGGTGGCCCATAAACCCCAGCGCCAGGCAGCCTGGGTTAAGCCCTGTGGCAAGCGAACCAGACGAGGTCTGGCAAGTAGGCATTACCTCCTGCCAACAAAAAATGAGGGCAATCTTGCGATTGCCCTCATCTTGAGGTTAACTAGTTAAAGCTACAAGGGAAATTATCCAGATTCCGGACCCACGACCCCCGGGGGGTCGCGGGCAAAGACCTCGATGGCCCGTTTCTCGGCCAGGGCCCCAACCGCCGGAATTCTCCAATCAAAGTTGAACCAGTCGATGCCGGGGAAAGGGAATCTAAGAAAATCTCTCCCCGATGGTGCGAATCTTGACCCCGGCCTCTTGATTTCCCACGAATTCCACGCGGCTCACTTAGTAGAAGTCTGCTTGGTTAACCACCGTTGAAGAAGACCATTGAAATAATTGCTCTTCCCTTTTTTTTGCCAGGTCGGATAATGGCACCTAAGCCAGTGGCGTTCCAGGGCGTTGAGAACCATGTCCTTATTCGCCGGCCCCGGCCCTTGCCATTTCGGTGACGGCGATAGCAGCGCCTGGCGAATCGCGGTTATTTTCCCCTGGGCAAAATACCACCATTCCCGGCCGGTGGGAAGCTTGGCGACGGTGAGAATAAACAATACAACCAAATGTCTGATTAAATGCGGGAGACCAAAAACTTCAGGAAAGAATTTGAAAAATACCCGCTCAGTATTCCTGGAGCATAAAAATACTCGTTTGGCGGAAAGATTCTTAGTGCCATAAGAGGCGCCCACGAGATGAAGGGCCCGGGCCTCCGGTTCAAAAACGCACCCATAACCAGCCAGCCTTAACCTGATACCCAGCTCCACGTCTTCATAGTAAGCTTCCAAGGATTCGTCGAAATAACCTGCCTCCCTCAGAGCGTTGGCCCGATAGGCGGCGGCGGCGCCACACGCGGAAAACACCGGACCATAAGCCACCTGATGCCGGCAGACCTCGAGCCCTTCGTGTCTTTTCTGGGCATAACCGGCCAGGGTGTACAGGTCCCCGGCACTGTCGAAAAGATCAGGATTTCTCAGGTTCAGGATGCCAAAAGCGACGGAGGCCACGTCTTCCCGGGAGAACGACCGGCAGGCGGCCGCAACGCAATCCGGCGCCAATTGCACATCATTATTTACCAGAATGATCCAATCACCAAGGGCCATTTTCAGACCCAGGTTGACCGTCCGGGCAAATCCCAGGTTTGCAGAATTCTCTTGCAGCCTCACTTCCGGGTGGTGGGCCCGCAACCAGCTCACGGAATCATCCTGGGAACAATCATCAACTACAATTATCTCTTGATGGCGCGGACGGTAGGTTTGCTGCTCAATGGCATCCAAACAGCCGCTGAGCAGATCAATCCTATTATGATGGGGGATTACGTAACTTAAACTAACCGACATAATCTCGCCAATATCGACATGCTTTGGGCTGCCAAGGCACTGCGGCTGTGGTCTCAATGCTGATTGAAGAGAATGGCAGCCAGCCTCTCCCAGGCGTGGCCCAAGAAAGGACCACACTCGAGCTCAACCAGGCGCTGGCGACCCGCGGCATCCAGGTCGGGGTCTTCCAGATAGGCATTCAGATGGCCCAGGGTTTCTTCCAGGGTGAAGCCGACGCGATGTCCCTGGCATTCCAGGACGGGCTTAAAGTGATCGAAGCTGTCGTAGTAGCGGAGACGTTGATCCGCAGCGTTATGACAGATTAACACGGCCGGTTTCCCCTGCGTGGCATAGTCCAAGGTAATGGTGGAAAAGACGTTCAGGTTGACATCCCCGTGCACCACGGTGTTGGTGAGCAGCCTGATCTCATTGTCCAGGGGGCACCAGAAATCGTCGCTAAAGCTGCCCTTCACCGGGGTGCCGGCCACAGTCCAGGCAACCTTGAGTCCCTGCCAGCGCGGGTCTTCCCTCACGCCCCGAAACTCCTCGAAATCTCTTTTCGGGTGGACGCGGATCATGACATTGGGATCACCGGTTATTCGCCCTTCTTTGAAGGCCAGGAGAAACCTTTCCACCAGCGACGGCTCGTCCGGGAGCAACTTGGGGGTGACCGTGGCGTACACCACGATTTTCCGCTCCGGATCAAATCCGAAACGGGCACAAAAATCTTGCCGGCTGTCTCTCCAGGCCGGGTCAAAATAATAATCAAATTGCAGGGGACCGATTTTCTGAACCTGGGATTCTTGGATTTGGTAATACCTGGACAGTTCTTCCTCCATGATCTGGTTCCACACCATTAAACGGTCGAAGTCGATAATGAGCGGCGCCTTGGAAGTGATATTATCCCAGGATTGGATGTTACCAATTGTTCTCAGTCCCAGATCTTTGGCGGCGAACAGGGCGGGATAGATGTTGCGGTTGAAGGCATGGCCGGCAACCACGATCTCCGTCTTCTGCCTCCGGAAAAAATTCTTATAAAACCGGTAAGGCCGGGAAAAGCGCAGGAGGTGGTGCAGCATCTTCTTGCTGAGGCGCCATTAACGGGGCGCCGGCGGTTCTTGGATCACCTTCTTGAGCACCAGTTTCAGCGGATTGGCCTTCTGGCTGAGCATGGCCCGCCGCATACCCAGACGGTATTGGTGGGTCAGAGAAGAAGAAGTTTTCCAGAAAGACGTTTCCAGGGCATATAAGAACAATAAATCTATAATCTTCCAGTCCCCACTCGGGCATCTTCGCCAGAGTGCGGAAGTTGGCGAACCGCTGGCGAAATTCCTCATTTTCGGCATAAGGACAGATGACGTCCACGTCTTGTTGCGGAGGAATATTTTTCAGGGCCCTGGACATTAAAATATTGCGC
Source organism: uncultured delta proteobacterium (assembly GCA_963768765.1). GTDB lineage: Bacteria > Desulfobacterota > Desulfobaccia > Desulfobaccales > 0-14-0-80-60-11 > DASWLF01. The sequence goes on from CAVYJK010000031.1 coordinate 63,344, forward strand.
ACCTCCCAGCCCGTGCTGGCCAGGATGCAAATGCACGGCCGCCTCATTATAAGGTCTCCTTCAATTCAAGATCTGACACGATGGCTTGCGCCGTTTTCTTACCTGAGGACTCCCGGGGCCTGTCTAAGTTGAACCAGCAAGCTTCGGTAGCAAGGTAGAAAACCGTTTCTTAAGCATCTTACGGTCATCGCGATTTACTCCGAACAGTCAGGAAAGAGCCCCAAAGTCGCAGACCCCAGGAAAGTTGCGGTAATTAATAAAGTGAGCCACGTCGCTGGCCGAAGAACTTGACACAGCAAATATGATAAAAACAGCAGAATGAATACAGCTATTGTCGGGCGCCAGATGGATTTGAGATGTTTCTCCAGGGAAATTCCTTTCCGGTATATTAAGGAGGGAAGGTAAAGCACCAGCCCCAGGCGGCCCAGAAACACCCCCAGGGCCATGCCGGGCAAGCCCCACGCCCAAGCGAGTACACCCCCCAAACCCAGGCTGAGCGCCCCGTAGGTCAAGGTGAGAAAAGCAATGGCCCGAAACTGGAGCATGCTGTTCACAATGGCTGCGTCTATCCGGTAGAAGGTCATTTCGAAGGCGATCAATACCAGTAACAGGTTTAAGAGGTTGCCGCCATAGAAGCCGTCTCCCACCCACAGGTGCAGGAAAGATTGATTCAAGCTCAAGACGCCGCCCCCGATCACGGCTATGCAGCTCAAGGCAATCAGGTGCATCTCGGTCCGTACTCGTTCCAGCCGCTGCCAGCCTTCACGGCCACAGATTTCCGAAATTCCAGGGGTGCCGGAACCCAACAATTCTTCCACCGGACCCATGAGGAGACGTAAAGCCCCGCCAGTGGTGGCATAGACCGCGGCAGCCGCGGGGCCCAGGATCCAGCCCACCACGATGAGGTCGCTGGCGAGCAATAAAATGCCTCCTAAGGAGGACAGGAACAGCCAGGCGCTCAACCTGGCGAACTCAAGCAGTTCCTGCCGTGAAGGGCGAACCGCGCCAAACCAGGGCAGGACCCGACGCGCCACCACAAAGCGCACCCCGCTGCTGATCAGAACCCCCAGGGTGGAGGCCGCAGCCACCCCGGGCAACCCCCAGCCGCCCCAAACAGCCAGAACGGTGAAATAGCCCCCCCAGGAGAATGGTGGCGGCATTCAACCCCATGGCCTTGTAATCCAGGTTCATGCCCCGCAAGACATTGGCGGGAAGAGATAGGAGGAGTTCCAGGGCTACGCTTAAGACCATGAGGCCCATGGCCAGGCGTACGGCCCAGGCATATTGGGGGAGAGTCCGGATGAAGTGAGGTGCAACCCAGATAGCGCCGATGCCGATAGTAATGAACAGGGGAAAGGTGAAGGCCCAGACTATCAGGGCTGCACCGATCTGCCTTTTCTTCTCCTCCACATCATCAATATGCTGCCGCACCGCCAGGGTGAATTTGAGGGTTCCCATGGGGCGGAGGTCGCTGAGGGCCAGGTAACCGGCCGACTGCCGCAGCATCGCCCAGGCGCCGTAAAGCTCGATCCCCAGCCCCCGGATGACGATGGGAGTAACCCCGAAGCCCACGACAAAGCGTGCCGCCTGCTGCAGAAAAGAACTCACAAAAGTGAGCTTGGCCCGCCGAGTCAGGCTGCCTTCTTCTGCCTGGGCCTGTGGTATTTCAGGAATAGGTTTGGCATCCATGTGCTGGCGGAAGGATAGAACAAACTATTGCAAAACCAGGCTGGACCGCAAAATGTCATTCTGAGCGCCGCTTAGAATCTGGTCATTTCAGTTACCCAGACCCTTCGCCTCGCTCAGGGTGACACAGAAAAATCGGTTTTGAATAGGTTCTGGTAATAATCAAAGTTCCTTGCCGAGCCTTTTGCCTCTTGCTTTCTAAGGTTGGAAAAATTTCCCGCCTTCAGGCTGCCTGATGGAAAGCCAAAATATCTTCGGCCAACCGGCACGACGCCTGACCATCAGCAAAGGGATCGATCAGACTTTTCAAGGCACGCACCTGGGAGGCCCGGTTGGGCCACCACTGATCCACGGTGTTGAGGAGCTTCCGTCAATTCCGCCGGGGAATCAACCAGAGGCACGGCGCCGGAGCTCGTTAGGTGCCGGTAGTGCTCGGTCTCATAATACTCCCGCATGCTGACGATAAAAGACAGAGTTGCAACCGTCGAAGGCAATATTGATGACCGGACGGTTCAGAAACAGGCTATCCAGGGTCACCGTGGAGTAGGCGGTGACGATGCTCTCGGCAAAAAAGATCTGTTCTGCCAGGTTGTAGGCTTCATCCCCTTGCGGCAACCAGAATCCCAAGACTCCGGGGCAAGTCCTTGCCCGGCACGCCCGGATGAAAGATCCGGACCCGGGGATGATCTTCAATGACTCGATAGCAGTCGGTGGAATCCAGAGGATGAGAGCGCACCACGACAAAGTGTTCCGGCAAGGCCTTCAAGATGTGGCCCACATATTCCGCTCCCCAGGGATAGGTTTCCGGGGGGCCTCCGGCATAGAGCACATATCGTGCCTCTGGGGGCAGAGCCAGACTCTGGAGAAACTCCTCGCGACTTTCCTGGGGAGCAAAGTGGTAATAGTGGTCAAATTGTGGCACCCCAATCACGGCGATCTGTTCTGGCCGATATCCCAGATAATTGATGGCTTCCGTCTGCATGGCGCGATTCCAGACCGCCAGTCGCTGGAAACGGTTAAAATAATTAAATTTGGTGGTAATATTGTCCCAGGAGTAAACTATTCCATAGAATTTGGCCTGACGCCGGGCAAACAGCTTCATAACCCCCATATCCAGGTTTTTGACCCCGGCAGATCCCAACACCACCGTCTTGAAGTCCTCTGCATTTATGAGTTGGGATACGGGCGACGGAGAGAGAAATCGCTCTAAGACCCGGAGTCCTCGATCAAGACCAGGATAGGCCGCCAGCAGACGGCCCGAAGACAAGAAGAGCCGCTTCCAGCGGGTCCGCCCAAAAGTTTTGATCTTGCGTTCTACAATGCTCCTGGTGGCACCGACGCTGGGAATCAAGTGCCGGCTGGCAGTCCGCCGCACGAAGTTGATGGTTTCTTCCAATAGGGACAGGCGGTGGTGAGGGAATTCCTGCCAGCGGGCCGCGCTGCGAAGATCCGCCGGCATCTCACCCAAGGCCTCGGGAGGAACCAGGAAGGTACAGCGCCCTGGATTACCGTGGACAAGCTGCGCGGCTAAACCGGTGCTTAAAAACCCGTAGAGGTGGAAACCGTCGGGCAGAGAAATAAGCAGATCTGACGGCAAAGCTGTGGGCCATTAACGAAAAAACTCCTGTTTCTGGGGCGCCTTTTCCCGATAAATTCAGCGGCCAGCAAGCTCCATCGCTCCTAAGCGGCCCAGTCTACCCAACGTCAAGAATGCGGTCTTTATCTTCTTTAGAAAAATCAGACTGAGAGACTTGCTGATCTTTTTTTTACTAGATTTCGTAGGCGCCGTCCATAGAATTGTGGCATCATGGTCACCGGCAGTCCTTTCTCGGGTTTCTTGCCTGTGAGGTGTTCCGGGCCCGAGACCGTGCCGGCCGGTATTTCAAGAAATCCGCAGAAAGCCAACTTAAGGGATATTCTCTTCGGTAGGAGGGGAGGGTGGGAAATCCGGCGGCAGGGGTAACCTGATGCCATGCCAACCTTGGCGACTGCTCCCCGGGTTGCGCCGGGTTCAGCCGCCTCCCACATCATTCTGGGCCAGCCTCAGCAAGCAACTTTTGATAGCCGGCAGTTCTGGACGGTAAGGCGCCAGCGCCTTCTGGAAGCCAACCAGAAAGCGATGCCAGGTCAAGACGAGATACTCGTTATAAGCGGCGTCATCATGGAGGGGCTGGACCCAGGTAATCTTCAGGCCCCAGTCGGTGCAGGGGTATTCCCGGGCCAGGCGGGAGTTCCCGGGATGGGCGGGATTGGGGTTAATCCACTGCCTCAGAATCTGGCCCTCATAGGCTACCGCCACGCTATCAAAGCCCAGGTCCCTGACTCCACAATCCAACAGCGCCAGGAGCTCCTCCAAGGAACTGGCGCGGGTGAGTCTGATCCTCATGAAGCGCAGGAAGGCCCCCAGGAACTTGAAGTGGGGACGATTCCGCAGGGTGAGGAATAAGCCCCGGTCTCCGTAAAGTCTGAGGGACCAGGTGACCGCCAACATCAGGACCAGGGTGATCAAGGCACTTAACAGTCGAAGCAGGAGGGACTTGACTTCCAGGACCATCAGCAAGGTCAAGATACACAGGGAGGCGCTGAAGAAGTAAAAAATCGCCACCGTGAGCCGGGCGTTCTTGATCTTGCCGATGAGGCGATGATGCAAATGGTTGCCGTCCCCCAGGAAGATCGCCTGTCCGGTGAGCCACCGCCTGATGACTGATAGGGCCACTTCGAACAGCGGGATGCCCAGGGGTAGAAAAGGAACCAGGATCATGATGCTGGTCCCCAGCCGCTGGCCGGGAAAGACCGCGGCCGAACTGACGGCCAGGGTGCCCAGCAGGAAACCCAGCATCATGCTGCCCCCGTCTCCCAAAAATATGGAGGCGGGGGGGAAATTAAACCTCAGGAATCCCAGGAGGCTCCCCGAAAGGGTAAAACTGATCGTGGCGGTGAACAGATCCCCCTTCACCAGGGCGATGATGGCACTGGTGAGCGCCGCGAACAAACAGATGCCCCCCGCCAGACCGTCCAGGCCGTCAATCAGATTGATGGCATTGGTGATGACAATTACCGCCAACAGTATAAAGGGGATGCCAAACCAGCCGAAATGCACCAGCCCCAACCAGGGTATGGTGGCCACCGCCACGGTATGGCCTCCCAGGACCAGGATGAGTCCCCCCAGTAACTGGCCCAGCAGCTTTTCCCGCCAGCCCAGAGCCACCCGGTCGTCCACAGTGCCCAGGACCAGTATCCAGGTGGTCCCCAGAAACGTCGCTAACATCCTCTTAAGGCCGGGTTTGACCACGGGCAAAATGCCCGCCAGAGTCAGGGCGCAAAAAGCGAGAAATACCACCGCCAGGGGCAGGAATAGCGCAAACCCACCGGTCAGAGGCGTGTCCTGGGCATGGTTCCGCCGGCCGCCCGGCGGGGCCACCAACCCGAATCTTTGGGCCCATTTCTTGGCCCGGGGGATGGCCGCATAGGTGACGGTAAAGCCAAAGCCCGTCACCAGAGCCACCGCCCATAGGGGCATGCTCATATCAGCCTCAACGATCCGTTTTCTCGGTCAGGACCGACAGGTAAAGCTCTTGGTACTGTGCGGCCGGACGCTCAGGGTTAAATAGCGTGAAGGCGCGTAGCTTGCCAGCAGCTCCCAAGTTGTTTCTCAGCTCCCCATCGCTAATGAGGCGCAGAAGCGCCCAAAACCCTTTCAGCCAGAGACTCCCCATCCAGCCGGTGGAACCGCAAGGCCTGGGCCGGAGTCCCGCAGGCCGGATAACCCTCCACCCCAAATTTTTCAAAGTTGCGGCCGGCCAGAAGGTTCTGCTTGACCAGGCAATTGAGCAAGTAATCCCCCAGGCCCCCCACCGGGGCGTGGTCCTCCAGGACAAAAATATCCCGGCAGGTGTCGATGACCTCTGGCCAGCCACTGGCCATCCACCCGGTTCAGCCAGGGCAGGTTGACCACCCGCAGGCCGAAGCCCCGCTCCTTGAGGAGTTCCGAAGCCAGCAGGGCTTCGTGGAGCATCACGGGGCCATAGGCAAACAGCACGGCGTCCCGGCCCTCGGTCAGGGCCACGCCCCTCCCGAAGGCCAGCCGGTAATCCTCGGGCAGGGAAATGACCCGGGGGGAGGGGCCGATGACCAGGCGGAGCACGCAATTCTCCGCCGCCTCATTCACACAATACTGAACCGCCATCCTGGTTTCCGCGGCATTGGCGGGCTGCAGAATCTGAAAGTTGGGTAAGGCCCCCAACAGGGAGATGTCCCGGATGGACTGGTGGGAGGCCCCCGGTCCCGCGGGGATCAAACCCGAGTAATGGCAGACGTAGATGATTCTGGAACCTTCGCAGGCGTTGTTGTAAATCTGCTCATTGGCCCGGGCCGCCAGAAAGGCGGCGAAGGTATTCACCAGCGGCAGCAAACCCTGGCGAGCCAGGCCCCCGGCCATGGAAACCATGTCCTGCTCGGCGATGCCGTCTTCGATGAACCGTTCCCGGTATTGTCTCCTCAATGGACCGCACCCGGCAGTCCGCCGCCAGGTCGGCATCCAGCACCACCAGGTCCGGGCGCCGGCCGGCAATCTCCGCCAGGGCTTCCCCAAAGGCGTTGGCCACGTATTCGCCGCTGACGCGGCTGGGTCCCTTGGCTTCCGGCGGGACCTCTGCCAGCGCCAGGGGCGGCAGGCCCAAATCCTTCAGGCGCTCCCCGATGCGGGTGACGATCTCCTGGTAGCCGGCCTTAAATGACTGGTCATCCGGCGCCCCGGCGTGCCAGCGGTACAGCCCGCCCCCGGCTTGCAGGGCCGCAGGATGCTCCATGAAGGAAACCCCCCGGCCCTTGATGGTGTCGGCAATCAGCACCTTGGGCTTATCCGTCACGTTCCTGAATCCGGCGAAGATCCGGTCCAGTTCCCGGAAATCATGGCCGTCGCCCCGGACCACGTGCCAGCCGAAGGCGCGGAACTTGGCTTCCAGATCCCCCAGGTCCGAAATCTCGCGCACCGGCTTGTCGGACTGAATTTTGTTGTGATCCACGATGACATTGAGATTGGTGATCCCCTGGTTAACCGCGGACTGCAGGGCCTCATAGATTTGGCCTTCCTGGAGTTCCCCGTCGCCGGTCATCACAAAGATGCGACCTCCCCGCCCCAGGAGCCGCTTGGCCCAAGCCATGCCCTTGGCCTTGGAAATGCCCATCCCCAAGGAACCGGAGTTGGCCTCGATGCCCGGGATGCTCACGTCCGGATGGCCGTGGGTCCCGCCCAGCCGCCGGAGGTTCAGGAACTGCTCTTGGGGTACAATCCCCAGAGAGAAGAGGACTGAGTAAAGGCCCGGCACGTCGTGGCCCTTGGACGAAAAGTAGATGTCCCGGTCCGGGTGGCCAACCCCTAATTCTGACACATTCATCTCAGAAAAATAGAGAAGGGTGACGATGTCCAGGGAACTGAAGCTGGAGCCCAGGTGCCCGGACCCGGCCCTTTTTACCGTGGCCAGGGCGTTGGCCCGGCACATGTCGGCCAGCAGGGCCAGTTTAGCGAATCGGTCAACCGTGGCCTGGCGGACCCGCTGAAATTCACTGAGCGGAATCAACTGTATTTTGATCATCAGAGTTCGGCGCCCTTAAGATGTTTAAAATGACTAGCTTTTTTTATTCGGTGTTTTTAATAAACCCCGTTCCAGCATCATCTGGTGGATAGTATTGGCCAACCTTTCAGACATTTTGGCCGTATAATGGACCCTGTCTACATAATTCGGAGTAGTGTCCCTTTCCTGGAGATCGGCGCACCACAGGAAATTCTTGCCTAACTCCCCGGTCTTGGCCCGTCGGGCCATAACAGGATAACCATATTTATCATAGTGTTCGAATTTAAAGCGACTCTGATCATTTGCAAATAAATGGTATTTCAAGTCATATTTGTAATTTGGCACGGGTTGCCAGACAAATATTGGAGTCACCCCATAACTGGCACATACTGCCTCAATAATCTTCTTATTATTAAGATATCTATTAATTACGCCAGAGATTATTGAATGATCGCGATAATCAACTTTACTGACATTCTGGGACAATTTCCCATTTCCGAAATCCTTATTACCTGACCGAATGATTCGATTTTTGGCGCCTAGAGAGACGCGAACTAAGGGCAGAGATTCCGTAAAGCTCCATAACTTGCTCCAGGTTATTTTATTGTTATCGAGACCCTGTCTGTGAGCTTTATTCGCCTCTTCGATATAATTTGCAATTTGTGCAGTTTGCTTGGCGAACCCATATTTATCTTTCACAAACCAAAAATCATTATATCCGTCGATAAAGATTGCCAGATCAGGAATAAAACCTGAGATTAACAATTGTTGCAGAAGTATGCGCTCCGGGGTCGAATAGTAACTGCCCCGGCCGAAATTATAGATTTTATATTCCTTTCCTGGGTTGTCACTGCAGAGGAGTTCCTGTAAATACGATGCTATGGTCTGATAGTCCGGTACACCCCGGCCGAAGGTAGTGGAACCTCCAAATAAAAATATATTTATTTTGTCGGCGGCCGGGGGCCACGGGCCCTGGTCTTTGGTAATTCTAAAGCCATTTTTATCCACATTGACATACTTGCCAGTTTGAACTTCCTCCTTTATTTGCGTATAAGGTTCATATGACTGGTATGCAGGCCAACATTCGTTAACCAAGGCGTTGATTTCCGCATCATCCATGCCAGGATAGACTGGTGACAATGGAATTCCGTATTTCTCAGCCACTGGGTTAGTATGCAGATCCTGGTTCTTAAAATAATTCCTTTTAACATCAAGGACAAAGAAACTGGCAAAATTTAGGAATAATATGATAATGACAGTATTTAATAATAATATTGCCATCGTTTTATAAGAAGAAGCTATTTTTTGAAACCAACGCACAAGGTTATCTCCTTGTTACTAATTGAAGGATTAGGACCGCGTTCCTATTAGCTCAGGCGTATGATTAGACACTGGCCTGTTTCCAGGTGCAACTTCATGAAGTTTCGCCTCTGATTAACGAAACCGTCCACCAGCTTCCTTACTGCCTTTACAGGTGGTGTGACCGTAATCGTCGACGATGATGATGCCACCGGGAACCAGCAAATCCGCCAAGAATTCCAGGGAGTCGCGGGTGGCGGAGTAGATGTCCACGTCCCAGGTGCACAAAGGAAAACTTCTGGCCCGCCACGGAGCTGCAACTATCTTGAAACCGGACTTGGTGGAGCACGACATTATCAAACCCTGCCGAAAAAAGACATGAATGCCGAAATAATCATAAATTATTTGGAATTATTATTTGATTTGCCACCAACGTTATTCCTAATTCAGAAAAATGGCAGTGGTCCTCATATAAAGAGAATCCGGCATATGGGGTCCCCATTTCATATCTATAATTCTCCACAATATTATAAAAATCCACAACTCTAAATCCGGCTTTTTGGGCAAGTTCCAAGGTTCTTGCCTTCAAGTTGTAATAGTTAACCAACTCTTCTTCTTTTTTATGACGCAGCAAATCCGGCATGGCGCGATAAGAATATACTTGATATACAAAAACTCTAAAATTAATCTTAAATTTATCAAGAAGAGAAGATAGCTCCGAGACGATGTATTCTGGGGTCTCTATTTTGGAAAAGTCATTTTCACAATGAACATAAATTACCCCTCTAACCTTATTTTTATATAACTCAGCCCTTTCCCGTAATCTTGCAATATTATCTTTCGCATCAGCATTTCCAACGCTGGCGTTAATAAATTTGTACCCTTGATATCTTTGTTGTAGTTTCGAAGCCAGGGTCTCCGAATCACTTACTCCTACTCCAAAAGCTACGCTGTCTCCAATAATTAAGATAATTTTATCAGAAATTATCTTCGGTACTGTATTTCGGTCCCCATTTTCGTCTGTACTTACTATTATTGATTTTAAGCAATATTTTTTTATAAATTCGTCAACTTCCGGGCTGATAGGGGCATGCAAATTGTTTTGCTTGAGAACTATCGGATCCCAGTTTTGAAAAATTCGCGATCGGAGAAACGCAAATTTATATTTTTGATTTGGTAGGTTAATTAGATGGCCGTTCTGATCCTTAACAATGGATCTTGATGATTCTGTTAATAACTCCTGGTAAGGTGTATTGCCGAATGCAATGGTTGACTCGATAACCTTCGGAAAGAGTTTGGTAATCTGGCTAGGGTGATTTATGTATGAATCTAGTTCAACCGGTAAAGGCTCTTTTTTACTGTCCTGTGAACTCCCTTGAGAAGGAGATTTAATAAATTGTCGTATTTCCCTAAAAACATTGGCAACTGCTAACTTATAATCAACACCTTCATGATAATAAATATATCTATTGACACCTCTGATACCAAAACTAAGAATTAACAATATGCAAACTAAATATAACAGTCTTTTAAACTTCATAATCGTTGTCAATATGATTCAGAGATAACCGTCATTCTCCTACGTTTGTTGCTGCCTCCGAGAAGTTCGTCCTGCCGCCAGCCGGGGGCCACGTTGTCAACTGCCTGTTACAGGTAGTAGAGCGCTCATAATAGAGGTAGGGGCTGGCGTGGCCCATGACCTCTTTCGCCAAATCCCTGGTTCGTAGGCGCCTGCCCCCGGCGCTCCCGATTCCGCGGCCGCAATCGTAACTCACCCCCGCCGAGCTATTCACATTCTAACTAGCTGCGGCCGGCGTTTGCCGGCAGGGATCGAAAGGCTCATGCGGTATCGGCGTAAGAGCTGCTTCGCCCGAGGCCACCAGCTCCGTGGCCAGCCGCCAGTCTCGCAGATCGTTGATGTCCAGGCCCTCGTAACCCTGGGTGAAAAAGGGGGCCAGCACGTTGCCGGCAATGGTTCGGTCTTCAAAAACGACCCGGGTCCAGGCAATCTCCAGGCTGGCGTTCTGCACGTAGACCTCGGGCAAGGCCTGGTACTGGCTGCTGTGCCAGGGTTGTACCGGCGGCCCCGACGGCAGCAAGGGAACCATCCGTTTTCCCCGCACCACCCACATCTTGCCCGGATGCTGCTTGCACTTCTCCACCGCCCGCAGCGAGTCCACGTCCTCGGCCAGAAACTCCCGCCAGGCCCGCCTGATGGTCTCCGGCAGGCGAAAGGGGCTGGTGGGGCGCAAGATACTGAAACAGTCAAAGACCCGCCCCTCATCCCGCAGCCTTCTGAGGGTATACTCCACCCAGTCGATATCCGGGGAAAGATCCCCGGCCAGCTCCGGGGGCCGCAGGAAGGGCACCTCCGCGCCGTAATAACGGGCGATCTCTTCATAAAGCGGAAGATCCGTGGAGACGATCACCGCGGCAAAAATACCGCTTTGCGCTGCTCCCTGAACGGCATAAGCCAGCAGGGGGTGCCCCCCCAGGGGGAGGATGTTCTTGTCCGGCACCCGTTTGGAACCGGCTCGGGCCGGGATGAGGGCGACGATGGTAGGCGGCTTGGTTTTACCCATAGAACTACAGCTCAGCAGGATCAATATTGATATAGATATCCTTCAGTTCCGAGTACACGTCCAGGGCCTCGGTGCCGGGCTCCCGGGTGCCGTTGCCCGAGTCCTTCAACCCCCCGAAGGGCATGTGGGGCTCGCTGCCGTAAGTCCCGGCGTTGACCACCGCCACCCCGGTCTGGACCTTCTGGGTAAACTGCACCGCCCGGTGCAGGCTGCGAGTGTGAATGCAGGCCGTAAGCCCGTAGGGCGAGTCGTTGGCCAGGGCCAGGGCCTCGTCGAAATCCCTGACTCGGTAAAGACAGGCGATGGGGCCGAACAGCTCCCGGGTGGAAATGTCATCGCCCGGCGCCACGTTCTCTATGAGGGTGGGGGCCAGATAAAAGCCCTGCCGGTGCTCCGGGTCCGTGAGGCGGCGGCCCCCCGTGAGCACGACCGCGCCACGTTCCCGGGCCAGGGCCACCGCCTGGAGCATGTTGCTGAGCTGCTCTTCGTTGATCACCGGGCCAAAGTCGTCCTCATCGTCGGAGCCCACCTTGAGGCGGGCAGTCCGCTCCACCAATAGGTCCCGGAATCGATCGTAAATTGTGTCAAAGATTATGATACGGGATGCCGCGGCGCAGCGCTGCCCGGCGTTGCTGAAGGCGGAGAGCAAAACCCAGCGGGCCGCGTTTTCCTGGTCAGCGTCGTCGCACACCACCAGGGGATTTTTGCCGCCTAGTTCCAGGGACAATTTGGCCAGCCGCCGGCCCGCCACCGCGGCGATCTGGCGCCCTACTTCGGTGGAGCCGGTGAAGCTAATGACCTGGACGTCCGGATGGGAGACCAGGGGCGCGCCGGCCTCTTCGCCGAAGCCCTGGACAATATTGAGGACTCCCGGCGGGAGCCCGGCCTCCTGGGCTAGTTTGCCGAAGATCCAGGCGGTGGCGGGGGTGTCCTCGGCGGCCTTGAGGACCGCGGCGTTGCCGCAAATCAGGGCCGGGAAGACCTTCCAGGCCACGTTGGCTATGGGGGTGTTGGCCGCGATGATGAGGCCGGCCACCCCCACCGGTTGCCGGACGGTCATGGCGTATTTGTGGGCCACGCCGCTGGTGGTGGTGCGGCCGTAGAGGCGCTGCCCTTCCCCGGCCATGAAGAATCCCAGGGCCGCGGCGCCGTCGGTCTCCCCCAGGGCCTCCCGGAAGGACTTTCCCGTCTCCAGGTGGACCACCCGGGCCACCTCCTGGCGTCGGGCCTTCAGCCGGGCGGCCACCTCGTGCAAGACCTCTCCCCGCTTCACCGCCGGCGTGTCGGCCCAGGCTGGCTGCGCCTCCCTGGCCGCGGCCACCGCCCGCCCGACCTCCCCGGCCCCGGAGCGGGCCACCCGGCAGAGCGGCTGCCCGTCGGCCGGATTCAACTTGACAAAGGTCTCCCTGGAAACCGCCAGCGACTCGGCTCCGTCGATCCAGTTGGCAATAATCTCGGGAAAGGGTTTCAGGTCCATGTACACCGCTTCACCAGGCGGTCCAGCCGCCATCGAGGATCATATTGGCGCCCGTCATATAGGACGAGGCATCAGATACCAGAAAGATAATGGCGCCGTTGTATTCGTCTTCCCGGGCCATCCGTCCCAGGGGAACCCTCTGACAGTACCCTTTGAGGAATTCCGGGTCCTGGTGGTTGAATACGCCCCCCAGGGTGAGGGTATTGACCCGGACGTTTTTCTCGGCCCAGTAGGTGGCCAGGTAGCGGGTAAGATTCAGCAGGGCCGACTTGGAGACGGAATAGGCCACGGGCTTGAAAAAGGGGGCTCCGGACGTGCGCCGATATTCGTAAATCCGCTGGTCGGGCGACACCAGGCCATAAATGGAGGCGATATTGACGATGGAGCCACGGCCCGCCTGAGCCATCTGGCTCCCCACCACCTGGCAGCAGAGCATCACGCCCTTGGTGTTGACCTCCATGACCAGATCGAAGGACTCCTCGGGCTGGGTCTCGAAGGGGCCGTTCTCCTCCGCCTGGGCGTTGGGCGGCGAATCCAGGGCGGCATTGTTTATCAAGGCGTGGGGCGGCCCCCAAACCTCGTTTACCCGACCCAGACCGGCCTCGATGGAACTCCGGCTGGTTACATCCACCCGACAGAAAAGCAAGTTCTGCCGGGAAGTCTCGTCTCCAAACCCCTCGCTTGTCCCCTCCGGCTCAACCGCCACATCGAAGATGGCGATCCTGGCTCCGCGGGCCGCCAGGGCCCGGGTAAACTGGCGCCCAAGTTGTCCGAGTCCCCCGGTTATGACCACCACCCGGTCACGAACGCTGAAGATTTCTTTGGTCATGAAGTAAACAGCCCCTGGTTGACTGCCGGAATGATATCCCGGCCCAGTAGTGTCCGGCAGGGATTTTGCACCCTGCGATAAAACGGTACTAAGAAAAAATGTAGCCGCAGGCTTCAGCCTACGCCGGCACAGGCGGGACGCCTGTGCCACCAAAGATTTATCTGATTAAGATCGGGCATCCCGGCTTACCATGGACACCATGTCCAGATATGTAGGGTGGGCACTGCCCACCTTCGTATAACCTTTAAAATTTCGACAGCTTGAGTTCACGGGGCCATGGTCATAGCTAATTACGCAATTTGCGTACCGGACACTACTGATCCCTGCCAAAAGCCTGAGTTATTTCGAATGGGGAAAACTTAGGCTTACCTAAGATGTTCAAAAGTTATGTTCTCGTCCTCCCGAAGATTTCGGATAAGGGTCTTCCCTAAGACTCGGTCCAGTTCATAAGGAGGCAGCCCATCGTTGGGAGACTTGATGGCCACATCCTGCTCAGTGAGTACGTAGCCCGCCGGCAAGTCCCGGGCCGCCACCAGCTTTTTGCCCATCTTGAAGATGGGCTTGGCTTCTTTGGCAATGGGCCGCTTAATACCGTCCCCCATGGCCACCCGGGTCCGGCGCAGGTCCCGGACCAGTTTGTGGAGGCCCACGGGCTCCAGGGAAAAGGCGTGGTCCGTACCCTTCATGGCCCGGTTCAGGGTGAAATGCTTCTCGATCACCCGGGCTCCCAGCACGTAAGCCGCCACGGACATGGCGATACCGCTCTGATGATCAGAAAGGCCGATGACCAGGTCGGGAAACCTCTCCAGGTAGGTGGTGATGACGCTCAAATTCATATCTTCAGGATCAGAAGGATAACTGGCGGTACACTGCATGATGCAAAGCTGGGGGTTGATGGGCATGATGGTGTCATAGGCCCGCTGCACATCCAGGATATCGCCCCCACCGGTGCTGACGAACATGGGTTTGCCCACCTGCGCCACATACTTTAACAGCGGAGTGTTCTTGAGATCACCCGAGGCGATCTTAAAGGCGGGAACGTCCAGCCTGGCCAGAAAATCCACGCTGCTGAAGTCGAAGGCCGTGGCGAACATGGTAATTCCTAACTCCCGGGCATATCGCTGCAGCTCGCGGTACTCGTCTTCCCCAAACTCCAGGGCCTCTCGGTGCTCGCCATAGGTGCTCCCGAAGCTGTTCTCGTGCTCGTAGGGCTGATCGTATATGGCACGGGTATAAAGCAACCGGTTGTTGCGCTTTTGGAGCTTCACCGCGTCAACACCGCACTCCTTGGCCGCCAGGAAAAGCTTTTGGGCCGTCTCAATATTCCCCTGATGGTTATGACCAATTTCGGCAATGACGTAACATTCTCCCACCCGGTTAATTACCCTGCCATTAACGATAAGTGCGGCCATGCTAGTCGCTCCTCCCTAGGCTCATGTCTTCGAGCTACTCCTTTTTATACCTTGGATTTGGCTATTGTAAAGAGACGGACTAAACTTAATTTTCGGTAAGCATCTTTAAAAATTTTAGACCTAGTGTGGCGCTTCATAATTGCTATGACATTTAAAACCACGGTTTTTTAACCCCCCTTTTCCAAAGGGGGACTTTAAGACCTCTAGAGTTTAGGTTTTCGTCATAATATTTATGAAGCACAACACTAGTGCCGTGGTGGAGCCCAACAGGGCTCAGCTTCTGTCAGGGGTGATGGTGATGGGAATTCTTTTAGGGTCTATCTGCAGATTACCAGGCGCTTCCGGCATATTCGCCATTTTTTTAATATAAAACCCAGTGATTGTCAAGGGCGGCAGCAGCGGGGAACCGCGGCAACCAATGATCTGCCCCCAGTGAGATTGCGGAACCTGGTGAATCCGGGGCAGGGGAGACGGTGGTAGACGTTTTTAATCAGGTTACCCAATCTTTCTCTCATCACCAGGATGCGACCGCTTTCTTCAGAGTGTCGCAGACCCGGGCCACTTCTGCTTCAGTCAGCTTGGGATAGAGTGGCAGGGACAAAGTTCGCTGGCCGATCCGGTAGGCTACGGGGAAGTCCTCCGGCCGGTAGCCGTAGCGCTCCCGGAAATAGCGGAGCACATGCACCGCCCTATAATTAACCGCGCAGCCTACCCCCATCTCCTGCACCATCTTGATGACTTCGTCCCGCTCCACCCGGGGAGGCAAAAGCACGGTGAAGAGATGGTGGCCGCTCACCTCCCCCGGGCCTGGAGCTTCCAGGCAATCGAGACCTTCCAGGTCCGCCAGTAGTTCCCGGTAAAGGTTTTCCAAGTCCTGGCGCCGCTGCCGGTTGGCGTCCAGGCGGTCGATCTGATTCAGAAGCAGGGCCGCCTGGATGTCATCCATATTGTACTTCCAGCCCATCATCTCCATATCCCAATGTTCGTATTTCTTGGTATAGCGGGAGGAGGCGTTCTTGGAGATCCCGTGGTGCCGGGCCGATCGGTACCAGGAGGCGTCTTCCGGGGAGCGGCACACCAGGGCCCCCCCTTCCCCGCAGGTCATGCTCTTGGTGGCATAAAAGGAGAAGCAGGCCGCGGCGCTGAGCTGGCCCGGCCGTACCTGGTCCCGGCTGCCCTCCAGGCAATGGGCCGCATCTTCGATGAGCACCAAGCCATGTTTGGCCGCCACCCGGGCGAAGCCCCGCATGTCCACCATGCGGCCATAGAGGTGCACCGGCAGGATGGCCCTGGTCTTGGGGGAGATGGCCGCGTCCACGGCCTCGGGGAGCACTAGCCCGCTTTGGGGGCAGACATCCACAAAGACCGGGGTGGCCCCTGCTTCAATGATGGCCGTGGCCGTGGCCACAAAGGTCATGGGGGTGGTGATGACCTCATCGCCCGGACCGATGCCGTGTTTCAGGAGGGCCAGGTGCATGGCCCCGGTGCAACTGGTCAGGCCCACTGCCTCGGGGCTGTCCAGATATTGGGCGAATTTCTTTTCGAAAGCCGCCACCATGGGCCCGGTGGTAAGGAAGATGGAACGCATCACCTGGTTGGTCAGGTCCAGGTCTTCCTCCGTCAGATTGTGTTTGAAAAATTCAATTTTTTCCATCTTGCACCCAAATTGTCTTTGGCGCTGAACCGGCGCCGCAAATGCGCCGGTTTGCCCTTATAAATGATCACTCCTGGGTAATGGAGATGTTTCTCAGTTTTAAACCCCTCAGTTCCCTGGCCAGCGCAGGGATAAAGATCACCAGAGGATTCTTTTGGGAGATCAGAAACAATAATCCCAGCACCAGGCCGAAACCTGCCAGGCAAGTAATGGAGGTGGCCAGCGCCGCCCCCACCGCCGCCCCACCGCGGCATATCGGGGCACCAAAATAAAGTTCAAGGCGATACTCAAAACGCCTAGTATCACCGCGGAAGTCGAAGCCAGGCCAAAAGCCCCCATCTTGATATAATAGGGGGCCACCAGTGATGACAGCGGCAAAAACCAGGTGGCCACCATCAAGATCCGCAAAAGGTTAACCGAGGGAAGAAAACGGGCGCCGTAAGGTACGTCGCACTGCATCCGGATTTTTACGGCGTCTTGCAGTAACTCCAGCAAGTGCCGGGCCGCCTCTTCTTCCGTGATATCATCCAGAACGGCGCCGAAGTTGGGCTGCCAGTAGTTACGGCAGGTCTTGATTTCACCCCGCTGCCAGACTAGAAAATCCCCCGGCGGCAATTGCCGGATAGCGTGATAGCATAGCATAGAACGCTATTTATAGCGACTAAAGACCAGCTTCCGCAGGTCTCCAAGGGTTACCTGGGGTGAAATTCTTCCCTTCCTCAAAGACCCTGGCGCTGCGGCAGCCCTCGATATTTCCTGATAAATTTCCCCAGGCTGACCAGATGGTACCGGAGGAAGCGCCAACGGCGATGACTTTCCCTCTGGCTGTGGTGCCGGAAAAGCAAATCCGGATAATAGACCACGGCCAGGCCGGCCTGCCATAGACGGACACAAAGGTCCACATCCTCCATATAGAGAAAAAAGTCCTCATCAAACGTGGGCCCCCCCCCAAACGCGGCAACCCGGTAAAACATGGCCGCGCCGTACCCCCAGTCCACTTCCATGGGCTGGTTGCCGGTGGTATCCAGTAAAAGGTGTTCACGGTAAGGGCCGGCAAAGACTCGGCGAAAAAAACTGATTCTGGAAGCCAAAAGAGTCTTCCAGGTGTAAAAGGTGCGGCAGGCCCAAATAGGCTGCCCCTGGAAGTCCACGGATCGGGGGATCAGGCAGCCCACCCCGGGGTTAGCGGCCAGGAAGGCAAGGGCGTCCGCCACTTTCTCCGGCGTCAACAGGGCCACATCGGGATTGCAAAGTAAAGTAATGGCGTTCCCCTCGCCAATCTCGCGCAACCCCCGGTTCAATCCCGCGCCATACCCGGCATTGTCCTGGACGATAACCTGAATCGGGAAGGGAGCCTTTAGCTCAGCCAGACTCTCCTCAGGGGAATGGTTGGTGATGATCAGCTTTTTAACCAACGGCAGCGGCGACAAGGAGGCGATGAATTCCGGCAGCTGGGAACCGCTGTGGTAACTCACTGTAACGACATAAAAAGGTGGCAAGTTGCGATGGGGCATCTGGCGAGATCCTGTTTACCGCAGCGCCGCGCTGACGGCAGGCCACAGGCTAATAATTGCGAGAAAACCTCAGGTTGGTTACGCGTCACTCCCGGTTCATGGGGATCAAGCCCAATAATATGTGGAAGAACCAGCATACTTGCGGGTGCAGTAAGATATCAAAGATAAAGAAACTCAACAGCGCCATGACCAGGGGCAACAATAGCGCCAGGGGGGGTATGACGGTGGCCGGCGGGTTGGCGCCGAGGCTTCTCACCAATCTGGTGAATAACGTTGTCAAGGAAAAACCATAGAGCAACAAAAAAGGAAAGCCTACCCCCACCATGAAAGTAAGAAACATGTTATCGGCAACTATTATTCTCTTTAAAGAGTTACTGAATTGGTGCCGCGTCACATAGGGATATTTTATAGCATAATCTTTCAGAAATTCATCCCGCGGCGTCAAGAGGCCGATGCCCAAAAGCGGATGCTGGACCGCTATATGCCAGGAAAAAACATAATTTTCCACCCGATAATACGCCGGCTCATATTCCTTGCCGGTTTTCTCCAGGGGTAGATGGCGAATGAAATAAAATAGTATTCCTCCGGAAACCAGAAGAATCAGCAAGAAATATTTTAGCCGCAACCCCCCGCAAAACACAGCCAGGACTCCCAGGATCAACGGCAGCAATACCGCGGACCGCGAATCCATCAAGGAAAACATCAGGTAACTCAAGCCAATGAGGACCGCGCCCAGGATCTTCTGGCCGGACCGACCCCAGAGCAGGGTCAGAGGGGCAAACCACAGCAGCATCACTTTGGTGGTCAGCGGATGCAGGTTGGAATCCAGAATCCTGGTTACTCTTGCGCTAAAAAGGTAGGAGAGCAGCATTACCAGGAGGATTCCCGACAACATCAACAGGCAGAGCCGGAGAAAGGACCGCTGTTTGGCTTCCGTGGCCAGCAAGATGCGGGCCCCCCAGAACCCTCCCAATCCGGAGGCCAGGAGCACCAGGCCCCGCAAGGAATTGGCCCGCGGCAGAACGCTATGAAAACCGCTCAGCAGAATGAGCACCGCCAGGATCAGGCAAATGGCCAACTGCGCCTGGCTGCGGATGATATCCGCCTTTTTGGCTGCCCAGGCCGTCGCGGCCAGGGACAAGGCGCACAATAATCCGGAGAACAGGTTGGTGTGTTCCCCCGGGAGCAGCACTAGATAAGGACGGAGAAAGGCCAATTGCAGGGAAGTGGCGCAAAAGAGCAGCCAGGCGACTTTCTCCGCCAGGATCGGCTTTTCGTTCACTTTGGGCTTCAGATAAGACAGGCTCTCTCGGTCCTAAACCTGTTTGAAATGCCAGGAGGCTCAGGCTTTCTGGCTGCAAAACCTCTGCTCCTAGCCGCCAAATATTTTAATGAATTATGGTGGAATATTAGGAGCATAAGGCTAAAAACACAAAATCTTAAGTTATGAATGTTATCTTATACCATCGATTCCTTCTTTTTACAAAACTTAGAGGTTGCCTTTAAAGCATTCCCAGGGGAGGGGCCATGAAGCAGTCTCGAAATATTCATAGAAAAAAGGGACCTTTATCGCCGCCTTTTTCTCCTGGGGGCTTTTCCCGCTAACCAGCGGAGACGATAGCGGCTCACCTCTCATCCGCCCGGCCTCCGCCATTGCCTGAGGCCAAAACCAGGGATGCCCTTAGCCCAAAATCAGCCATGCTCTGATTGATAATCGGGCCAATTAAAGAATATTATTTTCAAGAAAAGGGGGGGGAAGAAAAATGCGCCGCTTTTTGATAATCGCTTGCCTGGCGTACATTGCCATTTATTTCATTGCCCGGATGTCCAATTACCTCACTTAAAACGGACTATTCGGAAGGCCGGATACCCAGGCGGGGCCTTTAATCTTAAAGCATAATAATTCCTTAATCTTAGAGACAACCTTGCTTTAGGGGCGGCAACTTAAGCGAAGACCTCCATCTTTCCCCCTGGGCCCCCTGAGGCCTGCCGCCTTCCCTTGTAAATTCCCGGCGCGCATCTTATATTCTTCCCCATAGAACCAGACTGCCTGGTTGGCTGTTGGCCGCCAAAATCGATACCTGCCAAACGGAGGGACTTATGAACGACAAACCCAAGGCCGCCGTCTCCCGGGCCCAGATTGCCATACGCCTTCTCTACACCCTGTTCTATGTGGCCGTGTTCTGCATCCTGAAAGCCATTATCCTGCTGACCACCGCTTTCCAATTCGTCTTGCTGTTCATCACCTTGAAACCCAGCGAGCCGGCCAGGGTGTTCGCCAACAAGGTGGTGGCTTACGCCTACCGGGTCTGGCGCTATATCACGCTGAACGAGAACCGCCGCCCCTTTCCTTTTACGGAGTTCCCCGGGGAAATCGACCTGCCCGATGAGGAAGTCAGTTTTCAGTAAGGCGCGACACGGGGTTGCCGGGCTCAGCCCACGGCCTTTCACTGCGCTTTGATCTTGTTGTCCCTGATTACCTGCCCGGCGACCTCCTGCGGCGACGGCCGTTCCGGGGAGCACTACGGTGCGGGCCGGAGGCCCCCCATCACGGCCCCCACGGATTTCGCAATCCCCACCTGCGGATGAGGGCCGCTTCTTCATTACCCTGGGGATCGGCGAAACCCGGACCTTGCGGTGAGAGGCTGCCGGGGCCCCCGACCCGTTTCAAGGAGAGGACATGACCCAGTGCCCCATACCCCTTACCCGGGAGATGCTGCAGGACCCGGTAGACCTGCGGATTGAGGACGAACCTCTGGATTTCTCCCGGGCCAAAAAGCACGCCGACCGCCGGGCCCGGGAACTTTGCGGCTACCCCATGTTGCTGGCCTGGTTTGACCGAAAAACCGGGCAGTTCTCCCCCAACCTCGTGTGCTGCGGCGAAGACAAGCCCACCTGGCTGACCTACGCCGAGTCCCGGGGCGGTGACCTGGTTATTGATATCAACGAAGAGGAATATATCTTTGTGTATTGGCAGGGCTAACGGCCGCGGCACCCAACTTGGCTTTCAGCTTTCAGCCATCAGTTTTCAGCCAAGACAGAAGTCATCAGCATTACCGCGCAAATCGCTTTCATGCTAACTGCTCTGCCCTAAACTGCTAACGCTGACTGCTAACTGCTGACTGCTCCAACTGGCGGTCGCACCATTTTCTGTTATACTGAGCCTCATCTCAACTTCGCCTGAGGCAGCAAGCAAGTGGCAGCGCCATGACCTTAAAGCGGACTCTTGCCTTTGCCATCCTGGTTATGATGGGCGGCCTGGGCCCGGCCCAGGCCCAGGGCCCGGCGGTGAGCGCCAAGCAGTTTCCCACCGGCTATTTCTACCAGTACCACAAAGCCCCCATCAAGGAAAAAGAGCAGGTCCTGGCCAGGATCGACGCCACCCTCAAGAAGCTTAACCGGGAGAAGCTGGGGCTCATCGCCAAGGGCGCGGTCATCGACCAGCCGGGCACCCACCGGAAGGTCTACGACCGGCTCACCATCCTGGATGAAAGCGGCCTGGTCATCATCGCCCGAAAGGTGCCCAACCTCTATTACCGCTATGCCGGCGCCGCGCCCCTCAACCCCAACCTCTATATCGTCATCAAGAACGCCCGGGTGAACTTCCGGGAGAGCTACATCCGCTACGCCTACGTGGTGGAAGGCGACTACGTGGCCTACGCCCACAAGTTCGTCACCGCCATCCTGGAGAACCTGGAGGCCGCCGAGGCCCGGGAGGACCTGCAACCCAAGGAGAAACCGGGCCCAAGGTAAGCGGGAAGCGTAGAAGCAGGTTTCTGGGAGGATACGATCCGGTTGGGGGCTCAATCGCTTGAGTAGAGACCGCCAAACTCCCCCTCCCTTGAAGGGAGGGGGGTGGGGGGAGGGAAACCATGATCTCACCATCTATAGCGATTGCCGAAAGTTTTCTCCTTTAGTCAGCTTGCTTGTAGGGGCACAGCGTGCTGTGCCCTCAGATGGGGCACGGC
Source organism: uncultured delta proteobacterium (assembly GCA_963768765.1). GTDB lineage: Bacteria > Desulfobacterota > Desulfobaccia > Desulfobaccales > 0-14-0-80-60-11 > DASWLF01. The sequence goes on from CAVYJK010000031.1 coordinate 85,338, forward strand.
TCGCCGTGCCCCTACGCACAGAAATTACTTTTGGCAATGGTTATAGGTTTAGGCGTCGCGAGTTGGCGGCCTGCGGTTCCATCAATCTTTGAAAAAGGTAGGGGCGGGTTTGAAACCCGCCCCGGAAATCTCTACCGATAATTCCCTGGCGCCGGTCGCGGGCGCCAGGCCGAAGGTTAGCTTACACAGCAAGCCTGGGCAAACGCCGGCTGGTAAAAGGCCACGTCGCCGTCCCGCCAGCTCAGGGTGTAGAAGCACCCCTTGAAGCAGATACAATTGCTGATCATCAGCATCAGTTTTCCCACCAGCCGGCCGTGGATGGGATGGGGCAGCACCGCGGTGACCAGCTTCCTGGGCTCCGGGGTCCAGCCAAAATCGTTGCCATATTCGTCCATTAACCCAACCTCTTAATTTTTTGCGCTCGGGAGGTGCCGACAGCCGGGCGACACCCGGGCCAAAACATCTCAGCGTCTCTCTCAAGGCTTTTTCTACACATTATATATTCTATCCAGTATTATTGCCATATTATTGGCAGCCGGGAAAAAATTAAGACCTCTGCGAAAATCTAAATGTGGGATAGCCGCCCCCGGCTGTCCACCGCTCATCGCAGGCGAGGGCGCCTACGCTACATTTTGATGGACCAGGGCAGCAACCGAGATTCTCGCAGAGGTCTCAACTTGTTGATCGCTTAGACGCCGGGAAAAATCAATTGCGGCTTTAATTTAATTATTATCTCTAAATAAATATTCTTGTCCTGGTCCTTTTTGAGATTCTTTAACTTCGATTATTTCATGTGATATTGAAATATTCGTACCCCTAACAACTTGTTTGGTCTTCATAACAACAAGCAATTTATCCCTAGATGATAACCTGGCTCCGCCTTTCATTGCTTCTAAAAACCTTACATCAGATATATTTGCAATAATCTTTTCATCTTCTCCTAATCTAAATGACCACGATTTTGGCCCACCTTCCAAATTGGCAGTTATGGGGCGTACCCAAACAGTTATAATATTTTCAGTTATCTTTTCTTCTTCAAGAAGAGGCAATTCTGCTGATGAATATTCTTTAATTGCAGGAGCTATCTCCTTTTTTAAGTTAACTTTAGTTTCTTCTTCATTGTATTTTATAAAACTATCAATTGAATCAACATTATCAAGTTCTAGTGGCTTGGCAATACCATTATATATTGTTTGTTGTATATTACAATTTAAATACAAGGCATTTACCTTTGGGGATACAGTAATTGAACTATTATCATTTGCTATATATCTAAATTCTCCTGAAATTAATTGTTCAATTTTCTCTATTTTCTTTCTTTTCAATAAATCTATTATATGTAAAAGATTAATCCCTGATATTCCGGTAATTAGACCTAAGTTTACCAAAACATCTTTTATATTTTTCCCGGTATCACTATTTATATAAGTTAATATTTGTTGTAAAACATCTTTTACACATACCCGAGATGTTAACCTCAAACGATCCCTTTTCGATTGGTTTAATATTTACGGCAATTTCTGGCTCATCAGGGTAAAGCGTTTTATGTGCCTCATTAATTAGTTGTCCAAAGGATAATAAAAATGGTGCAAATTCAAAAACATCTATACCATCCTCTATGTCCCCATTTAACTTATAAATTAAATCGACGCCCTTTTTCATATACCTTCTTCCGGGCCACCTCAATCCATTGTTTTTCATTGATATTAAGTCCTTTTATAATAAATTACCAGAGGAAAAATTAAACTTTTGCATAATTTATAGCCAGCAACCGCTATTTGTGCTATTGTAAATTTATTGAATCGCGGTCAGAAGGAGATAAAATTATGGCGAAAAAGAAGCCCATTGTGAAACCAGGCGAAACCGTTCCGGACTCGGGCATTTATGAAAGTAGCATCACCAAAACAAGGGCCACGATGACTAAAAATGAGCCAGCGCCGCCTACTCGCAAAAAGGGTGAAATATGGAAACAGGTCATAGATACTAATCCAGACGATTAATCTTATTTTTTTCGTTCATAAGGTGTGCCCAGATCGCCCCAGTAGCGACCCACGCGATAGTCTGTATTTCGTCAGGTCGGAGTAGTAAAACCGTTGGTTCCACACCCTCTTTCTCCAATCGTAGAAAGAAGGTATCCTCCTTTGGTTTACTATTCCCTTCTACAAACCCTGCCCTGATAATGCAACTGTTACCCCCATACTCCTGCCGGATGATTTCTGTAAAATTCAATCCGTTTTCCGACCAGTTGGCAGGATATTTAATAGATTGATTTTTCATTTTCAAAATGACCCACTACCGAAAAATCTAACTAGTGGACGCCTGTAGCTGGAAAATGTAAAATAAAAATTTGATGGTAATTGACTTTTAAACCAAAAATATGCCGCAAATTCGCAACTTCAGCATCATCGCCCATATCGACCACGGCAAGTCCACCCTGGCGGACCGCCTCATCCAGTGGACCGGCATGGTGGGGGAGCGCCAGTTCCGGGACCAGATCCTGGACACCATGGACATCGAACGGGAGCGGGGCATCACCATCAAGAGCAACACCATCACCCTGCCCTACCCCGCCAAGGACGGCCAAGTTTACGAACTCAACCTCATCGACACTCCGGGCCACGTGGATTTCTCCTACGAGGTCTCCCGGGCCCTGGCCTCCTGCGAAGGGGTGCTCCTGCTGGTGGACGCCTCCCAGGGGGTGGAGGCCCAGACCCTGGCCAACCTTTATCTCGCCATGGAGCACGACCTCCACATCATTCCGGTGGTCAACAAGATCGATCTGCCCGCGGCCGACGTCGAAGGGGTGAAAGAGCAGATCGAGCGGGAGCTGGGCCTGGACCCGGAGGGCGCCATACTTTGCTCCGCCAAGGAGGGCATCGGCATCGACCAGGTGCTGGAGGCCATCGTCGCCCGGATCCCGCCCCCCAGGGGGAGCCTGGAGGCGCCGCTTTCCGCCCTGATCTTCGACGCCCACTACGACTCCTTCCGGGGCACCATCGTCTCCTGCCGCATCTTTGACGGCGCGGTGCAGGCCGGGGACGTCATCCGCCTCATGTACAACAATGCCGCCTACAAGGTGGAGGAGGTGGGCGTTTTCCGCCTGACCCGGGAACCGCGCAAACAACTCACCGCGGGCATGGTGGGCTACCTCATCGCGGGCATCAAGACGGTGAGTGACACCCGCATCGGCGACACCGTCACCCTGGACGCCAACCCTGCGGCCCGGCCACTCCCCGGCTTCAAGGAGGTGAAGCCCGTGGTCTTTGCCTCCATCTTTCCGGTGGGCGCCGACGACTACCAGGGCCTGACCGAGTCTTTAGAGAAGTACAAGTTGAACGACGCGGCCCTCATCTACCAGAAAGACGCCTCCGCCGCCCTGGGGTTGGGCTTCCGTTGCGGCTTCCTGGGACTGCTGCACCTGGAGATCGTCCAGGAGCGGTTGGAGCGGGAGTTCGGGCAATCCATCATCATGACCGTGCCCGGGGTCCAGTACCGCTTCACCCTGGCCGACGGCCGGGAGATTACCGTGGACAACCCCATGCACTACCCCGACCCCAGCAGCATCACGGGGTCGGCCGAACCCTTCATCCGGGCCTCCATCCTCATCCCGGAGCGCTTCGTCGGCGCGGTGATGAAGCTCTGCCTGGAGCGCCGGGGGGTCAATTCCCGTTTCAACTATCCGTCCCCGGGGCGGGTGGAGGTCACCTTCGAGATGCCCCTGAGTGAGGTGATCATCGACTTTTACGACAAACTGAAGACCATCACCCAGGGCTACGGCTCCTTCGACTACGAACTTTTAGACTACCGGGCCAGCGACCTGGTGAAGCTGGATATCCTGGTGAACAGTGAGAAACTGGACGCCCTGTCCATGATTGTGCACAAAGAGCGGGCCCGGGAGTGGGGGGTGCGGGTGTGCGACCGCCTCAAGGACGAGATCCCCCGGCAGCAGTTCAAGATCGCCATCCAGGGGGCCATCGGCGGCCAGATCATTTCGCGCTCCACCATCTCAGCCTTTAGGAAAGACGTCACCGCCAAGTGCTACGGCGGCGACATCACCCGCAAACGCAAACTCCTGGAAAAACAGCGGGCCGGCAAAAAACGCATGAAGATGGTGGGCGCGGTGGAAATCCCCCAGAGCGCCTTCGTGGCGGTCTTGAAGACGGAAAATGAGTAGGAAAGATTATTTTGAGGGAGAGGACCGGGGGAAAACCATTCCCCCGCCCTCCCCTACACTAAGTGCATTGGAAATCAGGATTGGGTGAGCCAAACAACCATGAAAGAATGCTTAAAATCCTCCTTGGTTTTTTGCCCAGATCTTGTTCGGATCATGCCGGCCCTTCCCAACCCCCTGTAAGGTGGCGGTTGGCTTTGCCAGCAGTTGGCCTGGGAGTATAGGGTTTGGTGGAGGGGCCCTCCCCCCAAAAAATAATTGTAAAATCAGGCCAAATCAGAGAATATATCGTACACATCCCCTTGCGTTGGGCATTAGATGCAGAAAATTCCGCCAACCTGAGATAGAAAAGTTGCGCATTTCCTTAACTCATTCTCGGCCTTTACATCCACGTCCCTTTCTGCGAACCTAGATGCCCGTATTGCGATTTTTATTCGGTCACCGGATAGCCCTGGACCAGCCGCTTATGGCAAGGCCCTGGATCGGAAGCCCGTCTCTATCGGGACCAATTCCCTCTTCGACACCCTCTTTCTCGGGGGCGGCACCCCTTCCCTACTGGCACCATGCCCAGCTGACGGAATTGTTGGAGTGCCTTCGGCGACACTTCTCGTTTTCTCCGGATACCGAAATCACCATCGAAGCCAATCCCGACGATTTCACCCCGGAGAAACTGCGCCTGTTTAAGGACCTGGGCGTCAACAGAGTCAGCCTGGGGGTCCAGTCCCTGGACGACGCCGAACTGCGCTTTTTAGGGCGGCGGCACACGGCCCGGCAGGCCCGGCGGGCCCTGGAGCTGGCCCGGGCCGCGGGGTTCGATAACCTGGGGGTGGACCTAATCTACGGCCTGCCGGGGCAGCAGGAAGAGACCTGGAGGGGGACCCTGGAGCAGGTCTTGGAGTTCAGCCCGGAGCATCTCTCCTGCTACCAGCTGACCCTGGCCGCAGACACCCCACTGGGGCGCCGGGCGGCCCGGGGACAGCTCACCCCCTTGGGAGAAGAGGCGGAGCGCGCCTTCTTTCTGCTTACGGCCCGGTACCTGGGGGAGCGCGGCTTTATCCAGTACGAAGTCTCCAATTTCGCCCGGGAAGAAAGGTGCTTCTGCCGCCACAACTTAAAGTACTGGCGGCACGCGCCTTACCTGGGGCTGGGCCCCGGGGCCCACTCCTTTAACGGCAGCCGCCGCTGGTGGAATTTTTCGTCAGTGGAGCAATATGGCTCATCCCTGAATGCGGGCCAGGCGCCGGTGGCCGGGGCGGAAACCCTGACCCCCACCCAGCTGCGCCTGGAGGCCCTGTATTTAGGGTTCCGCTCCCTAGACGGGGTGGACCTGGATCTCATCCGGCGGCACCCCCGCTGGCAGGCCACCCTGGCGGAACTGAGCCGGGCCGGGCTGGTTAAGGTCGCAGACGGGCGGGTCACCGCCACCCTCCAGGGGATGGCGGTAGCCGACGGCCTGCCGCTGAGATTTGCCGAGTAAAGCTTCCCGAAAATTATTTTCCCTGACCTGCAAGGGCTATCTAAAAAATATTTGCATTTACCGGCCGCTTGGCATAACCTGCAAACGCCTGAGGGGTTTCCTTGACCTCATGCGATGACGTTATTGAGCCCGCTCACTCCTACTTTCTCTTGGCGACCGTGCCCGTTCTCCAGGGGACCCCTTAGGCTTAGGTCCTTGGCTCCCTCCCTGGCATTCGGTCAAAACCCATCTCAGGTTCCAATCCCCAGCAAAGTTTTCGAAACTGGTGGGAGAATCGAAAAGCCGCGGAAGCGAAGAAAAAATAAAAGTTCAGGGTAAGAATTGAGCGAGGCCGCCGGCGGCCTAATGATGCGGCAAACGTGACGGAATATAATTTAATATGAGCCCCACCAGAAAACAAATTCTCCTTTATGTTCTCGGCGTCATCGTGCTGGGCGCCGGCGTGGGCGGCTTTGTGGCGTTCGGCCCTCCCGGTCTCTACGCCAAGTCCGAAAGCCCCGAGTTCTGCGGCAGTTGCCACGTGCTCCAGCCGGAATACGAAGCCTGGTTTCACTCCGGGGCGCACCAGCGGGTCAAGTGCATCGACTGCCACCTGCCCAACAACAATTTAGCCAATCACCTGCTGTGGAAGACCGTGGACGGCGTGAAAGACACAATCAAATTCCATACGGGGCAGGTCTCCGAAATTATCCGCATTTCCGATCACGGCGCCCAGGTGGTGGCGGACAATTGCCGGCGCTGCCACACCGAGCTCGTTTCCCGGGTAAACATCGACCGCCGGTGCTGGGACTGCCATCGCAGTCTTCCCCACCGCCAAACCGGCATCATTTCCACCTGGAGTCCAAATTGAACCGAAGGGGAAGCCTATGACCGCCAGGAAGTTCTTGATTCTCTGGGCTGTGGTTTTCGTTGGGGCCATTTTATTCCTTCCGGCCTGTTCGCCCCCCAAGTCGGAGCCGGTGAAGACGGTAACCATCCCCGACGGCGAGTATGATCCGGCAGTATGGGGCAAGGCCTATCCCCTGGAGTATGATTCTTGGCTCCAGAGCAAGCAGCCCAACCCGCCGGGCTTGAGCAAGTACCGTAAGGGCTGGACCGGCAACGGCAAATTCGACAAGCTGAGCGAATACCCATACATGGCCCTGCTGTTCAACGGCTGGGGGTTCGGGGTGGAGTACAACGAGATCCGGGGCCATTATTACATGCTCATCGATCAGCTGGAGATCGACCCTTCGCGCCTTAAGTCCGGCGGCGTCTGTCTTACCTGCAAGACCCCCTTTGCCCCCAAGCTCCGCCAGGAATTTGGGGTGCATTATTTTATGGACCCTTACGTGGAGGTGCACGCCAAGATCCCGGCCCAGTTCCAGCGGACCGGGGTAATGTGCATCGATTGTCATGACAACAAGACCATGGACCTGAAGTTTTCCCGCTGGACTCTTGACAAAGCCCTGGCTGATATCGGCAAAGACCCCGCCACTGCCGCCCGTCAGGAAAAACGCAGCCTGGTGTGCGCCCAGTGCCATGTGACCTATATAGTCAAGAAAAACCAGGACATGAAGTCCATCGACGTCTTCTTCCCCTGGCAGGGTAGCAAGATGGGCGACATTTCCATCGAGAACATCATTAAGGTCCTTAAGAGCGACCCTTCCTACCTGGAGTGGAAACAGGCGGTCACCGGGTTCAAGCTGGGTTTCTGCCGGCATCCGGAGTATGAGGTTTATTCCAAGAACAGCGTTCACTGGAATGCCAACGTCTCTTGCGCCGACTGCCACATGCAGTATACGCGGGTGGGAGCCAACAAGATTTCCAACCACAACGTGGGCAGCCCCCTGATCCAGGGGATGGCGGCCTGCCAGCAGTGCCACGCCGAGACCGCCGATTGGCTGAAATCCCAGGTGATTGCCCTCCAGGACCGCACCACTTCCCTCCTGAACCGGTCCGGCTACGCCACCGCGGTGGCGGCCAAGCTCTTTGAGGCGGCCCACAAGGCCCAGGCCGAAGGCAAAAACATCGACAAGGGCCTTTATGACCAGGCTAAGGATCTTTATCTGGAAGCCTTTTACCGGGTGAATTACATCGGCGCGGAAAACTCCGCGGGCTTCCACAATCCCACCGAAGCCGGCCGCATCTGCGGGGATGCGGTGGCCTTCGCCGAGAAAGCCAGCGCCCTGCTGCGCCAGGCCCTGGCCAAAGCCGGGGTGGAGGCTCCCGCGGACCTCAACCAGGAACTGGCCAAATACTTGCAGAATCGGGGAGTCAAAAAGCTCAATTTCAAACCCGCGGAGGAGTTTAAAGACCCGTACGGTACTCAAAATATGCTGACTCCCGCCGCCTCCCTGGGGCTGCCGCCCGCGGCGAAATGAGCATTTTGCCGGCGCTGGTGGGCCTGGTCCTCCTGGGAACCGCAGGCTGGGCCCAGGGGGCGGAGGAGTTGTTTCAGCAGGGAAGGAAAGTTTTTGAGGACAACTGCGCCGCCTGCCACCGCTTGAGCGGCGAAGGGTTGCCCGGCACTTTTCCGGCTTTGAATGGCGACCCCTTTGTGGTGGGAGACCCCGCCCCGGTCATCGCCACCGTCCTCAACGGCAGAAAGGGCAAACTGGGGCAGATGCCCACCTGGAAGGATCAACTAAATGACCAGCAAGTGGCCGCAGTGGTGTCCTACATCCGTCATGCCTGGTCGAATAAGGCTACGGCGGTCACCCCGGCCCTGGTGACTAAGATAAGAAGCGGATAACCCCGATCTTCGGCAGAATAGCTTAAACTTTGAGGGGAGGCCGGGGAAGCAAAATTTCCCGGTCCTCCCCTAATTATTGGGGGCAGATTTGGCGGAAAAATTCAGGGAACCGACTTTGTTAAGGGCGCTGGCCGCGACTCTGGCGCTGATAGGCTTAGCCGCGGCCTCCGGCTGCGGGGTCCGGCAGCTGGCCCGGGGCGAAATCAAGCCCCCCAAGGTGACCTTGCAGGGCATCGCCCTGGGGGCGCCCACGGGTGCGGGCTGGCCTATTTTCGCCACCCTGCGCCTGGAAAATCCCAACCCCCAGGCTCTGAGCATCCTGGGATACGACTATGATTTGTGGCTGGAGGGCCGCAGCGTGGCCCAGGGGGTCAGCCAGGGGGAAGTGAACCTGCCGCCCCTGGGGGAAACCGTTACGGAGTTCCCCATAGTGGTGAATTTGCCGGTCCTGATGGGACTGCTCCCCCGGGCGCTGCAACACCAGAAGCAAAAACTCCATTACCGACTGTCCGGAGGCGTCCGCCTGTCTCCAGTACTGGCAGGCCTGGTCCGGGTGCCTTTTTCCTTTCAAGGGGAGGTCTCTCCCAAGGAAGGGTTGGATTTTCTCCATCCCTATTTGCGCTGAACCACCATAGACCGAGGTTTCCTGTTCTTGTAGACCCTACTTTGTCTGTTCAAAATTTCCGGCAAATTCACCCTTGATAAGCATGTGAAAAATGCAGTATATAAATTAACTTAAGAACTTGGCCCTGAATTTCGACGGAATTTTTCAGCTTGAGAGCTTCAATGGGGTAAGGGTCCAATCTCTAACCAAGGAGGTCTTATGAAACGCCTGGGATTATGTCTTGTAATTCTGGCTGTCATCGGTTTAATCTTCGCCGTCCAAACCCAACCAGCCGCCGCGGCGGAGGCTAAAACCATTTTAATCGGCTTCACCGCCTCCCAGACCGGCAAACTCAATGTGGAAGCCATCCGCCAGATTAACGGCTTAAATCTATGGGTAGAGCAGGTCAATAAGGCCGGGGGCATCAAGCTGCCCGATGGCACCATGGTAAAGGTGCAGACCAAGTTTTATGATGACGAGAGCAATAAGGACCGGGTCCAGGAACTCTACACCCGGCTGATTAGCAGCGACAAGGCCGACTTTCTCATCAGTCCTTACAGCAGCGGCCTGGCGGACGCCGCCGCGGTCATCGCCCAACAGTATAAAAAAATCATGATCACCGCGGGGGCGGCCTCCGATTCCACCCATATGAAGGGCTACACCCTGGTTTACCAGGCCTACACCCCCGCCAGCCGTTACCTGACCGGCGCTATGGATATTTTGCTGAATCTCGACCCCAAGGCCAAGAAGATCGCCATCATCCATGAAAACGATAAGTTCTCCACCGACGTGGTGAAAGCCCTGAGGAAGTATGCGGAAGGCAAAGGAATGCAGGTCGCCCTGTTTGAAGGCTACGATGCCGGCACTACCGACTTCGCCCCCTTCATCAACAAGATCCCCAAGGAGGTGGACGCGGTGATGGGTGGCGGCCACTTTGCCGATACCACCACCTTTGCCCGGCAGCTCTACGAGAAAAAGGTCCAGACCAAGATGATCGCCCTGCTGGTGGCGCCGCCGGAGCCCAAGTTCGCCGAACTGGGCGCGGCCTGCATTTCCGTGGTGGGCACCTCCCAGTGGGAACCCGCGGCCAAGTACAGCCCGGAAGCGGCTAAGAAAGCCGGGGTGGAATATTTCGGGATCTCGGCGGTGGATTTCACCAAATCATATCAAGCCAAGTATGAAGGTGAAATCCCCTCCTATCACAGCGCCGGGGGCTACGCAGCCGGCCTGATCCTGCAAAAGGCCATTCAACAAGCCGGTTCCACGGACACCGCCAAGGTCAAGGCGGTTCTGGACTCCATGCACATGATGACCTTCTACGGGGACATCAAGTTCGACAACACTCCCAAAGCTCACGGCCTCCAGGTGGGCCATGACATGGTGTACATCCAGTGGCAGTACGACAAGGATGGCAAAGCGGTGAAGGAGGTGGTGTGGCCGGAGGCAGCCGCCACCGCCTCGACCCATCGTCTGCCCGGCCCGTTAACCCTTAACTTCCCTACCCTGCCGTTACCCCGGTAACGGCAGGGTAGAGCCGGGAGAGAAATTTATCGTGTTTGCCCAGATCTCCGCTTCGGTCATTGACGGTTTGCTCATCGGCTTTGTGTACGGTATCGCCGCCATGGGCCTGTCGCTGATTTGGGGAGTGATGCGGGTCATCAACCTGGCCCACGGCGCCACCATGGCCCTGGGGATGTTCTGCATCTACCTGCTGTTCTCTGACGCGGGAGTAAATCCCTATTTGGGGTTGCTCCTGGTGGTGGTCCTGGCCCTGATTTTCGGGGTCATCGTCTACTTCGTGTCGTGTCATCGGGTGATCCAGGCCGGCTACCTTTACACCTTGCTGGGCACCTTTGCCGTCAACATGATCATCATCGGCATCGGCACCACGGTGTTCAGCACTTCTCCCCGGAACGTGGATTTCTCCCTGGGTTCCATCGACATGGGGCCCATCATCCTGCAAGGGACCCGCCTGTTGGCGGCCCTGGCCTCGGTGGTCATCACCGGGGCCCTCTACCTGTTCCTCTATTTTACCCGGCCCGGCAAGGCCATCCGGGCCGTGTCCGATAACCGGGCGGCGGCGGAGTTGATGGGCATTCCCTCGTCCCAGGTCCTGGCCCTGAGCTTCGGCCTGGGCACCATGCTGGCCGCGGTGGCCGGCGGTCTGACCTCCACCTTTTTCCCCTTCACCATCTTGAGCGGCGGCACCTACCAGTTAAAGTCCTTCGTCATCTGCGTCCTGGGTGGGCTGGGGCATCCCCTGGGGGCCCTCTTCGGCGGCCTGATCCTGGGAGGACTGGAGGGCATGGTTCCCATCTTCATGCCGGTGAGTTGGGTGCCGGTGGTGGAATTCGGCCTCTTTGTCCTGGTGCTGCTCGTTCCGCCCACCGGTCTCATGGGGGCCAAATAGATGAATTTCTGGCGGCAACCGGGCTTTTGGCTGACCTGTTCTCTGGTCTGCCGTGGGGGGCGGCATCGTCTTCCTCATGCGGCCAGGACACCCTGCGGGAGACGGCCTTCACCGTGCTGATGTTCGTGGCTCTGGCCTCCAGCCTCAACATCCTCATGGGCTTCACCGGGTACGTCAACTTCGGCCACATCGTCTTTTTCGGCCTGGGAGGGTATTTCGGCTTTTTCCTGCTCAGCGAACAGGGCTGGCCCCTCTACTCGTGGCCATGGTGGCCGGCGGGCTGCTCTCGGTGGTCATCGCCCTGCTCGTCGGCGCCGCGGTGCTGCGGCTTCGGGGCGCCTACTTTGCCCTGGCCACCATCGGCATCAATGAGGCGGCCCGGGCCTTTGTGGCCAATTTCGAACCCTTCGGCGGCTCCACCGGCTTATTCGTCAATTTTTCCGCCTATGACAAGTATGGCGGCGCCGGCCAGGCCCTGTGGTGGATCTTCACCCTCCTCTGGCTGGTCACCATTGCCACGGTGGTGGTCAGCTACCTGGTGAAACATTCCCGCTTCGGCCTGGGGCTCATTGCCATCCGGGAAGATGAGGACGCCGCCATGGTCATGGGGGTGAAAGCGCCCTGGGATAAAACCAAGGCCTTTGCCCTGTCCGCCTTTTTCCCCGGTTTGATCGGCACCTTGTACTTCTTTAAAAATGGCAATGTCGAGCCGGAGGATGCCTTCCGCTTCCAGATGTCCCTGGAAATCCTGGTGATGGTGATGCTGGGCGGCAAGGGCCTGGTGCTGGGGCCCATCGTCGGGGCCTTCGCCTATGAACGGCTGCGGGGGTACCTGCTGGTCAGTCCCATCTTCAAGAACCTGCATCTGGCCCTGTCCGGCGGCATTCTGCTGCTCATCGTCCTCTTCGTGCCCGGGGGCGCGGTGGGCTGGCTGCGGGAACGCTTCCCGCGCCTCAGGAGGGTGCTGGAATGATCCTCCAGGTCAAGGAAGTCTCCAAGCGCTTCGGCGGCCTCCAGGCCCTGACCGACGTCACCTTCGATTTGCCCGAGGGCCAGATCTTGGGCCTCATCGGCCCCAACGGCGCCGGCAAGACCACCCTGTTCAACGTCATTAACGGGGTTTATCCGCCCAACACCGGCCAGGTGATCTTCCGGGGCGAGGATGTCACCGGCAAGCCCTCCTATGAGGTGGCCCGCCGGGGTCTGGCCCGGGCCCACCAGGTGGTGCGCCCCCTCACTGACCTCTCGGTGCGGGAAAACGTCATGGTGGGGGCCTGTTTCGGCCGGGAGCGGCACGGCCTGCGCACCGCTCACCGCCTGGCCGATGAGGCCTTAACGTACGTGGGGTTGATGGACCGGGCCGACCAACCGGCCGGGAGCCTCAACGTAGCCCAGAAAAAGCGCCTGGAGATGGCCCGGTCCCTGGCCGCCAAACCTTACCTGCTGCTGCTGGATGAAGTGCTGGCCGGCCTCAACCCCTCGGAGATCGCCGCCATGATGGAAACGGTGCGGGCCATCCGGGATGAAGGGTTTACCATTCTCATGATCGAGCACGTCATGCAGGCCATCATGTCCATTTCCGACCGCATCCTGGTCCTGGATTACGGCACCTTGATTGCCACCGGCTTGCCCGAAGAAGTGGCCAACGACCCTGCAGGTCATCGAAGCCTACCTGGGCGATCCGAAAATGACGGAACGATTGCTGGCGGAGTAAATTCCATGGCTTTATTAGAAATTAACTCTCTGGCCTCAGGGTACGAAGGCATCCAGATCCTCTGGGGGGTGAACCTCAAGCTGGAAGCAGGTAAACTCACCACCCTGGTGGGCTCCAACGGGGTGGGCAAGACCACACTCCTTAAAACCGTGATGGGACTGATGAAGCCCCTGGAAGGGACGGTATCCTTCCAGGGGCGGGATGTCACCAATCTGTCCGCCCATGGCCGGGCCAAGGCCGGCATGGTGCTGGTACCCGAAGGCCGCCAGCTGTTCACCGAAATGACCGTCTACGAGAACCTGGAGATGGGCGCCTTTTCCAAGCGGGCCCGGGCCAACTTTAAGCAGAACCTGGAAAAGGTCTACGAACTCTTTCCCCGCCTCCAGGAACGGACCCGCCAGAAGGCCGGCACCCTGAGCGGCGGCGAACAGCAGATGGTGGCCGTGGGCCGGGGCTTGATGGCGGAGCCCGAAATCCTGATGCTAGATGAGCTCTCCCTGGGACTGTCCCCGCTGTTGGCCCTCACCCTCTTCGAGGGCCTTACCCGCCTGAAAAAAACCGGCCTGACCATGCTCCTGGTGGAGCAGAACGTCACCATGGCCCTGGCGGTGAGCGACTACGGCTACGTGCTCAGCCCACGGCAAGGTCTGGCTGGAAGGCGAGGCCCGGGAGCTCGCCAAAAACGACGAGGTCCGCCGCACCTACCTGGGTATCTGATTCCCCTGCGGGCCCTTCGGGTCAGGCACCTAATAAACCGTTACTCCCTTCCCATCCTTACATCCGAGTATCTTTCCACGAAGCTTGAAGGACAACTAACCCTTGCCTGACCCTGCGGCTCCGGGTTTTCCGAGATACCCGCCAGATTCAGAAAATTTCTTAGGTAAACGGCCCGGCCAGCCGATGAATAATTTGGGCCGCCCACCGGGGAGAGGTGGCTCTGGCGTTAAGGAACTTACGACCGGCGGCGCCCGGGGTCCGGGGCAGGAAACGGCACACCCCGAGGAGGCCCTGGCTCATGGCAGCCGCGGCCCCCCGGCAGACGGACAGGATCGAGCGGGGTTTTTCCCAGGAAATTGCCTTTTCTCCCCCTCGTTCATACCCAGGCCACCGGAGTCAAAGGTGAAAAGGGGAAAGACATTGGGATCGACGGGTAACTCAGGCAGGCAAGCCGGCCTTTATCTCTTTTGCCTGGCCCGTTTGAGCCTTCTGCCGCCCCTTGAAGAGACAGGCCTGGACCGTCGCAGCCCCTTGCGTCTGGCGAGCTTCGGGGATCTGGCGGCCATCTATTGCGCCGTTTCTCCCGAGGAGTTCTGTGGACCGGACGCGGCCTCCCACCTGGGAGACCTCTCTTGGGTGGGTCCCCGGGCCTGCCGCCACCAGGAGGTGGTGGAATCCGTGATGCGCCATTCCCCCGTGCTGCCCGCCCGGTTCGGCACCCTGTTCAGCAGTCGGGAAAAGCTGGAACAGGTCTTGCGGGTCCATCACGATACGGTAACCCGGTTCCTGGAGGAGGTGGCGGACCAGCAGGAATGGGCGGTCAAAGGGCTGCTCACCAAGACTCGCGCCCTGGAAGCGCACCTGGCCGACCGGCTGGCCCGGGAAATGGACCGCCTGGTTGCCCTCCCTTCCGGGCGGCGATACCTGGAGGAGCAGCGCCTTCGCAGTGAGGCCGAGCAGGAGCTTTTCCGCTGGCTGCGAAAGGTTTGCCGGGAGTTGGCGGCGGAGCTTAATGATGTTTCCCTGCACCACCGGGATGGGCGGCTGGCCGACCGGGGGGGCAACGGCAGCGGCCAGGAGATGGTTCTCAACTGGGCTTTCCTGGTTCCCAAGGCCGCCGCGGCCGCTTTCCAGGCCCGCATCGAGGCGGCCAACCGCCACCATGGCCCCTACGGCCTGATCTTTAAATGCACCGGTCCCTGGCCGCCCTATAGTTTTTCCCCTTCCCTAACCATGGAGCCCGAGCCTTGAGTTACCATCCCCACTGCGCCCCATAAGGCCCGGAGTCACGCCAGTCGTTCTTTCCGCCGTTTTTTCCAGCCACCCGTGCTGCACCCTTAAAACCAGGAGCGATGGCTCCACAATTCGTTCTTCAGGTCCTTGATGTCCGTCTGGCACATGAGGTAAAGGGAGGCGTTCTGGATGGCCAGGCCCCCCAGGTAGGCCAGGGCGGTGGCCAGCATGATCTCGTCGGCGGTGAAGTCCCGCTTCACCCCGGTGTAGAGCCGCAGCACCCCGATGACCTGCTCCTTGGTTTTGATGGGCACCGACAGGATGGTGACGATGCCCTCCTCTTTATTCATCTTGCGGTACTGCACCCGCCGGTCCGTGGCGGCGTTTTCAATGATCACCGGCTTCTGGTTATTGAGGGCCTGGGAGATGCTCTTCTTGGCCGACACCGGACCTTTCTGCAGGTACTTCTCGCTGAGCCCGTAAGAGGCCACCAGCTCCAGGGTCTGCTTGTCTTCGTCCAGGAGGCGGATGGAGGCGCCCTTAACCCCCAGGGCCACCGCGATGTCGGTGGACATGGCCCGCAGGATCTCCTTCACATCCAGGCTACCGCTGAGGTTGACGGCCAGGTCGAACAGGAGCCTGGTTTCACTGCGCAACTGGTCGATGAGGCGGGCGTGCTCCATAACCCCGCCGCCCTGCTGAGCCAGACAGATCAGGAACTCCCGTTCATCTGCGGAAAACTCCCGGGGGGCGGCGGTGAACAGGCAAAAGACCCCGATGTTTTTCCCCTTTACCATCACCGGCACCGCCAGGATGGCGGCAATGCCTTCAGCCTTTTTGGCGTCAGGGAATTCCAAACTGGGATCAGCGGCTGCCTCTCTGCGGTAGAAAAAACCTTCCTTCAGGACCAGGGGCACGATCCTCCGGGCCAGCATGGACTTCCGGGAGCGGAAATAGCTTTCGGACAGCCCTTGCTGGGCTACCGGCAGCAGTTCCTCCTTTCCCGGTCTGGCCAGATACAAGCAGGCAGCCTTGCCTTTCAGGGTATCGACGGCGCTTCTCAGGATCAGGTCCAGCAGTTCCTTGCGGTTCCGGGCCGTGCCGAAGGCTTTGGTGAGTTGGCACATGGTTTTGAAAAAGTCAGGCTTTGAGGGCATTGCGTGTTTCCTTGAAGTTTCGAGTTTCGAGTTTGGCGTTTTGAGTACTGGAAAATCAATCCCTAACCGTCTCTTTCTAAAAGCCAGGAGGCGATCTTGGGGACCAGCTCTTTCTGGAACCGGGAACTGACGTAGAGGCCCACGTGGCCCGTATCCAGACAGATGTCCTCCGTATCTCGGCTGCCCACCTTGCTGGTCAGGAGCTCACAGGACTCCGGCGGCACCAGGTGGTCGTACTGGCCGTAAATGTTCAGCAGCGGCATGGACACCTGGCCCAAATCCACCTTGAGACCGCCCAGTTCCATCTCCCCCTTGATGAGCCGGTTTTGCTGATAAAGGTCTTTGATCAGTTGGCGCAGGGTCTCTCCGGGGACATCGGGGCTGTCAAAGATCCATTTCTCCATGCGGATGAAGTTTTCCACAAACTCCTTGTTGTCCATGTTTTCCAGAAAACCCACGTACTTGTCGAACAGGAGCCGGGCCGGGTTAAGAAGGAGAAAGACGATGTTCAGGAGATTGCCGGGCAGGTTGCCGAAGGTGTCCACCAAACGGTCCGCATCGATCTCCTTCATCCAGATATTAAGGAGGCCCTTGTCGATATCGAAATGGGTGGGAGCCACCATGGTGATGAGGTTCTTGACCTTTTCCGGGTGGAGGGCCGCATAGATAACCCCGAAGGTTCCCCCCAGGCAAACCCCCATGAGACTGACCTGGCGGCGGCGGTGCCGGCGGCCAATGAAGTCCACCATGTTGTCCAGGTAGCCGTTGAGGTGGTCGTCCAGGGTCAGATACCGGTCTTTCCGGGCGGGGGAACCCCAATCCACCAGATAGACCTCCACCCCCTCCTTGAGCAAGTTCAGCACCACGCTGCGGTCCGGCTGGAGGTCCAGCAGGGTTTCCCGGTTGAACAGGGCGTGTACCAGGAGCAGCGGCGTGGTGAGCCGCGGCGCCCCTTCGGGGCGGTAATGCTTCAGGCTGACCCGGTCCTCCTGGTAGACCAGCTCATAGGGGGTGGTGGCAATCTCGGTGTCCAGAGGCCCAAGGAGCACGTCCTTGGCTCTCTCCAGGCGCTGGGCGGCCTTTTCGGCGTCGGCCGCCAGCATCGCCTTGATCAGGTCCACCGGAATTTTGGGCCGGTCCATCAGAACTCCTCGGGGGAATCTGGGGGAGGGGTCAACTTTGCCAGTTTCTTCGACAGCTCCTTGACCTGCTTCTTGAGCAGGTAAATCTCCTGATAAAGCTCATCCATCTCCCGGTTGGTGGGAATGGGCAGAGCTCCCAGGGAATTGGCCAGCAGTTCCTGTTTAGCCAGGGTGAAATCTTCCAGGGCATTTAGGGTATGGCTCAAGGTCCCGGTATACTCCGGCGACTTGAAAAGGGTCATGTAATGCCCTTCCAGGACCTTCAGCCACCTGCGAAAGTAATCTTTGAACTCCTCGGGCTTCTCCTGGCCGGCCTCGGCCAGTTTCATTTCTCGGAGAGATTTTTTTAGGGGAAGGTAGAGCAGATAGATGAATTCGGCCATGGCCGCCTGAAACAGGCCGAACCGGTCCATGGCCCGGTTGATGCGTTCCTGGGAGAGCCGGGTCAGCCCCACCTGGGGCAGGTTCAACAACTGGCGGAAGTCCTGCTCGTAGATTTCGGTGCAGACCTTAAAGATGTCTTGGTCCAGGTTCTCGAACCCGTAGGCTTCGGCGGGGGACCCCTCCTGGCCGGCCTCTTCTTCCAGCCATTGCTGATGCAGATGGAAGTAGCCCCCCCAGCCCGCCTGGGCCATCTTCAGGATGATCTCCGAGGGCGGGTTGATCCCTTTGAAGACCGCGGCCACGGTTTCCGGCTCACTGAGCAGGGAAAAAAAGGCCTGCCACATCTTCAGGGCGGTTTGCCAGAAATCGTCCGTGCCGTCCGCCCCCTGGGGGCCGGGACCTATTTGGGTCAGGGACTCCCAGAAGTCCATGGTCCATTTTATCCAGGCAGCCAGCAGGGGCTCGGTGGGGTTCCCTTGGGGATGATCCTGATCCATGGTGGTTACCTTGCAGCCAACCGGCCCAACAAGAACGACTTTTCCCGTTTTCGATGGCATTGTCAAGAGAAAAATTTCACAAATTGAGAATCCTCCTCATTGGCGGGCTTGCTACCCCCATTGCCTCCGTAGTGATTCTGTGGGGTTCATGGAGTCATGGACAAGACCTGGACCTCCTGGAAGTGGCTCACAATGTAGTAGCTAGCCACCCTGAGCCTCATCAAGGCGCAGTCCTCGGAGGCCAGGAAACTTTTGAGATGCGGGTGTTTGGCCAGGTAAATCCCCAAGAGCCGGTCCTTCTCCGCAGGTCCCACTTCTTCGGCCCGGCCCACTGCGGTGACGGCCAGGGCGGCCTCGGTGTCGGAGGCCTGGTTGGTGCGATTATCCGCCAGCAGGGCGGCCCTGGGATCAGCCGCCAGGTTGGCATACTTGCGGGTGGCGCGCCGGGTCGCAAAAAGCAGGCTTCTCAGGTCCTCCGTGGCGGCGAAGGCCATGAGGCTGCAGTACGGCTGGCCGCCCTCCTGGGTGGCCAGGACCGCGGACCTTTGCGAAGCAAACAATTCCACCAAGATTTTTCTCAACTGAGCATTCGGCATCTGCCCTCCGGGTTGCCATTAATCGGTCCTTTCCTCTAGGTAAGGGACCTGCCGGTTCCGGCGAATCTATTGTATATTAATGGCGGGAGCAAAATTTATGGAAAAGATTAAGCTGGGGATCAGCTCCTGCCTGTTGGGAGAGAAAGTCCGCTTCGACGGGGGCCACCAGTGGGACCGCTTCCTTACCGATACCCTGGGAAAATATGTGGACTTCGTGCCGGTGTGCCCGGAAGTGGAAAGCGGTCTCGGGGTGCCCCGAGAGCCCATGCGCCTGGTGGGCGAGGTGGCCCGGCCCCGGCTGGTCACGGTGCGCACCGGGATAGATCACACCGAACGCCTGGTTAATTGGGCGCGCCAAAAGGTCCAGGAGCTGGCAGCCCTGGACCTGTGCGGCTTCATCTTCAAGAGCAAGTCCCCCAGCAGCGGCATGGAGCGGGTCAAGGTCTACAACGACCAGGGAGTGCCGGCGCCCGGGGGGGTAGGGATCTTTGCCCGCATCTTCATGGAGCGCTTCCCCATGCTCCCGGTGGAAGACGAAGGTCGGCTGCACGACCCGGCGCTCCGGGAGAATTTCATTGAGCGCCTCTTTTGTTATAAGCGCTGGCGGGAGTTGCTATCCCGAGATTATAGTATTGGTTCCCTGGTGGCCTTTCATACCCGGCATAAGCTCCTCATCATGTCCCACAGCCCCCGGCACTACCGGGACCTGGGCAGGCTGGTGGCCCGGGCCCGGGAGATTCCCGTCAAAGAACTGTTCGCCGGCTACCAGGCAATCCTGATGGAGGCCCTGCGGTTAAAGGCCACGCCCAAAAAGAACGCCAATGTGCTTTACCACCTCCTGGGGTATTTCAAACAGCAGCTCACCGGGGACGAGAAGCAGGAACTCCTGGAGATCATCGAATCGTACCGCCGGGAATTCGTGCCCCTCATCGTCCCCATCACCCTCATCAACCATTACGTGCGGCAATACGGCGAACCCTATCTTAAGGAGCAATACTACCTCAATCCCCACCCGGTGGAACTCAAGCTGCGCAACCATGTATGATCCTGCCCACCGCAATCCGGCCTAGGAGTTTTCCCCTTCTCCATAATTTTTTTGGCATCAAGGTAAATTGATGATATTATGTATAAATTTCAAGGAATTCTTTGCTGGCGGAGTTTCCGGGGGCGTCTATGAGCGGTTGGGGCTCATCTGGAAGATTTTCTCAAGTACCTGCGGGTGGAACGGCAGATGTCGCCCCATACCCTCAGGAACTACCGCCTGGACATCGCCCAATTCCTGGAATTTTATTTTGGCAGCCGGGAAACCGCCGCCCTGGAAGGCGTGACTTACCAGGACTTGCGGGCCTTTCTGGCCTTGGGCCTGAAAGGACGCCGCAAGGCCACGGTGGCCCGCAAACTCTCGGCCCTGCGCACCTTTTTTAAATACTTGCAGCGCCTGGGGGTGGCCAAAAGCAATCCGGCCCGGCTGGCCCCCAGCCCCAAGGTGGAAAAGAACCTGCCCCATTTCCTGACGGTGGACGAGGCCTTTCACCTGTTGAACCAGACGGGTGGCGCCACCTTTGGCGGGGTCCGGGACCGGGCCATGCTGGAGGTATTTTATGCCGGAGGCCTGCGCCTGTCCGAACTTGCCGGGCTCAGCCTGGGGGACGTCGACCTGGCCCAAGGGGTGATGCGGGTCTGGGGCAAAGGCGCCAAGGAGAGGTTGGCCTTCCTGGGAAAGCCGGCCCGGGAGTCCCTGGCCGCTTATCTCCCCCGGCGGCAGCAACTTTTAAGCCAAACCGGCCGCGGCCAGGAGGTGGCCCTCTTTCTCAATGCCCGGGGCACGCGGCTCAGCACCCGATCCGTGGCCCGGGTGGTGGCAAAATGGGCGCAATTGTCAGGCCTGTCCCAGGGCCTCACCCCCCACGGCCTGCGCCACAGCTTCGCCACCCACCTGCTGGAGGGCCAGGCCGATTTGCGGGCGGTGCAGGAACTGCTGGGGCACTCCTCCATCTCCAGCACCCAGCGCTACCTGCACCTCAACCTGGACTACCTGATGGAGGAATACGACAAAGCCCACCCGCGGAGTAAATAGCTTTCAGCTTTCAGCGGTCAGCTTTATGCAAAGACCAGGACTGGCGGCGGGCTAAATGTAGGGTGGGCACCGCCCACCAGGGAAAATGCGGGCTGCATATTGCGCCCCCTGAGAACAGCGGAGGCGGCTGTTCCACCTTAGTTTCTTTGCCTCTTGGCGTCTTTGCGTGAGCTTTTAAGCCCCCCTTTCTTAAAGGGGGATTTAGGGGGATTATCAAGGGGTTATTATAATCCCCCCCAGCCCCCCTTTAAAAAAGGGGGGAGTTCCAGAGGTTTTTCAGGGGTCTCATACTGACAACTTGGGGCCCAGAGGATTTTTCCTTTTTCGCCTCTTCACCCCCGGCGATTATCCGGAGTGATATATAAATATAATGACCATGACCAATAACGAATTTCGCGGCACCACTATTTTGATGGTGCGCCGGGGCGACAAAGTGGCGGTGGCCGGCGACGGCCAGGTGAGCCTGGGCGACATGGTGATGAAGCAGCGGGCCAGGAAGGTGCGCCGGCTCTACCACGGCAAGATCATCGTGGGCTTCGCCGGGTCCACGGCCGACGCCCTGACGCTCTTCGAGCGCCTGGAGGCCAAGCTGGAGGCCCACCAGGGCAACCTCACCCGGGCGGTGGTGGAGCTGGCCAAGGACTGGCGCACCGACCGGCATCCTCCGGCGCCTGGAGGCCCTGCTGCTGGCGGTGGACGGGAGCGGCGCCTACCTCATCTCCGGCACCGGGGACGTCATCGAGCCCGACGAAGGGGTGATGGCCATCGGCTCCGGCGGCCCCTTACGCCCTGGCCGCGGCCCGGGCCCTCCTGGCCCACACCAAGCTTGCCCCCGCCGACATCTGCCGGGAGGCCATGAACATCGCCGCCTCGCTGTGTGTATATACCAATAATGAGATCGTGATAGAAGAATTGTAATTTTCTGTAGGGGGAGCATTCCATTTTCTGTTATTTAAATCATCCTAAAGATAATTGCGGCCGCTTTCACCCTATTTTCATTTATTATGTGCAGTAAGGAGAAAGACTGATGTCCATGTCAGAAGATGAATATGCACATGATGAGTATATGGCTCAACTGTATGAAGAGCATAAGATAGAGGCAATAGAAGAATTTACAAACGAGCGTCTCAAGTCTTATTATAGCAAAAACAGATTTTTGGCCAAGCCATCCTTTGACGTACTTAATGAAGCTCAAAAACTGTTCTCAGTAAATGCTACTGCTGGATTTATTCTTGCAGCTATCGCGATGGAAGTGGGATTAAAGGAAACCCTTATTAAGCCAATAGTTTTCGGCTTAATACACTCGGTCTCCTCTGCATCTTTGGTGACAAACTTGGTTATGTCACACCGAAGTATGGATCGGTACAAAGATCTTCTCTTACAGATTCTCCGAGAACACGGAGGCGTAGACCTTAAAAAGTATAAAAGGTCAGGTTTAAAAAAGATCGTATTGGATGAAATAAATGATGTGAAACAAAAAAGGAATAAAATAATGCATACCGCGGAAACAGCTTCTCATAAAGAAGCTACTCTGGCCCTCGGCGTTGCATCCACTATTTTGCGAGAATTGTTTCCATCCGTAGTAACAAAGATAGGTCTACACATACATGATGGATTTAGAATATGTGACGATTGGAACTGTGAATATAAAGGCACCGCAATGGAAAAATACTTAATATTACATGAAAAGTAATGTAGGGCGGGCACTGCCCGCCAAAAAAATAATGGTGGGCCGTGCCCACCCTACATTTTTTGATTTAACATATTGACCAATAACCAGGTTCTCTGTAGGGGCGGGTTTCAAACCCGCCCCTACCACTGGACCACAAATAATTCGAGGAATCAATCTGACATGGAATTAATCAGGCTAAACCCCGTCTCCGGGGATCATCTGACTCCCCGGCAGATCGTGGCGGAGTTGGATAAATACATCGTGGGGCAACTTGACGCCAAGCGCTCCGTGGCCGTTGCCCTGCGCAACCGCTGGCGGCGCCAGCAGGTCCCCGAGGATCTGCGCGACGAGATCGCCCCCAAGAACATCATCATGATCGGCCCCACCGGGGTGGGCAAAACCGAAATCGCCCGGCGCCTGGCCAAGCTGGCCCAGTCGCCTTTCCTGAAGATCGAGGCCTCCAAGTTCACCGAAGTGGGCTACGTGGGCCGGGACGTGGAGTCCATGGTGCGGGACCTGATGGAGCTGGCGGTAAACATGGTCAAGGCCGAGGAGCGCGAGAAAGTGCAGGCCAAGGCCGTGGAAGCGGTGGAGGAGCGCTTACTGGATTTGCTGCTCCCCGGCCGCAGCGGCGTCCCAGGGGTCCCCGGCATCCCAGGCGCCCCCGAGGCCCCTGAAGGCGAGCCCGACAACACCCGGGGAAAGCTGCGCGCCATGCTGCGGGCCGGCCGGATGGAAGAGCGCTTCGTGGACCTGGAGGTGAGCCAGCGGGTCACCCCGGTGGTGGAGATCTTCTCCGCCGCCGGCATGGAGGAGATGGACTTCAACTTTAAGGATATGCTCAGCAACATCTTCCCGTCCCGCACCAAGCAGCGCCGGGTCAAGGTGTCGGAGGCCCGGGAGATCCTTCTCCAGGAAGAGTCCCAGCGGCTCATCGACATGGACAAGGTGCTGGAGGAGGCCCGGCGCAAGGTGGAGCAGCACGGCATCATCTTCCTGGACGAAATCGACAAGATCGTGGGCCGGGACCACACCCGGGGGCCCGACGTCTCCCGGGAGGGGGTCCAGCGGGACCTGCTGCCCATCGTGGAAGGCACCACGGTGAACACCAAGTACGGCATGGTGCGCACCGACCACATCCTGTTCATCGCCTCCGGGGCCTTTCACCTGGCCCGGCCCTCGGACCTGATCCCGGAGATGCAGGGCCGCTTTCCCATCCGGGTGGAGCTCAACTCCCTGGGGCCGGCGGAGTTCGAACGCATCCTCACCGAGCCGGAAAACGCCCTGATCAAGCAGTACCAGGCCCTGATGGACACGGAAGGCATCCGGCTCACCTTCACCCCCGAGGCCATCCGGGAGTTAGCCTCCCTGGCCACCCGGGTGAACGAACGCACCGAAAACATCGGGGCCCGCAGGCTGCACACCGTGATGGAGAAGCTGCTGGAGGAGATCTCCTTCACCGCCCCGGAACTGGTGGCCCAGGAGATCACCATCACCGACGCTTACGTCCGGGAGCGCCTGGGCAGCCTCATCGAAGACGAGGACCTGAGCCGGTATATTTTGTGACAAGGGTTCAGAGAGTGTCAAGGATTAAAGTTCAAAGTCCGCCACAACCCCTCCAACCCGCATAAGACCTGGGGAAGGCGGGGCAAAGCCTCGACTTCCCAGGCGGATAGTGTAAGAGACCTTGGACCCTTTGGAAGGCATGGAACATGACTCAACCGAATGGATCAAAAAGGCCGAAATTCTGCTGGAGGCCCTGCCGTACATGAAGAGCTTCCAGGGGCAGACCGTGGTCATCAAGTACGGCGGCGCCGCCATGCAGGAGCCGGACCTCAAGGCCGCCTTCGCCCGGGACATCACCCTGCTCCAGTACCTGGGGATTCACCCGGTGGTGGTCCATGGCGGCGGCCCCCAGATCGGCCAGGTCCTGGCCCAGATGGAGATCCCCACCCGCTTCGTGGAGGGCATGCGGGTTACCGACGAGAACACCATGGACGTGGTGGAGATGGTCCTGGCCGGCAAGATCAACAAGGAGATCGTCAATCTGATCAACGCCGCGGGCGGCGCCGCGGTGGGCCTGAGCGGCAAGGACGGGCGGCTCATCACCGCCCGCAAACTCCAGTTCTACCGCCCCCGGGAGGACGAGCCCCCGGAGATCATCGACATCGGGTTGGTGGGCGAGGTGACCGGGGTCAACACCGCGCTGATCAAAACCTTGCAGGCGCAGCACTTCATCCCGGTCATCGCCCCGGTGGGCGCAGGCGATGCCGGGGAAACCTATAACATCAACGCCGACCTGGTGGCCGGGGCGGTGGCCAGGGCCATGGGCGCCGCCAAGCTGATCCTGCTCACTGACGTCCCCGGCGTCCTGGACGAGGACCGGCACCTGGTCTCCACCCTGGATAAGGAGACGGCCCGGGCCATGATAGCGGCCGGCATCATCTCCGGCGGCATGCTCCCCAAGATCAACTGCTGCCTGGAGGCGGTGGCCGCAGGCGTCGGCAAGGCCCATATCCTGGACGGCCGCACCCTGCACGCCGTGCTCCTGGAAATCTTCACCGACCCCGGCGTGGGTACGGAGATTGTGGGATAGTTCAAAGTTCAAGGTTCAAGGTTCAAAGTTGAAAACCAGGACTGAGTATTTGAACCTTGAACTTTGAACCTTGAACCTTGAACTTTGAACCTTGAACCTTGAACTTTGAACCTTGAACCTTGAACCTTGAACTTTGAACTTTGAACCTTGAACCTTGAACTCACGCGGGAGGAATACTTGTGTCAGCGACAATTGGATGCAAAGAGCGGACAAGGTAGTGATGAACACCTACGGCCGGCAGCCCCTGGTGCTGGTCCGGGGGGAAGGCTGCCGGGTCTGGGACGATGCAGGGCGGGAGTACCTGGATTTCGTGGCCGGGCTGGCGGTGTGCAACCTGGGCCACGCCCATCCCGAAGTGGCCCGGGCCGCCGCGGCCCAGCTCACCAAGTTGGTGCACGTGTCCAATATATACTATACTACCCCCATGGTGGAGCTGGCGGAAGAGCTGGCGCGCCTCTCCTTTGCGGACCGGGTCTTTTTCGCCAACAGCGGCGCCGAGGTCAACGAGGGGGCCATCAAGCTCTGCCGGCGCTACTCCCGGGAGAAGTTCGGGGAAGGCCGCCACCGCTTCATTTGCATGGAAAATTCCTTCCACGGCCGCACCCTGGGGGCTCTGTCCGCCACCGGCCAGTCCAAGTTCTGGCAGGGGTTCGACCCCTTGCTGGCAGGGTTCATTTTTGTGCCCTTCAACGACCTTAAGGCCCTAACCGCGGCGGTGGACGACACGGTCTGCGCCGTGCTGCTGGAGCCCATCCAGGGAGAAGGCGGCGTCTGCCTGCCGGGGTCGGATTATCTTAAGGGCGTGCGGCGGCTGTGCGATGAGAAGGGCCTGCTCCTGGTGCTGGACGAGATCCAGACCGGGCTGGGGCGCACCGGCGAGTTGTTCGCCCACCAGCATTTCGGCATTACGCCCGATGTCATGACCCTGGCCAAGGCCCTGGCGGGCGGCCTCCCCATGGGGGCGCTGCTGGCCACGGAGGAAGTGGCCCGGGCCTTCGTCCCCGGCACCCACGCCAGCACCTTCGGGGCCGGGCCGGTGATCGCCGCCGCGGCCAAAACCGCCCTGGCCCTCTTGAGCCACCCTGACCTGTTGTCGGGGGTGAGGGTTAAAGGACAATATTTGCAGAACAGCTTGAAGTTGCTCAAAGAGGATTTTCCGGTAATCAAGGAAGTTCGGGGCCTGGGGCTGATGTGGGGCATTGAGTTGGCCCTGGATGGCGCTCCGGTAGTGAATTTCTGCCGGGAACGGGGCCTCCTGGTCAATTGCACCCAGGGGAACGTCATCCGGCTTTTGCCGCCCCTGATCGTCGGGGTGGATGAGATCAACCAGGGATTGCGCATCCTGACGGATGCTTTGCGGACGCTTTAAATGAAAGTTTCGGATTCAAAGCAGCCGCAGGTTTTAGCGTGCGCTCAATCTTATGAATAACGTTCGCAAGCTAAACCATCATTGCCAGGTCGGCCATCCGGAGGGGATGAAAATCCCCCCTACCCCCCTTAGTAAAGGGGGGTTTTAAAAGTCCCCCTTATTAAAGGGGGATTTAGGGGGATTTTGGTTTTCACCGTAAAGCTTGCGGCTATATTTTAAAAGAAGAATTATGCCCATGAAACGCGACCTGCTGACCATCCTGGACCTGAACCGGGAAGAGATCGAGGCCCTAATTGCCCGGGCCCGGGAACTCAAAGCCCTGCATTATCAGCGGCGGAATCCCACCCCGCTGGCGGGCAAGATCCTGGCCATGATCTTCGACAAGCCCTCCACCCGCACCCGGGTCTCTTTCGAAGCCGGGATTGCCCAGTTGGGGGGCACCAGCATTTATCTCGCCCCGGGCCAGACGCAAATGTCTCGCCAGGAGCCCGTCGCCGACACGGCCAGGGTGCTGTCCCGCTACGTGGACGGCGTGGTCATCCGCACCTTTGCCCAGGAAACCGTGGAGGAGCTGGCCCGGCACGCCACCATCCCGGTGATCAACGGCCTGACGGACACGCACCACCCCTGTCAGGTGCTCAGCGACCTCATGACCATGGAGGAACGCTTCGGCCAGCTCTCCGGCCTCAAAGTGGCCTGGGTGGGGGACGGCAACAATATGGCCAACTCCTGGATCACCGCGGCCCTGCACCTGGATTTCGCCCTGCTACCTGGCCTGCCCCCAGGGGTACGAGCCCGACGCCGCTTTGCTGCGGCAGGCCCGGGAAACCGGGCGGCCCGTCCACCTGGGCCGGGACCCCCGGGGGGCCGTCCGGGACGTCCACGTTATCAACACGGACGTGTGGGCCTCCATGGGCCAGGAAACCGAGGCCGCGGCCCGGCGGGAAATCTTTAAGCCGTACCAGGTTAATGCGGAACTGCTGAAACTGGCCCGGCCCGAGGCCATCGTGCTCCACTGCCTGCCGGCCCACCGGGAGGAGGAAATCACCGCCGAGGTGCTGGACGGCCCCCAGTCCGCCGCCTGGGACCAGGCGGAAAACCGCCTGCACTTCCAGAAGGCGCTGCTGGAATGGTTGTTGGGGTAAGGGGAAGGAATTGTGGGGGAAGGGCCAGGGGCCGACGGCCCCTGCCCTCCCCCCACACCCCCCTCCCAACCCCCATAAGATTTTGGTGGCACAGGCGTCCCGCCTGTGCAAAATGTAGGGCGGGCACGGCCCGCCATAATTTAGTTGTTCCAGGAATCAACCATGGCGAATGTCAAAAAGATCGTCCTGGCCTACTCCGGCGGCCTGGATACCTCGGTCATCCTCAAGTGGCTCAAGGAAACCTATCAGTGCCAGGTAGTGGCCTTTGCCGCGGACCTGGGCCAGGGCGAGGAACTCTCCGAGGTGGCGGCCAAGGCCAAGGCCACCGGCGCCGACCAAGTCTTTGTTACGGACGTCAAAGAAGAGTTCGTCCGGGACTTCCTCTTCCCGGCCTTCCGGGCCAACGCCCTCTATGAGGGGGCCTACCTCCTGGGCACCTCCATTGCCCGGCCCCTCATCGCCAAGGCCCAGGTGGACATCGCCCGGCAAGTAGGGGCCGACGCGGTGAGCCACGGCGCCACCGGCAAGGGCAACGACCAGGTGCGCTTCGAACTCACCTATCAGGCCCTGGCCCCGGATCTCACCATCATCGCCCCCTGGCGGGAGTGGGACCTGGCCGGCCGGGCGGAGTTGGTGGCCTACGCCCAGAAGCACGGCATCCCGGTGCCGGTGACCAAGGAAAAGCCTTACTCCAGCGACCGCAACCTCCTGCACCTCAGCTTTGAGGGCGGCATCCTGGAAGACCCCTGGGCCGAGCCCCCGGAGGACATGTTCGTCCTCACCCGGGCGCCGGAGGCGGCGGCGGACACCCCCCAATACCTGGAGATCGACTTCAAGAACGGGGACCCGGTGGCCGTGGACGGTCAGAAACTTTCCCCCGCTAATCTGTTGGCCCACCTCAACCGCATGGGGGGCGAACACGGCATCGGCCGGGTGGACCTGGTGGAAAACCGCTACGTGGGCCTGAAATCCCGAGGCGTCTACGAAACCCCGGGCGGCACCATTTGGCGGGTCGCCCACCAGGCGGTGGAGTCAATCACCATGGACCGGGAAGTGATGCACCTTAGGGACAGCCTCATTCCCCGCTACGCCGAACTCATCTACTACGGCTACTGGTACGCGCCGGAGCGCTATGCCCTGCAGAAGCTCATGGACGAGGCCCAGCAGCCGGTGACCGGCACCGCCCGGCTGAAACTCTACCGGGGCAACGTCACGGTGGTGGGACGCAAGGCCCCCAAGTCCCTGTACCGCCCGGACCTGGTCACCTTCGAGGCCGGGGGCGACTACCAGCAGGCCGACGCCACCGGCTTCATCCGCTTGAACGCCCTGCGCCTGAAGATCAGGGCGAAGTTGGAGGGGAAATAGTGCTTAGTGGTCAGTGGTTAGTGGTTAGTTTGCTCAGTGGGCAGTGGTCAGTGGTTAGTGGTCAGTGGTTAGTGGTTAGTTTGGCAGCGGCCAGTGTGTTTGGTTTTTTACTTAACTGGAGGGTAATTGATTCAATCATATCGAGATTTGGTTGCCTGGAAAAAGGCCATGGATCTGGTTACCGAGATTTACCGGGTTACCGGGAAGTTCCCGAAGGAAGAAATTTTCGGCCTTAGCATCCAGCTACGTCGGGCGGCGGTGTCAATTCCGAGTAACATTGCAGAGGGGCAAGCAAAGTCGTCTCGAGGAGAATTCCAGCTATACTTAGGGCATGCTCGAGGGTCGTTGGCGGAACTGGAGACCCAGATAATGATTGCCGGTAACCTCGATTACCTTGGCGAAACAGAGTCGGCTGGTCTTTTAGAACAAGCGGCTGAAGTCGGGCGGGTCCTTAATGGATTACTAGGCGCATTAAAAGCCGGCAAGAAATAGTTACTGACCCCTAATCACTGACCACTAACCACTGCCAAAAGGAGGCGGTGATTCCTGCCATATTCGCAATACCTGGTATCGGGACTCTGCTGGGCCTTGGGGCTGCTGATGATCTTCTGGCAACCCGGCCCCAACCTGTGGTTCGGGGTGCGCCTCCCCTGGACCCTGGCGGACCCCGCCATCTGGCAAAAATCCTGGCGCCTGGCCTCCCGCTTGCTCATGGTCATGGGGGTCACGGTCCTCATCTCCTGGCGGGCCTTTATCATCTCCACCGCGCACCTCCTGGGTCTCAGCTGCCTGTACACGGTGCTGCTCTACCGGTGGAAATACGGCACCTGGCGCTACTGGAAGGATCCGGGCTGGATCGATTACCGCCAGGTGGTGCGTTGCGGGCATTGCGGACACTTGCAAAAACTGCCTTTCGGTGCGGACCTGGCTGAGTGCAAGTGTGGGGACTGCGGGCTGAGTTGCCGCAGCAAATGACGAGGTTGGCATGAGAACAAAATTGATCGCCATCTTTTTGATATTATTTTCATTGCTACAAGTGGACAATCTGTATTGCAGCGAGCTTATCCTCAGCTATTTTCCCCTGAAGCCAGGGATGACCTGGACTTACAAAGTGGTATCCGACAAAAGCGAGACCAGAACGATAACTGTAACAAACCTGCCTCCCCGGGAGATAAATGACACAAAATTAACTCCAAGGAAGTGGGATATTGGAGGAATAAGTAAATATTACCTGATTGGAACGGATGACGGTGGAGTTTACCGCTATGGCGAGCAAAAGTCGGAAAACTCCGAGCCGATAATTACCAAACCCAAAGTTTATTATCTTAAAAATCCGGTCAGTGACGGTACCACCTGGGATATAAGCACTAAATTAGGCGAGGATAATTTAACGGTTAATCTTACCATTGAGGGCCTTAATGATACCATAAAGGTGCCGGCCGGCGACTTTGAGGATTGCCTCAGGATCAAACATGTGGGCAGCAGTCAAAGAGATGACGCCTCCATCTCCCTGGAGGCCTACGAATGGTATGCCCCCAAGGTGGGCCTGGTGAAAAGCCTTGTGACCATCAAGAAACTGGAAAAAGGCCAGACAAAATCTTCTGAGCATCAGACCTATCAGCTGGAATCTTTTAAACCTTGAGGCCGGCCGGTTAAATCCAGGAGCAGCCTCCGTGCCGGTGCCAGGCGGCGCGCCTGCTGAAGTAAAGGAGTGAGGACCATGGCGGAAAAACCCTGGGGCGGGCGTTTTGAAGGGGAGACGGAAAAGACGGTGGAGGAATTCACCGCGTCGCTGTCCTTTGACCGACGCCTCTATGGCCAGGACATCGCCGGCTCCAGGGCCCACGCCCGCATGCTGGCCGCCCGGGGCATCATCACCCCGGCGGAAGGCGAGCGGATCGTCCAGGGCCTGGCCGCAATCCAACGGGAACTGGAAGCCGGCGAGTTTGTCTTTGACCCCGCCCTGGAAGACATTCACATGGCCATTGAAGCCCGGCTCATCACCCTGGTCGGCGAAGTGGGCCGCAAGCTCCACACCGCCCGCAGCCGCAACGACCAGGTGGCCCTGGACGTGCGCCTCTATCTGGCCGCAGAGGTGGAAGCCCTGATCGCGGGGCTCACCGACCTGCGCCGGGCCGGACTGCGACTGGCGCACCGTTACCGGGACGCGGTCATGCCGGGGTACACCCACTTGCAAAGGGCCCAGCCCATCCTGTTCGCCCATCACCTGCTGGCCTACGACGAGATGTGGCGCCGGGATGTGATGCGCCTTGACGAATCCCTGGCCCGCATCAAGGTCTCGCCCTTGGGGGCCGCGGCCCTGGCGGGCACCACCTTCCCCATCGACCCCTCCTACGTCGCCTCCCAGTTGGGGTTTCCTGAAATTTTCCGCAACAGCCTGGACGCGGTGAGCGACCGGGACTTCTTGTTAGAATTTCTCTCTCACGCCTCCATAATCATGATCCATTTGAGCCGCCTGGCCGAGGAACTCATTCTCTGGTCGTCGGCGGAGTTCGGTTTTGTGGCGCTGCCGGACGCTTATGCCACCGGCTCCTCCATCATGCCCCAGAAGAAGAATCCCGACGTGCCGGAGCTCATCCGGGGGAAGACGGGCCGGGTGGCCGGCCACCTCCTGGGCCTGCTTATGACGTGCAAGGGCCTGCCCCTGGCCTACAACCGGGACCTGCAGGAGGACAAGGAGCCCCTGTTCGACACGGTGGACACGGTGCAGGCCTCGGTGCAACTGATGGCCGGTTTGCTGGAGAATCTGACGGTGCGGCCCGAGCGCTTGAAGGCGGCCCTGAAGGGGGGGTTTCTCACCGCCACCGACATGGCCGATTACCTGGTGACCAAGGGGGTGCCCTTCCGCACCGCCCACGAACAGGTGGGGGGTGCGGTGCGCTACGCCGAAGCCCGGGGGAAAGAACTGTGGGAGCTGACCCTGGAGGAGATCAAGCAGTTCGCTCCCCTGGCGGAGCCCGATATCGCCGACTGGCTCAAAATCGACAACTCCGTGGCCCGGCGGCGCTCCCCCGGAGGCACCGCCCCGGAGCGGGTGCACGAAGCCCTGGAGAGAGTGGAAACCGAACTGGGACTGAGCCTACATGAGCAGAAGATTTAGCAATCGTCAGGACACAGGGGTCAGGGGGCAGGGGCCGGCTGTCCCGGCTTCCCGTTTGCTAAGCGCCCCACCTGAAACCGAAAACCGGAAACCGAAAACCGAACCCTGTTTTCCCCCGGCCTCCCCTCAACTCTCCTTCTCCTCCTCCTCGCCTGCACTCTTCTCATCGGCGGCTGCGGCAAGAAGCTGACGCCCCTGCCGCCGGACACGGTGGTGCCGGCGCCGGTGCGGGAGTTTCGCCTGTCCCAGGAGGGAGACGCTCTGGTGCTGAGCTGGCTCCTGCCCCGGGTCAACCTTCAGGGGCAGCCCCTGACCCAGGTGGCCGGTTGCCGCCTCTATCGCGCCGACGCCAAAGGGGTGTCGCCGGAAGCCCCTTGTCCCCTGGATTTTTTCCTGTATGCCGACATCGATCTGGCTTACCCCAAGCAAGGGGAGGTGCGGGGCGAGGCCCTGCTGTTCCAGGACCGGGAGCTGGTGCCGGACCGCCGCTACTGGTACCGGGTGGCGGCCTACGGCCCGGACGGCTACCTGGGAGGCTGGTCCAACACCTTGAGCCATGCCTGGGGAGTGCTGCCCCGGGCGCCCAGGGAACTCAAGGCGGTGCCGGGAGACAAGGTGGTGCAATTGATCTGGACGCCGGTGGACCAGCTCCAAGACCGCTCCCCGGCCCGGGACCTGGCGGGCTACCTCATGTACCGCCGCTCCGGGAGCAATCCCTGGATCCGCCTCAATCGCCAGCCCTTGCCCGCCACCGCCCACCAGGACCTGGCGGTCCTCAATGAGGTGGAATATACTTACAAAGTGCAGGCGGTGCGCCGCCTGGGGGGTGATCTGTTGGCCAGTGGGGATTCCCCCACCGCCTCGGCCATGCCGGAGAAACGCACCCCGCCGCCGCCGCTGCTGGGCTTGTTGGCGGTGCCCACCTCCCAGGGGGTGGAGCTGCGGTGGGAACCCAGCCCGGCCCCGGACCTGGCCGGCTACCGGGTCTACCGCCAGGCCGCCGGGGAGGAGAAATATTCCCGGTTAACCCCGGAGTTGCTGACCAAGCCTTATCTGGTGGACTCCCGGGTCAGGCGGGGGCAGACGTATCATTACTACGTCACCGCGGTGGATGACTCGCCCCGGGCCAACGAGAGCCTGCCCTCGGAGGAGGCGGAGATTACTTATTGAGCTGTCAGCCGTCAGCTTTCAGCAAAAGAAAGGGTTATCGTTCAGAACTATTTTGCAGGGTGGGCAGTGCCCACCATGATGGGAATGGCGGGCAGTGCCCGCCCTACGCTGCTGATGCACCACAGAGATACGGAGGACCTTGAGATCCATGATTGCGCCTAAGGAGGCACAATCATGGTTTTCCTCGTTTCTTTGTGTACTCTGTGTCTCTGTGGTAATGAATTATATATAAAGGCCGGAACCGAGATGCACCATTTCCACTATCAATCAGGCGAACTGTACTGTGAGGGGGTGCCGGTGCGCCGTATCGCCCAGCAGGTGGGCACCCCCTTTTACCTTTACAGCGCCGCCACCTTGAGCCAACATTACCGGGTGTTCGAAGCCGCGTTCACGGGCTTCCCCCACATCATCTCCTTCGCGGTGAAGGCCAACGCCAACCTGGCCATCCTGAGGCTATTCGCCCGGATGGGTGCCGGGGCCGATATCGTCTCCGGCGGGGAACTCTACCGGGCCTTGAAGGCGGGGGTGGACCCGGCCAAAATCGTTTACTCCGGCGTGGGCAAGCGGCCGGAGGAGATCAGGGCCGCGCTCCAGGCCGGGATTCTCCTGTTCAATATGGAGTCGTCCCAGGAGCTGGAGGAAATCAACCGCATTGCCGGGCGCCGGCGGACCAAGGCCCGGGTCTCGCTGCGCATCAATCCGAATATCGATCCCCAGACCCATCCCTACATCTCCACGGGCCTCAAGAAGAACAAGTTCGGCATCGACATCGAACAGGCCCTGAAGGATTATCGCCGGGCCATGGCCCTGCCGCACCTTGAGGTGGTGGGGGTGGCCTGCCACATCGGCTCCCAGATCACCGAGGTCGCCCCCTTCGTGGAAGCCCTGGAGCGCCTCAAGGAGCTCATCGCCCGCCTCCAGGACCAGGGCATCCCCATACGCTATCTGGACCTGGGCGGCGGCCTGGGCATCCGCTACGACCGGGAAGAGCCGCCCCACCCGTCGGAGTACGGCGAGAAGATCCTGGAGAAACTGAAAGACCTGGACTGCACCCTGATCCTGGAGCCGGGCCGGGTGCTGGTGGGCAACGCCGGCATTCTGGTCACCCGGGTGCTCTACACCAAGGCCGGCGAAGCCAGGCACTTCATCATCGTGGACGCGGGCATGAACGACCTGGCCCGCCCCAGCCTCTACGGCTCCTATCACGCCATCCAACCGGTGATGGAGGCGCCCCGGCCGCAGGTCAAGGCCTCCCTGGTGGGGCCCATCTGCGAATCCGGGGATTTCCTGGCCAAGGACCGCAAGATGCCCGACTTTAAGCCGGGGGAGCTGGTGGCGGTGATGAGCGCCGGGGCCTACGGCTTTTCCATGAGTTCCAATTACAACGCCCGGCCTAGGGTGCCCGAAATCTTGGTGCACGACCACAATTTTTATGTTATCAGAAAAAGGGAGACTTACCGCCAGCTTATCTGGGGGGAAGGCATCCCTGAGTTTCTGAAGTAGATTGTAGGAGCGCACCTGCGGGTGCGCCCCCAGGGTTAGGGCGGATACACAGGTCCGCCCCTACCACCATATTGCTGGTTCCCAAGCTGTGCTTGGGAACGAGATAATAGGCTTCAGGAAGTTGGCTCTGAAGTAAAATCCCCCTAAATCCCCCTTTAGGAAAGGGGGACCTCCAGGTTGCTTTTTAACATTCCCCCCTTTCCCAAAGGGGGGCGGGGGGATTTTCAGTCAGAGAACCATGGCTTCTGAAAACAGACAACGGATACCCTTCTACAAGATGCACGGCGGGGGCAATGATTTCGTCCTCATCGACCACCGGGCCCGTTTCATCCCGGAGGCCGAACAGCCCGGGTTCGCCCGGCGGGTCTGCGTGCGCCAGATGGGAGTGGGGGCCGACGGGTTGATTCTTATCGAGAACTCGGCTGCGGCCGACTTCAAGTGGCGCTTTTACAACGCCGACGGCTCCGAGCCGGAGATGTGCGGCAACGGGGGGCGCTGCGCCGCCCGCTTCGCGGTGCTCCACGGCATCGCCCCGGAACAGCTCTCTTTTGAGACCCTGGCCGGCGTCATCCACGCCGAGGTAAGCGGTCGCCGCGTCAGGCTGGCCCTGACCGAAGTGGGAGAGATCAACCTGCACACCAGCATCCCCCTGGAGGACGAAACCCTGGTGGGCCACTTCCTGCGGGTGGGGGTGCCCCACGTGGTGGTGCCGGTCAACGACCTGGAGCTGGCCCCGGTCACTCACTGGGGCCGGATGATCCGGTTTCATTCCATCTTCCAGCCCGCGGGCACCAACGTCAATTTTATCCGTTTTCAAGGACCCCACGACCTGGAGAGCCGCACCTACGAGCGCGGGGTGGAGGATGAGACCCTGGCCTGCGGCACCGGCGCGGTGGCTGCGGCCCTCATCGCCGCCCGCCTGGGTAAGGCCGCTTCCCCGGTGACCGTGCACACCCGGGGCGGCGAGGCCCTCACCGTCTATTTCCAGCCTCAAGGGGAGGCTTTCACCGATATTTGTCTCGAAGGAGACGCCCTGGTGGTCTACCAGGGAGAATTGTGGCTCGATGAACTCAAGTAAGGAGGGAGCGTCATGTTGAAGGGCGCCATTACCGCAATCGTTACTCCCTTCAAGAACGGCCAACTGGACGAAGAGGCCTATCGGGAACTCATCGAGTTCCAGATCAAGGGAGGCATCCATGGCATCGTGCCGTGCGGCACCACCGGCGAGTCCGCCACCCTGTCCCACGCCGAACACAAACGGGTGGTAGAGACCTGCATCGACCAGGTGAAGAAACGGGTCCCCATCATTGCCGGCACGGGCTCCAACAACACCGCCGAGTCCGTTGATCTGACCAAACACGCCCAGAACGCCGGGGCGGACTACGCCCTGATGATCACTCCCTACTACAATAAGCCCACCCAGGAAGGGCTGTTTCAACATTATAAAACCGTGGCGTCCCAGACCAAGATTCCCATCGTGGTCTACAACGTGCCATCCCGCACCAGCCTCAACCTGCTGCCCGAAACCATGGCCCGGCTGGCCGGGATTCCCAATATCGTGGGGCTCAAGGAAGCCACCGGAGATCTCAAGCAGTGCGCCAAGGTGGTCCAACTGTGCGGCGACCAGATCACGGTGCTCTCCGGCGACGACTTCACCGTCCTGCCGCTCCTGGCCGTGGGCGGCCAAGGGGTCATCTCGGTGGTCTCCAACGTGGCGCCTTCCGACATGGCGGGCATGTGCACCGCCTTCTTCAAGGGGGACCTGGCCGAGGCCCGGAGACTCCATTTCAAGATGTGGCCGCTGATGGAGGCCATGTTCATCGAAACCAACCCCACCCCGGCCAAAACGGCGCTTAAAATGATGGGCAAAATCACCGGCGAGGTGCGGCAACCCCTGTGCCCCCTGGCCCCCCAAAACGAAGAAAAACTGCGCCAGGTAATGCAGAAATACGGGTTGATTAGTGATGAAAGTGGGGGAGGGTTAAAGTGGGTCGAGGTTCACTTCGAACCCTCCCTATAAACCTTGAACTGACCCACGGGAGGTTCCATGTTCAGGCGATCGTATCCGGGGCCGCGGGGCGCATGGGTGGCCGCATCATTCACCTGATGGAGGCCGCGGATGGCATCACTTTGGCCGGGGCCTTTGAGCGGCCGGATCATCCGGCGGTGGGCCGGGATGTAGGCGAGGTGGTGGGTTTGCCCCCCAAGGGCATCAAAGTGGCCGGCTCCATCGGCGAGGTTCTGGAGAAGGGCGAAGTGGTGATTGAATTTACCCACCCGGAGCCGGCGCTGTCCCATCTCTGGCAGGTGGCGGACGCGGGCAAGGCCATGGTGCTGGGGACCACGGGTTTTTCCCCGGCCCAGATCGCCGAGATTCATGCCCTGGCCTCCCGGGCCCATCTGGTGTTCGCCCCCAACATGAGCGTGGGGGTGAACCTGATGTTCAAGGTGGTCTCAGACATTGCCCGGGTGCTCAGCGAGGGCTACGACGTGGAGATCGTGGAAGCGCACCACCGCCTGAAGAAAGACGCCCCCAGCGGCACGGCCATCAAGCTGGGCCAGGTCATCGCCCACGCCCTGGGGCGGAACCTGGAGGACGTGGGGGTCTATGAGCGCAAAGGCATCATCGGGGAGCGCAGCAAAGAGGAGATCGGCGTCCAGACGGTCAGGGCCGGAGACATCGTGGGGGAGCACACCGTGCTCTTCGGCGGCATCGGCGAGAGATTAGAGATCATCCACCGGGCCCACAGCCGGGACAATTTTGCCAAAGGGGCGGTGCGGGCCGCTCTCTGGATCGTCTCCCAGCCGCCGGGGCTCTACGACATGCAAGACGTCCTGGGATTGAAATAAAGAGACCTCCGCAATAAGTAATCCTGAGCTTATGAAAAGTTCTCCTGACCCAAAGGATGGTAAAAGGTCCCCTTTCCCAAAGGGGATTTCAGGGGATTATCAAAGGGTTATTTATAATCCCCCCCAGCCCCCCTTTAAAAAAGGGGGGAGTATCGGAGACTTTTTCAAGGGTCTCGTAATCTTTGGGGTGAGTGATTCTTATGAGAATTGTACGTTTCGCCCTTGAGGGGCGCACAGGCTACGGCATTCTGGATGGCGAGAAGATCAACGTCTTGTGGGCCACGCCTTATGATGGCGGTTGGGAGAACACCACCGGGGAAATCTTGACCTTGGGAGAAGTCCAACTCCTGGCCCCATGCGAGCCCAGCAAGATTGTCGCCCTGGGTCTCAATTACTTCGACCATGCCGCGGAGTTTGGCCGGGCCGTGCCCGATGAGCCCTTGATCTTCCTGAAGCCTTCCACCTCCGTGGTCGGCCCCGAGGACGACGTTATCTATCCCCGGATGTCCCGCCGGGTGGACTACGAGGCGGAATTGGGGGTGGTTATCGGGCGGGCCTGCCACCACGTGCGGGAAGAGGCCTTCCGGGACTACGTCCTGGGCTACACTTGCATCAATGACGTCACCGCCCGGGACCTGCAAAAAAAGGACGGCCAGTTCACCCGCTCCAAGAGCTTCGACACCTTCGCCCCCCTGGGCCCCTGGATCGAGACCGAGATCCCGGACCCCGACAACCTCCTGGTGGAGGCCTATCTGAACGGGGAGCGGCGCCAGCATTCCAGCACCGCCAACATGGTCTTCCCGGTGGCGACCCTGGTGGCTTTCATCTCCAGAATCATGACGCTGTTGCCCGGCGACCTCATCGCCACCGGCACTCCTTCGGGCATCGGCCCCATGCGGGAAGGCGACGTGGTGGAAGTCCGGGTGGAGGGTATCGGGACTTTGCGAAATCGAGTGGTGGCAGAAAGGGTTACTGAATGACGCAGTTTTTCCAGCCGGCGACGCGTCTGAGTCTGATTCCGCCTTATCTTTTTAAAGAGATTGACGAAAAGAAAGTCGAAGTGCGGGCCCGGGGGGTGGACATCATCGACCTGGGGGTGGGGGACCCGGACCTGCCTACGCCGCCGTTTATCGTGGAAAAGATGATGGAGGCGGTTCAGGACCCGGGCACCCACCGCTACCCGGCCTATTCCGGTATGAAGGGCTTCCGGGAGGCCGTGGCTTGCTGGTACCGGAGGCGTTTCGGGGTGGAGCTGGACCCGGAGACTGAGGTCCTCACCCTCATCGGCTCCAAGGAGGGCATCGCCCACCTGCCCCTGGGGATCAACAACCCCGAGGATATTAACCTCATGACCAGCCCGGGCTACCCCGTCTACCAGATGGGCAGCCTGTTTGCCGGGGCGCACAGCCATTTCCTGCCCCTCCTCCGGGAAAACGACTTTTTGCCCGATTTACACGCCGTCGATCCCCTGACGGCCCGGGATTCAAAAGCCTTGTTTTTCAACTACCCCAACAATCCCACCGCGGCGGTGGCGGACCGGGAGTTCTTCGCCCGGATGGTGGATTTCTGCCGGGAATACAACATAATTGCCATCCATGACGCGGCTTACACCGAGCTGGCCTTCGACGATTTTAAGCCCCCCAGTTTCCTGGAAGTGCCCGGAGCTCTGGAAGTGGGCATCGAGTTTCATTCGCTCTCCAAGACCTACAACATGACGGGCTGGCGCCTGGGGATGGCGGTGGGGAACCGGGAAGTCCTGGCCGCGCTGGGTAAAATTAAGAGCAACATCGACTCCGGGGCCTTCGACGCCATCCAGATTGCCGGCATCGCGGCCCTGGACTCAGACCAGAGCTGCGTTAAAGAAAACTGCGCCATCCTGCAGGAACGCCGGGACCTGCTGGTGGGGGGCCTGAAGAAACTGGGCTACGACGTGGAGTTTCCCAAGGCCACCTTTTACGTGTGGCTCTCGGTGCCGCCGGGTATGACCTCCATGAGCTTCACCACCCACCTCCTGGAAAAGGCCGGCATCGTCACTATCCCCGGCATGGGCCTGGGGGCCCCCGGCGAGGGTTACGTGCGCCTGGCCCTGACGGTACCCAAAGACCGCCTGGAGGAGGCCCTGGCGCGCCTGGCGCGCTTAGGTTGAAGGAACTAGTGGGGGAGGGCAGGAACCGAGGGTCCCTGCCCCTCCCCCACGCCCCCTCCCAACCCGCATAAGAACCGGGGAAGGCGGGGCCTGCGGCCCCGGCTTCCCCGGTTGTAATTAGGAAAGGGCTCTATGGTGTCGATTCCTAATTAATATGAGATTTAAAACCAGGGTCTTTACCGCCCTTTTCTAAAGGGGGTAGGGGATAAGGGGGGATTATAAAATAACCTCTTGATAATCCACCTAAATCCCCCTTTAAGAAAGGGGGACTTTGAGATTCCCCAGACCTGCGCCGCACCGGCGAGACGCCTGTGCCCCCAAAAAAGTTGGCTGATGGATATTTGTTTGATCGCAACTCGGTATCAAAACTTCATTGGGCCCGGCTCGCCGTGCCCCTACAACAGGAAATTACTTTTGGCGATCGCTATAATAGGAGTGGGCCTGGGCCAGCAAAAGGCAGGGGCATACCCGGTGCGCCCTCCGGCGGGCGGATCCGCCGGTCCGCCCCTACGGGAAAATGATTTCCGTAACCGAAAATTGCTCAGGCCCTACACAAGGTTTTGCGGATTTGTCAGATGAGCGCTGAGCCCACCGGCAAGAATTGGCTGGAGCGCCACCCCAAGAAGGTCTTGTTTCTCTTGATCTTCCTGGTGGTGGGCAGCCTGGCGGTGCTCACCGAGAAAATCCTGGCCATTCGGGCCCAGGGCCTGAGACATCCCGGCGCCGTCAAGCGATACATCAAGTTGCGGGAATTTGAGCCGCTCTATGCCGATATTTTAACCCCCAACCAGGAGGCCCTCAGGATCACCGACAGCCTGGTGCAGAAAGGCTACGTGCTCCGCATCGATGAAGACGGCTTTATCATGCCCTCCCGGGTTCATAAGCAACCGGACCTGACCGTGGCTTTTCTGGGCGGCTCCACCACCGAATGCGTCTACGTGGAGGAAGACAACCGCTTTCCTTATCTGGCCGGCCGGCTCTTGGAGAAGAAGACGGGCCTGAAGGTAAATTCCTACAACGCCGCCAAGAGCGGCAACGATTCCCTGCACTCCATGAATATCCTGCTGAACAAAATCATCGATCTCAAGCCCCAGATCGTGGTGATGATGCACAACATCAACGACCTGAGCGTTCTCCTCTATGAAGGGACATACTGGAACAAGCACCCGTCCAGGTCGCCGCTCCTCGAAAAAAAGCTCTCCTTCAAGACCGTCATGAAAAACCTGGAAGAGACGGGGCACCTGATCCGGGACCTGACCTTCCCCAATTTATCCGGGCAACTGACCAGGTGGTTTCGTTTCAGCTTCAGGGCTCCGGCCGACGAATTTAAAGAGGTCCGGGGGAAAAAAGTCCACCATCGACCAGGACTATCTGGTGACCCAATTCAGCCTCAACCTCCAGACCTTCATCAATATTTGCCAGGCCCGGGGCATAACTCCGGTCCTGATGACCATGCCCAGCCGGCTGACGGCGAACCCCGATCCCCTCATCGCCAAGGTGATGAAAAAGGTGGAAAAGGACCAGGGAATAACCTATAAACAATTCAAAGGGGCCTTTGATCTGTTTAACGAGACCATCAGGGAGGTGGGGGCCAGAAACCGGATATTGGTAATCGATTTGGCTCAAAAGATTCCCCCCGACCGGGAAAACCTTTGCGACGTGGCCCATTTCACCGATGAAGGGTCGAGGTTAGTGGCCGCCAGCGTTGCCGAGGCTCTGAGCCCTGTCGTCGCTTGGCCGGCGAAACCGCCCGGGAACTCGAATTAGGGGAGAATTGCAGGCATGACCCTGGGATTTGCCGCCATCACCGAAAAGGCCCCGGTCATTGCCTATGTGGGGCTGGGAGCCAATCTGGGGGACCCCCGGCGGCAGCTGGCCCTGGCCCTGGCGCGGCTGGCGGCCGCGGACGAAGTGGAGGTGCTGGCGGTCTCCACCTTTTATCTCAATCCGCCCCTGGGGCCCGAAAACCAGCCGTGGTACGTCAACGCAGTGGCCAAAATCCGCACCCGGCTGGCGCCCGAGGAACTGTTACGGGTGCTCAGGCAGGTGGAAACGGCCTTGGGAAGGATCCGGGGGGAACGCTGGGGGCCCCGGATCATCGACCTGGACTTGTTATTGTACGACGGCGAGATTATCTTTACCCCGGAGTTGGCCGTGCCCCATCCGGAGATGCACCGGCGGGCCTTTGTGCTGGCTCCCCTGGTTGAGATCGCCCCGGAGGCCTGGCACCCGGGGCTGAAAAAGAGCGCCGGAGAACTCCTGGCGGAGTTGGACCCGGCAGAGCTCCAGGTCTTGCGGCCCATTTCGGAACTTGAGGAAAAAGTTTGATGTCCCGTATACTTGCAGGACTGCTCCTCGGATATCTGATATATTGGGTGGTCAAAAAGGTGGCCCGATCACTGGGATTGTGGCCCCAGGCGCCCCGCTCCATGGGGCCGGGGGAACCGGACGTGCTGGTGCAGGACCCGGTGTGCCAGACCTTTATCCCCCGGAAAGAAGCCCTGAAGGCCGAAAAGGACGGCAAAGTCTATTTTTTCTGCTCCGAAGGCTGTTTGAAACGCTTCCAACGTGGTGGCAGCAGTTGACTTATGATATATAAGAGGTCGCTATGAAATTTTTTATCGACACCGCCGATCTGGAAGAGATTCGGGAGGCCCACCGCCTGGGCCTGGTGGACGGCGTCACCACCAACCCCAGCCTCTGCGCCAAAATCGGGATTAAAACCGACCAGCAGTTCGAAGACCTGATCCGCCAAATTTGTGAACTGGTCCAGGGGCCGGTGAGCGCCGAAGTGACGGCCACCGATGAAGCGGGGATGCTGGCCCAGGCCCGTCATTTGGCCAAGATCCACGAATGGGTGGCGGTGAAGATCCCCATGACCGCGGACGGCCTCAAGGCCACCCGCATCCTGGCGGCGGAAGGCATCCGGGTCAACGTCACCCTGATCTTCCAGCCCATCCAGGCGCTGCTGGCGGCGAAAGCCGGGGCCGCCTACGTCAGCCCCTTCATCGGCCGCCTGGATGACATCAATCACCGGGGCATGGAGATCGTGGAGCAGATTATCACCATCTTCGAGAATTACGGGTTTGACACCGAAATCATCGTGGCCTCCATCCGCCATCCCCTGCACGTGCTGGAAGGGGCCCTGGCGGGCGCGGATATCGCCACCATTCCCTACGGGGTGATGATGCAGCTTATGCGCCATCCCTTGACGGACGTGGGTTTGAAAAAGTTTCTGGAGGACTGGGAGCGCGCCCGTAAGTCTTGAGATGGACCAACCTGGGACCAACTTCTGGAGCACCCCCAATTTGCTCACCGGGACCCGCATCGCCGCGGTGCCGGTGGTGGTGCTGCTGCTGCTCTTTCCAGGCCCGGTGGCCAGCTTTCTAGCGGCTTTGCTGTTTTTGCTGGCCGGGGCCACCGACTTCCTGGACGGCTTTCTGGCCCGGCGCCACCGCCTGGTAAGCCGGTTCGGCAAGTTTATGGACCCCCTGGCCGACAAGCTGCTGGTATCCGCGGCCCTCATCATGCTCATCCCCTTGGGCCGGGTACCGGCCTGGATAGCCTTTCTCATCGTGGGGCGGGAGTTGGCGGTGACGGGCTTGCGCGGGCTGGCGGCCACCGAGGGCATCATCCTGGCCCCGGACCGCTGGGGCAAGACCAAAACGCTGTTGCAAATGGCGGCTCTCACCGCCCTGATCTTGCATTACCCCTATTTTGCGGTGGACTTCCAGAAAGTGGGCCTGGGCCTGCTCTGGTTGGCCCTCATCATCACCCTGACCTCGGGGGTGGGTTATTTTCTGGCTTTTTTCCGGCAATATCCGGAGAGCCGACAACCTTGACAAATTTGTCATCCTGAGACAAAGTTATAGAGCATCATTTTTCGGAGGAGAAAATTGGCCAGACATCTTTCCGCCATGAAGCGGGCCAGACAGAATGAAAAGCGGCGGCTGCGCAACCAGAGCCGCAAGACGAGAGTGAAGCACGCGGTGCGCGACGTGCGCCAGGCCGTGACTCAGAACAACCTGGAAGAGGCGCAGGCCGCGCTTACCAAGGCCATTCCGATGATCGCCCGGGTGGCCGGCAAAGGCACCCTGCACTGGCGCACCGCGGCCCGCAAGATTTCCCGCCTCACCCGGCAAGTCAAGGCCCTGCAAAGCGCCTAAAGAAAGCCTACCACAGAGACACAGAGAGCCCAGAGAAATAATGCTGGCGCCATGGGGCGTAAACCCCATGGCGCCAGCATTATGGTTTTCCTCTTTCTGGGTCCTCTGTGTCTCTGTGGTTAATCTTTTCACCCCGGCCCCATCTTCAGCAAGGCCCACTCCAGCAGCAGGCGCGGGTTGCCGGTGCTGGTTTTGAGGTGCAGGTCCGTCTGGTGCAGCAACTTCAGGTGGGAGCGCAAGGCCCCGGCGGAAAAGCGCCCCGCCTGCTGGCCCAGTCTTTTCACCACCCCCTGGGGCAGGTTGAGGCTGCGGGCCACCTCCGGGGCGTCGCCCGTGGCCTCCTGGAGGCGGATGAGCAATCTCAGCTGGCGGGCCAGCATCCCCAGGATCTTGGCCGGGGGTTCTCCCAGGTCCAGCAGGTGGTCCAGGGCGGCCAGGCGCTTGTGAGCCCCGGGGCTTCCCAGGGCGTCCACCAGGGCGAAGATATTGTAAGTGCGGCTGTGGCTGGTCAGCTGGGCCACCAGGGCGGGGGTCAAGGTCCTTTCACCGCCGGCGAAGAGCACCAGCTTCTCCAACTCCTGGCTCAACTCGGAAAGGTTGTCCCCGGCGATTTCCACCAGCCGCAGGGCTGCGGCCGGGGTTAAGGTCTTGCCGTGACTCTGGGCCTCCTGGGTCAGCCACTGGTAAAGCTCCCCTTCCTTTAAACGGAAAAACCCCAGGGCCGCTT
This sequence comes from uncultured delta proteobacterium, assembly GCA_963768765.1. Lineage (GTDB taxonomy): Bacteria > Desulfobacterota > Desulfobaccia > Desulfobaccales > 0-14-0-80-60-11 > DASWLF01. The sequence goes on from CAVYJK010000031.1 coordinate 130,081, forward strand.
CCTCCCGCTGCAGGCGGCTCCAGACCGGATTCTTCCCCACCTCCTTGACCTTGAGGCCTTCCCCCAGGAGCACCACCCAGCTGCGGGGCGCGGGGTGGTCCAGGTAATCGTTGACGGCTTTGAGCGCCGCGGCCGGGTAGTGATCCACCCGACGCAGCACCAGGAGCTGGCCCGGCCCCCAGAGGGTGGCGGCCCGGGCCTCGGCCAGGAACTCGGCCAACTCGATTTCCGGGGCCTCCCGCACCACCTTGAGGGGGCGCTCGCCATACTGGTCCACCAGGGCCGCCTCCAGGCGCTTCACCGCCCGGTGCATGAGAAAATCCTCTTCCCCGAAAAACAGGTAGAGGGGCCGTAAAGCCCGGCGCTCCAGATGGCGTTCCAAGATGGGATGGGACATGTGATTAGCGGTCAGCTTTCAGCGGTCAGCTAAGACCTTTGAAAAATTCGTAAAATGCCATGCAAGGCAGCTATGGGGCACGGCCCGCCGTGCCCCTACACGATAACATGCTTATTTTAATAAAAATTTACCAATTTAGGGTGGGCCCCGCCCACCAATAATCCTTTAATTTTTCATTCGCTGAAAGCTGACAGCTAAATAACCAACAGCACCTTATCCAAAACCCGGCGGGCCATGTTCGACCGCGGCCCGTTTCAGGCCTTCGGTCTTGGTGGCCTCCCCGATATGGTAATTGGGGTCCACCACGTAGTCTTCCTGCAGCACCTGGGTGTCCTTCCACAGGACCTTGCCGCTTTCCCCCTTTTTCAGCGTCAGGTCCACCCGCACCGTGATCCGCCGCACGGTGGAGCGGGTGACGTCGAAATAAGCCACGGAAGCGTTGTCCACCGAGCGCACTTTGCCTTCCAGCACCAGGTCCGCCTGCTTATCCCCGGGGACGACCCGCACTGCCCGGCTCTGGGCGAAGGCGTGAACCAAGGCGTTGGCCAGGACGGCTTCCAGGCCGATTTCCGTGGACCGGTTGGCGAACAACGGAATGGCCAGGGTGGGAGCGCCCTGGGCCGTGAGGGGCTCTGACCCCATGGGGCGGTAGCCGCACCCCACCAGCACTGCAACCAGAAGCAGAAAGACCCAGCGGCCGCGGACCATCATACTCTTTCCTCAGATGACAATGTTCACCAGTTTGCGCCGGGCCAGCACCACCCGTTGGGGAGGCCCGTCCTTCAGCCACTTCCGGATGACCGGGTCATTGAGCGCCCAGTCCTTGATTTCTCCGTCCGTGGCCGCGGCCGGCACCACCAGTTTGCTCCTGACCTTGCCGTTGACCTGAACCACCACCGTGAAAGTGGACTCCACCAGGGCCTCAGGTTGGGCCTGGGGCCAGGGCAGTTGCTCCAGGGGAGTGGGGTGGCCCAGGGCCTGCCACAGCTCCTCGGCGATATGGGGCACCATGGGGTTGACCAGCAGCAGGATGGCTTCCACCGCCTCCTTAAAGACCATCAGGGTGTCCCGGTCCCAGGTCAGATCCTCCATGGCCAGGTAGAAGGCGTTCACCAGTTCCATCACCGCGGCGATGGCGGTGTTAAAGTGAAAGGAGTCCTCGATGTCCTCCGTCACCTTTTTGATGGTGCGGTGCACCTTGCGGCGGAACTCCTTAAGGTCCAGGGAGAGCCCGGCGCCCGGCCCCCGGTAGGCCTCCACTTTGTGCATATCCGGCAGAGAGTGCACCAGGCTCCAGAGGCGGTGCAGAAACCGGGAGGCCCCGGCCACGCCCTGGTCGCTCCACTCCAGGTCCTTCTCCGGCGGGGCCGCAAAGAGCAGGAACATCCGGGTGGTGTCGGTGCCGTATTGGCCGATCATGTATTCCGGGTCCACCACGTTGCCCTTGGATTTGGCCATCTTGGCCCCGTCTTTGAGGACCATGCCCTGGGTGAGGAGCCGGGTGAAGGGCTCGTCGATCTTCACCAGCCCCAGGTCCCTGAGGACCTTGGTGAAAAAGCGGGCGTAGAGGAGATGCAGCACCGCGTGCTCGATGCCGCCGATGTACTGGTCCACCGGCAGCCAGTAATTCACCCGGTGCGGGTCCAGGATCCCCTCCCGGTAGTCGGCGCAGGCATAGCGCAGGAAGTACCAGGAGGACTCCACAAAGGTGTCCATGGTGTCCACTTCCCGGCGGGCCGGGCCGCCGCACTTCGGGCAGGCCACCTCGTAGAAGGACGGCAACTGGGACAGGGGAGAGCCCCCCTCGCCGGTGATTTCCACATCGAGGGGCAGGACCACGGGGAGGTCGACCTCCGGCACCGGCGCCAGGCCGCACTTGTCGCAGTAAATGATGGGGATGGGGGCACCCCAGTAGCGCTGGCGGGAGATGAGCCAGTCCCTAAGCCGGAAGTGCACCGCGTGGCGGCCCTGGCCATTGGCTGCCAGGGCGTCGGTGATGGCCTGCCGGGCCGGAGCGCTGGCCAGACCGGTGAATTCCCCGGAGTTCACCAGGACGCCGTCTTCCTCAAAGGCCGCGGTGAGGTCCTCGGCCTTGAGGTCGGCCGCGCTCTCCGGCGGCTGGATCACCGCCTTGATGGGGAGATCGTACTTCCGGGCGAACTCGAAGTCCCGCTGGTCGTGGGCCGGCACCGCCATCACCGCGCCGGTGCCGTACTCCATCAGGACGAAGTTGGCCACGTAAATGGGCATCCGCCAGCCGGTGACCGGGTTCACGCAGTAGCGGCCGGTGAAGACCCCTTCCTTGGTGATCTCCTCCAGGACGCCGCGGCTGCGGTTCTGGGCGCACCAGTACTCCACGAAGCGGCGCACCTCGGCTTCCCGGGGGGTCCCCTGGGCCAGGGCCAGGGCCAGGGGGTGTTCCGGGGCCAGGCTCATGAAGGTGGCGCCGAACAGGGTGTCGGCCCGGGTGGTGAAGACCTTGATGGGCTCGCCCCATTGTGAGCCAGGGGAAAGTCAATCTCGGCGCCCGGGGACTTGCCGATCCAGTTGCGCTGCATGGTGAGGACCCGCTCGGGCCAGTGGGTCAGCTGGTCCAGGTCGCCCAAGAGTTCTTCGGCGTAGGCGGTGATCTTGAAGAACCACTGGTCCAGTTCCTTCAGGCGCACCGGCGAGTCGCAGCGCCAGCAGAGGCCGTCCTCCACCTGCTCGTTGGCCAGCACCGTGGCGCATCGCGGGCACCAGTTCACCGGGGCTTTTCTCTTGTAGGCCAGGCCCCGGCGGAACATCTCGATGAAGACCAGCTGCTCCCAGCGGTAGTAATCGGGGTCACAGGTGGCCAGCTCCCGGGGCCAGTCGTAACTGTAGCCCAGGGCCTTGAGCTGGCCCCGCATGTAGTCGATGTTGTCATAAGTCCACTTGGCCGGGTGCAGGCCCCGGGCCAGGGCGGCGTTCTCCGCCGGCAGCCCGAAGGCGTCCCAGCCCATGGGGTGCAGCACGTTGAAGCCCCGCATCCGCTGGTAGCGGGCCACCACGTCGCCGATGGTGTAGTTGCGCACGTGCCCCATGTGGATGCGCCCGGAGGGGTAGGGAAACATCTCCAGCACGTAATACTTGGGCCGGTTTGGATCTTCTGTGGCGTTAAAGAGCCGCCGCTCTTCCCAAATCTGCTGCCATTTCTCTTCCAGGCGGCGGGGGTGGTAACGGGGGGGCATGCTAACTCCTGACTCAGATCTAAAGAAATAACCTCTGAAAAATGCCGTAACCGTGTTATATCAGGGAGCTTTGGTCGCGGCGCAACATGTAGAACCGCCGCCCTCACCGGTTCTTGAACCGAGGAGGACGCTGGCTGCAATTAAGACATCCTGGGATTATATTTAGGCGAAATCTTATAAAATCTATCACATTAGCCTGGCTGCGCCAAGCTTATCGGACAGCTCAGTGCGGTCTGCCTCCCGCGCCCCCATGCGAGGTACGGCTTTCTCAGACTTATCTTTTCCCCATCTCCCGCTCCAGGGCGGATACGATGGCTTGAAATCTGACTACCGAGTAATGGTGCACCACCACCCGGTGTTCTTTGCCGTCGGCCGTCACTGCCAGGCGCTGCGTTCCGCCGTCCACGACCCTCCGGTTCCAGTAGCTGGGCTCCATCTCAAAGAAGCGGCAGCCCAGCACCTGGGCGTAAATCCGCTTTACCGCCTCCGGCGGGATGTGGCCCTGCCTGACGACCACCGGCGGCGCTCCCCTGGGTTGGCCCCGGCGCCACTCCGATACGGTAAATTCCCCGGCGGCGGTCACCTTCCAGGTGGTGGTGGTACCCCAACTTCGGGGTTGCTGGGACCCGAGGTGTACTGGATGGAGAAATCTGCCGGCACCCGGACCTGGAGCGGGTCCACTTTGCCGCAGGGAGTGTTGTCGACCGGCTGAGGGGGCTGAGCCAGGCCGTTGGCGGCCAGCAAGGCCAGCATGACGGCCACCAGGAGGCTCACCTTCTTGGTCATGGTCGAACTCCCGGCGCCCTGGATTTGTCCGTCGCGGCCAGGGCGCTGGCCGCCATCTTAAATGAGCCGCACCGTTTATTCAACTTGAATATTACCAGTTTTTTGATAAGTTAGCCTTATGGTGCTCAGGCCTCCCAGGGTGAGCGTCATCATCCCCACCTACAACCGGGCCGCCCTGGTGGCCGAGGCGGTGGCCTCGGTCCTGGCCCAGACCTGCCGGGACTTTGAAATCCTGGTGGTGGACGACGGCTCCACCGACGGCACGGCTGAGGCCCTGGCGGCGTTTGCCGGACCAATGACGGTGCTGCGGCAGCCCGCCCGCCGGGGGGTGGCCGCGGCCCGCAACTTGGGAATCGCCGCGGCCCGGGGCCGGTGGCTGGCCTTCCTGGACTCCGACGACCTCTGGCTCCCGGAGAAACTGGCCCGGCAGCTGGCGTTTCTTTCGGCCCACCCGAAACTGCTCCTGTGCCAGACGGAGGAAATCTGGGTGCGCCGGGGGGTTCGGGTCAATAAACCGCTGACCCACCGGATGGCAGGCGGAAACATCTTCCTCCAGTCCCTCAGGCGCTGCCTGGTTAGCCCCTCGGCGGTACTGCTGCACCGGCGGCTCTTCGAGGACCACGGCGGCTTTGACGAGGACCTGCCGGCGGCCGAAGACTACGATCTGTGGCTGCGCCTTTCCTGGCGCTATCCGGTGGGCCTCCTCCCGGAGCCGCTGATCATCAAGCGGGGCGGCCACCCCGACCAGCTTTCCCGACAGTGGGGCCTGGACCGCCACCGCATCCGGGCCCTGGTGAAACTCCTGAATGAGCCGGAGTTGCCGCAGCCATACGCCCAGGCGGCCCGCCGAGTCCTGGCCGACAAGTGCCGTATCTACGCCCAGGGCTGCGACAAGCGGGGAAAGCTCCCGGAAGCCCGGTGGTACCGAGAACTGGGCCAGCGGGCCGCAGGTGGCGGGAAGGCAAATCCCCCGTGTCTGGCCCCCTTTAATCTCGATTGCCCGGTTGCAAATCATCGGGAAACGGTTGAGACCCTCGACAATAGTCCCCGGGGTAGTTAAAATTTTCAGAAGGCAATGATAGGAGAGACCATGGACATCTACGAAGCCATTCGCCACCGGCGCAGTCACCGGCTCTACCGGCCTGACCTGCCCCCCCGGAAGGTCCTGGAACGGGTGATCGAGGCCGCCCTCTGGGCCCCCTCCGGCATGAACCTGCAGGCCTGGGAAATCACGGTGATGGCCGGGAAGGTCCGGGATGAATTCGTGGCTTTGTGCAGCCAGGCCATCACTCACCTGCTGCCCATCATGCAGAAAGCCCAGGTGCCGGAGAAGGGCCAGCAACTGGTGATGAAATTTTTTAAAGACCTGGGAGGGGCGCCGGTGGTCCTCGCGGTGACGATTGATAAAAATCCCCTGGACCCCAGCAATCACGCCAACCTCCAGAGCGGCGCGGCCCTGATGCAGAACCTGCTGTTGGCCGCCCACGCCGAGGGCCTGGGGAGTTGCTGGATGACCGGGGTCGCCTTCGTAGAAAAAGAGATCCTGGACTTCCTGGGTAAACGGCAACCAGCAACTGCTGGCCATCACCCCCATCGGCTACTCGGCCAAAGAGCCGCCGGCGCCGCCGCGGAAACCCCGGGAAGTGCGCTGGCTGGGGTTTTAATTAAGAGTGAATATTGGGGGAGGGCCAGGGAGAGGGATTGTAAGTGGCCGTCGGCCCCTGGCCTCTTCTCCCAGCCACATCGCGAGCGAGGATCAATTTGGAAAAGGAAAAGAGACTTCCCCTGGTGGAGCAGGTTCGGGCCGCAGGCTGAGCGTCCAAGATCCCTCCAGGGGTCCTGGAGGAAGTGATCAAAAGCCTGCCCTTTCAGAAGCATCCCGATCTGCTGGTGGGTCTGGAGGCCCCCGACGACGCGGGGGTCTACCGGCTGACGCCGGAGCTCGCCCTGATTCAGACGGTGGATTTCTTCACCCCCATCGTCAACGACCCCTATCAGTTCGGGGCCATTGCCGCGGCCAATGCGCTGAGCGACGTCTACGCCATGGGGGGCCGGCCCCTGACGGCCCTGAACATCGCCTGCTTTCCCCTGAAGACCACGCCCGTCGACACCCTCAAGGCCATCCTGCGGGGGGGTCTCGACAAGCTCCACGAAGCCGGGGCCCTGCTGGTGGGCGGCCACAGCGTGGAGGACCAGGAGCTGAAATACGGGCTGGCGGTGACCGGGGTGGTGCACCCAGATAAGATCCTCACCAAGGGCGGGGCCCGGCCGGGCGACCTGCTGGTCCTCACCAAACCCCTGGGCACCGGCATCATCGCCACCGCTTTGAAGGGCCGCCTGGCCTCCGCCGCGGCGGAGGCGGCCATGATCAGGGTGATGAGTGAGCTGAACCGCGCCGCCGCCGAGGCCCTCGATGGCCTGGAGGTCCATGCGGTCACCGACATCACCGGTTTTGGCCTGCTGGGCCACGTGCTCGAGATGGCCGCGGCCAGCAAAGCGGAGCTCACCATCCATGCCAGCCGGGTGCCGGTCCTGTCCTATGCCCGGGAATATGCGGCCCTGGGCCTGGTGCCGGGGGGTAGCCACGCCAACCGGCGCTTCTGTGAAAAGCACCTGTTCGTCGACCCCCGGGTGCCCCCCATCGAAGTGGACCTCCTGAGCGACGCCCAGACCTCCGGGGGCCTGTTCATCGCGGTGGCCCCGCCGCATGGGGAGGTTCTCTTGAGCCGGCTTCACGACCGGGGCGTCACCGACGCCGCCATCGTCGGGGAAGTCACCGGCACCGGGGTGGGCCGCATCAGGGTAATATCCTGATTATTTTAATAGAAAGGTCTGGCGGCCTGGACTTCCAGTCTGTGCCTGTTAAATTTTAGGAAAGGCACCTGAAGACAAAAAATCTGACCTGATTTTTTTATTCCTGGTTAATATTAATGAGCCTGTAACGAACCCATGGGAGAATCCGATCCGTGAAGCCGGTAGCCGAACAACTGGCCCTCATCAAGCAGGGTTGCCACGAAATTATTCGGGAAGAGGAACTTAAAGAGCGGCTGGAGAAAGCCGCGGCCACGGGGAAGCCCCTCCGGGTCAAGGCCGGGTTCGACCCCACGGCTCCGGACCTGCATCTGGGCCATACCGTCCTCATTCAGAAACTCAAGCACTTCCAGGACCTGGGGCACCAGGTGATCTTTCTCATCGGGGATTTCACCGGGTTGATCGGCGACCCGTCCGGCAAGAGCGAGACCCGGCCGCCGCTGACCGAAGAGGAGGTCAAGGCCAACGCCGAAACTTATGAGCGCCAGATTTTTAAGATTCTGGACCCCACCAAGACCCTCATCGACTTCAACAGCCGCTGGATGAAGGCCATGCAGGCCCAGGACCTCATCCGGCTGGCGGCCCGGCACACCGTGGCCCGCATGCTGGAGCGGGAGGATTTCCATAAGCGCTACGTCTCCCAGACCCCCATCAGCATCCATGAATTCCTTTATCCCCTGATCCAGGGTTACGATTCCGTGGCCCTTAAGGCCGACGTGGAGCTGGGGGGCACCGACCAGACCTTCAACCTCCTGGTGGGCCGGGACTTGCAGCGGGAGTACGGCCAGGCCCCCCAGGTGGTCATCACCATGCCGCTGTTGGAAGGCCTGGACGGGGTGCAGAAGATGAGCAAATCCCTGGGGAACTACGTGGGCATCGACGAGCCGCCAAAGAAATGTTTGGCAAGCTCATGTCCGTCTCCGACACCTTGATGCTGCGCTACTATGAGCTCTTGACCGACATCACCCCCAATGCCATTGACCGTATTAAAGCAAGATTCAACCAGGGCAGAAAACATCCCCGCAGGTGAAAAGAAGAACTGGCCAAGGAAATTGTGGCCCGTTACCATAGCAGGAATGCGGCGGAGCACGGCAGCCCAAGAATTTTCGCAGGTATTTCGGGAGCAAAGGATCCCGGAAGAAATTGAGGATGCAACTGAAAAATATAGAGAATATGCAAAGAATTTAGGAGATTTTGCGAAAAAGTTAACCCACGTGTTGGTGGGGACAGGAATGCTTTCAAGCACCTCAGAGGCGCGGCGTAAAATTAGCGCTGGGGCAGTAAAAGTAGATGGGGAAAAAGTTACCGATGCAGGTACCGAACTATCTCCTGGCCAATCTTATATTCTGCAAGTGGGCAAACGGCGGTTCAAGCGGGTGACCCTGGCGAGTGAATGAGAGATTCTTCGCTGCGCTCAGAATGACAAAGATGGACCTTTAGTCTGGCGGAAGCACAGGCGAGACGCCTGTGCCACTGAGTTAATCCATCAAAGTCTTAATAAAGACAAGGGAAGTCGGGCAAAGCCCGACTTCCCTTGTCAACTTATGCGGGTTGGGAGGGGGTGAAGGGGGAGGGCAGGGACCTCAGGTCCCTGGCCCTCCCCCTTCCTCTCTTTCCCCGTCCCCGGCCGCCGCGGCGGTGGCGTCGGGGGCGGCGGCGAGGCCCGGGCCCCCGGGGCTGGGGGGCCCGCACCGCGAGGGTTTCCGGCTGGCATCTCTCTGCCAGCTCTGCTTCCGGCCCTGCTTTGATCTGGCGCAGGAGCCAGACCTCGGGATAAAGGGCCAGGCGGGTCAGGCGGGCCGGCGGCGGTTGGTTCTTGTTCAGGAACGGGGCCACCCGGGATTCCAGGGCCAGTATCTGGGACACCTCGTCATGCCGCTGCCGGGGGAATTCGATGCCGCCCAGGGCCTCCTTGATCCGCTCATGGAAAAACTGGCGCAGCTCCTTAAAATCCTGGGGATGGGGCTCCTGCTCCAGGAAGGCGGTTAAGAAAACGGCCCAGAGCAGGCTGTCAGAAAGGTTGAGCCCTGCCTGGAACAGGAGATCCAGCCGGCCTGCCAGTTCCAGCAGCCTCCTTTCTCCCGCGGCCCCCAGGCGCCCGCGCCAGGCCGGGAAGATGGAGTAAAACAACCCGGACTCCAGCAGCAATTTAAAAAAGGGGCGGACCGCGGCGCTGCGGAAATCCTTGAGCAACTCGTCCCGCACCCGGGCGGGGGCGCACGTCCGGATGAGCTCGCGTTTGGCCAAAATCTCTTCCCAGGTTCGGGGCTCGATGTCAAAGCCGATGCGGGCCGCATGGCGCAACACCCGCAGCATGCGCACCGGGTCCCGGACGTAGCGCACCGCCGGGTCGCCGATAGCCCGGATGCGCCTGGCCTTCAGGTCGTCCAGCCCCGCCACGTAGTCCACCAGGGAAAAGTCGGCGATATTGTAGAACAGGCCGTTGATGGTCAGGTCCCGGCGCTGGGCGTCCTCCGCGGGGGTGCCAAAAGTGTTGTCTTTGGAAGGCGCGGCCTCCTGGACTTCCTCGAATTCCGAGCGCCGCCTAAAGGTGGAGACTTCCACGATGTGGCCCCCCCGGAAGAAGACCTGCACCAGCCGGAAACGGCGGCCGATGATGCGACTGTTGCGAAAGAGTTTGCGGAGCTCCCCGGGACGGGCGTCGGTCACCACGTCGAAGTCTTTGGGTCTTTTGCCCAGCAGCAGGTCCCGGACGCTGCCCCCCACCAGGTAGGCGGTGTAGCCGGCATGGTGCAAGCGGTACAGCACCTTCAGGGCTTCCACCTCAACATCTTTGCGGGAGACTGTGTGCTCCGGCCGGGGGATGATGCGCGGCTGAGCTACTGAAGGTTCTGGGGCTGCGGACTGCATAATTCGGAATTATAGGCTAAATCTCGTCATTTTTTAAGCCCTTAAATTATTTACCGCCGTCTGCCAAGATTTTTAAAGTCCGGGCCCATAGTTCCGGAGTACCCGGATAAGCCTTTCCGGAGACCAATAGCGGCGGGGGTAAATTATTGACATTGGGTTTAAATCCGTGTATTTTTAAGATGTTAACCGGCGAAGCTGGCGGAGATGACCGATGCCGCGCCAACAGTGGGTTCTGGCTCTGGCCACCTGCGGCAGAGTGGGCTATTTGCCGGCCATGCCCGGCACCTGGGGCTCGTTGGCGGCGCTGCCCCTGTGGTGGGGGCTGTCGCATCTGGGGGCCTGGGGCTATGGCCTGGCCCTGGCGGTCCTTCTGGCAATCAGCGTCTGGGTTACCGGGGCGGCCCAGGATTACCTGGGGCCCGATCACCCCGCCATCGTGCTGGATGAGATGGTGGGCCTGCTCATCGCCCTGGCCGGCGTCCCCTTGAAATGGCCGTGGATTATAATCGGGTTCGCTTTATTTAGATTGCTGGACATTTGGAAACCTTTCCCTATAAAGTATTGCGAAAAACTCCCCCGCGGCTGGGGCGTGGTCATGGACGACGCCGCCGCCGGCCTCCTGGCCCGGGCGGCGTTGGCAGTGATAGTGGTTTTTGGGGGAGGGGGCTAAGGGCAAAAGCCCTTACCCCCTCCCCCAAGCCCCCTCCCCCAAACCCTTATGTGGTTTGGCCGGTTAAGTCGGCGCTCAGCGCCGCTTAACCGGCCCCTTAAGCGGGTTGGGAGGGGGCGCGGGGGAGGGCAGGGACCTCAGGTCCCTGGCCCTCCCCCGCAAAACTCAAAAGGTGCTTTAAATGCAAGGGGAAATCATCACCACCGGCACGGAGTTGGTCACGGGCCGGGTGGCTGATTTCAATGCCCGTTATGCCGCCCGCCGGCTGCACGAAGTGGGGCTTACGGTCCAGCGTATCACTATATTGGGGGACCGGGCGCCGGTGTTTCAGGAGGCTTTGCAGCAGTCCTTGGGCCGGTCCCAGTTTATCATCATCACGGGGGGCCTGGGGCCCACGGCGGATGACATCACCGTGGCGGCCGCCTCCCAGGCCCTGGGACTGAAGCTCTTGCAGGATGAAGCCCTGTTGGACCGCATCCGCCGCTGTCTGGCGGAGCAGCAGATCCCCTGGGAAGAGCGTTACGCCAAACTGGCCGTCATCCCCCAAGGCGCTCTGGTGCTGGACCCCGGCGGTTCGGCCTGCGGCTTTGCCCTGCAGCATCAGGGCGTCCGGCTCTTTTTCCTGCCTGGGGTGCCCCGGGAAATGCGCAATCTGTTTGATGCCTTTGTGCTGCCCGGTCTGGTGGAATGGGCCGGGAGTGGGCGAATGCGTGGCGCAGCGCACCCTGCGCCTCTTCGGCATTTCGGAAACCCAGCTGCAGCAGGTGGTGTCGCAGTTGCCGGAATTTCAGCTGGGGGTGACGGTGGGTTTTTACCCCAATTTTCCGGAGAACCACCTCACCCTGACGGTGCGGGGCCAGGATGGCCCGACCCTGGAGGAGACCCTGGACCGCCTCACCGCCCGGCTGGCCCGGGAGGTGGGGGACGCCTTGCTGGGGCCGGAAGAGGCGCCCCTGGAGGAGCTGGTGGGCCGCCAGCTCAAGGCCGGAGGCCTGACCCTGGCGGTGGCCGAGTCCTGCACCGGCGGCCTCATCGGCCACCGGGTGACCAACATCCCCGGGGCCTCGGACTATTTCCTGGGCGGGGTGGTATCCTACAGCAATGAAGCCAAGATGGACCTGCTGCGGGTGCCGGCGGACGTCCTGGCGGAGAGGGGCGCGGTGAGCGCCGAGACGGCCCGGGCCATGGCCCAGGGGGTGAGAGCAATTTTCCACGCGGCCGTGGGGCTCTCGGTGACCGGCATCGCCGGACCCAGCGGCGGCAGCCCGGAGAAACCGGTGGGCACGGTTTATTGCGGCATGGCTACTCCCCTGGCGGAGGAGGTGTGGCATTATCTCTTCCGCGGCAGTCGGGAGGAGATTAAAATCTTAGCGGCGCAAACCGCCCTGGACCGTCTGCGCCGGGTGCTGAAACATGATTCGCTCCTTTCTGGCCATTGATCTGCCGGACTGCCTGCGGCCCCAACTGGCCCTGGTCCAGGGGGAGCTCAAGCGCAGCGACGCGGACGTGCGCTGGGTGCCGGTGGGCAACATCCATCTGACGCTGAAGTTTTTCGGCAACCTGCCGGACTCTGAGGTGGACCCCATTGCCCAGGCGGCCCGGGAAGTAGCGCAGCAGCAGGCGCCCTTTCAGCTCCAAGTCACCGCCGCCGGCGCCTTCCCCAGCCCCAAGAGCCCCCGGGTCGTCTGGCTGGGCCTGGGCGGCGACCTCATCCCCCTGGCGCAGATGTACCACCGGCTGGAGAAGGCCTTCGCGGCCCTGGGACACTTGCCGGAAGGACGGCCCTTCAACCCGCATCTCACCTTGGGACGGGTGAAATCGCCCGCCAACCGGCACCGGCTGGCGCAGATTCTGGAAAGGCTGCCGCCCCTGGAGTGGCCGCCGTTCAAGGTGAATGAGATCATTCTGTTTCGCAGTACCCTGACCCCCCAGGGGTCGATTTATACGCCGTTCAAGGTGATGCCGTTGGGAAAGTAAGCAGTGAGCAGTTAAAAGGAACCGCGGGTTAAACTATTCCAGCTCCGTAGGGGCGGACCCAGGTGTCCGCCCTTGAGGGCGCACACGCAGGTGCGCCCCTACGAATGAACAACCTGTAGCCGCAGGCTTTAGCCTGCGCCGGCACAGGCTGGAAAGCCTGTGCCACCAATAGCAATCTATTAACTCGTTCCCAAGCTCCCGCTTGGGAACCAGGGAAAAAGAGTTATGGGGGCCCGGCTGTAGGGACGGTTCGCGAACCGCCCCTACCTGCCCTCCCCCAAAACCCAAATTACAAAAAGGAAGCAACCATGAGCGAGCAAGGTACGGCGGACAAGGCCAAGGCCCTGGATCAGGCCCTGGGTCAGATTGAGAAACATTACGGCAAGGGCGCCATTATGCGCCTGGGGGCCGACGAAAAGATCGACGTGCCGGTGATCTCCACCGGTTGTCTCTCACTGGACCTGGCCCTGGGGATCGGGGGCATCCCCCGAGGCCGGGTCACCGAGATCTTCGGCCCCGAGGCCTCGGGGAAAACCACGCTGGCTTTGCAGGTTATTGCCGAAGCCCATAAGCTGGGCGGCGTGGCGGCCTTCATCGACGCGGAGCACGCTCTCGATATCCAGTACGCCCGGAAGCTGGGGGTGAGGACCGAGGACCTGCTCATTTCCCAGCCCGATTCCGGCGAGCAGGCCCTGGAGATCGCCGAAATCCTGGTGCGCTCCAACGCCGTGGACATGGTGGTGGTGGACTCCGTGGCCGCCCTGGTGCCCCGCTCGGAGATCGAAGGGGAGATGGGGGACCCCCAGATGGGCTCCCAGGCCCGCCTCATGTCCCAGGCCCTGCGCAAGCTCACCGGCAGCATCGGCAAGACCCAGACCTCGGTGGTCTTCATCAACCAGATCCGCCACAAGATCGGGGTCATGTTCGGCAACCCGGAAACCACCACCGGCGGCAACGCCCTGAAATTTTACGCCTCCCTGCGCCTGGATATCCGCCGGGTCACCGCCATCAAGGAAGGCAACGACGTCATCGGCCACCACACCCGGGTGAAGGTGGTGAAGAACAAGCTGGCGCCGCCTTTCCGGGAGGCGGAGTTCGACATCATCTTCGGCCAGGGGATTTCCAAAGAAGGGGATCTGCTGGACCTGGCCAGCGACGCCAACCTCATCGCCAAAAGCGGCGCCTGGTACAGCTACGGCAGCGAGCGCATCGGCCAGGGCCGGGAGAACGCCAAGGCCTACCTCAAGGAGCACCCGGAGGTCGCCCAAGAACTGGAAAAGCAGATTCGCGGCCTGCACGGGATGCTGCCCCAGGACTCCCCAGCACAGGAGTAATATTACTGGGAGCAACAACTTAGATACTATTTCACCCTCACCCTGACCCTCTCCCTCAAGGGAGAGGGAATAACAGGAAGGGGTTATTAAACAAATTTCTGCCTTGAAAAGTTCCTCAACAGCCCCCTCTCCCCCAATGGGGGAGAGGGATGGGGTGAGGGGGAACTTTTCAGGACTTATGGGTGGGCCAATGGCTCGTGGGCAACTCCTCCAGGTAATAGGGTTTTCACCTAGCGGCGCACCCAGGAGTGCGACTGAATTTTGATTTTGAAAAGGGTATAAGCCATGACCAGCCGTGAAATCCGGGAGACTTTTTTGCGCTTCTTCGCCGAGATGGGGCACACCCGGATGCCCAGCTCATCCCTGGTGCCGGCCGGCGATCCTACCCTGCTCTTCACCAACGCCGGCATGGTGCAATTCAAACGGGTCTTTCTGGGGGAGGAGGCCCGCCCCTACACCCGGGCCGCCAGTTCCCAGAAGTGCGTCCGCGCCGGCGGCAAGCACAACGACCTGGAGAACGTGGGCTTCACCGCCCGGCACCACACCTTTTTTGAGATGCTGGGGAACTTTTCCTTCGGGGACTACTTCAAGGAAGGGGCCATCGAAATGGCCTGGGACCTCCTGACCCGGCACTACCAATTGCCGGCGGAGCGCCTCTGGGCCACGGTGTTCCACGAAGACGAGGAGGCGGCCCGCCTGTGGGAGCGGATCGCGGGGCTGCCCCCGGAGCGCATCGTGGGCCTGGGAGAAAAGGACAACTTCTGGGCCATGGGGGACACCGGGCCCTGCGGCCCCTGCTCCGAGATCCTCATCGACCAGGGCGAGGCCATGGCCTGCGGCCCGGAGTGCGGCATCGGCAAGTGCGAGTGCGACCGGTATCTGGAAATCTGGAACCTGGTGTTCATGCAGTTCAACCGCACAGCCGACGGGGTGCTGCATCCGCTGCCCAAACCCAGCATCGACACCGGCATGGGGCTGGAGCGCTTGAGCGCCGTGGTCCAGGGGGTCAAAAGCAACTTCGACTGCGACCTGCTGCGGCCGGTGATCTCCCGCATCGAGGAGCTGGCCGGGGTCGGCTACGGCGGCCCCAATGAGCTCCAGAACGTGGCCTTCCGGGTGATCGCGGACCATAGCCGCGCCACCACCTTCTTGATCACCGATGGGGTGCTCCCCTCCAACGAAGGCCGGGGCTACGTGCTGCGGCGCATCATGCGCCGGGCCATCCGCTTCGGGCGGCTCCTGAACCTGAAGAGCCCCTTCCTGCACCGGGTGGGCGAGAAAGTGGCGGAGCTGATGGGCGAAGTTTACCCGGAGCTTAAGAGCGCCCAGGCCCTCCTGGCCCAGGTGGTGGCCCACGAAGAAGAGCGCTTTGCCGACACCCTGGACCACGGCCTGAAGCTGTTGGGCGAGGAGCTGGACTACCTCAAGGCCCACAGCCTCAAGATTCTCCCCGGGGAGGTGGCCTTCAAGCTCTATGACACCTACGGCTTCCCCCTGGACCTGGTGCAGGACGCCCTGCGGGAAGAAGGCCTGGTGTTGGACCTGGAAGGCTTTGAAGAGCACATGCGGGCTCAGAGGGAGGCTTCCCGGCAGGCCTGGCGGGGCGGCCTGGGAGAAGAGATCCCCCCGGTCTACCAGGAGCTGGCCCAGTGGCCCCCCACTCATTTCCTGGGCTACGAAGCCCTGGAGGCGGACAGCGGCATCCTGGCCCTGATTACCCACGAGGGCCATGGGGAGCAGGCCGCAGCCGGGGAAGAGGTGGAGGTGGTCACCGCTTCCACCCCCTTCTACGGCGAGGCCGGCGGCCAGGTGGGGGACACCGGGGTCATCACCGGGGACGGCTGGCGCATCCGGGTGTCCAACACCCAGCGGCTGCCCAACGATCTGGTGGTGCATCAGGGGAAGGTGGAGGAAGGGGTGGTCAAGGTCAACGACCCGGCGCACCTCACCGTGGACGTGGCGCGGCGCCGCCGCATCGCCCGGCACCATACCGCCACCCACATCCTCCAGGCAATGTTGCGCCGCCACCTGGGCGAGCACGTGAAGCAGTCGGGGTCTTTGGTTTCGCCGGAGCGGCTGCGCTTCGACTTCACCCACTTTAAGGCCATCAGCCCGGAAGAGCTGGAGCAAATCGAGCTGGACCTGAACGCCGCGGTGGCCGACAACCTGCCGGTGCAGACGGACCGCATGTCCGTGACCCAGGCCCTGGCAGGCCGGGGCCACGGCCCTGTTCGAGGAAAAATACGGCGATGAGGTGCGGGTGGTGTCCATCCCGGAGTTGAGCCGGGAGCTGTGCGGCGGCACCCACGTGGAGCGCACCGGCGACTTGGGGCTGTGCAGGTTCACTTCGGAGGCCTCGGTGGCCGCGGGCATCCGCCGAGTCGAGGCGGTGTGCGGGCCGGAGGCCGTGAGATTGACCCAGGAGCAGCTGCGGGAGCTGGATCAGGCCGCCAGCCTGCTCAAGGGGGGCCGGGCCGACCTGTTGACCCGCCTGGAAAAGTTCCTCAAGCGCCAGAAGGACCTGGAGAAAGAAGTGGAAGCCCTGAAAAGCCGCCTGGCTTCGGCCCAGGCCAAGGACTTGACGGCTGAGGTGCGCCGCATCGACGGCATCCCGGTCCTGGCCACCGAAGTGCAGGCCCCGGACCCCAAGAGTCTCCGGGAGTTCGCGGTGAAGTTTCTGGGCCGCCTCAAGAGCGGCGTCGTGGTGCTGGGGAGCGCCGCCGGGGACAAGGCCATGCTCATCGCCATGGTGAGTAAGGACCTGACGAGCCGCTTTCCCGCCGGGGAGATCATCAAAGAAATTGCGCCCATCGTGGGGGGCAGCGGCGGCGGCAAACCCGACCTGGCCCAGGCCGGCGGCCCGGATAAGGACAAAATCGCCGCGGCCCTGGAGCAGGCCTATGAGGTAGTATCCAAGAAGGCCAAGGGGTAGGGGCATAAGCATGTAGGTTTGGCAATGCCCACTCTACTTATTTAATAATTTTGCAGGAGGGGACTAAGCGCCTATGCGTTAATAATAACGCAATGCGCAATTTATATAATAAATTCTAATCAAAATAATAAATAATTATTTCAAAAAGGTATGTTTCTTTTGAATTATTTTTATAAATTAATAGTAGATAATCATCTGGGGGATATTGCCAGTTTAATAGGTATTATTATATCTCTGGTCGGCTTCTTTATTACAATATGGAATGTAATACAATCAAGAAAAGCTGCCCAAAACGCAGGAGAGATAGCCTCCAAGGTTAGGGAAGACATATCTAAAATTGAGACTATAGAAGAATTTTCAAGGGCGATAGCCACAATAGATGAAATAAAAAGGCTTAATCGGGATGGGGCCTGGTCAATATTGCCAGAAAGATATTCGGCATTAAGAAAGTCTCTAATTTCAATCAAAACCTCTAACCCCAACATGCCGGAAAATGATAAAGTAATATTATCAAATGCCCTCCGACATACAAGCAACATAGAGGATCAAATAGAAAATTTTATTACTGATAAATCTTTGTTAATAAATATACCAAAATTTAATAAAATTATAAGCCAACAGGGCGATAGGCTAACTGAAATATTAGTTTCACTAAAAGGTAGAATAGGGAGATAAAAATGTATCCTAAATTGGTAAAGCTAATAACAAGGCTTCACAAAAGAACTATGAGAGGCGCTATCCATTGGGAAGAAACAAGTAAGCCAGGGAAATTTCAAACAGCATTCCCAGGATATACAATAAATATCTTCACTAAACCCAGCAAGGATAATCCAGATGCACTGGATTACTACCTACAAATTTATAACGATTCCGGTAACCTAGTTGAAGAGGTTTTAGATATTGATTTTGACGATAAAGAAATTGGTTTTAATTTGATGAGAGAAATGTATGAGACAGCAAGGAGGATAGCATCTGGCACTGAACAAGCTATTGATACTCTCTTATCCAATCTGGGGGAATCAGATGATGACATTCCATTCTAATTATATTAATATTCTATTATAATAATTCATAGATTGTTATAAGAGAAAAATAAAATTTTACTAAAATTATTTTGAAACTAAAAGTGGACTATCAATTTAATTTAGTCAAATAACATTCAAATTATGTGGGGGGGCACCACCCACCATAAAATGGCGGGCCATGCCCGCCCTACATTGGTCATCATCTTGGAAGGACCGCAAGCCCATGAAATGGTGCGACCTCACTTGTGAACATGCCTCTTTCCCCCAGTTTGCCGCGGTGGATGGCGCCGGGTCCTGCCGGACCTTCAAGGCCCTCCATTGCGCCAGGCTCGAGCGGCTGGTGCACCAGAACGCCCCCTGTCCCTGCCAAGAGAAAACCGATCCGGGTGCAGAGCCGAAGAATTGATTAATGTATTGTTCCCGTGATGTCGTTCGGTAAGATGGAAGGCAACAAATACTGGGCTCAATGCGAGAAATGCGGCCGCTGGCTGGAAGTGCAGCCGCGGCCGGGCGGGTCAAGCCCTTTTTTCATGCAGTGGCAGGGCTCGTTTTCCTGCTGCGGCCTGCAGCAAACCGCCAGTTTTACCAGCGAGAAAGACGAAATTGATTTCCATTGAATCCGCCGGCGTCACACTACCCTGCAAATCGCTTTTTCAAAGATCCCTCGAATAAGTTGAGATCCTTCACTGCGTTCAGGATGACAGTAAGGACCCGTTTAAAAATAGGTTTTAGTAAACCTTCATCAGACGCCTGTCTGGTGCCGCGGAAGGAGACCTATGTATCCCCGTCTGTTTTCCCCCATTAAGGTGGGCGGGCTGAAGCTAAAGAACCGCCTCACCATGGCGCCCCTGTACCTGGGCTATGCCGGAGAGGGGGGAGTGGTGAGCCCCCTGCTGCTGGAGCACTACCGGCTCATGGCCGCCAGCGGCGTAGCCCTGGTGGTGGTGGAAAACACCACCGTGGAACACGGCCTCGGCAGCGTCACCAGCCGCACCCTGCGGGCTGATACGGACGATAATCTCCCGGGTCTGGAGCAACTGGCGGCCGTCATCAAACAAGAGGGGGCTCTGGCCTGCCTGCAAATCAACCATGCCGGCCGGTTCGCCGGGGCGGCCCAACCCCTGGCCCCCTCGGTGGTGGAGACCTTCGGCCGCCTCCCCAAGGCTCTGGCTAAACCGGAAATAAAGGAGACCGTGCACCGATTTGCGGCCGCGGCCCGGAGGGTGAAGCAGGCCGGCTTCGATATGGTGGAGCTCCACGGCGGCACCGGGTATCTCCTGGCCCAGTTCGTTTCCCCCCGCACCAACCGGCGCCCGGACGATTACGGGGGGCCCCTGGCCAACCGGCAGAAATTCCCCCTGGAGGTGGTGGCCGCGGTAAAGGAGGCGGTGGGGGAGTTCCCCGTGGGCTACCGCTTTCTGGCCGACGAGTGGCTGCCCGACGGCCTGCAGCTCACCGAGTCCCGGCAATTTGCCCGGGCCCTGGCGGAGGCCGGCGTCGCTTACCTATCGGTGATGGGCGGCACCTACGAGTCCTTCTTCCTGCCGGAAATCGTGGAAAAATCGAAGCGGGCGGGCTACATGGTGGACCTGGCCGCCGCCATCAAGAAAGAAGTGGACGTGCCGGTCATCACCGCCGGCCGCCTCACCACCGGCGAGGTGGCGGAGCATGTGCTGGCCAGCGGCCAGGCTGATCTGATCGGCCTGGCCCGGGTCCTGTGGGCCGACCCGGACTGGCCCCGGAAGGTGCGCCAGGGCAAAGACGATGAGATTCTGACCTGCGACGCCCAGTGCGATACCTGTACCCAACTGGTGATGCGAGGCCTGCCGGCCTATTGCGTGCGCTGGCCCGCGGCAAAAAGGCGGGGGTTGAAGGCGAAGTTTAAATGATTCGAATGATTGAGGGGAGGGCCGGGGCTATGCGCCCCTGGCCCCCTCCCCCAAAACGCTACTGCACTATCACAATCCCCGCCAGAGTACCCTTGGGCATGTCTGCCGGCTTGGCGTTGCTGCCGATGGGATAAATATCCCAGCCCTGGGCGGCCACCATCTTATAAACGTCGATGCCCACCGCCTCCATGGAAGGCCGGGAACGCAGGGAGAACCGGCACCGTTTGCCCTCCAGGGCCTGGCAGTTCTCCTGCTGGCCGCAGAAGGTGTGGCGGCAGGAGCCCGCGGCGAACCCGAAGGCCAGGTAGTGGCCGTCATAGAAGGCCAGGGATTCAATTTCGCTGACCATTTTAAAGACTTGCTGGTAGGCGGCCACCCGTTCCTTGATGGTGGCCTTGTCCCGGACGATGACCTCCGGGGGCACGTCCAGGATGAAAAAGACGGCCCAGTGATATTTCTGCAAGGCCTCTTTGAGCTCCGCCGGCTTCAGGGTGTTAGGGGGGCAGTGGGCCCCGGCCCCGTAACCGAAGCAGCGGGGGATCTGGCACTTGAGCGTCACCCGGTCGTCCACCGGGATATCTTCGGCCTGGATGATGGCGGCCCGGGTGGCGCCCAATTTTAGGGCTTTGGCCTTGTACCGCTCCAGGTCCTGGGGCAGCCGGGCCTGGTTCATGTCCACCGTGATTTTCTCCACTTTCTTACTCATATAATACTCCCTGGTGGGGTGAGAAATAAGCTGCTGGCCTTACTCCGGGTTGCTATCCAAAAGATATTTGGTGGGGCGGGCCTCTGTGCCCGCCCTAGATCAGGTTATGGAAGACCGGGCAGGCACGGAGGCCTGCCCCACCAATAGCATCAATTAACCCAACTCTTAGCAAGTTATTGCTTGGACCCGGTATTGCCTAACAAATAAGCATAAGGTCGTAGGGGCGGGTTTAAAACCCGCCCCTACAGATGCTAACCGTGATTACCCCGGTAAATCTCAAAATATCTCGATACCGAACTGCTAAGATAATTCCTCTCCCGTCAGGACCTTGAGGGCCTGAAGATAGCGGGACCGGGTGTTGGCGATGACTTCCGGGGGGAGCGGCGGCGGCGGCGGCTTTTTGTTCCAGCCCAGGGACTCCAGGTAGTCCCGGAGGTACTGCTTATCAAAGCTCTTCTGGGGCCCCCCGGGGCGGTAGTCCTCCCGGGGCCAGAAGCGGGAGGAGTCCGGCGTCAGGATCTCGTCGATGAGCAGCAGTTGCCCGTCCGCCAGGCCGAACTCGAACTTGGTGTCCGCGATGATGATACCCCGGGGCTCGGCCCACTCCAGGGCCCGGCGGTACAGGGCCAGGCTGAGGTCCCGTACCCGGGAGGCCAGGTCCGGCCCCACGGTGGCGGCCATCCGGGCGAAAGAGATATTTTCGTCGTGGGTCCCCAGCTCGGCCTTGGTGGAAGGGGTGAAGACGGGCTCCGGCAATAGGGCCGACTCCACCAGGCCGGCAGGGAGCGAAAGCCCCCCGATGGCCCCTGTTTCCTGGTACTCCACCCAGCCAGAACCTGACACAAAACCCCGGACGATGCATTCCACCGGCAGGGGCTTACACTTCCTCACCAGCATGGTGCGGTCTTTGAGGAGGTCCCGGTAGGGAGCGCAGGCCGGCGGAAAATCCTCCACGTTGAGGGAAATCACGTGGTTGGGGGTGAGGTCGGCGAGGTGCCGGAACCAGAAGGCGGACAGCCTGGTGAGGATGCGGCCCTTATCGGGGATGGGCTCGTTCATCACCACGTCGAAGGCGGAGATGCGGTCCGAGGCCACCAGCAGGAGCTGGTCCCCCAGGTCGTAGATGTCGCGCACCTTGCCCTGGTGACGCGGGCCCAGCCCGGAAAGGGAGGTGGTCATCACCGCGGCCGTCATCTGGCCGGCCCCCGGGTGGGGGTGGAGTTGGTTTTCTTGGCGGTTTTCTTGGTGGCTTTCTTAGGGGTTTTATCGGCTATTTTCATGACCCTGGGGGTGATCTTCTCCTGTTCTTTGAGGGCGCGGGCCAGGTCTTCCGCGGCTTTGGCGCCGGTGACGGGACCCACCTGCACCTGGTACAGGGTTTTGCCGCCGGTGGTGCGGCTGACGATTTTAGCGCGGTAATTACGGGCCTTAAGCTTTTTTAGCAAAGCCTGGGCCTGCTTCTGGTTGGCGTAAGTGGCCGCCACCAGCATATAGCGCTCCTGGGCCGCAGCCTTGGCTTCAGGCGGAGTGGCGCCGGCCGCGGCCGGCGGGGTCTGCCCGGCGGCAGGTTTGGTCAGATGGGCCGCCGGTTTCGAGGGCGCGGCCTCTTGGCCTTCCACCAGGGGCGGGCCGCCGCCCAAGGCAGGCAGCTGGGCGGGACCGGTCCCGGGAGCCAGCGCCGCCATGGGGGCCGGTGCCGCAGGTGTCTTTGCGGCCCGGCGGGCCGTTTTCAGCCCTCCAATGATGACGGCGATGATGAGGACAGCCAGGCCCACCCCCAACCAGAGGCGGCGGGGGGCCGCTTGCAGGGTCTGCCAGGAGGCCTGGGCCCCCTCCCCCACCTTCTTCAGGGGTTTGCCGGCGGCCCGCAGCTTTCCCAGGAGGACCCCGGCCTGGGTCGCGGCCTGCCGCACCCGGCGAGGTCGCTCCTTCCAGGGGGCCAACGTGTCCCGGCGCCCCGGGTGCATCTGCTCCCGGACCTGGCGGAGCTGGGTCAAAAAGGCCTCCGCGTCGGCAAAGCGCTCCTCGGGGTCCACCGCCAGGCACTGCAGCAAGAAATTCTGCAGGGGCAGAGGAATCTCTTCCAGGTCAGCCGGCAGGGTTTCCACCCGGTAGGGAAAGGGCTCGTCAAAGGTCAAGGGATAGGGCAGGCTGCCGGCCACCAGGCGAAAGCCCAGGACCCCCAGAGAGAAAACGTTGCTGGCGGCAGTGGGGGCCTCCCCGTGGATGACTTCCGGGGCATCGTAAGCCTTGAGCTCCAGGTGCATCACCTGGTCGCCGTCGGCCGGCGGAAAGGCAAAGTTGGCCAGCCTGACTTCTTCCCCTTTAAGCAGGAGGTGTAGCGGGCTGAGGGAGCGATGGGCCACCCCCAGCCGATGGGCCAGGGCCAGGGCCCGGCCGGTTTGCTCCAGCAGCTGCAGGGCCTGGGGCAGACCGAGGCGATGCTGCCGGGTCAGCTGGGCCAGCAGGCTCTCTCCCATGAAAGGCTCTTGCACCAGGTAAAGGACCTCCTCGGTCTTGCCCAGGTAAAAGACCCCCAGGATCTGGGGATGGCGCAGCTTCAGGGCCTGGACGGCCTCTTGCGCAAAGAGCTTCTGGGCTGCAGCCCACTCCGGCGCGTCCCGGCGGATAAGCTTGAGGCCCACTGCCGTTTCCAGGAGTTGGTCCTGGGCCAGCCACACCTCCCCCCAGGGCTCTTCCCGGAGCTTCTGCAAGAGCGCGTATCTCTGGCCAATCACCTCGCCGCCATCGGGATCATCAGGCCGGTAAGTGCTCATGGGATGCCTGCCCTGCCTTTTAAATCAGCCTTTTTTTGGGTCAACATAGCACAAAAGCGGCGGACAAAAAAGCCCTTTTGGAGCCTGGGGGTAGGAGGCGGCCAGGGCCTTGGGCCGCCAGCCCTGCCGAATAGCATTGAAAGCTCTCGATTATTCTGGTAGGTTTTGTCAAACCTTCCGGGTTACCGGCTTAAGCGAGATCTCCTTGGCCAATCTGATCACCCTGGCGCGGCTGCCGCTGCTGCTGCTCTTAGTAGGCCTGCTGTTTGTGCCTTCCTTCCCCGCGGCTTTGCTGGGGGTGGGGCTGCTGGTGGTGCTTTACCTGCTGGACTGGTTTGACGGTTATATCGCCCGGCTGCGCAACGAAGTCACCGAAATGGGGGCGGTTCTGGACGTGGCCCTGGACCGGGCGGTGGAAAATATCCTGTGGATCACCTTCATGTACATCGGCATGGTGCCCTTGTGGGTCCCCATCGTCTTTTTGATCCGCTCCTTCATTGTGGATGGCGTGCGGGGAGTGGCGCTGGCCCAGGGAAAATCGGGGTTCGGCATGATGCATACTCCCTTGGGCCGTTTCCTGGTGGCCTCCCGGTTCATGCGGGCCTTCTACGGGCTGGCCAAGGCCGTGGTTTTCGGTTGTCTCTACTTGACCCACGCCCTGGCCATTAAAGACCCAGATGTGTTGGCGACCTTGCATCCCCTGAATCAAGGCCTTATCTTCCTGGCAGTGGGCCTCTGCGTGCTGCGGGGCATTCCCGTGGTCCTGGATGGCCGCATCTACTTTTCTCCAAAAAAACTTTAAAAAAACCTGTCTTCTAGGGATATAATTCCGCCCAGGGGACGCATATGAACCGCGTGGCCGCCATTTTCGACGTGGATCAGACTCTGGTTCAGGGTCACACGGAGCGGCTTTTTTTCCGGTACTTGATCCGGCAGGGACTGCTCAGCATATCCCAGGCTCTGAACTACCTGGGCCACCTGGCCTGGAACCCCCAGGAGCGGTTCCAGGACAAGGGCTACCTGGAGGGGCTGGACGTGGAGGAAGTCATGCGCCTGGCCAGGCAGTGCTACCAGGAGGAGATTTCCCCCCGGGTGAGTTTGCAGGGATTGGACTGCGTCCTGGAGCATCAGTCCCTGGGACACGCCGTGGCCCTGCTCACCGGCTCCCTGTCCTTCCTGCTGCTGCCCCTCAAGGAAGAACTGGGGGCCGACTGGCTCATCGCCACCGAAGTCACCCGGAAAAACAGCAAATTCACCGGGGAGATCACCGGTCTCCATCCCCGGGGGAAAAACAAACTGCTCCTGCTCAAGGAGCTGTCCCGGGCCCAGGGGTTGGATCTGTCCCAATCCTTTGCCTACGGAGACCATATCCAGGATTTATACATCTTCCGCCACATCGGGCATCCGGTGGCGGTGAACCCTTCCTGGCGCCTGAAGCGCCTGGCCCGCAGACACCGTTGGCCCATTCGGTATTTTTGAGAACCACCCGTATTTTCTTAAAATGGGGAGTGGCACTGGGCCCCGCGGCCCGGCTTCTCCCCCGGTCTTTTTTCCAACCTGGGGAGATCGGTCGATTGACAGGAAAAGCCTTTTAGAGTAGCAATAAGAAGGGGCGCTATGGATGAAGCTCTGATCAAGCAATTGAAAGCCCGGGTGGAAGAAGAACTGCGCCAACGCGAATTGGCCCTGCTGGAGTTTTGGCTGCAGGAACTGAAAAATATTGCCGCCAAACGCCACAAGGAACTGGCCGGCCTGCAAAGCGACCTGAAAGGTTTTATCATCCGCATGGAGACCCGGCTCCGCACCCTCAAAGGAGGGCCAAGGTAAGGGGCATGTATGAATTAAAGGTCATAACCCAGTTTTCTGCGGCCCACCGCCTGGAAAACTTTTATGGAAAATGCGAAGCCCTGCATGGGCACAACTGGAAGGTGGAAGTATTTCTGGCCGGGGAGGGCCTGGACAAGGCCGGCTTGCTCATGGATTTCGGCGTGATTAAAGGCAAGACCATGGAAGTGCTGGAGGAGATCGACCACAAGTATTTGAACGAGTTGACCCCCTTTAAGCATCAGAATCCTTCCTCGGAAAATCTGGCCCGGTATCTTTTTGAGCGCCTGGGCGCCGGGTTAAACCGCGAGGGGGTCGCGGTCCGGCGGGTCAATGTGTGGGAGTCCGATACCTCCTGCGCCTCCTATTATCAGGACTGACGTCAACTTGACCAGGAAGAGCCGCTTTGCTTATGTGGCGGGGCTCATTTTGGGGGTAGTAAGCGTCCTGGGGACTCAGAGCAGTTCTCTTTACTGAGCCTCCGGCCACCAGCACCCTGAACATTCCGGTAAGGGGCGCCCGGCAGAAACCGCCGGTGGGCTTTAGCCACCGGGTGCACGAACAGCGCCAGGTGGCTTGCGTGCGCTGCCATCACGACTACCAGGGCCGGCGCAACGTCTGGAAGCAAGGGCAACCGGTGAAGAAATGCCAGTCCTGCCACGGACTTAGCCCTCAGGCCCGGCGCCCGGATTTAAAGAATGCCATGCATCGCCAGTGCAAAGGCTGCCACTTGCGGTTGCGGCAGCAGGGACGCCGGGCGGGGCCCATCGAGTGCCAGAATTGTCACCGGCAAACCTGAGCCCACCGGAGGCGGCAGGCATGACGCTCTGGGGGCAGCGCCTCAATTCTCTTGGCAATCCCCGATCTTTGGTAGATAATCAGACAGGCAATAATGGAGTGGCGGCTGAGGTTTTCCAGCCCAAGGGGCCGTGATCAGAGAGTCTGTCACCAGTTTCATCCGGACTCTGTACCGGGAGCGGGTCTTCATTCTAATCCTGGCGGTGGCCCTGGTCGTTTTCCTGGGCGCCGTCGGCTTCAGCCTGGCTGAGCCCGGCCAGGGACAATGGTACGATCGGTTTGGCCGGGGCGCCTGGTGGGCCATAGTCACCCTCACCACCGTGGGTTATGGGGACGTCTACCCTGTAACCTTTTGGGGACGGGCCGTGGGAGTGGTCATTATGCTGGGAGGGGTGGTGACCCTCTCCCTGGTGACCGCCACCGTGGCTTCCGTCTTCATTGAACGCAAGTTTCGCCGGGAGCGAGGTTTGGAACCGGTCAAAGCCACCCAACAGATTCTGATCCTGGGCTGGCCCGAAGATGGGGAAGCCCTGCTGGACCAGTTATTTAAACGTCTGCCCCCCGCCATTCCCGTGGTCCTGGTCAACAAGCTCCCACCGGAGCAGAATGAAGCGCTGCGGGACAAATACCCGGCCCACACCCTTTTTTATCTCCGGGGAGATTACTCCCGGGAAGAAGTCCTGTCCAAAGCCAGCGTTAAGAGCGCCGTCAAGGCCATTATCCTGGCGGACCGACAACCGGGCGAAACCGCGGCCCAGGTGGACCAGCGCACCCTCTTCACCGCCCTCACCCTCAAGGCCATGCATCCCAAGATCCGGATCTTAGCGGAGTTGCTCAGGCCGGAGAATCGCTCCTACCTGGAACGGGCCGGCGCCGAGGAAATCCTGATCCGGGGGCAATACGACAGCTCTTTGATGGCCGGGGCCGTGGTCTCCCCCGGGCTCTTCCGCATCTTTACCACCCTGCTCACCGGGGAAGGCCAGAGTCTTTGGGCCCTGGAAATCCCCAACCGCTTTCACGGCCGGGCCCTGAAAGAATTGGCGAGCCACCTGCAGGAATACCATCAAGCCGTCCTCATCGCCCTCTATACCGAGGGCCGCTCCCTGAGCCTGGAGGACTTGCTGTCCGACGAGCCCTCGGCCATTGACGACTTCATTCGGCGCAAGTTCGCCGAGACCAAGATGACCCACCTGCTGGGCCGCACCAAGGTGGATGTCCAGGTCAACCCGGCCCCGGACCAGATTATGGAGCCACACCAATATGCCGTGGTCATTGCGGCCCAGAGGCCGAATCTCTAATGGCTGACACTGCTTTTTTACGGGGAATCAATCTCTTCCAGGATCTGAAGGACGACGAACTGGAGCAGATGCTGGGCCTCACCCAGACCCGGAAATTTCCCGCGGGCGCCGTTATCATCCAGGAAGGGGAGACGGGGGACAGCCTGTTCATCATGCTCTCCGGGGAGGTGGAGATTACCAAGCAACTCACCCTGGTACTGGAGGAAGACACTCCCAAAGAGCGGGTGATGATCCGGCTGAAAGCCGAGGACGGCGTCTATTTCGGCGAGATGACCCTGTTGGAAAACGAAGTCCGGTCGGCCACGGTGACCGCACTCACCGATTGCGTCCTGCTGGAACTCCACCAGAAGGATTTCCTGGACTTGATCCACCGGCGGTCCGCCATGGGCGTTAAACTGCTGTTGCGCCTGGCCCAGGTCCTTTCCGCCCATCTTCGCAAGACCAATCAGGACGTGGTGAAATTGACCACCGCCCTGGCCATCTCCCTGGGGGGATGAGTTACCGGAGGTTGCCAGGGTAAGGGGAGCAGGTCCCAGGGCCCCTGACCCTGAGCCCCACGGAGCGATAAACCGGAACCGAACCTCTCATATCGCCGGGATAATTTATGAAATTCCAAAGGATCCACCCGCGGCACCAAAAATTGATAGCCGCCGTCGCCTGCTTGATTATCCTGGGTTTTGCGGTGTACCTGTTCAGTCACCGCTTACCTTTACGCTTAACCGACCGGAGCCGGTCCGAAGATACGGCCGGCTCCCCTGGTCAAAAAGGCTGGTTAAATTAAAATTCGCAACCAAACGAGGCCCTTAAAAGCCTGAGCCCTCGGTTTGCTGCACAACTTGCTTACCATCGAGGTACCCCCTATGCCGCACATCTTGGACCTTACCGGCCACGCCTGCCCGCTGCCCGTGATTCGCACCAAGGAAGCCCTGGAAGCCGGTCTTTCCCAGGAGTTGGTGGTAGTGGTGGACAATGAGGCCGCCCGGGACAACGTCACCCGCTTCGCCCAAAGCCGGGACTGCTCGGTGGCCGTGGCCGCAGTGGAGAATTGCTTTCACCTGACCATCAACCCGCCGGCGGGGAAGCCCGGGGCAAGCTGCGTCTTCCCCACGGCGGCGGCGGCGCCCCAGACCACCGTGGTGGTCTTCGCCTCCGATCGCATGGGCGAAGGGGACCCGGCCCTGGGGGAAATCCTGATGCGGGCCTTCTTCCAGTCCCTGGTGCAGATGCCGCTGCCCCAGAAGATGCTCTTTTATAACCGGGGTGTCTTCCTGGCCCTGGATGACTCCCCGGTCCTGCCGGAGCTCAAGGGCCTTCAGGACCTGGGGGTGGGGCTCCTGGTGTGCGGCACCTGCCTGGATTTTTATAAGGTGCGGGAGCACTTAGCGGTGGGTCAGGTCTCCAATATGTTCACCATCCTGGAGACCCAGATGCAGGCCGGCCGCATCATCCAGCCGTGAACGATTGGGGGGAGGGCCAGGGACACTTACAAAAAAGTCCCTGCCCTCCCCCCATACCCCCCACCCAACCCGCATAAGGGGGTTGAGAAAGGCGGGGCCAGCGGCCCCGACTTCCTCAACCCATAATTAGAGCAGATGTGGACAGGCTTTTTTTCATGCCCAGGAATAACATAATCAATGGGTAATCACCAATCTCCATAAGCCTGCACCCATTCCGGCCCTTTATCCCGGAAAAATCGGGCCATTTCCTCAAAGCCGGCCCCCAGCACCGCCCGGGCCTGCGGCTGCCGCGCCCGGATCTCCGCCGGGGTCTCCCCCAGCCACAGGCGGGCTTCCAGCTCCTCGGGAGTCTCCTCCCAGGTCTTCAGGGCCAGCAGCAGCGCCCTCAGGTCCCGGCCCCGGATCCGGTGGCGCAAGGTCTCCTCTGACGCCAAAACATCCAGCCCGTAGTCCCCGCCCTCATCCCAACCCAGCCGGTGCAGGGCGGCCCGCCGCACCAGGCAGGGATAGCAATAGCCGCAAGACCCCATGGGCCGGCCCTGCCAGCGGGACACCACCGGCCGGGCGCAGGATACCGTCCGGCGGCACAGATCTTTCAGCAATTCCCGATTGCGGCAGTGTTGCAGCAATTCTCCCTTAGTGAGGCCCTGGTAGGGGTTCACCAGGGGGTGCGCCAGGCCCGCATCCCGCCATAAAGCGGCTAAGCTCTTGCAAAAAGTAGGGGTGGGTGGTGCGGGTGCTGTAAGCGCCCAGGCGGCATAAAGTGAGCGGCGGGTTGAGGCTGATCCAGCCGTTTTCCGGGATGATGAGGGGAGTTTCGCCCCCGAAGGCCGCGGCCACCGCCAGCCCCAGGGCCAGGTACAGGACCGACCTGCTCCGCAGGCTCAACTCCGGGGCCTCCGGGAACTGCACCCGGAGGCCCAGATGATGCAGCCTGCCTAAGCCATAGTATTGAGCCAGGCCGGCGGCCAGGCCTTGCTGGACGGAGGCCAGTTGCCCGAAGTCGTAGTGGCTCACCAAGACCACCCGGCGGCCCGCTTCCAGCCGGTCGATGGCCCCGGCCAGAGAATCCAGGCCGCCGGAGAAGAGCACCACCTCCTGGGGCTGCCAGGCATGGGGCCATTGGCCCCTGGGGCCCGGGTCCGGAGTGGATTCCCGCAGCTTTAAAGTCCAGGCGTCGCCGGTGAGAAAATTCAAGAGCTTCGCCAGGCCCGGCGCCAGGGGAATCCAGCTTTCGCTGGCCGGAAGATACAGCGCGATTTCCCGGGTCCAGGCGTCCGGGGCCAGATGGCGGGGCAGGAGCTTATCCCCGGCCCAGGCCGCCAGGGCCGCCAGCAGGAAGGAGATGACCTCCGGCCCCGGCGGCCGGGGAGTGGCGAACAACTGAGCCAGGTTGTGGTGCAGGGGATAGCCCGTGGCCCCCGGCTCATCCAGGTGGATTACCGCATCCATCCCTGCCGGGGGCCGGCGCTTCTCCCCCGGGCCCCGGAAATAAAGCTTGGAGGTCATGGCCACCCATTAGGCAGCATTGGGATAAAGTCAGTCAGCCGCGGCTCCCCTTAACAAGGGCTCACCGTGCCCCCTGCTTTAGCGGCTGGCGTCGCTGAGCCGTTTAATCAAAGCGTCCATAAACTCGGTGACCCAGGTCCAGCCGGCCAGGGAGCGCCAATCCTCCGCCGGCGGGGACGATCCCGGCATTAGGGCTGTCCCGGCTGCCTCGATGCAGCCCCAAAGTTCGTCCAGACCGTTCCGCAGTCGGCTGCAGGTGGCCGCGACGGCTTCCAGCGGCTCCCCCAGGTCCAGGGCCAGTCTAAAGTGCAGGGCGGTGGCCAGGAACCGTTGCGCCAATTGAGCCGGTTCCGGGGGCGATTTATGGCCGACGCTGGCCGACTTCATTAAAACCGCGGCCACCGAGACGCGGGCCACGGTCGCCTCCAGCCCGCCTCCGGGGCCCACCAGCGCCGCGCCGACTGCCTGGGCCGCCACCTCCGGGGAGGCCCCGGCCAGCTCCCCCAACCCCCAGAGCTCCAGGGCCCCGTCCCACCCCTGAGAGGTCGCCTGGGCCGCCAACGCCCCCAGGTCCTGGGCCACCTTCCGGGTGAGGCGGAAAGCCGCCAGCACCCCCCGGTCTCCTTCCCCCAGGGCCGCCAGATAACGGGCGGCCACCTCCCCGGCGGTCACCACCCCGCCGCCTTCCGGCGAGAGATAACGGGTGGCCGCGCCCTTGGCCTGCCGCCATAACCTGGTGGTGGGCGCCCTCCTGGCCGCCGAAGTTCCCATGACATTACCTTGTTAGGCTGGTTTGGGGGAGGGGACCAGGGGCAGCCGGCCCCTGCCCCCTCCCCCAGACACCTTAGCACAACTATAACCCCGCGGCCAAGCGTTTCAGACGAGTGTACGGTTCCCAGGAAAATTGTGGGAGGCAGGGGAACAGGGAGTTATTGTGGCAGAGGGGTTCGTTGGCCAGATCGTAGCGGGAGCATTCCAGGGCCCGGGGCCACAGGGCGGTGCCGGGGATGGGGGAGTACTGGGCCAGGACCGGGGTGGCCCCCAGTTCCTGCACCCGGCGGATGGAGGCGGCGATGTCCGCTTCTTCCTGGTAAGGCAAGCCCACCAGGAGATAGACGCCTAGGTCCTCCGGGCGGAAGCCGGCTTCCCGCAAGTTGGCCAGGGCCCGCTCCAGTTCTCCTTCCTGGAGTTTCTGGTCCAGGCGGGCCTCGCCCAGGGCCGTGGTCTCCGCCCCCAGGCGCAGGGTGGCGCAGCCGGCCCGTTTCAGCCAGGCCGCCACCCGCGGGGAGATCAGCCGGGCATGGACCCCGTTGGGGGTGTGGAACCGGAAGCTCAGGCCCCGGCGGGCCAGTTCTTCCAGGATGACCAGCAGGTGCTCCTCCGGGGCCACCAGCAGGGCGTCGTCATAGAAAGCCACGTCCCTGAGGCCCAGGCGTTCCTGCCAGTGGCTCAATTCCTCCACCACCGCCAGGGGACGGCGCCGCTGATAGGTGGGCTGCAGCCGGTGGGAGGCGCAATAGGCGCAAGAAAGGGGGCAGCCCCGGGAGGTGAGGATGGGGATATAGGAGAGCTGGGGCAGGAGGTGCAGGGCCGGGTAGGGCAGGGAGTCTAGGCTGCCTTCAGGGGCATGCGGTTTTTCATTCCGGGACCCAACCTCCCCCTCCACTGGTGGGAGGAGGCTGGGGGGAGGGGTACTGAGTTTTTCACCCCCACCCCGACCCTCCCCCCTCAAGGGGGAGGGAGTTTGGGTTTCCGGGAACGACGTTTTCTCGGGATGGGGTGGCAGGTCCAGGAGTTCCTCCAGGTGGCGCAGTACGGCTGCCTCTCCCGGCCCGGTGACCACCAGGTCGGCGCCGCTGTGGGCCCTGGCGTGCTCCGGGCACAGGGTGGCGTAGATGCCTCCCAGGAGCACCGGGGTCCCCGGAAAACGCCGCCGGGCCAGGCGGATGGCCTCCGCCACCCCCGGATACCAGTAAGTCATGAGGGAGGTCACCAGGATGGCCCCGGGTGCGGGCAGCCGGGAAAGTTGCGCCTGGAACTCCGCCGGGCTGATGCCGTAGCGCCCGTAGCGCCTGGGGATGTCTTGCAAAGGCGGCGGGGTGGGGAGGATTTCTTTGGGGTAGCGGCCGGTGCCGAAGGGCCCGCGGGCCGCCGGGGCCCCCAGACAGTCCAGGAAGTTTACTGCAAAACCTCGAGCTTCCAGCAAACCGGCCAGGTAGAGCAATCCCAGCGGCTTGGCGAAGAAATCGTAGGCCGCGAAATCGTAGATCCAGGGGTTGATGAGAAGCAGTGGCATTCCCCCCCGGCCCAATTTTCCGGCCTCACGCATGACCTTGGCAAGCCAGCAGCATTTCCCAAACGCGGCGGGTGGCCGGGCTGGTGGGCAAAATCTCCAACTGCAAGACGTTGCGGGTGTCAGGAGTGATCTTCACCGGGTCGGCCACCCGGAGGCCCGCCACCCAGTAAATCTCCCGGCCGCCGGCGACCAGCGGAAGATGGGGCCTGAGCCAGCGGGGAACTTTGCGGTCCACCAGGAAATCCTGCAGTTTCTTCACCCCCGGGGCGCCCTGGGGCCAGAAGCGGTCCCCTGGGCGGAAGTGGCGCACCTCCAGGGGAAAAGCCACCCGGTCCAGGTCGAACAAGGCCCGGTGGGGGGCCAGGCGCAGATTTTCTTCGGGGTTCACGGGACGTCGGCTTAGCCGCCAGCGCCAGCCTTCGGGAGAGTCCCCCTGGTCCGCCCCAGCCGAAAGGGTGGTGGCGGCGCCGGAGGGCTCGGGCAAGGGACGAAAGAAGTGCAACTCCGAGCCGGCCCGGGCCACCCGCAAGTCCTGGCCCAGCGCCACGAGGCCGCCGCTCCGGCTTCCCCGGGCCAGGTCCAGGAGGGCGGTCACCTGGGCGGCGGTGAGGGCGAGGTGGGCGGCGATTTTTCCCGCCGCGGCCCGCAGCACCCGCTTCTGGAGCACCGGGGCCAAAGCCGATAAGCGGGGCAGGTCCAGGGAAATAACCTCACCGGCCGGTTCACGGGCCACGTCGGCCCAGGCCCGGGCCGCCTCCAGGGACAGAAAGCGCTCCTCTTCCTGAAGGAGGGCCTGGGTCCGCCAGATGGCCTGCTTCAGACGCGGATTGTAGCGCCGGGTCAACTCCGGCAGGAGGTCCAGGCGGACCCGGTTGCGCAGATAAGCCCGGCTCAGGTTGCTGGTGTCGGTGCGGTAGGGCAGGTTCTCCCGGGCCAGCCAGGCCAGCAGCACCTCTTTGCCCACGGACAAGAGCGGCCGCACCAGGCCCTCCGGAGTGGCCGGCCACATGCCTTTCAACCCCTCCGGAGAGGCGCCCCGCAGCAGCCGCAGCCAGAAGAGCTCGACCTGGTCGTCGGCGGTGTGGCCCAGGGCCAGCCGGTTATACGACTGCGCCCGGCAGGTGGCTCTGAGAAAGTCCAGGCGCAGCCGCCGGCCCGCCATCTGCAGGGAGATTTTTCCCCGGCGGGCCAGGTCCCTGACCTCTCCCCGCCCCGGGTGGAAAGGCAACGAGAGGCCGGCAGCCAGCTCCGCCACGAAGCGGGCGTCCCCCGTGGACTCCCGCCCCCGGAGGCCGTGGTCGAAGTGGGCCACCGCCAGGTTCAAGCCCAGCTCCGTTGTTATCCTGGCCAGCAGATGGAGGAGGGCCACGGAGTCGGGGCCGCCGGAGACCGCCACCAGGACCCGGTCTCCGGAGGAGAACATGTGGTTCTCCCTGGCGTAGTCCAAGACCCACCGGGGCAGCAAAGCCGCGGCGGCGGGGTCTTCCAGGACGGGGGGGATCACTTCATTTCGGGCAGGCAAAGCTGGGCGATGACCTCTAAGATGGCGTCCTTGGAGAAGGGTTTGGCCAGGAACCGGTCCACCACCGCGGCCTGACCGGCGATTTCATCCAGGTGGGGCAGCTCCGAGGAGATCAAGACAATGCGGCAATCGGGCTGGAGTTGCTTCAAACGCCGGGCCACCTCCAGGCCGTTGAGGATGGGCAGGTGGTAGTCCACCACCGCCACCTGGTAGCGCTCAGGGTAACGGCCGGCGTCCAGCTCTCCGTCGAACTCCTCCACGGTGGCGACCTGGTAACCGGCGCGCTGCAGGATGGACACCAGGGCCTCCCGGGTCCAGGGGTCGTCGTCGATGACTAGAATCCAGGGGTTCATGCCGGTTGCGGTTTCCATGCGCCAAACCTTACCAGAGCCGTGCGGTAGCGCCCTCCCGGAGGGGTGATTTCAGGTCTCTACTCTAATGGGAAAATAGTAAAATGCCAATCGCAATTTAAGACGCCAAATTCCCTTTAAGGAGATTCCGGCGCCTCACTCTCCGGCTCCCCTACAGAGCCCTTGCCGCCATCGGCCGCGGGAAAGGCCAGGTGAAAGGCGGTGCCCCGGCCGGGGGCGCTCTCCATCCAGATGCGCCCCTGGTTGGCCTCCACCAGGGTCTTGCAGATGTAGAGCCCCAGCCCGGAACCGTCGGCCTTGTGCCGGGACAGGCGGTATTTTTCAAAGAGGTGTTCCTGCTCCTCGGGGCTGATGCCGGAGCCGGTATCGCTGACTACGATCTCCACTTCCCGGTGGTTGTCCGGCAGCGCCTGGGCCTGCACCTTGATTTCCCCTCCCGTAGGGGTGGCCGCCAGGGCGTTCACCAGCAGATTAGCCAGCACCCGGTCCAGGGAGGGCTCATCCACCCGGATGGCGGGCAAATCCGGGGCCGGCTGGGCCGTCAGGTTCACGCCTTGGTGCTGGGCCAGGGGCCCGAAATGGTGCAACAGGCGCTGGATAATGAACCCCGGCGGCACCTCCTCCGGCTTCAGAACCAGGCGCCCGGACTGAAAGCGGCTCAAATCGAGAACGTTGTGGAGATGCAGGAGCAATCCTTCGCTGCGCTGGATGATCCCTTGCAACTTGTGATGAATCTCCGGGGGCAGGGTTTCGTCCTCCAGGGCCTCGATGGTGAGGCGCACCCCGGTGAGAGGCGCTTTGATGTCGTGCACGATCATGGACAGGAAATCGGCGTTGGCCGCCACCCGGTCTCGTTCTTCCTGGAGGAGCCGGGTCTTGTCCCGGAGGGCCCGGGTCATGGCGTTGAAGGATTCGGCCAGTTCCCCCAACTCGTCGTTGCTGGTCACCGGGATGTCCCCGGACAGCTCTTCTTTGGCCGCCCGGCGGGTGCCGTCGGCCAGGTAAGCGATCTGGCGGCGCATCCCGGTGGACAGCCAGAAGTTGAGGAGGACCCCGATGAGGGCCGCGGCCCCTCCCACCCCGAAAATGACCAGCCTCAAGGTCAGCAGGGTGGGATCCAGCTCCCGGCGGTTGACCCCCACCACAATGAGGTTTTCCCAGGGCTTTTCCTCTTCTTCCAGGGGGAGAAAGGTGATGGTGTAGGATTCGTTGCCGAAGTCCAGGCTCTGGACCCGCTCGTGGTGGCTGCGGGCCGCGGCGGCCACGTCCTTGCTGCGCCGGATCTTGTTAAGAGCGGTTTCCGGCAGGTCTTTAAAAGAGTTGACCACCAGGCGGTTGCCGAAAAAGATGGCCACTTCCGCCCCCGGCCGGGACAGGGACTCCACAAAGCCCCGGTCGACGAGGAGCCCGGTGAGCACCACCCCCACCACCCGGTCCTGGTAATGGATGGGGGCCGAGGCGGAGAGGGCGATGGTGTCCTTCCAGGAGGTCATGCGGGAGGCCTCTTTGCCATTGAGCCCGGCCCGCACCAGGGGGTTGCCGGAGATATTCACCCCCAGGGCCCCGGGGTCGTGGGCCCGCACCTGGATCACTCCCTCAAAATCGGTGATGGTGAGAATATGCAGGCCGGTGGCCTTCATCAAGGGAGTGGCCAGAGCCCGCAGGGCCTCCACGTTGCCGGTGGCCAACAGCTCCCCGTAGCTGGGGTTGTCGGCCAGCAAACTGGCCGCCTGCTGCACCCGCTCAATCTTTCCCTGGTATTCCGCCAGTACCAGGCGGGCCACCAGCTCCACCCGCTGGCGGTGCCACTCCAGGATCTGGTCCGCAGCCAGGTATTGAATTACCAGCAGCAAGCCCACCAGGGCCACCAGGAGGGACGACATGGTGACCCCCAAAAGCTTGCCGCCGACTTTGCTCTTCATGGGCATCATTTACAAAAATAATAGCATATTCCGGCGGATAAAAAAATCCAGGGCACCAATACTGTAAATGTTTGGAAGAATAGGATTTAGAGACCTTGGAAAAAGTCAGCCGACCCGTCATTCTGAGGGAGCGAAGCAAACCGAAGAATCTCAGAACTAGAGATTCTTCGCTTCGCTCAGAATGACAAGATGCCCATTTTGCAGAGGTCTGATTTGTTGGTTCACTCAGAAGGGCTTGCGGAATCTTTAATCAGGGAGTTCGCCAATAGAGGTGTTATCAGGAATGCAGCTTGGGCTCTCAGCCTCCCAGGAGGACCACCGCAATGGCCCGGTACAGGGGCATGATGAGGGCGCCCAGGATGCCGGTGTAAAACAGGGCCAGGATCAGGATGAAGCCCACGGGCTCAAGATAGGCGTAAAGTCGGGCCAGGTCCCGGGGCAGCAGGATGGCCAGGATGTGGGAGCCGTCCAGGGGCGGGATGGGAACCAGGTTGAACAGCGCCAGGAAGATGTTGATGGAAACGCCGAAGTAGGCCAGCTTCATGAGGCCCAGCCCCCCCAACCCCAGGCGCAAGAGGAAAGAGAAGACCATGGCCAGGGCCAGATTGCTCACGGGACCGGCGGCGCTGACGGCGAATTCCCCCCAGCGGTAGTTCCGGTAATTCAACGGATTAACCGGCACCGGTTTGGCCCAGCCGAAGATGATGCCGGCGTGGCTGAGCAGCAGGAGGGCCGGCAGCAGGATGGTGCCGATGGGGTCGATGTGGGGCCCCGGGTTGAGGGTGATGCGGCCGGAGATGCGGGCGGTGGGATCGCCGTTGAGCAGGGCCACATAACCGTGGGCCACCTCATGGACGATGACGGAAAAGAGCAGCACCACGGCCATGAGGGCCGCTTCCAGGAGGTAGGGCAGGTTCAGACCGGGCATGATATTTTGGTTGGGTGTTTTGCAGTTAACATGACGTTTGAAAGCCCTATTTTTAGCCCCCCTTTTCTAAAGGGGGAGGGGGATTAAACAACCGCTTAATAATCCCCCTAAATCCCCCTTTAAGAAAGGGGGACTTTTTTTAAGCTTCCTAATTAAGAAATCACTCTTTTCCAAGAAAAGTATTGCTTAGCCAAGCCTTTTCAAACTTCCTGGAGCAGGGCCTGGCCCGCCTGCAGCAGGCGCTCCAGGGCTGAAGGAGAGGAGGCCTCCAGGTAGAAGCGCACCACCGGCTCGGTGCCGGAGGGCCGGAAACAGACCCAACTGCCGTCCTCCAGAATGAACTTGTGGCCGTCCAGGGTGACGTGCTGGGCCACTTTAAGGCCGGCAAAGCTCGTCAGCGGCTTTCCCAGGCGCTGCATCAGCCTTTCTTTGGCGTCCGGCGGCAAGGAGAGGTTCACCCGGCGGTTGTAAACCGGCCCCACCCGGGAAAAGAGATCCTGCAGGAGCTGGGGAATGCCCTTGCCTTTTCGGGCCACCATTTCCGCCACCAGGAGGCACGCCAGGATGCCGTCTTTCTCCGGCAGATGATGCTTCATGGAGAAGCCTTCGCTCTCCTCCCCCACCATCACCACCTGGTCTTTGAGGATATACTCTCCCAGGTACTTGAAACCCACCTTGGTCTGGTACACGGGCCGGCCGTAGAAGGCCGCCACCCGGTCGATGAGATGGGTGGTGGCCACGCTGCGGGCCACGCCGCCTTCCCAGCCCCTGCTTTCGATGAGGTAGTCGAAGAGCAGGGCCAGGATCATGTTGGCTTCATGGTACTCGCCGGCCGCGTCCATAATCCCGAAGCGGTCGGCGTCGGCGTCCGCGGCCAGCCCCAGTTGGGCCCCGACGGCGGGGATGCGGGCCGAGAGCTCCCCCAGGAACTCCGCCGAGGGCTCCGGCCGGTGCCCCCCGAATAACACGTCCCGGTAGCCGTGGATGACCTCCACCTCCACGCCCGCGTCTTTGAGAAAATCATCCAGATAGCCCAGGCTGGTGCCGTAGAGCACGTCCACCACCACCTTAAGGCCGGCGCCGCGCAAAACCTCGGTGTCCAGCAGGTCCCGCAGGTGCTTGAAGTAGCTCTCCCGGGGGTCGATGTCGGTGACCAGCCCCTGGGACCGGGCCTGGTCCAGAGGCAGGGTGCTGATTTTCCGGGGATCGAGGCCCCGGATCAGGGTCTCGATGGCGCCGGTGACCGGGGTGGGCGC
The DNA here is from genome assembly GCA_963768765.1 of uncultured delta proteobacterium. Lineage (GTDB taxonomy): Bacteria > Desulfobacterota > Desulfobaccia > Desulfobaccales > 0-14-0-80-60-11 > DASWLF01. The sequence continues at coordinate 168,649 of CAVYJK010000031.1, forward strand.
CGGCCCCCCGGAGGCCGGGGAGAACTTGATGCCGTTATATTCCGGCGGATTGTGGGAGGCGGTGATGTTGATGCCTCCGGCGCAGCTCCCTTCCCGGATGGCGAAGCTCACCACCGGAGTGGGGCAGTTGCGGGTGGTGCAGTAGCAGTGGATGTGGTTGCCGGCCATCACTTCCGCCGCGGCGGCGGCGAAGGCCTCGGACCGGAAGCGGGTGTCGTAGCCGATGACCACCCCCCGGGAAGCGAGGCCTTCGTTTTTGAGATAATCGGCGATGGCCTGGCAAACCAACCGGGCGTTGGCGAAGGTGAAATCATCGGCCAGCACCCCCCGCCAGCCGGAAGTGCCGAATTTGATGTCCGTCATAGGCATCTTCCGTTTCTGGGATTATGGGGGGAGGGCCAGGGTTTTTCGCAAGCCGTCCCTGCCCTCCCCCCACGCCCCCCACCCAACCCGTGTAAGGGAGCCGGGGAAGGCGGGGCCAAAGGGCCCCGCCTTCCCCGGCTGAAAACTTAAGGGATTGGAGTGGGGGAGGGGGGCCTGCCTAGCGCCCTCCCCCGATAATATTAGGTCCCCAAATCGTAGGATGCCAGATATTTTTCCTGCTCCGGGGTCAGGGTGTCGATTTCCACTTGCATGGCCGCCAACTTCAGCCGGGCGATCTCCTTATCAATCTCCTCGGGCACCGGGTAGACCTGCTTTTGGAATTCATGGTGATGCTTGGAAATGAACTCCGCAGCCAGGGACTGGTTGGCAAAGCTCATGTCCATGACGGCCGAGGGGTGGCCTTCGGCCGCGGCCAGGTTGACCAGCCGTCCTTCCGCCAGCAAGTAGAGGCACTTGCCGTTCTTCAAAGTGTACTCTTCCACGGAGTCGCGGATTTGCCGCTTGCCGGTGCTGAGGCGCTCCAGGGCCGGGATGTCGATTTCCACGTTAAAGTGGCCGGAATTGGACAGAATGGCGCCATCCTTCATTGCGCGGAAGTGCTCTTCCCGGATGACATTGAGGTCGCCGGTGAGGGTGCAGAAGATGTCGCCGATCTGGGCGGCCTGGGCCATGGGCAGCACCTCGTAGCCGTCCATCAACGCTTCCAGGGCCCTGAGGGGGTTTACTTCGGTGACCACCACCCGGGCCCCCAGGCCCCGGGCCCGCATGGCGCAACCCCGGCCGCACCAGCCGTAGCCGGCCGCCACGAAGATGCTGCCGCTCATGAGCCGGTTGGTGGCCCGCAGAATCCCGTCCATGGTGCTCTGGCCGGTGCCGTAGCGGTTGTCGAAGAGATACTTGGTCAGGGCGTCGTTCACCGCAATCATGGGGTAGCGCAGGACCCCGTCTTTAGCCATGGCCTTGAGGCGGATGACCCCGGTGGTGGTTTCTTCGGTGCCGCCCAGGATTTCCGGCAGCAGTTCGATGCGTTTGGTATGCACGGTGAAGACCAGGTCGGCGCCGTCGTCCATGGTCACCTGGGGCTTAATATCCAGGGCCTGGTGGATGTGGCGGTAGTAAGTGTCGCTGTCCTCCCCTTTGATGGCAAAAGTGGGAATGCCCTCATATTTCGCCAGATAGGCGGCCACGTCATCCTGGGTGCTAAGCGGGTTGGAGGCGCAGACCTGCACCAGGGCGCCGCCGGCTTTCAAGGTGGCGGCCAGGACCGCGGTCTCGGTGGTGACGTGCAGACACGCGGCCAGGCGCAGCCCCTTCAGGGGTTGTTGCCGCTCGAAGCGCTCCCGAATGGCATTCAGTACCGGCATGTCCCGGCGGGCCCACTCCACCCTTAGAGCGCCTTTATCGGCCAGATTGATATCCTTCACATCATAATTCATGAGTTCCTCATTTCTATTGGGGAGTGCAGGCGCACTTCAGGACCGGCCCCTTCAAGCCGGCCTTTTCCCGCAGGATTTCGGCTTTATTGAGGTATTCCCAGGTGAAGTCCGGGTCGGTGCGGCCGAAATGGCCGTAGGCCGCGGTCTTCTTGAAGATGGGCCTTTGTAAGTCCAGGTACTGGATCATGCCCGCGGGCTTGAAACCGAAGGTATCCTTGATGATGTCCAGGAGTTTCCCTTCGGGGATAACCGCGGTGTCGTAGGTGTAGACCATAATGGAGAGTGGATCCGGCAAGCCGATGGAGTAGGCCACCTGCACCTCGCAGCGGTGGGCCAGGCCCGCGGCCACCACGTTCTTGGCCACATGGCGCAGCATGTAGGAGGTGGTGCGGTCCACCTTGGTGGGGTCCTTGCCGGAGAAGGCGCCGCCGCCGTGATAGCCGCGGCCGCCGTAAGTGTCCACGATGATCTTGCGCCCGGTCATGCCGCAGTCGGCCAGGGGGCCGCCCACCACGAAGCGGCCGGTGGTGTTCACCAGATAGCGAGTGTCCACCAGCAGATTCACCGGGATGGTCTTTTTGATCACTTCCTCGACGATGGCCTCTTTTAAATCCTCGTATTTGACCTCGGGGTTGTGCTGGGCCGCGATGACCACGGTATGCACGCTTTTGGGCATGCCGTTTTCGTAACGCACCGTCACCTGGGTCTTGCCGTCGGGGCGCAGGAAGGGCAGGGTGCCGTCCTTTCTGACCTTGGCCAGGCGCTCCGCCAACCGGTGGGCATACCAGATGGGCATGGGCATCAGGTTTTCCGTAGAAGTGGAGGCATAGCCGAACATCAACCCCTGGTCCCCGGCCCCCTGCTCCGGAGTCAAGCCCCGGCCTTCCACCCCCAAGGCGATATCCGGAGACTGCCGGTCCACCGAGGTCAGGACGGCGCAGGTCTCCCAATCGAAGCCCATGGATGAGTCGCAATAACCGATCTCTTTGATGGTCTGGCGGACGATGTCCGGGTAATCGATGCGGGCAGTGGTGGTGATCTCCCCGGCGATCATGGCCATCCCGGTGGTTACCAGGGTTTCGCAGGCCACCCGGGCGTATTTGTCTTGCGTTAAGATGGCATCCAAAATAGCGTCGGAGATCTGGTCCGCCACCTTATCCGGATGCCCCTCGGTCACGGATTCCGAGGTGAAAAGAAAATTGGCTTTAGCCATCCTGAGAGGACTCCTTTACAAAAGGTTCTTTTGGCGCGGGGTGCCCCCGCGCCAAAACAATGTATTTTAACTGGATAGGGAGAAAATAGCCAGGGGTTTTTCGCGCTGAGGAGGTATCTTTCAGGCGGTTGTGCCGGTCCACCAGGATCACCTTGGGATGGTGGTCCCTCAATTCCGCCGCCTCGTAAGTGGCGTAGGTGGTGATAATGATGAGGTCGCCCGGCGCCCCTTTGCGGGCCGCGGCGCCGTTCAGACAGATGACCCCGGAGCCGGCCTCGCCCTCGATGGCGTAGGTTTCGAAGCGCTCGCCGTTGGAGATGTTGTAGACGTGCACCATTTCGTAAGGCAGGATGTCCGCCGCCTGCATCAACTCCGCCGCGATGGTGAGAGACCCTTCATAATTCAGGTCGGCCTGGGTGACGGTGGCTCGGTGGATTTTGGATTTCATCATTACACGCAGCATAACCTACTCTCCGATAACAAGGTATTGTCAATGAGTCGGGTCTGGCCCACCCACACCGCTAAGAGCAGCCTGGCCTCCCCCTGGATGGCGTCCACCTCCTGGAGGGTCTCCGGGTGCACCAGGGCCAGGTAATCGATGCGGGTGTGGGGAGTCGAGCCGATGATCTGGCGCACCGCCTCCAGGATGCTCTCCCGGCTCTTGGCCCCCGAGAGCACCAGTTGCCGAGCCGCCACCAGGCTCCGATAGAGGCACCGGGCCGCCGCCCTCTCCTCCGAGGAGAGATAAGTGTTCCGGGAACTCATGGCCAACCCGTCGGGCTCCCGGACGATGGGCCGGCCCACGATCTCGACGGATAAATTCAGGTCCGCGGTCATCCTTTTTACCACCGCCAGCTGCTGGAAGTCCTTCTCCCCGAAGACGGCCACCTCAGGCCGGACCTGGTTGAAGAGCTTCAGCACCACGGTGGCCACGCCCCGGAAGTGTCCCGGCCGGGAGGCCCCGCACCAGCCCCGGGAAAGCTCCTCCACCGTCACAAAGGTCTGGTAGCCCGGCGGGTACATCTGCTCAAATGCGGGGGTGTACAGGATATCCACCCCCACCTTACGTGCCATCTCGGCGTCCCGCTCCAGGTCCCGGGGATAGCGGCCGTAGTCTTCGCCGGGGCCGAACTGGGTGGGATTGACGAACAGGCTCACCACCAGGCGGCCGCCCACCGTGCGCCCATACTCCATGAGGCTGAGGTGCCCCGGGTGGAAGTAGCCCATGGTGGGCACCAACACAATCTTCAGACCCTGGGCCCGAAAGGCGCCGGCCCGGGCCTTAACTTCCTGGGGGTCGCTGATAATCTCCATAAAAAAACCCCAGACCGATTCTCTGGGGATCAAGACGCCTCCCGCCGAGTCTCAGTCCGCCATCAGGCGGATCCAAGCTCTGGGTTACATATCTAATTTTTTTTAGCATTTTTACCGATTATTTGTCAAGCTAAACCAAGAATTCCTTTTGGTGAGCGTTTGGATGTAAAAATAATTCTTGACAATTCTACTGAAAGTTCAGTAGAATTTTCATATGGTCAACCTCCCACAACGATTAAAACAAATTAGAAAGAAAAGAGGTTGGAGCCAAGAAGATCTTGCCAGAAATTTAGGGGTCTCATTAAATACTGTTCAGCGATGGGAAATGGGCAGAAACAGGCCATCAAGGTTGGCAATTGAAAAAATTTATATTTTCTTAAAAGAAGTTACAGAAACAGGTCAGTTGAAGTTGTTTGAGGAGAATTCTGACATAAAACATTAAAGGGAATCAATCTATTTCCGGGAGTTCGAATGGATGAATAGAAAAAATCTATTACAAGATGATAGAAACCTCCAGGACAAATTGCGAGGAGGATATTATACTTCACCCCTAATTGCTAAGTGGCTCAGCAATTGGGCTATTAGGTCATCAAATGACCGGATTTTGGAACCAAGTTGTGGAGATGGTGTTTTTATCGAAACTGCATTAAATCAATTACTGAGCCTAGGGACTTCAAAGGATCATATAACAAAACAATTAATAGGAGTCGAAATAATATCAACCGAAGCGGAAAAAACAATGACAAAGCTAAAACAATTTATTGAAACAAATGGAAATAATCCTATATATAATGAAGATTTTTTCTCATGGCTTAGTTTCAATTTGAACAGACGTTTTGACTGCATCTTGGGTAACCCGCCGTTCATCAGATATCAAAATTTTCCTGAGCCATCTCGTTCTGCTGCAATGTATTTTTTAAAGAAAATAGGCTTTCGGCCAAACAAATTAACTAACATCTGGGTTCCATTTGTAGCGGGTTCGACAGTTTGTCTATCTTCTGGTGGTCGTTTGGCAATGGTTCTCCCAGCAGAATTACTCCAAGTTTCATATGCATCGCAACTTAGAAATTTTCTAGTCGATAGATTCGAGCGAATCGATATATTAACATGTAATGATTTAATTTTTGAACGCGCTGAACAAGAAATCATCTTATTTTTGGCCGATGGTTACCGAGAATTAAATAGCTCTCGGAAATGCCGTATCAACCTAACTGAAGTTCCCAAGATAGATGAACTTTTTCCAAAAATTCTTTTCCACCATGCTGGGGATGAAGAGAAGGAAGAAGAGAAGTTTGTTAATCATGAAAGTGAGAAATGGCTTAAGTATTTCCTTACTTCTAATGAAATTTCATTTATGCGAAAATTGAGAGATTCGCCGGACATTGTGAATTTGAATTACCATGCTACGATTGATGTTGGTGTTGTAACAGGAAGAAATGAATATTTTGTTTTATCGAAAGATGAAATAGACAATTATTCGCTAAATGATTTTGTTATTCCGGTAATTGGACGGTCTTCTCAGCTAAAAGGAGCAATGATTAAAAAAAGGGAATGGGAGAATCTATCAGAAAGTGGTCAAAGAGTTTTTTTATTTTACATTGATCAGAATAACAATGGACCTCTGCCAAATGAAGTAAAAAAATATATCGCCTTGGGCGAAGAAAATAAATTCCATATGGGGTATAAATGCTCTATTAGGAATCCGTGGTATAAAGTTCCCTCAGTGTGGATACCGGATTGTTTTCTTTTTCGTCAAATATATGATTTCCCACGTATTATATTAAATATTGCTGGGGCAGTATCAACAGATACAATTCATAGAATGAGATGCAAGGCTAATAAGACAAAATTAATTCCTTGTCTATATACCCATCTTACAGCAGCATCAGCTGAAATTGAGGGACGCAGTTATGGTGGAGGGGTTCTTGAATTGGAACCTACGGAAGCTGAAAGGCTCCTTGTTCCTAAACAGATAGTAGAAGGACTAGCGATTCAAGAAATCGACCATCTCATCCGTACGGGAAAAATTGGAGATTTGCTGGAAGAGAATGACAAGCGGGTTCTGGTTGATGGTTTGGGTCTTTCGAAAAAAGATTGTAGCATGTTAAAGGGAATATGGGTAAAAATGCGGGACAGAAGATTATCGCGTAGTCGCAGGAGAAAATAATAATTGCTATTTTGCGTGAGGTGGCAACCCCTTATATCTATCTACATAAGATTTCTGAATTTGGTCTGACAAGGATTCCAATCGTAAACATGATCCCTGATCAGGCCAACTTGGATCAATTATTCCAGTTTCTGGGTCCCAGATTACTAAAGAAATAGCTTCCGCTTTATGGGGTGCGTCTATAGGAGAAGACCTTTGAGACATTCTCTCCAAAGTTTCAGCGAGTGCCTCTTTTTGGGGGCTGGATAAGCATGGTTTTGGAATTGCAACTAAGAAAGCAACAATAGCGTAAGGAAATCTAATATGAACAGTTGTTGCCTCGGTTCCTAAATCATTTATCATATTCTGCCAATTTTTCTTTACACTATCCGTGTCGTTTATGGTTTTACTATCAAAAGCAAATCTTACTCCGTCTGGGCGATAACCAACATCAAAATTTTGGGGTCGCACACCTCCTACTATCCTACAATCGCCTACCTCAACACAATCAGGTTTTTGGGGGATCAAGTCATTTCCACCAGGCTTTACTATTGGAATTCTCCCTAGTAGTGTTGCTAAAGCATTACCAACTTTTGTGTCAAATATTTTACCAAATTGCATTGATTGAGCTTTATTGAAATTACCACCATTGGTAATCCAGGATTCTGCAAAAGGTCGGAAATCATCTGGACTTATGATAATCGGTGGCATTGTTTCTAATTTTGTCATTATGACCCCCTTTCAAAAAAAAATATCTACACATAGACCACCGGCGGCTCGTCGTTCTTGCGGGCCGTGATTTCGCCGATGACGAAGGCGTGTTCGCCCAAGGCCTGCAGCTGCAGCATAATGTCACCCACCAGGTCCTTGTCCACCACCAGGGCCAGGCCGATGCCGTGGTTGAAGGTGCGCAGCATCTCTTCTTCAGGGATGTTGCCCGACTCCTTCAGGAATGGGAAGATGGGGGGCACCGGCCAGGACTGCCGGTGGAGCACCGCCTGGCAGGTTTTCGGCAGGATGCGGGGCAGGTTGTCGGTGAGGCCGCCGCCGGTGATGTGGCTGATGCCGCTTAAGGGATAGTCCCGCAAGAGGTTCAGGACGGTTTCCACGTAGATGCGAGTGGGCTTCAAGAGTTCCTCCCCCAGGACGCCCGAAAGCTGCGGGATCTCATCGGTCACTTTATAGCTGTGGCGCTCGAAGAGGACCTGCCGCACCAGGGAATAGCCGTTGGAGTGGAGCCCGCTGGAGGCGAGGCCGATGACCCGGTGGCCCACCGCGATGTCGGAGCCGTCGATGATCTGGTCCCGCTCCACCACCCCCACCACGAAACCGGCCAGGTCGTAGTCGCCGGGCTGATAGATGCCGGGCATCTCGGCGGTCTCCCCGCCGATGAGGGAGCAGCGGGCCTGGCGGCACCCATGGGTTATGCCTTCAATGATCTGGATGGCCGTTTCGGGCTTGAGCGCCCCCATGGCCAGGTAATCCAGGAAGAACAGGGGCGTGGCCCCGTGGACGATGATGTCGTTGGCGCACATGGCCACCAGGTCGATGCCGATGGTGTCATGGCGGTTCATGAGGATGGCGATCTTGATCTTGGTGCCCACGCCATCGGTGGCGGAGACCAGGACCGGGTCGCGGTATTTTTCCACCCCCAGGTGAAACAGGCCGCCGAAGGCGCCGATCTCCCCCAGGACGCCGGTGCGGTAGGTGGATTTTACCAGGGGCCGGATGGAGCGGATAAAGGCGTCGGCCTTATCGATATCGACCCCGGCCTCCTTATAGGTGCTGATTTCGGCCATCCCCTTGGTCTCCCCCTTCAAAGAATTTGGGGCATCTGAGTGTCTGTTTCAAATTAAGGAAACATCGGAAAAGCAGGTTTTTTCCCCCCTTAAAGGGAGGTCAAGAAACCTCTACCCCTTCCCCCTTTAAAGGGGGACTTAACCGGGCGCGGGTCTGAATTTATGTCCAGCTAATTATGAAACCTCCACTAGAATAATCGGCTGGCGGAGGTCATCTCCTCAACCCTTGCCCTGGTCTCCGGGCTGGGTCTGGCAACTGCAACAGTCCGGCAAGGCCGCGCCCCCTTCCAGTTCCGACCACTGGCCGCAGCTATCGCACTGCTGCCCCAGGCGGTAGTCTCCCCCCTCGATGCAAATGGCTTTGCCGTGCGCCAGGGCATCGGCCACGGCCCGGTGGGCCCGGGCCAACATCCTGGTCACCGTGGGGCGGGACACTTGCATCTTCTGGGCCACCTCCTCCTGGGTCATCTCCAGGAAATCGGCCAGGCGCATGGCTTCCAGCTCATCCACGGTGATTATCATCTGTTCCAGGTTCCTGAGGGGGATGCCCCGGGGTTTGAAAAAGGTCACCCCCGGCTCCGTCTCCACCCAGCGGCATTTTCTAGGTCTACCCATTTTAAATTCCCATGAAACGTGATGTTATATATTTAAAGTAAACCGGAAAACTGTCAAGGGCAAACGAAAATTGGCCTGGAGCGACCCGGTCCACCATTGACGAACCTGAAAAACCTGCTTATGCTATTTGGAACTCTTTAAAGCAAACCGACCGAACCCAGGCGTCGGGGAAAGAAAAATCTTGCTGAACCAGAATTACTCGGAGCAGGTGGAGGAATGCGCCCGGTTCCTCGCTCCCCGGCTGCAGAGCCCGCCGGAGTGGGGCATTATCCTGGGCACCGGCCAGGGGCTGTGGGCCTCCATGCTAAAGGACGGTGCATCTCTCCCCTTTGAGGCGCTGCCGCACTTCCCTCCGGCCACCAGCCCCAGCCACCATGGGCGCCTGGTTTGGGGCCGGGCGGCCGGCCGCATGGTCATGCTCTGCCAGGGCCGCTTCCACGCTTACGAAGGCTACACCCTGCGCCAGGTGACCTTTCCGGTGCGGCTGATGGCCTCCCTGGGGGTGAAGACCCTGGTCCTCACCAACGCCGCGGGCGGCCTCAATCCCCACTTCCGGCCCGGCGAGTTGATGCTCATCTGCGATCATATCAATTTTATCGGGGACAACCCCCTGGTGGGACCCAACCTGGATGCCTGGGGGCCCCGGTTCCCGGACCTGAGCCGGGTCTATGACCAGGGCTTGCGAGATTTGGCGGAGGAAGTGGCCCGCCGTCAGGGCACGGTGCTACGCAAAGGGGTCTATGTGGCGGTCAAGGGCCCCAGCCTGGAGACCCCGGCTGAGACCCGCTTTTTGCGGCTGATGGGCGCCGATGCGGTGGGCATGTCCACCGTGCCCGAAGCCATCTGTGCGGTGCACGCGGGGCTCAGGGTCCTGGGAATTTCGGTGCTCAGCAACCTCAACCTCCCGGACGCCATGGCCCCCATTGCCATCGAGGACATCATCGCCACCGTGGCCCGGGCCGAGCCCCGATTAGTGGACTTGCTCTTGGGGATAATGCAAGAGGGTACTTAGAGGTTAACCCTTCTTCTTGCCGGGCCGTTTGGGCTTCTTGGCGGCCTTGGCGGGCGTCTGGGCGGACGGCGCGGCCTTAGGCGCCGGCGGCGCAGCCTTGGGCGAAGGGACAGACGCAGGAGTTGATGGCGGCATGGGAGCCCCAAAAGGCTCCAGGACATAAACCCGCTGCTTCGGGGGGAGATTATCCAGGGAATGCCCGCAAACAGGACAGACCCGCAAAGAAAGGGGATTTTTCGCTTGACACCCCGGGCATTTCAACCGCAGCCCCATCGCTATCCTCCTGAGGTTTTCCTAAACCATTAGCAAAAGTAGAAGGATTCTTCAAGTCTTTTATGGCGGTTGAGGAGGCGGGACAATTTTCCACTACCACATCGAGAGGAAACCGAGATGAAAAAAGTCGTCATTGCTACGGATCAAGCCCCGGCCCCCAGCGGGGCCTATACCCAGGCCCTGGCCGTGGGTCCCTTTGTGTTCGTCTCCGGCCAGATCCCCCTGGACGCCCGGGGGCGCCTGGTGGAAGGCGACATCGTGATCCAGACCTGCCAGGTCATCGCTAATTTAAAGGCGGTCCTGTCCGCCGCGGGGCTTACCTTGAAGGACGTGGTCAAGACCACCGTCTTCCTGGCGGACCTGGCCGATTTCCCGGAGTTTAACCGGGCTTACGGCGAGTTTTTCCAGCAGCATCCCCCGGCCCGCACCACCATCCAGGCCGCGGGCCTGCCCCGGGGGGTGTCGGTGGAAATCGACGCCATCGCCGCGAAGAGGGAATGGCCGCAATAGTTAAACGAAGGTCGATGCGGCAACTGAAGGCAGACGGGGTGAAGGGTAATGGCGAAGGCGGGTTTACTTCGGTCCTTGCCCGGCGCCGGGAAAGGAAAACTTAAAACCTCCCCTGAAATCCCCCTCTTGGAAGGGGGATTTCATTGGGGGGAATCTTCAGCCAACGGCTTACCCTGGCCACCACACGGACGGCGGCGGGGAGACGCCTGGCTCACCCGACCTCTTCACCAGCGTCTCATTTGAAGGCCGATGCGGCCCTGTCATAGGCCTTTTCCATTTCTTCCATGGCCTGGTCCATCTTTTGCTTGGCCTTTTTCCAGGCCTCGCCGGTGGCGGATTTTAGCTCCGCCAGGTCTTTCTTGGCCGCTTCCTCTTTCTTTTGCAGTTCGGCCATGCCCTCATTGTATTTCTTCTGCATCTCCGCCACCTGCTCATCAGACTTCTTTTTCAACTCAGCCATCTTGCCATCGAACCTGGCTTTCATTTCGCCCATCTTTTTCTCCATCTGTTCAATCTGGGCGCCCACCTTCTTTTGGAATTGCTCTTGCGAAGACTCGGCCCTGGCGCAGCCGGTGGTAATGAGTAAAAAAGCCATGGCAATGATAAATCCCAACCTTTTCATGAGGCCACCCTCCAAGGGGATTTTCTGCTGGAGATTCTCCCACCCGACGAATCATGCAGATTCAGGCGAGGTTAAGACCCCGGGTTAGCGAAACTTCCCTTTGACGCTTTCCCACTTGTGCTTCAAATCTTCCATGGTCTTTTCCGAGGCCGCTTTGAGGCTTTCCCATTTCTCGGCGCCGGCCGCCTTGATTTCTTTCAACTTCTGCTGGGCCGCTTCCTTCCTGGCTTTGAGGTCGTCGATCTCCCGGTACATCTTGATCTTGGCGTCAGCCGTAGCCTTGTCGGCCTTGGCCTTCAGTTCCTCGAGTTTTGCGGACCACTGCTTCAGCTGGGCCTCCAGCTTTTCCTGATAGGCTTCTTTCAGTCCCATGATGGTCTCCTCATTCAGGGCGATGGCTAAGAATCTGGTAATCATCTTGAGGCACCGAGTCAAGGAAACCGCGCCGATTCTAGACTCCTGCGCCTTCGCCTGGGGGTTACACGATCAGCTACCTTTGAGAGGCGTGATTACGGGGCCTTAGGAGGAACCGGAGGTCCGGCGAGACTCCAGGAGATAATAGATCACCGGCACCACCACCAGGGTGAAGGTGGTGGAGGCGAAGAGGCCGAAGATGAAGGACCAGGCCAGGCCCGAGAAGATGGGGTCCAGGGTGATGACCCAGGAGCCGAACATGGCCGCCAGGGCCGTAAGCAGGATGGGCCTAAATCTGACGGCGCCGGAGCGCAGGACTGCCTCCTCTAACGAAAAACCCCGGTCCAGGTGGTGGTGGATGAAGTCGATGAGGATGATGGAGTTGCGCACCACGATGCCCGCCAGGGCGATCATGCCGATCATGGCGGTGGCGGTGAAATAGATGGGGTTGGCGTAGCCTGCTACCTTCCCGGCGAAGATGGCGTTCAGCAGGGCGAATCCGGGCATCACCCCGATCATGGTAAGCGGGATGGCCACCATGATCACCAGGGGCATGGTGTAGGACCCGGTCTGCAACACCAGCAGGATGTAGATGCCGATGAGGGCCCCGGCAAAGGCTATTCCCAAGTCCCGGAAGACCTGCACCGTGATCTTCCACTCTCCTTCCCCGGCATAGTTCACCCGGTAGCCGGGGGGCGGCGGCTGCCGGGAGGTGTCCCCCCTCAGGTCCAGGATGGCGTTCACGGGGCTTTGGCCCGCGGTGTTGCCGGTGACGTACACCAGGCGCTCCAGGTTTTTCCGGGTAATGGACTTGGGGGCCACGTCCAGGTCGAAGCGCCCCAACTCCTGCAAGGGCACCATCCCGCCTTTGGGGTTTTTGAAATAGAGCTGCCCCAGGCTCAGGGTGGAGGAGCGCCGGGCCACGGGCCAGCGCAGGAAGATCTCCAGGGGCAGGCGCTCCGTGGGGTCATGGACCCGGCCCACCGCTTCCCCGGCCTCGGCCAGGGCCAGGCCCCGGGCGATCTGGGATTCGCTCAGACCGCTCAGGGCCGCCTTCTGCCGGTCCACCAGGAAACGGAAGCGGGGCTCTTCGGTGGCCACCGAGGTGTCCACGTCCACCACGCCCCGGGTCTTCAGGAAGAATCGCTTGAGGCGCTCCGCTTCCCGGATGATCCCGGCGTAAGAGGAGCCGGGGGGGCCGTAGACTTCCGCCACCAGGGTTTGCAGGTCCGGCGGCCCCGGCGGCACTTCCACGATTTTGAGCCGGACCTTGTGCTTGAGGGCAATCTCCTCCAAGGCCGGGCGGATCCACAGGGTGATGGCATGGGAGGCGGAGGCCCTTCTTTCCTTCCCGGCCAGGTTGACCCGGATCTGCCCCACCCAGGGGCCCCGCATCAGGTAGTAATGGCGCACCAGGCCGTTGAAATCGATGGGCGCCCCTACCCCGGCAAAGGTCACCACATTGTCCACCTCCGAGACCGTGGCGAGATAGCGCCCCAAGTCCTGCAAGGCCTCCTGGGTGCCCTCCAGGGGGGTGTCGTTGGGCAGGTCCGCCACCACGAGAAAATCGTTTTTGTTGTCAAAGGGCAGCATCTTCAGCGGCACCAGCCCCAGGACCGGCAGGGCCACGGAGACGAGAAACAACCCCACCACCGTTAGGAGAAACAGGCGGCTCAGGCGGCGGCTTTCCAACAGGGGCGTCATGGTGCGGGTGTAGGCCCGGTAAATCCAGGTCTCTTCCAGAACGAAGGGTTTTTCCTCTTTGCCGTATTCTTTTTTCAACAGGTGGTAGGTGGCCCAGGGCGTCACCGTGAAGGCGATAGCCAGGCTCATGAGCATGGCCAGGGGCACGTTCAGCGGCATGGGACGCATGTAGGGGCCCATCATGCCGGTGACGAAAAACATGGGGATGAAGCTGATGATTACGGTGAAGGTGGCCAGGATGGTGGGGGCCCGCACTTCGTCCACCGCCATCAGGGTGGCCGTGAGCGGCGGATGCTGCCTGAGCTGGAAGTGGCGGTGGATGTTTTCCACATCGATGATGGGGTCGTCCACTAAGAGGCCCAGGGAGAGGATGAGGGCAAAGAGGGTTACCCGGTTGATGGTGTAGCCGAAGAGCATGTTGCCGGTCAAGGTGATGGCCAGGACCAACGGCACCGCCAGGGCCACGATGAGGGCCTCCCGCCACCCCAGGAAGAGGGTTAAAAGCACGGTGATGGAGAGCACCGCGATGAGGAGTTCCCGGATGAGTTCGTTGACCTTCTCGTTGGCCGTCTTGCCGTAGTCCCGGGTGACCTTGACCCTGATGTTGGGGGGGATCACCTCTTTTTGCAGTTCAGCCACCTTGGCCAGCAGCCCTTCGGCCACGGTCACCGCGTTGGTGCCGGTGCGCTTGGCAAAGGCCATGGTGACCGCAGGATAAAACTGGCCCCGTTTGAACCCGTGCTCCTCGGCGGCGGGGCCGAAGGCGATGCGGCTCAGCTCCACCGGCTCCTCGGGGCCGTCCACCACCTGGGCCACGTCCTTGACGTAGACGGGTTTGCCCTGGTGCAGCCCCACCAACAGATCCGAAACCTCGTCGGCGGATTTCAGGAAAGGCCCGGCCTCCACCAGGTACTCCCGGCCCTGGCGGGAGAAATGCCCGGCCGGCAGATTGACGTTGCTCACCTCCAGGGCCTGGACCAGGGCCCCCAGGTCCAGGTTATGCCCCGCCAGGCGCACGGGGTCGGGGATGACCCGCACCTGGCGCTTGCGGCCCGCCACCACGTAGGAGCGGGCCGTGTCCGGAATGCTCTGCAGGCGGTGCAGCAACTCGTCCGCCACCCGGCGCAGTCCGTAATCGTCCGCGGTGTCGCTGTACAGGGTCAGAGTGACGATGGGCACGTCGTTGATGTTCATGGGCTTGACCACCCAGCCCGCCACGCCCTGCGGCACCTGGTCGATGTTGGAGAAGACCTTGTTGTAGACCTTGAAGAGGCTGGTCTCCAGGTTCTCCCCCACCTTGAACTTGGCGGTGACCACCGCGAAGGAGTCCCGGGCCTGGGAATAGAGGTCCTCCAGGCCCTCTATCTCCCACAATTTTTTTTCCAGATTGATGACCACCAGATTTTCCACTTCCTGGGGCGAGGCGCCGGGGAAGCGGATGAGGATGTCCACCATGGGCACCTTGATCTGGGGGTCTTCTTCCCGGGGAGTGTAGAGCAGGGCCGCCACCCCGGCCAGCAGGCTCACCAGGATGATGATGGTGGGCAGCTTGGAAAGGAGAAAGACCTTGACCAGGCGGGCGGTGAGACCGAGATGGACTTCTTCGGGTGGTTGGGCCATGGCGGTTTGAGTTTTACTAAGAAAAATGTAGGGTGGGCACTGCCCACCATATCTTCTATTTCCAGGTTTTAAATTTCAAATATGGAGAAAAAATTCCTATTAACTCGGGTAATTGGCTAATCAGCCATCTCAATAGTTCTGATTTCGTCTTTATTAAGTTGGACCGTTGTTCACCTTTAGGCATGTCTCGTATTTCTTCCCCGATTGTCAAAAGACCAAGCGCCTTTTGGTCAATTTCTTTTAAATAACTAACAATGTCATCCTTAAATAAGAAAACTTTATTTTGGGTCTCCGCTCTAAATTGGGATAGTTTATCCAAATTAGTTAATTTGCCCTCCGTCATAATATAGGTCAAGAATGATTGTACCCCTTTATAAATAGCAAAGCGCTTTTCGAATAAATCAAGTTTTAATTTTTCGTTTGCTAATTTAAATTGCAGATATGCTACAAAAACTACAAGTATAGCAACAATGATTGTCAAACTAGTTAAAATATGCTCTATTTTTATTGTTAAGTCAAATGAGGCCATCTTGCGGACCTAGGACGAATTTACTTTTTAAAAGGTGGCACAGGCGTCTCGCCTGGGCAGGCTCCTTCTAACGGCTCATGACACCTGCGCGTTTAAAGCGAAGAACAATGATAGGGAACAAAATATACGGTGGGCGGTGCCCACCCTACATTTTTTCTCGTTCCCAAGCTTGGCTTGGGGACGCCATTACCCGCCAAGATTTGCTTGGCATAGAGAAGGCCCCAAGCGAAGCTTGGGTCATAATTTGGTTCCCAAGCTCAGCTTGGGAACCAGAAAACGACGCGACAACCCCCTTGTTAAGCGACAAAGTTGCAGTCAGGCGGATATTATTGTAGGGGTGGACCCGCGTGTCCGCCCGTTTTAGGGCGCACACATGGGTGCGCCCCTACGACCGCCATTTCAGCTCTTAAACGCCGCTAAAAACTTCTCCAGACTCTCCCGGTTTTCCACGTTGAAGAAGCTTTCCGCCGGCTCCTGGGGCAGGATCTTGCGCACCAGGCCCTTGAGGACGTTCTTGGGCCCCACCTCCACCCAGGTGTCGGCGCCGGCGGCCTTGAGGTTCAAAATGAGGTCGGCCCAGCGCACCGGGGAGATGAGCTGCCAGGACATGGCGGCGCGCAAATGCTCCGGGTCCGTCTCCGGGGCGGCGGTGGCGTTGAGATATAAAGGAATGGCCGGGGCTTTAAAATTGCACTTGGACAGAAACGTGGCAAAATCAGGGTAGGCCTCCTCCATCAAGGGAGAGTGCCAGGCCCCTGAGACTTTCAAAGGGACCACCCGGGCCCCCTCGGCCTTCGCCAGATTTCCGGCCCGGGCCACCATTTCCGGGGAGCCCGAAATCACCGTCTGCTCCTGGGTGTTAAAGTTGGCCAGGGCCAGAGGGCCCTGCTGGCACAAGGGCCCCAGCAGCTCCTCCAACTTTGGGGCGGTAAGGCCGATGACCGCGGCCATGGTGCCGGGGTGGGAGTCGGCCTCCCGCTGCATCAGGCGGCCCCGCTGGCGCACTGCGGCCAGGGTGTCGGCGGCGCTGAGCGCCCCCGCGGCGAACAGGGCGCTGTATTCCCCCAAACTGTGGCCGCACACCGCCTGGGGCTTAACGCCGGCCTTTCGCAAGGCCTGATAGAGGCAGAGATTGACCGTGGTGACGGCCGGCTGCAGGTTCACCGTCTGGGTGAGCTCCTCCATGGGGCCGGAAAAGCAGAGGCGCTTCAGGGGAAGACCCGTGGTCTCCTCCGCCAGGTCGAAGAGCTCCCGGGTCCCGGGGTCGGCCTCAAAGAGGTCCTGCCCCATACCCACGTACTGGGAGCCTTGCCCGGGAAATAAAAAGGCCAGATAAGCCATGTGACACCTCGAAGAAAATATGGGCTATTTTAGCCGCTACGGTGACAAAAGCAAGTCCCGGGAGCTGTGAGCCTAGTTAATGCCGAGTTGCGGCCCCGCGCATAATATTCTGCCAACTTTTCTCTGGTGGCACAGGCGTACCGCCTGTGCGGTGAAAGGTAAAGCCTGCGGCTGCAATTTCCTGGCCGCTTACTGGCAAACGTCATATTAGGGAAGAATGCAGGGCCGGGGCGGTGGTTCTAACTAGTGTTGTGCTTCATAAATATTATGACGGCAAATCATACGAAAACCTAAACCCTAGAGGTCTTAAGGTCCCCCTTTGGAAAAGGGGGGTTAAAAAACCGTGGTTTGAAATGTCAGAGCAATTATGAAGCACCACACTAGATGGCGGGCGGTGCCCGCCTTACAGGTCAGCCTCCTGACCCCTAAGCCCTAACCCCTTTCTCCATCCTGCCGCTGTTACTTTTGCCCAACTAAGGGTATAATGATGGTGGCATGGACGCGGAACTCAACCAGTTTTACCAGCACCTTAGCGTGGAGCGGGGCCTGGCCCCCCTGACCCTGGCGGCCTACGCCCGGGACCTCCAGGATTTCTGGGAGTACCTGGAAGAGCAAGGCCGGGAGAGCTGGGCCGCGGTGACCCTTAACGACCTGAAGGACTACCTGGCGGCCCTGGAGGCCCGGGGGCTGTCCGCCCGCAGCCGGGCCCGGAAACTTTCGGCCCTGCGGCAGTTTTTCCGCTTCCTGGAGCGGGAGGAGGCCCTACTCGCCAACCCGGTGGAGTTCCTGGACTCGCCCCGGCTGCCCCAGAGACTCCCCCAGGTGCTGGGGGAACAGGAGGTGGAGGCCCTGCTGAACGCCCCGGACCCGGCCACCCCGCGGGGCCAGCGGGACGCCGCCCTGCTGGAGGTGCTCTACGCCACGGGGCTGAGGGTCTCGGAGCTGGTGGGCCTAACGGTGAAGCAGCTGGACCTGCGCCGGGGCGTGGTGCGGCCCCTGGGCAAGGGCTCCAAGGAGCGGGTGGTGCCCATGGTGGCCAAGGCTACGGAAAAGTTGCAGCTTTACCTCTCCCAGGGTCGCGCCCAGCTGCTCAAAGGCCGGCAAAGCCAATACGTCTTCGTCAACCGGCGGGGCGGCAGACTCACCCGCCAGGGCTTCTGGAAGATTTTGAAGACTTATGCCCGGAAGGTCGGGGTGCGGGATTTGAGCCCCCACACCCTGCGCCACTGCTTTGCCACCCATCTTTTGAGCCGGGGAGCAAATTTGCGGGTGCTGCAACTGTTGCTGGGCCATGCGGATCTCGCCACCACCCAGATCTACACCCATCTGGACGCGGCCCGCCTTAAGGAAATCCACCGAAAGGCCCACCCCCGGCCATGAGCAGTCGCGACCGCCACCGCCCCAAGCCGCCCAGCCGCACCCTGGAGGTGATCACCACCCATCTCAACGCCGACTTCGACGCCATGGCCTCCATGGTGGCCGCCAGGAAGCTCTATCCCAACGCCATCCTGTCCTTTCCCGGGTCCCAGGAGCGCAACCTGCGGGATTTTTTCATCCGGTCCAGTTTTTATTTCCTGGACTTCACCCGGGCCAAGCAGGTGCCCATTGAAGAAATCAAGAGGTTGATCCTGGTGGATACCCGCCAGGCCTCCCGCCTGGGGAAATTTGCCGAAGCCGCGACCGACGGCGAGGTGGACATCCACATCTACGACCACCACCCCGAATCGCCCGACGACGTCCACGGCAGCCTGGAGGTGGTGGAGATGCTGGGGTCCACCACCGCCATCTTAACCCGCATCCTTAAAGAGCGGGGCCTCCACCTCACGCCCCAGGAAGCCACCGTCATGGCCCTGGGAATCTTTGAGGACACGGGCTGCTTCACCTTCACCTCCACCACCCCCCAGGACTTCGAGGCCGCGGCGTATCTTTTGGGCCAGGGGGCCGACCTCAACGTGGTCTCCGAGATCATCACCCGGGAGCTGAACGCCGAGCAGGTGACCTTGCTCAACGACTTGCTGGAGCACTCCACCAGCTTCCACGTGGGCGGCATCGAGGTAGTCATGGCCCGCACCACCGCGCCGGAGTATGTCCCCGACTTTGCGGTGGTGGCCCACAAGCTCATGGACATGGAGAATATCCAGGTGCTCTTCGCCCTGGCCCAGATGGAGGACCGGGTCTTCGTGGTGGGCCGCAGCCGTCTCCCCGAGGTGGACGTGGCCGACATCCTGGCGGAGCTGGGGGGCGGCGGCCACAGCTATGCCGCCTCCGCCGCGGTGAAAGACACGCCCCTGGCCCAGGTGGAGGAAAAGCTGCGCCAGATCCTCCAGACCCGGGTCCATCCCGGACGCCGGGCCCGGGAGATCATGTCCTTCCCGGTGAAATCCGTGGGTCCGGAAATTACCCTGGAGCGGGCCGAAGTCATCGTGAACCGTTACAGCATCAACGCCCTGCCGGTGATGTCGGGTGGCAGGCTCCTGGGGCTGATTTCCCGGCAGACCATTGAAAAAGGCATTTACCACGGCCTCAAAACCCACCCGGTGAAGGATTACATGACCACGGAGATCGACACGGTGGGGCCGGACGCCACCCTGCCGGAGATCCGGGAAAGATTGGTGATAAGCAAGCAACGTTTACTTCCGGTCGTGGAGGACGGCCAGGTCATCGGCCTCATCTCCCGCACCGATCTGCTCCACCTCCTCATCGCCGAAAATGAAGAGGCCCAGTGGTCCCAACCCCTGCGCACCCGGAACATTATCTCCCTGATGCGGGAACGCCTGCCCAAAAAGATCCTGGAGATCTTGAAACAGGTGGGGGAAGTGGCCGCGGAGCTGGGCTTCAACGCTTACGTGGTGGGCGGCTTCGTCCGGGACCTGTTACTCAAGCACGAAAACCTGGACATCGACATCGTCATCGAGGGCGACGCCATCGAGTTCGCCAAACGGTTTGCGAGCCGCTACGGGGCCCGGTCCAGGCAGTTCCAAAAGTTCAAGACCGCGGTGATCATCTTCCCCGACGGCTTCAAAATTGATGTGGCCACGGCCCGCACCGAGTACTACGAGGCCCCGGGGGCCCTGCCCATAGTGGAGTACAGCTCCATTAAAATGGACCTCTACCGCCGGGACTTCACCATCAACACCCTGGCTCTGAAGCTCAACCCCGGGGAATTCGGCACCCTGCTGGATTTCTTCGGGGCCCAGCGGGACCTGAAGGAGGGCCGCATCAGCCTGCTGCACAACCTGAGCTTCGTGGAGGACCCCACCCGGGTCTTCCGGGCCATCCGCTTCGAGCAGCGCTTCAAGTTCCGCATCACCAAGCTGGCGGCCAACCTCATCGCCAACGCGGTGAAGAACAACTTTTTCGACCGCCTCTCCGGGGCCCGCCTGTTCCAGGAGCTCAGGCTCATCCTCATGGAGGAAAACCCCCTTCCCGCCATCGCCAGGTTGGCGGAGTTCGACCTCCTCAAGGCCGTGCACCCCCGGCTGGGCTACGACGAAGGGACCCGGGGCATGTTGGAAAGGGTCCAGGGGGTGCTCTCCTGGTACGACCTGCTCTATCTGGAGGAGCGCTACGAGAGGTGGCTGGTCTACTTCCTGGGCCTGGTGGAGTTTCTCACCGCCGGAGAGCTGGAAGAGATGCTGCGCCGCTTCAACCTGTCTCCCAAGCAGGCCGCGGAAATCTTCAAGGGCAAGGAGGAGGCGGACGAAGCCCTGGTGCGGCTCTTTCGCTACGGGGAGCCCACCCGCAGCCAGATCTACCATCTGCTGGACCCCCTGGACACGGAATACCTGCTCTACATGATGGCCAAGTCCCGCCAGGAAGCGTCCCGCCGGGCCATCTCGCTGTACTTCACCCATTTGAAGCGCCTGAAGCCGGAGACCAAGGGCCGGGACCTGGTGGCCCTGGGATACAAGCCGGGGCCCCTCATCAAGGAGATGCTGGAGCGCCTGCTGGAAGCCCGCCTCGACGAAGAAGTGCGGAGCCGCAAGGAAGAAAAGGAATTCATCCGCCAGCTCTTCGGGCCGCCTTGAGGGGCTGAGAAATTCGACAACATCCGGCAATAAGAGCTAAACCAGGCGGGGTATTAGTGACGACAAGAATCCCGAACCTCACCGCATAGCAAAGTCATGATTCTGTAGGGGCGTTCGAGGTGGCTTATGATTGAGGTCATGGAGAGCAAGGGAAACCTTCTGTGGCTGCGGGCCAGCGGCAAGCTGACGGACCTGGACTATCAAGAGGTCCTCATCCCGCGCCTGGAAGAGGTGATCTGGAAGCAGGACAAAGCCCGGCTGTTGTTCCACCTGGACCCGGATTTTCAAGGCTGGGAGCTGGGGGCCCTGTGGGATGATTTGAAGTTTGGCCTGAAGCACAAGGATGACTTCGAGAAGGTGGCCGTGGTGGGGGCGCCCCGGTGGGCGGAGGCCACCGTGAAGATTTTCGCCCACTTCATGGAGGGCGAAATCAAAACCATGCTGCCGGAGCAGTTGGCCGAGGCCTGGGAGTGGCTTCAGGAATAAAGGCGCGGCGTGGCGCTGGGAAACGCGGCCGCAGGCTTAAATCTGCTGATTAAAGCTAATGGCGGACCAGATGCCAGGCTCCCGGGGGCGCCATAAATTGCGTCCCTGCGGACGTTACACTTTGTGCTTACCGTTGGCGGACGTGTTCCCGAATAAAGTTGATGATGTCGCCCGTGTTGGTGCCGGGGCCGAAGATGGCGGCGATTCCGGCGGTCTTCAGGTCGGGGATGTCCTCCTGGGGAATGATGCCGCCCCCCATCACCAGGACGTCTTCCAGGCCCTTTTCCCTGACCAACTCCATGACCCGGGGAAACAGGTAGTTGTGGGCGCCGGACAGCACGCTCATGGCGATGACATCGGCGTCTTCCTGCACGGTTGCCGCGACGATCTGCTCGGGGGTCTGCCTGAGGCCCGTGTAAATCACTTCCATGCCGGCATCCCGCAAGGCCGCGCAGATCACCTTGATGCCCCGGTCATGGCCGTCCAGGCCGGGCTTGGCGGCCAGCACCCTGATCTTTCTTTCTTCCGGCATCTCCTATCTCCTTATCTTTGGCGCGGAATGAGAATTCTTAAATAGGGGCATGCACTTGAGTTCAAAGTTCAAGGTTCAAGGTTGAGGTCCGGGGTTAAAAGCATCTCGTTTTTGAACTTTGAACCTCGAACCTTAAACTGTCATTTTACACCAACGCCGGGGCTTCGTATTCGCCGAAGACGTTCTCGGAGGGTGTCGCAGACCTCTCCCAGGGTGGCCAGGGTCCGCACCGCCTTGAGGATGGGCGGCATGAGGTTGTCGGTGCCCTGGGCCGCGGCCTTGAGTTCCGCGAGGGCTTGCTTAACCGCGGCGTTATCCCGGGTGCTCTTCAGTTCTGTTAAGCGGGCCACCTGCTTTTCCCCCACCGCGGGGTCCACTTTCAGGAGGCCGGAGGGCTTTTCTTCTTCGGCCACCTGGAAGCGGTTGAGGCCCACCACCACCCGCTCTGCCTTTCTCGATCTCCCGCTGGTAGCGGTAGGCGCTGGCGCCGATCTCCTTCTGGACGAAGCCCTGCTCGATGGCGCCCACGGCCCCGCCCAGGCGGTCGATCTGGTCGATGTAGTCCTGGGCCCGGGCCTCGATGGCGTCGGTGAGGTTTTCGATATAATAAGAGCCGGCCAGGGGGTCCACGGTGTCGCACACTGCGGTCTCATAGGCCACCACCTGCTGGCTGCGCAGGGCCACCTGCACCGCCAGTTCCGAGGGCAGGGCATGGGCCTCGTCGAAGGAGTTGGTATGCAGGGACTGGGTGCCGCCCAGCACCGCGCTCAGGGCCTGGAAGGCCACCCGCATGATGTTGTTCAGCGGCTGCTGGGCCGTGAGGGTGCAGCCCGCCGTCTGGGTGTGGAACCGCAGCATCAGGGACCGGGGGTCCTGGGCCCCGAAGCGCTCCTTCATGATCTTGGCCCACAGGCGCCGGGCGGCCCGGAACTTGGCCACCTCCTCCAGGAAATCGGAGTGGGAGTTGAAGAAGAAGCTGAGCCGCGGCCCGAATTCATCCACCTGCATGCCGGCCCGGATGGCCGCGTCCACGTAGGCGATGCCGTTGGCCAGGGTAAAGGCGATCTCCTGCACCGCAGTGGAGCCGGCCTCACGCATGTGGTAGCCGCTGATGCTGATGGTGTTCCACTGGGGCACTTCCTTGGTGCAGTAGGCGAAGATGTCGGTAATCAGGCGCATGGAGGGCCGGGGTGGGAAAATGTAAGTGCCCCGGGAAGAGTATTCCTTCAGGATGTCGTTTTGCACCGTGCCCCGCAGCTTGTCAAAAGAGATGCCTTGCTTTTCGGCGATGGCCAGGTACATGGCCAGGAGCACGGCGCAGGGCGAGTTGATGGTCATGGAGGTGGACACCTGGTCCAGGGGAATGCCCGCAAAAAGGCGCTCCATGTCCCACAGGGAGTCGATGGACACCCCCACTTTGCCCACTTCCCCCTGGGCCAGAGGGTGGTCGGAGTCGTAGCCGATCTGGGTGGGCAGGTCGAAAGCCACGGACAGGCCCGTCTGGCCGGATTTCAACAGAAAGTGGTAGCGCTCGTTGGTCTCTTCGGCGCTGCCGAAGCCGGCGTACTGCCGCATGGTCCAATAGCGGCCGCGGTAGGCCGTGGGCTGCACCGCCCGGGTATAGGGATACTGGCCGGGGAAACCCAATTGTTTCAGGTAATCGAACCCTTCCATATCCAGGGGGGTGTAGACCCGGGCGATGGGGATGCCGGAAGTGTTGGCAAAATCCGGTTTGCGCTCCGGCATCTTTTTCAATACCTTGGCCACCGTTTCTTCGTATTTGGCCTTGGTGGCCTTCAGGGTCTCCAACTTTTCGGGATCACACATAAACCCACCTCGCTTTCGGGGACAATATACGATCAGCCTACGGCAACGGAGCAGGAAATGATTACTGCCCCTTGATCTCTCCAACTAAGGTCCTTGGTTTTAGCCGACGCCCAAAATACTCCAAAGAATCCCAGCCGTCAAGGTGGCGGCCAAGAGCCCCGCCTGGCTGGAGGCCAGGGCGTGGGGGAACAGGTTGTTGTGCGGGTCTTCGCTGCGCCCCAGGACCTGGGCCACCTGGGCCGCATGGGGCGGCAGTCCCAGAGCCGCGGCCCCCACCAGGGGGTTGATCTTCTGGGAGAAAAACAGGTTGACCACCTTGATGCCCAGGATGCCCACCAGGCTCACCAGAAACAGGGCCGCCAGCCCCAGCGCCATCACTTTCAGAAAGGTGAGGGACAGGATGTTTCCGGCCAGGCAACGGCTGCCCACCGCCAGGCCCAGGAGGGCCACCAGGATATCCCCCAGGCGGTTGGCCAGGGTGCGGGCCAGCCTTTCCACCACCCCCGATTCCTTCAAGAGGTTGCCCAGAAAAAACATGCCGGTGAGCATCATGGCCCCCGGCACCAGCAGAGAGGTCAGGACCAGGCCCGCCCCGGCAAGCAGGATATTTTCCCGCTTGGCCACCTTCCGGGTGGGGGGCATGCGGATCATGCGCTCTTTCCGGGTGGTGAAGATTTTCACCAGGGGAGGCTGAATCAGGGGCAGCAGGCCCACCAGGAGGGCCGCGGTGAGCCCCACCGGGCCCACCAGGTCCCGGGCGAATCTGCCGCAGAGAAAGATGGCGGACAGCCCGCCGTCGCCGCCGGCCGCCAGGGAGCTGATGCCGGACTCCGGCGTGGTGAGGCCCAACTGCCAACCCAGAAACATGACGATCAGGAAGACAAAAGGTGAAAGCATGCCCACCATAACCTGCCGGGGGTGGGCGATGAGGTAACTCAGGTCCAGGCCGGCGCCCAGGCAGAATAAAATCAGAGGGGGATAGATGCCGTGGTCCCAAAGATACTGGATGGCGTCGATGAAAGGAGCAAATTCCGCCTTTAGCCCCGGGGCCGGTACATTCACCAGGATCATGCCCGCGGCCAGCGGAATTAAGAAACCGGGATAGATGCGGTGGACGATGGCGGCATAAATGGTTCCCAGGGCCAACGCCGTCATGACGATCCAGATGGCAAAACCCAGGGGGCCGGCGTCGGGCATGACTTAGGACACCTCAGCTTTCGGAAACCATTAGTAAGACCTCGCCCACGGAGACATTGCTGCCCTTGCCCACCCGCACTTCCCGGACTACGCCGCCCACGGTAGCCTTGACGTCGTTTTCCATCTTCATGGCTTCCAGCTTCACCACCGTATCCCCCGGCTCTACCGAATCCCCCACCTGTACCAGGACCTCCAGGATGGCCCCGGGCATGGGGGCCACCACGGCTCCCGGTTCGCCGGCGGGCCCGGCGGGCTGGAGGGGAGGAGCCCCGGAAGCCACCGGGCGCGCCGGCGCCAGAGCCGCCGTCTTCGGCATGGCCGGGGCCGGTCTGGGCGCCGCGGCCGGGCCGCCCGCGGCAAACTTCACTTCATAGGGACGGCCGTTGACCAGCACCCGGGCCTGATCGCCCCTAACCGTGAGAATCTCAACTTCGAATGACTTTTCCCCGATGGTGATCTGGTATCGCCGCATGAATCATCTCTTTTGCATATGGTACCGGGCCTGCATGGCCTGCCAGCGTCCGGCCAGGGCCCAGGGGGAGGGGGCGCCGGCAGCCATTGAGGGTTCCTGGGCCACCGCCGCCTCTGTCTGGTACAGACTCAGGGCCAGGGCGATGGCTGCCGCCACCAGGGACTCCTCCGGCTCGGCCTCGGCGGTGCCCGCCTCCGGCCGCGGCGCCGAGGCCGCAAGGGCCTCCGAGGCTGGCCGCCGGCTCCTGGGGCAGGGCCGCCCGCCTGATTTCAGGGGTTTCCCACCGCGACGCCAGGCGGGGCAGCCAGGCGCACATTAAGGTCAGCAAGACCCCCAGCAGCAGGATGAGAAGCGCTCCCAAGAACGCCTGCCCTAAAATCGAAGCCATTTTTCAGCTCTCAGCTATCAGCTTTCAGCCGTCAGCTAAAGCTTAAGATTAAGATTAAATCCTAGCTGATAGCTGACTGCTCGTTAAATCTCCCCGTTTTGTTCCATCTTGGCCAGGGCCTCAAAGCGGATGTCCATGCCCAGGATTCCCTGGATCTCGTCGTTTTCGTTGCGCACCGGCACGCTGACGGTGATGCACAAGGCCCCGGTGAACCGGGAAGTGTAGAAGTCCGAGACGAAGACTTTCCCCGACTTGATGGGTTCGATGAACCAGGGCCGGTTGGACAGGTCCTCGTCCAGTTTCATTTCCGCGTACTTGGCCCGGTCCACGATGTGGGTGATGTTCCTGGTAATCTTGCGCCCTTCCAGGTTGGTGACGTACATGAACTGGATAAAGGGGTAATTGTCCAGGGCCTGCTGTAGCACCGGCTCCATGACCTTGGGCCGCATGGAGCGAATCTCCTCCCGCTCCGCCAGGTCTTCGGCCAGGTGGGCCGCCAGCTTGTCGGCCTTCTGCTTGAGCTGGTCGAATTCCGAGACGAAGAGCTCGGAGAGGTATTTGCGGGCCATGTTTTCCATCTCTTCGTTGGAGACGGAGGTGCAGCGCCCGGCTTCGTACATTTCCGTAATGCGCTTGAGAATCTTACCCACCCCGGGGTGGTTCTTGTCCACGGCCCGGTCGGCTTCCAGATCCAGCCGGCAGTTGAGCCAGTGGACGATACCGGCCTTGCCGGACTTGTCGGTGATGGTGATGGTTATGGGCCGGTTCAAGATCTTGGCAGTATCGAAGGGGTTGTAAATCTCTTCGTTTTTCAGGAGCCCGTCCGCGTGGATGCCGGCGCTGGTGGTATTGAAGTTCTGGCCCACAAAGGGGTAATTGGGCGGGATGTGATAGCGCAGTTCCCGCTCGAAATACTCGGCGATCTCGGTGATCACCCGGGTGTCGATGCCGTCGCTGCGACCCCGCAGGGAGAGGTACTCCATGATCATCCCTTCGATGGGGGCGTTGCCGGTGCGCTCCCCGAAGCCCAAAAGGGCCCCGTTCACTGCGCCGCAGCCGTAAAGCCAGGCCGTGGCGCTGTTGACCATGACCTTGTGGAAGTCGTTGTGCCCGTGCCACTCCAGCAGGGCGCCCGGCACCCCGGCGTCGTCGATCATGGCCCGCACCAGCTTGGGCACGCTCCGGGGGAGCGCCGCCCCGGGATAGGGCACCCCGTAGCCCATGGTGTCGCACAGGCGGATCTTGATGTTGATGCCGCTCTGCTCCCTGAGCTTCATCAGTTCAATGGCGAAGGGGACGCAGAACCCGTAGATATCCGCCCGGGTGACGTCTTCAAAATGGCAGCGGGGGGCAATCCCCAGGTCCAGGGCCGCCTTGACGATGGCCAGGTAGTCTTCCAGGGCCCGGCGCCGATTCCACTTCAGCTTCAGGAAGATGTGGTAGTCGGACACCGAAGTGAGGATGCCGGTCTCCGGCAGGCCCATATCTTTCACCAGGACCAGGTCCCCGGCGTTGGCCCGGATCCAGCCGGTGATTTCCGGGTAGCGATACCCCCGCTCCCGGCAGCGTTCCACCGCCTCCTTGTCCTTGGCGCTGTATAGGAAAAACTCGCTCTGCCGGATAATCCCCTTGGGGCCGGAAAGCCGGTGGAGCAGGTCAAAGATCTCCACGATCTGGCGCACCGTGTAAGGCGGCCGCGCTTGCTGGCCATCCCGGAAGGTGGTGTCGGTGAGCAACATCTCCTCGGGGGGCTGGGGCATGACGAATTTATAGTCAAAATCGATGCGCGCCACCTCCGTGTAGGGAAAGATGTCCCGCATCAAATTGGGTTCCTCCACCTCCTGCAAGCGAAACTTCCAGAAGGTGGAATGCTCATGATCCAACAGTCGGCGGTCCTTGTTCCAACGTGCCATATTCTGCCATCCGTGATAATGGTATTGTGGGGGAAAGGGCCAGGGACTTTTTCGTAAGTGGTCCCTGCCTCCCCCACACTCCCTCCCAACCCGTATATGGGGCTGGGTAAGGCGAGGCCTGTGGCCCCGACTTCCCCAGCCAAACTTAGGGGATTGGGGGTGGGGGTTTGGGGGAGTAACTTTTTCGTAAGCGTAAGGGCTTACTGCCCTTAGCCTCCTCCCCCAAATTCTAATTCTCTAACTTTAATCCCAGCTCCAACAGCTGTTCCAGTTCCACCCGGCTGGGCGCCCTGGTCACCGGGCAGGCGGCCTTCTGGGTCTTGGGGAAGGCGATGACCTCCCTGATGGAGCGGGCGCCTGAGAGAATGGCCACCAGGCGGTCGAACCCGAAGGCCACGCCGCCGTGGGGCGGCGCCCCGAACTCCAGGGCCTCCAGCAAAAAGCCGAATTTCTCTTCCGCTTCCCCGGGCGCAATGCCCAGGACCTTAAACATCGTTTCCTGCATATCCCGGCGGCAGTTGCGGATGCTGCCGCCGCCGATCTCGACGCCGTTGAGCACCAGGTCGTAGGCCCGGGCCCGCACCTCCCCGGGCTTGGTGGCAAGCAGGGGCAGGTCCTCTTCCTTGGGCGCGGTAAAGGGATGGTGCATGGCCACGAAGCGACCCTCGTCCTGGTCGAACTCCAACAGGGGAAAATCCGTGACCCACACCAGGCTGTAAGTGTCCTCGGGGATAAGTCCCTCTCTTTGCCCCAGGTGGAGCCGCACCATTCCCATGGCGGTGCAGGCCACCTGCGGGGTGTCGGCGATGAAGACCAGCAGGTCCCCTTCTTTGGCCCCCAGGCGTTCGTTTAAAGCCGCCTTCACCGCCTCCGGGAAGAACTTGGCCAGGGGCGACTGCCAGGCCTCACGCTGCACCTTCACCCAGGCCAGGCCCCGGGCCCCGTAGACCCCGGCCAGGTCGATGAGCTCATCCAGCTCCTTACGGGAGAGCTTGCTCAGCCCCGGGCCGCACAGGGCCTTGACGATGCCGCCCTGGTCCACCACTTCCCGGAACTGGCGAAATTCCGTCTCTTTGACCAGATCGGTGATATCTTTGAGCTCCAACCCGAATCTGGGGTCCGGCCGGTCCAGGCCGAAGCGGTCCAGGCATTCCTTAAAAGTCAGCCGGGGAAAGGGCAGTTCCAACTCCACTCCCAGGAGCTCCGTGAAGAGGGCCGTGATCAGCCCTTCCACCACCTTAAAGACGTCCGC
Organism: uncultured delta proteobacterium; assembly: GCA_963768765.1. GTDB lineage: Bacteria > Desulfobacterota > Desulfobaccia > Desulfobaccales > 0-14-0-80-60-11 > DASWLF01. The sequence continues at coordinate 197,676 of CAVYJK010000031.1, forward strand.
CTCGGTGATGAAGGCCATCTCCAGGTCTATCTGGGTGAACTCCGGCTGGCGGTCGGCCCGGAGGTCCTCGTCCCTAAAACAGCGGCACAACTGATAGTACCGGTCCAGGCCCGCCATCATCAAGAGCTGCTTGAAGAGCTGGGGCGACTGGGGCAGGGCGAAGAAATGCCCCGGCTGCAATGCGGCTGGGCACCAGGTAGTCCCGGGCCCCCTCGGGCGTGCTCTTGGTGAGGATGGGGGTCTCCACCTCGATGAAGCCCTGGGAGTTGAGAAATTGCCGGGTCACCTGGGCCGCCCGGTGCCGGAAGAGAATCTTGCCCATGACGCTGGGGCGCCTGAGGTCCAGATACCGGTACTTCAGGCGCAGGGCCTCGGAGATGTCCACCCGGTAGTCTTCCAGCTCAAAGGGCGGGGTCTTGGCGAAGTTGAGAAGGCGCAACTCCTCCACCAAAATTTCAATCTCGCCGGTGGGAAGATTGGGGTTCACCATCTCCGGGGGCCGGGGATTCACCACCCCCCGGATGGCGATGACGAACTCATCCCGGAGCACTCCGGCCTTGACATGGGCATCCGGATTTTGTTTGGGGTCAAAGACCACCTGGGTGAGCCCCTCCCGGTCCCGCAGGTCCACGAAGATGAGGCCGCCGTGGTCCCGACGTCTTTGGACCCAGCCCATGAGCATCACTTCCGCCCCCGCGTCCTGGAGCCGGAGGACCCCGCAGGAGTGGCTGCGCTTCAACCCTTCCAAGGTATCAAGCACCTGGTTTCCCTTCTCCCCCCTTTTCGAAAGGGGGTAAGGGGGGATTTTCGGGAAAGCTATAATCCCCCTAAATCCCCCTTTAAAAAGGGGGACATTTTATCCGCTCGTTATCAAGCTCCTGCTGGGGAACGCCTTGTCTGCCCAAGCTACAGCTTGGGCATCTTTCCACCCCCTCCCCTGGCGGGAGGGGGTGGGGGGAGTGGGATGCGAGTCACCCCCACCCTGACCCTCCCCCGTCAAGGGAGAGGGAAAAAGAAAGGACTACCGACCTGAGGTCCTCGGCCATACCGACGCTCAGTAAACCAGGTTATTCAGGAGAACCAGCTCCTGCTTCCCCGGTGGCCATGTGGCGCCACTGGACTTGCCCCGTTTCCAGCTCCCGGTCGCCGAGGATCACCACGTAGGCCGCGCCCAGGCGGTCCGCCAGGGACATCTGGGCCTTCAGCGAGCGCCCCTCAAAATCCATCTCCGCGGCCAGGCCCCGGCTGCGCAACTCCTGGAGCAGGGCAAAGGCCCGCTCCCGGGCCGCCTCCCCTATGGGCGCCAGAAAAATCTTATGGTCCTGGTCCTGGCCCAGGTCCCTTGGCAGGACCTCCAGCAGGCGGTCTACCCCGATGGCAAAGCCGATGGCGGGGAGCTCCGGGCCGCCCAACTCCCGGGAGAGCCCGTTGTAGCGGCCGCCGCCGGCCACCGCGTCCTGGGCCCCCAGGCCCACCGGCCACCACTTCGAAGGCGGTGCGGGTGTAGTAGTCCAGGCCCCGCACCAGCCGGGGCTGCTCCTCGTAAGCCACTCCGAAGCGGCTAAGCCACTCCAGCACCCGGGCGAAATGGGCGGCGCAGTCGGCGTCCAGATAGTCCTTCAGCACCGGAGCGTCTTGGAGAATCGCCTGGCAGTGGGGCGATTTGCAATCAAAGACCCGCAGCGGGTTGGCGAGGCGGCGCCGCCGGCAGTCCTCGCACAGGCCGTTTTTGCCGGCCAGAAAATTCTTCAGGGCCGCCTTAAAGTGCGCCTGGCAGTCCCGGCAGCCCAGGGAGTTGACCAGCAGGCGCATCTCCCCCAGTTTCAGCCGGTCCAGGAGGTCCAGGAGGAGCAGAATGACCTCCGCGTCCAACTCCGGGGCGTCCACGCCGAAGGCTTCGCAGTTGATCTGATAAAACTGGCGGTAGCGCCCTTTCTGGGGCCGCTCGTAGCGGAACATGGGCCCCAGGGTGTAATATTTCTTGACCCCGGCCCCCTTGTCCAGGCCGTGCTCCAGGACGGCCCGCAGCACCGAGGCGGTGGCTTCGGGCCTGAGCGTCAGGGACTCGCCGTGGCGATCGTCGAAGGTGTACATCTCCTTGGCCACGATGTCGGTCTCCTCGCCGATGGAGCGGGCGAAGAGCTCGGTGCGCTCGAGGAGAGGCAGGCGGATCTCCCGATACCCGTAAAGCTCGAAGACCTCCCGGGCGATCGTCTCCACCTGCTGCCACCGGTCCGTTTCCGGCGGCAGGATATCCCGCATCCCCCGAATTGCCTTAATCATGGCCGACCATCACTCGAACCCACTAAAAAAATAAAAATAACCTTTAACTAGGCCGGCTGTCAAGGCGATTTCCAGTGGGAGGAGGCTGACTCCGGGAGGCAAAATCTCCTCGACTCCCCATATTGACAAAAGGGAAATCAAATGTTAACGATAGGTCAAATTCGGCAACCCACCAGGCAATCCGGAACCCGGTGCGACTCCGGGGCGGTCCCGCCGCTGTAATGGGGGACGGAGGAAGCAAGGCTCAGGCCGGCCACTGCCGGGGACTTATAAACACCCCGGTGGGAAGGCTGGCTTCCTCCGGCTGATCCCAGAGCCAGAAGACCTGCCTGGCGGTTTTTTGTAAGTAAGGCTACTCCTGATGGTAAAGGGAGTTCCATCCAAGCGATGGGACTCCTTTTTTTTCACCACAAAGGCACAGAGGCACACAGAGGGACACAAAGATATACAAAAATGCCTCTGTGCTCTCTGTGTCTCTGTGGTGAATAAAAGCTTATCCCCCGGCGGTCGCTGGTTCCGGCTGACCCCGGTAAACCCAGGAGGAAGGAGGACAATATATGGCAAAAGCGAAGAGTACGAAGAAACCCATCAGCATCCGTTACACCTGCGCCCCCGACGGGAACCAGGTGGGCCTGTCCCATTACCTCATGGCCGAGGCCAAGAAGAAGTAGGAATGGCCCAGGCAACTTCAACCTTGTGGGGTCCGTCCGAGGCGAGCGTCAACGCCGGGGCCGGGCCCCATTTCGACGTGCTGGAGGTGGGCCACGGCGATTACGTGGCCCTGATCAACGCGGACACCGCCTTCTGGATGCTGGCCCCCCGGGCCGAGGCCCTGGACTATCTCCTGGGGGCGGAGCTGCCCCGGGCCTTCCGGGAGAAGGAGGCCCGGCTCACCGCCGACCTGAACACGGTGCGCTTTGGGCTGCTGCCGTCGGCGGTCTATTTCAACCCCACGGAGCGCTGCAACCTGGACTGCGGCTACTGCTACCTCCCCCGGGAGGCCCGGCGCACGGGGCAAGACATGGAGCCGGCCCGGGTGCTTACGGCCCTGGCCCGGTTGAAAGATTACTTCGTCGGCACCCTGCCGGAGGGAGCCCGGCCCCAGCTGGTGTTTCACGGCAGCGAGCCGCTCCTGGCGAAGGACGCGGTCTTTCAGGGAATCGAGCAGTACTCCGAATATTTTCGCTTCGGGGTCCAGACCAACGCCACCTTGCTGGACAGGGAGTCCCTGGATTTTCTCAAGGCCCAGGGCTGCGGCGTCGGCATCTCCCTGGACGGCCCCACCGCGGAAATTGCCAACCGCACCCGGCGCACCTGGGGCGGCAGCGGGGTCTTCAACCAGGTCTGCCGGGCCCTGGTGGACCTGGCCGACTACCCCGGCCTCAACGTCATTACCACGGTGACCAAGGAGAACGTGGCGGCGCTGCCGGAGATGGTGGAGCTGCTGCACCGTCAGGGGGTGGTCAACGCCCTGCTCAACCCGGTGCGAGGGACCCAGGCCGGGGGCCGGGCCCTGATGCCGGACCAGACGGAGCTGGCCCACTACTTCTTCCGGGCCCTGGACCGGGCCTATGAGTTGTTGGAGAAGACCGGGCGCAAGCTGGTCATCGGCAACTTCGCCAACCTCCTCCTGGGGCTGGTGGCCCCGGGGGCCAGGCGGCTGATGTGCGACATCTCACCCTGCGGCGGCGGGCGCTGTTTCTTCGCGGTGGGCGCCGGCGGCGAGGTGGCCCCCTGCAGCGAGTTTCTGGGGCTCCCCAAGTTCCACGGCGGCAATCTCTTCGAAACGCCGGTGGGCGAACTGATTAAAAGCAAGCCTTTCACCCGGGTGACCAGCCGGGTGGTGGAGAACCTGGAGCCCTGCAAGGCCTGCGCGGTGCGGCATTTCTGCGGCGCCCCCTGCCCCGCCGAGGTCTACGCCATCAACGGGACTTTGAAGGCGCCGGCGCCTTACTGCGATTTCTACGCGGCCCAGGCCCGGTACGCCTTTCAGGTCATCGCCCGGGGCCGCCTGGACGCCTATCTCTGGGATGGCTGGCGGGACGGCCTGGAAGAGATCGCGGTGATGTAGAGGCGGGGCACGGCCCGCCGTGCCGTTACATCCTCACCTTGACCATCCCCCCTGGCGCACCTGGGTGGCCCCCCGGATCCTTGCGGAGATGGGCGGACGGACACGCAGGTCCGCCCCTAAAAGCCCCTAAATTGGAAAAGGGCGCCATGAATGGCGCCCCCTACATTACCTAATTTGATTTTATTCCTGCTGGACGTTACGCCAGAAAACCTTGACCTCGCCTTTATCCCCTTAAAACTGAATCTCGAACAAAGAGCTGATGGAATCCTCGTGGTGGGTCCTGACGATGGCCTGGGCCAGCAGGTGCGTCACCGGGAGCTGGACGATCTTGGGGCAGGCCCTGGCCTCCGGGCTCAAGGGGATGGTGTCGGTGACCACCAGGCGGTTCAGGGGCGAATCCATCACCCGCTGGACCGCGGGGCCGGAGAGCACCGCGTGGGTGCAGCAGGCGTTGACGTTCATGGCGCCCCGCTGCAGGATGACGTCCGCGGCCTGGGTCAGGGTGCCGCCGGTGTCGATGATGTCATCCAGGATGACCACTTCCTTGCCCAGGACTTCGCCGATGAGGTGCATGGCCTTGGCCTTGCCCGGCGCGTCCCGGCGCTTGTCGATCAAGCCGAGGGAGGCCGCCAGCCGCTTGGCGTAGGCCCGGGCCCGGGCCACCCCGCCGGCGTCCGGGGAGACGATGGCCAGGTCGTTCTGGAAGTTTTCCCGGATGTAGGGAATCATGATGGGAGAGGCGTACAGGTTGTCCACCGGGATGTTGAAAAACCCCTGGATCTGGCCCACATGCAGGTCCATGGTGAGGATGCGCTGGGCCCCGGCGGTGGAAAGCAGATCCGCCACCAGCTTGGCGGTGATGGGCACCCGGGGAGCCACCTTGCGGTCTTGCCGGGCGTAGCCGAAATAAGGAATGACCGCGGTGATGCGGCGGGCCGAGGCCCGTTTCACCGCATCGATCATGATGAGGAGCTCCATCAGGTTATGGTTGGCCGGCGGGCAGGTGGACTGAATGATAAAGATGTCCCGGCCCCGGACGTTCTCGCTGATCTCCACCCTGATCTCCCCGTCGCTGAAGGTGGTGACCAGGGCCTGGCCCAGGGGCAGGGAGAGGTGGTCACAGATTTTTTGGGCCAATTCCGAGTTGGCGTTGCCCGTGAGGATGTGGATGTTGTTATTAGTGGCGGCAGCAATCATAAGTCTTGGCTCGGTGCGGGTCCGGCAAGGACTTCGTGAAATTATTCTTTTCCGGCGCTTATGTTAAATCATAGGGAAGGGTGGACGCAAGGGTAATTTCCGGGGGGTTGATTTTTTCCTGGAGCACCAGGATACCCACGCCGTGGGCGGCCGCGGCCGCCAGTTCCCGGGCATAGGCCGGGTCCACCCGGGCCGCGGGCTTCATCACCCGGGCGTCGTGGCGCTGCACCACAAAGACCTGCCAGGCGGCATGTCCCTGGCGCACCAGGCCGGTTAAGTCCTCCAGGTGGCGGCGCCCCCGCTCCGTGACCCCATCGGGAAAGAGGGCCACCCCGTCTTCCACCCAGGTCACACTCTTGACTTCTAGAAACACCAGCCTTTCCCCTACGTCCAAGACAAAATCCAGGCGGCTGCCCCGGGGCAGGGTGACTTCGGGGCGCACCTTCACCGCGGGCGGCAATCCGGGAAGAGGGCCCAGGGCCAGGGCTTCGGCCACCATGCGGTTGGGCACCAGGGTGTCGATGCAGATCCAGCCGTCGGGGCCCCGGGTGAACCGCCAGGTATAATCGGTCTTGCGCCCGGGCCGCTTATCCTCGGTGAGGAGGATCTCCCCTCCCGGCGGGGCGCAGCCGGTGAGGGCCCCGGAGTTGGGCACGTGGACCCAAACCCGGCGGGAGTCCTCAAGCTCCACCAGGGCCAAAAAACGCTTGTGGCGCTCCAGAAAGCGAGCCGGGATCAAAGGAGAGCTAAAACGCACCGGGATAAATTTCTTAACAGGGAAGGGTTAAAAGGCGTACCAGACCCGGAACCAGTTCTGCAGGCCGCCTTGGCCCTGGTCCCGGTTGCCGGATTCCACCTGGCTCTTCAGGAGAAAACTCCAGTTACCCAGGTTGTACTTGAGTTGGGGGCCGAAGCCCAGGCGATGACCCGGCTGGTTTGGCAAAGAGAGCCCCTCGTCGGCCGGCCGATACAGGTAACCGTTCAGACCCACCTGGAGGTTGGGAAGGAGACGGTAATCCATGGAGTATTTCATGAATAAGGGCGAGTCGCTGAACCGCTGGGGCTCCCGGGCGGAGGGGTCACGGTTGTAGCGGACGGAGATGTTCATCTCCAGATTATAAGGGAGTTTTATGGTGGCGTCATCTTGCCCCAGATGCAGGGAAGGAGCGACATTCGGGAGAAATGAGGCGCCGGGGCGGGAAGGAGGTCCAGACTTTTCGCCCAGCATTTGGGCTTCCATGGAGCTCTGGGCTCCCACCAGAAAGATGGGAGAGCGCCAACCGGAATTCTGCCAGAAATAGTCTGCGGAGGCCCATACCGGTAAGGGAGCACAAACCAACAGGACCAGCCAGAAAACTGCTACCCGCCAGGCCTTCCCCCATTGCGCCCGCATGCCAGTTTCTCCCCCAACTTTTATGCCGCTGCCAATAATATAGTGCAGGTTCGAGAAAATGTCAAGTCAAAACTTCGAGTTAAAGGCCCCGGCCATAGAGTTCCGCCAGGATTTCCCGCCCGCCCCGATCCAGGAGATGGTCCGCCAGGTGGCCGCCCAGGAAGGCGGCATCCTCGGAGGGGCCCTGGAGGCGGTGCTTCAGGAAGCGCCGGCCGTCCAGATCGCTGATGAGGGCTTCCAGGGTGAGGGAGTCCCCCTCCACCCGGCCATGGGCCGCCACCGGCACCACGCAGCCCCCTTCCAGGCGGGCCAGGAAGGCCCGCTCCGCGGTCACCGCCATCCGGGTGGGCGGATCGTCCAGAAAACCGATGAGCTCCCGCACGCCGATAATCCCCGGTGCGCACCTGCAACCCCAGGGCCCCCTGCCCCACCGCGGGGAGCATCTCGCTCTCCGGCAGGACGGTGCGCTTCACCTGGGTAAGGCCCAGGCGGTTCAGGCCGGCCGCGGCCAGGATGAGGCCATCCAACCCCAGGGCGGCCATCTTTTTGAGCCGGGTGTCCACGTTGCCTCGCAGGGCCACGACCTCCAGGTCGGGCCTGAGATGCAGCAGTTGGGCCCGGCGCCGGAGGCTGCCGGTGCCCAGACGGCCCCTGGCGGGAATCTCCGCCAGGGAGCCGTAGCGCTCGGAGATCAGGACGTCCCGCCAGTCCTCCCGGGGGGGCACCGCCCCCAGCATCAGGCCTTCGGGAATCTCCGCGGGCATGTCCTTAAGGCTGTGCACCGCCAGGTCTACCTGACCGGCCAGCAAGGCTTCCTCGATCTCCTTGATAAACAGACCCTTGCCTCCCACCTGGGCCAGGGGTATGTCATGGATCTTGTCGCCGGTGGTCTTGATGATCACCAGCTCCACCCGGGTCTCAGGATGGCGACCGGCAATCTGGGCCGCCACCCAGTGGGCCTGGGCCAGGGCCAGGGCGCTGCCCCGGGTGCCGATCTTGAGGGGGGTCGGCAAAGCGAGCCTTTAACCGCAGGTACTACAAGACGTGGAGGAGCAGCCGGAGCAGGAGGCGCCCTTGGGGTTGGAGGTCGCGGTGAACTTGAACCCCACCTTGGCGGCGCAGGCGCTCATGAGCTTTTGCACCCGTTTCTGCCCGCAAAAGGGGCACTCCACTTCGGGGTCGCCGCCGAAGACCAGCTTCTCGAAATCCTTGTCGCAACTTTCGCAGTGAAATTCAAAGATCGGCATCAGACAAACCTCGTTGATGGTGATGGTTTGCGGGGGGCGGGCCAGGGATTTCATCCCTGCCCTCCCCCCACGCCCCCCTCCCAACCCGCATAAGTAGCCGGGGAAGGCGGGGCCAGGGCCCCGACTTCCCCGGCTGAATAAACCCCCATAAGGGATTGGGGGAGGGGGCTTGGGAGTTTCGTAAGCGTAAGGGCTTTTGCCCTTAGCCCCTCCCCCAATTATTAATTTTACACTATTTCTTCTCAATGCGCACCGGGGCGCCTGCGGCCACCAGTTTGAGGCAGCAGGGGTCGTCGGTGAGGCGGCCCACGAAGTTCACCGGGCTGGCCGGGCGGATCTCCCCCGGGACGCTGGCCGGCGTCAGGCCGAAGAAGAAGCAGATGGCCCGGCCCGTGGGCCAGTAGCCGATATCCCCCACGTCCACCGCCGCCTTGGCGGTGTCGTCCAGTGCCGCCGCCACCTGGGGCACCGGGAAGTAGATCTCCTCCCCCCACAGTTGGGCGTTGCCGGTGATGGGCAGGGCCTCGGCCAGGGCCCGGGCGGTGGGAGAATCGTTCAAATAGCCGCTCAGGCGCAGGTCATTGACGATCGCGACTATTTCCGTGGGCATGGATTATCCTTCCATCTCCTCCAGCACGGCCGCGGCCAGCAGGGGAAAAAGCAGTTCGTGGTGGCCGGTGAGGGCGTAGCCTTGCCCCGCCCCGGCGGTGGGGCGGCGCACCACGTTGGTCAGGGGCCGGTAGTGCTGGATGAAGTCCAAATTTACGGTGGTCAGCGGCGATACTTTATGGCCCAGGTTGCGGGCCAGGGTCAGGGCCTTTAAAAAGACCTCGGGCAGGATCACCGCGGACCCCAGGTTGAGGAACATCCCTTCGCTGAGACGGCTCACCAGGGCGGCAAAGAGGCGAAAATCCAGGTGCGTGGTCTTTCCCAGGGCCTCCGGGTCCACCGAGGGGTGCAGGTGGATGATGTCGGTGCCCACCGCCACGTGCACCGTCACCGGGACGCCCAGGTCCGCGGCGGCGGCCACCAGGCTCAGATGCTGGTGCGGGAAATTCGCCGCCAACAGGCGTCGGCCCACGGCCTCGCCCAGCCCCAGGCCTTCCCCGGCGCCCCAGGAAATGGCGGAGTTGAGGAATTCCGCGGTTTCCCTGGCCATACCGAAGCGGCCGCAGCCCAGCTCCTGGTCCACGTCCTCGCTGGTGCAGCCCACCATGGCGATTTCGGCGTCGTGGATGATGCCCGCCCCGTTTAGCGCCACGCCGTTGAGGAGCCCTTTCTGGAGCAGGTTGATGATGATGGGGCTCAGACCCACCTTGATGGGGTGGGCGCCCATACCCAGGAGCACCTGGCGGCCGCCTTTCCGGGCCTGCACCCAGGCAGCCGCCACCTCTTTAAAGTCGCTACCGGCCAGGACCTGGGGCAGCCGGGCCACAAACTCCTTCAGGGAGCCGCCTTTCTCCCAGGGCTGGGCGAAGTCCCGGACGCTCACCTTGGAGTGCCGCCCCGACAAACTATGAGTCGTTAACCCGTCTAAGGGAAGGGGCTCCGGCTTTTTCATCTGCTCATTGTTTCCCATGTCCTACCCCAAAAAGTTCGGCACGCCAACATGGAGGGGTGGACCCGTGTGTCCGCCCCCATTTGGGCGCCACATTAGATACGCGCCATTCTTTCCCGTGGGAATATCATCTGTCGGCAAACTTTTCCGGGAACAGGATAAAATCCACTAAATCGCAAAGGATATGACCCACGGTGATGTGGACCTCCTGAATCCTTGGGGTATTGCGGGAGGGCACCACCAGCGCCATTTCGGCCGCCGCCGCCACAGGCCCGCCATCGCCGCCGCTCAGGGCCAGGGTCCTGAGACCCAGTTCCCGGGCTATCTTAAGACCCGCCACCACGTTGGGGGACTTCCCGCTGGTGCTGAGGCCCACCGCGGCGTCGCCCGGGCGCCCCAGGGCCCGCACCTGCTTGGCGAAGACCTCCCGGAAGTCGTAGTCATTGGCCACCGCGGTCAGAATAGAGGTGTCGGTGGTGAGGGCCAGGGCCGCCAGCGGCGGGCGCTCGATCACAAAGCGGTTGACGAACTCGGCGGCCAGGTGCTGGGCGTCGGCGGCGCTGCCGCCGTTGCCGAACAGCAAAACCTTGCCCCCTTCTTTAAAGACCTCGGCCAGCATCCGGGCCGCGGCCACTACGGCCTCGGCCTGTTCATCAAAAAAACGCTTTTTCAGACCAATGGATTCGGCCACGGCCTCTTGCACTCGGGGTATCAAGTTCATATCACTTCTCGTCATTATTTGTTAACTTACTTGGTCTTCTTCACGTTTTATATCTTTTTCAGTTTCTTTAAATTCCTCGGATACATGTTGTTCTCTTCTTTCTTTCCATACGCTTAAAATGAGAGGACAAATTTCTTGAAAAAAAGGCATCAACTCTTCCCATTCGTGTTCAGAGGGTATTAATACTTCTGCACCTCCATCTGTCCTTAATTTTATTTTTCCCTTTTGTTTCTGTATAATTGGTCCGAATTTATCTAAGTTTTTTTCTAACGCTCGGGGATATATCTGGATTTTTACCTTACCCGCAGAAGCTAAATAAAGAGCGATATAAACTCTTAGAGATTCAGAACCGCTCTCTGTAAGTTCAGGTAAACTATAAGAATAACCTCCTGGATTTGGCCACTCATATGCAGGAAGTTGGTCTCTGAAAAAAGCACTCATTTTATAGTAATAATTCTCAATCCCTAAACTTTTAACCTTTTGCTGAAGTTTTTCAAGACGGTCTTTCTTTGTGATTCCTGTCGGTCCTATTGGAGGTTTTGCCTTTACCTCAACTTGCCTAGCCAGTAAAACTTTCCCTGCTTCTATGAAGCCATGGAAGGTAATAAGAGATATGTCTATGTCGCTTTGTGCTAAGTACGAAACCATACGTTTTGCTCTATCATCAGCCCCCAGGCCTACTAAAACCATTCGAGGCCTTTGTAAAATAGTTATATCTTTTGTGGGAAATTGTTCTTGATACCAATTGTTAAAATTGTCAATTTTTTCAATTCCTAAATTACCAGAGCGCTCAGAGATATGCGAAATAATTTCATCCATCCCAAGGTCGGAAAGATATGAAGCATAATCAATTATCTGAGCAACTGCTTCTCTAGTTAATGTACCCCTTTTTAACTCAAAAACAACTAACCGTCCATCCTCATCCACTCCAAGTAAATCTAAAGCTCCGCCGGATACCTCTGTTTGTCTGCCGACAAGTTTTAAGTTCTTCATCAGAAGTTCTGGACATCTAACAATAACTTCTTCTAATTGACTTTCTGTTTCTGTTTGAATGACATTATTAAGTTCCTCTACAATATTCTTATCTTTTCCATCTGGAGATATTTTCCACAGCTTTATCTCTTTCAATCTCTCCTCCAAAATCTCGATATAACTCACCCCAGCAGCTTCAAGTACCGCACCGGGCTGAAGTACAGGGCTTCCATCAGTTCCATCAGGTGGCGGGCCAGGGCCTCGGCCTTGGGGTCCAGGGGCGCCCGGGCCGCCACCGCGGGAAATTGCTCCTTCATCAGGTGGAATATGAAATTTTGCGCCTCCGTCACCTCCAGGGTGATGGGGATGCGGCTCACCAGGCTCAAAAACTGCATTACCCGGGTGACGTTTTCCGTCTGGAATCCGGCCTCCAGGTCCTGGAGATGGCGCTGCAGGATGCGACCCAGGATCCGGGCCCCCTCCCCGGACTCCAGCTTCAGGCTCATGACCTTGGCGTCTTGGACCAGTTCCAGGATCTCCTCGGAAGTGGCCAGTTGGTGCGGCTCCGGTTCCATCTTGCGCAAGAGCTCCACCAGGCGCCGGTTCAGGGTGATTTCCCCCAGGGACCGGTACAGGCGCGGCAGGGGCAGGCTCTCTGCGGCCATGGCCTTCAGCAGGCCCCGGGTGTCCTCGAAATTGTGGGAAATCAGGGCCAGGGCCTCCTCCTGGTTCTGATGCAGCAGGTCCTGGAAGACTTCCATTTTTTCATCTTGAAAGATATCGTGGAAACTGTAATAGCGCTCCCCCAGGCGCCGTACCATGGAAGGGATCAGGTCCTCCGGGGTTTTTTCCAGAATCCGGAAGAACTCGCTTTTCAGGGTCTGAAACTCCCGGGTGGGCGGGGCCGCCTGAACCTGAGTGCGGTAGAGATAACTCCCCAGGAAAGCGGTATAAAAGGCCAGGGAGCGGCTCTCCAGGGTCACCCCGGAAGTCAGGTGGAGGCGTCCCGTGGCCAAGAGCAATGAACCCTGGGTCCCGTCCTCCAGGTCCTGGGGCTCCACCCGGTAATGGTAGATGTTGGTGGGGCATTTCCGTTCCAGGTCCTTGAGCCAGGAGATCACCCACTGGTTGGCCACCTTGGGGTAATCCACCACCGAGGGTTTGATGCGGCGCTCATAAATGGCGCGGCCGCTGCCCTCTTCTGGGAGGTTGCTTACCCCCCGTCCCAGAATCTTGAGGAACGGCTCTTCCAGGGGCTCAGGGGTGAATTCCTGGCCCAGTTGCAGGGCTCGGGCCGCGTATTTGATGACCTGCAAGGTCTCCAGACCCGCGAGATCGGCAAAGAACCAGCCGCAGCTGGTGTACATGAGGAGGGCGTGGCGCTGCATCTCCAGGAGCTTGAGGGCGGGCACCCAGTCGCGCTCTTTTAAGTTCGCCACCCCCTGCCGGGAGAAAAACTCCGCCAACACCGGCCGGCTACGGTCCAGGATCACCTGGATATAGGCATTGCGGGTCGCCCAGGGGTCCTGGAAATACTTTTGGCCCTCGGTTTCAAACAGGGCCCCCAGACGGTCATTTAAAAAATCGAAGGACTGCCTGAGCGGGGTGCGCCATCTCTGGTTCCAGGTGGGGAGACCTCCCGTGAAGCAGCCGCAATTCTCCTTCCAGCGGCCCACCCCATGGGGGCAGCTCCAAGAGCTGCCCGTCCCTTCGGGTCCCAGGTAAAGCTCCGCCGCCATTTTCGGAGGGGCCAGTTCCAGAAAGGCGGCATAATTGGTCAGCTTGAATCCTTTCTGGGGCAGGGCCACGGAGATGGCGTGGGCCAGGGCCAGCTCCCCGAATTTTTTGTGATGGCCGTAATTTTCTCCGTCCGTGGCCACGTGCAGGATCTGGGGGCGGAAGCGCCCGGGGGAAAAGCCCTCCACCAGACGGCCGGCCAGGCGGTAGCTGTCCTGGAGCAGCTCCCCGAAGCTCAAGTCCGCGGCCACGGCGCCGTTGTAGAAAAAGACGTCGAGGTACCGGGGCTTGTCCGGATTGCCTTTCTCTGCGGGCAAAAAGCAGCGGTAGGTCTGGGTGGTGTCCAGGGTCTGGCCCTGGACCGCCTGCCACTCGCCTCCGGCCAGGGGACGCACCCGTTTGGCCTGGTACGGCGACAGGATGACAAACTTCATCCCCTGATCCGCCAGGGTGGATAGGGTAGGGTAGTTCACCGCGGTTTCCGGCAGCCACATGGCCGCGGCCGGTCGCCGGAAGCGGTGCTCGAAGTCCGCCAGCCCCCAAATTACCTGGGTCTCCCGGTCCCGTTTGGAGGCCAGGGGCAGGATCGTGTGGTTGTAAGCCTGGGCCAGGGCGTTGCCGTGGCCCAGGGCCTCCAGGCTGACCCGGTCCGCTTCCAGGACTTTTTCGTAAATCTCAGGCGCCTTCCCTTCCAGCCAACTGACCAGGGTGGGGCCAAAGTTGAAGTTGATGTGCTCGTAATTGTTGATAATATCCAGGATGCGGCGCTGGCCGTCATAGACGCGGGCCGTGGCGTTGGGACCATAGCATTCCGCAGTGATGCGGACATTCCAGTCGTGGTAGGGATGGGCGCTGGTCTCCACTTCGATCTGCTCGATCCAGGGATTCTCCCGGGGAGGTTGGTAAAAATGGCCGTGGATGACCACGTATCCCTGGGGGCTGGTCTTGGCGGGTAAAGAATCCATGCGTTTGCCCTCAATGCAACTCTTTGGCAACCATCATATACGGCAATCTTTCACTGTCAACCAAAGAAATACCGAGGGTATTTGGCGAGGGACCTGGCATCGGAGGCTCAAGGGCCTTAACCCGGATTCTTTCCAGCTATTATCCGGGAACGCCTCCGGAAATGACCAAAACCTCTTGACTTCGGCAAAAAATCTTGTAACATTTAAAAGTTCTAAAGACAGGAGGCCAGCAGTGTACGCCATTATCCAAACCGGTGGGAAACAATATCGAGTCGCCCCCGGAGATGTGCTCCGGGTGGAGCGCCTGCCCGGCCAACGGGGTGATGCAGTCATCCTGGACCAGGTGCTCCTGGTCACCGACGGCCAGGAACTCAAGATCGGCCAGCCCCTGGTGGAAAACGCCACGGTGCGCTGCCAGATCGTGCGGCAAGGCAAGGGCAAGAAAATCGTGGTCTTTAAAAAGAAGCGCCGGAAGAACTACCGGCGCAAGCAGGGGCACCGGCAACTGTTCACGGCCTTGCAAATCGGTGAAATTCTTCTATAATTAAATCAAAAAGTCATTTCTCTCCCGGCCCCGCCGGGGAGAAGGATTGGCAGGAGAAGGCGAGATGGCACACAAAAAAGCCGGCGGCAGTTCCCGCAACGGCCGGGATAGTCAGGGCCAGCGCCGCGGCGTCAAAAAGTTCGCCGGGCAGCAGGTGTTGGCCGGCAACATCCTGGTGCGGCAGGTGGGCACCCGCGTCCACCCCGGGACCAACGTGGGCATGGGGCGGGACTACACCCTGTTTTCCAAGATTGACGGGGTGGTGGCCTATGAAAACTTTGGCAAAGATCGCAAACGGGTCAGCGTCTATCCCCCAACTTGAAGTCCTTCCCCGATGAGGCCACCATCACGGTCAGGGCCGGCCACGGCGGCCCGGGCTGTGTCAGTTTCCTCCGGGCCCGCTTCCAGCCCCGGGGCCGACCGGATGGGGGTGATGGCGGCTCCGGAGGTAATGTGGTACTGGAGGCTTCCCAACCCCTGCGCACCCTGAGCCAGTTTCGGCGCCGCCGCCTCTTTCAGGCAGAAAACGGCCGTCGCGGCCAGAGCCAGGACCGCCACGGCAAAAACGGCCCTCCTCTCCTCATCCCGGTCCCCTTAGGAACCCGCGTCTTTGACGACACCGGCAGGCTGCTGGGTGACCTGCTAACTCCCGGGGAGCGCCTGGTCCTGGCCAAAGGCGGCCGGGGCGGCAAGGGCAACGCCCACTTCGTCTCTTCCCGGCTGCGCTCCCCCCGCTTCGCCCAACCCGGCGAACCCGGCCAGGAGCGCCGCCTCCACCTGGAACTGCACATCCTGGCGGACGTGGGCCTCATGGGCGCCCCCAACGCGGGCAAATCCACCCTGCTTCAGGCCCTCACCGCCTCCCGGGCCCGGGTGGCTCCTTTCCCCTTCACCACCCTGAGCCCGCAGTTGGGCGTCCTGGGCGCCCCCGACTACCGGGAGCCCCTGGTCCTGGCGGAGATTCCCGGCCTTATCAAAGGGGCCCACAAGGGCAAGGGCTTAGGCGCCCGCTTCCTGCGCCACCTGAAGCGCACCAGGGTCCTGGTGCAGGTCATCGATCTGAGCCAGGTGGACCCGGAAGACCCCCTGGCCCCCTTAACCATGCTGGAAGAGGAGATGCGGGCCTTCGACCCCGAACTTTTGAGCCGGCCCCGCCTCATCGCCCTCAACAAGACCGACCTGCTCCCGCCGGAGTTTCCCCGCGGCCAGGTCATCGGCGCCTACCGGGAAACCGGCTGTAGGGTCTTTGCCGTGTCGGCCCAGACCGGGGAGGGCCTCGATAACCTGAGGGACGCCATCTGGGAGGAGTTTACCCATTGCGGCCATGAACCAGCTACGTCAACAATATCTGAGTAAGACCCGCCGGGTGGTCCTCAAGCTGGGGAGCGCGGTCCTCACCGCCCCCGACGGCCTCAATCTGCCCCTCATCCAGCAACTGGTGGGAGAGATCGGCCACCTGCGCTCCGAGGAGCGGGAATTTATCATCGTTTCCTCCGGCGCCATCGCCGCGGGCTGCCGCAAGCTGGGTCTCGCCACCCGCCCCAGCGGCATCCCCCAGCAGCAGGCCGTGGCTGCGGCAGGGCAAAGCGCCCTCATGCTGGCCTACGAGGAGGCCTTCGCCCGCTTCGGCCTCAAGGTGGCCCAGATTCTGCTGACCCACGACGACCTGGAGGCCCGCTCCCGCTTCCTGAACGCCCGGAACACCCTGTTCGCCCTGCTCCAGTGGCAGGTGGTGCCCATCATCAACGAAAACGACACCGTGGCCACCGACGAGCTCAAGTTCGGGGACAACGACAACCTGGCGGCGCTGATCTGCAACCTGGTGGGCGCCGACCTCCTCATCCTCCTCACCGACACCGATGGGCTTTACAATAAGGACCCCCGGGAACACCGCGACGCTAAACTGGTGCCCCTGGTGGAGACCTTCGACGCCGACCTGGAGAAGGCCGCGGGCCGCCGGGCCGGGGCCCTGGGCCGGGGCGGCATGGCCTCCAAGCTCCAGGCCGCCAAGAAGGCCGCGGCCGCGGGCCTCCCCACCCTCATCGCCAACGGCCTCACCCCCGGCATCCTGGAAAAGATCTTCGCCGCCGAAGAGGTGGGCACCCTGGTCCTGCCCCAGGCCCAGAAACTCAAGAGCCGCCAGTACTGGCTGGCCTACAACGTCACCCCCCAGGGCGCCATCCTGGTGGACCAGGGGGCCTTCGACGCCCTGACGCGCCACCACAAAAGCCTGCTGCCCGCCGGCATCGTGGAGGTCTTCGGCGCCTTCGGCCAGGGCGCCCCGGTGCAACTGGTGGACCCCGAAGGCCACCCCTTCGCCATGGGCCTCACCAACTACTCGGCCCGGGAAATCAACCGCATCAAGGGCCGCCAGACCCAGGAGATCGCCCAATACCTGGGCAAAAAAGGCTACGACGAAATCATCCACCGGGATAACCTGGTCATCTTCCCGGAGATATGAGGTGGGACCCTGTAATTAATATAAACTTAAAAACAGGGCTTTTTTAAACCAGGGCTTTGGTTTTCCCCCCTTTTCTAAAGGGGGGTCAGGGGGGATTATAAGGCCTTGATAATCCCCCTAAATCCCCCTTTAATAAAGGGGGACTTCAAGGCCCTTACCCTTGATTTGGCTTGTTAGAAAGTTTGGCGTGGACTACTGGTCTCCCACCTCATGAGATGCGGGACCAGTGTCTGCGACCACCGCGGCTACGCCGCGGTAGTCGGGAGAGGGGGCTAAGGGCAGAGGGCCCTTACGCTTACGAAAAACTCCCCTAAACCCCCACCCCCAATCCCGAAATGGCAAAATTGGGGGAATAGAATAGTGGCATAGGCGTCCCGCCTGTGCGTGCTAAACATGTAGGGTGGGCACCACCCACCAATTTGTGAATCGTAGGGGCACGGCGTGCCGTGCCCGAAAAATGGTAAGAGGATTTCCTTGAACCTCGACGACGCCGTAGTCCTGGAAACCTTTCCCAACCGGATGGCCGCGCAGATGGCCGCGGGGGTGCTGGAGTCCGAGGGCATCGAGGTCATGGTCATGGCCGACGACGCCGGCGGCGCCTACCCCATGCTCCAGTTCATCCGGGGGGTGAGGTTGCTGGTGGCCCCGGAGGACCAGTACCGGGCCCGGGAGATCCTGGCGGCCATGGCCGAGGGCGCAGAGACCGAAGACGAGCACTGATGCGGCAGGCCGGTGAAAAACAGGTTAGTTCCTGTCACCCTGAACGAAGTGCAGGGTCTCATATGTTCAAGAATGATGAGATTCTTCGCTCCGCTCAGAATGACAATTCCGGGCCTTGGCAGGTTTTTCCAAATTTGAGGTGTTGGTCCGGCGGGCACGGAGGCCCCCCCCCAGAAAAATTAAAACGGTGGGGCGGCCGTCTCTGGCCGCCCACCAGAGCAATCACCTGATTTAAGTTTTCTCAAGAGGCTTCATCTTCCCTGGCAACTCCCGTCAAAATGAAAGTCCCCCTTTATTAAAGGGGGGTGGGGGCCAGCGGCCCTTTTATGGGATGCTATGCGACCAGCTGCCAGCTCCACCCTGCCCTCTTTCCTCAAGGTTTCGTCTTCTGGCTGGGCCTTTGCTACGCCGTCGGCCCACTTCGGTTCCCGCTTCCTGCCCGGGGAGTGGTACGCCCACCTGACCAAGCCCTCCTTCAACCCGCCCGACTGGCTCTTTGCCCCGGTGTGGACCATCCTTTATTTTATGATGGGCCTGGCCGCCTTCCTGGTGTGGCAGCGGCAGGGAAGCGCCAAGGCCTTTCCGGCCCTCACTTTTTTTCTGGTGCAGACTTGGCCCTCAACGCCGGCTGGTCCTGGATCTTCTTCGGCCTTCACCAGCCGGGCGCGGCCCTGGTGGAAATCGCCGTGCTCTGGCTGGCCATCCTGGCGACGCTGGTCGCCTTCCTGCGCCACCGCCGGGCCGCCGGCCTGCTCCTCGTGCCCTACCTGCTCTGGGTCAGCTTCGCGGCCCTGCTCAATTACCAACTCTGGCGCCTCAATCCCTGACCGTTCCCGGGGGCCCGAGCCAGGTCCGACCGACTTGGCGGGCGAAATTATCCTCCCCCTCCCGCCAGGAGAGGGGGAATAATTTGGTGCAAACTTTCGGAAGATATTGCCGGGACATGATACCAGATACGGATTGCCAAAAGTTCTTTCTTATTTACCCTTCCCACTGACTCGCAGCCTTTAGAGGGAAAAGAAAAAGGGAGGAACTTTTGGCAATAGCTATAATTACTGGATATTTTATCCAGCCCTTGTATGATAATTAATGGAAACCTGTTTATCTGGAGAGGCGATGAACATCCCCGAAATGGTCCATCAGATGGCGAAGGAGGCCCGGGGCGCGGCCCGGAAGCTGGGCAGTCTTTCCCGGGGGGTCAAGGACCGGGTGATCCTGCGGGTGGCGGAGCTTCTTAAGGAGCGCCAGGCCCTGATCCAGGCCGAAAACCTGCGGGACGTCACCCAGGCCCAGAGCCAGGGCTATCCCGCGGCCTTCATCGACCGCCTGACGCTGTCGGGCCGGGTCATGGACTCCATGATCAAGGGCCTGTTGGAGGTGGCGGCGCTCCCCGACCCGGTGGGCGCGGTGACCGGCATGTGGGTTCGCCCCAACGGCCTCAAAGTGGGCCGCCAGCGCATCCCCCTGGGGGTCATCGGCTTTATTTACGAGTCCCGTCCCAATGTGACGGTGGATGCCGCCGCTTTATGCCTTAAAAGTGGTAACGCCGTGATCCTCAAGGGCGGCAAGGAGGCCATCCACTCCAATGTGGCCCTGACCCAGGTGATGCAGGACGCCCTGGCGGAGAGCGGCGTGCCCGCGGCCGCGGTGCAGGTCATCCCCAGCGTCGAACGGGAGGCCACGTTGGAGCTCTTGAAGCAGGATGAGCTGGTGGACCTCATCATCCCCCGGGGCGGCGAGGGCCTCATCCGCTTTGTGGCGGAAAACTCCCGCATCCCGGTTCTGAAGCACTACAAAGGGGTCTGCCACATCTTCGTGGACGAGACCGCGGACCTGGAGATGGCGGAAACGGTCTGCTTCAACGCCAAGGTGCAGCGCCCCGGGGTGTGCAACGCCATGGAGACCCTGCTGGTGCACCAGGCCGTGGCCCAGGCGTTCATTCCCCGCCTGTTCGGGCGCTTGCGCCAGGCCGGGGTGGAGCTCCGGGGCTGCCCCCAGACCCTGGCCATCGACCCCCAGGCGACCCCGGCCGGCGAGGCGGACTGGGGCTACGAGTTCCTGGACCTTATCCTGGCGGTGAAGGTGGTGCCGGACCTGGACGCGGCTCTGGACCACATCGCCCGCTACAGCTCCAACCACACCGAGGCCATCATCACCCGGGACTACGGCCGGTCCCAACGTTTCCTGAAGGAGGTGGACTCCTCGGTGGTCCTGGTGAACGCCTCCACCCGGTTCAACGACGGCGGCGAATTGGGATTGGGCGCGGAAATCGGCATCAACACTTCGAAATTGCACGCCTTCGGGCCCATGGGCCTGGAAGAGCTGACCACCACCAAGTTCATCGTCTATGGCGACGGCCAGATCCGAACCTGAAGGGGCCTCCCGCCTGGGGCTCTTCGGGGGGACCTTTAACCCCATCCATTACGGCCATCTCCGGTCGGCGGAGGAAGTGGCGGAGGTCCTGGGTCTGACCCGGGTCTGGTTCATTCCCGCGGCCGTTCCGCCCCATAAGATCACCCCGGAGATGACTCCCTACGCGGTGCGCTATGAAATGACCCGGCTGGCGGTGGGAGACCACCCGGTGATGGAGGTCTCCGACATCGAGGGGCGCCGGCCGGGAAGGTCGTACTCCATTGAAACCCTGCGGCAGATTCGCCGCGAGGTTGGCCCGTCCTGGGAGCTCTATTTCATCCTGGGGCTGGACGCCATTCTGGAAATCTCCACCTGGAAAGATTACTCCGAGCTTTTCAACCTGTGCAACTTCGTGGTCCTGGACCGTCCCGGCTACGACCGCAGCCGCCTTCAGGAGGTGCTCACCCGGGAAGTGCATCCTGACTTCCAACCGCTTAAGACCGGGGCCGGGTTCCGGCATCCTTCGGGCTACCAGGTAATTTTTCTGGAGACCACCTTGCTGGACATCTCCGCCACCGGCATCCGCCGCTTGGTGCGCCAGGGGCGTTCCATCCGCTACCTCTTGCCGGAGGCGGTACGAAGATATATAATTATAAATAAACTTTATCTCTATAGGAGGCCAACGCGGCGGCACCCGCAATCTCCCTCACCCCGGAAGTCCTGGTGGATGTGGCCGTCAAGTCCATCTTGGACCATAAGGGCCTGGAGCCGGTGATCCTGGAGGTTAAGGAACTCTGTTCTTTCGCCGACTATTTCATCGTTTGCTCCGGCGGCTCCCGGCGCCACGTGTTGGCCCTGGCCCAGCACCTGGAAGAGGCCCTGTCCGAGGCCGGAGCCAAGCCCCTGGGGGTGGAAGGCCTGGAGGAGGGATTGTGGGTCCTGATGGATTACAATGATGTGGTGATCCACATCTTTTCCCAACCTCTCCGGGAGTTTTACAATCTGGAGGGGCTGTGGGCCGAGGCCCCCCAAACCCGAGTCGAAGGCACCGCCCATGACTCATCGACATCTCTTTCGCCCCAGGAAGCCTCTTCGGACTCCGACCCCGAGCAATTCCGCCATGAATAAGGTTCCCTGCCTCAAAAAGCTGGCCGTATTGTTTCTGGCCGCAAGCCTGCTTTTGGTCCCCCTGCCCTCTTGGGCCTTTCTGGAGCAATTTGCCGGGGGGCTGACGATTGAGAAAGAAAAGCAGATTGGCGAAGAGTTTCTCATGCAAATCCAGCAGGTCATCCCGCTGGTGGAAGATCCCTTTATCACCTCCTATATCAACCGGCTGGGGCAAAGGCTGGTGGCGCAGCTGGGGCCGCAACCCTTCAAGTATCGTTTTTTTATTATTGACGACCCGTCCATGAACGCCTTTGCCGTGCCGGGGGGCTATGTCTTTATTACCACCGGCATGATCCGCCAGACGGAACGGGAAGGGGAACTGGCCGGGGTGCTGGCCCACGAAATCTCCCACGTCTACGCCCGGCATATGTCCAAGACCATGGAAAAGGCCCAGGTCACCAACATCGCCACCCTGGTGGCGGGCTTGGCCTCCATATTTCTGGGAGGAGCCCTGGCCCAGCCTTTGCTGATGGGTTCCATGGCCGCAGGGGCCAGCGCCATGCTGAAGTACAGCCGGGACTTCGAGGAGGAAGCCGACAGCCTGGGATTCAAGTGGATGATGAAAGCCGGCTATAACCCCCGGGATATGATCAGCATCTTCAGGAAGATGGGCAAGCAGCGTTGGTTTGAGGGTGGCGAGGTGCCCATCTATCTGAGCACCCACCCGGATGTGGACAGCCGCATAGTGGAACTCGCCAACCAGTTGAGCCGGCATCAAGACAGCCTCCCCCCGGGGCTGAACAGCCCGGATTATCGATACTTCGCCATCCGGGTGGACGCGGCCTGCGGCAACCCGCATCAGCTTCTGCGGCGGATGACCCAGGATAGCGTCCACGAACCGCAAAACCCGGCCTTCCATTACGGCAAGGCCCTGGCCCTGGCCAAACTGGAGCAGACAAACGACGCCATTAAAGAGTTTAATGAGGCTTTGAAACTGAGTCCTGGCAATTCTCTGGTGCAACGGGATCTGGCCATCTTTTATTTCAAACTCGACCGCTACCCGGAGGCCGAAAAGCTGCTGCAAGAGCTGTCCCAGCGGTCTCCCCAGGATGATGTGATTCTCTATTACCTGGGCCGCATCTATCAGGAACGTAAACAGGTGGACCGGGCCTTGCCCCTGTTTGAGAAAGTGCACCAACTCAACCCCACCTTCAGCGAGGTGTATTACAACCTGGGGACCTTGTACGGGGAGAAAGGGCAGTTGGGGCCGGCTCATTATTATTTGGGATATTACAGCCTCAAGGTCAGGGCCTACCCCACCGCCCTGTTCCATTTCCGCAAAGCTTTAAAGAACTTGTCTCCCGGGGACGGGCGCTACGCCGAGGTGAGTCGGCAGGTGACCCGCCTGCAAAAGATGCGGATCAGGGTATCCAATTGAGGGTCTGGAGATCGGGGTTTCCAAGAGCCGCATGCAGTTCCATCCGTAGCAGATCCCGCCTGCGGTCCTTATTGCCACCGGCAGGTCTAAGCGGCGCCGATCATGCCTATCTATGAATATCGTTGCCGGGAATGCCGCCGGGTTTCCAGCTTTCTGGTCCTGAATCCCAAGGAGCCCTTCACTCCGGTCTGTGAACGCTGCGGCAGCCACTCTCTGGAGCGTGTCCTCTCCCGGGTGCATGTTCGCCTATCCGAAGAAACCCGCCTGGAAAGGCTGGCAGACCCGGGGCAATGGTCCGGGTTGGACGAAAACGACCCCAAGAGCATGGCCCGCGTGCTTAAGAAGATGGGCCAGGAATTGGGGGAAGACTACCCCGGAGAAGTGGACCAGTTAGTGGATGAAGCCATGGACGAACTGGGGAAGGAGACTGAAGACGATTCCCTTTAGTTTTGGGAGCTAAATCAATTCCCGCTTTCCTAATCCTCTTTAGAGACCAAGCTTTCCAACAATCCCAAAGATACCTCCCAGGTGGTAACGGTTGGCCGGAGACGGCCGGCTCAACCAGCCTCGATCCCCTTAATACCGAGCTGCCTTCAACAGATTATTATTGTAGCCGCAGGCTTTACCCTGCACCGCACGGGCGAGACGCCTGTGCCACCAAAAGAGTTAGCGGATAAATATTCGATTGGGCGCAACTGAGTATAAGCTAACTTTCCGGCTCGGTCCCGGGTTATTTTCTTTTAGTCCTGAAGCCTAGTCCCAGGAGACCCAATATTCCTGTGCTGAGCAGCACCAGGGTGGAAGGGGTGGGAACGGTGGAAGGGGACCCTATCTGCCCCAGGCCGTCGGAAAAGACGATGACCCCTGCCTGGTTCTTCAAATAAAAGAGGGAGAAATCGTTCCAGGGGGTCATATCGTTTCCGAGGAAGGCCCAGCTGAAAGAAAAGCTTCCGTTCGGGGCCAGGGAAATGGTGGTTTCCAGGATGGAACCCACGGTCCCAGGCTGGCCGTTGGCATTGAAAAACCCTGCCGTATTGATGCCGTTTGCCAGACCGCGCTGATACGACATGTATTCGCCCTGAACCGGCGTGTATACGTTATAGCTGTTGGCGGTGACGGGTAGAGAGGTCGCCAATCCATCACTGGTGCCCAGAAGTTCAAAGTTCTGGTAATTACCCAGCTCGAAGCCACTGTTAGTCCCGCCGCCCCCCTGGCTCAAGTTGTCCAGGAGAAGTTCCGGATAGGCGCTGTTGTCGATGACATTGCTCACTACAAAACCGGCGGTGCCGGTGAAACCGCCGGGACCCGGGGAATAAACATAGGTTTGCCAGCCGGTGTCGCCCCCGTCGGACACAAAAACCCAGGCTTCGGCTTCAACCCCGATGGACCCCAGGATCAGCAAAACCAACCCCATGAAAACCAATTTTTTCATAACCTTTCTCCTGTCTTAGCCAGCCGGCCGGCGGCCTGGCCAATTCTTTCTCTGGGTCCTCGCCTTAACCCCATTTGGTTTTGAAACCCCGCCAGTTGGATAATAAATCGGCCCTGGTGCGGCGCCTTGGCCTCGCCTTTTTAGAGAGCACAATCCGTGCCACTAATTTTACCGGTTAAGGCCGAAAAGCTTGGGGGGAAACCAGGCAAGTATAGGGGTTGAGGCCCGCCTGAATCTCAAGTTTGGGGGTGGGCGACCCGGGCGGGTTAAGATAGCCGGATTTTAAAGGCAGGATGTGGCCCTGGGCGGCCGGGGGAATTGAGGGGGGACAAACGCCCAACCCTTAGTCGGAATTGGGCTTGGGCTTGTTGTCGCCGGACTTTTCCGGCTTCTGGGCCAGCTTCTCGCTTCCCTGGGGATTGGCGGCGCTCTGGCGGTAAACGGTATAAACCGTCCCCTTTTGGTCCTTGCCCTGCTTCAGAGTGGCCTTGATCCCTTTCTTTTGCAATTCCGCCACCTTGGCCTTGGCGGCTTTGGCGTCCCGGAACTGGGCCACCCGCACCTGGGTGGGAGCCGCGACCGGTTTGGCCTTGGCCTCTTTTTCCTTGGATTTCTGCTTGCCGGCCAGTTTGGACGGTTTAGGGGCGGTGTCGAAGCTGTTCTGGAATTTCAGCTTCCCTGCCACCTCCTGGCGCAGCCGGTGCAATTCCTCTTCCTTGGCTTTAGCATCGCGGGAGCTGGCGCTGGAGCCGGATTTGGATTTTTTCTTGGCGTTGGTTGCAGAAGCCGGCATTGCGGCAATGGAGCCGGTCACCGGGCCAGGGCTGGGATGCTTGGCCGCAACCGCCCCCGGCGCGGGGGCGCCGGCTGGAGTCGGGGCCGCCGCGGCCACCGGCGCGGCCCCGGTGGCGCTGGGCGCCCCTTGGGGCACAAGCACCGGCGCCACTGCCGGCGGCGACCATTGTTGGGCCACCTTTGAACCATCCGGAGCCATCAGGCCCCAGGAATAAGCCGCCCGATAGATGTCACCCCGGCCGGCCAGGGCCCCCAGGGCGAAGCTGATCATCATCAAGCCCACCACCCCGATGCCGGCAAAGATAGTGTCCTTCAGCCCCAAGGTCAGATGCCAGATGGCCTTCTTGCCCTTTTTCCCCCGGCTGGCTCTCCACTTCTCCTCCTGCGAATCTCTCAATCGGGAAGTCGGCGTGAGCCGCCGCTTGCCCGCCTAATCTTGCCGCCGTCTGCCTGGCCGCACCTTACATGGTCTCCGGCGCCTCCACCCCCAATATGCCCAGCCCGTGGGCCAACACCGTCTTGATGCCGCGCACCAGCCAGAGGCGGGCCTGGGTCAGGTCGGCGTCCTCGGAAATAAAGCGGTGTTTGTAGTAATAACTATGCAGTTGTGAGGCCAGTTCCGTCAAGAAATAAGTGATGCGGTGGGGCTCCAAATTGCGGGCCGCCCCTTCCACCAGTTCCGGGTAATTGGCCAGCATCTTGAGGAGAGCCAGTTCCTCGGGGAGGGCCAGCAGATGAAACCGCCCCGGGTCCGGCTCCTCCATCCTGAGGTCCTGGGCCGCGGCCTGGCGGAAGACGGAAGCCAGTCGGGCGTGGGCGTATTGCACGTAATAGACCGGGTTCTCGCTGCTTTGCTGTTTGGCCAGTTCCAGGTCGAACTCCAGGTGGGCGTCGGGCCGCCGGCTGAGAAAGATGAAGCGGGCCGCATCCTTCCCCACTTCGTCCATGACCTCCCTCAGGGTGACAAAGGTGCCTCCCCGGGTGGTCATGGCCACCGGCTCCCCCTGGCGCAGGAGGGACACCAGCTGCACCAGGATCACCTTCAGGCGGCCGGTGAACCCGAGGGCCTGGGCCGCGGCCAGGAGCCGGGGCACGTAACCGTGGTGGTCGGCCCCCCAGATGTCCACCACCTGGTCGAAGCCCCGCTGAAACTTTTGCAGGTGATAGGCCACGTCCGAAGCGAAATACGTGGTGGCCCCGTTGCGGCGCCGCACCACCCGGTCCTTCTCGTCGCCGAACTCAGTGGCCTTAAACCACAGGGCGCCGTCCTGTTCGTAGAGGTGGCCCTGCTCTTTCAGGAGCGCAAAGCACTGCTCCACCAGGCCCTGGCGGTAGAGCTCGGTCTCGCTGAACCAGTGGTCGAAGCCGACGCCGAAATCCTCCAGGTCCTTTTTGATGCCGGAAAGTATCAGGTCCGCGGCGAAGCGCCCCAGGGTGAGCAGGTCATCTTCGTGGGCCGGCGCCTCGGGCACCGCACCGCCTGCCGCCAGGTAGTCCCGGGCCAGGTCCAGCATATAATCGCCCCGGTAGCCGTCCTCGGGAAATTCCAGGGTCTCCCCCTTAAGCTCTCGGGCCCGAAAATAGAGGGATTTGCCCAGGGTGAGGATCTGGTTGCCCACGTCGTTGATGTAGTATTCCCGCTCCACCCGGTGGCCGGTGGCGGAGAGCAGGTTGGCCAGGGCATCCCCCAGGGCCGCCCCCCGGCCGTGGCCGATGTGCAGGGGCCCGGTGGGGTTGGCGCTGACGAACTCCACCTGCACTTTGACCCCCGCGCCCAGGTCGCTGTTGCCGTAGGCCGGGCCCAGGCTGAAGATTTCCGTGATCACCCGGCGCCAGTAGGAATCCTCGATGAAAAAATTGATGAACCCGGGACCGGCGATCTCCACCTGGCGCAACAGGCCCTCCGGGGCCAGGAGCCCGTTGATGATGATTTCGGCGATCTGGCGGGGCGGCCGCTTGGCCCGGGAGGCCAGGACCATGGCCAGGTTGGTGGCCAGGTCCCCGTGGTCCGCCTGTTTGGGGGCCTCGACTTCGAAGGCGGGCAGGGTGTCAAAGGCCAGCTGGCCCGACTTCCCGGGCCCGGTCGGCGCTGTCGGTGATCAGTTCACCTAGAAGTTTCTTTAGGCGCATTTTGCAGCTTTCATTATCACTTTTATCATTCCGTAACTTAAACGATTAAAGTTACTCGTAGGGGCGGGGTCTCCCCACCCCATACCTTGACGTCGGAATCCTACCTTCTATGGAGATGACCTAAATTATACTCTGGTTCCCAAGCTGAGCTTGGGAATGCAATTGAAACCCAAGCATGGGCTTGGGGCCTTGCCCGAATGCCAAGAAAAGCTTGGCGGACAAGCGAACGATCCCGCATCAGCTCTAGAGCTTCGCGGGGACGGATGACAAAACCTTAAGTTCGCGCTTCTCTGCGTCCTTCGCGGTTAATCCTTATTTCCCCTTCCTTCGGCGGCGCCTCCCCCACCGGCTTGGCCTTGAGCGTCAGGTCCCGGGTGAATTCCAGGCAGTGCTGGCCGGTGAAGGAATACTTCTTGACGCAGTCCGCCCGCCAGGCGCAGACCAGGCAGATGCTGGCTTCCTGGGTATCCGGTTTGCGATCCACCATCTCAGGCTCCCAGATAGCGCCGGGGATTGGCGGTCCCCAGGGCGCAGTAGATTTCATAACTGATGGTCTGGGCCCACCCGGCCAGGTCCTCGGCGGAGAGCCGCTGCCCCTGGTCGGCGCCCATCAAGGTTATTTTATCACATTCCTTGACTCCGGAGAGGCCCGTCACCTCCACCATGGTGAGGTTCATGCAGACCCGGCCCCGGATGGGGGCCCGGCGGCCTTGAACCAGCACCTCACCCCGGTTGGACAGCAGCCGGCTGTAGCCGTTGCAGTAACCCACGGGCAAGACCGCCAGGTCGCACCAGTCCGGGGTGGTGTAAGTGCAGCCGTAGCTGATACTGCTGCCGGGGGGCAGGCGCTTCACCTGCAGGACCTGGCAGGTGAACGACATCACCGGCTTAAGCTCCAGCGGCGGGGGCCGGTGGGGCGCCGGCGGCGAGCCATAGAGCATGAGGCCCGGACGCACCAGCCCCAGGTGGGCCTCTTTCATCTCCCAGAGGGCGGCGCTGTTGGCAATGTGGCTTAAGGGCAGCTTCCAGCCCTGCTGCCGGGCTTCCCCCAGCAAGGCGGTGAACTCCTGAAGCTGCTTCCTGGTATAGGCTTTATCGTCCAGGTCCGCCACCGCCAGGTGTGAGATCAACCCCAGGACCTCAATCTGGCGATACTCTTTCAGCCAGTCCAGGAAGGGCAGCACTTCCTGGGGCAGCAGACCCAGGCGCCCCATGCCGGTGTCCACCTTGAGGTGGACCCGGGCGCGCTTCCCCTGGCTGCGGGCCGCATCCGCCAGGGCTTGGGCCACGTCCTTCCGGAACAGGGCCACCTCCAGGTCGTCGGCCACGGTCCGGTCCGCCTCCCGGGGCATGACGCCCAGAAGCAGGAGCAGGGGGACGCTCACCCCCGCCCGCCGCAAGGCCAGGCCCTCCTCCAGAGAGCCTACCCCCAGATAATCCACCCCGGCCCTGGCCAGCCGGCGGCCCACCGGGATGAGCCCGTGGCCGTAGGCGTCGGCCTTGACCACCGCCAGCATTTTGACCTGGGGCTCGCACAGACTCCGCAACTGCCGGTAATTGTGTTCCAGGGCCGCCAGGTCGATGGTCAGGTCCACCATGGAGGTCACCATCATGGCTTCAGCTCTCCTTTAATGAACCTTTTTCAACTTTTGCCGCGAAACTCCGGGGGAATCTTCTCCCCCTGCTGGGCTACCTCTTGCTCCAGGTCTTGCTTGTGGCGCTTTAGAACCTCCTTGAGCCTGGGGTCGCTCAGGGCCAGGATCTGGACGGCAAAGATGGCGGCGTTGCGGGCGCCCGCACTCCCCAAGGCCATGGTGGCCACCGGCACCCCCGCCGGCATCTGTACCGTGGAGAGCAGGCTGTCCAATCCCTGCAGGGGCGAGCCCGTCAGGGGCACGCCGATGACCGGCAGGGTGGTTTCCGCCGCCAGGACCCCAGCCAGATGAGCCGCCGCCCCCGCCACGGCGATGATGACCTTGAGCCCCCGACCCGCGGCGTCCTGGGCATATGCATGCACCCGGCGCGGCGCCCGATGGGCTGAGGCCACCACCACTTCGAAGCCAATACCCCATTCCTGCAGGAGCGCCGCGGCCGGCTCCACGCTGGGCCAATCCGAAGCGCTCCCCAAAACGATCCCCACCGCCGCTGACATGGTCATACCATTAACCTTTCTGGCTTTATCGGTGACCTTCCTGATAGTAGTTACTCCATATTTTAATGTGTTCCTGGAGAATCAATCAACTTATGATCCTTTAGAATATCTCTAACCACTTCGGCCAAAACTTTATTACCTTTGGATGAATAATGACCTGCTTTGCCATCGGTACTGAAAAAGTCCTCCGTCTTGTCGCTGGGTCTTAATTTCTTCAATAACAACGGCCCCAAATCATATGAGTCATAGCCTTCCTTCTTCAGGGCCTCCAGCAAAGGAGAATATACCCAGGTCTTGCTATGTTGAAAGTAGGCAAAGTCTTCCATAGACGGCAGCACAAATAAAAGGGGGATTTTTTCCCTTTCCTTAGCTACCCTGGCAAAATTAATCATAATATCTCTGGTCAACTCAAGCGAACCCGAAGGATGATTAGGCTCGTACAGACTATCATACCAGGGAGGAAGATAAATATCAAACCAATGCGACAGTCTCCTATTAAGAAGTTTGATGAATATTCTTTTGTGAGTATAAACATAAGGAACAGAGAATGAATATGGGAATTGTAATTTTTTCAGAGAATACCACCCCTTATTGGGAATAAAAAATTCCTCCTTTAAATAAGTCTCCGGATGGCGTACATAATTTTCGTAGTCGGATTCCGTCAACTTAGGGACTTTTATGTACTCAAGCCTGCCTTTTTTATCGGTTGTAAGCCTCGGCTTTAATAAAATCCTGTAAGGTGCATCATTCCTATAAATAAAACTTCTATCCTGGTTTATATTCCTGACAATGTTTTCGCTCAGATGGGTCAGAATGACGACCTTTGCTTTATCAGTCAGGTTCTTGAAAAAATATAGGTAGGCCTGATCGCTGCCATAAGCACAATTGCCGTAATTATCAACTCTGCGGCCAATTAAGGCCGTCAAGACATTGCCCCAGGCCGCCGCTTCAGATACATCCATTCCATAAGTAAAAGAATCTCCATATAAGGAAATGTACGGTTCCCCCAGACCCCGTGCGGCCGGTGCAGGTCTAATGCCTTCGTCTCCCCAACCTAAGAATCGACCGAGTTCATCTTTGTTTTCGAGCTTATACAAATATTCTTTAAATTGCTTCCGGGTGGGGGGAATGTAATAGTAATGTTGCGGGATAAAAAAAGAATAAATAAAAGCCCCCAGCTCTACAAAGCTTAATGATATTACCGCCGTGATCAAGATGTATAGATATTTTCTCCCCACAGCATCTTCCCGTCCTGGCCATAACAGGCGCTCCCCCAACCCCGAGGGGCTGGTCTGGCCAAGACCTTAGTCCGCTCTGCGCCGTCCTAAAATGCGCCCCACTTCCCTTGTCGTATAAGTATTCAGCACGTCTTTTGGTTCCAGCCAGCCTTTGCGGGCGGCCATCACTCCGTAGTTCACGTCGTCCAGCCCTGAAAGATCGTGGGCGTCGGGGTTGATGCTGATGAGGACGCCCAGTTCCTTGGCCCGGCGCAGCCACCGCCAGTCCAGGTCCAGGCGGTAAGGGCTGGCGTTGATTTCCATGATCACCCGTTTTTCTCCGGCGAACCGGAGGACCGCCTCCAGGTCGTATTCATAGGGCTCCCGGGCCAGCAGCAGGCGGCCGCTCACGTGTCCCAGCATGGTGCAATGCGGGTTCCCCATGGCGGTGAGCAGCCGCCGGGTCATGGCCTCCCGGTCCAGGCGGAACTGGGAGTGGACCGAGGCGATGACAAAATCGAAGCCCGCCAGGAGGTCATCCGGGTAATCCAGGGAGCCGTCGGGCAAAATGTCGGATTCCACCCCCCAGAAGAGGGTAAAATCCGGGTTTTTCCTGCGGCAGGCCTCCACTTCCAGCCTTTGCCGGTCCAGGTCCGGGGGTTTCAAGCCGCCGGCGTAATAGGCCGACTGGCTGTGGTCCGAAAGCCCCAGAAAGCTCCAGCCCCGTTTACGGGCTGCGGCGACCAGCTCTTCCAGGGAGTTGACCCCGTCGCTATAGTAGGAGTGCACGTGAAAACAACCCCGCACCTCCTTAGGTTCAATAAGGCGGGGCAGGCGGCCTGCGGCCGCGGCTTCCGTCTCTCCCAGGCCCTCCCGCAACTCCGGGGCAATGAAAGGCAGTCCCAGACCCTGGTAAACGTCGGCCTCCTCCCGGCAGGGCTGGGGGTCCAGGCCGGCAAACAGCCCCTGGCCGGTGAGGCTCAGGTGGCGCTCCCGGGCCCGACGCTGCAGGTCTTGAAAATGGTGCTCGTTGCCGGTGGCGGTTAGCCAGGCGGCCCCGAAGGCCTCCGGCGCCGTTAGCGTCAGCCGGACCCCAACTCCCTGGGGCAAGGTAAACTCCACCCGGGTCTGGTCCAGTTCCAGCAGTTCGGCGTCCAACATTTTCCCCAGGGCCGCCAGGGCCTGCTGGGGTTGTAAGGCCGCGGCCGCCAGGTCGATGGCGCTTGCCACTTCCAGGCGGCGGCGCACCGGACCCGCCAGTTCGGCCCGGACGATCTCCGGCGCCCGGCGGATCTGGCTCAGGAGGGCTTCGGCCAGAGGCAGCAAGTCTCCCAGGCGGAAAAGGCCGGCGTAGCGTTTCAGACGATCCAGGCCGGCCAGAATCCTTTCCTGGGATTTGGCCCCGAACCCGGGCAGGCCCAGGAGCCGGTTTTCCCGGCAGGCGTATTCCAGCTCCCCCAGGCCGGTGATCTGGAGCTGCTCGTAGAGGACCCGGGCCTTTTTGGGGCCCAATCCCGGAACTTGCAAGAGTTCCAACAAGCCCCGGAGGCGTCTTGTCTCCGCAGTTCCTGGTGGACCGCGGCCTCGCCCCGGGTCACCAGCTCCTGGATGACCGCCGCCAGGGTCTTGCCGATGCCCTTGGCCCTGGCCAACTCGCCGGAGCGCACCGCTTCCTCCAGGTCCCCGGGAAGAGTGAGCACGGTTCGGGCCCCGGCCTCGTAGGCCCGCACCTTAAAGGGGTTTTCCCCGGCCAGCTCCAGCAGGAAGGCGATCTCCTCCAGGGTGGCGGCTACCTCTTTCTTATCCATAATGCTTTTACTATAGATAGCCTATTATAAAATCCCCCTAATTCCCCGTTCAATAAAGGGGGCGGGGTAGGGGGGATTTTATCTTCTAAAGCAATGGGTTAATCCGGCGACAACGGCCATCAATACCAGTTGGCCAGGGTGATCACCGTGTCCACGTACGCCTCGGAGTGATTATAGCGATAAACGGCCCGGCGCCAGGAAGCGCGGTTTTGGCGCTGAAAGCCGCTTTTTTCCAAGTAGGAGGCGACGCTGTGGATGGCGTCGGCGTGGGTAAACAGGTCCACCGGCCCTTTACCACTGGCGGAGACGCCGCAGCTCTTCAGGCTGGAAGGCAGGAACTGGCAGTAGCCCATGGCCCCGGCCCAGGAGCCTTTAAAGGAGTAAGGGTCCAGG
This sequence comes from uncultured delta proteobacterium, assembly GCA_963768765.1. GTDB lineage: Bacteria > Desulfobacterota > Desulfobaccia > Desulfobaccales > 0-14-0-80-60-11 > DASWLF01. The sequence continues at coordinate 230,369 of CAVYJK010000031.1, forward strand.
CGCCGGAGTTCGCAGTACTCGAGAAAGACTTGCAGTTCGCGGCGGGCCCAGGCCGCCTTCTTGCTCAGGCGGTCCCCTTGGGCCCCGGTCAACCCCACCTCCCGGACGACTTCGGGGGCATCCATGACCGCGAGCGAGGCGAAGACGTTGAAGACCGGATACTTACCGGTGGTATTCCCCAGGCCGCTTTCCACCGTGAGGATGGCCACGATGACTTCCGGGGCCACCCCGTATCTGGCCTCGGCTTTGGCGAGCTCATCCCGGTGGGCGCTCATATAGGCCCGTCCCTGGGCCACCACCGCGGGTTGCAGGAATTTCTGGTAGATTTCCGGGGTTTCCTTGCGCAGGAAGGCGATCTTGCGCACCACGTCCGGCAGGAAATCGTTGCGGGAATCCGAGAAGGTCTGGAACACGAAGCCCTTGTCCAGGCCCTGGCGCACCAGGTCGTATTTTAGCCCCACGTAGGCCACCGGCGGGGCCTCGGCCTGCACCCCGCCCGCCAGCGACACCAGCGCCCCCGTGAGAATGCCGGCCACCATCCCCCCAAATCGCCTCCGGACCATGCTCTCCCCCTTTATCCGTGGGGTTAACGCTACCCGGTTTCGCCGGGATTGTCAAGGCGAGCGGCGGGGGGCGGCTTGGGAGCGAGGATTTGGGGGGAGGGGCCAGAGGCTTTTTCGTAAGCGGCTCCTGCCCCTCCCTCAAGTTCCCGACGAATTTGACGGCTAAGCGAAGTTTCGGTTTTCAATCCTGCTCATTCTCTATATCATTGAAAGTCAATGGCAATTCATCCTATGGAACCGGAGCTCCTCAGATGGCCCGGTCTTAAGGGGCCGGTTTTTGCGGGGCAGCCCCTTTCGCCGCTGACCACCTGGAAGATCGGGGGGCCGGCCGAGTACCTGGCGGTGCCCGCGGACCTGGAGGAGGTCTACGCCCTCATGCGTCTGGCCCAGGACCGTGGTTGGCCCCTGTTCTTCCTGGGCCGGGGCTCCAACGTCCTCATCGACGACGGCGGCCTGCCGGGCCTCACCCTGCACCTGGCCCGGAGCCTGCAAAAACTGGAGGTGCAGGGAGAATCCCTGCGGGCCGGGGCCGGGGTGGCGCTGCCCCGGCTGGCCAAGGCCGCCATGCAGCTGGGCTTTGCCGGCTTCGAGTTCCTGGCGGGCATCCCCGGCACCGTGGGCGCCGCGGTGCGCCTCAACGCCGGGGCCCACGGCGGAAATCTGGCCCAGGTGCTGCGCCGGGTGTGGGTGGCCACGCCGCAGCTGCAGCTTTTGGAATTCCAGGCGGCCGAGTTGGGCCTGGGGTACCGCACCTCGGTGCTGCTCAATTTTCCCCACTGGCTGGTGGTGGAAGCGGAGTTCGCCCTTAAGACCCCGGCGCCCCCGGAAACCGTGGCAAGAGCGCATGCAGGAGCTACTGGCGTATCGCCGGAGTCGCCTCCCCGCCAATCCCCGGAGCTGCGGCAGCGTCTTCAAGAACCCGGCGGGGGCGCCGCCGGCGGGCCGACTCATCCAGGCGGCCGGCTGCAAGGGGCGCCGCCTGGGCGAGGCCCTGGTGTCCCGCAAACACGCCAACTTCATCCTGAATGCGGGCCACGCCACCGCGGCCCAGGTTAAGGCCCTCATCAGCGAAATTCAGGAGAAGGTCTGGCGTAATGAGGGCGTGGCCCTGGAACGGGAAGTCGTCTTCCTGCCGGAGGATTTGGCCTAGGGATTGTGGGGAAGGGGGCTAAGGGCCCACGGCCTTCCCCTCCCCACGCCCCCTCCCCCAATCCCTTAAGTTTGAGGCCTGGGAAGTCGGGGCTAACAGCCCCGCCTTCCCAGGCCCCTTAAAGGGTTGGGAGGGGGTTTGGGGAGGGCAGGGAGCGCCGCTCCCTGGCCCTCCCCCAAAACTTCAGCCCGCAGGGCTGGAAATTTATGCCTGTCGATGGTTAAAATATCATAAACGACCAGATGCGAGGTGAACCCATGATACGCAGGGAAGTGTGGTATTTCCGCGGGGTGGGCCCGGACAACACCCCCGCCTGCCTGGATCTGCTGGAGAAGGCGGCGGCGGCAGGATTCCGCCACTTGGTGGTGGCCTCCACCACCGGCTTAAGCGGCGCCCAGGCGGCCCGGCGGCTGGAGGGCAAAGGCGTCAACCTGGTGGTGGTGGGGCACTCCGTGGGCTTCAAGGGGCCCAACATCGACGAGTTCCTGGAGGAGCATTACCAGGAGATCACCCGCCGGGGCGGCCAGGTGCTCAAGGCCACCATCCTGACGCATTCCCTGGAAACTAGCCTGGCGGACCAGTTCAAGGGCAGCGCCCCCACCCTCCTCATTGCCAACACTTTGCGGCGCCTGGGGCAGGGCCTCAAGGTGTGCTGCGAGATCGTCATGGAGGCGGTGGACGCGGGCCTCATCCCGGAAGGCGAAGAGGTGGTGGCCATCGGCGGCACCGCCCGGGGCTGGGACACCGTGGCCATCTTGAAAAGCGCCGCGTCCAAGCGCTTCCTGCAACTCTCAGTCCTGGAAATCTGGGCCAAGCCCCGGGTTTGAGGGGCGGAAGGCTTTTCCGGGAGGGGGTTAAGGGCCGACGGCCTACTTACAATCCTCCCTGAAACCCTCCCCCAACCCCCATAAAGGGGGCTGTGAGGGGAGTTGTTGCCCAGGTGGGGCCTCCGGCATCATTGGCGGTGGGAAAAAAGCAAGCCTACCTTCTCCGGCCACGGATATCCTGCCCCGAGCCCCTGCAATCACCTGGTGCTGCGCTCCCCTAACCACAAGGAGGGACCTGCCCCGGGGGGCGTCCCGCCAAGCTCCTCACCAGGCCCCCAGTAAGGCCAGTCCCGCAGAGAGCACCGCGGCCACCACCAGGTAAAGACAGGCGTGGCGGTAAAGCGCTTCCACCCCCAAGACCTCGGCGCCCCAATAAAACAAGGCGCCCGCCAAAGAAAACAACGCGGCCAGGCCCCACCCGAGATCTGCCATCTGGTTCTCCGTTAACCCCCTTGGCGCACCGGCGACTTGCCACCGGAGGAAATCCAGGTAAGAAGCGGCCGGCTCTTCCTTCTGCTGAATATCGACATTTCAGCTTGAAAAGTTCAAACCCGTAAGTCCCGGGGAGCAGAGCCGTGGGGCCCGTGGCGGCGCCCCCGGTCCATACCTCCCTCATTGACACCGGCCCGGCTAGAGGCTATAAGGGGGTAGAGGGTAAGGGAAAATGGCCAAAGAATCCCAGGTGCTCTACCTCATAGACATCAGCTCCTACTTCTACCGGGCCTTTCACGCCCTGCCGCGGCTCACCAACTCCAAAGGCTTGCCCACCGGCGCGGTTTACGGGGTCACCAACATGCTCCTCAAGGTCCTCAAGGAGCGGCAGCCCCACTACCTGGCCCTGGTCTTTGACGCCAAGGGCCCCACCCAGCGACACCGGGTCTATCCTGAGTACAAGGCCCACCGCCCTCCCATGCCCGAAGAGCTGGTGATGCAGCTCCCTTATATCAACAAGATAATCGCCGGCTTTCAGCTGCCGGCTTTGCAGCAGGAAGGCTACGAGGCCGACGACCTCATCTGCACCCTGGTAAGCCTGGCCAAATCCCAGGGGTTCCGGGTGGAGATCATCTCCGGCGACAAGGACCTCCTGCCTCTGGTGCAG
>CAVYJK010000032.1:0-189469 GCA_963768765.1 uncultured delta proteobacterium
CCGGGAGAAGGATCTGACCACCAGGCCGGTGACCGCATCCAGGGCCTTCTCCCAGCGGGATACCGTCTCCAGGTCCTCCTTCTTGGGGACCGCGAAGAGGAAGCGCTCTTTCTTGGCGTCCACCAGGGCGTTAACAAACCTTCGAAGGTGGTTATAAGTGGGGAGTTGCCCGGCCTTGATTTTCTGAAAAACCAGCTCCTGCTCCCCGTGATCCTGCAGGCGGCTGATCTCGAAGGCCTGGGAAGGGGAGATGGCCCCGAAAATAAGGGCATCCTGGAACTTGGGAGACAGGTTCAGAAGCGACAGGCGCTCGTCCACCCGCCACACCTGTTTGAACCCCAGCTTTTGAGCCAACTCCTCTTTGGTGTAACCCCTGTCCAGCATTTCCTGGAAAGCCTTGGCCTCCTCCAAAGGGGTGAGGTCCTGGCGCTGGATGTTCTCCACCAGGGCCATTTCCGCAATCTGGTTATCGTCGGCCTCGATCACGCGCACCGGGGCGGTGTTAAGCCCGGCTATCTGGCAAGCCCGCCACCGACGCTCTCCTGCCACCAGCATAAACTCCTTGGGGATGGGGGGACCCGGCCTGTCCGCTATGAAGGTGCAGAGTCGCCGCACCACCACCAGAGGCTCGATGAGTCCCTGCTCCTTGATGGACTGCGCCAGCTCCTCCAGCTTGGCCTGATCAAAAATCTTGCGCGGCTGGAGGGGATTAGGGTATATAAGAGACAGAGCAATTTCGTTACCGGGCTTTGGCGAGTCCGGGGAAGTGGTTTCGGGGGCCTGGGTAGAGGGCCCCCTTTCTTTTTCCGGCCGGCCGCTCCAGCCGGGGTGAGGGTCTTTGGGTTTCGGGTTCTCACATAACCCCTCTGCCCTGGTGCATTTTCCGGTCCCGCCCGGGATGAGTTTGCCCTTGATTGGGCTGCCCTTGCGCTTCCAGAAATCACAGGTTGCGCAGTCGCCGGTTGCCACAGGTTTTCTTTTCGCCATAGCCATACCTCCTTTAAAAAGTTGATTTTACTTAAAGAGCTTCAGCTCAGGTCGATGGCCCGGCGGTAGGTGAAAAGGTCTTTGTCGAAGTTCTCCACCTTGGGAGCCGGGATGTTCTGGAAAGCCGTGAGCATCCCCTTGAGAAACCAGTTAATCGCCCCGCCATGGATACTCTTGGCAAGGACGGTATCGTTGCCCAGGATCTCGATGGTCGTTCCGGAGCCGGAGCTGCTCGGTCGAGAATTTAGCTCGATGACCGGCTGCCCCACCTTTTTCCGATAGCCGTTGATCCGCTGGATCATTTCAGCCAGGCTCATAGCCTTCCTCCTCAGGAATGCACAGATTTTTGGATCCTCTATAAAAAGCATCCCACATCGACGTCTGTGCCAATATGGTGTAATCCTCGTCGTCCACCTCCAGACAATCCGGGACCGAATCCTCCTCTAAATCGAGATAGGCCACCGCCGCCAAAAGGTCCTCTCTGGTTCGGCTCTCCCAATAATCCTTGGCCCATTGGATTTGATCCTGAACGGACCATTCAAAAAACCCCTCAGGCAGTTGCTCGGGGCTGAGTTTAAGCATCCCCTGAGCTAAAAACCTGATGTTTAAGCCGGGCGGGGTGCTCATGGCATCACCGCTTCGTTTTTGCCCTCCAAGGGTAAAAACTCCGGATAGTCCTTGGCCAGTTTTTCTTGCAGGGCTTCCAGGCCACCAGTTTTGAGCAGAGCCCGTTACCTCCCCGACGCCGATCACATCGCAGACGTATTGAGGGGTTTTGGTGATCCCGGGCCTGAAATACATGGTAAAGGCCGGGTTTCCATAATCAGGGACGGTTTCTCGGTCAAAGGGAATCCCTGCGTCTACCAAGGCTTCTTCGATTTCTTCAAACTCACCCCATCGGGCCTCATAGGATACCAGGGTAAAGATTCCATCCACCACGCTATCCTCGGTCTCATGCTCCCGAACGTATTCAGCAATCATCGCCTCAAGTTCCGGCGTGATCAGGTGCTTGGGAACATATAAGGTTGCTCCGTAGTAATCAGCCATTTAGGGCCTCCTCCTCTGTGGGATCAGCCAGATCCTGAATCCCCTCAAGTAGATTTAAAATGCCGTCTCTTTCCGGGCTGCTGATACCCAACCCTGCCAGCCAGGTTATTTGCTCGGAAAGCAGATCCAGGTCAACGCTGATAACTCCATATTCAGAGCGGTCACAATTCATCAGGCTTGCTATTCTTTTTGGCTTTACCATAAACCGCCTCCCTTACTCTTCCCCGAAAGGATTTAACGATTCTTCTTCCACCTCTGCATCGAAGTGCATCTGGGCCATGCGAATGATGTAATCCGGTTCGATGTCATTCTCCCTGGCCAAGTGCAGCAGGTCCGCCACCAGGTCATAAATGCCGGTGGTCAAATCGATGCCCCCTGATTCAATGTCCTCTTTGAAAACGGCCATGACCGCCTTTTCACCTGTCGCAGCCCTTTCGTTATTGGTCAAAATCAAGTTACCTGCGGCCCGGTGGACAACATCGCCCGCGGCCCAGTTCAACAGTTCAGCCCCTACCTGCCGGGCGGTTTCTTTGTCGATAATGGCGCTGCCCCGGTATGCCCCAGCCGGTCCGCGGATGTCGAGAGAAAGACAGCACGGCACTTGAAAATCGGGATAGAGTTCGATGATCCCATGAGATGTTCTGCCGTTTTTCCGATTGGAGTTAGCCCCAAAGCCTTCTTTGCTGGTATCGAAGGGAATTTGCAGCATGGTCATGTCTCCTTTACAAAATGGGGTGCAAATTATTCCTGAAATATTCCTGAAAGGCCGGAGGCGCCCGGCCCCTCAGGGTTAGCTCAAGTCGATCATCCGTTTGTAATTCCCGGAGATGGCATTCACGTCCTCCGTCTTGGAAGCCACCGCGGCTACCTGGTCGGCCAGGTCCGCCAGTTGTCCTTTGAGGGCGTCGTTGTCCTTGAGGGCCTTGATGTCCACCCCGTCCAGGCCGGCCTTCAGCTTCGCCAGTTCCTCCTCCAGAGGCTTGTAGCCGAAGATGTTCATGTCCCGGGACCAATCGTGGAGCTTGCGGACCTTCTCCAGCGAGTCGTTGCGGATGACCTTCCCCTCCCGCATCTTGAGCGACAAGTCGGCCACCACTTCCCGGATGGTCTTCATGTAGTCCAGGAAGGCCAGCTCGACGGCCTCTTTGCACTTGGCCTCCAGCTCGGCCTTGGCCCGTTGGTAGGCCTCGATGACTTCCGGGGCGCTCGTCTTGGAGGGGGGCTCGGCCGCCTTGATCTCGGTGATGGTCCAGAAGAAATCGAACTTCCGCCGCAGGATCTCCTTGGCGGGATAGTGGGGCCTCATCAATTCCCAGGAACCGGGATGCTTCGATTCACAGAAGGCTTTCCACTCATCCCGGATAGCGTCGTACTTCTCGCAGAACTCATCGGCCAGGGCCAGGTATTCTCTCTGCACCTGGGCCAGCTTTTCCAAGGTTCGGGCCAGCCGACCTTTGGGAGAGCAGCGCACCCATTCCAACACGAAATCGTAGGTGTTCTCGTTCAGGACGCGCCGGCCCTCGCTGATCTTGCGGTTGAAAGCCTGGCGCCATTCGGCCGGGTAGAGTTTCTTGTTGCCCAGGTGGAAGAACTCCGGGACCTGCTCCACTCCCAGGTCCTCTTTGGTGAGGTTCACGATTCCGGGCCAGCTCTTGGTGCAGAGCTGGATTGCCACCAGTCCGTCAAAGCCGTTGTCATGCGATTTCTTTGCGCTCATGGTCTATGCCTCCAGAAAAAGATAAAGGCCGGTCAATGACCGGCCTTTTGCTATGGGGACCCTCACGTCCCTTATCCCAAACGAGGGCGTCGCCGCCCTGGGTTGGGTGAAAGAGTGAGGGTTTTTACTTAATAAGGGCTACTTTAGAATTTTGTCCGATTCTTCCTATTCGGACAGTGCTGCACCTCCACTATAGAGCCTTCCATATATCAGGGGTGCGGCTCGGCGTGTGACGGGACAGGGGCCTTGTTCACCTCCTGCCGCCTCTTTAGAACCGCTATTGCCTTGGGGTCATGATCGAGAAGAACCAAGGCGCTGCTTACCGCCCGGCTTGGCAGCAGGTCGCCGCTTTCGTATTTCTGGAAGGCCCGGGGGCCGCCGCCTACCAGCAGTCCGGCAGCCTCCTGAGAAAGACGAAGTTTCTTGCGGATGTGCCGAATCTCCTCCGGCTCAAGCAAACCCTCGCTGCTGTGCCTTAAGCCGATTCAACATGCGGTCGGATACCTTCATATCCTTGCCGGTGTGAATGCTCTCATCGGACTCGTCACAATACCAACCGGGCATGTCGAAGGTGATCGACTCCTCCTTATAGGTCAAGGTCATGGGACGCACGCCGCGGTGCATCGGCGCACCCGTTTTCGGACATTCGGGATTAGCGGTCATTTTCTTTCTCCTTGAAGGAGAGCAACAAAAACTCGGTTAAAACATCGGCGGTAAACTTGACATACAGCACACCAACCGATGAGGGAACGTGGTACACGTCCTGCCAAAGCCGGTGATCGGCATAGGCCGTCATGGACTTGTAGAAATGCTCCCGTTTCATGGTCTGGATCGTTTCAACGATCTCAGTGCGTCCAAATCCCAGAGCGGCGGCGCTTCTTAGCGCCGTGCCGGTAACGGCCAGTCTCCCCACGCTGCTAAAAGCAGCCTTGAATGCTTCAAGGTCGTAGGTAGGTTGTCGCTTCTCCGTCATAATTCACATCTTATAGGTGAGATCATATTACACCTTTATGGTGTATTGTCAAGTCGTTCTTTGAGGGGTTCATCAAAACAGGAAGGGCGCCGCCGCCCCGGGCTGGGTGAAAGAATGAGGGTTTTACTTAAAGAGGGCTGTTTCGATTTCATCGACCCGCTCCGTGTCCACGTCGTCCACCCCTTGAAAGACATAAACCGGGTTTCCCTCGAATTCCTTGATTCTCTCATTGTCTCCTCCTTCAGTATCAAAGTCCAGGACCATGACCTCGATGCCCTCCTGGTCGGCCATGATGTGTTGAATCAGGCCGCCGTCCATCGTGATAATCACTCTTCCCATGAGCCCACCTCCTCCTTAACCGCACCAGGGATTATGATTCAGTTCCTCGAACCCCGGGGCCGGAGGGCCAAGGGTCGAAAGAATTTGATCGGCTTCCGGGGTCCACCAATCGGTAGCCGCCTTGCCGTCCGGAGAAAAGTCCAGGGCGATCTCTTCAGGCTTTTTGTTGGGCATTGGTCCGCACTCCCTGAAAATATTCCGGCTTGTTCTTGCGGTTCGACACCACACCCAGGGCTTTCTCGAAATGGCTCATGGCCTCATCGCAGCTCTTGCCCTGGAATCCTTTGCCTTCCATTTTGACCTCACCGTCAGGGGCAAAGTCTAAGATAATTTCTGTCGCCATGCCCTATCTCCTACAGACCAGCCGGATGCGGCCGTCGCCTTGTTTTTCTTCAGTGACTCGATAGCCCTTCTTCTTGGCTTCGGATTTGGCTTTCTCTACCCCGTAGGACTGCTTGAGCTTTCCCAGCCAGGAGTCGTTATAGCCGTTTTCCTTCCGGTCAAAGTCGGAGATATGAGCCCGGTATAAACCATCCGAGTACTGTTGGAAACCGATGTCGTTGGCTGCCAGACCCACATGCTGACGTCGGATAATGATGTGGGCCTGCTGTTCTCTCCGGTCACCTTGGTAACCGTAAAGAGCCTTGGCTTCCTGGTGAACTTCAAGTTTGCCTTGGAACCCTAAACGCTCAAGGGCAGCCACCAGGGCCGCCCTATCCCGAAACTCAACCTGCACTTCTGAGTAGTGGCTCATCAGTTTCTCTCCGCCGGGCCGACCGCACCCATGATTTTGATTTCAGATTGGATGCCCACGTTAAGCAGTTCCTGGATACAGGCGTCGATATCACCCTCATGCAGGGCCTTTGCCCTGGCGGTGATTATGAGCCATGCCCATTTAGGAAGGCTTATCGGGACCGGAACCTCGATGATTTGCCGGGTTTCTTCGCTGATCTCCACGGCCATCATAGCTGCACCCTCCTCTTGCCCTTGACCTCTTCCAGGATCGGCTTGCTGGCCGGGATGGTCCGACACCTGGCCCATTCCCTCAGCCGGTCCATCTGGTCTTTCTGGGACCGGGAGATGGGGATCACGAACCGAGCCGCGGCATCCAAGTCGCCGCCGTTGTATGCCGCCTCGATGGCAACCTGCCGGATTTCTGCGCCGCTGTAACCGTCCAAATTCGGGTAAGGGAAAGCTAGGTCAACTTCAAACTGGTGCCGGTAAATATCCAGGATTTCTTTTTGTTCCCCTGGGCCCGGGTTATCCACAAAAAAGATGGCGTCCCACCTCCCCATCCGGGTGTATTCTGGGGGGAGCTTGCTGTAATCGTTGCAGGTGGCGATGACGAACACCTCAGAGGTGTGATCATTCAGCCAGGTTAGGAAAGTGCCTCCTACCCTTTGGGTCGTGCCACCATCCGTGGAGCCGCCGCCGACCCCAGCCAGGCCCTTCTCGATTTCATCCAGGAAGAGGATACAGGGCGCCATGGCGTCCACTACCTTCAGGGCGTCCCGCATCTTTGCCTCGCTTTCCCCCACCAGGGAGCCGAAGACTTTACCCAGGTTCAGGGAGAGGCAGGGCCAGCCCACCTGATTCCCCAGAGCCTTGGCAAAGTGGCTCTTGCCGGTCCCGGGGACCCCCAGGAGCAATATGCCCCGGAAAGGCAACCCCTGGCGCCGGATCTTGAACCGGTTAAGCGTCCAGTCCTTCAGGTTCTCCAGGCCGCCCAGGGTTTCGAAGGTTTCCTTGAATTGACTGAACTCTAGGGCCGCCGACTTCTTGACCATCTGGGCCTTCAACTCGGTGATGGTCTTGGGGTCGAAACACTTCTGCCGCACCAGGGCTAACGCCATGGCGTTCTCTGCTTCCTCCCAGGTAAGCCCCTGGGCCGCATCCAGGACCATGTCCTCGTTCTCAGCCTTGACCCCGGTGCTTTCCTCCAATCCGCCCAGGATACTTCTCAGCTCGTCCCGGGTGGGCAGAGGAAAGTCCAGGACCACCACTTCCCGCTCCAGTTCCTGGGGAAGTTCCGCATCCGGAGCGACCATGACCAGCGTGATCCCCTTGGCCTTGTAAGCGGGGAGGTTATTCTGGATCGCCTGGATAACTCCCGGCTCCTTGATGGTGAAATGGAAGTTGCGCAGGAACCAGACCGCCTTTTCTTTCCCCCGCGCCGCAATTTGGGGGAGATCGAAGGGGTCGGCCTCTTGCCATTCCGCCCCGTTGCCCAATTCCCGATAGCCCCTCACGATGTCCCATTGATAAGGGGTCCGTCCGTTGATCTTCTTGACCATGGAGCCGATGAACCGCTCCGGCTCATGCGTCCGCACCATAAGGACCGGGTAACCGGCCTTCAGATAATCTTGAATCATGAGTCACCCCCAGGAATTAGAAAAGCCGCCCTGAGGCGGCTAAAAGTTTTGTTAGACGAAATAGTTAGTTCAGCTTATGTTTTGAGGTTTTTAATCGCTTTCTTCGGGTCGGAACCCAATTCGTCTACGTTTCGACTCCGGCGGGGCCATAAGTTTCCGGATAGCGTCAAAGACCACCTTAAATTGGACATCATACTTCTTTTCCAGGTTCTCCAACTTGCGCGCCAGTTCTGCATGGGAGGCCATCATCCGGCGCAGCCGGATAAAGGCCCGCATGATCTCGATGTTCACCTGGATGGCCCTGGGGCTGTTGAGAACGCTGGATAGCATAGCCACGCCTTGCTCCGTAAAGCCATATGGAGGATATCGCCGCCCGCCCCATTGATTTGAGGTCACAGATTGTGACCTCAAGTGGTCGAACTCCACCCGGCTCAGTTGAAACATAAAATCCGTCGGAAAGCGCCCCTGGTGCCGCTTGACCGCCTGCACCAGGACCTTAGTTGCCACCCCGTAAAGCACCGCCAGGTCGGCGTCCAAGATCACCTTCTCGCCCCGGATCAGCAAGATGGAGCGCTCGATCTGCTCCACCGGCACCAGGGATTCCTTATCATCCATAATCCACCCGGCTCAATATTATCCCTTTCCTCACCTGATTTCAATTCCTTCCCCCCTTTTCCGAGAGATTGGACGGATAACCGGCCTTCAGATAATCGGTGATCATCGTCTTGTCTCCAGAACAGATGGTTTTACTTAAAGGTTGTCAAACAGGCTCGGATCCCGCAGTTCCGGGACCGTCACTCCCAGGTGCTCCTCCAGCCATTCGGCCACCAGACGCCGGTGACAGAATTTGCCCGGAGCCTCCCAACAAATGAGGATGGAATTTTCCCCCAGGTCCTCGTAAACCCTCCGGGGGTCCAGGTTGTCCAGGATCTTCTGATACTCTTCCCGGTAGGTAACCTCGTCCATTTTCAGCATGTCGCGCCGGGGGGCCAGGGTCGGGTAGGTTCGCCCCCGGTACCACTGCGGGGACCGAAGGGCGATAGAAACGCTCCTGCTCCCAAAGCCGTCTTGTTGGCTGCATATTCTTGAGAAGTTACTGGTTTGCACCCCACCTCCTTTCGGGGCGCCCCGTCCTCGTGCCTTCCAGGACGCCCCGGGCTATGGGTTTAATCACATAAGCCCTACACGAGTTATTTGAATTGGTCCAAGAGCGTCCAGCCTACCTTGCCTTCGCCCAGGCGGTCGGAGATCATGCCGACCATCTCAACTTTGGTCATGTCCGGAAGATCAATAATGAGGTTGAGGCTTCTGGCTATCCGCCGCACCCTGGCCACCGGTAGTTTCTTAAGTTCTTCGATAGTCATCGTCGTTGCCTCCAGTTGCGATATATGAGTAAGGCACTCAAAGAGAGGCACGAATCCGCCAGACTCGCGCCCCGTCGTTCAGAGCCTCACTACAATTTTTGTTAAGGGTTATCAGCTCCACGCTTTGCTCGCCGGCCGCTTGCACTTTGTCTGCCGTCCTCGTTCCCTTCCTTCCTGGAGTTTCCGTCGCTCCTCCACCTCCAGGCCACTTGCGCTCAGGATTGATTCAGGTTTCCGCCGTCCCGCACATCTCCGGGTCCTCTCTGCGCTTGGTATAAGGAGACCAAAAACCAGGGTATCTTTTAGGAGGGTCCCTACCTCCAGGATTCGTCTCGGCCAATCCATAAGTCCGTGAGCTTCTTGGTTTCCTGCCAGAGTGCTCAGTCCTCAGCAGTTTTCCGGTCCTGCTAACCTACCCGCCTTTTCCAGTTTGACCCTTGAGCCGGGGAGGCCTCGCTCGCCCTCCGGGTATCCCAGTTTCGGGAATCCATTGCGCCTTGAGCTGCGCCTCATTTGCAATTTCGCTTTTCCCGTGGGATTGCCAGAGTTGCTATCCTCTTTCTGATTGTAACCAGCGCTGCCTTCTGTTTTGTGGGGGGTTCTATTAGGCTCCCGGACTCCCCCCGGGGAGCGCTGCTGGTTACGGCTTTTGCGCCTTTACTTTATCCTATAGTTGCGTTCTCCTTCATTACCATGATTTGTTATCGTGTTTTAGTTTTATCCTATTATATTACGCACCTATGTAAAGAAGTTTATTCTCACAATCGCAGGTTTATTCTCACAATCCTAAGTAGTATTTAACATTGCAATTGACGTTACTTAAGTTCTATGACAAACCTCACCACTCCCAACTGTTATTGGGTTTTAAAAGGATATTATTTATTGGAAATCAATAACGCTGCATTAAGATCTAAACAACGTGCAGCGCCATGTCGAACTCTTTATAAATCAATCCTTCCGAACTTGGCATCATGCACAGGTACTCCGAGAGCCAAGTTTGTTCTGATACCTGCCGCTTTTTGGAAATTGCATCATCGATCCGATAGTACCCGTCGGCATGGCGAGCCCGGCCCTGGCATTCATCCCACAGGTCGCAAGTCTCGCAATCTCGGCCATCGCACCGCTCCAGCACGTCAAGGATGCACCACTTGTAAAGCCGATAGCCCCGGGCCGGGGCCTCTTCCACGACCGACTGCATGAGACCATAGGTCTTGTGCATGGTGGAGTAGATATGCGTGCTGGCCCGGTGCCCCCGCTTACTCATGGGGATGGACAAGGCGGCCTCGTAAATCCGGGGGTCCATCTCATCAATCTCATCCAGTTTAAGTTTCTGCGGGTGCGCCCCGCGAACGCTCTTAGATGAGGCCGTGAGAATCTGGATGTTCGACAGGTTGCCCAGGACCGTTCGTTGTGCCAGCATGTCGCCGCGCAGCAGGTATCGGAAATCCTCGGTCACCATGCCCCAGCCGTCTCCTTCTCCGGTAAGGTGTTCGTACATGCGCTTGCTCTGTTCCAGAGACCCGCCTAATACCTTGGTGGCACACCCGGTCTTAAACACGGTATCCAGCCAGGTGGCCAGGGCCCCCAGGAGGGTTTTGCCACCGCCGCGGTTGGCCCAGCAGACCGAGTCCTGGACCAACTCAAAGAAGCTGTCCACGATGTACTCGGCCGGCGGGGTATGTTCGGGGCAGACCTGGGCTCGGGGAACGCGTAACTTCCAGAAGGAATCGATAAATTTCAGCAGCTCCTCGGCGCCATCGAATCCTTCGCGCCGGTAATGTTCCAGGAGGCCGCGCTTCAAGTCTCCCGGGTCAATGTCGGCCAATTGGAGGTTCATAAGGCCCCGCCGCTATGCACCCAGTAGGCCAAAGTGCGCAAATGAGACAAAAAGAGGGGCCGGCTACACGCGCCACCTATGGGGAAAATACGGGCGATTCGGAAGGCAGTGTAATTGGGAAGGTAGGTTCGTGTTCGTTGAAATACGGGCTTTAAGCGAACCCGGCAAATATAGGAATGGTAAGGGTTTACGCTTTTGGGGGCCATGTGGGGAATATTGGTGGGGAAAGTGGGTTCTATGGCCCTAAAAGTGGGAAATAGGCTTCCTATATGAGGGGCAAGTGGGGATAGCACGTTTTTGTTAAAATTGTCGTCCATTTTTGTAAGTTTAATAAAATTCATGTCTCGTCTTTTTTTTCGCCATAATCATTGATCAATTTCACGAGGTCGAGAACAGCTTCTCTTACGGATTTCTCCCCATAGGGGATGTCGATGATCTTGAGCTGGTCCGCGACCTTTTCGATGAGACCGGCTCCCTGCAGGAATTTGATATACTTTTCCTTCAGGGCGATAATGTTCCTCATGCAGGCCACTTTCACAAAAGGGTTGGTGGCCGTTCGATAGGCTCTCCATTCCATCCGGAGCGCCTGCTCGTAACTCCTGATTTCACGCCCCAGGACTTCCGCCTGATCCACCGCTTTGGAGAGGGCCCGGTCGAAGGCTTTACCGTCCTCTTTGTCACGTCGCACCTGTGCGTTCTGAAATCCCGTATAGTTCAGAAATTTCGGACACTTTCAAGCCGCTATCGAAAAGGTCCTGGATCTCCCGGATGCGCTGCTGCCGGCGCCTCGAAATGGGCGGAATTTCCTTCGGGAGTCGGGGGTTTCGGACAGTGTCATCGTCCGCCTTGCCAGCCAGCATAGAAATATCGGAGACCATCCGGCCCGTGGTGCGCCCCCTTCCCGGGCTCATGCTTCTCGTACTGGCTCATCTCCACCAGCAGCTCCCGGGGACAGTTCCGGGAGAAGACCAGGCCACTCGATCCCTTAGTGCTCCTGGAATACTGAAGCCACCTCTTGACCGTTTCATGGCCCCAATGCACCGATTGGCGAGGACCCAGGATGTCCACTCCAAAGGCCAGGGAATAGGCCCGGAGCATATCCGGGGCCGATGGATCCCCCCAGCCTCCCGTGAGTTGGCCGTAACCCCGGGCCTTATGAATCTCCAGGGCGATCTTGGCGTTCTCGTCCGGGGTCCTGAGCACCTGATAGTGGGCGAAGAGGACGATCACCCGCTCCATCTTCCGGTCCGGCTGGATCCAAAGGGTGACGTTGGGGTTGCGGAAACCTTTGTCTATTCCCAGGTAGATGTCGCACTCGGGATTATAATGGGGGTCGGGGGTCATTTCTTCATCTCTCCCGGCTTGATCCCGAACTGGTTCAGGAGCTGCCCGGCCGCCTCTTTCTTCAGGACGCTATCGGCCAGATGATTCAAAGTGCCGTCCGGCAAGATGACCCCGTTGCCCCTCAAAACTTTCCAGCCCTCCATGACCTGACAGATGTCCACCTGCGCCAGTTCCGCCCACCCCTGGAAATCTACCTGGGTTTTCTGCCAGAGGGCTTCCAGGTCTACCTCCTGGCCCGGGGGCGGGGAGTCCGGGAGCTGTCGCTTCACCTTGGGCCAGGCTGCGGCCATGGACATCAAGATGGGGTCCCGGACCATGAGGGCCACGCCCTGGTAATTCTCGGCGGCCCGGTGGATTAGGAGGGCATCATCCCAGCTCATTCTGCCTGCTCCGGACCCTTTGCCTCCTCCACCTTCATCATCTGCTCCAGGCCGATTCCGGCCAGTTCCAGGAGTTTCAGGAAAGCCGCGGCGCTATTCTTGATCACGCACTTCTTCTTGATCTTGACCACCAGGTCGAAGAAGGCGTCATAGGTGTCCAGGTTCGCCAGGTAAACCACGTCCGCGGAGAAGGCCACCGCCGTTTCCTTGAGGAGTTCGTCCAGGCTTTCAATCTCCTCGGGGAGAAACATGAAGTTGGCCAGCTTGTATTGGAGGCGCTGCTCCGAGATGGCCGAAAATTGGATTCCCTCCAGGGCCTTGACGGTATCCGAATCCAGCCCGGCGTAGAGTTTGGCCTGAACGTTGCCGATGCTCTCCCATAACTCCTTCAGGATCACCAGGTCGTCCTGGCCGGCGATGGCGTTGTGGGAGAGCTGGATCCCCAGCTTCTCGTCCGCCGTCTTCTCATCGGCCACCACCATAACCAGAAGCTGCTCTACCCCGGCCTGTCGGGCCGCCATGGTGCGATGGTTGCCGGAGAGGACCAAGAGCTTGCCGCCCTCCTCCCGGTAGCAGAGGGGCAGGGAGGAAAGGTTGCCGTCCTTGCGCACGTTCTCCACCAGGGACTGAAATTGCTCGGCCTTCATATAGCGGGCGTTCTTGTCCAGGAGCTTCAGCTCTCCCGGGTCCACCAGCTCCAGCCGGTAGGGGAACAGGCCGGCCAGCTTCTCGTTAAGGAGCTTTAGGATTTCTGATATTTCTTCAGCCATAGCGGAATGACCTCCTCCAACCCTCTGATTCCCAGGTCGGTTTCATAGACCAGTTTCCCGGGATCTCGCCGGGCCAGCTTAAAGAGCCCCCGGTATTTCATGGATACCGGCTTGTCGGTAAAAACCATCGTCCTGCAGGTGGGGAGTTCGTCAAGGAGGTGCTCCTCCATCATCCGCCTGATCTCCTTGCTCTGAATCACCAGGAGGAGGAGTTTCGCCAGCCTCGAGTACCGGGTCGAGTCAACGACAAAATCCGCCAGGAGATAGACATCGCCTCTCCCCTGCATCCGGGCAAAGATCAGGAAGCCGAAGACCTTCCCATCCACAGCCACCGCAAAGGGAGCTTCTCCATCGGCTGGAATCCCCACACCTTTGGAAAGGTAAACGTCCCGGAAATAATTGACGATGGCGTTGGTGGTGGGAGCGATGGTGAGCTTGGAGCCCGGGGTAATCTCGTCCTGGTCGGAGAGCCTGGCAAAGGGCACGAACTGGGAGCGCCGCTGCTGTTTCAGGACCGCCAGGCGCAGGGCCGCCATGTTGGAATAGATGTAGACCGGCTTCATCCTGGCCTTGCGCACCACGGCCACCATGGGCAGGCCCGGGTACTGCCGGTCATCCAGGTAAAGGTAGTCACGCTCCATCATCTTCATAATGGTGCGCTTCTTCCGCTCCTCGTCGATCATCTCGTAGCTGGGCTCGTCCCATGCGAAGATCTCGCCCAGGCGCTTGAACATCCGCTCATAGCCGCCGGCGTAGGTGGGCAGAAAGGCGATGACCACCCCGTCTTTCGGGATCTCGTCCAGTCAGATCGAAAATATCCTTGCTGGTGTAGCCCTGAAGCCGGACCCCCTGCTTCCGCTCCCGGAGCTTCTCGACCGTGGATTGGTGGAACCGAGAAAAGTTCTGGCGGTAATGGTTCCAGTGCCGGGCCTTAAAGGCATTATTCGCCTTCTCGTATTTCAGGGCCTCCAGGAGGACCATCACGGTGGCGGCTTTGCCCTCCCCGTCCTCCATGAAGGCTTCGAGCCATTGATAATCTTCTTCCCGGACAGTGAGGTTAAAGGGCTGGTCGGCCAGGTAGGCCCCCAGGGCGCCGGAGTAAAGAGAAACGTCGTTGCCCCAGATCCGGGCCTTGGGAGCGTAGCGGGAAATGAGCTGCTCCACCGTGAAGTTGCCGGAGCAGCCTACGTAAACCTGGCGGCCGTCGAAGGCGGGGCCGTTGTTCCCGAGCCACTTCCGGGTTTCGGCGTTTATGGAGCCGATGAAGGACATGAAGCCTCTCTTTGGTGATGGAGCGGATGAGTGGAGTCGAACCACCAGGAATCCCGTGGGCCGGGACCCTCCCGCCGGGGCCTCCGCGTTTATTTAATGCACACCCGCCCCCTGCATCTCCCGGAGCCAATCAGCGTGGCGCCGGAGCTTCAGGTCAAGTTCTTCCACCAAGACGCCGGTATGCTTCTGCATCCAGGCCGCCACGACGCGGCGATGACAGAACACCCCCGGGTCCTCCCAGCAGAGCATGATGAAATTGTCCCCGCCCAGGTCCTTGATGATCTTGTGGGGGTCCAGCTTGTCCAGGACCTGCGCCTTGTAAAGCGGGATGAAGGTTTCCGGGTCCATGATTTTGATGAGAGGCCGCGGCGGGGCCAGAACGGTGCACCGGGCGCCCCGCCAGCCCCGGGGCACCCCCAGGGAGATGGCCACCGCCTGGGGGAGATGGCCGGCGATTTTGAAATTCGAGGTTAGGATCATGTAGCAGCCTCCAGTAAATCCTTCTTCAGATAGTAGGGTTTCCCCAGCCTGGAAAGCCTCTCCTCCATCTCCCCCTTAAATTTCCGCCAGTCAATCTCCTTGGCCAGGGGGTGATAGTTGAGCTTTCCAACCTTGTAGAGGTCAACAAAATCATGGGTGGCTTCCAGGAGCCGATAGACCGCCTCCGGGTCGATGACCGGCTCGAAGGATACCCAGGTCTTGAGGCCGAGCTTTTTGGCCAGATAGAGCGAGTCAATCCGATCTTGAGGCAAGGCGGCGCCCGGTTCCCATGACACGGCTGTATCATCCGGGGCATCATGGGTTAAGGTGACACTCCAGGCGTTGAGGGGGTTCAGGGTTAAAAGATCACGGTCCCGCTCCAGCCCCCAGGCTCCTCCCTTGGTTAAAATGGTGACGGTGAGATCATTGGCCATCAGGATTTCCAGCGCCCGACGGGTTACCCGGGCTTCCTTTTCCAGGGGCTGGTAGGGGTCGCTGGTGAAGGACAGCAGGATCTCGCGCTTGTCGCTCGCCATTGAACGGGCCTGTTCTTCCAGGTCCTCCAGGATTCCCGGCCGGGGCTTGATATAGGAGGGATCATGAAACATCGCCCGGTCCGTGAATGTGGCCGTGGGGGCGAAACAGTAAAGGCAGCCATGGGCGCAGCCCCGATAAAGGTTCAGGGCCAGGGGCGCATACTCCCCGGCCTTGCCCCGGGGCTCATAAATCACCGATCTTTTCATAACCACCTCACCCGCGGCGTGACTTCGGTCGCCAACCCCAGGATCAGGAAATGCAGGGCGCCGATCCCGTAATTGTCCATGTCCAGGGGTTTGTCCCGGAATGGCCGGCGGGGGTCCCGCTCCGGCATCCGGTACTTCATAAATTCGGGAATCGTCTTGGGACACTCCCGGGAAATGGTGATCCCGCCCGGGAAGCCCTTGCATGTAATTACCCAACCGCTTCCCCAGGAGGTTCCGGGCCAGGCCCAGCTCCTCAGGCGCCGCCACCGCCCATAATCGCTGGCGCCGCATCCGCTTGATAAACTCCGGCTCCTTGGGGTCACAGTAGAATTTTCTGATATTTAGCTCCTGGGCCCAGGCCTTGGCGATGGGCAGGAGGTCGTCGAAGTAAAAGCTCTCCTCGTACAGTTCCCGGAAGATGTGGAGATGATCCTTGGGAGCCGGGGTATATTCGGCGGCTAACATGACGGTAGGATTATCCATGCCCCACTTGACCCCGACGTAAACCCTGGGTTTAGGTTCTTCCACATCACCCCTGCAGGCTCTGGTAATAATCCAGGTTGGTCAGCACCCACCGCCCGGTTTCATCCTTCTTGGCCGGAATTTTGCCTTCCCGGAGCAGTTTTTTGACCGTCTCCGGGTGCATCTCCAAAAACTTGGCGATGGCCTTGACCCCCCGGTAGAATTCTATCGGCACGGTGATGATCGGCTGAACGGCGCTGCCCTCGCCCTGCGGCATCTCAGGCTCCCTCAAAAAGGTTTTGGCGGTGCCTTGCCCTGCCAAATTCGGCAATAAGGAGCCCGTCGGCAACCCCGTTGTCTTTCAGATATTTCAGTTGCGCGGTTGGCCAGAGAGCCCGGGCTTTGGAAAGAGACATCTCGGCTTTGATCTTGTCGGCCCCTCCCCGCTTAAGCACCTTCAACTCCCCTGGCCTCAGGTTGAGGCCGAAATATTTCTTCCAGGTCCGGGGGTGAACGGGTTTTGCCGAAACCCCGGCGCCGCCACAAACCCCCTGCCAGAAGCCGTAATTTTCAATCATGGCGCTCCGGCTGAACATCTTTTCCATCGTGTCATCACTCCGTACCTGGATCATTTCGATAGTCGCAATTTTTATCTGGCCAAGGTAGCGCCTCACCCGTTCCCAGGTTCCCCAGCGCCCACAATCCACCAGGGCGCCGCGGTAGTCCAAGATACCCCACCCCCCAGCCGTCACACCGGGGTCAATTCCCAGGAAGAGAATTGAGGGATCAGGAAACCTCACAGCGTCGGCCTCCGATCCCGGTTCCGGTAATACCAGGCGATCCTGATCCTGGTGACGATCCCCCCAAGCCAATCCCAGACCCCCAGGATGATCAGGCCGGTGATCGCCGAGGCGATGATGCCCATGCCGACGGCGTAGCCAAGTTTGAAGGCTTCGATCATTTCTGCCACCTACGATCCTTTCCCTCCAAAATTAAGGTTTCGCCCATGCCGAAAATCCTTGAGGCCAGCCGCTCCCCGAAATCTCCGTAGTGCTCCGTCACCTGGTCGAGACTGAAATTTGAGGTGATGATGGTGGGCAGACGGTAACCAGCCCGGTAATCGATGATGCTGTAGAGCGCCTCCTGCACCAGAGGAGTGCTCCGCTCGGTGCCCAGGTCGTCGATCACGAGAAAGCGATACCGGGAAAAATTCTCGGTGATCTCGCTTGCCGGGGTGCTGAAGTTATTGCGGAACGAGTCCCGGAGCTTGTTAAACAGATCCACGCTGCGGATAAAAATCCTGCTATTTTCGCCCCACTGCTGGATCTCCCGAACCAGATAAGCCACGGCCAGATGAGTCTTGCCGGTGCCAACCGGGCCGCAGATGAAAGGGGGCGGAACTTCGTAAGGCTGACGGAAGTCAGACAGCCGGGCCCCCAGGTGGATCGGGAACACTCCCTTTTCCAGGAGAATTCGCCTCAGGACCTGCTCCTGCTCCACCGGGGTCGGTGGAGAGGGTTCGTGCTCGGGAGGCATATTTTCCAGGATGCGCTGGATTCGGTTTTTGATAAGCTCCAGGCCCGGCTTGCCCTCTGCCCCCGTTGTTTCTTGAGCCGAAGTCTCGGTCATAATTTCCCTCAAGCAGCTTTATGGCGTTGGTGTCGTTGGCAATGAGAAAATCGAAAGTGAGCCAGGGCTTATTAGCTGTCTTGGCCTTGAGGAACAACTGCTCCCACCAGGCCGGGTCGCCTCGTTTGCGGATGCGGACGGCGAGACGCTTACTTCGTTCGGTGGTCAGTTCCGCCAGGGAGGGTTTACACCCCAGGTCGATTCCAGAGATGAAAGACCTTGGCCGGGGTGATCTGAGGTTGGGGGGGAGGGGCGGCAACGCCGCCGGAGGCGTCAGCCCTCTAGCTTATCTATTCCTTTACTTTCCCTTCCCTTCCTTTCCCTTCCTGGTGCGGGGTCTGCGCAGGGTCTGTGCAGAACCTGTGCAGGATTATTTTCCGGTAATTCTTGATAGTTAGCACCGCCGTCTTTCTGACCTTCAGAGGGAGGAATAAAATGTTTGGGGCCTGATTCCCCCGGCGAAAAATCAGGCTCCAGAGGATGTGGATGCTCTACGCAGAGTCTGTGCAGAGCCTGTGAATAATGTGTGCGCTTCCTGGGGTCGGGGTGGTTAGCCAGTACCCGGACGATGGATAACAGTTCGTAGCTTATGGGGATCTTGGCCGTAAGCCCGGCGATGGTCGCCTTGATCATCTCGTCGGTGTAGCGGTCCACCCGCTCGGCCAGCTTGGGACAGAAGATGATTTTTTTACCCCAAGCCAGAGGGTCGATGCCATTGATCTGGGCCAGGAAGTCAAGAAACCGTTCCAGGACTTCCTCGGTTGTGCGGAGGTCGTTGGCCACAAGGTCCAGGCCGTAGTCATCGGGGAGTCGAAACATTTCGCCATGGCGGGAGATGATCTCCAGAAGGCGAAAATAAAGACCCGTTGCATATATGGCCCCATATTCGGGGTGGAGTTTTTGCCCCCAGGCCTCTATCCGTCGGATCTTCTTATTTTCGCTGGCGTCCACTTCATGGGCGAACCATTTCATTTTGCATCCCGCCTCTTGGTCCCCAGCTTCACCACCCGGGCGCCGCCCCGAACTAGCCGTACCATATGCAGCAGCGCCTCGGCCTTAGCCTGAAGCCGCCGGCAGGCTACCTCCACGTCCTTAAGTTCGGCATCCCACGCATGAATCACCCATAGCTAATTTTTAAGAAGAATTTCCACTTCTACACCGGCTTATTGGGTGTTATAGTTGCTCAGCATGAAAATTTCTGTCATGGTCCCTCCATGTGTCCGATGTCTTCAAACCTGCCCCCGGTGTCAGCACCTGCCGGAAGAGATCCGGCATAGCCAGGCGGAAGTGGCCTTGAGCCTGCTCAAGGAGATGTTCCCCTGGATTCCTGATCCTGAGGAGGGGGAGGACCGGGAGGAGCATTCCTAAGAATTTCCAGGGGAACTTCGCTGAAATTAGAAATTCTAAGCCTGGCTCCTGCTTTTATAGATATCGCCTTCAAAAAGTTCTCCCACCCCACAGCCTAGAAATTTGGCGATCTCTTCCCGAAGCTGGGCATTGGTTCTGTATCCGTATATGTTGTTGGCCACTGAGCCGCAGGGCCGGTCGAGCTTGCGGGAAAGGGAAGAAATGGTCTCTCCTCTTTCCGCCAGCAGCCGCTTAATCCGCCATGCCTGGTCAAATTTCTTCATTTTTCTCTGGATAATCCTTTCCACATGTGGTAATCATTTCCTGGGAAAACATAATAAACGCATGTGTGTATTGTCAAGCAGAAAAAATAGCCGAGGATGGAACTAATGGCTACCAAACTGTTTTCACTAGAAATTTTCCTCCAGCAGGTTCAGAAGTTGATGGAGGAAAAAGGCATCAAGGATCAGAAGGACTTCAACGAGATGGTGGGGGTCCAGCGGGCCATCACCCGTTGGAAATCGGGAGAGTCCCGGCCGTCGGTGGATAGCCTGATGATGATCAAGAAATTATTCGGGAAATCCATCGACGCGATGTTGACCGGGGAAGAGGCGCCACCCTTCCAGCCTCTGCAGCCCATCATCAGGGTGGTGGGCGCTGGACCCGAGATATCGAAAGAGGTGCGATCCGAAGATTATTTTGCCATTCCCCTGGTGGAGGGGTCCATTGCCGCGGGTTATTCAGGGATGATTCCCGGGGATTATGTCAGCGACCTTGTCTGGGTATATAAGCCTGAGTTGGGGGCTCGCCAGCATCACAATCTGCGGGCGGTCCGGTTAGGCAAGGATGCCGATTCCATGGAACCCACCATCCGGCGGGGGTCCATCGTCATCATCGACCCTGCGGAAACTGATGTTTCTCCGAAGTCAATCTATGCCGTGAGGTTGGATGAAGAGGGGGGGTGTGCTATCAAACGGGTCTCCCAAACCGACGGCCACTGGGTGCTGGTCTCGGACAACCCGGATTACGACCCCATCGCCATCTTGAAGGCTGCAATCCCCAACATCATCATCGGCCGGGTGATCTGGTCCTGGACCAGTTGGGTAAGGGAACCGTAAAGTAAGAGCCGCAACAACATCAAGAACTATCTTAGTGAAAGGAAGGTGAGACGTTGTATCCTAAATTGATAACAAATACAGAGGGTAACCATGTAGATATCATCAACAACGGAATTTCCTCTGCCGATCGTGTCATTATTTGCGTAGCCTTTCTGAAGACATCAGGTCTCACGCTCATAAGGGAATGTCTGACTAAGGCCCTTAAGAAGGGAACAAACGTCAAGATTATGATAGGCCTAGATTTTTTTCTAACTGAACCCAAAGCTCTGTGGGACGCATTCAATATGTGCGAACCTCACAAGAATGCCATTTTGCTTCTTTGCGCACAAAACAAGAATACCTTTCATCCTAAACTATACTACTGGGCAAAAAACGGTAATGCTACGGTTGTCATAGGCTCAGCTAATCTTACGTCTGGTGGTCTTGCAAATAACCTTGAGGTTTCCGTTCTTTACAAACTCAAAGTCGAATCTCAATTTGTTGAACGACTGTTCTCCTTTGTTTCTGAGCTTGAAAGAAATGATAGGGTGTCTCCAGCAACGAGACTCAGCCTGAGCCAATACCAACGAAGGTACGAGATTTTTAACAAAAAACGAAAGGAGGCAGAGAAAGAAGCCGAGAGGGAGGCTAAGAACTTATTCTCGTTCGATGAAAAAAAGCTAAAGCAATACCTGTCGGAATACCGCAAGAGTCCCCAGGAACAGAAGGAGTTGCAGAGGAAGCGTGCCAATTACAAGAAGGCAAGAAACCTATTGGAAAGGCTTGCGACTGAAAATATTGGCAGCAAGGAGGCCTTTCTCGAAGTTTATGATCAATTGGTCGGAGCAAAAGACACGAAGAGCCTATGGCATTCCGGGGGTCTATTTCGTTTGAAGGAAAAAGTTGCCAGAAGCTATAGACAGTTTGTTAGGCTGCTGAGAGCGTTGCGGAGCAACATAGAAGATACCGCTGATGTTTTGATAGACATTAGCCGACAAAACGCTCAGCAAATAAATGGGTTAGGGCTGAACGTGATAACTGAAATAATGAACACATATGCACCTAAAAAGTTCGCGGTCCTCAATCGAAACCCGGTTAGTAGCCTTGCACACCTCGGCTTTGAAGAATTTGGAAGCCTTAACAAAAAGGTATTTTCGGGAGCGAAGTACGCTAAGTTTAACAGCCTCATCCAAGAATTGGGCCGACTTTGCGGGTTCTCGGACCTTTCCGAGGTTGATCATTTCCTCAATTATGTCTACTGGAATTATGCTAAGCCAAAGCAAAAATAGACCATAACGGCCTCAATGCGTACTTAACATAGAGCTGGCGCACCGTATCCAAAGCCGGTTTGGCAGAGCGCCGAAGTCTACTACGAGTAAGGTCCCGACTCATTTGTTGAAAGGTTATGTCTATGGACGATCCTTACGTGCATTTGGCTGGAAGCCATGGCGCCGGGGCAGCTCTTCAAACAGGCAGTCCTGCTGACCAAATTGCAGATAGCGGCCAAAAAGTGAAATTCTCTTCCCGATAATTTCAGATAGCTATAATTCTCCAGCCCCCCGCTCAAAGTTTCTAAAAAGACACGCATACGGAAATTTATGCTTGACTATTATGCCGTATGCGGGTATCATCCGTTCCAGCCTTAGAAGTTTACCCCTTGTCATGGAGTGTCCTCCACCGAGAGTTTCCTGGCACTTTGCCATCCCCGGGGGAAAAGATTTCTGGAAAGGATGACCAAGAATGGATAATGGGAATTCCCACCTGCCCAAACTGTTGAAGCCGGCCGAGTTATCGGTCCACCTGGCGGTCCCCAAGGCCACCATCTATTCCTGGGTCAGGCGCAGAGACATCCCTTTTGTCAAGCTCGCCGGGGTGGTGAGGTTTGATCCGGAAGAGATCAATAACTGGCTGGCGGAACGGAAACACCCGGCCCGGAATAAATTCCTCGAGAAGTTTCCTGATCCGGATGTATTAAGAGGCTAAGGCCATGGCCACGTTTAAAAAGATTGTCACCAAGGAAGGGATCGCTTGGGGGGTGGATTATTATGATCCCCAGGGTCGCCGGATCAAGAAACGTTTCAAGAAAAAGGCCGAGGCCGAAGCCTACCTGGCAAAAGTGGTCATCACCATCAAGGAAGAGAAATACGAAGCCATCTTTGAGAAGAAAAAGGAAACCCTGGTCACCTTCAATGAGATGGCTGACCAGTATACGGAGAGCTCCCGGTTTCAAAAATCCTTTGCTTCCTTCAAAACCGTTATAATCCCGGTACTGCGTCGGGCTTTCGGGGAGAAGATCCTGGCCAAGATTTCCTACCTGGATCTGGAAACCTTCCGCAACCGCAGGAGAGGCGAGATCAGCAAAAGGGGAACACCGCGCTCCCCCGCCCGAGTCAACCGGGAGTTGGCCGTCCTGAAGCACATGCTCAACAAGGCGGTGGAATGGGGGATGTTGGAGGTTTCCCCTTTTAAACGGGGCAAGAGCTTGATGTTCAAGGAGAATAATGAACGCCTACGGTTTCTTACCGAAGAAGAGATCAAGCCCCTGTTGTCCGCCTGCCTGCCCCACCTGCGGCCCATCGTGGAAACCGCCCTTCTGACCGGGATGCGGGCCGGGGAGCTGCTCAGCCTGAGATGGGATCAGATCGTCAACGGCATGATTTACCTGAAGGACACCAAGAGTAACAAACCCCGCCAGATTCCCATCAGTGAACGTCTGGAGCAGGTGTTAAAGGAAGTGCGGCGCCAGCACCAATTAAAATCTCCCTATATTTTCTGCAACAAAGAGGGGAACCGGTTCAATGATCTCCGGGCCTCCTTCAAATCCGCCTGTCGCAAGACCGGGATCGTTGACTTCCGCTTCCATGATCTGCGGCATACTTTTGCGTCCCACATGGTGATGAGAGGAGTAGGCCTCAGGGCGGTCCAGGAACTCCTGGGCCACTGCGACATGAAGCTCACCATGCGCTACGCCCACCTGGCCCCCGGCCACCTGCGGGACTCGATAAACGTCCTGAATGATTTAGGGGGTGGGAAACAGGAGGAGGGGAAACTTTTTGGATTGGATAGGCGGATCAAACCTTGAATATTTGCAACGTCGCATAATGGCAAGCAATCAACAAAGTTGACTCACAGTAGACATAAAAATTCCTGCCCTCTATCCATAGCGTTGATTGGTTTTCGCCTGCTATTCATCATCCTCCGCTTTTTCTCGTAACGAAAAGTCGAAAATAGAAGCATATCCATACCGCGTCTTTTCTCCATAGAGAGTTATAATCTTTATTTTATTGGCTGACGCGGTCTCAAGGACAATGTTCATGGCATCTTCGGGGAAATAGAGAAAACACCAGCTGCCTGATTTTTCTTTCTGGAGCGAGCCCACGGACTTCGGCGGATCTTCGCTATACAAGTGCAGGTTTTTGTTTCTCTCCGCCTCATTCAGATTCGGGCTCTGCCCTAAGTTTACTTCGACCTTTTGCTCTTTTAACTGAGGGGGCTCAAGAAATCTGCCTTTAAAAACGAGCCATCGAGTTTCGTTGAATGGCTCGCGATATCTTGAGTCCCCGATATCTTTGTAGCGGCGCAATGGATTGAAATTGGGGTTAAGTCCAAAGCTGTAATCGCAACTCCAGCTGTCGACGAGGACGGTATAATGAACGCCGTCGGACAATCTGCGTCGGTAATCCCTGATTATTTTTTTAATCTTCTTTTCTCGATCTTCCCATGCGCTATAAAACTTGGGTTTCTTTTTTGCAGATTTTTGGACTTCTGGTTCTCGTGGTTCCGGTTTTGGTATTTCCTTTGCGACAAAGGCGGGAAGCGGTGGCTGGACAACCTTTTGACCCGAATTCTTTTTGGCCCAATAACCCCGTGGTGGAACAGGAACCTGCTTACGAGCGCACAACTTTGCTATTGCGCGATCGGAGACGCCATACTCTTTGGCAAGATGCTGCATCGGTTTCGACCACACCAATTCATAGAGCTGTTCTCGGCTCAAAGACAAATGTGTCGGGGGATATTGCATGGAAAAACCAAGAAATTACAAGATTCAGCCAGCATTATGTAGCAGCTTGCGTCTCGGCAAGACCGAGGCTTCCAGATCCTATAATTACTCTTCTCGACAGGTTTCTGCGAAATCCCTCACTCAGTACTGCACCTGTCTGAGTTTCACCTCCCGGATTGTCCGTAAAAATTGCCTGGAAATTAGCCAGACCAAGGGGAAAGGAAGTTCGCGCCTAACCCATATATTTTGCTTAGAAATTATCTTTAATTCCTACTAAACTGGTATGGGAAACTTTTGGGAAACTTTGCCGAAAACGGCCTTTTGGAAGGAATTGCTAAATCTGTAACTTATTGAAATAATTGGTGCCTGGGGCCGGACTCGAACCGGCACGGGGCGAACCCCGAGGGATTTTAAGTCCCTTGCGTCTACCCGTTCCGCCACCCAGGCTTATTAATTATATCAGATAGTTATCCTTTGTTTTGGTTCGCTGAAAAAGCCTTGGTGAATACATAGGTGAATATCCTTACCGATTTTCCCCCACCAGGGCTTTCAATTCATCCTGGCTCACGGTGTTGTACCGCTTGAACACATTCAGGGTCTTGTGCCCGGTAGCCGCCATTATACGGAAATAGTCGTGCCCCTGCAACCGCCAGTTATTGATTGCCGTGTGCCTTAGATCATGAAAGGTAAATCCCTCAATTTTTCTGCCCGGCGGCAGGCCGCTTCAAAAACCTCCCGGATAGAAGTTATAGGCTTCCCATTGCGGTTAAAAACTCTGGCCGCCGGTAAGTTCCTGGGTAGCTCCATAAACCTCTCCCTGAGTTCGCCATTAAAAGGAACCAATCGCCCCTCGTTCGTCTTGGTATCCTCTGGCCGCAACCTGATAAACCCTTCTCTCAAATCCACCTGGCCCCATGTCAGGTTAAGATGTGGGCCTGGCCGAGGCGGCGGACCGCATGGTACGCGAATATTCCGGTGGGATGATCCGACGGCTGAAGATCGCCCAGTCCATGTTGCATCGGCCGCGGGTGCCCTTCCCGGACGAACCTACCATAGGACTCGATCCATTAGCGCGCCGGGCCGCCTGGGACCATATCGAGCAATTACGCCGCGAATACGGCGCCACCATCCTGATGACTACTCACCTCATGGAGGAAGCCGATCACCTGTGCCGCCGGGTGGCGATCATGCATCTGGGCCGGGTGGCTGCCATGGGCACGCCCGCGGCTCTCAAAGCGTCGTTGGGCGGCAACGGCATAACCCTGGATGATGTCTTTGTTCATTACGCCGGGGACACCCTCGACTCCGGAGGAACTTATCGTGAGACTTCAAGAACCAGGCGCACGGCTCAGCCCTCTTTTAGGGCGCCTACATTGGGTGATTGCAGCCTGATATTAGCCGAAGCCTATGAATGAGCCGGAAGGCAGCGTCAGAAACATAGATAAAGAGGCAACCGCGGTCCCGGCCGGCGGGGAGACGGCGGACAAGTGGACCGTTATGGGGATTATGGCCATCGGCCTCTTTATGGCGACCCTGGACGGCAGCATTGTGAATATCTCCTTGCCGAAAATCAGTCTCTCTTTTCATGTCCCTCTCAGTGGCATGGTGGAATGGGTCATCATGGCATATCTCATCGTTATTGCCAGCCTCCTGCTGACCTTGGGCCGACTGTTGGATATGGCGGGGCAGAAACTCCTATGGGTGCTGGGACTCTTCATTTTTACCACCAGCTCCGCCCTTTGCGGGGCGGCTCCGTCGCTGTTGTTCCTGGTCATCTTTCGGGCCCTGCAGGCAGTGGGGGGCGCGATGATCATGGCCATCAGTCCAGTCATGATAACCCGCGCTTTCCGGCCACGGAGCGGGGGCGGGCCTTGGGTATTCTTGCTCTGGTGGTGGCCGCCGGTACGAGCGCCGGTCCCACCGTAGGCGGTCTTATAACCCATGCCTTCACCTGGCGCTGGATCTTTTACATCAATGTGCCCATCGGTATGATTGGCATGGTCGCCGCCCTGCGCCTGCTGACGGAGCCCATGCGTCCGAGCTGGGGCCAGCAGCGATTCGACCCCATCGGCGCCATCCTGCTCTCGGTCAGCGTCACCTGCCTGATGCTGGGTCTGAGCTTCGGCCAAGAAGCAGGGTGGCGTTCCTTCGCCATTGTCGGGCTCTTGGTGGCGGCTTTGGTGCTGCTGGCGGCGTTCATTATCCACGAAAGGCACGTGGGGGAGCCCATCGTCGATTTTTCCCTTTTTCGCAACCGGCTGTTCAGCGCGGCGATTGTCAGCAGCTTTCTCTGCT
Source organism: uncultured delta proteobacterium (assembly GCA_963768765.1). Lineage (GTDB taxonomy): Bacteria > Desulfobacterota > Desulfobaccia > Desulfobaccales > 0-14-0-80-60-11 > DASWLF01. The sequence continues at coordinate 26,456 of CAVYJK010000032.1, forward strand.
TCCTGTCGCTGTTTGCCGTGATGTTCCTGATGCCTTTCTACCTGGAGGAGCTGCTGGCGCTGCCGGTCCATCTGGCGGGCCTGCTGATGACGGCGGTGCCGCTCACCATCGCGTTGGTGGCCCCGTTCAGCGGCTGGCTCTCAGACCGTTTTGGATCGCGACTTCTCAGTTCTTTAGGATTGGCCATCGTCTGTCTGGGGCTCTGGTTTCTCAGCCGATTGACGGCACGGGTGTCGCTTTTTGACATTGTCTGGCCGCTGGTGGTGACCGGCTTCGGGCAAGCGCTTTTCCAACCGCCGAACAACAACGCCATTTTGAGTTCAGTGCCACCGCAGCGCTTAGGAATTGCCTCGGGGTTTTTATCGACGGTGCGCGTGCTGGGCCAATCCTCCAGTGTGGCTCTCTCCGGGGCAATTTTTACCTCGCTGGGCGGCGCCCAGGCCGGCGCGGCGCTGAGCCATAAATGGAGTCTTCCCGCCGACCGGCTGGAAGCTGTTTTTATTCACGCCTTCCACATAGCTCTGCTCACTTGCATGTTGGTTGCGAGTATCGGGGTGTTCACTTCACTGATGCGCGGCCCCCGGGGCAGCAGCTACCGCTGACCGCGGCTACGCGAGGAAGAAATTTTATGGGAACCGGCAAAAAGATCTTGATTGCAGTGGACGGAGGGCCGGGTAACCACCAAGGTGCTGAATGCGGCCGAAGGCCTGGCCGTCTGGATTGTCCCCTAAACGCCTCGGGGTGCACTGGCCCATAACGGAGGATACGAATGAAGATAATTGCCTTAGTGGGAAGTCCTCATAGAGCCAGGGGGAACACTGCAAAGCTGACTCGGATCGTGCTTAACGGGGCTGAACGAGAAGGAGCGCATACGGAGACCATCTACCTGCCGGGAAATACCGTGCTCCTCTGCCTGGGGTGTGATTATTGCCATAAAAAGGGGCGCTGCGCCCAGAAGGATGCCTTTCCAGAGATTCAGCAGAAGATCCAGGCGGCGGATGGAGTGGTTCTCGGCAGCCCCAATTATATCTTCAGCGTCAGCGCTCAGATGAAAGCCTTTATGGACCGTTGCAGTTCTATGGTCCACTGCCTTGGCTTTTATGGAAAGTACGGGGCTTCAGTGGTAACCTCCGGCGGAGGGGACGAGGAGCCCGTTGCTGAGTACCTGAACCATTTCCTGATGATTACCGGCATTCAATCGGTGGGCTCCGTCTGGGCCACCATGGGTCTAATCTTCGGAGACGATTTCCCGGAGGACATTGTCAGCCGGGCACTCGGTCTCGGAAAGCGGCTGGTTCAGGCCTGGCGGAATCAAGAGGCTTTTCCTGAAATCCAGGAAAAAATGGCAGATTTCAAAGACCGCATGCGCCAGCTGCTGGAATACCGCAAGGAAGAGTGGCCTTATGAATATGAATACTGGAAAAAGAACTGGGGGCTCAAATAATAAAAGGGGTCGCTTTCTCGCTGCCATTTATAGTTTCAGGGGCGGGTGCATTTTTCTGCCTTCATTGGAGGAGCCCACCTCGAAAAACCTAATAAAGATCTCAGGTGATGATTTTTGCTAGCTTGCCAAGCCAGCAAAAACTGCAGATATGATCCGGTTAGCATAGCCTCTGACTCAGTTTGGCTGATCAAAATAGAGGATAGTTTCTTCTCATGGGCTGAGGTGATATGTGCATGTTGGCCAGTGCTTTCCCTCTATCTCACCATTACCGGGCGGTGCAGGCCGGGGGTCCTAGGTCGACGCCCCACCAAGAATCTGGAAACCAAGGGGGTAGTAAGTTCAAAATCTGCGGCAAAGAAACACATTTTGATTGAAGTTAGTGCTATTATCATGCTTACGGCCGAACGAGTTGGCTACAAAAAGATGGACTTTTTCGGGATTGAACCCCCCTATGAAAAGTTCCAAAACCCTTTTTTAACCGCGGTGGCCAAGGCTGCCGCCTAATCTCGGATGACTTCTCCCGCCAAGAGGGGCACATGAGTCTGGGCCAAGTGACCATCTCGGCCCTGCTGCAGATGGCCGCGGTGCTGTTGCAGCTGACAACTGCGGTCCTCGCCTTGAGGTTGATCCGCGTCACCGGCCGCAGGGCCTCGTGGTTTCTCATCTCCGCGGCCTTGTGCGTGATGGCGGTAAGGCGCAGCATCAGCCTCTGGAATCTTCTAGCGGCTGGCTCCGGGCCAGTCCTGCTCCTGGATGCGTCAGCGGCGATGGCCATTTCCTTGCTCATGCTGGCCGGCGTCGCCGGCATTACCCCTCTTTTTCAAACCATCCGCCGCTCCGAAGAGACTCTGCGCCAGGCCAGTAAAATCCTGGAAGCCCAGGTGGCGGCGCGCACCGAGGAACTCCAGCAGGCCAATGTCCAGCTGCAGGAGGAACTGGAGGAGCGCCACCGGGCTGAAGCCGCGGCCGAAGCCGGGCGGCAGCGGCTCTACTCCCTCCTGGATGCCATTCCGGCCCTGGTATACTTGAAAGCCTCGGATTACACCATCCGTTTTGCGAACCGCATTTTTCGGGAAAGTTACGGGGCGGCCGAGGGCCGGCGCTGTTATGAATTGTTTGGACGGACTGAGATTTGTGAATCATGCGCTTCTTTAAAAGTACTGGAAACCGGGGTTCCTTTTACGGAAGAATGGACCCGCCCCGACGGGGCCCGAACCTATGAGCTGCACCACTATCCTTTCAGTGACGTTGACGGCGCCCCCTTGGTCCTGACTCTGGGCATGAACATCACCGAGCGTAAGCAGATGGAAGGGGCCCTGCGGCAAAGCCAGGTCCGCTTGGAGGAAGCCCAGCACCTGGCGCACCTGGGCAGCTGGGAGTGGCATGTCCCCACGGATGAGACCCTGTGGTCCCAGGAGATGTTCCATATCTTCAACCTGCTGCCCCAACCCCGGGGATTGGGACGTGAGGAGTTCTTCCGTTATGTGCATTCCGACGATATGGAAATGGTAAAAAAAGCCATGGCGGACGCCTTATCCGGCGAGCGTCCCTACAGCCTGGATTTTCGCATTCAACTGGGAGATAACTCCGAGCGTTTTGTGCACGCCGAGGCGAAGGTCAATTTTGATCACGCCGGCCAGCTCCTGACCATGGTGGGCACCTTGCAGGACATCACCGCCCGGCGCCAGGTGGAGGAGCAGCTCCGGGAGTCCGAGAAAAACCTGCGCCACCTCGCTTCCCAGCTTTTGACCGCCCAGGAACAGGAACGGAACCGGATCGCCCGGGAACTCCACGATGAACTGGGGCAATCCCTGCTGCTCATGAAATTGCAGTTGCGCGGCATCCAGAAAAAGGCCCTGCCCAGGGATCAGGCCTTGGGTCAGGAATGTGGCGAGATGCTCTCCCATGTAGATGAAATATTGGACAACATCCGCCGCCTGTCCCGGGACCTGAGTCCCTATTTGCTGGAAGACCTGGGACTGACGGTGGCGCTCCGGCGCCTGCTGCGGGAGTTCAGCAAGCATTACCATATCAAACAGCATGTAGAAGACCTGGACGAGCTCAGCCACCTCTTCGCCCCCGAGGCCCAAGTCCACATCTACCGGATCTTTCAGGAAACCCTGACCAATATCGGCAAGCACTCCGGCGCCAGCAATCTCACGGTCGCCATTCACCGGAATGACCAGATGGTATCCTTTCTTTTGCAAGACGATGGGGTGGGCTTTGACGTGGAGCAGGTTTTGGGCGGCCCAGCCACCGAGCGGGGCCTGGGCCTGGCCGCCCTGGAGGAACGGGTGCGGATACTGGGGGGCTCCCTCGACCTTTGGAGTCAGAATGGCAGGGGGACCAGAATCTTCTTCACCGTCCCCGTGACCGGCGGCGAGCCTTAACCCGGTAGCATCGCCACACTGCCACCCGCACCTAATGTCTTTTCAAAAACCTATTTGGGTAACGAAGCTGCTAAGCTTGCCGCATAATTTCAATTAATAACCTTCGGTTCTTCTGTAAAAAGTTTATTCCAGAGAACTTTAAAATAAGAAGAAGGGACGTAAATTCAAGATAACTTGCCAGAATCGAAAATTATCACCGAAACGGGGAAAATTCCAGGTATGATCTGCATATTAAAAACCGGTAGTAAACCAGCCATGTTTTCAAAAAAATTTATTGACAGGGAGAGAGGTATAAAGGTACATAGTTAATCCCTCTAATATTTCATACATCACAAAGAAAGGAAGGTTGACCATGGCCAGCGAAGTGCTGAGGTTAACGGCTCAGATTGTTATTTCACATACTTCAATGAGTGAACTCATCCCAAACCATTGAAGAAGAGAAATTGACCAAGGTTAAGAATCCGGGGAAACACAAAAGCCGAGAAAAACGGAGGAGAAAGCTGTGGGAGACAAAGGCAAGAAGGATAAACGTAAGAAGGAAGCCAAAAAGCCTAAGAAAGACAAACAGAAGGTCGACCAAAAAGAAAAGTCCAGCAATAAGTAGCAGGTCAACCCACATGAGGGGCGGGTCACATCAGCCCGCCCCTATTTGCAATCCCTGCGGCGCTCAGGTTGCTCTCCAGCAGGGCCCTATCTTCCGGGCGGGCAGGCAGAATTTACCATGACCCCTTAAGGCGGAAAAAGCAAAATTTTCTCACTCAAAATGGTCCAAAAAAGGGGGCATCTCCAATTAACCCCCATCCTAACTTAAAACTTGTTACAACTACTGGGGGCAGGTCATGTGCTACTAAACTGTTTCAGTTAGTAGCGGCAATAGGTAATGGTGTCTTTTTCGAACTCGACACTGACTTCTTCGGTGAGAGAGGGCCGGATTTTGGGCAGGATTTCAAAGATGGTGTCCGTGGTAACGCGATAATCCTGCCTGGTAAGCAGTTCCTGTTCAAAGGCGAACTGGGCCACTTGCTGATAGAGATATTCGATATCCGCGGGGGTAAAGCGCGCCGTCATCTTGACGATCCGCTTTAAGTCGATTTCCCCAGTATTGAGCATGGAGAGATAGTGTTTCAGGATAGTGGCTCTTTCATCTTCGTCCAGCCCTCCCACGGGGATGATGCAATCAAATCTTCCTGGACGCAGCAGGGCGGGGTCCAGTTGCCGGATGTAATTGGTGGCGCAAATTAGGAGGATATGGTTCTCCTGGCTTTTGAGCAGGGGCACCTGTTTGAGAAATTCGTTGGTGATGGACTTGTCCACCCGGCTGGCCTCGTCACGATTGCCCGCGAGCTCTTCAAATTCGTCGATAAAAATGACGGTTTCCTGAAGGGTGCGAGCCTTTTCCATGACCTGGCGCAGATTGGCCCCCACCTTTTCGATGCCGTCAACCATAAGCATGCTGGGGGCAATCTCGATGAACCACCAGGAAAGGGCCCCGGCGATGGCTTTGGCAAAATGAGTTTTACCGGTGCCGGGAGGTCCGAAAAAAATGATGGCTTTGGGAGGAACCACGCCGTGCTTTTTGGACAGATTTTCCCGGGTCAACGGCAGAATGATCCTTTTCTGCACGATCTGCTTGGGCGGTTGGGAATCCGCAATGGTGTCCCAGATTTCTTTGCTGATGGTCAGAGCGCCCATTTCCTTTAAGAGGTCCTGCTGTTGATAGGCGATGTATTCCTCCCGAGCTTGCTCCATATTTTCCAGGAAGTCGATGCACGCGACCCGCAGGCCCACATCGCGGGTGAGTTTTTCAGACATGAGCCATTTATGTTGCAAAATCCTGGGCCACAGATCCGCGGCAGCCTCCGGCTCCAATCTGGCGCCGCTGCACTCAAATATTTTAGCGGCAGATACTTCCGGTGCTGAGATATCCGTCAATTCTTCGTTCATGATTTAACGCCTCGCAAGGTATGGCATTTTTGCCTACGAGCCAGACAAAAACCCCTATTTATCGCAAATGTCATCCTGAGCAAAGCGAATAATCATTTAATTACGATAACTTGAGGAAAATCGCTTAGCTCAGGGTGACAGTAAAATCAGGTCTTGCCATGCTTCCAGTCAATCTCTCGCGACCACCCCCAAGGTCCGGGAAGCAATCGGCGCTACGGGCCCCTGCCTCTCACCGTCTCTTTGCCGGGGGAGCCCCACCAAAGGGGCCTCTCTTAAATGCTGAGGTGCCAGAACTTTAACGGTGAAGACATGGGAGTCTGCCTGGGGCCAGGGTTTGCAGAAATTGGCTGGGATATGCTTAGGTGCTTTTTAACATATCTCATTTCCTCTCGGGCTTCAAGTTAAAATTTGGTTAGATTGCGTCTCGACGACCGGGAGCGTGCGCCGCGGGCGAGGGGTTGGTATCGCCGCCTATCGCACCTGGTTCGAAGGACTGAAGCCTGAGTATGACCGACGGCCGGGAAAAGGCTGCGTAGCAAGCACTGATATAGGTCGTGCCCCTGCCGGTTTGCTGACCTATAGTTCTGGCTGCTCCGGATTCACCAGAGGTTGCTGGCCAGGGGATGCTCATTTCTGGAGGTCAGGTGGATGGCCTCCATTTCACAGGCGGAGCGGCAGATGCCGCAGCCATAGCAGCGAACGGGGTCGATGAAGGTCTTCTGGTCCATCACTGAAAAGCCGATGGCGCCGAACTGGCACAGGGAATGGCAGGCTCGGCAGCCGGTGCAGTCATCGCTGTACACCTCGGCAACATACTCACCGCGGAAGAAGGCGTGAAAATTATAGCGATAACTGAGCATGGCCAGACAGTCGGCTCGATCGCAGTTGCAAATGCCGCCGATGAAGGGGGTTTTGAAGGTCCAGATGGTGTGAATCAACCCCTGTTTCTCGAAGCTGCGATGCAAATCGAGGGCCTCCGCCTTGGAGAGGCGGTCAAAGTGGGCATCTTCGGGACCGAGCCGGAAAGCTTGCAGGAAGGCAGCCTGGAAGTTCAACATCTTCTCGGCGTCGAGCCCCAGGCCGAAGCAATACTCGGCGTCCGTCCTGCCTTTGTTCATCTTGCGGCAGATGCAGGGAATGCGGACGATGGAATTGGCCAGGTCCATCACCTGGGCGAGATCCTCAAGGGGAACCACCTGCCCGAAGTGATCCCGGCGCTGGCGCTTCTCCCGAAAATAGTAGATAAGCTTGCGCAGCCAGGCCGGAGATCGCATGGCCTTTTGGAACCCGGCTTCGACCTCGGCGCCCTGCAAATTGCCGAGCTTCGAAAAATCCTGCAAATAACGGCGGCGGTCCAGGTTATCAAGAAGTTCCTCGGAATAGTGCTCCGCCTTCAGATACCATTTCTTGCCGTCTCCGTGCTGATGGCAAAATTCGCACATATTACTTTCCCCGCTTTTTTGGCTGGCGCGATGACGCTTCTTCAGGGGCCAGAATTTGCACCCTGGTCATTTTTCCTCATCTCCGTCGATGCTCTTTCGGGACATCACCCGGTGCGAAAACATACGGTCAATGATATAAGGCCGCAGGGCCCGGGCCCCCCGGGTAAGCTGCAGGGTCAAGGTGGCATTGTCTTCCAGGGAGAGCCCCTTTACGAGCCGGTCTCTGATGGCCATTTCGTGGTCCACGATGTCCCGGGCCAGGCGGGGGTAGAAGGAGGTCTCCTCCGGGGTGAGGCCCAATTCCCGGCAGCCCTTGAGGATACGGCCGATGGCCAGGTCCTCGGCATCGAAGCGGTCCGGCTCCAGAGGGATCAACAGTCCCGCCTTCTGCAATTCTGCCACCTCTGGGGCCGAAAGCCCCGTGGCCCGGCAGAAGGCCTCTAAATCCAGCAGTTCCCGGTCATCCCACCGGCCGTAGATGAAGGACCTTAACTCCAGGAACGGTTCAATCTCGGGCCCGACGCTGCCTTTCTGCAAGAACTTCTTGATTATTGCCAGGGACAAGCGGTACTTGCTTTGCATTACCTTGATGAAGGTGATCCGCTCCACGCAGGCCGGATTATAGTAAGCCATATTGCGGGAAGTCTTGACCGGCTCCGGCAGGAGCCCCTCGTTCAGATAATGGAGGATGGTGGATTTGGGGACGCCGGTGGCCTGTACCAGGTCCTGCATTTTGAAAGCCGCCGGATCTGAGGCTTTGCTGCGTCTGGGCTTCTCTCTCTTCCCTGCCATGCTAGCGCGTTCTCCAATACATTTTAAGGATATGATAGCGAGTCAACTGCATTGTGTAAAGTGTTTCTTTGCACTTTTTAGAAAGATTTTTCAGAGGAGTAGTGCCTGGTAGTGTCTCATCCTAAAAAAATCGGTTGTTTCTCAGCAGCCTGTTGACGGTGAGCCAGTGTAAAAATGATAGTGAAGTGAATATTCCACTCCATGGCAACTATGGCGATTATCTTGCCACGACGGAGACTTATCGGGGAATCAGGGAAAAATGCAGATATGGTCTGGATATGGGTAGTTATTTGGCGCGATGATAAGTTTATGAGAAGAACTCTTGATAGCCATGAGTGGGGGTGCTGCTACCTTGCCATTCGTTGGAATTATCGCCGAGGCGGTAATAGATCTTGACTCCTGCCTCCTCCTACATGACCCGGGGGAGTGGAGGTGAAGGCTCCTGCTTCTTGGGCCCGGCTTCCCCCTCTTCCCCCGCAGCTTCAGCAGGCTGGGTTGCTTTGCGATGTTTTGCCTTCTTGGTTTTTTTCTTGGTGGGTTTTGCAACTTCCACGGGTTGCGGGGAGAGATAGCGTGAGCTTACATAACCTATAGTACCATCCTTTTTTACCTTGATTTGAATCCAATTTTCGATCTCCCCCATCTTTTCCACTTCTGCATTTAATTCCAGGGTGGAGGTTTTGGGGCAATCTATGCCTGGACAGGCCCGCAAACTAAGCCGGTTAATGGTCACATAAAAAGTGGGGCGCACCGGCCGGGGTAGCGGCGCCGCCGGCGCCAGTGGCGGCGGCAACGGTGGCGCTTTACTAACCCGTGGCTGACAGCCCATTAAGCAGATGACCAGCCCTAAAGCGCAGATCCAGGCGCCAAGGCGCCCCAAGCCAATAAGGCGGCCGGTGCCGGCACCGATGGCCGCGCCGCTAAACATGAGCTGCTCCGCACAGGACATCTAGAATGATAAAGAAGGGAAGGATAAGAGACAATAATCGAAATGACCATTCCCCGATAGTCAAAACAATCATTAATCGGTTATTCTTATAGCATGAATAATTCTCGCGGATTGAGTCGAAGGTTATATCATCAGAAAATCCATTAAAGTCCTGGCCGTCACCGCTTGGGGCTTTAAGGAGCAAGCCTATCTGGATGTGGGAGACGGAAGTCCGCAGAATTCAAGCCAGTCTTCTATTCGGGATTCCCGGCCAAGGGGGAACCGCGAATAAAGATCCCCGGCTCAGGAGGAAGGTCAATGCGCAATATCTTGCAAAAAAGAAAGTTATCCCCAATCCCAAAAAAATTCCAGATATGATCCGCATATCAAAATCGGTAGCAAACCAGCAATGTTTTCAAAAAATTCATTGACAGGGAGACAGGTATAAAGGTACATAATTAAATACTCTAATATTTCATTCCGCACAAAGAAAGGAAGGTTGACCATGGCCAGCGAAGTGTTGAAGTTAACGGCTCAGATTGTAATTTCCCACGCCTCAATGAGCGAACTCACTTCTGGAGAATTAGTGGAGGAAATTAAAGAAGTCTACAGTACCTTGTCCTCTTTGGAAGGTGGGATGGCATTGTTTGAGGTCCCAGAGCCTGTAAAGGGCAAAGAAGTGGAAGGTGTAACAAAGCCGACTATCCCCTTGAAGGATATCGTCAAGGAGAAATACGTGGTCTGCCTGGAATGCGGCAAGAAAATGCGCACCTTAAAGACCCATCTGCGAAAGGCTCACAATCTGCAACCAAAGGAATATTTCAAACGCTACGGCCTGGACCCCAAGAAGTTCCCGCTGGTCTGCAAGGAATATTCTGAAAAGCGCAGCAGAATGGCCAAAGAGAGAGGATTTGGACAGCGGGGAGGTAGACGCAAGGCTGCCAAGCCGGCGTAAAGGCGCCAAGAAAGTTATTAAGAATCTGCCCGGGGGGGCGCGGCCAGCATAGGTCCGAGCCCCCCTTTTTTTGGCCTCAGTTAAGGGACCAGTTGTGGTCCCTTTCTGTTTAGCTTTTGCAGCCGAGAGGTTATGATAATATTCGGATAGGTTGAATTTTTAGCGAGTTGATAAGTGTCTGATCATGGCAGCTAGTGAAATATGTTTATTTTGGCGAATAGTAAGTAGGAGACGCGGTATAAAGACATAGCAATGGAGCTGGCAACCCACCAACACTATTAGCGCCACTTAGTGCCAAGGCTCGCGTGGGCAAAGAGGAGGCGTCCATCGAAGAGGTTAGATTTATTAAGAACCAAATTTATGATTACATAATCTTTTAACAGCCTGCACAACAAAGAGGCAGAGCCATATTGACTCTGCCTCTTGAGTGTGATCATTATTTTTTAGGATTGGTAACTTTTATAGTACTAGTTGCAAAAAACCCTGTTCCATCCTTTAACAGGCCCTCGACCGTAAGTGTTACATTTCCAAGAAAACCCCCATTCCGAAGCAAATTGCCCAGAGCTTGTCGATCGAATTTCACCATCACTCCGTTTTTGCTGACTGATGAAGGGCCAACCGCCGGAAGTGGCGATAAAATAGGCGTGTTCTTAATCATGGTAATTTGCACGGTGCTGGGAACTAGGTCGCTTAGTTTTAAACATGACGGCAGATTCCTGATTACGGCGGTGATCCAATTTCCCTGGCTTTTGAGGTTCAAGGTCCTCGGATCGATAGTCACGGTCGCCGGAGCCTGCGGCTGCAGCACGACATTGTCCAGAGCCTCCAGCCGTTGGGTTGTCGCAGCCCCCTGAAATCCAAACACGAAGCCCACGGCCACGGCGTCAAAATTACCCGTCAATGGGAATTGGGCTGAGTAGGAGACAAAGCTACTGCTGGGAGTATTATCCAAGGTTGTAAAGAACTGTTGGGTAGCGTCAGTAGCAGGCCAAGGTGCAAATTGAGACCAGTTGCCAGTTGGCCCAAAGCCGTAAACCTGGGCCATAGGGTGCGAAACCTCTTGGGGGAAATTTTCATTCACATAGTTAAAACTCAATTTAAGCCTCCAACCTTTACCGATACAGGTGCCGGTAAGAGGGACCATCTGGAAAAGTATGTCCGTAGTTCCGTTTCCTGGGTTTGCAAGGATATGCTGTGCATACTGACTAGTGCCAGATAGAACACAATCCCATTGACCCTGGGTGAGCCATTTGTTTTGAGTAGCAGGATCGGTAACCATGAGGTCGCCAATCGGGAATGGGCCTAGGGGGCTGGCCTGGAAATCGCTATTAGTGAGCAAATTTTTCGGGGAGACAGCCGCATGGACCTGGGTGCCTACGGCTACTGCTAACATTGCGACAGCTAAAAGCATCCGTATTGCGCACCTTCCTATTCTTGCGGTATCCATTTTTCATTCCTCCTGTTAAGAGAGTAATCGCATATTAACCGTTCAATCCCTTTGGGGCCCGGTGAATCAAAACCATAATGGGAAAGCGTACCTCCATCGTAGATACCAAAAAATCCTACTTCTGGGCTTAGGCAGCGGCCCTTGCCGACAGGCGGGCCACTTGTTGACAAACATGCATTATTTCTTTACTAACCCTATTCGCTGGTGGAATAGGGATATATTGTACTGGTTTAAAATCTTTTATTCTCGGTCCTAAGAATTTTAACACCGATACTTTAAAAAATAATGGTTTCTCTTCACCTAAGAATGAGTAGAGAATTTCTATTCCAAAACCGTTTTGAAAACGGAGTATTAGCTTATGCACAGCCTCAGTTGGCTCTTCATGGATTAAAAGAATATGAGGGTCAAGATGGTCTAAAAACCTCCCGGAAAAGAACCAGGAGTTCTGCTCCATAATCTCTAAAGGGCGCATAGGGAATCTCCCAATAAAGAATAGTAAATAGCTTATCAATTTGTTACTCAGAGGAATTATATCTTATCGAACTATTCCTTCGGGTATGAAGGCTTGCATTTTAATCTTAACTTTGACCTGATTAATAATTTCGAAGGAAAATGAGAGCCTGCTTAACAATGCCCCACGATTACTTTAAACGTTAAAACCTTATTGCGCCAGAACAAGAGTCCAGCCGAATGATTGGCGGTTCTCATCTACCAATGGGCCTAACCCATTGGCCTTTTCAATGAATTAATCTAATTGAGATTAATTCAAAATAAAATGGGAGAAGAGGAAAGTCTATAAATTGGAGTGATCATTTTCATATGATTATTTTAACCATATGAAAATCGGGAAACTAAGAATGGTCGGGGATATAATTTTGAGAGATGGCATACTTGACCAAATCGGCCAGATTCTTGATGTTCAGCTTTTCCATGATATTGGAGCGGTGCCGGCGCACTGTATAGGGGCTGATGTACAAAGCTTCGGCGATTTCTTTGGTTCTTTTGCCTTCCGCCAGGAGTTTTAAGACTTCTCTTTCCCGCATCGTCAAGATCTCGGTTTCCTCTTTCTCCAAGGCCAGGCTCGTCAAGACACTGGAAAGCAGAGGAGAGAGATACTTTCCTGCCATTTCTGATAGTTTGCACAGCCCGAATAAGCTCGCCGCCTGCATCTTCTTTGAGCAGAAATCCATCCGCGCCGTCTCTCAAGGCCTGCTGGATAAATTCTTTTTTCTTGTGCATGGTCAAAACCAAAATCTTTACCTTGGGGATAAGTTCTCTTAATTTCTCTAATTGCTTCCAAACCACGCAGATTCGGCATCGAGATGTCAAGAATGACCAGATTGGGGCAGGATCTTTTCAGGAGTTCCAGCAGTTCGAGACCATCGTTGACTTCACCGCTAATGGATGACATTCTCGATCCGTTCGATGATTTTTCTAATCCCTTCTCGGAACATCGCATGATCATCGGCCAGTACGATGGTGTAAGCATCCATCTTTAATCTCCTCCGGGAATTGGAATGGTAAAAGAGATTCTGGTCCCTCGGTTTTCCTGGCTCCAGAGTTCAAAGGAGCCACCCAGGATCTTGACCCGTTCTTCCATGGCTAACAAGCCCAAGGTTTTTTTCTCGGTGACAACTTTATTCCGTTCAAAGCCAATGCCATCGTCCTCGATGGTAAAGGAGACCCCTGGTTTTTCTCGTTTAATCTCCAGAAACACGTGCTTAGGTTTAGCGTGTTTGCCGATATTCGTCAAAGCTTCCTGCACTATCCGGTAGATAGCCGTCTGGTTGGCAAAGGAAAAAGGCCATCGAGGTCGTCCAATTTAATCGTCCATTTTATGTGCTTTTGCAGGTCAGCAAAATCATCAACCAGGGAACGTAAGGCGGTGGTCAGACCCAGATCCTCCAGGTCGCCCGGACTAAGATCAAGATAAAGACGCCGCACCTCTTCAATGGTGGCGCCGATGAACCCGAGTATCTTGCTCACCTCGTTTTTCAGAGAAACCTGCTGAGGCAACAGTTGCTCTTCCACGGATTCTAATTGGAGCTTCAAAGCCAGCAAGGCATGTCCCAATTCATCGTGAAGCTCCCGGGAAATGCGTTTCCGCTCGTCTTCTTGGGCACTTAGGAGTTGAGAGGCCAGATGGCGCAGGTTCTTTTCTGATTCCTTGAGCACTTCTTCGGTTCGCTTGCGCTCGGTGATATCCCGGATGATTTCTTGGAACAATTTTTCGCCTTCCACCTCTAAAAGGCGCAAACTGACCTCTACCGGAAAAGTTGTTCCATCCTTTCGCTGTTGCATTGCTTCAAAAATCAACCCGCTTTTTTCTTCTACGTGCCGCATAAGTGTATCGAGCACCTGTTCCGACCCAGGCGGGTATAAATCTATTAAATGTAAGTTAAGGAGTTCGTCTCGTTCATATCCATAAGAGGTTACGGCCCTGGTTATTGGCTTCGACAATTTTCAGGCTCTGGTCTGTTACCAGGATTATGTCGTTGGCAAACCTGGTCAGATATTCGTAACGTTGGGCCAGGACGCGACGCTCACGCTCAACCTCATATTGCCGGCGGTAAAATCTGATTTGTTGATTCCTCCAGAAATAAGCTACACATATGCCGGCGCTGGCAATCAAGGCAATCAGGAGAAAAACCACTTCCCGGACTGAGCTTTTTTAGCGGGGCATAGATCTCATCAGCGTCGATCTTGGCTACGAGAAACCAGGGTGAATCAGGAATAAGTCCGACAGCTGCCAGGACTGGAACGCCTCTATAATCCAAGGCCTTCGACAATACCTTTCTTTCCCCGAGCGATCATGCGCTGCCACCAATTTGGGCGAGTCTAAGGGAAACCGCAAATTAAGGGGAATATTCTGCCGATGCCGGAGTTCATTCAGAAACACCACTTCATTCCCTTCCCGGCGGATTAATTCGGTCTCCCCGGTCAGACTCGGAGTTGGCCACGATTTGATCAGAGGATAGAGAAACTGATAAGGTTCAATCCTCATCAGAATAACGCCAATGATAACCTTTTCATTCCCCTGAATGACCAAAAGGGGGGTAAGGACGCTGAGCATAACCTTGGAGTCCTCATCCCGATAGAGGTCGGAAAAAACAACTTTTTGGGCCTGCATTGCCTGGCTGGCCAAGGATTGTCAGATAGGGAGTAAGTTCTTGCTTGGACGTCGGGACCGATAGTCTTACATTTCCTTGCGGATCGATTAAAGCCAGACTTTGATATTGGTATGAAGCCAAGGCTGTCAACCGTTCGAGAATTTGTTTCTTGAGAACGGGTTTTGTTCTCCCTTTGAGAAAATCCCTGACCCGCATGGCAAGAAAAGGATCGTCCATAATCGTGCTGGCATAATCGATCCGTTCCTGACGCCAAGAGATAATTTGGTCTATTTTAAGGGCAATGATGGCGGCAAGTTCTTGCTGTTTCTCTTTTTTTATGTAAGTCTCTTGATTTTTATAGTATAAATATCCGGTAGTTAATATCCCAATGGATAAAATGATGAATATGAGAATAAGATACCAGGGGAATTTCCAAGAATCATTCTTGAGCTGACATTAATTTTACCTGTCAGATTAATTTATAAGGACTGCTACTCTTAAATTAAGTTTTGAAATAAGCCCAAGCAACTCATGTTAGGAGTAAACAAACTTGTTCAGGTTCCACCGACCTGTCCAGCCTGATGCTCGCCCCATTGAGCAGAAAGGCCATGGGCTTTGGGTGCTTTGGGATAGAGAGGCCAGGATGGGTTATCAGCAGGAATTGGAGCGTCAGCAGCCCAGGGCGCTCCCTGAGTTAATTAACATAACCTGGGCTAGCTTCACAATCTGGCAATTCCTTGACAGGGAGGCACAAAGTAACATGCTCACGAGCTTTGAGCCACCGGGCCTCTGCCTAGACCATCTCGCATACCCAACATCTTAAGCTGCCTTAGGCCCCAGACCATCGCCTGAAGGTTCCTCTTTCTTAGAGGAGTAGGTTTTGGTATCATGTTACCAACTGACAGGATTGAACCAGGACAATGACCGATCACCAGAAATCCTCTCAATTCGCCGCCCAGGTGGAAGCGTCTCTGGATCCACGGCTTCGTTCTGGGACTGGGGTTGTGCTGATTGGTTTTCTGCTGTGGTTTTTCATCAGGGGAACGCCCTTCTCACCACCTTCTACGAGTAAAGGCCGGAAGTGCAGGCCCCGCAAGCTCAGGCCCAGCCCGGTCAAAGCCTTCCTGCGCGGCCCCGGGTTGCTTCCCAGGTCCCAGCGGAGTCAACCGCTATACTGAAAAGCCAATTGGAACAGGTACTTTCCGGGATAAGGGAGGCCAATCAGAAAAAAGATTTATCCCAACTTTTGAGCCATTACTCGCCAAACTTCCCGCAGTTGCCCCAAAGAGCCCAAAGTATCTCAAAAACCTGGAAAATCTATGATTACCCGAAAATGGACTTCGAAATAAAGGAGGTCAAACTCTTAGCCGACAAAACTGCTGTAGGCTCGGGTAACATGGAATGTTGAGGCGCAAAATATCAGCACCTTAAAATATAAAAATATTTCAAAGACCTACTTGATAAGATTCGTCCAGAGAGTCGGGTCAATGGCGGATCAAGACCTTGGACAAGGCAGAGTAGAGAATTTTCCTAATATGCGGTCATACAGTGATTTGACAAGATTAATAATGCTAACCCTGCTTCTGGGCCTAGCCTGCTCCTGTGCCAACCACCCAGGTTAAACCCCCGGAAGGTTCTTTCTATGTTACACCGGAAATCACTTATTTGCTGGACAGCCCCGGATACGGCGGGAATGTCCTGGGCCCGCTTTATAGAGGCGATAAGGTTGAAAGGGTGGATGCCGGCGAATCACCCTGGTGGCGGGTTAAACTCCTGCGAAGTGGGCAGATTGGATGGGTCCGGCAGGAGTTACTCAGCTCCAACCCGGTTGCCACCGTTTTTTACTATGTAAATGAGGATACCCTGCCTCTGCTTGAGTGCCCTCGCCGCGATTGTCTTCCCTTACAACTACTCTTCCGGGGCGATCAGGTGCAAAGAGTCGAAGAAGGTGACCAGGGTTGGTGGCGGGTCTTGGTGATCAAAAGCCGCAGCCTTGGCTGGGTGCCGGCCTCGGCGCTTACGGAACGCATCGAGGATGCCCAGCAAAAGCAACCCCGAAACCTATTACTATGTGGCAGTAAGTAAACTAATCTTGCGGGCCAAACCATCGAACCGCGGCGAGGTTATCAGAACTCTGCGGTTTAACGATCAGGTGCAAAAAATCGGGGAAACCGAGGATTGGTTTAAGGTTCGCCAACCTTCCAGTGGCGCGGTGGGCTGGGTCATCAGCCGCGACCTGGAAACTCTTCCTTTGATTTCACCCCGGGGGGTGCCCTCCAAGAATGAACTTAAACCATTTAAGCAAAGAGAAGAACCGCTAGTGGAGCCGGAGTTTATTTAATGGGAACAGAATTTCATAGAGAAAAAATCTTCATAATTTAACGGAATTTATTTGGTCCAAATTTACCATGTAAAAATGGTCATTCAGTCAATAGATTTTCCTCCCTTCCTCGTACATACTTTCAGCTAGCCTGTCGGATTTATTCTTTCATAACCCAAGCCAAGGACTGGGAACATAATTTCAGGTTCAAAACTTGAAGTCTTTCGTTCAGCTTGGGCGGTCAATCTATACAAAACCAGCCTCGGCTTTTTAGAAGGGGCCTGAACAACTTGTATCATCATGGCTACCAAAGCGGGGGTGAAGGAGGAATTAAATGAGGAAAGCGGTGGTCCTGTTCTCCGTTGCCATCCTATTCTCTGGCGGGTGTTCAGGAATGTCATATACCGAACAGCGAGTGCTGAGTGGCGGGGCCATTGGGGCGACAGGTGGAGCCCTCATCGGGGCTGCCGCAGGCTCTGCGGCTATAGGTGCAGCCGCAGGCGGAGGAGCAGGCCTTCTCGGTGGCTATGTCTATGATCAGTATCAGAAATCCCGAGGGCAACCCTGACGCCGACCTCTGTGGTACAAGATGTTTTCTGGTTTCACTTTCGGCCTGCCGATTTGGCGGCCTTAAAACCCCGTGACCTGTCTTTCGCAAATGAAAATCTCTCCCTTTGGAATCTGGATTCTTAATGGGGGGGATATAACCAAGAGGGACCCACCAAATGCTGGAGCTTACGGACCTCGGATGCAACAAACATAATCGGCGTCAACTAACACTCAGCGGTAACGAGGCCGAGATAATGGAGGATATTCTCTATAACCTCCCTCATGAGGGGGATTTCCACACATTTATCTGCGAACACGGCCAGACCCACCGTGTCAGTTTCCATATTAAGGGGGAAAACTTGTACCAAATTGTGGATGGGTTCCCATAAAGATGGAACCTTCTGGGAGGTAGAAACGATTAACGGGAGGACGTCAGAACTCTTGCAAATAAGAATAATGATGCCAAGGCCGTGACTTCATAAAAATCAAATATATCTTGCCAAAACCGAAGCTTCCCAAAACTTCAAAAAATTAGCGATATGATCCGCATATCGAAATGCGGGATTTATTGTAAGGAAGATTCATGAAGCTGGGGGGAGAAGAAGTCAGAAAAACGTGGATCCGGCGTGGAATTGAGCAGTCAGAGGAAAGGTAAGACAGAGTAAAAATGAAAAGAGAAGCCGGCAACCTCGATCTGCTCACCGGGGTGAGTCATCTGAAGGTTCCCGGCTTCCCATGACCACGAAACCGTGTGCACTTTATCCCGAAGTATAAGGCGTCATCCAAACGTCCCAAACGTTCCGTAGCCTCCAATAACTGCTTCGGCAACGGAGCGGGACACTTCGCTTTTTTCAGCTAATAGCACCCTTTCCGGTGCTCAGACTGAACGACCCAGCAATTATATAACCAGCCACCGAAGGAGTAAGCAGCCCAGATTTATCAGCGAATTTGCCCATCATAAGGGTGCCATGGACTCGCGCCTACAAACCAACTCTTTGCTTGGGAAGCTAAAAAAGGCCACCGGCAGGCCGGGGGAACGGGCCGCCGGCCTGGTCAAGGATGTGTTTCGCAAAATGGGGGTGGCGGTCTATCCCTACCGGCCGGATTATCATTACTGCCCCCAGGTTTACGGCAGCCATCACCAGAGATTGGTGGATATCCGGGACCTGGAAATCTTTGGGGACCTGGCGCAAGAGGTCATCAGCCACGGCAGAACCTACCTCTATTATGATCGGCTCTACTACCTGTACCAGGCGATTGGCGACGTGAGCCACCTGCTGGGGGCAGGGCCGAACCTGGCGGAAGTCGGGGTCTATAAGGGAGGCGGAACTTATTTCATCGCTTCGGTGGTGGCCAGACTGTTCGGGGGAAAACCCCTGATCCATGCCTTCGACACCTTTGCCGGCCACCCCGACGACATTGACCCCGAATTAGACGGCAGACACCAGCCGGGCGGGTTTAGCGACACTTCTTTCGCCGAGGTGCAGCAGTATCTGGCCGGTTTTGATAATGTCGTGCTCCACCAAGGCCGGTTTCAAGATAGTTGCAGCTCCGTAGCGGGCCAGAAGTTTTCCTTCGTGCACCTGGACGTGGACATTTACTCCGCTACTCGCGACTGCCTGGAATTCTTGGCGGAGTTGCTGGTTCCCGGCGGCATCATCATCGTCGATGATTACGGTCACACCACCTGTAAAGGCAGCAAGGAAGCGGTGGACGCTTTCGTCAGCCGGTGGCGGAACTATCTGAAGCTTCACCTGGAAACTGGCCAGTGTCTAATCATACGCCTGAGCTAATAGGAACGCAGTCCTAATCCTTCAATTAGTAACAAGGAGATAACCTTGTGCGTTGGTTTCAAAAAATAGCTTCTTCTTATAAAATGCTGGCAATATTATTATTAAATACTGTCATTATCATATTATTCCTTAATTTTGCCAGTTTCCTTGTCCTTGATATTAAAAAGAATTATTTTAAGAACCAGGATCTGCATACTAACCCAGTGGCTGAGAAATACGGAATTCCATTGGCACCAGTCTATCCTGGCATGGATGATGCGGAAATCAACCCCCTGGGCAACCAAAATAATTTATTATATCGCTCCCCAACATTCAAGGTTTTATGATGACCAGGTAGGGCCAGGGTTCACGGTTTAAGCCGTGATGCGCCCAAATCCAAGATAGTGTTGCGTCCCAGAAATACCTTGCATAAATGATTCGTCTTTTCCCCTTCCCTTGAGGGGATTGAAATGGAAATAGCAGAATACGTTACAAACCCCCAGCAAGTTTCTGAGAGAAAGTGCTCCCCCCTTGCCTTTCCGAAGACGATGCCACCGGGATTACTCCGGGGAGGCACCTTGACAAACCGGGCGCCCTCAGATTTAATAGGTAGAAAAATAGCGGATTTCAGAGGGTTTCAGGATGGCGCTGTTTAGCAAGGTGATGGTGGCCAACCGGGGGGAGATCGCGGTGCGCATCATCCGCGCCTGCATGGAGTTGGGGATTCCCACGGTTACCATCTACACCGAGCAGGACGCCAACGCCATCCACATCGTCAAGGCCGACCAGGCCGTCCTGGTGACCCCCGGCCCGGTGGCCGGTTACCTTGATTTCGCCCAGATCATCGACAAGGCCAAGGCCGCGGGGGCCGACGCCATTCACCCCGGCTACGGCTTTGGGGCGGAGAATGCGGACTTCGCCCAGGCCTGCGCCGAGGCGGGATTGACCTTCATCGGCCCATCGCCCGCGGCCATCCGCCAGATGGGCGACAAGGTCCTGGCCCGCAAATTGCTGGATGAGGCCGGGGTGCCCACCATCCCCGGCTCTCCGGTGCTGGACAGCGACGATCTGGCCCGGGAGTGGGCGGCCCGCATCGGGTTCCCCATGCTGCTCAAGGCCAAGGGCGGCGGCGGCGGCCGGGGTATGCGCCGGGTCAATGACGAAGCCGAACTACTAAACAGCCTCAAGGGCGCCCGCCGGGAAGCCCGCCGCTCCTTCGGCGATGAGGCGGTTTATCTGGAAAAGCTCATCCTTAAGCCCAAGCACATCGAGATCCAGCTCCTGGGGGACGCCCACGGCAACGTCATTCACCTGGGAGAGCGGGATTGCTCCATCCAGCGTCGCCACCAGAAGATCATCGAAATCGCCCCTTCCCTGGTGCTGACCCCGGAAAAGCGCCGGGACATGGGCGAGCTGGCCAAAAAGGCGGCCCGCCGCTTGAACTACCACACCGCGGGCACCATGGAATTCCTGGTGGACCAGGACCTGAACTACTACTTCCTGGAGATGAACACCCGCATCCAGGTGGAGCACCCCATCACGGAACTCATCACCGGCATCGACCTGGTGAAAGAACAGATCAAGACCGCGGCCGGCGAACCCCTGACCCTCAGGCAAGAAGACGTGGTCCTCCGGGGTTATGCCATCGAGTGCCGTATCAATGCCGAGGATCCCCGGAACAACTTTTTCCCTTCTCCGGGCCGCATCACCCGGTACCAATCCCCCGGCGGCATCGGCATCCGTCTGGACGGCTGCGTCTTCGGGGGCTACGAGGTGCCACCCTATTTTGATCCGCTGCTGGCCAAGCTCTGCGCTTGGGGTAACACCTGGGAGGAGGTCCTGGCCCGCATGGACCGGGCCCTGGAGGAGTACATCATCCGGGGCATCAAGACCACCATCCCCTTTTACCGCAAGGTCCTGAAAGACCGCGACTTTCGCAGCGGGCTTTTCACCACCGACTATCTGGAGAAGAGAATGCCCTCCCTGACCTATGAAGATGTGCGGGAATCCTGGGACATCTTTTACGTGGCCGGAGCTGCCCTGTTCTGTGAATTGAACTCCATCCGCAAGCAGAGTTGAGCCTATGTTGAATCCGGTGAAAGTCACCGACGTTAGCCTACGGGACGGGCTGGAAGACTTCGTCCTGAAGCACCTTCATCTGGACGACCTGGCCCGCCTGGGGTCCCTGCTGGACCGGGCCGGTTTCTATTCCATCGATTGCTGCGGCGGCGCCGCCTTCTACGCCTCCCTCACCGAACTGAAGGAGGACCCCTGGGAGCGCCTCAAGAGACTGCGGCGGGCCCTGACCGGCACCCCCATCCAGATGATCCTGCGGGGACGCATGCTGGTGGGCTTTAAACCTTACGACGACGAGGTGGTGCGCCGCTTCATGGTCCGGGCCACCCACCTGGGGGTGGATATCTTCCGCGTCTACGACACCTTGAACGACCTGGACAACATGGCCCTGGCCATCACCACCGGCAAGGAGCTGCGCAAACAGGTGGAGGCCACGGTGCTTTACAGCCTGAGCCCGCACGTCACTAATGAAGATTATCTCAATCTGATGAACGATCTGGCCAACCTGGGGGCCGATGTCCTGTGCATCAACGATTCCTTCGGGATGATGAACCCGGCCCAGGTGGCCACCCTGGTCACGGCTTACCGCCGCTATTTCCACCAGCCGCTGAGGCTGCACCTCCATGACAACCACCGGGCCGCCATCACCTCCTACCAGGAGGGCATCCGCCAGGGAGTGGCACTGGTGGACACCACCTTGAGCGCCCTTTCCTGGTCCTATGGCCCCCCGCCGGTGGAATCCCTCATGTTTTCCCTGGGGGGCTCCCGGCACGACCCCCACATCGATCCGGACATCCTGGGCGAAGTGACGGAGTACCTGGATTTTCTTAAAGAAAAGTATAATTACCGGCAGCCGCCACCCCGGAAGCTGGACGACCGCCTGGGCCCTTCTTATCTGCCGGGCCCCTTAAAGGAATTCATCCGGGAGGAATTGAAACGGCGGGACGCCCGGGACCGGCAGCAGGTGGCCTATAAGGAAGCCACCCAGGTCTGGGTGGATCTGGGCCACCCGGCCTTGAAAGGCCGCATCCTGGAGATCGTGGGCCTCCAGGCGGTGGAAAATATCATGGGCGCCGAGCCCCGTTACGGGCACCTCATCCCCAGCATGCTGGAACTGCTCCGGGGCAAATACGGCCGCCTACATTCCCCGGTGAAACTGGAGCTGCAGTGGCGCGCCCTGGCCGGAGAGAAAACCCCCAAAGAAGAGCCGCCCCCGGAAGGGCAGCTCAGGACCTTGCCGGGCCTGGAGCGGGAAGAGGACATCCTGACTTACAGCCTCTTTCCGGAAGAAGCCGCGGCCTACTTCTATCAGCGGGACCAGGGCCCGGAGGCCCCTCCGGCGGCCGCCCCCAAGGCCGTAAGCCCCTACCCCATCCTCACGTCTTTCATCAATACCAATCTCACCCTCACCCATAAGGGGGAAGAGGCGAAGGCCCGGCTGGAAGGCGTGGGCTCCGGCCGCAAAGATAAGCAGGTGCTGTTCATCAACATCGGCGACCACATCGAAGAGATCGAGGTCCAACTCCTGCCGGGAGCAGCCGAGGACCGGCCCGATTTCCTGGTCACCTTCCACGGCGACACCTACCGGGTCCGGATCAACCAGACCCTGCCCAAGGAACAGGAATACACCCCCGTGGTCCTGGAGATCAACGGCCAGATGGAGGAGTTTCTGCTGAAAAACTCCCACTAACCCGCGACCCATCGACGCAAAGGGAGGCAACCATGCGGACCAGGGAACGGATGTTGCCCATCGGGTGGTACCCCGCCAGTGAGAGCGCCTGCATGGCGGAAATGGATAAATTTGTGGCCGGGGTCAAGCCGCTGCCCGGGGGGGCCAAAGTCTGCGGCGGCATCGTGCCCCACGCGGGCTGGCACTTTTCCGGCAAGGCCGCGGCCCGGGTCTTTTACCTCACCTCCCAGGTAACCCAGCCCCAGGTGGTCGTGGTGTTCGGCGGGCACCTGGGGGGGAACTCGCCGCCGCTGCTGGTCGCCGACGAAGCCTGGGAGACCCCCCTGGGCGAACTCAAGCTGGCCACGGAATTCTACGAGCCCCTGAAGCGCCGGATTGCCCTCAAAGAGGAGTACCCCGGGGACAACACCATCGAAGTGCAAATCCCCTT
The DNA here is from genome assembly GCA_963768765.1 of uncultured delta proteobacterium. Lineage (GTDB taxonomy): Bacteria > Desulfobacterota > Desulfobaccia > Desulfobaccales > 0-14-0-80-60-11 > DASWLF01. Next base: position 49,745 of record CAVYJK010000032.1, read on the forward strand.
CGTCAAGCGCTACTTCCCCCAAGCCAGATTGCTGGCCGTGAGATCGCCCCACTCCCCCCAGGCCCTGGAACTGGGCGCCGCGGTGGTGGCCGTGGCTCAGGAACTGAAGGTCAGCCTGCTGGCCTTCGGCTCCACCGACCTGACCCACTACGGCCCCAACTACGGCTGGGCCCCCAAGGGCTACGGCCCCGAGGCGGTGAAGTGGGTGAAAGAGGTGAATGACAAACGCTTTATCGATCTGGCCCTGAAACTGGACGGCCCCGGCATGCTCAAGGCCGCGGCCGAAGACCAGAGCGCCTGCAGCGCCGGCGGGGCGGTGGCCGCCGTCGCCGCCGCCAAAAAAGAGGGCGCCACCAAGGCCATCCTCACCGACTACTATACCTCCTACGACATCATGCCCGGCGATAGCTTCGTGGGCTACGCCGGAATTGTATTAGCGGCATAAAATTGTAGGGGCGGGTTTCAAACCCGCCCCTACGGTTCGATTATTGGGGGGAGGGCCAGGAACTTCGTCCCTGCCCTCCCCCCACACCCCCCTCCCAACCCGTATAAGTTAGTGGCACAGGCTTTCAGCCTGTGCATCACCGGCTGGAAAGCCGGTGCCACCAGGGCATAAAAATAAGGGGCGGACCCGCAGGTCCGCCCCTATGGTTTGGTGGGCAGTGCCCACCCTACATTTACTAGGTTTTCACTAAAATGGGGCACGGCCCGCCGTGCCCCTACAGGAAAATCATAAGGGGTTGGGGGAGGGAGTTTGAGGGAGGGGGCAGGGGCCGTCTGCCCCTGGCCCCCTCCCTCAAATAACTTCTTCCCCTATCTCTTAGTACATCCCTTCCATGCCGCCCATGCCGCCGCCGCCCATGGGGGGCATCGGGGCTTCCCTCTTGGGTTTCTCGGCCACCATGGCTTCGGTGGTGATGAGCAGCGAAGCCACCGAGGCGGCGTTCTGGATGGCGTAGCGGGTGACCTTGGTGGGGTCGATGACGCCGGCTTGCATCAGGTCTTCGTAGATGGCGGTCTCGGCGTTGAAGCCCATGGCGCCTTTTTCTGCCTTGACGTGCTCGGCCACCACCGAGCCTTCGGCGCCGGCGTTGTTGGCAATCTGGCGGATAGGCTCTTCCAGGGCCCGCCTGATGATGTTGACGCCCAACTGCTCATCGTGGTTCGGCAGCTTCAACTCGCTCAGGGCCGGCTGACAGCGCAGGAAAGCGACTCCGCCGCCGGGGACAATGCCTTCTTCCACCGCGGCGCGGGTGGCGTTGAGGGCGTCTTCCACCCGGGCCTTCTTTTCCTTCATCTCCACTTCAGTGGCCGCGCCGACGCGAATCACCGCCACGCCGCCCACCAGTTTGGCCAGCCGTTCCTGGAGTTTTTCCCGGTCGTAGTCGGAGGTGGTCTCGTCGATCTGCACCCGGATCTGCTTCACCCGGCCTTCGATGGCCTCCCGGTCGCCGCCGCCGTCGATGAGGGTGGTGTTGTCCCGGTCGATGTTTATCTTCTTGGCGGTGCCCAGTTCTTTGACGGTGACGTTTTCCAGCTTCCAGCCCATGTCTTCGGAGATGAGCTGGCCGCCGGTGAGGATGGCGATGTCTTCCAGCATGGCCTTCCTCCGGTCGCCGAAGCCCGGGGCCTTCACCGCGGCCACCTGCAAGGTGCCCCGCAGCTTGTTCACCACCAGGGTGGCCAGGGCCTCGCCTTCCACGTCCTCGCCGATGATCACCAGGGGCCGGCCCATCTTGGCGATCTGCTCCAGCACCGGCAGCAGGTCTTTCATGGCGCTGACCTTTTTCTCGTGGATGAGGATGAAGGGCTCTTCCAGGTTGACTTCCATCTTTTCCGGGTTGGTGACGAAGTAGGGGGAGATGTAGCCCCGGTCGAACTGCATGCCTTCCACCACTTCCAGGTGGTCTCCATGCCCTTGGCTTCTTCCACGGTGATGACGCCTTCCTTGCCCACCTTGGCCATGGCGTCGGCGATGATGTTGCCGATGGAGGCGTCGTTGTTGGCGGAAATGGTGCCCACCTGGGCGATCTCTTTCTGGTCCTTGGTGGGCTTGGAGATTTTGTGCAGTTCATCCACCACCTTGGCCACGGCCTGGTCGATGCCGCGTTTCAAGGCCATGGGGTTGATGCCGGCGGCCACCAAACGGGAGCCTTCCTGGTAGATGGCCTGGGCCAGGATGGTGGCGGTGGTGGTGCCGTCGCCGGCCACGTCCGAGGTCTTGGAGGCCACTTCCCGCACCATCTGGGCCCCCATGTTCTCGAACTTGTCCTCCAGTTCGATCTCCTTGGCCACGGTGACGCCGTCTTTGGTCACCACCGGGGCGCCGAAGGATTTCTCCAGGATGACGTTGCGGCCTCTGGGGCCCAGGGTCACTTTGACCGCGTCGGCCAAGGTGTTGACGCCCCGGAGGATGGCCTCCCGGGCTTTGATATCATATTTGATCTCTTTTGCAGCCATGATTATACTGTCCTCCTTTTAAGGTAGCTGACAATTTGGACTTCGGGATGAGTGATGGGGAAGACCGGAAGATTAATCGGTGATGACAGCCAGGACGTCTTCTTCCCGCATCATCAGATATTCTTCGCCTTCGACTTTGATTTCGGTGCCCGCGTACTTGTTGAACAGGACTTTGTCGCCCGCTTTGATCTGGAGGGTCATGCGCTGGCCCTGCTCGCTCATCTTGCCGGGGCCCACGGCAACGATGCGGCCTTCGAGGGGCTTCTCTTTGGCGGTATCGGGAATGAGGATGCCGCCTTTGGTAACCTGCACTTCCTCGACTCGTTTGACCAGGACGCGATCATTCAAGGGTTTAACTTTCATGTAAAACCTCCTTAGGGTTGAATTAAAGGCTTCAGGTGAGTTTATTAGCACTCACTGAAGTTGAGTGCTAATTGGCAATTTTAACCACTCACCGGAGAAAATCAAGAGGGGTAGGAAAAAAATTTTGGATTTAAGGGCGGGCCGAAGCCCGGTGCGGGATCACCGGGCTTCAGCGAACAGGGCACGGCTCTTGGCCTTGGAGACTTTGTCCTTGGATTTTTTGTCGGACGAGCCGTTTTTCTTGGCCGTCCTGGTCTTGCCGGAGCTCCGGGAGGAGTTGTCCATTTTCTTGGCCAGGCGGGTTTCTCCGGACTTGGTCTCGGATTTAGCGGTCTTGCTCTTGTGCTTGACGGCGGCGCCGTTCTTGGCGGCTAAGGACGAATGTCCGAATAGAGAAGCCTGGTAGGCGTTGGCGCCGGCCTTGCCTGGGGCGCTATGGGTCGATTTGCCCTTGCTGGCATAAGTATGTTTGGCGGATTTCTTCGAGGACTTGGCGTAAGTCTTGGTTTTGCCACCGGGATTGGCTACCACGGAGGCCTGCTGGACGGAGTGGCTTCTGTGGCTTACGCTGCGACCGGTGCTCTTGGCGGCCGTCCGCACGGGCCGGGAGGCGATGGCCGGGTTCTCGGCCCGGGCCAGGATGATGTTCTTGGTAAAGACTTCTTTGCTGTTAGGCGGCAGGTTCAGGGCATAAGAGCCGCTGTCCGGCGGGGTTACGCCCCGCATCAGTTCCGGGTTGAGGGCCTGGACTTCCTCCGGCGGGACGTTCACCGCCACGGCCGCGGCCTTGAGGGAGGTGGGCTCGGTCACCTCCACTTTGTCGCATTTCAGGGACGGCTGATAAGCGACGTTTTTGAAGCCGAATTTCTCCGGGTTCTTGGCGATAATGGTGGCGGCGATCATCTGGGGCACGTAGTTCTTGGTTTCGTTGGGCAGGCACATGTTGGCGGAGAGCTCCCAGAAATTCTTATGGGTGCTCTGGTCCAGCTCTCGCTGCACCCGGCCCTCACCGCAGTTGTACGAAGCCGCCGCCAGGTACCAGGAGCCGAACTGCTTGTAGAGGTCCAGGAGGTACTTGGCCGCCGCCCGGGTGGATTTCTCCGGGTCCCGGCGCTCGTCCACGTAGGAGTCGATGGCCAGCCCGTAGCGCAGGCCGGTGCCTCTGATGAACTGCCACATGCCGCTGGCGTTGGCAGGGGAATAAGCCTTGGAGTTGAAGCCGCTCTCGATCATGGCGAGATAGGCCAGGTCTTCCGGCAGGCCATACTCCTGGAAGACCTCCTTGATCATGGGAAGATAGCGGGTGGAGCGGGAAAGATAACGGCGGATGATCTCTTTGCGTTCGGTGGAGAAATAGACCAGATAGGCCCGCACCTGCTTGTTCATCTGAATGGGCACATCGAACTTAACCTGATGCTCCCACTGCTTGAGCTCTTGTTCCAGGCTGGGATCCCAGCCGGGGATGCCGCTTTTGGCGTAGAGCTCCTCCAGGCGCTTGGCGCTTAACTCTTCGGTCAGGGATGATTCGTCGTTATCGTCCGGGACGGGGACAGTGAGGGCCGGCTGCAGCGGCTCCTCTTTTACCAGGTTTCCTTTTAAACCTCCCCCACATCCCGCCAAAAATGCTAGGCAGACAACTACCCCCACGAGCCAGGATAACATATGGTGTCCTCTCACCGAGTAGCCCGTACTGGCGCGTTTTCAGGTCTTAAATATATTGGCGTAACCTCCCCCTGAGGTGTGGATAGACCTGGGATTTTCCCCCTATAGCAGCATTCTTCAGGAAAGGCAAGAAAAAAAATGATTTTTACAGCAGTACGGCATTATTATCTCTTTTAATCACCCGGGGGTATTATTAATATGAGTGGTAGTGAAGGCTATCTCAAAACCTCTTGTTCTGTCATCCTGAAGGAAGTGGATGATCTCAACTTATTGAAAATTTGAGGTTCTTCGGTTCCCTCAGAATGACAACTCAAGCAAGAAGTTCTTTTTTCAACCGCCTGATAGTCTGATCCAGGCGGCTTCGAACTTTTGGTAAGGTAAAATTATGTTACACCGGTTGAGTCTCGGATCGGCCGCCTGGGAAATCTGGCTGGCCCTGGGGCTCTGGGCCGCCGGGCTGGGGGGGGTCGCCCAGGGCAACCATTATATCTTACAATACCTCTATTTCTTTGCCTGGTATCCTTACCTGCTGTTTCTGGATGGCCTTCTTTTACGCTTTACGGGGAAGTCCTGGCTCCGGCACCGTCCCCGGGAGTTCCTGCGCCTGTGCTTCTGGTCCGTCACCGTGTGGCTCATTTTTGAGGCCGCCAATCTGGTTCTGAAAAATTGGGCTTACGTGGGCCTGACCTCCGTGGGGTGGCTGCGCTGGCCAGGCTATGCCCTGGCCTTCGCCACGGTGCTGCCCGGGATTCTCCTCACCGCCCAGGTCCTTGGATGGCCCTGGGGGCCTGGAGCGGCGTCCGGGGCCGGCCCTGGAAGGAGGGCTTGGCCTGGGAGCCCTTCTCCCTGCTGGTGGGAACGGGTTTTCTGGTGCTGCCCCTGACCTTCCCCCGCTACGCCTTCCCCCTCATTTGGGGGGCGTTTTTCTTTCTGCTGGACCCCTTGGTGGCGCTGCTGGGGGGGAGGTCCCTCATCGCCCGGTTCCTCCAGGGGAAGCGCCGGGAGCACCTGTGTCTCCTGGCCGCCGGGGGCCTCTGCGGCCTCTGGTGGGAAGCCTGGAACTCCCTGGCCACCGCCAAATGGGTCTACACCCTGCCGGTCTTAAACTTCTGGAAGGTCTTCGAGATGCCGGTCCTGGGTTACCTGGGGTTCTTGCCCTTTGCCTTGGAAGTCGCGGTGATGTATAATTTTCTAAAAGCCCTGGAGGACCGGGTGCTGACCACGGCGCCGCGGCGGCGCCGCGCCGCCCTGGTGCAGGGCGCTTTCTGGATCCTGATGTTTGCGGCCCTGGACGCCTGGACGGTGATTTCTTACCAGTGAGCGTGGGCCGTACTGAAGGAAGGGAGATCTCGACCACATTTGACGATCACCGAGGGGGAATTAAAATGACCGACGCTCATCGTCATCGCCCTGGTGCTTGCCTGTCTAGGCCTGCTGCGGGCCGGTCCTGGCCCAGGACCGGGCTCCCGGCCTCCGGGCAGTTGAAACAGGCGGTTAAAAGATAATCCCCCAGGATCCCCAGGCCTACTTCAACCTGGGATTGAAGTATGAAATCCAGGGCCGGGACAAGGAAGCCATCAAGGCGTTTCAGCAGGCGGTCAAGCTCAAGCCGGACTACGCCGAGGCCCATCTACGAGTTGGGCCGGCTGAAGGGCGAAGCGGGGGAATACCGGCCAGGCCATCAAAGATCTGCAGCAGGCCGTCAAACTCAAGCCTGACTATTCGCGCGGCCCGCACCGGTCTGGGAGGGGAGTACAACCAGCCAGGGCCTGGATTTCATCGAGAAGGGCAGTGGGGCAAGGCGGCCGAGGCTTTCAAGGAGGCCCTGGGCCAGTCCCGACCCCCAGGCCCAGGACGCGGCCCGCAACAACCTGGGGGTGGCTCTGGCCAGCGAAGGCAGCTATGGGGAAGCGTTGGAAGAATTCCGGAAGGTTCTGGAAGTCGGACCCGGGCAACCCCAACGCCCACTACAACTTGGGGTGTACCAGCCTCGCTCGCCGGGAACAACGTGGACGCCTTCCGGGAGTATTTGATCCTCAAGGAGCTGGACCCGACCTCTGCCGGTGAACTGTCGTATCTCATCTTTTTCCAGAGGAAAATCGACAGCCAAGTAGGGACTGCAGGATTGAGCAAGTCGGCTTATCTTGAGGGAACAAGGGCGAAATGCGCATTTTCTACTCCGGTGAGATCTTGGGCGCCCTAAAAGCTCATACTCAGGGTGTCAAAGGCGCCTGAGAGGCATGGTCAATCCCGTACTCGACCAGGGAATCCAGCCGAACCCTGAAGACTTCTCCCGCCAAAGTCTACGCAGTCTCCTTAGGTTGCCCCAAAAACCTGGTGGACACGGAAATCATGCTGGGCCGGCTCTCTGCGGCCGGCTGGGAGGTCGTAGGCAGCCCTGAGGCCGCCTCGGTGCTCCTGGTGAATACCTGCGCCTTCATCGAAGACGCCTGCCAGGAGGCGGTGGACACCGTGCTGGAGTTGGCCCGCCACAAGGACTCCGACCCGGGCAAACGCCTGGTGGTGGCGGGCTGCCTGGTGCAGCGCTTTGGGGCGGAACTGCTGGGGGAACTGCCGGAGGTGGATTATTTCATCGGGGTGAACGATTTTCCCCACCTGGCCCAAATCCTGGAGCGGAAGGGTCAGGGCCAGGCGCGCCTGTTTAATCAGGCCCCGGCCTACGGTTACACCGGGGCGGAGGCCCGCTACGCAGCCACTCCGCCGCACCTGGCTTACCTGAAGATCGCCGAAGGCTGCAGCCACCGCTGCACTTTCTGTATCATTCCCCGCATCCGGGGCCCGCACCGCAGCCGGCCCCTTGAGACTCTGGTGCGTGAGGCCCGGGCCCTGGCCGCGTCGGGGGTCAGGGAACTGGTACTGGTGGCCCAGGACACCACGGCCTACGGCCGGGACCGCAAGGGAGACCCCGGCATCATGGAGCTGCTTAAGGCCCTGGCGGCGATCCCGGAGTTTACCTGGATCCGCCTGCTCTACAGCCATCCGGCCCACGTCACGCCGGAGCTGCTGGAAACCATGGCGTCCCAGCCCCGCATCTGTCCCTATCTGGACCTGCCCATCCAGCACGGCCACGACGAAGTTTTAAAGCGCATGGGCCGGGGCTACAGTGGGCGCCAGGTGCTTGAGCTCACCCGGCGCATCCGGGAGGTCCTTCCCCAGGTGACGCTGCGCACCACCGTCATGGTGGGCTTTCCCGGGGAGACCGAGGCCCACTTCCAGGCCCTGGCGGAACTTATCCAGGAGGTGCGCTTCGAGCACCTGGGGGTCTTCCTCTACTGCCCCGAGCCCGGCACCGCGGCAGCTCTTCTCAGCACCCAGGTGCCCCGCCGGGTGGCCCGGCGGCGGGCCCGAATTCTCAAGGAATTGCAGGCCGGCATCGTCAAAGAAAGGCTGCGGGCCCTGGTGGGCACGGTGCAGCCGGTGCTGGTGGAAGGCGTGAGCCAAGAGAGCGACTACCTTCTTTCCGGCCGGCTCGTGAGCCAGGCGCCGGAAATCGACGGCCAGGTCTACCTCACCGCCGGGGTGGGGAAAGTGGGGGAGATCCAGCCCGTGCGCCTCACCCGGGCCCTGCCCTATGACCTGGTGGGGGAAATCGTGGAAACCGGCGAAAAGGCCAAAGGGGTTAAGGAACGATAGGGTCCGGCAGGTATTTTGCATTATCGGCACCAAGGAAAGATGTAGCCGCAGGCTTCAGCCGGCGCTGGCACAGGCTGGAAGCCTCTGCCACCAAAAATTCCTTTATGGAGGGAAATCCCGGACGATTTCCTCTCCACATCCTTGGGGGGCGGGCTCGCTCTAAATCCAAGGCGCCTCTGCCTAACCTATGGAATAAAGGTGCGGACGCTAATGGTTCAGGAGGGGAGCTTATCCTCATCTCGCACCTTCCCATGGGACCCTTGAGGTCTCCTAAAGAATTGACTTCCCGGCGGAAGTACGTTATTTTCTTCACATGCATAAGGCCACGGCGGAAATGCGACAAAGCGTTCTCAAAGAGCTGGGACCGGAGGTGGCGGCGATCAACCGGGCGCTGGCGGCCAACCTTAAGACCCATGTGCCGCTCATCGCCGAAGTGGGGAAGCATATCCTGCTCAGCGGCGGCAAGCGCGTTCGGCCCCTGCTCTTTCTGCTGTCGGCCCGCATGTGCGGCTGCCGGGGCAACCATCTGCACGACTTTTCCACCATCTTCGAGTACCTGCACGCCGCCACCCTGCTGCACGACGACGTCATCGACGCGGCCAGCCTGCGCCGGGGGGCGTCCACCGCCAACACCCTCTGGGGCAACCAGGCCGTCATCCTGGTAGGCGACTTTCTCCTGGCCAAGGCCCTGTCCCTGGCCGTGACCACCAACAAGCTGAAGATCTTGCAGGTTTTGTCCCAGGCCACCACCATGATGGCGGAAGGGGAGATTTTGCAGCTGCTGCACGCCGGCAATCTCAAGATCACCGAAGGGGAATACTTCGAAGTCATTACCCGCAAAACCGCCATCCTCATGTCGGCGGCTTGCCGGATCGGCGGCATCCTGGGGGAAGCCCCGGCAGCCCAGGAAGAGGCCCTGGCGCAGTTGGGCCTGGATCTGGGGATCACCTTCCAGGTGGTGGATGACATTCTGGATTACACCGGCGAAGAACAGGAGCTGGGCAAACCGGTGTGCGCCGACCTGCGGGAAGGGCGCATCACCCTGCCCCTGATCCATGCCCTGGCCCAGGCCAAGGCCCAGGACCGGCAAAGGCTCCAGGAGATGGCCCGGACTCTGACCCCGGATCTGACCCAGGGTCTTCGGGAGCTGTTGGATAAATACGGTTCCCTGGACCACGCCCGCAACCTGGCCCGTCACTATACCCGCAAGGCCCAGGAATATCTGGCATTCTTTCCCGCGTCTCCCGAAAAGAGCTATTTTGAGGCCATCAACGAGGAACTGCTGGACCGGTCCCACTGAAGCCCTGGCCAAGTCGGCACGGCAAAGGCGGCCCTGGCCCGCAGTAGCGGTATTTTTTCTTGACATGGGCCAGGGACAGCTTTATAGTTTATTTTGAATAGCATGTCAGACTGAGGACAGGGTTAGGGCCCTGGATTAAATCGGAAGGGTATGCTAAGAACCTTTCCGCTTTTTTTTGGTCTGACTGCTCTTGCAGTCCTGCTCTGGGTGGCAGGAAGAGTTCCACAATTTTCAGGAGGTTTGCAGTCAATGAGGGAAACTGGCAGGGTTAAGTGGTTTAATGACGCCAAAGGATTCGGTTTCATCTCCCGGGATAACGGGCCTGATGTCTTCGTGCATCACAGCGCCATCCAGAGCGAAGGTTTCCGGACCCTGGCCGAAAACCAGGAAGTCGAGTTCGAGGTAGTTCAGGGGCAGAAAGGACCCCAGGCCCAGAACGTCGTGAAGATCTAACCGCGGGATGCGGTTTGAAGACAATCTTTCATCATTGGTTGGATTGAGCCGAGGGCTGACAGTCCAATCGGCGGCACGGGGCTTCCGCGCCACCGGCGGAGGCCAGCCTTAGGAAACAATTTGCCTTGCCTGATGGGTGGACTTCGGGGGCCATTTCCCCCTGGCGTTCCTGCATCTGGAGCCGTGGAGGAGCGCGGTGGCACGAAACCGTTATGGCTGGGAAAAGCGAGCCAAAGAAATAGCCAGGAAACAGAAGCACGAAGAAAAGATGAAGCGCCGCCATAACAAGCTCCGGCCCGGGGAGGAACAGACTGTCGAATCCCAGGAAGGGACCGGCGGCGCCGAACCCGATGATCTTCCAGGCTGAAAAAGCACAACCCCTATCCCGGGGAGGTCCGGGCGGCTGCCAAACCTGGCCCCGTTAACCCCAATAATGGCCGCGGACCTTCGGAAGAAGCTCCTTCCCAGGAACCCACCCCCGAGACCCGTTGCCGAGGAGAATTGATGAGCATAAAACTTTATGTTGGCAATCTCCCCCCGCAGATGACCGAAAACGAATTAAAGGACCTGTTTGCCGAGGCCGGCAACGTGGCTTCGGCCAAGATCATCACCGACCGCCAGACCGGCCTGCCCCGGGGGTTTGGCTTTGTGGAGATGGAAACCAAGTTGGAAGCCCAGAAGGCCATCTCCATGCTCAACGGCAAAACGGTGGACGGCAAGACTTTGGCCGTCAACGAAGCCAGGCCGCAAGCCCCGAGGAGAGGCGGCTCTTTTGGCGGCGGCGGCGGGGGCCGCGGCCGCGGCGGCTACCGCTAACCGGAATCCCCTTTAGGGGATCCCCCAAGCCAACACCACGCCGGCAAGACCCAGGAGGTCTTGCCGGTTTTTCTCTGGCAAGGGGTCGGCTTCCCGTTTTTCGGTACGACCAATGATGCCCGCGTTGCCTTGATATCACTTTCTCGCCGGGGTGCAGAATTGCACCCAATTGGGGCGGACCCGCAGGTCCACTCCTACTGCGCATCGGGAGGTAAAAGTCAATGAAGATATGCCTGATCGGTTTTGATCTGCCGGAAGGCAAGGTGAAGTACCAGGATGAGCGAGTAATTACCCTGGACCAGAAATTATCCCCCCAGAAAACCACCCCCTTTTACGTTGAGTTCAGCCGAGACGATCTCACCCATTGCGACGGATTTTTAGTGGCCAAAGAGAAGATCTGGGACTTATTGATCCTGGACCTGGAAAAACTGGAAGCCCGCCGGGAGCGCACCGGCGACGAGTTCGAGGAACGGCTGTTGGCCAGGTGCGTGGAGTGCCTGGAGCAGGAGAGGCCGCTGTGCGACCTCCAGTTCACCTATGAGGAAGCGGCCCTCTTGCGGGGCCTGGCCCCCTTGAGCGCCAAGCCCACCCTGATTGCCGCCGAGCCGCCGGAAGTCAATGACGCCATCAGCCAGATCCTGAAAAAGTCGGGAATTATCTTCTTTTATACCGCGGGCAAAAAAGAGGTGCGGTCCTGGCCGGTGCCTAAGGATTCCGACATCGTCACCTGCGCCGGCCGGATTCACTCCGATCTGGCCCGGGGTTTCATCAAGGCCGACATTATTCCCTACGATGATTTTCTCAAGGTCTACAACATGCAGGAAGCCAGGACCAAGGGCCTGGTCAAACTGGTGGACCGGGAGTATACCATTCACGAAGGCGACATCATCGAAGTCCGTTTTAATGTCTGAACGAAGTAACGGGTCTCAGCTTGTCAAAAATTCGAGATTCTTACCGTCCCTCAAAATGACATTTCCTAACCCGGTCTGGGGGTTGTAACCAGGCTGTAACCGCCGGTGGCGGCAAAAATCCTGGGGAGCGCTCCCTGCTTCAATCCCGCCCCTTGACCGCGAAAATCTCCTTGAAAAATTCTTGCATACATCTCCAGGAACGCCGGGCGGCCCGGGCATCGTAAGCCACGCCGCTGGCCTTGTCGGCTCCCGCCGCCGGATTGGTGAAACTGTGGACCGCGCCGCCGAAAAAGACCATTTGCCAGTCCACCCCGGCCTGGCGCATGGCGGCCTGAAAGGCCGCCACGTCGGCTGGTGGGACGTGGGGGTCATCGGCCCCGTGCAGGACCAGGATACTGGCCTTGATCTGCTTCAGGTCCTCGGGCGAAGGCCGGGGGAGGCCGCCATGAAAGCTGACCACGCCGGCCAGGTTCGCCCCGGAGTACGCCAACTCCAGGACCGTGGTGCCGCCGAAGCAAAAGCCGATGGCCGCCAGCCGGCGGGGGTCCACCAGGGGGTTTGCCGCCAACACCTGCAGGGCCGCCCGGGCCCGGGCCCGCAGTTGCGGCTGGCCCCTTAACTCGCCGGCCCATTTGGCGGCTTCCTGGGGGTCGTTGGTGGTGGCCCCCTGGCCGTACATGTCCGCGGCCAGGGCCACGTACCCCAACCCCGCCAGCTGCTCGGCTTGCTTTTGGGCGAAGTCGTTGAGCCCCCACCATTCGTGCACCACCAGGACTCCGGGACGCCTGGCCCGGCTCACGTCATCGTAGGCCAGGTAGCCCTTAAACACCTTGTCGTCCTGGCGGTATGTCACCGTTTTAGTCACCAATCTTGCCTGGGCCTCCGTCGCAAAAAACAATGCCAGGATAATTGCCAGAACCTGCTTCATGGCCGTAACCTCTCTGGGCTGATTTCATCTCCTCGCGAAGCAAGCCAAGACCTCCGCCGAAAGGGAATCACTTGGCTGGGGGCCCAAGACGTAACAGGTGGCCGCTCGATTCTAAAGATAGTCTGAGGCGGCTAAAGCCCCTTTCAGAGGTCTTGATAAGTTTGGGGTAAGGAATCGATCAAGGCCGCAACTGGAACTGCACCTTGACCTCCACCCCTGCAGCTTTACTGGCCAGGCGCCTGATGCGCCCGGTGACTTCCTGCTTCTCCGCCAGGGAGCCCTTGATGCTGACAAAAACCTCGCCCCCGTGAGCATCAACCTGTACGGTGGGGAAATCTTCCACCAGCGCCGCCTGGACCTGAGCCGCCAGCGTCAGGTCGTCTAGAACCTCTTGGGACTCAGGCGTGGTCTGAAAACAGGGCAGTTTCACGGCGCAAAGGATGAGGTTGACCGCATCATTTACGGTGAACGCTCTGGCCTTGATATGGATGACCAGATCGTACAGCTTCGTATCCCAGGTATCGATCCCGTAAAGGGACAGGCTCCAGCGCCGGCGCTCCTCGTCATCCTTTTTGATGATGGCCCGGGCCTCATCGGCGGAGAGGTTCTCCCGCCGCATCTCTTCCTGCACGCGGTCCTCCAGGTCCGCAATGATTCTTGCCTTAAGCACGTGGGGAATTTCTTGCAGGAAGAAATGGCCCGCCAACCCATGGTAGACGACGTTGTCTTTCTGGACGCGCTTCAGGAGCGCGGCTTTGATATAGGCCACATAACGCTCTTTGCCGTAGGTAAACCGCTCAAAGACCGAAGGCGCATCATGAACGGCGCGTATCAGCTTGATTTCGGGGATGTTGAACTTCTCCGACGCTTCCAGCAGAACATCCCGGGAGATGCACTCATAGCCCAGGGCCTGGGCCAATTTCTCGGCCACCTCTTTGCCGCGGCTGTATGATCCTCTAGAGATAGTAATAATAGACATGGCCGTTTAAGCTCCTTCAGGGACAAGGGATTTTAAAGAGATTATTTGTCTTTTGCCGGCTTGGGAAACTGCTGGGCCACGGCCAGCACCAGATCATCCAGAACCTTTTGGGACTCAGGCGTAGTCTGAAAACATGGCAGTTTCGCGGCGCAAAGGATGAGGTTGACCGCATCATTTACGGTGAGCGCCTTGGACTTGATATGGATGACTAGGTCGTAAAGTGAGGGATCCCAGGTGTCCGCCCCAAAAAGGTACAGGCTCCACCGCCGGCGCCCCTCGTCATCCTTTTTGATGATGGCCCGGGCCTCATCGGCGGAGATGTTCTCCCGCCGCATCTCTTCCTCGATGCGGTCCTCCAGGTCCGCGCTGATTCTCACCTTGAGGACGTGGGGAATTTCTTGCAGGAAGAAATGGCCGGCCAACCCATGGTAGACAACGTTGTCTTTCTGGATGTGGTTCAGGAGCGCGGCCTTAAGATAGGCCACATACCGCTCTTTGCCGGAGGTAAAACGCTCGAATACCGAAGGCGCGTCATGAACCGCACGCACCAGCTTGATTTCGGGGATATTGAACTGTTCCGAAGCTTCCAACAGAACTTCCCGGGAGATGCATTCATAACCCAAAGCCCGGGCCAGTTTCTCGGCCACCTCCTTGCCGCGGCTGTAAGATCCCCGGGAGATGGTGATAATGGACATGCGCTGCGGACCTCCTTTGTGGATTAAAGCCTTTGAAAGTCTTATCTCTCCGGCTTGGAAAACTGCTTGGCCACCACCTTGCCGTTAATAAACCGGATGGCGATGGTGATGTCGCCACTCTTCCAGGTGGAAGTGGTCCCGGAGAAGCCCACGATATCCAGACTGGAGGATTCGGTGGGTTCCCCCAGGATGGCTTTCACTTGCGCCTGGGTCATGCCAATCTTGATCGTGTCGAAATTGTCCTGGTTGATTTTGGCGCCGCCGCAGGCAGACAGGAAGATTACCCCAATCACCAGCGCGGCCAGGCCCAACTTCAGGGGTCGGTTCAACTGCATGGAGCCTCCGATTTCCCGGTCTAAGCCGGTTCAGGTGACGAGATAATCAGAGCATGATCCGGGCGGCATCGGCGCCCGGCCCCCTCACCCCCACCCGCAGGGAACTCCGCCGTACCGGCAGCCCTGGGGCCCCCGGGTCATTAGCGCCGGTCATTGATGACCAGTCTTCAAACCGTCACCTTGAGGCCGTCTTCGGCCTGCAGGACCTCTCCCTGGAATTCCGCGGCCGCCAGGGCCGCCACATCCACCGCATCGCAAGGCGGATAAAAGTGGGTTAGGAGCAGGCGCCGGGCGCCGGCCCGCGCCGCCAGACGGCCGGCTTCGGCCGGGGTGAGGTGGCCCTCCACCTTGAAGGGATTGGACGCCTCCAGCACCAGGAGGTCCGCTTCCTTTGCCAGTTCCACCAGGGAGGGGCTGTCGTCCGTATCCCCGGAGTAGACCAGGGAGCTCCCCCGGGCCTCCACCCGGTAAGCCAGGCTGCCCTCGGTGTGGTTGGTGGGGGCGCTCCGAACCATCAGTCCCTCCCAGCACACCTCATCGGGGCCGTCGGGCGCCAGCTCCCGCAAATCCAGGAGGCCCGGCGGCGGCTCCACCCACTGGCCGAAAGCCTCCTTGAGCCGGCCGTGGAACCGGCCAAAGCCCCGGGCCGCCAGCAGGGTAAAGGGCTCCCGCCGGGTGTAGCCCAGGGCATAACGGGTGGCAAACAGGAAGGGCACCAGGTCCCCCACGTGGTCGGGATGGAGATGGGTCAGGGCCAGGACGTCGATCCCCGAGAAGTCGAGGCCGTATCGCAGCAGAGACCGCAGGGTGCCGCTGCCCAGGTCCAGGAGCAGGAGCCGGCCGGCGGCCTTGACCGCCAGGGATGGCGACCCCCGCCTGAGGGAGGGGACCCCGGTGCCGGAGCCGATGACGGTCAGTTCCATGGCTTCTTGATTTCTCCTGGATTCCCTGAAACGCTGCAATAACGCCTTGCCAAAACCTTTTAGGGCGAAAAGGGTTGAAGACTCATGGACGGCCCCCGCCCCTTCCCGCTGCGCCCTTGCGCCTTTTCGCACCCCCTCGTTCCCAAGCTCCTGCTTGGGAACGCCATTGGTGCGCCGGCTCCTGCCGCGCCTGGGTAGCCGGCCTACATAGTCAAGTGCCTTCTCCTTTTCGCCTTTTCGCCCCTTCGCCTTTTACCCCCGCCTTAATCAGGCCCCGTCCACGTGGCTCATCTGCTTGACGTAGAACCAGTCCTCCGGCAGGGTCAGGTAGTTGTGCATGTCCATGAGCATGAGGAAGTGGCCCCTTTCTTCGTGGGCGATGCTCATGAAGAAGCGCCGGGCCAGGGGATTGGTGGTCTCTTTGGCCAGCTTGGTGTAGTAGTCGATGGAGCACTCCTCCATCTTGATGCCGGTGCGCAGGGCCTGCAGATCGTCCTGGCCGCCGCTGGCCTGGTTTTCCTTGGCCATGGCCAGGACGCAGACGTAGGGCTCATGCTTGGGGGGGTTGAAGGCGGCCAGGGACTCGGTCCAGGCCGGGTCTTTTTGCAGGCTCTGATAGATCTCGTTGAATTTCTCGATGTGGTATTTTTCCGATTCCGCCAGGTATTCCAGGATCTCCCGGACGCCGGCGCTTTCCACCTTTTTGGCCGCCTCCAGGTAAAACTGGCGGCCCTCCAGCTCCATCTGCACCGCGTCCTTCAAGGCCTGCAACATGTATTCCTGCATTTTCATTGCATTTTCCTCTCTGGTCCGAAAAGTTCTGATTTATTGGGGGCACCGGCGTCCCGCCTGTGCTTGATGCAGGGTGCGCCCGGCCCACCTTAGATGATGGGCAATGCCCACCAACATTAATTCCCCAGGGAAAACCGCCCCTTGCAGAGCCCTCAACTTGAGACCTCCGCGCCCATCCAATTTCCGGAATGTTTCGGATAGCCGGCCGGAGACGGCCGCCCTACCACCTTAATTTTTCCGGTGGGCCGGGCCTCCGTGCCCGCCACCATTGCCCTTTACCGTCATCTTCCAGAGGTCTTAACTTTCATCAACATATGACGCCCCGGCCCCCTTGTCAATTGCCCGGGTGGCCGCGCCTTTTCGGGGACAAAAAAAGGCAGGGCCGCCAGCGGCCCTGCCGAGGATATCCTGGTTAACCCTGGTGGTTAGTGGCTTTTTCTTCTCCGCCACCCCAGAAGACACAGGCCCAACATCCCGCTGCCCAGGAGCAGCGCCGTGGAGGGCAGGGGAACGGAGGGGGCGTCCGTAACGGTGAGGCTGCCGCCTCCATGGATGGAGTATTAGTGCTTGCGCTCGCGGCGTCGTTACGCAGGGTCCCGGAAATGGAGATGATTTCCTCGTTGGATATTCCCCCCAACCCCGGGTAGGACCCCAAGGCGCCCTGGCCTCTCCCTTTCTTGAGCCTCATCCCCGTTTCCCGCTCGCCCCCCGCGCCTGCCAAGACCCCGGGCCGCCCCGCGGTTGCCTTGGCCGGCGGGCCGTGGTAAAAAGAGCCATGGGCCTGATCAGCCTCTCCCTGCTGCGGCAAAGATTGTCCCCGGACCCCGGCGGGCCGCCGGCGCCCGCGCCGGGACTGGTGCCGGCCGGGGTGCTGGTGCCGGTGTTTGTCAAGGCGGGCGAACTGCACCTGCTCTTCACCCAGCGCACCCTGACGGTGCGGGACCACCGGGGCCAGGTCTCCTTCCCCGGAGGGGTGCGGGACCCGGGAGACCCGGATCTCCTGGCCACGGCGCTGCGCGAAACCGAAGAAGAGATCGGCCTGGACCCCGGCGCGGTGGAGGTCCTGGGGGGCCTCAAGCCGGTGGCCACCATTACCGGCTACGCCATCACCGCCTTCGTGGGCCTCATTCCCCACCCCTACGAGTTCCGCCCCAACCCCCGGGAAGTAGAGCGCCTGCTCTGGCTGCCTTTAGAGGGCTTCATCCCCCCGGAGCGCTGGAGCTCCGGCACTTATCATTTTCAGGGGCGCACCACCCGGGTCTGCTGCTGGCGGCTCAACCAGGAGGTGGTCTGGGGGGCCACGGCCCGCATCTTGCTCAACCTGCTGGCCCAACTGGGGCAAAACCCCATACCGGGAGACCGCGATGCCACCTGTCCGGACTGATTTGACGGAAGCCGCCGGGCTGGCCGGGCTGATTAAAGACCGCGACCTGGTGGCCCTGGGGGCCACACCTAACACGCCCCCATGGCCCCATCCGGGAACTCATCCGCCAGGGGCGCTACGCTCACGGGGTTCCCGGGGCACTACCCCATGGACGAGGAACACATCGCCCGATATCTGAAAAGTTCCCGGAGCAGTTGAAAGGTTTCTCAATGGCTTGCCGGTGGAAATGACTCAACCAGCCAGAGAAGCGAAATGAAATTCAGTTGGCCTGATTTCTCTTCCTTCCTGACCCCCAAGTTCTCCTGGATTCAGGTGGAGGTAACTTCTTTCTGTAACGCCTCCTGCGTTTACTGCCCCCGGACGGTTTACGGAGGCGCCTGGCAGAGTCGGCACCTGCCCCTCAGCGCTTTTCAAAACCTGCTGCCGGCCCTGGCGCGGGCCAGAGTTGACCTACCTCCAGGGCTGGGGCGAGCCCTTTCTAAACCCCGACTTCTTTGCCATGCTTTCCATGGCTAAGAAAGCCGGTTGCCGGGTAGGTACAACCACTAATGGCATGCTGCTGGATTCAAAGATAATCAACCTTCTGGTGGAATCGGGAATGGACGTCATCGCCTTTTCTCTGGCGGGCCTTAACGAAATCAACGATGCGGCAAGGCGGGGAACCAGCTGCAGCAAAGTCTTGGAGGCCATTGGGGCCCTCAACCGGGCCAAGGCCCGGGCCGGCAGTCGCCGGCCCCAAATTAATATCGCTTACCTGCTTTTGCGCTCCGGGCTCAGCGACCTGGAGAAACTCCCCCGGGCCCTTCAGGGGCTGGGCCTAGCCGAAGTAGTGATCAACACCCTGGATTTTGTGGCCGCCGGCCATTTACTGCCGGAGTGCCTGCCGCAGTCCCTGGAGGAAGAAGCCCAACTGGAGGCGCGCCTGCAAGACCTGGCGCAGGAGGCGAAAGGCTATGGTACGCATCTTTCCTGGCGGCTCCGGCCTCCCGGGGAGCGGGCTTTGCTCTGCCCGGAAAACGTTCAGCGGTCCCTGGTGGTCTCGGCGGACGGCGAAGTTTCGCCCTGCGTCTTCACCAACCTGCCGGTGTCCGGGGCCAACTACCTGGCCGATGGGGTGGAGGTGCCGTACCGGCGCCTGGTCTTTGGCAATATCAATGAGCGACCCCTGGGAGCCATCTGGCGCCAGCCGGCCTACGCCAACTTCCGGCGCTCCTTTTACACCGGCAAGCTGGCGCCTCCCTGCCGGAATTGCCGGAAGCTTTAAAATAATCACCACTAAGACACCAAGAGCACCAACTAATACCAATTCGCCTTTTAAAAATCATAAGTTGTAGGGGCGCACCCAGGTGTGCGCCCTGAAAAAGGGGCGGACACGCAGGTCCGCCCCTACAAAACAAATACCTTTTTGAATGCGACGTGATATAAGGCCAAAAATCAATGAAGGGTGCGCCAGGCGCACCCTTCATTTTTTTAGGCCTTGGCGTCCTTGGTGTCTTGGTGGTTATATTTTCCTTTCTCTGGGTCCTCTGTGTCTCTGTGGTGAATCAAGGAATGCGGCAAGCCACCCCGTTGACCCCGCCGTTCACCAGGCGGACCACTGCGAGGTCGGGGAAGTAGTCCACGATGTTGAGGCAGCCGTAATTCTGGTCCAGGCGGAAGAGGTGGTCCAGGGGCAGACCCAGGGCCTCGCTGAGGATGACCCGGTTGATGCCGGCGTGGGCCACAATGAGGAAGGATTGGCCCTCATGCCGCCGGATGAGACTTTGCAAGGTGGGCAGGGCCCGGGTGCGCACGTCGAGCAGGCTTTCGCCCCCGGGGATGCGGAAGTTCGGGAGATCCCGGAAACGGGCCTCCAGTTCCCGGGGGTAGCGCTCGGCGATCTCCGCGAAGCTCAGGCCCTCCCAGGCGCCGAAGTTGACTTCCCGGAACTCCGGCAGGGCCTGGGGTTCAAGGTCCCGGCCCCGGCTGATGATCACCGCCCCCATGAAGGCCCGGGTGAGGTCCGAGGCGTAAACCCCGGCCAGGGGGGTCTCCTGAAGCTGGGCCGCCAGGTCGTGAAACTGCTTCTCGCCAGCGGGGCTCAGAGCCCACGTCGTTGTGGCCGTGGTAGCGGTCAGTGTGGCCGTCGGCCACCTGGCCGTGGCGCACCAGGTACAGGCGGGTGGGGGTCAGGGAACCCTTGGCGCGTTGGGCTTGGAGACGCATAATAAAAGTTTATCCCTTGCTTATCTGGTTCCCAAGCTCCCGCTTGGGAACCAGCTTGAATGACTGAAAAACCAGGCAGTTACTCCCCCCTTTTCTAAAGGGGGGCTGGGGGGGATTACATAAATCTTTAATAATCCCCCTAAATCCCCCTTTAGAAAAGGGGGACTTGAAAACCCAGGGTCCAAATTCCCTTCTCCCCTATGAAGCCCCTGGTGGGAGGGGGTTAGGGGGAGGGGGCGTCGTGGCGGTTCGCACCTTCCACCGCATCACCCCCACCCTACCCCTCCCCCATCCAGGGGGAGGGAATAAAAGCCCCCCAGATCTGGGGCCTTTCATATTTTATCTCATGTTTCGATTTTCTGGAAGGCCGGAAAGGCGCGTCCTGCCGGGGTTCTGATTTCTGATACTTAGACAAAATAATGCTTTTTGTTCAATATTAGATGCGGTTGGCAGCTATCAACAATAGGTCCAGCGCGTTAGCGCCGCCTTCACCCTTGTAATAACATGCTTCGGAAAACATCACGTCCTTTCATGGTAAGACCCCAACGGCTGCCTGTGTCCATCCTAAACGATACCGCCAAACCATTTGCTTCTAGCCGGTCCAATGTTTCTGTCACCTTATTCAGAGGAACTCCGGTTTCTTTCTGGATGCCTTTGGTTGTACGTCTTGAGTACTTGCTATTGCCAAGTGACTTTATGATTAACTTCGGTTCTTCACCGACGAGGCCGAAGGCCTCTATCTTGAAGGGGGAACTGTCCGGGCTCTCCGGTTCGGTTTCCTTTTCAATGATAGGGATAATCTCCTGTTTGAGGCTTTCGACTTCCTTACTAGCCTCTTGAGCCTTCCCACGAGCCTCTTGAGCCTCCCGTAGTACTCGTTGAGTTAGGGTCTGGATCATTGCCTTTGAAGCAATGGCGGCCAAAAGACAGAAACCCGCGAACACATATATATCTGCCTTTCCAGAAGAACCGCTCAATAGTCCGGATAGTAGTGAACTTGAGATCGTGTTAAGGAAAAGTGGAACTAGAAATGAAGCAACAATCCCTATCACAACTGACCAGAACCAATCTAGCCATGTTGAATGCTCTGTCCTTGAAAGAGCAAAGTTTGCGGTGCCTCCACAAAATCCAGCGATCACCATCAAAGCGATTATATTAAAATTTGGCATCTTATAGTCTCCGAGCCCTAATGTATTGTAGAAATCCTATTGATTTTCCTAACTGTCAAAAAACTTTATTTTGTCCAATTCAAGCACAAATAGGATGAAAAATCAAGGAATTGGCTGGGTCTTGGCGGGAGTCGCTACTCTTCCAGCCTGACGTTGTTGGGGACCACCGCCACGCCGTTTTCGGTGACGTGAAAGCGCCGGGCGTCGGCCCGGGGGTTCTTGCCGATGGCGAATCCCGGGGGCACCCGCACCCCGTCTTCGATGATGGCCTGGCGGATCTTGGCCCCGGCCCCGATCTCCACCCCGTCCCAGAGGATGCACTCGTCCACTTCGGCCCCGGGGCCGATCTTGACGCCGGGGGAGAGCACCGCGCGGCGCACCGTGCCCTCAATGACGCAGCCGGAAGCGATGAGGGAGTCGTCTACGCTCACCCCCGCCCCCGAAGAGATGAATTTGCTGGGCGGCAGCATTTGGGGCCGGCCCCGCATGGGCCAGTCAGGGTCGAACAACTCGAAGGTGGGCCCGGCGCCCAGCAGGTCCTGATGGGCCTTGAAGTAGGCGTCCAGGAGCCCGATGTCCCGCCAGTACCGGGGCTGCCCCGCGGCGTCCTGGAAGTTGAAGGCAAAGACTTTTTTGCGGCCCACCATCTGGTGGATGATGTCCTTGCCGAAGTCGTGGCTGGATGCCTTCTTCTTGGCGTCCTTGATGATTTCCTCCACCAGCACCTCGGCCCGGAAGATATAGACGCCCATGGAAACCAGGGAGAAATCCGGGTTGCCCGGTAGTCCGGGAGGGTCGGCGGGCTTCTCCAGGAAGTTCTCCACCTCTTGGGCCTCGTTGATTTTGAGGATGCCGAAGGAACTGCCCTCGACGCGGGGCATCATCACCGCGGCCACGGTCATGTCGGAGTCCCGGGAGAGGTGGAAGTCCAGCATCTCCTGGTAATTCATCTTGTAGACATGGTCGCCGGAGAGAATCAGGACATGGCTGGGGCGCTCCTGCTCCAACAGGTTGAGATTCTGGTAGATGCAGTCGGCGGTGCCACGGTACCAGCGGCTCACGTGGATCTGCTGGGGCGGGATGGAGTAAATGAACTCGTTCAGGTCCGGGTGCATGATATCCCAGGCCAGGCGCAGGTGGTGGTCCAGGGAAAAGCTGCCGTACTGGCTGAGCACGTAGATGCGCCGGATGCCGGAGTTGACGCAGTTGGACAGGGTGAAGTCGATGATGCGGTAGATGCTGCCAAAGGTGATGACCGGCTTGGCTTTGTCCCGGGTCAGGGGGAAGAGGCGCTCGCCCTTGCCGCCGGCCATGATGATGGTGGTGAGCTTCCTCAGAACGTCCATTATTTTGCCAGCAGTTCTTTGACCTTATTCTTGAGTTCCGTGAGGTCCGAGGATTTCACCACGTAGGCGTCCGCCGCCCAGCTCATGAAGCTCTCTTGATACTGGGTGTAGGCGGTGTTCAGGATGACCGGCAGGCCCTCTTTCAGCCCCAGGATGCGGGGCAGGGCCTCCAGGCCGTCCATGCCGGGCATGCGGATGTCCAGGATGACCAGGTCCAGGGTCTCCTCCTGCACCATCTTCAGGGCGTCCCGGGCGTTGATGGCAGTCAGGACGTGATAGCCTTCGTCGGCGAGTTCTTCTTGCAGGAGGCTGCGGATGGCCTCATCGTCATCCACCACCAGGATATTCTTCATTAACGATTCTCCAAAATAATAATGCTTATTATATAAGCCCTTTACCCAGGCAGGGCAACCTCCGAGTTTAAAAAACCGGGCAAAAAGGCCTCTAGTCCTAAATTCCCGGCAGCGGCTGCCAACGGTCTCCCAGAAAGAGGGGCAGTTCCGCGGCGCAGATGGGCCCCGGGATAATCTCCCAGCCGGTGTAATGGGCCAGTTCCTGCCGGAGGGGCGCCAGGACCCCGGGGATGATGAGGCGGCGGCGGTTCACCTTGCCGGCCAGGTTTTGGGCCGTGATGCCCTGGTCCAGGCGCTGGGGGGTGAAGCTGCGGTAGATCATGGACATGTCCACCGTGTCCCCCCGGCAATCCACCAGCAGCAGGTAAAAAGGGCTGGCGGTGAGGGCCAGGAGGCCGGTGAGCACCGTCAGGGTGAATTCGCTGTTGCCGGTGACCAGCACCGGGGAGTCGGCGCCGGGCTCGTTGATCTCGAAGAGGTCCGGGGGCACCGGCCGGGGCAGTTCCAGGGACTGCACCGGGGGGAGAATTTCCTGGGCCCGCAAGGCCAGCGACAGGGCGTAGCGTTTGGTTGGGCTCAGGTTGAGGCAAGCCTCCGGGCGGATTCTCCCTTGCCTGAGGCCGGCGATGAACTCCCGGCAATGGGCGGCTCCCCCACCCCGGCACTCCACCGGGGTCAGATAGGGGGCCAGCTCGATCTTGTCGATGTAGAGGTCGGCCGTGAGCATGGCTCTTTCAACCTAACAGGATTGGCCGCCCAGGTCAATGTTCAAGAGCTTGCCGCTCCTGAGTGATCTGAAAGTGCGGGGCTTTTGCTTGACAGCCTGGGAGCAAGCCCCGCTCCGGAGCGACTGCTTGAGTAATCAGGTGGCTTGCTTCCATCTGGTTTTCAAGAGATAATTTAACTAGTGTAGTGTTTCGTAATTAACTATGCATAATATCTGGCTAGAAAGTATGGCTTGGGAAGCTTAAGTCCCCCTTTGGAAAAGGGGGATTTAGGGGGATTTCAACTGGTTGTCAAGAAATCCCGACCCCCCTTTAGAAAAGGGGGGTAAAAATCAGCCCCTCGACGTCACGTTATTTATGAAACACCGACTGCTTGAAGGAGAGACGGGTGAACATATCTTTCCGCCATTTTTCAGGATGGATCGGCATAATCTTAGCCTCCCTGCTGTGGCTGCAAGCCGCCGCGGCCTGGGGCCAGGCGCCGCCGGCGGCCAAGGCCCGGCCGGCGCTCTATGATTTCGGCATGGGGATGTGTTTTTCCTGCAAGCAGATGGAAAAGATCCTGGAGGCCGTCAAAAGCAAGTACGGCCACCAGGTGGAAGTGCGCCTGCTCAATGTGGACCAGGAGAAAGACCTGTTTAAGCAGTACAAGATCATCGCGGTGCCCACCCAGGTCTTTCTGGACGCCCAGGGCAAGGAAGTGGACCGCCACCTGGGGCTCTTTCCCGAAGCCGAGCTGGTCAAGAAGCTCAAGGAGCTCAAGTTCATCCAGGACTAATGTCCCGGGCGCCTTTGCCGGGGGCTCTCCGCCCGGGGATGGCCGGGGACTGAATCCGAAGGAAATTATCCGGAAGCCGGAGCAATCGGGAGGGCAGATTTCCCGGTGCCACGGAAATCACTTGATTTTTTTAACAACTTGGGGTAAATAGGATACTGATAAAATTCAGCCCAGGCGCGGCCGGGCGACAAAGGAGTTTGCTCCAAGGATAACCGGTTAAAATTAAAGAGGAAGAGGGTAAAGGAGGCAGTCCCCGCCCCAGGCCGGTTGCGCCAGGGAAGAATGGTTTGGGACTGAGTTTTCGTCAACTTCGCCGGCACATCATCAACTCACCCCGCAGTTGCCTTTACCTAACGCCTCCCAGGTCCCGGAAGTCCTTGGTTTTAAATCACTTATGGCAGCTGGCGTCCCATTTACTTCACTTATCCAGCCTCACCTCACTCAACTTACGCCCTATCAGGCCGGCAAACCCCTGGAAGAATTAGAACGGGAACTGGGACTCACCGACGCCATCAAATTGGCGTCCAATGAAAACCCCTTGGGGCCTTGTCCCAAGGCCCTGGCGGCCATTCGCGACAATCTCGGCAGCCTGCATCGTTATCCCGACAGCCACGCTTATTACCTCAAAGAAGACCTGTCCCGCTACCTGGGGATTTCGCCCCAGCAACTGATCCTGGGAAACGGCTCCGACGAGGTCCTGGACCTGCTGGTCCGGGCCCTGGTCCCTCCGGGGGGCGAAGTGCTGAGCACCACCCACACCTTTTTGATGTACGGCCTCCTGACTCAGGCCGTGGGTGGTGTCTTTCGGCCGGTGCCCTTGAAAGAGATGCGGGTGGACCTCACTGCCGTGGCGCGGGCGGTCACTCCTCAAACCCGACTCATTCTGTTGAATAACCCCAATAATCCCACCGGCACCGTTTTTTGGCGGGAGGAGTTCGAAGCCTTTCTCACGGCCCTGCCCCCCACGGCGACTGTGGTCCTGGACGAAGCCTACCTCGACTTTGCCGATGATTTTCGGGTGCCGCACTCCCTGGACTACCTGGCGGAGGACCGCGCCCTGGTGGGGCTGCGCACCTTTTCCAAGGCCTATGGCCTGGCCGGACTGCGCATCGGGTACGGCTTTGGCCCCAGCGAACTGATGGATTACCTGAACCGCCTTCGCATGCCGTTCAACGTCAACCGGCTGGCCCAGGTGGCGGCCCGGGCGGCGCTGACGGATGGAGAATTTCTGGCCCGAACCCGGGAAGTGGTGCTCACCGGCAAGGAGGAGATCTGCCGGGAGCTGAAGCGCCTGGGCCTGGAGTTTGTCCCCACCCAGGCCAACTTCGTGCTCATCCGGATGCCGCGGTTAGGAATGGAGGTGTACCAGGACATGCTGAAGGAAGGGGTCATCATCAGGGCCATGGACGCTTACGGGCTGCCAGACTACATCCGGGTCAACATGGGATTGCCGAAAGAGAACCGGCGTTTCCTCAAGGCACTGGAAAAGGTACTGGGGTTGAACAACTGAGTGGGGCCCAAACGGATCATTACCATCGATGGTCCGGCCGGGGCCGGCAAAAGCACGGTGGGCCGACGCCTGGCCCAATCCCTGGGCTACCTCTACCTGGACAGCGGCGCCCTGTACCGGGCCGTTGCCTTAGCAGCGCGCCAGTCGGGCCTGGACCTGGATAACGCCGGGGCTTTGCAAGATTTCCTGGCCGGGTTTCACCCGGAGGTGAGCGCTGACGCCCGGGGCTTTCACCTGCTCATCGACGGCCGGGAAGTCACCGACGACCTCCGGTCGGCCCAGGTGAGCCGGGACGCCTCCCAGGTGGCGGTCCTGCCCGTGGTGCGCCAGTGGGTGAAGGAGCATCTGCGCTACCTGGCCAGAGACGGCGGGGTGGTGGCCGAAGGCCGGGACCAGGGAACCGCAGTCTTTCCCGAGGCGGACTTTAAGTTCTATCTGGACGCGGCCCTGGCCACCCGGGCGGCCCGGCGGCGACTGGACTTACTGCGGGACGGCGACCCGCCGCCCCTGGAAACTATTATGGCCGACCTCGCCAGCCGGGACCGGCGGGACGAGACCCGGAGTGAGGCGCCCTTGCGGGTGCCCGAGGACGCCATCGTCATCGACACCACCGACTTGAACATCGAGGAAGTAGTTGGGCATTGCCTGGCCAGGATCAGCGGCCAGCTGGACATAAACCAAGTAAACTTGTTTGAGGGGGTCAACCGTATGAAAAAAACTGAACTCACCAACCACACCGAGCCGGAGGATTTAGAGGAAACCCGGCAGCAAACCGAAGAGGTCGCGGCATCGGCGCCGGAACCGGCAGCGGAGGCGGAAACCCCAGGGGAAGCCCAGGTAGAAGCTCAGTTGGAAGCCCAAGCCGAGGCGGAAGCCACTGAGGAAGCCACTGAGGAAGCCCAGGCGGAGGCCATTGAGGAAGCCCTGAGGAAGCCCAGGCGGAAGCCCAAGCCGAGGCGGAAGCCCAGGTAGAGCGGAAGCCCAGGAGGAAGCCCTTGAGGAAGCCCAGGTGGAAGCGGAGGCCGAGGGGAAGCCCAGGTGGAAACCCAGGAGGTGGAAGCCCAGGTGGAGGCCCCTGAGGAAGCCCAGGCGGAGGCGGAAGCCCAGGCGGAGGCCCAGGAGGGGAAGCCCAGGTGGAAGCCCAGGAGGCGGAAGCCCCAAGTGGAAGCCCCTGAGGAAGCCCAGGCGGAAGCGGAAGCCCAGGCAGAAGCCCAGGTGGAAGCCCAAGCCGAGGCGGAAGCCCAGGCGGAAGCCGCCCCCGAGATGTCGGATATGGAGACGATGACCGAACTCTACGAAGAGAGCTTGCGAAGGGTGCAGGAAGGGGAAGTGGTGAAAGGCCGCATCGTGTCCATCACCAAAGACTTCGTCATGGTGGACATCGGCTACAAATCCGAAGGCCAGATCCCCATCCACGAATTCACCACCCCGGAGGGAGAAATCACCGCCAAGGTGGGCGAAGAGGTGGAAGCCCTGATGGAGTCCCGAGAGGACGAAGAAGGGGCGCTCCTGCTTTCCAAAAACAAGGCCTCGAAAATCAAGGTGTGGGAAGAGGTCAGTTACGCCTACCACCACGACGGCGATGTGGTGGGCACCGTCGTGGCCAAGGTCAAAGGCGGCCTCTCCGTGGACCTGGGAGGCATCATCGCCTTCCTGCCCGGCTCCCAGGTGGACCTGAGCCCCATGCGTCATACCGACCACCTCATCGGCCAGAAATATAACTTCAAGGTCTTGAAATTCAACCGGAAACGGCGCAACGTAGTGCTGTCCCGCCGGGCCCTGCTGGAGAGAGCCAAGGGCGAAGCCAAGGCCACCCTGCTGGCTACCCTGGAAGAAGAGAAGGTGCTGGAGGGGGTGGTGAAAAACATCACCGACTACGGCGTCTTCGTGGACCTGGGGGGCCTGGACGGCCTGCTGCACATCACCGATCTCTCCTACGGCCGGGTGCGCCATCCCGCCGATCTCTTCAAAGTGGGAGACCCCATCACCATAAAGGTGCTGAGTTTCGACCGGGAAAAGGAGCGCATCTCTCTGGGCCTGAAGCAGCTCACCCCGGACCCCTGGACCCTGGTGGAGGAAAAATTTCCCGTCGGCTCCCGGGTGACCGGCCGGGTGGTGAGCCTCACCGATTACGGCTCCTTCGTGGAGCTGGAGCCGGGCGTGGAAGGCCTCATTCACATCTCCGAGATGTCCTGGACCCGGAAGATTCGCCACCCCTCCCAGGTGCTGACCGTGGGCGACGTGGTGGAGTGCACCGTCCTGGAACTGGAGCCCCAGCGCAAGCGCATCTCTTTGAGCCTGAAGCAGGTGGAGCCCAACCCCTGGGAAGTCATCGGCGAGAAATACCCGGTGGGCTCCGTCATTGAAGGCAAGATCAAGAACATCACCGACTTCGGCATCTTTATCGGCATCGATGAAGGCATCGACGGGCTGGTGCACATCTCCGACATCTCCTGGACCAAGCGCTTCAAGCACCCCTCTGAACTCTACAAGAAGGGCCAGGTGGTGCAGGCCAAGGTGCTGTACATTGACAAGGACAACGAGCGCTTCTCTCTGAGCATCAAGGACCTCTCCCCCAACCCGTGGCAGACCATCGACCAGCGTTTTCCGGTGGGGTCCACGGTTTCCGGGCCCATCACCAACATCACCGACTTCGGCCTCTTTGTGGAGGTGGAGGAAGGCATCGAGGGGCTCATCCACATCTCCGAGCTGGGCCGGGATAAATCGAAGATGGCCGGCCTCAAGGTGGGGGACTCCATCCGGGCCAAGGTGATCCACAGCTCCCCCCAGGAACGGCGCATCGGGCTCTCCATCCGCAAGCTGGAGACCGACGAGGAGCAGTCCCATTACCGGGATTACATGCACTCCCGGACGGAAGCCACCACCAACATCGGCGAACTGATCCGGGAGACCCTGGAAGAGAAGCAGGGCAAAAACAACGGTTAACGCAAGCCGGCCGGCGAAGAGGCGTTTACCTGCCGCCTCTTCCCCCTTTCTTCTTGACGCCAGATTGGAGAAATCACGGCTGACCTATGGATAACGACACTACTCCGGCCAAAGCCTCTAAGCGGCATCCCTTGCTGAGCGGCTGCCTCATCACCCTCGCGGTGGTGGTCCTCTTCCTGGTCGCCACCGTCATCGCGGTTTCCCTCATCGGCAAAGGCTTCATTTTTGCCGGGGAGCGGGTGGGGGTGGTGGAAGTCAAGGGCCTCATCACCGATTCCCGGGCCGTCTTGAAGCAACTGGACCGCTACAGTCGGGACCCCGGTATCAAGGCCATCGTGGTGCGCATCAATTCCCCGGGAGGCGCGGTGGGCCCTTCCCAGGAAATCCTGCGGGAGATTGAAAAGGTCCGCAAAAAGAAAAAGGTGGTGGCCTCCTTGGGCACCCTGGCGGCCTCGGGGGGCTATTACATCGCCTGCGGCGCCGACCTCATCATGGCCAACCGGGGCACCGCCACCGGCAGCATCGGGGTCATCATGCAGTTTACCAACGTGGCGGCCCTGACCAAGAAGCTCGGCCTGGATTTCTTCAACCTGAAGGCCGGGCGCTACAAAGACGTGGGCACCCCCTTCCGCCCCATGACCAAGGAAGAGCAGGCCTACATGCAGGGCTTGATCGACAACATTTACCAGCAGTTCTTAAGGGATGTGTCCCGCAACCGCAAGATTCCCCTGGAGAAGCTGCGCACCATCGCGGAAGGCAAGATCTACACCGGCGAGGAGGCCCAGGCGGTGGGGTTGGTGGATGAGTTCGGCAACCTGCCGGACGCCATCGAACGGGCCGGCCGTCTGGGCGGCATCAAGGGCCGGGTGGAGGCCGTCTATCCCGAAAAAGAGGGCTTCTCCCTGCTGCGCCTCATCCTGGGCCAGGACACCGAAGAGAGCCTGAGCAGCAGTCTCACCCTCCCCTACCCCGAACCGGCGTTTCTGCCGGCGTGGTTCCGGTAAAAAGCTTCACCACGGAGACACAGAGAACACCAAGAAATATAATAATAAGAAAAGACCCGGCGCTCTGGCGCCGAGTCTTTTTTGCTTGGTGCCTTCGGTTTGCCGTTTAACCGTCCAAGCTTTTCGCCCGTAGGGGCACGGCGTGCCGTGCCCTTAGCGATTTATCTAAGAGATTACCACGCCTTAGAAAAATATTTTTGTTCTCATTATCTTGTGGGTAAGGTGCTTTTAATGACGCCGCAAAGACTACCTACGGGATGTTGAAAAAATCCTGATTGCGGGCATGAGCCTTGGTGGCCAGCCACCAAGGCTCAATTTTTTTCTTAGTGTCCTCTGTGCCTCTGTGGTTAAACAACCGTCTCAAGCGAAGAGGGCCACCGAGCCCTTGCCTTCCCGGATGACCTCCGGCACGTCGTCGATCAGGGAAATGATGCTGGATGGGGCCGGCAGGATGAGGCCCCCGTCGATGACCAGGGCCAGGTGGGGTTTAAATTTTTCCTCAATCTCGTAGGGGTCGCTCTCCACCGGGGAATCGGGCAGCGAGGCGCTGGTGCTGATGATGGGATGCTCCAGGAGCCTCACCAGTCCCAGGGCGATGGGGTGGTCCGGCACCCGGATGCCCACCGTGCGCCGCTTGGTCTGGAGGATCTTGGGCACCTGGCGGGAGGCCTCCAGGACAAAGGTGTAGGGGCCCGGCAGCAGCCGCTTCATGACCTTGTAGGCGTAGTTGCCCACCAGGGCGTATTCGCTGATGTTCTTCAGGTCCTGGCAGATGAAGCTGAAGGGTTTCCCCAGGGGCCGCCGCTTGAGCTGGTAGATCCTGGCGATGCCCCGGGTGTTGTAAAGGTCGCAGCCGATGGCGTAGCAGGTGTCGGTGGGATAAGCGATGAGGCCGCCGCCGAGCAGCACCTCCACGGCCTGGCGCAGCAGGCGCTCCTGGGGGTTTTCGTTGTTGATTTTTAAAATCATGGGTACCTTTCTTTTTTAACCACGGAGAACAGAGGGCACAGAGAAGTTTTTTGTCCCTGTCTCTGTGCCTCTGCGGTGATTACTGGCGCTTTTTGCTTTTCTTGGGTTTTGCCTTTGCCGGCTTCTTTTTGGCTTTGCCCTTCTTGGGGGTTTCGGCCGCGGCGGCCGCGGCGGGCGTCGGCGCCCCGGCCTGGGCCCAGACCTTTTCCACCTGGTCCTTGAGCCAATGGGGGTCCCACCACTCCAAGGGGTCCACAAATTCCCCCTGGAGGAGCATGGAGAAGTGGAGGTGGTCGCCGCCGGCCAGGCCGGTGGCGCCGGTTTTCCCCAGGGTGGCGCCTTTCTCCACCCGGTCCCCCACCTTCACGTCCAGCTGGCTCATGTGGCTGTAGCTGGAAAAAACTCCCAGGCCATGGTCCAGGATCACCGTCTGGCCGTAAATGCCCAGGGGCTCCGCCAGGACCACCA
Organism: uncultured delta proteobacterium; assembly: GCA_963768765.1. Lineage (GTDB taxonomy): Bacteria > Desulfobacterota > Desulfobaccia > Desulfobaccales > 0-14-0-80-60-11 > DASWLF01. Next base: position 80,873 of record CAVYJK010000032.1, read on the forward strand.
CGCCGTGGTTGCCGGCCTTAACCGGGCTGTGCACCAGGGAAGCCAGGTCCTCGCCCAGGTGCACCTGCTGATCCACGGCCTTGCCCTGGTATAAATAGGTGCGCCGGTCCCCGAAGCGGGCCATGGGTTTTCCCAGAAAACGCGTGAAGGCCCCGGACCACAAGGGCTGGGGGTTGCTCTGGGAGCAGGCCTGCCGGAATTTCTCGTGGTTCTTGCGCCTGAGGTCCCGGTTGACCTCCAGGTAGGCGGCCAGGAGGTCTCCGGGATTGGCCACCGGAAAACTGGCGGCCACCTTGCGCAGGAATCCGTCGGAGAGGTCCATCTTATCGTGACGCCACTTCCGGGGCTTCACCTTCAGGGTCACCGCCTGCTTCACTTCGGTGCCCAAAGAGGGCCGGGCCGCCAGTTCCACCTGGGTGGGGCCCGAGACTTCCTGGGGCACCGGGAACAGGACCACGTAATCGTTCTGGGGGCCCTTGGGGTTGGGGTATCCCAAATAGAGGCGCCCGCCGGTGAGCACCCCCGACTCCTTGACGGGCTTGTTGAGGCGGTAGCAAATGACCCCGGTGCCGCCGGCATGGAGCAGGTGGCTTACCGACTGGAAGGCAATGGTAATGGGGACCAGGTCGATGGTCACTTCCCGGCTCCAGGTACTGGTGCGGCCTTGAAACAGGTTGCGCCAGGACCGGTCCTGGACTTTGACGGTGAGGGTGGCCTTGCCATCCTCGAAGCCCAGGGCCTTGGGCTCCAGGGTGAAGGGCAGTTCCACCTTCTCGCCCGGGGCCCCTCCCGGGGGAAACTTCCGGTCCAGCACCACCTTTTCCTGGTTCCTCTGGGTAAAGGTGATCTTGACCTCCTTGAGGCCGCTGCCTTCGTCGCCGGCCTCCACCTTCAGGGCCGTTTTGGCCCCCACCACCTCCACCGGGGTCTTGAGGCTGACCCAGGGGTCGTCGAAGTCCAGGCGACCCACCGCAAACCACACCAGGCAGGCCACCAACCCCAGGCCCAATACCCCCAAGAGCAGGCACCCGCCCTTCCCCTGCCAACCGGGTTTCTTGATCAAACGCATGCGAGGTATAGTATCAGCAATCGAGGCCCGGAGCAAGGTGAACCAGGAATGGACCACCGGCCTGGAACTTGCCTTTCCGCCCCGGCAGAGTTATTTTTATGGTCAGTTCGAAAAGTCAAGGTGCTTATGGCTGTTGCCGCCAAAACCGAAGAAGTGACCCTGACCCTGGGCGGCCTGCACTGCGCCGCCTGCGTGGCCCGGGTGGAGCGGGCCCTTACCGCCGCGCCCGGGGTGGAGCTGGCCCTGGTGAACCTGGCCACCCGCCGGGCCCGGGTTAGATATAACCCCCGCCTCACCAACCTGACGGTCCTTAAAGAGGTGGTGACGGCCGCGGGCTACCAAGTGGAGGACGCGGCCCGGGAGCAGCTACCGCCCCTTTCTCCCGAATCAGAGGTGCGGGAGTTCCGGAACCGGTTCCTGGTGGCCCTGGCGTTAAGCCTGCCGGTGTGGGCCTTCATGATTCCCCCGGTGGCGACCCGCCTGGGATTAAGCCACCGAGCCATGGCGTTCATCCTGCTGGGACTCTCCACCCCGGTGATGTTCTACTCCGGGGCGTCCTTCTTTGCCGGGGCCGTCAACGCCGCCCGGCATCTGGCCACCAACATGGACACCCTGGTGGCCCTGGGGACCTCCGCGGCCTACTTCTACTCCGCCTGGGTCACTTTTTTCCCGGAGACGGTGGCCGCCCATGGGCACGAGCCTGCGGTCTACTACGACACCGCGGTGATGATCATCACCTTCATCCTGCTGGGGCGCTACCTGGAGGCCCGCAGCCGGGGCCGGGCCTCGGAGGCCATCCGCCGCCTCTTCGCCCTGGCCCCCCCCATCGCCCGGGTGCGCCGGGACGGCCAGGAACTGGAACTACCCCTGGAGCAGGTGGCCCCCGGCGACCTGGTGGCGGTGCGCCCCGGGGAGAAGATCCCGGTGGACGGCGTGGTGGTGGAGGGGACCTCCAGCGTGGATGAGTCCATGCTCACGGGCGAGAGCTTCCCCGTGGCCAAGGAGCCCGGCGCCGAGGTCTGGGGCGCCACCTTGAACCAACGGGGCTTTCTGGTCTTCCAGGCCACCCGGGTGGGGGAGCAGATGGTGCTCTCCCAGATCATCCGCCTGGTGGAGGAGGCCCAGACCAGCAAGGCCCCCATCGAGCGCTTGGTGGACCGGGTGGCCGGCATCTTCGTGCCGGTGGTCATGACCCTGGCCGCCCTCACCTTTCTGGCCTGGCTCCATTGGGGGCCGCCGCCGACCCTGGCTCCCGCCCTCATCAGCATGGTGGCGGTGCTCATCATCGCCTGCCCCTGCGCCATGGGCCTGGCCACCCCCACCGCGGTCATGGTGGGTTCGGGCCGGGGGGCCGAGCTGGGCATCCTGATGCGGGGCGGCGAGCCCCTGGAGCGGGCCTACAAACTCACCACCGTGGTCTTTGACAAGACCGGCACCCTCACCCGGGGGACCCCTCAGGTGACGGACCTCCACGCCTGGGAGGGCTGGAGCGCCGAGGAGGTTTTGAGCTGGGCCGCGGCCCTGGAAGAGAAATCCGAGCACCCCCTGGCGGAGGCCGTCACCCACGCGGCGGCGCTTAAAGACCTGGACCGGCCCCAGGTGGAAGACTTCCAGGCGACCCCGGGCCTGGGGGTCCAGGGCCGTATCCAGGACCAGGAAGTTTTGCTGGGGAACCTGGCCTTCCTGACCCGGAAGGGCGTTTCCTCCCAACACCTCACCTACCACCAGGACCATCTGTCCCAGGAAGGCAAAACCGCCATCTTTCTGGCGGTGGCAGGCCAACCCGTGGGCGTCATTGCCGCGGCCGATACCCTGAAGCCCAAAGCCGCCCAAACGGTTGCCGCCCTTAAACAGATGGGGCTGAAAATCCTGCTCCTCTCCGGCGACAACCGCCGCAGCGCGGCCGCGGTGGCCAAAAGCATCGGCATTGCGGAGGTGCTGGCCGAGGTCCTGCCCGGGGATAAAGTGAAAAAGGTGGCGGAGCTACAGGCCGCGGGCGAAGTGGTGGCCATGGTGGGCGACGGCATCAACGACGCCCCGGCCCTGGCCCAGGCCGACGTGGGCATCGCCCTGGGCACCGGGGCCGACGTGGCCCTGGAGGCCGCGGACCTGACCCTCATCCGGGACGACCTGACCCTGATACCGGCGGCCATTCTTCTGGCCCGGCAGATGATGCGCATCATCCGCCAGAACCTCTTCTGGGCCTTCTGCTATAACGTGGTGGCGATTCCGGTGGCCGCGGGCGCCTTCTACCCCGTGTGGGGCTGGACCCTGAACCCGGCCCTGGCCGCCGTCGCCATGGCCATGAGCTCCGTCTCCGTGGTCACCAACTCCCTGCGCCTGCGGCGCTTTAAGGCGTAAATGATTTGGGGGAGGGGGCTAAGGGCAGCAAGCCCTTACCCCCTCCCCCAAGCCCCCACCCCCAATCCCTTATGTGATGAAAAAAGGGGCGACCCAACGGGTCGCCCCTACTTATGCGGGTTGGGAGAGGGGTTTGGGGGAGGGCAGGGACAAGGTCCCTGGCCCTCCCCCAAGAACTCATATCAAGCGGTTGTACAGGTCCAGGTAGGCCCGGGCCGACACCTTCCAGGAGAAGTCCTGGGCCATGGCGTTCTGCATGATCTTGGGCCACAGCTTCTGGTTCTCGTAGTCCGCCAGGGCGGTGTGGAGGGCCTTCAGAAAGGCTTCGGGGGAGTACTCTTCGAACAGAAACCCGGTGCCCTTGCCGGTCTTGGGGTTCACCGGGGTGATGGTGTCCACCAAGCCGCCGGTGGCCCGGCCCACGGGGATGGTGCCGTACTTCATGGAGTAGATCTGGTTGAGGCCGCAGGGCTCGTAGCGGGAGGGCATGAGGAACATGTCGGCCCCGGCTTCGATGAGATGGGCCAGTTGGTTGTTGAAGGCGATCTTCACTCCCAGCTTGCCCGGGTACTTGGGGGCTTCTTTCTCCAGCCAGCGGTGGTATTTCTCCTCGCCGGTGCCCAGGATGACCACCATGACGTCCCGGGCCATGAGTTGGGGGAGGACCTGGGCCACCAGGTCGAAGCCCTTCTGGTCCGCCAGGCGCGAGATCATGGCCAGGATGGGGGCCTGGGCCCGGGACCGGTCCAACCCGAAGGCCTCCATGAGGGCCGCCTTGTCCGCCGCCTTGCCCTTCAAGTCCTTGCGGCTGAAGTGGGCCGGGATCAAGGGGTCCGTTTCCGGGCTCCACTCGGCGTAATCCACCCCGTTTAAGATGCCGGACACCACCGCGGCCCGGTGGCGCAGCACCCCCTCCAGGCCGTAGCCGAGCTCCGGGGTCTGGATCTCCAGGCTGTAGGTAGGACTCACGGTGTTGATGGCGTCGGCGCAGATGATGCCGCCCTTAAGCAGGTTGATCTGTCCGTAGTACTCCAGGCCGTCGATGCAGAAGAGCGACCAGTCCAGCCCCAGCAGGTGATACCGGTCCTGGGGAAACAGACCCTGGTAGGCCAGGTTGTGAATGGTGAGCAGGCTCTTGGCGCCCGCCAGGACCGGCTCCTCCTGCCAGCGGTTCTTGAGATAGATCGTGGCCAGGGCGCTTTGCCAGTCATGGCAGTGAATCACGTGGGGGTGGAAGTCCAGGGCCTGGCAGACCGGCAGCACCGCGGCGCTGAAAAAGGCGAAGCGCTCCAGGTTGTCGAAATAATCCCCCTTGGGGGTGCCGTAAAGCTGGCTCCGCTCGAAAAACTCGTCCCGGGCCACAAAATAGAAAGGGTAATCCGGCGAGGTGGGGGCCATGAGATCGAAGGCAAGATTGAGGGGGTAAGGGAGCGGGGCTTCCAGGTCCTCGGCCACTGTTGCGGTGGAGATCTTTCCCTGCTTGAGGGCCCCGTAATAAGGCATCAGGACCTTGACCTCCACCCCCAGGTCCTTCAGGGCATCAGGCAAGGTGCCCACCACGTCCGCCAGGCCCCCCGTCTTGGCAAAGGGCACCCCTTCCGAAGCGACGAACAATACCCGCAACTGCTTAGCCATGGGCGCTCCTTTCTAGGCCAGGGGGCAGGGTGTTAGGGTCTAGGGGTCAGGGATTGAGGCTTCTAACCCGGTACCCCTGGCCCCTGCCCCTGCACCAACCTAATACTTATAAATCAAATCAATATCCGCGGCGACGAAGCCTTTGTCGCCTTCGGCGAGGGTGAACTCAAAGATATAGTCCCGGCTGGGAAGGTTCTCCGGGTTGACCCCCGGCGGCAGGTCTTTCTCCATGAAGAACACCGAGGTGTAAGGAGACTCTTCCAGGCGGGTGTCGGTGATCCAGACCTTGCCGAAGATGTGCATGAACCGGAAAAACCCGTAGGACCGGTCCAGGAAGTACTTGGTGCACACCCCCCGGACCCGGCTGCCGCTTTCGCCCCAGGGGGGCGCCCCGGCGTAGGGCGGGGTGGTGGGCAGCAGCCCCGGGATCAGGTAACCGGGCACGAAGAGGTCCACTTCCCGGCGCAGGCGGGCCGAAACGTTGGCAAAGGCCACCAGCTCCACCCGGCAGCCCTTGTTTTGCGCCATGGTGACCACGCTGCAGAAATCGCCGTCACCGGTGAACAGGTAGATCAGGTCCAGGCGATCCGACTGGGAAACGATGTCCAGGCCCATTTCCATGTCCAGGTTGGCCTTGCCGTAGGTGCGCCCCGAATCGTCGGTGTACCACCGGATGGCTTTCTCCACTGCTTTGAAACCTAAATCCCGCAGGGTGAGAATGAAGTTCAGGGTATTTTTGTAATTGGGATCAGAAATGGCCCGCTCTTCGTCGATGGCCACGTAAGCGTTGAGGCGCATGACTTCGTCGCCGTCCCGGGCGACAAAGCGGCGGATGACTTCGTAGCGCATGCCGTAGCCGCCGTTGCGCATGATGTTCATGGAATCTACATAAACTCCGACTCTGCGGTTGGACATAATAATCCTGCTCCTTTCACTGCCTAGACTATTATCCTCTGGGATCATCGAGTTCTCTTTACCGGGGATGGGGCGGCGGCCTCGACAGCCAGGGCCTACTTCCGGGGCGGAGGCTGCGTCACTAGTTATTCCACTTCCCCGCCAGGCCGTGCCCCACCAAGGCCTCGAAGGAACAGACCCCCCCTCAAGGCCGGCCGCCTTTACTGCACCGTGCAATTAACCTCGAAAGTTTAGAGAAAAAACCCCCAAATCGCAAGCTAGTTCATGGGTGGTTTGGGAAAACCCGATTATTTCAGAAACCTCTGTTAAATTGGGATTTCTTCGAGATCTTGCCATCCCTTGAGCCTGCTTTCTCTCTCAATTATTAAGAACTTGGAGGATTACCTTTACTTAGGATAGAATGCCCGGCAATGAGGGAGGATGATGCGGGAAGTCTGGCGCATGTGGAATTACTCCACCATGGTGGTCCTGACGGTGCTCACCGCGGGCCTCTTCGCGGCCATCCTCATTCCCTTCAAGGGTATCCCGCTGATCCCGGGCATCACTGAGCTCCGGCCGGCCAACGTCATCCCCGTGGTCTTCGGCCTGCTTTTCGGGCCCGCCGGGGCCTGGGGGGCGGCTTTCGGGAACCTCATCGGCGACTTTTTCGGCACCCTGGGGATCGGCAGCTTTTTCGGCTTTTGGGGCAATTTTCTGGCCGCGTATCTCCCTTACAAGGTCTGGCAGGGCCGGCCCCTGGGCGAAATGCGCCATCACCCGGCCCGCTTTGCCCTGGCGGTGATCCTGGGCGCCTGGGCCTGCGCCCTGGTGGTGGGCTTCGGGGTGGAGGCCTTCAAGCTCCTACCTTTCAGCATCATCGCCCTGGCGGTGTTCGTCAACAACGCCCTGGTGGCCCTGATCCTGGCGCCATTCCTGCTGAAGCTGCTGGAGCCCCGGGTGAGCCGCTGGGACCTTGCCTGGACGGAGCAGATGGACCCGGCGGACCGCCCCGCCGGGGCGGCCCCCCGCCTGGGCCTGGCCCTGGCCTGGCTGGGGGCCGGCGGCGGCTTTCTGGGGGGCCTGGGGTTGGCCTTGGGGCTGGTGGCGCTGCCCGGCCTCTCCCTTACCATGGCCCTTATACCTTTTCTGGCCGTCCTCCTTATCGGTTGCCTGCTGCTTTGATTGCCGGAAGGGAGGGAATAGAACGAAATCGTCGGGGCGGATTTAAACCGCCCTCCAGCTGCATCCGGTGGAAGGTCTTTTTCGGAGGCGAGCCATAGTCAGAATCACGGATCTCTACTTCCGCTATAAAAAGGCGGCCCGGCCTGTGTTCCAGGGTCTCAACCTGGAGGTGGGCGCCGGCGAGCGCTTAGCGGTGCTGGGCCCCAGCGAAGCCGGCAAATCCACCCTGGCCCTCACCCTCCAGGGCCTCATTCCCAGGATGATCAAAGGGGAATTCCGGGGCCGGGTAGAGGTGGCCGGGGTCAGCACCGTCAGCCTCCGGCCCTGCCAGCTGGCCTCCCGGGTAGGAACCCTGTTTCAGGATTTCGAGGCCCAGCTCTTCTCAACCCGGGTGGACCAGGAGGTGGCCTTCGGCCCGGAGAATCTGGGCCTGCCCCGGGAGGAACTCCGGCGCCGGGTCAGGGACTCCCTCACCCTGGTGGGGCTGGAAGGCCTGGCCGCCCGGGACCCCACCACCCTTTCCGGGGGCCAGAAGCAGCTCCTGGCCCTGGCCGCGGTCCTGGCCCTGCAACCCCGGCTTCTGATTCTGGATGAGCCCACCTCCGACCTGGACCCCCTGCGGGTGGAGGAGCTGCTGGCCACCCTAAGCAAGCTCAGCCTGCTTCAGGGCCTCACCCTCATAGTGCTGGGGGCCGACCTGCGACTGGCCCGATACTGCTCCCGGCTGGTGCTGCTCTCTGAAGGCCGGGTGGCGGCCGACGGCGTACCCGCCCAGGTATTGAGGCAGGTAGATATCTTCCGGCAGCTGGGTCTCAGGCCCCCGGAGCTGCCGGCCCTTTTTCAGGACCTGGGCCAGGAGGTTTTGCCCCTGACCCTAAAGGAAGCCGTGGCCCAGGCTGAACGACTGGGTTGGGGAGAACTGCAAGAAAAAATCACCCCCACCCTGACCCTCTCCCCTCAAGGGGGAGGGGAATTAGTGGGCACTGCCGCGGCGAGTTTTGCCGCAATTTCAGCCAACGGGAGACAAGTTCTTGCCCCTGCCCCTGCCCCTGCCCCCGAAATTCTGGCCCTGCGGGAAGTGACCTTCGCCTACCCGGGCTCGCCGCCCCTCTTACAAGACTTTTCCCTGGGGTTCCGGGAAGGGGAGCTGGCCGCCATCCTGGGCCCCAACGGCAGCGGCAAGACCACGGTGCTGAAGCTGCTCCGGGGTTTGCTTAAACCCCAGGCCGGGGAGGTCTGGGCGGCTACCCGGGGTGAAGCCCTGAGGGTGGGGTTCGTCTTTCAAAATCCGGACTACCAGCTCTTCGCCGAGCAGGTCTGGGAGGAGGTGGCCTTTGGCCCCCGCCTCCTGGGCCTGACCCCCCGGGAGGTGGAGGCCCGGGTGGAGAACGCCCTGGCCCGGGTGCACTTACTTAACCGGGCCGGGGACGACCCCTTTTCCCTCACCAAAGGCCAGCGCCAGCGCCTGGCGGTGGCCGGGGTCCTGGCCCTGGCCCCCCAGGTGATCATCCTGGATGAGCCCACCACCGGTCTCGACCACCGGGAGCAAGAAGATTTGCTCCAGTTAGTGCAGGAACTCCACGGCCAGGGCCACACCGTCATCCTGGTGACCCACTCCATGTGGGCCGCGGCCACCTATGCCCAGCGCCTGGTGGTGCTCAAAGACGGCCGCATCGTCCTGGACGGCCCCACCCGGGAAGTGCTGGCCCGGGAGGACCTTTTGGCCCAGGCGCGCCTGAGGCCGCCGGCAGTGGCGCAGCTCAGCCGGCGCCTGGGTTTCCTGGCCCTGACGCCCCAAGAGTTTCTGGACGGGATCAGGGGGTTGAAGCGCTAGTGGTATAACTAACTCATAAATAACTCAAACTTTTTCTGCCTTTGATAAGTTTCTGAAAATAGCAGTTAGTGCCACCCCTAAACCAGCCTGACAGCCAATCCACGAAGGCCGGTCCGCTACATCTGCGCTTTGGCCTCATAGATAAATAGGGCTCTCAGCTTATCCCAGAACTCACCTCCCAGAATGAAGAGGCTGGCGAGTAGAAGAACGCCGCCAGCAATAGCCACCGCATACTAGTGGGTGGCATCAAACCCAGATTTCTCCGATCTCAGCATAGTAGAACTGGAGGTCGCTCGGGTATAAAAACGCCTTAAGCCAATTTCCACAATTTAATGGGGATCACCCAAAGGCCCCCCCTTGTTGAGGGGGACCCTTCTCAATCAATGACTCAACAACTCACATCGCACGAGGTGGCGCGGGAGCTTCCGTTGGGGCTTTCTCCTCCTTTGGAGCCGCCTTAGGGGCCGGAGCCCGACGGCGCCGGGACGACTTGGGATAACTCGAAGGATCAGAGGACAGATAGCGGGGTGGCACCCAGCCGACCATGCTACTCCGCAGGTCTCGCACCTGGGCCCAGCCGCTGGTGCCTACTCCCAGCATTTCCACCTGGTCATTGAAATTCAACGTAGTGAGGACGTTGGCGTTCGGCCTGGGAGCGTCCCGGAGCGCAAGACTGCTAATATTGACATAGTAAGGAGGCATAGGTTCGCTTTTCGTACCAGGACTGTAGGTGAGCAAGTCACTGGGTATCCAGCCTATTCCTGACCGGTCCACCAGGCGTACCCTGGACCAACCCGTGCTCGTCCGCTCCAGGATTTCAACCTGATCGCCCTGGTAAGCCGTGAGTAACGGAGCGCACTCATAAGCAGCGCATTCTCGCAATGGCACAGAGGTCGGTATCACGTAGTAATAGCCGGAATAAGCATGTACCGAGGGGCCGGCCAGCAACAAAATTAGCGGACTCAACAACACCGGGATAATAAATTTCCTCAGCCTCATTAATCCTCCTCCTGTTCCTCCCCACCTTCTGCTTTCAAGGTCCGAATGCAGCATTGCCCCAGTTCTTTGGCGAAGCGCACCTTGAATTTCTGGGTGTTGCCCGCCAGTTCCTGAGTGCGGCGGTTCCGAGGGGCCTGAAAGACCATATGAAAAACCTTACCCCGACCTAAGAGAGAAACCTGTTCGGTTTTTAGATAATTTTTAGATTTTCAAGATAACCAATAAAACCATATCCTTAGATTGCAAGTCAACTTTTTTCAGACCCTGTAGGCCAAGCCGCCAGGTTGCCAACAAAGGTGGAAGTCACCGCCTCAAGCCCCCCATCGATTCCATTCCTCTGGTTCGCCTGATAATTTTTCTTCTTAATCTTGACACTGAATAAATGAGGATTATAATATATATTAAATTGCTATAGTTTAAATAAACCAAATCCTGGAGGCAGGATCATGCGGTTCATAAATAATTATAAAGCCGACGCTACGGCTGATCTGGTCTACCGGGTCTGTCCCATGCACCTGTTGGAACCGATGGAGTTGATTAAGGACTTAAAACCGGGGCAGGTTCTGGAAATCCTTACCGATTACGATGGCGCCTTGGAAGATATCCCCGCCTGGTGCGCCAAGCATGGGCAAGAGTTCATCGGCATCGGTGAGGATGAAGAAGAGGACTGTTACCGGCTCTACATCAAGAAGCTCCACTGAGGCATTTATGAAACGAGTATACCTGGATCATGCGGCGGCCACGCCAGTGCGCCCTGAAGTTATGGAAGCGATGCTTCCCTATTTTACCGAGCGCTTTGGAAACCCTTCGGCGGTATACGACCTGGGTTCTGAGGTCAAGGAGGTGTTGGAGGAGCAGCGGGCCAAGGTAGCCCGCTTCATCAACGCTGAGCCAGAAGAGATCATCTTCACCTCTTCCGGCGCCGAGGCCAATAACCTGGCCATCAAAGGGGTGACCCTGGCCAACCTGAAGAAAGGCAGGCACCTGATCGTTTCTGCCATCGAGCACCATTCCGTGCTGAATTCGGCGCGCTATCTGGAGAAGTTTCATGATTTTGAAGTCACCTTTCTCCAGGTGGACAAGCATGGCAGGGTGGATCCGGCCCGTCTGCAGCGGAGTCTCACCCCGGCCACGGTAATGGTTTCCATCGGTCACGGCAATAATGAGATCGGCACGGTTCAGGCCATCGCAGAGCTGGCGGCGTTGTGCCGGGCCGAGGAGATCTTTTTCCACACTGATGCTGTGGCTACGGCTGGGAATGTGCCCGTGGACGTCAAGGAATTATCGGTGGATCTTTTGACCATTTCTGGTCCCGCCCTGGGTGCGCCCAAGGGTATCGGGGCCTTGTTCTTCCGCCATAAACTGCGCCTGGTGCCCCAGATTCACGGTGGCATTCAAGAAAACGGGCGGCGGGGCGGAACCGAGAATATACCGGGCATCGTAGGGCTGGGCCGGGCGACGGAGTTGGCCGCGGCCGAATTGGAGAAACGGGCCCACTATCTGACCAGGCTACGGGACCTTTTGGTGGCCGGGATCTCCGGGAGGATTCAGGATGTCATCTATACCGGACATCCCGAACAGCGACTGCCGGGACATGCCAGTTTTTGCATTGAGGGCATTGAAGGCGAGGCGCTGGTCTTCATGCTAAACCGCCAGGGCATTTATGCCAACACGGGTTCGGCCTGCGCTTCCAAGGCCTTGAAGACATCGCCGGTACTGTGCGCCATAGGTATCCGCCCGGATCTGGCCCAGGGGTCCATTGTCTTTACCCTGAGTCTCGACAACCCGGAAGAAGAAGTGAACTATGTTCTGGAGCAACTGCCTCCGGCTGTTGAGAAATTGCGCTCTTTCTCCCCGGTCTGGCGGAAGAAAATGGCCGCAGGAGCAGGAGCCTAAAGATGAAACTCTCCACCAGAAGCCGCTATGGCACCCGGCTTATGCTGGATATGGCCCAGCATTATCAAGATGGCCCCATTCACTTGGCATCCGTGGCCCAGCGGCAAGAAATCTCCGTGAAATATCTGGAGCAAATCATCATTCCCCTGAAAAAGGCCAATTATGTCCGGAGTGTGCGCGGCCCCAAAGGCGGTCATACCCTGGCCAGGCCCCCGGAAGAAATTACGGTGGGAGAAATTGTGGCGTTGCTGGAAGAAAGAACGAGTCTGGCGGATTGTTCAGACAATGACAAAACGTGTAAGCGCTCCCCCATCTGCTTAACGCGTCGTCTTTGGAAGGAGGCGGCGCAGGCTATGTTTGACAAATTGCATTCCATTACCCTGGCCGATGTGATGAAGGAGGCCGAACCCAGCCCTTCGGGGCAAGGAGCCTGAAATGTATAGCGAAACGGTGATGGATCATTTTACCAATCCACGCAATGCCGGAGTTATCGAAGATGCGGACGGCATAGGTGAGGTGGGCAATCCCGTCTGTGGTGACATGATGACTTTCTACATCAAAGTCAAAGACGATACCCTGGTGGATGTGAAGTTCCAGACCTTTGGCTGTGTGGCCGCCATTGCCGTGTCCAGCATGGTGAGCGAGATGGCTAAAGGCAAAAACCTGGAAGAAGCGAAAAAGATCACCAACAAGCTGGTGGCCGAAACTCTGGGTGGCCTGCCCCAGAATAAGATGCACTGCTCCAATCTGGGAGCGGAAGCCTTGGCGCTGGCCATTAACAATTATCAGGAAAAAACCCGCACCGCCGGTTCTTTAAGGACCGCGTAACCACAATGAACTTAAAATCCGGCTCAAATAAGGTAAGCCGTAGAGGGGTGCATACCTCCTCTTTCAAAGGACCAACGTTTGGTTAAAAACTATGTTCAGGCGCCGCCCTGTCCCGGCCCACTTCCCGGGCGTCTTGCTGCTTGCCTTTCCACCGGAGGGTTGATTGATTACCTAACCCACCACAATCAATAGAAAAAACAGGATCTATTACGTACAGCTTGCCATTATCCATGCTTTCCTTGTTTTCATGCTATTGATCAATTATAGTTAAGACCACTTGCCGCCGGGAGGCCCGCGGCCACTCCCTGGCCCGTCTCGGCCCCCGGGTTTTGCGGCCAAACATTATCTCAACCTTTTAAGGGTTGCAGCCCCGGGCTTTACTCCTTACTTTTTTATTGCGCTGACCGGTTTTTCGGTTGCGGGGAAAAAGCCGACCCGGGAGAACCCCACCATGGCCGTGGAAATAAAAGGAGCAGATGCCGGCGGGAGAATTTGTCCTCCCCTTGACAGGACCTACAATTCAATCGAGGTTCTGGTCTTTCTTTTTCTCATCGTGCCCTCCATGGTCCTGTCCTTCTTTGTGGTCAAGGTGGGGAGCGTGAGCTTCCGGTTCGTGGCGGTATCCACCATGCTGCGGGACCTTTCCCTGGTGAGCCTGGTGTTCTTCTTCATCTGGCGCAATGGCGAACCCTTGGGGCGCCTGGGTTTGACGCTCTTAACCGGCTGGCGGGACCTCTTCTGGGGGGTGATCCTTTTTCTCCCCATCAACTTCGTGGCCGACCTGCTGGGAAGCTCTCTTAAGAGCGCCGGGCTCTCAGCCCCGGCGCACGCTCCCGCCTTCCTGGCCGTTAAGGGACCGGGGGAGATAGCGCTGGCCATCATCCTGGTGGTGATCGTGGCCCTGACGGAGGAGACCATTTTTCGGGGCTATCTGCTGCTGCGCTTCCAGGCCCTCAACCTGGGCCCCCTGGGCGCGGCCCTGCTTTCCTCGGTGATCTTCTCCCTGGGGCACGGCTACGAAGGCACGGCCGGATTGGTCACCGTCGGCGCCCTGGGCTTCGTCCTGGCCCTGATCTACCTGTGGCGGGGAAGCCTGGTGGCTCCCATCGTCATCCATTTTCTGCAGGATTTTTCCGGCATCGTCCTGCCGGCCCTGGCAGGGATTAAATAAGGCGGCTCTTGGCAGGCGATTCATACTGAAATTTACCGAGGACGGAAACGGTCATGGCCAATCATCAAGTGGAACCGCACCTCTTCGTGGTTCTGGGCGCCACCAGCGACCTGATGCGGCGCAAGCTCCTGCCGGCCCTGTATTACTTGCATGCCCAGGGTTTCCTCCAGGGGCGGTTGTTGCTGCTGGGAGTATCCCGCCGGACTGACCTGAGTGATGAGGCTTTTCGAATTCTGGCCCGGGAGGCGCTGGTGGAAGCGGGCCTGTTTGAGGTCGGGGAGACGCCCCGGTGGTGCGATGAGTGCCTCTATTACCAGCCTTTGGGGCCGGGTAAGGGCAAGGATTTCCGCGCCCTGGCGGCTCGCATCCAGGCCCTGGAACAGGAACACCGGCTGCCCGGCCACCGGGTCTTTTACCTGGCCTTACCCCCCGGGGCCCTTGGTCCGGCCGTGACCGGTCTGGGCCAGGCCGGCTTGCACCAGGGCCCTGGCTGGACCCGTATGGTGGTGGAGAAACCCTTCGGCCAGGATCTGGCTTCGGCCCAGGATCTCAATCAGCAGATCCACCGCTATTTCGACGAATCCCAGATCTACCGCATCGACCATTACCTGGGAAAGGAGACGGTCCAGAACCTGCTGATCTTCCGCTTTGCCAACGCCATCTTCGAACCCCTGTGGCACCGGAACCTGGTGAAAAGCGTGCAGATCACCGTGGCCGAGTCCGCCCCGGTGGGCCACCGGGGCGGGTACTACGACCAGACCGGGGCCCTGAAGGACATGGTGCAGAACCACCTCACCCAACTGCTGGCCCTGACCGCCATGGAGTCCCCGGTGGCCTTCGAGGCCGACGCCATCCGCAACGAAAAGGCCAAGGTGCTGCAGGCCATCAACCCGGTGCGACCGGAAAACGCGGTCTACGGACAGTACAGCGCCGGCCTGGTCAAGGGCCAGCAGGCGCCGGCCTATCGGGATGAGCCCCAGGTGCCCAAGGATTCGACTACCGAAACCTTCGTGGCTTTAAAGCTCAAGATCGACAACTGGCGCTGGCAGGGAATCCCCTTCTATCTGATCACCGGCAAAGGCCTGCCCACCCGGCTCACCCAGATCGCGGTCACCTTCAGCTGCCCGCCGGTGCCCTTCTTTCAGCCTTACGGCATCGGCTCCTGCAGCCCCAACGTCCTGGTCTTCACCCTGCAGCCCGACGAAGGCTTTGACCTCCTTTTCGAAGTGAAGCAGCCGGTGGAACCCCTGAACTTGAAAACCCAGCGCCTGCGTTACCGCTACGCCGAGGCCTTTGGGGCGCTGCGCGACGCCTACGAGACCCTGCTGCTGGACGTCATGGCCGGGGACCAGACCTTGTTCGTGCGGGCCGACGAAGTGGAGCTGGCCTGGCGCCTCTACGCCCGGGTGCTGGAGAGCCCCCCCACCACCCTCTTTTACCCCGCCGGCATCTGGGGGCCGCCAGCCGCGGAGCAGTTCATGGAGTGGCCGGACCCCACGGTGCTTTACCGCTAGAATACCGTTTTTCGTTTTTGGTTTTTGGTGATGAAAATTATCCCCTTGCCTGTCTAAAATTCTCCAAACAAAAGGGATAATTTCTGATAAGCTTTTTTACGAAAAACCAAAAACCAAAAACCAAAAACGATTTTAAGCCATGTGGGTCGCCGCGATACAGCTAAACTCCACGGCGGATATGGACGCCAACCTGGCCCGGGCCCGGGCCTTCATTGCGGAGGCCGCCGGCCATGGGGCGAAGTTGGTGGCCTTGCCGGAGCACTTCGCTTACCTGGGACCCGAGGAAGGCCTGTCGGAAGTGGCCCAACCTATAAGCGGCCCCCTGGTGTCCGGCTTCCGCGAACTGGCCGGGGACCTTAAGATTTTCCTGCTCCTGGGCTCTTTTCCGGAACTGGCCGGCAAGGAGACGCGGCCTTACAACACCAGCCTGCTGCTGGGTCCCAAGGGCCAGGTCCTGGCCCGCTACCGCAAGATACATCTCTTCGACGTGGACCTGCCGGGGGTCCCGCCTTACCGGGAATCCCAGTTCACCCAGCCGGGAGCCGAAGTGGTGGCGGCGCCGCTCTCCGGGACTCCTTTCACCGCCGGGTTGGCGGTCTGCTACGACCTGCGCTTTCCGGAACTCTTTCGGGCCCTGGCGGCCCAGGGGGCAGATCTCTTCCTGCTGCCCGCGGCTTTCACCTCTGCCACCGGGCGGGACCATTGGGAGATCCTGGTCCGGGCCCGGGCCATCGAAAATCTCTCCTACGTGATGGCGCCGGCCCAGTACGGTCAGCACGGCCCGGGACGCCGCAGCCACGGCCGCTCCCTCATCGTGGACCCCTGGGGGCTGGTCCTGGCCCAGGCCCCGGACGGGGAAGGGGTGATCTACGCCCGGCTGGACTTTGAGCGCCTGCAGCGCCGGCGCCGGGAACTTCCCTGCCTGACCCACTGCCGGCTGAAATAAGAGGTTTGCGGGGGGAGGGCCAGGGAGCGAGCTCCCTGCCCTCCTCCACACGCCCCTCCCAACCCCCATAAGGGGCCGGAGAAGTCGGGACCGATGATCCCGACTTCTCCGGCCTTTTTATCACCCCTTAAAGAGACCTCTGTCCTGAAAAGTTCGTACGGCAGCTTCAATGGGGCACAGCACGCTGTGCCCCTACAGCGGAATCTACGTCATTTGTAGGGAAACGGCGGGCCGTGCCCACCCTAATACGGGCTGCCACCTTCAGAATTTTTTACCGAAAACCGAGAACTGAAAACCGAAAACCATTTTCAGATAAAAAAAGGCGGGAGGCTTTCGCCTCCCGCCTTGAGTTTCGTTAAGATGTATTAAACCCTGGCCGTGGCTTTGGCCAGCTTTTCCCGGTGGGACATGCAGTTGCGGCACAGCGGCGTTTCCGGCATGATCTCCAGCCGGCGCGGCTCGATGGGCTGGCCGCAAACCTCGCAGAACCCATAGGAGCCGTTCTCCAGACGCAGCAAAGCCTCCTCGATGGCCTCCAGTTCCTGCCGTTTGGGTCCCAGGAGGGTAAGGTTGGTCTCAGCCATCAGCGACACCGTGGCCTGGTCCTCTTCGTCCCGGGCCGTGGCCAACATCTCCTGATAGCCGTCGCCGATGTTGCTCTTGAGCTGCTCTTTGACCTCCTGCCAGAGACGCCGTTTCCGTCCCAGCAAGCGCTCTTTCACTTCCGACAGCCTTTCAGGGCTCAGTCCTGCTGCCATCATTCTTCCCTCCCCAGGATTGGTCGGCGGGGCCCGCTTAAACCGGCCCCCCGGGGGTTACTCCAGGAAATCCTCCAGCGCCGCTTTGCGAGTAGGGTGCTTGAGGCGCTTGAGCGCCTTCTTTTCAATCTGACGGATGCGTTCCCGGGAGACCTTGAAGGCCCGCCCGATCTCTTCCAGGGTGTGCTCCACTTCCTCCCCGATGCCGAACCGCATCTTCATGATCTTTTCTTCCCTGGCGGTGAGGGTGGTCAAAATGGAGCCGGTCTTCTCGCCCAACTGGGACTCCAGGATGGCCTCATAGGGAGAAATGGCCTTGTCGTTGCGGATGAAATCCCCCAGCCGGTCGCCTTCGTCGCCCACGGGGGTCTCCAGAGAGATGAGCTCGTCGGCCAGGTTGGTGACCAGGAGGATTTTGTCTTCCGCCACCCCGGAGCGTTCGGAGATCTCCTTCAGGGACGGCTCCCTTCCTAATTCCTTCAACAGGTCGTAGAAAGCCCGGTAGCACCGGTTGCGGATCTCCTGCAGGTGCACGGGGATCCGGATGGTCCGGGTCTTGTCATAGATGGCCCGGGTAATGGTCTGTCTGATCCACCAGGACGCAAAAGTGCTCAGGCGGTAACCGGTGGTGTAATCATACCGGGTCACGGCCTTCATGAGGCCCAGGTTGCCTTCCTGGATCAGGTCCGAGAAGGTCAGCCCCCGATGCAGGTACTTTTTGGCGATGCTCACCACCAGGCGCAGGTTGGCCTTAATCATCTGGTCCCGGGCCTGGTTGACTTCCTCCTCCGTGGCCTTGATCCGGTTGGATAGCTCCTTGACTTCGGCGGCCTCGGGGTAATGGCGTTGGACCTGGGTCAGCTTCTGGTGAATGATCTTAAAGAGCTTTTCTTTCCCCTGGGCGCTCTTTTCCGGGGTCTGATACCAATGCTGGACCTTTTTCTGCAGGTAGCCGACCTCTTCCAGGCCGGACTGCACCATGGAGACCAGGGTTAAGATGTTGTCCTGGCCTTCTTTGATAATGCGTCCCAGGCTCCGCTCCTCTTCCGGGGAAAGGATGGAATAGCGCAGCATTTCCCGGAAATAGGCAGCCACCAGGCCCTCGTGTTCCGGGATTTCCTCGGCTTCGACGCCTTCGTCCAAGTCCTCTTCCACACCTTCTTCCGGGAGCACGCCGTAAGCGGCATCCAGGTGTTCGGTTACTTCCAGTTCCTCGTCGGCCCCGCCGTCATAGGAGCTGCGGAAATCCAAGGAGTCCTCCTCACCGGGGACGAGGAGATTGAATTGATCATAGGCGAGAAGCTGATCGTTCCCGCCGCCAAGATCTAAGAATTTTTTAAGATATTCTTTTCCCATGGATTTATGGTCCCGTGGTCTCCTACCACTCCTTAAAGTTGAAATATATAGATTACCCGATTAACTTGTCCTGTCAAGAAAAATTGTTAATCTTTGTCCCTTTCGAATCCCAGCAAATGGCATATCGGCAATTTTTGCAATAAATTTAAGATAATTATCTTTTATTATTTGTCAATAGTTGTTTTGCACCAAATTATTTCCATATAATCCTGCCTTGACCCCCGGCCCGGTTTGGGGCTATCATAGGGCCACCAATCAGAAAAGGCTTAAGTCGTGCCCCACACGCTCATTACCGAACTCAAGGAAGGCGCCGCGGTGCAGCAATTTTTCCTGGCTGCGCCAGGTGGAGCGCCGCACCGACAAGTCCGGCAAATCCTTTCTCTCCCTGGTCCTGGGCGACAAGAGCGGCACCATGGTGGCCCGGGTCTGGAGCGACGTCTGCGCCCGCTGCACCGGGCCCTTCGCCCCCGGCGACTACGTGGGCGTCCAGGGCCAGGTGGGCTCTTACAAAGGGGAACTCCAGCTCAACGGTCCAGTATATCTATACCGTGGACGCCCTCGAAGGCCCGGGGCAAGGAGCTGAAAGGCTTCGACCCGGAACTGCTGCACCTGGCCACCCCTTACGACCGCCAGCAGCTCTGGCAGGAGCTCCGGGAGATGGCCGAGGGCAACCTCAGACCGCCCCTCAGAGACCTGGTGCTCAGCCTCCTGAACCGGTATCAGGAAGACCTCCTGGTGTGCCCCGCCGCCCGGCTCTATCACCACCCCTATCTGGGGGGCCTGCTGGAGCATACCTGGTCCGTGACCCGCCACACCCTGGCGTCCCTCAGCGTTTATCCCGACCTGAACCCCGACCTGGCCCTGGCCGGGGCCATTCTCCACGACCTGGGGAAGGTCAAGGAAATCGCCAACCCCCAGGCTCCGGATCTCACCGTCTCCGGGCAGCTTCTGGGCCACATCGTCCTGGGGTGGGAAATGGTGCGGGAAGAGGCCCGGGCCCTGGAGTTTCCCGACCCCAACCTGCTGGTGCAGCTGGAGCACATCATCCTGTCGCACCACGGGTCCCTGGAATTCGGCTCCCCGGTCCCTGCCCAAGACCCGGGAAGCCCTGCTGGTTTATTTCCTGGACGACCTGGACGCCAAGCTGAAGATGATGGACACCCATTTGCAGAGCGACTCCGGCGACGGCGACTTTACCAGTTACCACCGGGTATTGCAGCGCGACCTCTATAAAGGCGGAGAGAGTCAGGCCGCCGGCCGGGTCCCGCAGAAACCAGAAAAATAGCAAAGATTTCCATAATCTGGATTGACAACCCTACAATTCGGTCTTAATTTGTAATTTATAATACATACGGGGCTGCGAGGCGCCATATCAGGCCTGGCCCAGCGAAAGTCATCCAGGAGGGCATTATGTTTAAGAAGATTTTGGTTCCTCTAGACGGTTCGGAAATCGCGGCTAAAATTCTCCCCAAGGTAGCGGAACTGGCCAAGACCTTCAAGGCCAAGGTGACCCTCTTTCACGCCTGTTATGCCGGCGTCGGCGCCTTCGCCGGGGAAGGCACTCCGGGAACGATCCGGGCAGCAGCGGCCCAGGAGGCAAAATTCTGTGAAACCTTCCTGGCCAAGGCCGGCCAGGACCTCAAGGCCCAGGGCCTGGACGCCAACTGGGCCTGCCAGGACGGGGTGCCCGAACGGGAAATCATTGCCTTATGCCCAGGATAACGGCTACGACCTCATCGCCCTGGGGACCCACGGCGCCGGGGAAGTGGCCTGGTACATGGGCCACGTGGCCGATAGGGTAGCCGCCCACGCCACGGTGCCGGTACTGCTCTTCCGGACTTTGGAATTCAAACCCCCGATGCTGAAAGAGCTATACTTCTATCCCTAACTAGCAAACGCCCCCAGATAATTGTAACCTCAGGGGACCACGGGAGCCTGCCTCCCATGGTCCTCTTTGTTTTATGGACCCCGCCAGCCGGCAAACGTTAACTTAGATTATTTAATTAATTTGTGACATAATAGTTGTCCATAAACTTGCATCGGGGGGGTGCCATGCCTGTCATTGAGCCGTCCAAAGCAGAGCTTTTTTCTGGCGAGGCCCTGGCCCTGTTAGAGTTGGCCGACAAGGCGGTTTCGGCCAGGAGCCTGGAGGACCTGGCAGACTTGGCTCTGCCGGTCCTCGCCCGCATCACGGGCGCCACCGGGAGCCTTCTTTACCTGAAAGATCCACGCCTGCTCCACCCCTCCTTCTTTCGCCACGGGGTTCAGCCCGATGTGGCCCCGGCAGTGGAGCAGTTGTGCGCCGAGCAAGTCGACCAACTTTCAGGCCGCACCGAGATGCAAGTTGCCTCCATGACGCCGGGTATCCGGCTGGCGCTGTTTCCTCTCCGCTCCCACCATGAACCCATGGGCCTGCTGGGGCTGGCGCTTCCCGGGGAAGCAACGACTCTGATGGCAAAAATTCTGCCGCTTTTCAGGCATGCCCTGGATAATCTTCTCGACCGGCTGGACCTCGAGAAGCGCAATCGGCATCTCAATACCTACCTCACCGTGAGTTCCATGATTACCCAGGCCCTGGACCTGCGCGACGTTTTGGAAGCTGTTCTCTACTTCTGTATGGATGGTCTTGCGGCTGAAGCCGCCTCGGTCCTCCTGCTCGATTACGAGAAAAAGAACTTCCGCTTTTACAGCGCCGAGGGCTCGGCCAAGGAGGTGCTGCTGACCGCCACCTTTCCCGCCGACCAGGGCCTGGCCGGTTCGGTGCTGCAGACCCAGCAGTCGGAGATCATCAACGACGTGCAGAACGATCCCCGGTTTTACGGAAAGTTCGATTCGGAATCAGGCTTTCAGACCAGAAACATGATCGTCCTGCCTCTGACGGCGGGAGAAGAGAAGATCGGGGTCCTGGAAGTCCTCAACAAAACGGACGGCAAGCTCTTTACCGAGGAAGAGCTCCTGCTGCTCACCTCCATCGCCGAAGAGGTGGCCTTTGCCATCCGCAATGGCAAGCTGTTCGAGGTGGTGGTGAAAAGCTACTGCAAGCAGCGCCAGGGCCTGAACACCTGCAAGGGGTGCAAGCGGCCCCTGGGATCGTGGACCCCCTGCGTCAAATATCGGGAAGCCAGCGCCGTTTTGGAGTAAGAGGGCAAACCGGCTGCCCTCCCGCCGCGGTCTCGTGTATCCGGCCCTGCCGGATCAGGGTCAAATACCGCCCATTTGGAGTTCCGTCGATTTCCCGCGGCCTCTAAGGTTTCACTGCCAATAAGCGCATTTCCGTCAATTCCTCCATGGCGTAGCGCACCCCTTCCCGGCCCAGGCCCGAGGCCTTGACGCCGCCGTAGGGCATGTGGTCCTGGCGGAAGAGCGGGGCGTCGTTGATGATGACGCCGCCCACCTCCAGGGTCTCGAAGGCCTGCCAGGCGTGGGCCAGGTCCGGGGTGAAGACCCCGGCCTGCAGGCCGAAGTCCGAGTCATTGGCCATCTTGAGTGCCTGGGTGAAGTCCGCAAAAGGCGTCAGAGTCGCCACCGGGCCGAAGATCTCCTGGCGCCAGACCAACATGTCCCGGGTGACGTTCTCCAGCACCGTGGCGGGCATGAGGTTGCCGGCGCCCAGGTTGCCCGCGATCATCTGGGCTCCGCCGTCCAGGGCTTCTCTGACCCACTGCCGCACCCGGTTTGCCGCCCCGGCGTCGATGAAGGGTCCGATGACCGTCTCTTCCCGGGCCGGGTCCCCGGCTACAATGTCGTGGGCGATGGTTTGCAGAAAACCCTCCTTAAAATCTTCATAGACCTGCCGGTGCACCAGGACCCTTTGGACCGCGATGCACACCTGGCCGGCGTGGGCGAAGGCGCCGATGGCGGTGCGCCTGGCCGCCCAGGTCAGATCGGCGCCGGCATCCACGATGCAGGCGGCGTTGCCGCCCAGCTCCAGGATGACTTTCTTGCGGCCGGCCAAACCTTTCAGGCGCCAGCCCACCGCGGCGCTGCCGGTGAAGGACAGGGCCTTAAGGCGGTCGTCGCCCGCCGCCTTTTCCGCCAGGTCGCTGGCGCTGGGCAAGACCTGCAGGCCTCCGGGCGGCAGCCCGGCCTGGTGGTAGATCTCCGCCAGCTTCAAGGCGGTGAGCGGCGTCTTGGAGGAGGGCTTGATGATGATGGGGTTGCCCGCGGCCAGGGCCGGCCCCACCTTGTGGGCCACCAGGTTGAAGGGGAAGTTGAAGGGGGTGATGCCCAGCACCGGTCCCACCGGAAAACGGCGGGTCAGGCCCCAGCGCCCGGTGAAGGCCGGCGCCAGGTCCAGGGGGATGACTTCGCCGCCCAGGCGGGCCGCCTCCTCCGCCGCCAGGCACAGGGTGGTAACCCCCCGGGCCATCTCGGCGCGGGCATAGGTGACGGGCTTGCCCCCCTCAGCCACGATGGTCTGGGCCAACTCTTCCTGGCGCCTCTCCACCCCGGCCGTGAGTGCCTTAAGAACCTCCCGGCGCTCCTGGCTGGAGAACCCTTTAAGTACTGCCGCGGCCTGCCGGGCCGCAGCAATGGCCGCTTCCCACTCCGCCTCCCCGGCCAGGCACACCTCCCCCACCACCTCCCCGGACCAGGGAGAGAGGAGCTGAAGCCTTTCTTTGGTCTCCACCCAGCGGCCGTCAATGAAGCAGCCTTTAAAATCCATGATCGAACTCCATGGGGAGATAACGACGCTGGTAGGGGCGGGTTTCAAAACCGCCCCTAATGTCCCTCTTTGATTCCCAATCTACCCTTTAGGGGGCTGGAGGAAGGTTTCCATGGGTGCGCCCACCCCTACCTCAAGTTCTCTATAAATACCCAGCTCATGTAAACGACTTTAGATTCGCATTAGCCGTAGCAGCCGGAGCTCAAGGTCCCGCCTTCCCTGGCCATTTATTTGGGGGGCTGGGAGGGGAGTTGTAGGGGCACCGCGTGCTGTGCCCAAGGGCGGGGGCTTTGGTCCCCCGGCCCTCCCCTCAAAATTATCTTCCTCCCCCTACCCTTCCCCAGGTTCCGGGCGCGGCTGCCGTTACTCCGGCTCAAAAATCAAACAATTCGCCAGTTCCTGGTCTTTGCCCTGTTCCAGCAGCTTTGCCGCGCAGCCCTGACAGATGTATTTCTTTTTCTGGGAGTGCCACTTAATGATGGGATAGGTCTTGAACTGCTCAAGGATTTTGGTGGGAATTCCCTTGCCTAAAATCTCATTTTCCACTTCGATAACGCGCCACCCGACAATCTCCCGATAATGAGGAATATCGGTACATACCACAACCTTTTCAACTTTACTGATTCGCAAGGGGAAGTGTTTAAAATTACTGCAATATCTGCATTGATACCTTACCTTTTCACCCCAGAGAATGGTGCCGTAACCGTCTTTGGGAATACTTTTCCCTCGGAACCAACTGATGGCCTGTTCCAGGGAAGGGGCGAAGTGGGTCTTTGGCAGGTCTTCGTTGAGGAAGTAAAATCTGCCGTAAGCATAATCGTTGTCTTCTAAAGACGCCTGGAAAAAATCCTTGGCAAACAGCTCTCTTCCGTGAATCTTGATGATTACCTGAAGATCGGTGTCGTCCAGGGAGATGCTGCGTTCCACTATCTCACCCGGAGGCTCCTCTGACTCGGGTTTGGACACAAATAAACGCTTCAGGAACCCCACTTCCCATTCCTCCGACGAACTTGTTCATTTTAACAAAAATTTGTCTAGATCTCCTTAATCTTTATACTTGGCGAAAAACTCCATAATCTTCAGGAAGATAATCACCGCGGTCCCGGGGGAACAGGGCCTCCTGCCCCCCTGTGGTCGAGCTTAGCCCTCCCTCGCCAGGTTCAGGGCGCCGCCCACGGCGAGGAGGCGGCGTTGCCGGGCTGACAGGTCCACCCGCACCCAAATCTCCTTAGCTCCCGCCTTCAGGGGCAGGCGTTCTGCGCCTTCCAGAAGAAGTTTTTTCACCTCAGGCAGTTCCACCGTCCGC
The DNA here is from genome assembly GCA_963768765.1 of uncultured delta proteobacterium. Classification (GTDB taxonomy): domain Bacteria; phylum Desulfobacterota; class Desulfobaccia; order Desulfobaccales; family 0-14-0-80-60-11; genus DASWLF01. The sequence goes on from CAVYJK010000032.1 coordinate 105,288, forward strand.
CCCTGGGTAAGCAGGTCGTAATCCGCCGGGTTTTCAAAAGTCAGCGGCAGGATGCCGAAATTGATCAGGTTGGCCAGGTGAATGCGGGCGAAGCTCTTTACCAGCTTGACCCGCACCCCCAGGTACCGGGGCGCCAGGGCGGCGTGCTCCCGGGATGAGCCCTGGCCGTAGTTTTCCCCGCCCACCACGGCCCCTTCGCCTTTGCCCCGGACCCGCTGGGGAAACGTCGGGTCCAGGCGGGTGAAGGCGTGCTGGCTGATGGCCGGCAGGTTGGACCGGAGCGGCAGGATCTGGCTGCCCGCAGGCAAAATGTCGTCGGTGGTGACGTTGTCCCCCACTTTCAACCACACTTCCCCACGCCAGGTCGCCGGCAGGGGCGAAAGCTGGGGGAAGGGGACGATGTTGGGGCCCCGGATCACCTCCACCTGCGCGGCCTCCTCCGGTGGGAGCGGCGGGATGATGCCGCCGTTCAGGTGATAATGCCGGGGCGCGGCAAGGCGCGGGTAATCCCCCAGGCTCCGGGGATCCCGCAGTTCGCCGAAGATGGCCGCGGCCACCGCGGTTTCCGGGCTGGCGAGATAGACCTTATCGTCCTTGGTGCCGCTGCGCCCCGGGAAGTTCCGGGGAAAAGTGCGCACCGATACCGCGCCGGTGGGCGGGGCCTGGCCCATGCCGATGCAGCCCCAGCAGCCCGGCGGCATCACCCGGGCCCCGGCTTCCAGGATGGGCAGCAGGCCGCCGGCCAGGATCAGGTTCTCCAGGACCTGGCGGGAGCCGGGATTGACCTCCAGGCTCACCCGGGGGTGCACCCGCCGGCCGCGCAGGGCCCGGGCCACCACCATGAGGTCCCGGAAGGAGGAGTTGGCACAGGAGCCGATGAGCACCTGCTCCACCGGGGTGCCCTCCACCTCCTTGACCGGCACCACCAGGTCCGGGGAGCTGGGCCGGGCGATGAGGGGCGTAAGTTTCCCCAGGTCCACCTCCTGGACGTCGGCGTACCTGGGACGGCCCTGGGCCTGAAGGGGCCGGAAGTCCGCTTCCCGGCCGTGCAAGGCCAGGAACCTGCGGGTCTGCTCATCCGCGGGGAAAATGGAGGTGGTAGCCCCCAGCTCCGCCCCCAGGTTGGTGATGGCGGCCCGCTCGGGCACGCTGAGATGGCGCAGGGCCGGGCCGAAAAACTCCAGGATCTTGCCCCGACCGCCTTTCACGGTCAGGCGGCCCAAAAGCTCCAGGATGACGTCCCTGGCCGAAACCCAGGCCGGGAAGCGGCCCGTCAGGCGCACCCCCAGGATTTCCGGCATGACGAGATAAAAGGGCTGGCCGGCCAGGGCCAGGGCCACGTCCAGACCCCCAGCCCCGAAGGCCAGCATGCCGGCGCCGCCCGCGGTGGGAGTATGGCTGTCGGAGCCCAACAGGGTCTTGCCCGGCACGCTGAAACTCTCCAGATGCACCTGGTGGGAGATGCCGTTTCCGGGCGGAGAAAAATAGAGGCCGTAGCGGGCCGCGATGGTGCGCAAAAACCGGTGGTCGTCGGCGTTGCGAAAGTCCGTCTGGGGCAGATTGTGGTCCACATAACTCACCGCCACCTCGGGCCGGACCCGGTTCACCCCCATGGCCTCAAACTCCAGATAAGCCAGGGTGCCGGTGGCATCTTGAGTCAAGGTGTGATCAATCTTCAGACCAACTTCGGCCCCGGCCTCCAACTCCCCGGAAACCAGATGGGCCGCCATCACCTGCTCGACTATGGTTTTGGACATATCTATGTTCCCTTCGGGAATGATTATTGGGGGAGGGAGCTAAGGGCCCACGGCCACTTACAATCCCTCCCCCAAGCCCCCACCCCCAATCCCTTAAGGGGTGATTTATGAGGCCGGGGAAGTCGGGCCCCTGGCCCGCCTCCCCCGGCCAACTTACGCGGGTTGGGAGGGGGGTTTGGGGGAGGGCAGGGACTCTTAGTCCCTGGCCCTCCCCCAAATTCCTCATATATTCTATCAGAACATCGGGGCGGTTGCTGCCGATGACGTCCGGGTTCATGGTCAGGTACGGTTTCACGGTGTCGACACGGTCGATGTTCCAGATACAGACCAGGAGGCCGTGTTCATGGGCCGCGGCCACCAGGTCGGCGGTGACGTAGGCGTATTGCAGCACCAGGGCGTCGGCCCGGGCGGCCCGGGCCAGGCCCACAGGGTCCGCGGGGCAGCCCACCAGGAGGGCGCCGGTCCGGAGCCGGGGCTCGGCTTCCTTCATGGCCTTGATGGCCGGGTGCCAGAAGGAGATGACGCCGGCGTCCCGGAAGGCCCGGCGCTCCCGAAAAAAGCCCAGGAGGGCGGCCGCGGCCTCCGGTTCCTTCATCTCCACCAACAGGCGGGCCCGGCCCCGGACCAGGTTAAGGGCCTCCTCCAGGGAGGGAATCGCCTCACCCTTCCCGGCATCCAGCTTCTTGAGCTCCGTTAGGGTGAAGTCCCTGACCCGGCCCCGGCCGTTGGTGGTGCGCTCTAACGTGGCGTCGTGGATCACCGCCAGGCGGCCGTCTTTGGTGAGATGCACGTCAAGTTCCACCGCGGCCACCCCCATCTCCAGAGCCCGCCTGAAGGAGCGCAGGGTGTTTTCCGGTTCATAAGCCGGAGCGCCCCGGTGGCCCATGATCTTAACCATCGAAAACCTTTCTCACTGCCAGCCGCCCAGGGCGGCGGGAAGATACCGATTTGCGGCTGGAGCCGTTAAATAATCATATTCCTTAACGTCTCTGAAAGCCAGTTGCCGGGTAATAAAAACCTGGCGAATCTCCTTGCCCGGGTCCCGTTAGCCGGGATTTGGGGCTTGCCCTTTGCGCCCCCAGGCCATATCGTATATTAGTGAAAGGATGAACGACTGGCAAGGCGGGAGGCGACGGTGAGCTGGTACTTCTTTTCCCTGTTGGCCTTGGGACTGTGGGGGATTTGGGGCTTTTTGAGCAAAGTGGCCACCCAGTTCCTGCCGTCCCCCGCGGTGTATCTCCTTTCCATCTGCGGCCACCTGGCGGTCATCGGCTACCTGGGGGTGGCGGGTGGGCTGGCCGTGCCCTGGCATCCCCTGGGGGTGGGGGTGGCCCTGGCGGCCGGGGTTTGCATGGCCTTCGGCCTGCTCAGCTTCTTCCAGGCCCTGGCCGCCGGTCCCGCCACCGTGGTGGTGCCCCTCACCGCCCTCTACCCGGTGGTGACCGTGGTCTTGAGCTGGATCGCGCTGCACGAAAACCTGGCCCCCCGCCACCTGGCCGGCATCGCCCTGGCCCTGCTGGCGGTGTGGCTGCTGTCCAAATAGGAGCCGACCGTGACGGAATCTTCCCAGCCCCCCGGCCCCCGGGAGGTGCGCATCCTGGCCCTGGACGTGGGCGAGAAGCGCATCGGCCTGGCCGTCAGCGACCCTCTGGGGATCACGGCTCAGGGGCTGGAGGTCCTGGTGCGCCGGGACCCGGAGACGGACCTGGCCCGGCTCCTGGAGGTGGCCCGGAAGTGGGGCGTCCAGGAAATCGTCCTGGGCCTGCCCGCGTCATATGGACGGCCGCCTGGGCCAGGCCGCCCCGAAGATCCTGGAGCTGGCCCGGGAGCTTTCGGCAGCCCTGGGGGTGAAGGTTACCACCTGGGACGAGCGCCTCACCACCGTGGAGGCCGAACGGGTGCTGCTACAGGCGGACCTGAGCCGCCGGCGCCGGCGCCAGGTGGTGGATCAACTGGCCGCAGTCCTGATCCTGCAAGGCTACCTGGACCACCGGGGGCGGCGCCCTTGAGTCCAGGGTGGCAATTGCCGTTGCCGACTCCTTCCTGAAAAGAAACGGCTTTCCCGGCACCTCCCTTCAGTCGTTCCCTCCCTGCCAAATTCTCGGCATTGCCCTAAAAAAACCCGGAAGTGGGGGATATCTTCCGGTCCTGCCCCCATATCTTTTGAAAAATGGGCCCAAAACCCACTGAGGTGGGTTCCACGGTCCCAGGCTTTTCCTACCCCTTGCAAGTCCGCATCTGGTTTCGGTTTTCCCGGCGCAAATATTTTTTTTCCAGGAGCGTTTTTTTCTTGACATCTCCCTAAAAAGGGGCGTATTTTACCTCGCAGTGGTAAAAAGTGGGAGTTAGTGGGGATTAATGGGGGGAGGATGTTCACCGGTAGCTACTTCCATTTCATGGATAACAAAGGCAGGGTCAGCATCCCGTCCCGCTACCGGGAAATCTTACAGGAACGCAAAGATCGCCAGCTCATCCTCACCAATTTCGGGGGCTACATCCTGGCCTTTCCCCAGTCGGAATGGGCGAAAATCGAGGCCAAGTTTGCGGAGCAGCCCCTCTTCCGCAAAGAAATCAGAGCCTTCCAGCGGTTTCTGATCTCCGGGGTGGAGGAGTGCCCCCTGGACCGTCAGGGCCGCATCCTCGTTCCCCCCAATCTCCGGGACTATGCCAAACTCAATCGGGAAGTCTGCCTGGTGGGCGCCATCCGCTGCTTTGAGGTCTGGGACCGCCAGAGCTACGAAACCCACCGGAAACAGTTGGAAGAATCCATTACTGAAGAGGTCTTACACGAATTGTTAATTTAAGCGACGACCACAACCCGGTCCATGAACCGGTTATGGTGACGGAGGTGCTGGTGGGTCTCGATTGCCGGCCTGGCCGCCTGTATGCGGATGGCACCGTGGGTGAGGGGGGGCACGCCGCGGCCATCCTGGACCGCACCGCCCCGGACGGCAAACTTTGGGGGTTGGATCAAGATCCTGCGGCCCTCGAGGCGGCCGGCGCCCGGCTGGCCCGCCACACCTCCAGATTTCAACTTTTTCATCGCTCGTACACACAATTGGGGGAGCTTCTGGACACGGCGCAGGTACCGGGGGTAGCCGGAATTCTCCTGGACCTGGGCCTCTCTTCTTATCAACTGCAACAATCACACCGGGGGTTCTCTTTTGCCGGGGACGAGCCGCTGGACATGCGGTTCAACCCCGAATCCGGAAGGCCCACGGCCGCCAGGCTCCTGAACACCGCGTCCCAGGAAAAGCTGGAGATGATTTTCCGGGACTATGGGGAGGAGCGCCGGGCCCGACGCATCGCCCGGCTAGTGGTGCAGACCCGGCGGCGGAAGCCTTTCGAGACCACCCGGCAGTTGGTGGACGTTATTGAACAGGCCCAGGGACCCGGGGGGCGCAGGGGGAGACTGCATCCAGCCACCCGGGTCTTCCAGGCCTTGCGCCTCGCGGTTAACCTGGAACTGGAGCAACTGGCCGAGTTCCTGGAGCAGGCCCCGGCCTGGCTGGAGCCGGGCGGACGCCTGGTGGTTATCTCTTACCATTCCCTGGAAGACCGTCTGGTAAAGCAGCGGCTGGTCGCCTGGGAACGCGCCGGAGTGATGAATCGCATCACCCGCAAACCTCTTACCCCAACACCGGATGAGGTGAAGAGAAACCCCCGGTCCCGCAGCGCCAAGTTACGCATCGCCGAAAAAATTTAGGTTAGTGAACGGGGAGGTAGTGGGGGATGCCCAGCAACTTGACTCTTCGACTGACTGCCGCAGGACATGAATTTGTCTCTAAAAACCGCAAGTTGAGCCACCCCTGGCGCCTGGGGAGAATCGTGGTAGGGGCCGTGGTCCTGGCCACCGCCGGGGTGCTGTTCACCTCCGTCTTTCTGGCCTGGGCCGATCTGCAGTACATCACTCAGAGCTACCAGATCTCTCAGGCCCAGGAGGCCCAGAAACAATACCTGGATCTGAACAACAAGTTGCGCATCGAGCTGGCCAGCCTCTCGGCCATTTCCCGTCTGGAAAAACTGGCAGCGGAATATGGCATGGGGGCCCCCCAGCCCTCCCAGGTCGTGAAACTGCCGTGAGTCCCGGCATCAACAAATGGGTGCGCTTGCGCATCGGCCTGGTGGGCCTGGGCCTGTTTCTCCTGGGCCTGTGGGTCTGCGGCCGGTTTTTTTACCTGCAAGCCATCCGGGGGCCGCAACTCCGGGAAGAGTCCACCCGGGAGTACCAGAAGTATTGCCCCGTCCTGCCGGTGCGGGGCACCATCCTGGACTGCCGCGGCACGGAGTTGGCGGTCAGCACCCGGGTCTCCTCCGTGGTGGCCCACCCAGCCCAGATCAAGAATGCCGACCGTCTGAGCCGGGAGCTGGCTCCCATCCTGGGCTTCAAGCCCCGAGAACTGAAGGAGATGTTCACCCGGGCCCGTCCCTTTGTCTGGGTCAAACGCCACCTCACCCCGGAGCGGGAAGCCGCCTTCCTGGCCTGGCAGGCCAAGGTGGAGCAGAAGACCCGGGCCGCCGGGGAGACGGGCCGCCGGGACACAGACCCGATCTATCTCATTCCTGAGGCCAAGCGTTATTATCCCCAGCTCTCCCTGGCCGGCCAGGTGCTGGGGTTCTGTAACATCGACTGCCAGGGCCTGGAAGGGCTGGAGTTCCAGTTCGACCACGAACTTTACGGCAAACCCAAGCAGTACTGGAAGACGATGGACGCCCGGGGCCACATCGTGGACACCGGGGAGAAGGCCTGGGACCCTGAGGTCATGGGCAACAACCTGGTCCTGACGCTGGACCGCACCCTGCAGTACATTGCGGAGAAGGAACTGGCCCAGGGAGTGGAAAGGTTTCACGCCGCCGGTGGGATGGCCCTGGTGGTGCGGCCCCAAACCGGTGAGATCCTGGCCATGGCCCAGGTGCCGTCCCTCGACCCCAACCGCCAGGCCCAATACCCGGAAGAAACCCACCACAACCGCATTCTGACGGACTGCCTGGAGCCCGGCTCCACTTACAAGATCTTCATCGCCGCCTCGGCCCTGGACGCCCACGTGGTGAAGCCCACGGACAAGTTACATTGCGAAAACGGCGTCTGGGTCCTGGGACCCAAGGAAGTGATTCACGACGTGCATCCTTACGGGACCCTGACGGTGCAGCAGGTGATTCAAAAATCCAGCAACATCGGGGCCGCCAAGATTGCCACCAAAACGGGCGGACCCCGCCTGGACCGCTACCTGCGGGATTTCGGCTTTGGCCGCAAATCCGGCATCCAGTTTCCGGGAGAAACCGCGGGCATTTTGAAGAACCTCCGCCTGACCCGTTCGCTCATCGACCGGGCCACCCTGGCCTTCGGACAGGGGGTGTCCGTCACTTCGTTACAGATGACCATGGCCCTGGCCGCCATGGGCAATGGCGGGGTCTTGATGGAGCCTCACCTGGTGAAAGCGGTGGTCAATCCTTATGGGAAAATAGTCCGGGAATTCCAACCCCACCCCATCCGCCGGGTGCTTTCTCAGCAAACGGCCCAGCAGATGCTGGCCATCATGGAGACCGTGACTCAGCCCGGCGGCACCGCCAAGGAGGCGGCCCCCGAAGGTTTCACGGTGGCCGGCAAGACCGGCACCGCCCAGAAGCTGGTGGGCCGGACCTATTCCCACAGCAAGTTTAACGCCCTGTTCATCGGTCTGATTCCGGCCGACAAACCGGTGCTGGCCATCTCCGTCATCCTGGACGAACCCAAGGGCGCCATCTACGGCGGCGTGGTGGCGGCCCCCATCTTCCGGGAGATCGCGGCCCAATCGATGCGGGTCCTGGGTTATTACCCCCAAAAGGAATTGGAAAAGGACAAGAACGCCCCGGTGCTGGCCGGCATACTGCCCACTCCGGCCCTGGCCGCCCCGGCGCCCCAGCCGGTCGCCTTTACGCCGACCAAGCTGGAGATCCCCAAAGAGCCTCTGAAAGTGATGCCGAACCTGCGGGGCTATACTATTCGGCAAGTAATCAATCTCTTGCATAAGTCCGGGTTGCGCTGCCGGGTGGAAGGCAGCGGCATGGCCGTGAGTCAGGAGCCGGCGCCGGGAACCGAGCTCAGCCCCGGCACCAGCTGCCGGGTGAAATTCAAGTCCAATTCCTGAAGCTTACGGAGCCGGGATTCACTCTTGCCAAGAACTGTAAGTTTTTATAGGATTAAGCTATCAGGCGGTGGGCCATGAGACTGACTTGCCAGCGCATAAAACTCACGTGACCCCGGAAGGGCAGGCCTTGGCGCCTGCCCTTATTTGCCAGTCAATAACCAGTCCTGGGTAAGAATTGATCGATATTGCAGTTTGCTCGAGACCCGCATCTCGCTTCCGTAAGCCTCAGGCAGCCGGGGTCTCGGAAACCTGAACCAGCGCGAGGGCCGGTGCCAGAAGATCGCCTTCCCCCCCGGAAGACTTTGAGAGAGCTGCTCAGCGGCCTTAAGGGCTATCAGGTGCTGGGTGACGACCGCCGGCCCGTGGCCGGGGTGGCTTACCATTCCCGGGAAGTGGTCCCCGGCGGCATCTTCGTGGCCCTCAAGGGCCACCGCACCGACGGTCACCTCTTTCTTGCGGCCAGCCTCGAGGAAGGCGCCCAAGTCATCGTCACCGAGCAGGAGACTGCCGCGCCTCCCGGGGTTACGGTGGTTCAGGTGCCCCAGGCCAGGCTGGCCCTGGCCCATCTCAGCGCCGCCTTTTACGGCCATCCCAGCCGGGAGCTCATCCTGGTGGGCATCACCGGCACCAACGGCAAGACCAGCACCACCTATCTCCTGGAGGCCATTCTGAGCTCCGCCGGGCACCGGGTGGGAGTGGTGGGCACCGTCAACTACCGCCTGGGAGAACTTACCTGGCCGGCCCCGGTGACCACCCCCGAGTCCCTGGATCTGCAAAGAATGCTGCGGGAGATGCGCCGGCACGGGGCCTCCCACGTCTTCCTGGAGGTCTCGTCCCACGCCCTGGATTTAAGAAGGGTGGACCAGACGGCCTTCGCGGCCGGCGTCTTCACCAACCTTTCCCAGGATCACCTGGACTACCACCGGGACCTGGACGACTACTTTGCGGCCAAGGCCCGGCTGTTTCTGGAGCTGTTGCCCAACGGCGACCCCTCTGAGGGGCTGGCGGTCCTCAACCTGGACGACCCCCGGGGCATGGCGCTGCGGGAGGCGGTCAAGGTCCCCACCCTGACCTACGGGCGGCACCCGGAAAGTCAGGTGCGGCCCCTGACGCAGCGGTTCCGCCGGGACGGCCTCACGGTGCGGCTCGCCACCCCGGCAGGGGAAGTGGAGATCAACTCCCGACTGGTGGGCCCCTTCAATCTCTCCAATATCCTGGCGGCCGTGGCCACGGCCCTGGGATTGGGCCTGGACCCCGCCACGGTGGCCCGGGGTATTGCCTCGCTCCGCGGGGTGCCGGGAAGGCTGGAGCGCTTCGGCCCGCCGCAGGGCCCCGCGGTGTTCGTGGATTACGCCCACACCCCCGTGGCGGTGACCCAGGCCCTGGCGGCCTTGCAAACGCTCAACTTTACCCGCCTGATCACCGTGTTCGGCTGCGGCGGGGACCGGGACCGCAGCAAGCGGCCCTTGATGGGCCAGGCGGCCGCGGCCGGGTCCCAACTGGTGATCGTCACCAGCGACAACCCCCGCAGCGAGGACCCGGAGGCCATCATCCACCAGATCGAACCGGGGCTGGCGGCGGCCAGCCTGGCCCCCGTCACCGAGGCCGCGGCCCGGCGGGGGGCGCGCGGCTACCTGGTGGTTCCCGACCGGCGGGAGGCCATCCGCCTGGCGGTACAGCTGGCCGGACCCGGCGACGGAGTCCTGGTGGCCGGCAAGGGCCATGAAAATTACCAGATCTGGGGAGCCGAGAGACGCCATTTCGACGACCGGGAAGAAGTTGCCGAAGCCCTGTCAGAATTTTGTAAAGACGATTTGTAAAACCGAAAGCAAAGACCTCAAGGATGTAAGACAAGGTCTTGTAAAAGATTTTTTAAACGAATATCGATATCTTGAGAGTTTTTTCTCCCCCTCCCCTGGCGGGAGGGGCTGGGGGGAGGGAAAAAATGCCAAATTTGATAACGTTTCTTGCACTTGTTTAGAATATAAGGACGCTTCCATCTGATGCGCGCCACCTTCACCACTGCCGAGATTCTGGCCGCCACCGGCGGGACCCTGGTCCAGGACGGGGCCTGGAATACCTGCTGCGGGGTCAGCACCGACTCCCGCACCTGCCAGGCCGGGGAGCTCTTCATCCCGCTGAGCGGGCGAACGCCACGACGGCCACGAGTTCATCCCCGGGGCCTTGCGCCGGGGGGCGCGAGGAGTGTTGGTGGAGGAGAGCTGGTGTCTGGGGAAGGGGGCCAGGGGCCGAGGGCCCCACTTACAATCTCCCCCAGACCCACACTCCCAACCCCTTACGGGAAATAGTAGGGGCACGGCGGGCCGTGCCCACCTTGGTCTGCCCCGCGAAGTAACGGTCATCTCCGTTCTCGACGGCCTTGCCGCCTTAGGAGATTTAGCCCGGGCCTGGCGGGACCGCTTCCAGGTGCCGGTGGTGGCCATCACCGGCAGCTGCGGCAAGACCACTACCAAGGAGATGATCGGCGCGGTGCTCTCCCGGTCCTACCGGGTTTTGAAGAACCGGCTGAATCTGAACAACCTCATCGGCATGCCCCTGACCCTGCTGGGCCTGGAGGGCAGCCACGAGGCCGCGGTGGTGGAGATGGGCATGAACGCCTTCGGGGAGATCCGCCGGCTGACCCAAATCGCCGCCCCCACCCTGGGCGTCCTCACCAACGTCCATGCGGCCCACACCGAGGGGGTGGGGGACGTCTCTGGGGTGGCCCGGGCCAAGGGGGAGCTGGCCGCGGCCCTGGATCACGGCGCCCGCCTGGTTTACAATGCCGATGACCCGTGGCTGGCGTCCCTGGCCGGGAATTTCCCGGGGCCGGCCCTGGGATTCGGCCTGGCCCCCGGGGCCGGACTCAGGGCCACGGGCCGTCGGACCCTGGAGGGGCTGGGCCAGATGGCCAATCTCCATTTTCAGGGGCGCAGCTGGCCCTTGAAGCTGTCCGTCCCGGGGCTGCACATGCTGTACAACGCCCTGGCCGCCACCGCGGTGGGGCTGTCCCTGGGGCTGACTCCGAAGGAGACGGCCGCGGCCCTGGCGGAGTTTCAGCCCATTCACCGGCGCTCCCAGGTGGTCACCCTGAACTCCGGGGTCCACCTCCTCAACGACTGCTACAACGCCAATCCCGGTTCCATGGCCATGGCCTTGAAGACCCTGAACGAACTGCGGGGCCGGGGGCGGGCCGCCGCGGCCCTGGCCGACATGCTGGAGCTGGGAGACGCCGCGGCCGCGGAGCATCGGGAATTGGGCCGGGTGGCGGCCAGTTCGGGGCTGGACCTCCTGGTCGTCTGCGGCAATTTCCGCGGGGAGGTGGCCGCGGGGGCAAAGGAAGCCGGGCTGGCGCCCCCGCGCCTCGTGGAGGTTTCGAGCCGGGCCGAAGGGGCCAAAGTTTTAAAGGAATTTTTGCAGCCGGGGGACTGGCTCCTGGTGAAAGGCTCCCGCAGCATGCACATGGAGGGTCTCATCGCCGCCCTGGAGGAAGAGCGTAGGGGCCGGTTGAAACCCGCCCCTACATCGGCTATAACAAGTGCCATTAGGGTGCGCCGTGCGCACCCTGCTTAAGCACAGGCGGGACGCCTGTGCCACCAGTTAATCAAGACTTTTTGCAATAAAGGTAATGCAAAATGACGGCGTCGGGCCAACTGTGCCCAACTGGGGGAAAGATTTAGTTGCTCTACCACCTCTTATATCCATTAAAGACGGTCTTCGGCGGCTTCAACGTCTTCCGCTACATCACCTTCCGGACCATCTTCGCCATTCTCACCGCGCTCATCATCTCCCTGGTGGTAGGAGGCTGGTTCATCCGCAAGCTCAAGGAGTTGCAGGTGGGCCAGTACGTGCGGGATGACGGCCCCCAGTCCCACTTCTGTAAGTCCGGCACCCCCACCATGGGCGGCCTGATGATCATCTTTGCCATCATGGCCGCCACCCTGCTCTGGGCCGAGTTGACCAACCCCTATATCTGGCTGCTGATGCTGGTGACCGTCGGCTTCGGCCTCATCGGTTTTTATGACGACTATCTCAAGGTGATCAAAAAACACAACAAAGGCCTCTCCGGCCGGCAAAAGCTGGTGGTCCAGGCCCTGGTGGCCCTGGCCCCGGCCGTCTGGTTCTACGTCAATCCGGCCTTCGACACCACCCTGACCATCCCGTTTTTCAAGACGGTGCATCCCGACCTCGGATGGTTCTTTATTCCCTTTGCGGTCTTTGTCATCGTGGGGACCGCCAACGCGGTGAACCTCACCGACGGTCTGGACGGGCTGGCCATCGGCCCGGTGACCATCGCCGCGGTTTTCTACATGATCTTCTGTTACCTGGCCGGCAACTTCAAGACCGCCGCCTATCTGCAAATCCCCTACGTGCGGGGGGTGGGGGAGCTGTCCATCTTCCTGGGGGCCCTGGTGGGCGCGGGAGTGGGTTTCCTCTGGTTCAACGCCTATCCGGCCCAAGTCTTTATGGGAGACGTGGGGGCCCTGGCCCTGGGGGGCATTCTGGGAACCGTGGCCCTGGCCACCAAGCAGGAGATCCTGCTGGCCATCGTGGGCGGCCTCTTTGTGGTGGAAGCCCTGTCGGTCATTTTGCAGGTGGGCTTCTTCAAGGTTAGTCCAACGGCCGCCGCATCTTCCGCATGGCCCCGCTGCACCATCATTTCGAACTTAAAGGCTGGCCCGAACCCAAGGTCATCGTGCGCTTCTGGATCATCGCCATCATCCTGGGGCTGGTGTCGTTAAGCGCCCTGAAGCTGCGTTAGTCTTAGTCCTTCTCCGGTGGTCGGAGAAGATTGGGGAGATGTGGGGGGACCTATAACCTGATAAGCGGGATGTTTCCGCACCTGACCCTTCCCGGGGCCCAGGCCCCGGGAAGGCCGCACCCAACAAGGTCCGCCAGGGGAGTTTAGCTACCAAATAAGATGGACTTTTCGGATAAAAATATTCTGGTGGTAGGCCTGGCCTGCACCGGGGCGGCCCTGTGCCGCTTTCTGGCCGGCGCCGGGGCCCGGGTCACGGTCACCGACACCGCCCCGGCCGCGGACCTGGCGGATCGGCGCCGGGAAATCGCCGCTTGCGGGGTGACGGAAGAACTGGGAGTGCCCCAACCCCGGTGGCAGGGTTACGACCTCATAGTGCTGAGCCCCGGGGTGCCGCCGGAGCTTCCCTGGCTCGAAGAGGCCAGGGCCGCCGGCATCCCGGTGGTGGGCGAGCTGGAGGTGGCCGCCCCTTTCATCCGGCGGCGTCTCATCGCGGTGAGCGGCACCAACGGCAAAACCACCACCACCACCCTGGTGGGGGAACTGCTGGCGGCCTCGGGCTCGAGGCCCCTGGTGGGCGGCAACATCGGCACCCCGGCCCTGGACCTGCTCTCCCGGCAGGAGGAAGCGGACCTCCTGGTCCTGGAGGTGAGCAGCTTTCAGCTGGACACTGCTCCCAGCTTCCACCCCCAGGCCGCCGCCCTGCTCAACCTCACCCCGGACCACCTGGACCGCTACCCCGACTTCCGCGGTTATATCGCCTCCAAGGCCGGCCTCTTCCGGCGCCAGGGGGAGGCCGACCTCCGGGTCCTGAACGCCGACGACCCCCAGGTGGCGGCCCTGGGTCAGGGCGCCGGCCGAGTCTATTATTTTTCCGCCAGCCGCGCCTTGCCGGAGGGGGCCTGGCTGGAGAACGGCGCCCTGAGGGTGCGGCTTCCGGGCCGCCCGGCAGAGGTCTTTCCCCTGGAGCACATCCGGCTACCAGGCCGGCACAACCTGGAAAATGTCATGGCGGCCCTGCTTCTGGCCCTGGACGCCGGGGCGGAGCCCCAGGCCTGCCGCCGGGTGCTGGCCTCTTTTAAGGGGTTGCCCCACCGGCTGGAGCGGGTGGCGGAGATCGGCGGGGTGGAGTTTTACGACGATTCCAAGGGCACCAACGTGGGGGCGGTGGCCTGCTCCCTGGCCCACTTCCACCAGCCGGTGATCCTCATCGCCGGGGGCCGGAATAAGGCCAGCGACTTTTCCATGCTCTCGGACCTCATCCGGGAGCGGGTCAAGGCCCTGGTGTTGCTGGGGGAGACCCGAGACCTGCTGGCCCGGGTCTGGGCGGGTCTGGCGCCCATCCACCTGGCCGCCGACCTGACGGACGCGGTACTCCAGGCCTGGGAGATCGCCCGGCCCGGGGAGGTGGTGCTCCTGTCCCCGGCCTGCGCCAGCTTTGATATGTTCCGGGACTATGCGCATCGCGGCCAAGTCTTTCAGGCAATCGTGGGGGAGCTCGAAGATGCAGAGCGAGGCTGAAGCGCAGAGCGCGGCGCCGCAGCATTACGACCAGATCCTGATGGTCAGCACCTTTTCCCTGGTGGCCCTGGGGATGGCCATGATTTTCATCGCCAGCAACGTCATGGCCCAGAGCCAGTACAACGACCCTTATTACTTCGTCAAGCGCCAGGGGATCTACGTCCTCTTAGGCATCGGGGCCCTGTTCCTGGGGCGCACCATCAACTACCAGAATTACAAGCGCTGGGCTTATCACATCTTGTTCCTCAGCCTCCTCTCCCTGGTCCTGGTATTTGTGCCGGGCGTCGGCGGCAAAGTCCGGGGCGCGGCCCGCTGGCTGCGGTTGGGGCCCCTCACCTTACAGCCTTCGGAGTTCGCCAAGCTGGCCATAGCCCTGTTCATGGCCTACTCGCTGGCCCGGAAACAGGAAAAGATGAAGTATTTCGCCATCGGTTTTTTGCCCCACATGGTCGTGGCCGGGGTCTTCATCGCCCTCATCGGCAAGGAGCCGGACTTCGGCACCGCCATCACCCTGGCGGCCATCGTGTTCACCATGCTCTTCGTGGGCGGCACCCGCCTCACCCACATTCTCCTGGCCCTTTCCGGGGGCGTCTGTCTGGCCGTCATGCTGGTGCTCAGAGACCCCAAGAAATATGACCGCATCCTCTCTTTCCTGGATCCCTGGAAGCATGGCCAGGACGTGGGCTACCAGCTGAAGCAGTCGCTTTTGGCCATCGGCTCCGGGGGGCTGTTGGGGCTGGGGCCGGGCCAGAGCAAGGCCAAGCTCTTCTACCTGCCGGACGCCCACACCGACTTCATCCTGTCCATCTTCAGCGAGGAGATGGGCTTCCTGGGGGTCCTCCTGGTGCTGGCCCTGTTTACCATCGTGGTCTCCCGGGGCATCTGGCTGAGCCTCAAGGCCCCGGACAGTTTCGGTTCCTACCTGGCCCTGGGCCTGACCTTGCTCATCGGGCTGCCCGCGGTCATCAACCTGGGGGTGGTGAGCGGCATCTTTCCCACCAAGGGCCTGTCGCTGCCCTTTCTCAGCTACGGGGGCTCGGGGCTCTTGGTCAACCTCCTGGCGGTGGGGATTCTGCTGAACATCAGCAGTCAAATCAAGCGGCCGGCGGGTCCGCCTGCGGCCCGGCCGGCGTCCCCACCGGCGGCGTCGCCCTCTTCGGAGAGCTGAGGTGGGTGAAGGTATCCGGGGCCGTCGAGTGGAGGGTTTTCAAGACCCAGCAGCAAGGAAGCTGGTCCTTGCTTGAAAAAAATGGGTTATGATAATCGAGACTGAATTATCCCCCCCCTTTATAAAGGGGGGATAGGGGAGATTTTCTCTAAACCCTCCAAATCCCCCTAAATCCCCCTTTAGAACAGGGGGACTTTCGAGTTACCGGTTAAATTGGCCGACCTTCCTGTCTTAGGCCGATTTAAGCGTATCCGAGTAAGCCCCTCGAAGGGGGGAACCAGGGGAATCCCATGGATCTCAGGGTGGTAATCGCCTCAGGCGGCACCGGGGGCCATCTCTTCCCCGGCATCGCCGTGGCCCGGGAATTCCAGGCCACGGAGGGCGCCACCGTCACCTTCCTCACCACCCCCAAGGCCGTCTCCACCCGGATCCTGGAACACCACGGGTTCCCCTGGGAAGCCATGGAGAGCCGGGCCCTGAAAGGGGAAGGGCTCTGGGCCCGGCTGCGCGCCCTGTTGAGCCTGCCGGGCGGCGTGCTCCGGGCCCGCCGGCGCCTGAAGATCCTGAACCCCCACCTGGTGCTGGGCATGGGGGGCCACACCTCGGGGCCCGTGGGGGTGGCGGCCTGGACCCTAAGGATTCCCCTGGCCCTGCACGAGCAAAACGCCATCCTCGGGGCCACCAACCGCTATTTGGCCCGCCTGGCCGGCCGGGTGTTCGTGTCGTTCCCCGAGACCATGAGTTATCTATCTCCCGGCCTTTCGGTCTGGACCGGCAACCCCATCCGGGAGGAATTCTTTCAGCCGCGCCCGCCCCGGCCACCGGAGCCCTTCACCGTGCTGGTCACCGGCGGCAGCCAGGGGGCCCACCATTTGAACGTGGAGGTCCTGGCGGCGCTGCCAAAGCTTACGGACCTGAAGGAGAAGCTGCACTTTCTGCACCTCCCCGGGGAGGCGGATCGGGAACAGGTGGAGGCGGGCTATCGTGAGAATGGCTTTGCCGCGGAGGTGATGGCCTTCTCGCCCGAGATGCCGGAGTTGATGGCCCGGGCCCATCTGATCGTCTGCCGGGCCGGGGCCTCCACCCTGGCGGAGTTCGCCGCGGTGGGCCGCGCCGCCTTGCTCGTGCCCTACCCTTTTGCGGCCAACAACCACCAGGAGCACAACGCCCGGTTCCTCATGGAGGCCGGGGCCGCAGAGCTGATTCTAAATAAAGAATTTACCGGAGAGCTATTCGCTGGTAAGATACGGCAGTTCCTGGAGCAGCCCGAAACCCTGAAACGCATGGAGGAGGCGTCCCGCCGCCTGGCCAGGCCCCACGCCGCCCGGGACATCGTCCAGGGGTGTTTGGAGCTTATTGGGGTAAATTTAGCACAAGCACAATAGCTTATTGAGAAGTTTATAAGAGGTTAAGTTTAATTATTAATCCGAGTATCAAATAGATGGCTTCTTTTAACTCCCTCCCCCTTGATGGGGGAGGGTTGGGGTGGGGGTGGCGAAAAAAATTAGGGATAGAACGACCAAGATTTCAAGGGTCATAAGAAAGAGGGCAACCGACGCCGAAAATCGTCTTTGGTATCATCTGAAAGGCAAGCAATTAGAGGGTGTAAAGTTTAGAAGACAAGAGCCCATCGGCAATTTTATTGTTGATTTCGTCGCCTTTGAAAAACGCCTTGTTATAGAAATAGACGGCGCTCAACACGCCGAAGAAAATGAAAAAGACCAGGACATGCGGCGAGATGAGTGGCTCAATAGCCAGGGATTCAGGGTAGTAAGGTTTTGGAATAATGAAGTTCTGCAGAATCTGGAAGGGGTGCTGGAAACGATTAGAACCAACTGCTTACGCCACCCTCCCCTGACCCCTCCCATCAAGGGAGGGGAAAAATAAAGAGCACTACTAAATTTTGAGTTTGGTTGCTCAAAAGTTCTTTTAATGTCAATCTTAGATAATCATGAGAGCTTTTCTTCCCTCCCCCTCGATGGGGGAGGGTAAGGGTGGGGGTGAAGGATGGCCTTTTGGATTTTCAAAAGTAATCCTGATCTTTTCAAATTAGATGAACGGTTGCAAGATCCTGAACCTCTAACGACCTGGAAAGTTTCACGATACAGAGATAAGATTCATACTGGAGATATAGCTTTTATCTGGCGCACAGGTTCTAAGCGAGGAATCGTCGCTGTTATGGAAATTACGAGTAAACCTTTTGAGATGTATGAACTAGATCATGAACAAAAATACTGGGAAATTCCCGACACTAAATTAATTTTCCGTGTTCTTGGTACCTTCAAGCATCGTAATTTTCCTTGGATTTCTTATCGGAAATTAAAACAAATTCCAGAACTTCAGAATTTATCTACATTCCATGGTTTTCAGAAAAACACCACCTTTCCCGTTACAGAGCCAGAAGGCATGATATTGATGAAACTTATCGAATCGACATCAACATAATAATTTTAAATATTTTAAAGAAATGATGTTTTACTCAAAATTAAAATTCACCTACCACTTCATCGGCGTCGGGGGCATCGGCATGAGCGGCCTGGCGGAGCTCCTGGTGCGCCAGGGGCACCGGGTCAGCGGCTCGGACCTGGCGGCCAACCCTCTGACCCGGCGCCTGGAAGAGCTGGGGGTCCGGTTTTATGAAGGCCACCGCCCGGAGCACCTGGGGGACGCCCGCATCGTGGTCCACTCCACCGCGGTCAAGGAAGGCAACCCCGAGCTGGCCGCGGCCCGGGCCCGGGGCCTCACGGTGCTGCGCCGGGGCCAGCTGCTGGCCCACCTCATGCGCGGCCACTTCCAGATCGCCGTCACCGGGGCCCACGGCAAGACCTCCACCACCGCCATGACCGCGGCCATCCTGCGGGCCGGGAATCTCGACCCCACCGTGGTGGTGGGGGCCCAGTGGGAGAGCCTGGGTTCCAACGCGGTCCTGGGCCGGGGCGCCTACTTCGTGGCCGAAGCCGACGAGAGCGACGCCTCCTTTGCCTATATCACGCCACAAATTACCGTAATCACCAACCTGGACCGGGAGCACCTGGACTTTTACCGGGACCTGGACCACATTAAGGAAACTTTTGCCAAGTACCTGTGGGACCTGCCTCAAGGGGCCCGGATAGTGGCCTGGGGCGACGACCCGCACCTGGCCCCGCTGCTTAAGAGCCAGCCCCATGAGGTGTTGACTTACAGCTTGCGGGCTGAGGCCGCGGACTTTTGGGCCACAGACCTGGAATCCCGGGGCTTCGGGTCCCGGTTCCGCCTGTTCCACCGCGGGCGGGAGCTGGGCGCTCTCGCCCTGCCCCTGGCCGGGTGCCACTACGTGCTCAACGCCATGGCCGCCTGTGCGGTGGCGCACATTTTGGGAGTGGAACTCCCGGCCTGGCGGACTGGGCTGGCCGGACTGGGACAGATACACCGCCGCTGCCAGGTGAAGGGCGAAGCCGGGGGGGTCCTGGTGCTGGACGACTACGGCCACCACCCCACGGAAATCGCCACCACCCTGGCCTCTCTGGCCCAGGCCTTTCCGGAGCGCCGCCTGGTGGTGGCCTTTCAGCCCCACCGCTATAGCCGCACCCGGGCTCTGCTGCCGGAGTTCTTCCCGGTCTTCCACCGGGCCTCCCTGGTGTTCGTCACCGAAATCTACAGCGCTGGGGAGGCGCCCCTGGACGGGTTGAGCGGGCGGGCGGTCTATGAAGGCATCCGCCAGAGCGGGCATGGGGCCGTTTATTTCGTTGAAGATAAGACGGCCGTGGCCGATAGTATCTTAAATCACCTCAACGCCGGGGACCTGGTCCTGACCCTGGGGGCGGGAGACATCTGGAAAACCGGGGAAGAGCTGCTGGCCCGCCTGAACCAGGAGCGGGCCGCTCCCGGGGTGGCTGAGCTATGAGGAAAAAGGCCGTGCCGCGAAACACCCGCCTCGTGCCTCAACGCCCGGTCAAAAAGGCCCGCTTCTTCTCCCGGGGCCAGCCCACGAACATCTACCGCCGGAACCGGCAGGGCGGCGGCGGCAAAAAATCCTGGCTAAGCCTCATTCTCGTCTTCCTGGGAGTCCTAGGATTGATGGGCCTCTGTCTGGGTTTGGTATTCCTCTATCATCAACTCTTGACCTGCTCGGTGTTTTGCATTAAAGATATCAGCAACATTGAAATCGAGGGAACGCACCGGCTCACTCCCGAGGTGGTCCTCCGTCTGGCCAAACTGGGCCCCGATACCAACCTCCTGGCCCTCCGGCCCGGCCAGGTGGAGCGGACCTTGCTGACCCATTCCTGGATTGCCCGGGCTGAGCTGACCCGAAAATGGCCCCACCGGCTGCACCTCAAGATCCAGGAACGCCAGCCGGTGGCCCTGGTCCAGTTGGGAGAGGAACTCTATTACGTGGGTCGCCAGGGGAATCTGTTTAAGCCCATGTCTCCCGGGGATCCGCACAATTTTCCAGTAATCACGGGGTTGGCGCCGGAGCATTTCCGCTTGGTGGAAGGCGCCATGCCGGAGATTTTGGCCCAGGCCTTTCAACTGCTGGAGGTGCTCAAAGGTGCCTCGCCGCCCCTGAACCTGGAAAATATTTCCGAGATCCATGCGGACTTGGAGCGGGGCTTTTCCATCTACGCCAATGGGCTGGGAGGCGCCCTGGAACTCGGCTTTAAGGATTATTCCCTAAAATTGGAAAAATTCGCCCAGATCTGGCCCGTGCTGACCCAAAAAGGCTACGCCGCCAGAATCGGGCGCATCAATCTCGACTATCCCCAGCGGGTGCTGATCACCCTCAAGGGCATGGAAGAGAACTGACAGGATGGAAATGTGCCTCAAGACCTGATCGTCGGCTTGGACATCGGTACCACCAAGATTTGCGCCGTGGTGGGGGAAGTGCGGGACAACCAGGTGGATATCGTGGGCCTGGGCCAGGCCCCCACCGCCGGGGGCCTGCGCAAGGGGGTGGTAGTCAACATTGAAAACACCGTCCGCGCCATCCGCAGAGCGGTGGAAGAAGCAGAAACCATGGCCGGCTGCGAAATCCGCTCCGTTTACGCCGGAGTGGGCGGCGGCCAGACCAAGGTGATCGACAGCCAGGGCATCATCGCCATCAAGGACCGGGAGGTGACCCCGGCGGACGTGGACCGGGTCATCGACACGGCCCGCACCGTGGCCATCCCTTCCGACCGGGAAGTGATCCACACCCTGGTCCAGGATTTCTTGATCGACGGCCAGGACGGCATCAAAGACCCGGTGGGCATCCACGGGGTGCGCCTGGAGTGCAAGGTCCACATCGTCACCGGCGCCATCCCTGCCCTCAATAATATTATGAAGTGCGCCAACCGGGCCGGCCTGGAAGTCAACGGCATCGCCCTGCAGACCCTGGCGGCGGGGGAGGCGGTGCTCACCGACGAAGAAAAGGAACTGGGGGTGGCCCTCATCGATTTCGGCGGCGGCACCACCGACCTGGCCATCTTTGCGGAAAACGCCCTCCGTTACAACTTCGTGCTGCCCGTGGGGGGCAACAACCTCACCAACGACATTGCCGTGGGGCTCCCCACCTCGCTCAACCACGCCGAAGACCTGAAGAAGCACTACGGCTCCTGTCTCAACGTCCTGGAGGACCCCCAGGAGATCCTGGAGGTGCCGGGCCTCACCGGCCGGGAAACCCAAAGCATTGCCCGGAGCAAACTTGCCGAGATCATTCACGTGCGGGTGGCGGAGATCATCACTCTTTTGGGCAAAGAGGTCCAGCGGGCCCGGTTCGCCCATCCTCTGCACTCCGGCGCCGTGCTCGTGGGCGGCACCGCGTTGGTGGACGGTCTGCCGCAGCTGGCCGCCGAAGTCTTCAACATGCACACCCGCATCGGTTATCCCATGGGGGTCAGCGGCCTCATCGACGTGATCCACGACCCCTCCTACGCCACCGGCGTGGGCCTGGTGCTGTACGGTTTCCGGTCGCAACAGAAGGCCCAGCGCGGCACGCCCGAGCGCTGGCCCGCGGCCCGCTGGTCCGGCCGCCCATCCGGCGGCGGCTTCTGGAGCCGGGTCAAAAAATGGTTCCGGGAAGTGGTATGAATCAGCCAAACATGTTAAGATGATTCCCGAGGGGGTTTACAAGATGAAGATTCAATTGGTCCCCAACGAATTGTCGGCAAAGATCAAGGTCCTGGGAGTGGGCGGGGCCGGCGGCAACGCGGTCAACGACATGATCGCCTCCCAGATGGTGGGGGTGGACTTCATCTCGGCCAATACCGACGCCCAGTCCCTGGAACGCAGTCTGGCGCCCGTCAAGATCCAGTTGGGGACCAACGTGACCCGGGGCCTGGGGGCCGGGGGCGACCCCGAAGTGGGGCGCAACGCCACCCTGGAAGAAGGCGAACGCCTCAAGCAAGTCCTCCAGGGGGCCGACATGGTGTTCATCGCCGCGGGCATGGGCGGCGGCACCGGCACCGGCGGCGCCCCGGTGGTGGCCGAACTGAGCCGGGAACTGGGGGCCCTCACCGTGGCCGTGGTGAGCAAACCCTTCGAATTCGAAGGCAAGATGAAGCGGCGCCTGGCCGAAAGCGGCATCGAAGAGCTGCGCCGGGTGGTGGACACCATCATCACCATCCCCAACGACCGCCTCTTTTCCCTGAGTTCCAAAAATTCCCGCATCAAGGACGTCTTCGGCATGGCCAACGAAGTCCTGGGCTTTGCGGTGCGGGGCATCTCCGACCTCATCATGGTGCCCGGCTTCATCAACGTGGATTTCGCCGACGTGCGCACCGTCATGAAGGAGCGGGGCATGGCCCTGATGGGCACCGGCATCGCCAACGGCGGCAACCGGGCGGCGGACGCGGCCCACAAGGCCATCTCCAGCCCGCTGCTGGAAGACATCTCCATCCGGGGCGCCCGGGGCATCCTCATCAACATCACCGCCACCCCCGACATCTCCATGGAGGAGTTGAAGGAGATCTGCGGCATCGTCCAGGAAGAGGCCCACGAAGACGCCATCATCAAGTGGGGCCTGGTCTATGACGAGAGCCTGAACGAGGAGATCCGGGTGACGGTCATCGCCACCGGCATCGGCAAGCGCTTGGAAGCCCCGGCCGCGGACCTGGGGGCCTGGTCCCAAACCCCCCAGGGCCAGCCCGAAGACCTGGAGATCCCCACCATCCTGCGCCAGACCCCCGCGGACCCCACCCGGCCCGCCGCCGAAAGCAAGCCCGCGGAGAAACGGTCTTTTGGAGTCATCGGGGCCAAAAAATACATCGTCCACCCCGACCTGCAATACGAGGAGAACGAACTGGACACCCCGCCTTTCCTGAGAAAGGAGCAAAACTGATTAAAAAACGGTTTTGGGTTTTGGGTTTTGGGTGGGGGCGTGATTTATCACGCCCCTTCATTAATCTCCGGGGGATAATTACCCCCCTTTTCTAAAGGGGGGCAAGGGGGGATTAAAAATCCCATTAAAATCCCCCTAAATCCCCCTTTAACAAAGGGGGACTTTAAATTGCTCCTGCAAATGCTACCTTTGCTCCCGTCCTGACCGGTTTCCCCTATGTCCGCCCGGATCAAAACCCGCCTGCAAGAACTTCTGTCCCAGGAAAAGGGGGCGGTGGTGCGGGAATGGGGGGCGTCCTGGCCCATCGCCCTGGTCTACCCCCAGATCTACCCCGTGGCCATGGGCAACCTGGGGTTCCAGGCCATCTACCACCTCCTCAACCGGGCCCCCGGCCTGGTGTGCGAGCGGGCCTTCCTGCCCACCCCCGAGGAGTGGCAGGAGCACCGGCGCACCCGTACCCCGATCCTTACCCTGGAGTCCCAGCGGCCGCTTACCGATTTCGCCGCGGTGGCCTTTTCCATCTCCTTTGAGGCCGACTACCCATACGTGCTGCAGATTCTGGCCGGCGCCGGGATTCCCTTGCGAGCCGCCGACCGGGGGCCCGGGGACCCCCTGGTGCTGGCCGGCGGGGTGGCCACCTTCCTCAACCCCGAGCCCCTGGCCCCCTTCGTGGACGCCTTTTTCCTGGGGGAGGGGGAAGCCGGGGCCGCGCCCTTCTTCCAGTTTCTCGCCGAAGGCCCCCCCGCCGGGGACCGCCTCCAAATGCTGCGGGAACTGGCCCAAACCGTGCCCGGCACCTATGTGCCCGCCGGCTACCGCCCCGTCTACCAGGCCGACGGCACCCTGGCGGCCTTTGAGCCCCAGGCCGGCTACCCCGAGCGAGTGACTGCCCCCCACCTGCCGGAGTTGGCCCCCTACCCTACCCACAGCCACCTTCTGGCCCCCCAGAGCGAGTGGGGCGAGATGTTCCTGGTGGAGACGGGCCGGGGCTGCTCCCGGGGCTGCCGCTTTTGCGCCGCGGGCTTCGTCTACCGCCCACCCCGGGAGCGCCCCTTAGAGGAGCTCTGGGCCCAGGTCCAGCGAGGCCTCATGGAAAAGCGCAAGGTGGGCCTGGTGGGGGCC
Organism: uncultured delta proteobacterium; assembly: GCA_963768765.1. Lineage (GTDB taxonomy): Bacteria > Desulfobacterota > Desulfobaccia > Desulfobaccales > 0-14-0-80-60-11 > DASWLF01. Next base: position 129,037 of record CAVYJK010000032.1, read on the forward strand.
GCGGTCTCCGACCACCCGGCGGTCAAGGAACTGTGCCGCCGGGTCCTGGCCGCCGGCGGCCACCTGGGCATCAGTTCGCTTAGGGCCGATTCCGCCGACGCCGAGCTTTTTGGGCTGCTGGCCCAGGGGGGCGTGCGCAGCGTGGCCCTGGCCCCGGAGGCCGGGAGCGAGCGCCTGCGCCGGGTCCTCAACAAGGGCCTCACCCAGGAGGACCTGGCCCGGGCCGCTCTGGCTCTCGCCCAATCCGGCATTCCCCAATTGCGCCTCTACTTCATGGTGGGCCTCCCCACCGAGACCCGGGAGGACGTCGCCGAAATCCCCCGCCTGGTGCGCTACCTGGAACACCGGGTGGTGAAGGAGAGCGCCGGCAAGAGGCGCCTGGGCCTCATCACCCTGAGCCTGTCGTCCTTCGTCCCCAAGCCCTTCACCCCCTTCCAATGGAGTCCCTTCACCGAGGTGCCGGAGCTGAAAAAGCGCTTGAAGCTGGTGACCCGGGAGTTCCACGGCGTCAAAGAGGTGCGGGTGCACACCGACCTGCCCAAGTGGGCCTACGTCCAGGCTGTGATCGCCCGGGGCGACCGCCGGGTGGGGGACCTCTTGCTGGCCGCCCACGAGCAGGGCTGGAACCGGGCCCTTCAGGAAAGCCCCGTCAACCCGGACTTTTTTACTCTCCGGGAACGGCGCCCGGATGAACTCTTCCCCTGGGACTTCATCGACCACGGCCTGAAGAAGGACTACCTCTGGGAAGAATACCAGCGGGCCCTGGAAGAAAAGGAGACCCCGCCCTGCCGGCCCCTGGTCTGCAAACGGTGCGGGATTTGTAAGGGGGAGGAGGGCGAAGAGAACTAGGATTGTGGGGAAGGAGGCCAGGGGCCTTCCACAGGCGAGACGCCTGTGCCACCAGCCCCTGCGCTTAAAAAAAACTTCCCCAAACCCCTTAAGTTTTGGTGGCACAGGCTTCCAGCCGGTGCTTTCTTTACCCGTTCCCAAGCGGGAGATTGGGAACCAGAGGAAAAAAGCCCGGCGGGACCAGGCTGGAATCCACTGAATAATAGGGGCGTCTCTGCTACACCACCTTGGCCCCCAGGACCCGCTGCATGTGTTTCAGGGCGAAGGCGTGGGCCTCGGGGTCGAAGTCCGCCACCCCGTCCCGGTAAACCAGGGTGGGCAGGTCCCGGTCGAAAAGTTCCTTGACGGTCTCCATCACGCAGATGGAGGTGCAGACCCCCACCACCTCCACCCGCGCCACCCGCTCTTTTTGCAGGATCTCATCCAGGTTGGTGCGGGCAAAGGCGCTGTAGCGGGTCTTTTCCACCCGGTAATCGCCCGGCTTTAGCGGCAGTTCCGGAATAACCTGGGCCCCCCAACTGCCCTTGACGGCATGGGGGGCGAAGTGCTTGAACTCCCGGTCATCTGAAGCATGGGCGTCGCAGATAAAGACCACCACCCCGCCCTGGGCCTGGACTGCCTCGATTTTGGCGGCCACAAAGGGGATGATGGCCCGTCCCCGGGCCCCTACATACAAGGCGCCCTGGGGGTCGATGAAGTCATTCAACATGTCCGCCACGATCAACGCGGTTTTGCCCATGGTGGTGGCCTCCGGAGAGCGGCATGCAGCAGATTGTCAAAAGATAATGGCTGGTGGGGGGTAAGGCAAGGGGAAGACATTGGTAAGGCGCCGGGCGCACCATAAGTGTTATCGGCAGGGTAAGTCGGGGCCGCAGGTCCCGCCTTACTCTGCCCCTTATGCGGGTTGGGGGAGGGTCATTAGCCTTTGGCTAATGACCCAGATATGTAAAAATGGGCCGTAGGCCCATTCGGGCAGGGCCGTTGGCCCTGGCCCCCTCCCCAATTCCTACACAAACAGGGTGATATCCGCGTCCGCGGCGTAGTCCAGGAAGGTGCCGGCCCCGGCGAACTCCAGGCCGTCGATGAGGTCCTCTTTCTTGATGCCCAGGACATCCAGGGTCATCTGGCAGGCGATGAGCTTAACCCCGTTTTCCTTAGCCAGGTCGATGAGATCCGGGATGGTGGGGACCCCGCCCTTTTTCATCCAGTCCTTCATCATCCAGGAGGCCATGCGGGTCATGCCGGGCAGCACCCCCACGATGTTGGGCATGGGCACCGGCATGGCCGGGTTGGCCAGGGGCGGGATCTTCAGATCCCGGTACTTCTTCTTGTTGACGATATCAAGCCCGTAGAAGCTGAAAAAGATGGCCGCCTCCATGTCCATGGCCGCCGCGGTGGTGGCCAGGATCAGGGGGGGATAAGCCATGTCCAGGGTGCCTTTGGTGGCGACGATGGCCACCCGTTTGGGGCGGGTCACATCCAGGCCCTGGCGTTTCAATTCCGCGGCCACCTGAAGGCGCACTTGCTCGGTGATGAAGTTTTCCAACTCCGGGGTCAAGGCGAGGCCGCCGGCCGCGGCCGCGACTGCGGATTCTTCCTTCTTAGCCATAATCTCTTACCTCCCTACCACCAGGAGATTACCTGGTCATGATTCAGCACCAGGTCCAGCAGGCGGTCATAATCCACCGGCTCCTGGTACAGGGAAAATTCCTGGGCCTCCCGGTCCCGGGAGGTGATGGCCACCAACTCCTTGGTCTCCTCATCCGGCGGATGCCGGTATACGTGTAGAATCTTCATAGCTCCTCTCAGAAGGGAATGACGACGTCCTGCTCCCTTAGCAGCTCTCCCATGTCGGCCAGGCTCAGGTAAGCGAAGCCGTGCTTGGCCACGTTGGCCGGGTGGTTGCTGAAGCGCCGGCCCTCCATTTCGTCCAGGAAACCCAGGTTGTCGGTGAAGGCCTCGTCCAGGGCCACTTCGTAGTCCAGGACCAGGTAAGTCACCTGGTGGTCCTCCAACAGGCACCCCAGGCTGGAGCGCAGGGCCTCGTACTGCCGCTGGGGCTGCCGGGCCAGTACCGCGACTTTTTTCATCTTGAGCCAAACCTCCTTACAACACCAGGTAGTGGGGGTAATCTTCCAGCATTTCCGCGTGCTTGGCCTGGGTGGCGAAATCCTTGAACCCCAGGCCCGGCACCTCCCCCTTAAGGCCGTGGGCCCGGAAGCTCACCTCGCAGAGGGCCAGTTTGGCCCGGCCGGCCAGCTGGCCGAAGCGGGGGTCCTGGGTGAGCAGCACCCCGTCCCCGGTGAGGAAGACCACCACCGGCACGGCGTGCCTTTCCGCGGCCCCCACCAGTCCCAGGAGGTGGTCCAGGGAATCCCTGGTGGCTACCAGTATTCCTAAAGGTCCTTTCACGGTGTCCGCCTCATTTCTTCTGGAGATAGAAATGGAAGACCTCGCCTTCCTCTTCCACTCCCAGGTAGGTGTTGCCGGTGCGGGCCGCCCAGCTGGGCAGGTCGTTCTTGGAGCCGGGGTCCGTGCCCACCACTTCCAGGACCTGGCCGCTGGCCAGCTCCGCCATGGCCTTCTTGGTTTTGAGCAAAGGCAACGGACAGGCGTCCCCGCGGCAATCCAGGGTCCGCTGGGGGGTGAATTTACTCATGCGCTGCTCTCCTTAAAGATGGGTTTGGTTATTAATTGCGGCCTGCCAGATAGCCGGTTTCCGGGCGCCAGGCCGGGACTTCGGGGGCGGCGCCCCGTGCCCTTCAGGCTACGGGGGCCCTCCCCTTTGGGCCACCTGGAGTCCAACTGAAACTGGAACCTCGAAACTCTTTCAATCTTCCAGTTTGCAGAAAAGTTCCCGGGTTATGGCAATGAGGTCCAGGAGGCGCGGGTTCCGCAGGCGGTAGAAAACCTGCTGCGCCACCCGCCGGGACTCCAGGATCTCCTTGTCCTTGAGCAGGTTGAGGTGCTGGGAGATGCTGGACTGGCTGACTCCCACCGCCTTTTCCAATTCCTGCACCGAGCGCTCGCCGTCACCCAACAGGTTGATGATCATCAGCCGGATGGGGTGAGCCAGGACCTTGAGGCACCGGGCCGCTTTCTCCAGTCGTTCCTGTATATATTGATGATTCATAATATTCATATATGCTGATATTCTAACCCTGGTCAAGAAAATGTCAAGGGTCAAGCAAATTTTTTTCCCCCAGTTCCCGCCCTCTGGATATAATAAAAAAAGTTGACCGCGACACTTAGCCTGCCTTGAAGTCGCGCTCTGACCGCCGGAGGTCGTCCATGCCCAAGAAAGCCATCTGGCTCATCATCCTTTTCACCCTGCTCTTTATCCTGGGAATCAACACCGGTGATTTGGAGTACCTGTTGAACCTGGGCAACACCATCTGTCTGTCCTGCATCGGGGTCGGATAATGACCAGATTCCGGACCCTGGTCCAGACCCTGGTGGCCCTTGGGACCAATGCCTACCTACTTTTTCCCTTTGGCGGCGCCGTAATCTATCAAGGGCCTCTGAAGGCGGTGTGTCACCCGGGACTCAATTGCTACTCCTGTCCAGGGGCCCTCCTATCGTGCCCCGTGGGCGCGGTGCAGAATTTCATGGCCAGTCTCCGGTTCAGCATGCCGGGGACCTGGCCCCATTTGGGCACCCTGGTGGTGGGCTACCTGGGGTTCATCGGCACCCTGGTGGGGCGCTTGCCTTGCGGTTGGCTCTGTCCCTTCGGCTTTATCCAGGATCTCCTCCACAAGATTCCCACTCCGAAGTTTTCCCTGTACCGGCCCCTGCGGTACGTCAAATACGGGGTGCTGGTGGTCCTGGTGCTGGTCCTGCCCGTCTGGCTGGTGGACGCCTCCGGCCTGGGGCACCCCTGGTTCTGCAAGCTCCTCTGTCCGGCGGGGACCCTGGAAGGGGCCCTGCCCCTCATCTTCCTCAAGCCCAGCCTGTGGGCCACCCTGGGTTTCTTTTTCTGGAACAAGCTCACCATCCTGATAATCATCGTGGTCCTGGCCATCCTCATCAGCCGGCCTTTTTGCCGCATCCTCTGCCCCCTGGGGGCGTTTTACAGCCTGTTTACCCGCATGACCCTGGTGCAGTTGGAGTTCATCGAAGGCAACTGCGTGGAATGCGGCTCCTGCGTGCGCAAGTGCCCCACCGGCGTCAAGCCCTTTGAAGAATTCGACAGCCGGGAATGCATCATGTGTCTGAAGTGCCTGGACTCTTGTCAGTTTGGGGCCCTGTCCTTCGGGGTGCGCCGCCTAAACCACAGGGAGCCGAAGCGGACGACCTCGCCCCTCTATGCTAAGGAAAAAATATCTTGACAGAGTTTTTATTTAATTCATAATATTCAAGTAATTACACCGGTATAGCCTCAGGAGAATGGGTCATGGCCCTCACCAAGGAAAAATTGATCAGCCGCTTACAGACTCAGGTAGGTTTGAGCAAGCAGGAATCCCGCTCAGTGGTGGAACGAGTCCTGGACATCATGAAGGAGACTCTGGCCCAAAGCGAAGACTTGCTCATCAGCGGTTTTGGGAAGTTCTCGGTGAGGCAGAAGAACGCCCGCCGGGGCAGGAACCCGCAAACCAAGGAAAATCTCATCCTCCGGGCCCGCAAAGTAGTGGTGTTCAAAACCTCCGGAGTGCTGCGCAACCGCATCAATGGCGACAGTTCCTCCTAAGCACTCGCCCCAACCGGCAACCCCTTAAGAAAGGCCCTGTGATCACCGTCCGTCCTCATCCTTGCTGGTAGGGAACTTCTTTCAGGGGAACCAGGTCATGGAAGGCGAAGCCGCATGAGGACCCCATTTCAGGGCTTGTGTAGCTGGTGCTTGAGCCGTCGGACCTTCATCCGCGCCGGCGCCGGCGCCCTGGCCTTGCTGGCCCTACCCTTTCGCCCCGCCGGGGCCCGGGCCCAGGAAATCAGCCACGGATATCTGAGTCCCCGCCTCGCCGCCTTTTTCCGCAAGCTGCCCCAAGAGATGGTCCAGTGCCAGCTCTGCCCCCGGAACTGCGAGGTCATGCCCGGCGAGCGGGGCGAATGCGGGGTCCGGGAGAACCGCCAGGGGGAGTATTACACCCTGGTCTACGGCAACCCCTGCGCGGTGCACGTGGACCCCATCGAAAAGAAGCCGCTGTTTCATATCCTGCCCGGCAGCGCCTCTTTTTCCATCGCCACCGCGGGCTGCAACCTGCACTGCAAGTTCTGCCAGAACTGGGAGATTTCCCAGGCCCGGCCGGAAAAGACTTATAACCTGGAGCTGCCGCCGGAAAAGGTCATCAATGAGGCCCGGAAGACCCAGAGCCTCTCCATTGCTTACACCTACGTGGAGCCCATAATCTTCTATGAGTACATGATCGACGTGGCCCGCCTGGCCAAGGCCGCCGGCATCCTCAACGTTTGCCATTCCGCCGGCTACATCAACCCGGAGCCCCTGAAAAAATTGACGGAGGTCCTGGACGCGGCCTGCATCGATCTCAAGTCCTTTGAGCCCAAGTTCTACCGGGACCTGGTGGGGGCGGAGCTGGCCCCGGTGCTGGAGACCCTGAAAACCCTGCGCCGCCAGGGGGTGCATCTGGAGATCGTCAACCTGGTGATCCCCCAGTTCAACGACCGGCCGGAGGCCATCACCGGGATGTGCGCCTGGATCCGGGACGAGTTGGGGCCGCTGACGCCCGTGCACTTCTCCCGGTTCTATCCCCTGTACAAGATGCTGAACCATTACCCCACCCCGGTGAGCACCCTGGAGCAGGCCCGGGAACTGGCCCTGAAAGCCGGCTTGAAGTACGTCTACCTGGGCAACATCCCGGGCCACGAGGCGGAGAACACCTTCTGCCACCAGTGCGGCAAAATGCTCATCGCGCGCACCGGCTACCGCATCGGCGAGACCCACCTGAAGGACGGGGCCTGCGCCTTTTGCGGCACCAAAATTCCGGGCATCTGGAAGAAGCCGCAAGTTACTTGAGATGATTTTTTGGGGGGAGGGCCAGGGACTTTTTCGTAAGTGGTCCCTGCCCTCCCCCATACCCCTGGAGCCTCACCCATGGGCTGGCGCTGCGGTATCATCGGCCTTCCCAACGCCGGGAAGACCACCATCTTCAACGCCCTGACCGCCGGGCAGGCCGAGGTGGCCAGCTATCCCTTCAGCACCATCTCCCCCAACACCGGGGTGGTGCCCATCCCCGACCCCCGGCTGGCGCGCCTGGGAGAGCTGCTCAAACCCCAGCGCCTCACTCCCGCCACCATCGAATTCGTGGACGTGGCCGGGCTCATCGCCGGGGCCTCCCGGGGGGAGGGGCTGGGAAACCAGTTCCTGGCTGCGATCCGGGAGGTGGACCTCCTGGTCCACGTGGTGCGGTGCTTCGGTGACACTTCTTGCCCCCACCCCTTATCGGAGCTGGACCCGGTGCGGGACGTGGAAGTGGTGGAAACCGAACTCATCCTGGCGGACCTGGAGATCCTGGAGCGCCAGCGGGTGAAAACGGAGAAGCGGGCCAAAGCCGGAGACCAGGCGGCCACCCCCTCCCTGGCCGCCCTGCTCCGGGCGGAGTCCGGCCTCAACCGGGGAAAATGGGTCCGGGACCTGGGCTTGGGCCCCGGGGACCTGGAGCATCTTAAGGCCACCCCCTTGCTGACCTCGAAACCTTGCCTGTTCGTGGCTAATTTAAGCGAAGAGGAGCTCAACGGCGGCCCTAACTACCAGTCCCTCCTGCAGTTCGCCGCCGGCCGGGGAGCGCCGGTGGTGCCCATCCTGGGGGACCTGGAAGCCGAACTCCAGGAGTTCAGCCCCGAGGACCGGGGGGAATTCCTGGCCGGCCTGGGCTTAAAAGAGGCCGGCATCACCCGGTTGATCCGGGAATCCTCCCGACTGCTAAGCCTGGTCACCTTCTACACCATTGTGGGCCCCGAGGTGCGAGCCTGGACTGTGCCCGCGGGCACGCCGGCGCCCAAGGCCGCGGGCCAGGTCCACTCGGACATGGAAAAGGGTTTCATCCGGGCCGAAGTGATGAGCTTCGACGATCTGGCCCGATTGGGCACCCCCGCCAGGGTCAAAGAGACCGGCCGCCTCCACGTGGAAGGGAGAGATTACCTGGTCAAAGACGGCGAGATCCTGCTGTTCCGCTTCCAGCGATGAGACCAGGGTCATCGCCGCCAGGCGCGTTTGCTTTTTTCGAAATAATGTGATAAAAAATCATAGGGAAGGGAGGTGGAAAAGGATGTTCGAGATTGGCCAGTTGGCCGTTTACCCCGCCCATGGGGTTGGGGTGATCGAGGCTGTCCAGGAACGGAAAGGCTCGGGATCTTCGCAACAATTCTACATCATGCGCCTTCTGGACAGCAATATGATCATCATGATTCCCACCGGCAATGCCCGCAACATCGGGCTTCGAGATATCATCGACGCCCCGGCGGTGTCCGAAGTTTACAAGATCCTGCAGTATCGGCCCATTCGCCTCAACAACCAGACCTGGAATCGCCGCTACCGTGACTACATGGACAAGATTAAAACCGGCTCCCCCTTCAGGGTGGCGGAAGTTCTCCGGGACCTGACGCTTCTCAAGTCCGAAAAGGACCTCTCCTTCGGGGAGCGCAAGATGCTGGACACGGCCAAGAATCTATTAATCAAAGAACTTTCCCTGGTAAACAACGAAAAAGAGGACGAAATCGAGGCACAACTTCAGGAGTTGCTGGGAAACGACTCCTGAATCTGTTCTCCCCTTTTCTGCGTTTAAACTAATTGAATTACGGCTCCTGTTCCTCTACTTTAGATATTGGCAAACGGAGGGCGTAATTTTGGCCCTGCCGCCGACGTCAGCGGAGAAGATCCCGCCTGGCGACACCGGATACCGTTCGTCCCGCCTTTAATTCTTCCTGCGAAAGGAGGTGAGATCTTAGTGCTACAGAAGGTGGTCATTGGGGCCATCATGGGGACAATTTGCGCCGTCAGCGGCTACCTCATCGCTTCCCAGATTCCACAGTTCGACCACTTGTGGTGGTCCGGCTATGTCGGGGCCGCAGCCGGGTTGGCGGCGGCCATCCTGACCCTGGGCCTGGAGCAGGTCATCAAACGCATTCCGCTCAAGACCATTGTGGGCAGCACCCTGGGCCTCTTTGTGGGCCTGGGGATCGGCAAACTGGCCAGCTACCCCTTCGACAAGTACCTGGAACTCCCCAACCTGCAAATTCCTTTATATATCTTTTTTTCTGCAATCTTCGGTTATATCGGCCTGGTGTTGGGGGGCAAAAAGATGTCGGAGGTCAGCACCCCTTATTTCCTGGACCCCACCAGCAAGCCGTCCCGCCTGATCTCTAAAAATCCTGGACACCAGCGTCATCATCGACGGCCGCATTGCCGACATCGCGGAAACGGGATTCATCGAGGGCACCCTGGTGGTGCCCAAGTTTATCCTGGAAGAGCTGCAATATGTCGCCGATTCGCCCGACGACCTGCGGCGCAGCCGGGGCCGCCGGGGCTTGGATATCCTCAAGCGGCTCCAGCAACACAACCCCCTGCGGGTGGAGTTTCTGGATGATGACATCCCCACCGCGGCGGGGGTGGATTCCAAACTGGTGGCCCTGGCGCTCAAGCTCCGGGCCAAGGTCCTGACCAACGACTTCAACCTCCACAAGGTGGCGGAGCTGCAGGGCATCGAGGTCCTCAACATCAACCAGCTGGCCAACGCCATGAAGCCCGCGGTCCTGCCGGGGGAGAGCCTGCACGTGCAGATCTTGCGGGAGGGGAAATCCCAGGGCCAGGGCGTGGCTTATCTCGACGACGGCACCATGGTGGTCATCGAAAATGCCCGGCGCTTCATCGGCCGGGAAGTGGAGGTCGCGGTCACCAGCGTCCTGCAGACTACCGCCGGGCGCATGATCTTCAGTGAAATCAAAAACGGCGGCGCCCTGCGCAAGGTGTGATGACCGTTTGAGGGGAGGGCCGGGGGACGCGTGTCCCCCGCCCTCCCCTCAAGCTCCCCTCCCACCCCCCTACATGGGGTTTGGGGGAGAGGGTTTGGGAGAGGGGGCAGGGGCCGCCTGCCCCTGGCCCTCTCTCCCAAAATCTTTCTGACAACAACCTCAAATCGCGTGCGGATTTTTGCAATCAGATACCGGCGAGTCTGAAACCCTGGCCCTCACCGTGGCGGCCCCGGATGCCGGCGCCCGCCTGGACCAGCTTTTGGCCCGGCGCCTGGGCTGGTCCCGGGCCCGGCTGCAAAAGCTGTTGAAGTCCGGGCGGGTTTCGGTCAACGGCCACCTGCGGCCCGGGTCTTACCGGGTGCGGGCCGGCGACGCCGTCCTGATGTCGGTGCCGGCGCCTGCGCCCAGCGTTCTCACGCCGGAAGCCCTGCCCCTCACCATCGTCTTTGAGGACCGGGACCTCCTGGTGGTCAACAAGCCCCCGGGCCTGGTGGTGCACCCGGCCCCCGGGCACCGTGGCGGGACGCTCTTGAACGCCCTGCTGGCCCACTGCCCGGAGCTCACCGAAATCGGCGAAGTGAGCCGCCCCGGCCTGGTGCACCGTCTGGACAAGGACACCAGCGGGGTCCTGGTGGTGGCCAAGACGGCCCTGGCGCATGCCTCCCTGGTGCGCCAGTTCCAGGCCCATGAAATCACCAAAAGATACCTGGCCCTGGTCTGGGGGCGCCTGCCGGCGCCGCAGGGGCAAATCGACAAGGAGATCGGGCGGCACCCCAAAGAGCGCCAGAAGATGACGGTGCACCCCCGCCGGGGAAAGCACGCCCTCACCTTCTGGCGGGTGCGCCGGGAATTCCCCGGCCCCCTGACCCTAATGGAACTCACCCCCCAGACGGGGCGCACCCACCAGCTTAGGGTGCACCTGGCCTCGGAGGGCCACCCGGTCCTGGGGGACGCCACCTACGGCGGCGGGGTGAGCCGCCTGGCCGGGGCCCCCAAACTTAAGGGGCTGCGGCCCCTGGTGCGCCGCCAACTGCTGCACGCCTGGCAACTGGGGCTCACGCATCCCCGCACCGGGGAGACCCTAAGCTGGGAGGCGCCGCTGCCGGAGGATTTTCAGGCGGTTTTGGATTATTTAGAAAGAATGCCTTAATACAGGCGCAATTACCATGTTAGCAATACCAGAAACCGAATTATCCGTCGGAGGCAGTGAAGTGAAGAAAATTGTTGCTGCTGGGACAATTATTGCAATCTTGGTACTGGGTTACGGCTTAGTGGGTTCAGCGGAATTGCCCGCCACCGCGCCAATGCCAGAGAAATTTAAGGAACTAAAGGTTATAAAGCCCAACTCCTCTGTCCCCAAAGATGTTGCCGATTTTTCGGGAGAATGGGAAGGGGTATGGAAGTACGTAGGATCAACGGGAGATTCAATTTTTAAGGGCCTACCCTTTGGGCAGGAGACCCGCCGGGCAAAACTCATTGTCTATGAAGTGTCCTCTGACAAAATAAAGGTTCTTTATGGGTGGGGCAATAGCCCTTATACTGGCGGCAAGGGGGGCTGGCGATTATTTGATTCCGAGATTAGGGATGAAAATGGGAAAAAGTGCTTTTCATTCATTGGGGCCGCGAGAGTGGAATTCTATCTGGAGAATGGAATTCTTAAAGGCTCCTCTGATAAAAATTTTGAGGCTGAAATGAAGCGAATCAATTAATATTCGTAGTAAATGTATGGTGGGCACCGCTCACCATAAAACACCGACAGAATGAGGTGGGCCATGGCCCACCCTACACAACTACACAACTTAAGGGGTTGGGGGAGGGTTTCAGGGAGGATTGTAAGTGGGCCGTCGGCCCCTAGCCCCCTCCCTGAGAAGGCATTTCCTGAGAGGTTTACCTTGCTCAAAGTCGCCATCACCGGGGGGGCGGGCTCGGGGAAGAGCACCGTGGCCCGCATGTTTAGGGAACTGGGGGCCCGGTGCTGGACGCCGACGAGGCGGCCCGGCAGGTGGTGGCGGCCGGGGCAACCCCGCCTGGCAGGAGTTGCGCCGGTTGTACGGCCCGGAATATTTCCGGGAGGACGGCGAACTCGACCGCGCCAAAGTAGCCCGGCGAGTCTTTGCCGACCCGGCCGAGCGCCGCCTGCTCAACGCCATCATCCACCCCCAGGTGGCCCGGGAAATCAAGAGCCGCCTGCCAGGACTTGGAGGCTCAAGGCGCACCCCTGGCCCTGGTGGAGGTGCCGCTCTTATTCGAGGCGGGCCTCACGGGGGCCTACGATAAGATAATCGTGGTTGACGTGGACGAAGCGGACCAACTTAAGCGTCTTCGGGACCGGGACGGCCGGGAGGCGGAGGAGATCGCGGGGATTATTGAGGCCCAGCTGCCCCTGAAGGATAAAGTTTCCAGGGCCGATTATGTGGTGGACAACCGGGGAGACTTGAGCACTACCGTGATTCAGGTTAAAATGATCTGGAAAAAACTGCAAAAAATCATCTTGACAGCGGCAGCCAAAAAGGTTAGCGTCCCTAACTAACCTACCTTAAGTTATCCCGGTACAGGCCCGATTAAGTTAAAAAAGTAAGGATACCCCGAACCATCTCCCTGGCTTGAGTTGAACTTGTCCGCGCCTCTCTTCCGAATCACGGCTGTTGGCCGCCACCGGCCAGGCAAGGAACCTTTGGCTTAAATGCGGTGATTTTACCGCTGCTCCACGAAATCATCAAACTTAACCCTACCATCGGTATGGAATTTTCCCATGAGTGGTAAAGAGGAAATAATGAACTTATCCGAACTGAAACACAAAAAGATCAACGACCTGGCGACCCTGGCCCGGGACCTGAACGTGGAAGGCGCCGCGGGGATGCGCAAGCAGGAGCTCATCTTCGCCATCCTGCAGGCCCAGGTGGAGAAGAACGGGGTGATCTCCGGCGGCGGGGTTTTGGAGATCCTGCCCGACGGGTTCGGGTTCCTGCGGGCCCAGGACTACAACTACCTGCCCGGGCCCGATGACATTTACGTCTCCCCGTCCCAGATCCGGCGCTTCAACCTGCGCACCGGGGACACCATTTACGGCCAGATCCGCCCCCCCAAGGAGGGCGAGCGCTATTTCGCCCTGCTCAAGGTGGAGACGGTCAACTTCGAAGATCCCTCGGTGGCCCGGGACAAGATCCTGTTCGACAACCTGACGCCCCTTTATCCCGACCAGCGCCTGAAGCTGGAGACGGAGCCGGACAATTACTCCGCCCGCATCATGGACCTGATGACCCCCGTGGGCATGGGCCAGCGGGGCCTCATCGTGGCCGCCCCCAGAACCGGCAAGACCATGCTCCTGCAAAACCTGGCCAACAGCATCGCCCAGAACCACCCGGAGGTGGTCCTCATCGTCCTGCTCATCGACGAGCGGCCCGAGGAAGTCACCGACATGGCGCGGTCGGTGGAAGCCGAAGTGGTGAGCTCCACCTTCGATGAGCCGGCCCAGCGCCACATCCAGGTGGCGGAAATGGTCCTGGAGAAGGCCAAGAGGTTGGTGGAGCACAAGCGGGAGGTGGTGATCCTGCTGGATTCCATCACCCGGCTGGCCCGGGCCTACAACACGGTGATCCCGGCCAGCGGCAAGATCCTCTCCGGCGGGCTGGACGCCAACGCCCTGCAAAGGCCCAAGCGCTTCTTCGGGGCGGCCCGCAACATCGAGGAGGGGGGGAGCCTCACCATCATCGCCACCGCCCTCATCGACACCGGCAGCCGCATGGATGAGGTGATCTTCGAGGAATTCAAGGGCACCGGCAATATGGAAATTCACCTGGACCGGAAGCTCACCGAGAAGCGCATCTTCCCGTCCATCGACATCAACCGGTCCGGCACCCGGAAGGAAGAACTGCTGCTGCCGCCGGAGGACCTGAACCGCATCTGGATCCTGCGCAAGCTGCTATCGCCGCTCAGTTCGGTGGACAGCATGGAATTTCTGTTGGAGAAGCTCAGGGGGACCCGCAACAACCAGGACTTCCTGGGGGCCATGAACCGCTAAGGCCGGGGGCCTGCCGGTTCAAACCCAGGTATTATCCTTTTTGTTCCAGTTTTTCCGAATTTCTTCCTTGTCCTGCTTGGTGGCCCCGAAGGCCGACTCACAGACCGATTCCCACTTGGGCGGGTCGGAGCGGAAGTCCTTTGCCCGTCCCCAAATTTCTTGACAGCCACCCGCCGGGGCGTTAATTTTAGCAAAAGCCTCGTTTCTAACAGATCTTTCCTGTAAGGCCAATACCGGAGGCGCCGTAGGGGCGGGTTTAACCCCCCCTACAACCCTGACCGGCCAAAGAGGAGGCCCCATGCAGATACCTGCCCTGCAAACCGTCACCATAGAAGTCCTGGTGGATAACTTCTTTGATGTCTTCGAACCCTCCCGGCCCGGCATCGTGGAGCGGGTGGTACCCGGCCGCCTGAAGAAGCCCCTGCTGGCGGCCCACGGGCTGGCTTACTTCATCACCCTGACCCGGAACGGCCAGCAGACCCGCATCCTCATGGACGCGGCCAACTCGCCGCTCCCCCTGTTCAACAACCTGGAGGCCCTGGAGCACGAACTGGAGGAGATCGACGCGGTGGTCCTGAGCCACGGCCACCCGGACCACTACGGCGGCCTCTTCGAATTTTTGCGCAAGCGCTCCGGCGCCCCGTTGCCCATTTACCTGCACCAGGACATCTTCCTCCCCAAGGTGCTCATCACCCCCCGGGGCCGCATCGGCTGGAAGCTGGAGCTGGACCAACTGGTGGCCGCGGGCGTGAAACTCCACGAGAACCGGGGTCCCCAGTTGGTCCTGGACCAGGCCCTCCTCACCGGCACGGTGGAGGCCACCACCGCTTACGAAAAGCCGCTGCCCAACTTCAAGCGCAAGATTAAAGACCAGGAAGAACCGGACCCCTTCAGCGACGAGCAGGCCCTGGTGGCCTATGTGGAGGGCCGGGGCCTGGTGGTGGTGGGGGGCTGCAGCCATCCCGGCATCGTCAACATGGTGAAATACGCCCAGAAACTCACCGGGGTGAATAAGGTGGCCCTGATTATCGGCGGCTTCCACCTCACCGCCGGGGGCGACGAGCTCATCCATAACACCATCGAAGGGCTAAAAGAACTCAACCCCGAGCTCATCATGGCCGGCCACTGCACCGGTTTCCGGGCCCTGACCAAACTGGCCGTCGCCTTCCCCGATAACTTCATGGTGAGTTGCGTGGGCACCAAGGTGATGGTGGTGGGCGGATGAGTGATTGTGGGGGAGGGGGCTAAGGGCAAAAGGCCCTTACACCTACAAAAACTCTCCCAATCCCGCACCCCCAACCCCCGAGGTTTTATTTTGGCCTGGAAAGTGGGGCTGCAAGCCCCCGGCCCGGGTGGTGGCCGGCCCCATCATCCTGGCCCATCAGCCGGAGGTTGGAAGAGGCGCAGCTGCTCACCCCATTGAGGAAGGCCTGAGCCCGGAAAACTGGCAAAAAATATCCGCCAGCCGCGGCGGTAAGATCCTCCTCCTCGCCGGAGGGGACCTGATCTTAACAGAAGACCTGGAGCCTTGACCCAGCGGGGTTTAAATCAGCTCCCCGCTCCGCTCTATCCCCTCCCCTGTTTCTAGGCCCTGGTTATCCGTGCCCCAAAAAGTTGCATGTCCCTGGATGGATTCTTCCTTAATAGATTGAATCAAGAGAGTATCTAATGTAATGTAGGTGCCCAACCGATGGTTTAAACTGAAGACCTTAAAGCTATGAGGAGGTAAAAACCCCGGCCCCCAGGGCAGATGCGCCAATCCCCTCGGGCACCAAGGAGGCGAAAAGAGATTAAGGAATGCAGCAAAGGACGTTAATGAAGTAAATTATCAGGAGGCTATTGACGGCCTCCTGCAGTAGGACCCCAACTATTTGGAGGAGCGACTAGATGAAATCAAAAAAGCGACATCTTGGGTTCATAGCCGTCTTATGCCTAGCGGCTGCTCTGGTGCTGGTTCCCGGGTTTACCCGGCAGGCCCAGGCCGCCTCGGAAGATGTGGCCATGTTCTATGACGACCTGGGCCAGTTAGGCCAATGGTTCGAATATGAGAACTACGGCCCGGTGTGGCACCCCAGCAACGTGGACGAAAATTGGCGACCCTACACCAACGGGCGCTGGGTACCTACCAACGACGGTTATGTTTTTGAGTCCGAGGAACCCTGGGGGTGGGCCACCTACCACTACGGCAACTGGATGCCCACCGAGGGGTACGGCTGGGTCTGGGTGCCAGGGGCCACCTGGTATCCCTCCACGGTGGAGTGGCGGACCAGTCCTGAAGAAGCCCCGGTGGATACTTCTTACGTCGGTTGGGCTCCCATTCCGCCGCCCAACTACGCGCCGCCGCCGTCGTATGCACCGGTGGGGTACGCCCCGGGGGCACCGATGGGGTACGGCCCGGGGGCACCGGGGGCGAACCTCATCACCGAGCCGTTCTGGATCTTTGCCCAGGCCGCCAGCTTCTTGTTGGGCCTGGGGCAGCCCTATACTCCTCAATATTCTTATGGAGGCTGCGGTTGTCTGGCCCCGCCGACCTATGTGCCGACGTTTTTCCCCCAGACAGTCATCGTGCCCATTTATATGACCCCCACCTATTACCCGGCGGGCTTTCTCGGCGGCGGCGTCATCGGGGCTTATGCCTGGGGGCCTCCGACCGGATACATCTCCCGGGTCACCAACATCAACCAGACAGTGATCAACAATACCATCATCAACAACTCCGCCCACATCACCAATATTCACAACGTCCGGCCGCCCCAACATATTTATGACCGGAACCGTCACCTCAGGGATATCATGCCGCCGGACCTGGTCAGGGGAACTCGCTTGCCGCCGCCCCACCCCGTCAGCGACATCAGGACAGCCCAGGCCAACCTGGGCAAGCCCAACGTCGTGCGGACGCCCAAGGGTGTGGGGCCGGTCAATGCCAATATCCCCAAAGTCCAGCCCGTGTCGCATACACCAGGCAAGGGCATTCCAGGGGCGGGGTTGCCACAGGGTGCCACCCAGAAGCTGACGCCGCAGATGGAGAGTAAGATCAAGCAAGTGCCCCCCAACCGGCAGATTACGCCGACCAAGGCCATCAAGCCGACCCTGACCACGGGAGGGGCCCAACCCGGAGTTACCGGCAGAACTGGGCAGGTGCAACCTGGGGTCACGGGCAGACCCGGACAGTTCCAGCCCGGGGTTACCGGCAGGACTGTGCAGCCCGGCGTCACCGGTAGGACAGGGCAGGTGCAACCTGGGGTCACGGGCAGACCCGGACAGTTCCAGCCCGGGGTTACCGGCAGGACCGTGCAGCCCGGGGTCACCGGCAGGACAGGACAGGTGCAGCCTGGAGTTACGGGCAGGACCGTACCGTACGGGGCCACTGGCAGGACCGTGCAGCCCGGCGGTACCGGCAGGACTGTGCAGCCCGGGGTCACCGGCAGGACAGGGCAGGTGCAGCCTGGAGTTACGGGCAGGACCGTACCGTACGGGGCCACCGGCAGGACCGTACAGCCCGGCGGCACCGGCAGGACCGTGCAGCCCGGCGGCACCGGCAGGACTGTGCAGCCTGGGGTCACCGGCAGGACCGTACAGCCCGGCGGCACCGGCAGAACCGTGCAACCCGGGGTCACTGGCAGGACCAGAGCACCTGCCGCCACCGGCAAGGCCGTAAGCCCGGTGGCGCCAGCGCCTAAGCGGGGCCAGACGTCGGCTCCCCAGCCGCAGTCGAAAAAGCAGCCGGAAAAGAAAAAGCCACCGGAACAGCATTAGGGCCTTTTCTAAGTCTGAGTCTCCTCACCCCCCCGGGCTTCCGCCCTCCGGCGGAGGCCCGGGGTTTCCTTTGTCCGGGTTGAGGACCGGAACCCGACGTGGTATAATGGGTTTTACTTGAAGAGCCGCAGTCATCTTAACAAAGCGAGGTGAGCATGCCTTCCATCCGGAAAATCCAGGCCTTTGAAATCCTCGACTCCCGCGGCCAACCCACCGTGCTGGCCGACCTGCTTTTGGACAACGGCATTCGCACCCAGGCCATGGTGCCCTCCGGGGCCTCCACCGGGGAGAACGAGGCCCTGGAACTGCGCGACGGGGGTCCCCGGTATCTGGGTAAAGGGGTGCTCCAGGCGGTTAAAAATATTCAGGAGATCATCGCCCCGGAACTCCAGGGGCTCAGCCCGGTGGACCAGGCCGGCATCGACCGGTTGATGTGCGGTCTGGACGGCACTCCCAACAAGAGCCGCCTGGGGGCCAACGCCATCCTGGGCGTCTCCATGGCGGTGGCCCGGGCCGGAGCCGCGGTGAGCGGCCTGCCGCTTTACCGTTACCTGGGAGGCACCGCGGCCACGGTTCTCCCCATGCCCATGCTGAACATCATCAACGGCGGGGCCCACGCCGGCAACAACCTGGATATCCAGGAATTTATGATTATGCCCGTGGGCGGGCCCACCTTCGCCGAAGCCCTGCGCCTGGCCGCGGAGGTCTTCCAGACTCTGAAGAAGGTGCTGAGCTCCAAAAAGCTGGCCACCGGCGTGGGGGATGAAGGGGGCTTCGCCCCGGACCTGCCTTCCCACGAGGCGGCCTTGGACCTCATCGTGGAAGCCATCGACCAGGCCGGGTACCGGCCGGGCCAGGACGTGGTGCTGGCCCTGGACCCGGCGGCCTCGGAGTTCTTTGACAAGGCCAAGGGAGATTACGTCTTCAAAAAGGGGGACGGCTCCCATAGGTCCGCCGCGGCCTTGACGGACTATTACCGGGGCCTGGCCGCCCGCTACCCCATCGTCTCCATCGAAGATGGCCTGGACGAAAACGACTGGGACGGCTGGGTCCATCTCACCCGGGAACTGGGGGGCAAGCTGCAGCTGGTGGGAGACGATATCTTCGTCACCAATCTACAATACTTGCGCAAAGGTATCCAGCTGGGCGCGGCCAATGCCATCCTCATCAAGCTGAACCAGATCGGCACCGTCAGCGAGACCCTGGACGCTATCGAGTTAGCCCGCCGCCACGCTTACCGGGCCGTCATCTCCCACCGCTCCGGGGAGACGGAGGACACCTTCATCGCCGACCTGGCGGTGGCCACGGGCGTGGGACAGATCAAGACGGGGTCGGTGTCCCGCTCCGAGCGCATCGCCAAGTACAACCGGCTGCTCCTCATCGAAGCCGAACTGGGGGCCACGGCCCGCTTCCGGGATGATCCCTTCTGGGCGGCGAAATGATTTTGGGGGGACCACCACAAGCTGGCTCCACCCTGGTTTTTTGTCATCCTGAGCGAACTGCAGGGTCTCCACCGGATAGAAAAACGAGAGCCTTCGCTTCGCTCAGAATGACATTGCGCGGCAAAGCCGGGTTTTTAAACAACCTGTAATATCCGAGCCCATTGTTCAAACTATATTTAACAAAGATATAACTTCTTTTACTTACGCCGACTAATGTTACAGTTTTTTATTTTTGACATATTTTATCGTTGATGTTATTCTGCCGACTAAATTGAAGCGGTTAAGCCGGCATCAAAGGGGGAGATTATGGTGCGGCGAGTTTGCGGCAGGGGCTTGGCGGCAGTGCTGCTGGCGGCGCTGGTCTGGGGGCTGCCGGTCATGGCCGGGGCGGCGGAATTTGACCTGAGCCACTTCAACCAGGAATTGGGGCTGCGCTTCGCGTACGGCAAGAATACGCACGGCGCCACCGTTCATCTTTACAGTTTGCTGCCCCGCTGGGGCATTTTTTTCTTGAAGCCCGGCAAGCAGTTGGGGCCCTTTGGGGCTTCCTTTGTGCTGGAGGGCATCGTCAGCGTGGCCGGCGCCGAACAGACCGGCTTTGAACTGGGCTTCACCCCCATGTTAAAGCTCAGCTGCCTCCTGTTTCCCGGGGTCCTGGCCTATGTGGAAGGGGGCGCGGGGATGATCACCGAAAGCATCGACAGTCCCGCCCTGGCCCATGCCTTCAACTTTACGCCCCAGGCGGGGGGCGGCTTCGACATCGCCCTGACCCAGCAACTGGCCTTCTCTGTGGCCTACCGGTTCCGCCACTCATCCAACGCCGGGATCTATAAGGAAAACCCGGCCTTTAACGTCAATTTTTTCCAAGGCGGCCTGGCTTATTACTATTGATGCTGGTCAGCCGATTTACCGCCCGCAAGGATCCCCGGCCGCCAGCCGGGGGTCCTTATAACTGCCGGCCGCGCCACCATGCCGGGAGCCTTTCCCTTTAGCCCCGGTTTACCTGCACCACTAACCAACCCAATAATCGCAAGATGTTTCAAAACCGGTTCATCCTGTCACCCTGCGGGCAGCGAAGGGTCCGGATGCTTCGGCTAAGAATGACCTTCTCTGCGGCCGGAGGTTTTGAAATAGCTTGTAGAGAAATTTTTCCCTGCAAAGTTCCTCCTATTACTGCGCTCACATTTAAACAGAAATAACGTTAGGTACTTTTACCTAGGGTAAAATAGGTAATTATGCCAATTGCTTTCTGATCGCTATGGTATTTATTTGATAACCATATTGTATTTGATGGATTCTGATTGGGTTATTGTGGAAAACGGGGAAACCTGGGAAAGGAGCTATCAAATGTCGATGGTGATTTTCTTCGGAGGATTGGTCATGGGCTTTCTCATGGGGTGGGTGGCCATGGTGCTGCTCACCATGGCCACCGAAAGGAACCAGCAGGCCCAGTTGGCGGAAGGCCTCATTTTCTGCCAAATAAGCCCCGGTCAAGATCGAGACCGGGTAGGACATCTGGGCGAATGATGCCGTAAAGACCTGGGAAATTCCGGCACGAAGCCTCAGGCCGCCTCCCGTTGGGGTGGGCTAACGGATGACCATGGGCTGGCGAGGCGTTTCCGGCCAGTCAAACCTCCTGCATCCTTGCATCTGTGACCCTACCGCCAGGCCTCGTTAAACTCACATCTTCGCAAGACTTTGAAAAAATCACATTCTTTGGTTTCGGGCCTTGACATATCAGTAATAATTATTAACTAATAATCACAATATGGAAAACTTAATCCAAAGATTGCGGCACCATCGGATTGCCGTTACCCCCCAGCGGCTGGCGGTGCTGACCATCCTGGAGGATCGCCGGGACCACCCCAGTGCGGAAAAGATTTACCGGGAGGTGCGGCGCCAACTCCCGGCCATTTCCTTCAACACCGTGTATAAGACCCTGGAGGTCTTTTGTGAGAAGGGCCTGGCCCTCAAGGTGAACCCGCTCCACGAGGTGGCCCGCTACGATGGGGAGACCTCCCGTCATGCCCATCTCGTCTGCCGCTGGTGCCACCATATTATCGACCTGCCCTGGGAGCCTGCCGAGGCCATTCCCTTGCCTGCCGCGGATTTGCAGGGTTTCCGGGTGGAACAGCAATCCCTGACCCTCTGGGGCCTTTGTCCCCAGTGTCACAGCCAAGAAAAGAAGGAGCAATAAGATGGCGACGGAAGTTGGACAGGTGTACCGCTGCAAGATTTGCGGCAACCAAGTCAAGGTGTTGGAAGCCGGGGGCGGCGCCCTGGTCTGTTGCGGCGTGCCCATGAAACTGGAATCAGGCGACAAATAAGCGGAGGTAAGACTACATGGAAAAGAGCGTGCAGAATCTGAAAGAGGCCTTTGCCGGAGAATCTCAAGCTAACCGCAAGTACCTGGCCTTCGCGGAAAAGGCCGACCGTGAGGGTTACCCTCAGGTGGCCCGGCTCTTCCGGGCCGCGGCCGAAGCTGAAACCGTCCATGCCCTGAACCACCTCAGGGCCTTGAAAGCCATTTGGTCCACTGCGGAAAACCTGAAAGAAGCCATCGCCGGCGAAGTGGCGGAGTTCCAGAAGATGTACCCGGCCATGATCGCCGCGGCCCAGGCCGAAGGCCACAAAGAGGCCGAGCGCACCTTCAATTTCGCCAACGAAGTGGAGAAGGTCCACGCCCAGCTCTTTCAAAAGGCCCTGAAGACCATGGATAAAAAGGAGCTGGTGGAGATCTTCATCTGCTCCGTCTGCGGCTACACCGTGGAAGGGGAGCCGCCGGACAAGTGCCCGGTCTGCAACGCGGTGAAGAAGTTATTCAAGCGCATTGATTAAATCTGCTTAAAAATTTCTCTAACCGGCGGGTCTTGGGTTTCGGGTCCATGAGATTGCCCTTGCGGACTCGAAACTCAAGATCCTGGAGGAGCCCGCGATGAAGCTGTTCCGTTGCCGGATTTGCGGCGATCCCTACCTGGGGAGCGCCCCGCCCAGCTTTTGCCCGTTCTGCGGCGCGCCCGAGAGATATATGGTGCCCGCGGAGGAATACGTGGACTTGAACGACGTCCCCAATCTCAGCCCCCGGTCCCGGGAAAACCTGGAAAAGGCCCTGGACCTGGAAGTAAGAAATGCCGCCTTTTATTTCTGCGCCTCCAACTGCGCCCCGGACCCGCTCTCCCAGGCCATGTTCAAGGCCCTGGCCCGCACCGAATCGGAGCACGCCTCCCTCATCTGCAAGATCCTAAAGGTCCCCAAACCGGAGATCAAGCCGGACGAGAAGGCCTGCCTGAAGGACCCCAAGGCCAACTTCGGGGCGGCCCATGGCAAGGAGCAAAGGGCGGTGGCCTTTTACGGCCAGTCCGCAGCCGAAGCCGGGGAGGACCGGGTCAAAGAAGTCTTCACGGCCCTGACGGAGGTGGAAACCTACCACATCGCCCTGTCGGAAACGCGGAAGTAAATGAGAAAGGCTAATTTTGGGGGGAGGGCCAGGGAGCGAGGCTCCCTGCCCTCCCCCCAAGCCCCCCACCCAACCCGCATAAGGGCCGGGGAAGGCGGGGCCTGCTACCCCGACTTCCCCGGTCTATAAATATCCCATAAGGGGTTGGGGGAGAGCTTCAGGGTGGATTGTAAGCGGGCCGTGGACCCCCTAGCCCCCTCCCTGAACTATCTTCCAAACCTTATTCCCCGCCGCCCTGCAGCAGTTCCAAGGCCTGGCGGGCCGCCCCTTGTTCCGCCTGCTTCTTGGTGCGGCCCTCGCTCCGGGCCAGGGGCCGGCCCAGCAGGGTAACCTCCACCAGAAAATGCCTGGCGTGGCCGGGACCGCTTTCCGACAGGAGCTGGTAGGTGGGCGAGGTCTTATACCGGGCCTGGGTGAATTCCTGCAGCGCGGTCTTGAAGTCCTGCCAGGAGGGGGCGGCCAGGGATTCCAGGTGCGGGGCGAACAGCCGGTGGGTGAAGCCGGCCGCAGCCTTCAGGCCCCCGTCCAAAAAGACGGCGGCCAGGACGGCTTCCAGGGCGTCGGCCAGGAGCGATGGTTTGTCCCGGCCGGCTTGCTGCTCTTCACCCCGGCCCAGTAAGAGATGAATCCCCAGGTCCAGTTGCCGGGCCAGGGCGGCCAGCTGCCGGGCGTTCACCAGGGCGGCCCGCCCTCGGGAAAGTTCTCCTTCCGAACTTTGGGGAAAGGAGGCCAGCAGTAGGTTGCTGACGGTGAGGGAGAGCACCGCATCCCCCAGAAACTCCAGCTGTTCGTTGCTGGGGCCGTCCTCCGGATTCTCGTAGGCATAAGAGCTGTGGCGCAGGGCCCGGTCCAGCAGGCCGAGGTCCTTGAACCGGTGCCCCAATCTCCGGGCCAGATTCCGGAGTTCCCGCTCTCGTCCCTGAGGTCCCGCCGCCCCCTGGCGCTTCAATGAAAGATGCTCCCTTCCCATTCCTCTGGTCTACTGCTCTTTGATTCTATCATGAATCCCCTTTCCTGCTTCAGGACAAATTAAGGATTTTCGAAGGCAATTTTCGGGTTTTCCCTAATTTTCTTATGTTCATTTTCCATTTAATTTTCTACCATCATTCAAAGAAAATCAGAAAGGGCGGGACATGGAAGCCATCGTTCAGGTCATGGAGTCGACCATCGGTGCCCGGGACCCATACACCGTGGGGCACCAGCAGCGGGTAACCCAGATCGCCTGCGCCATCGGCAAGGAGATGGGCCTCTCGACTGAACAGCTTCGGGAAATGCGGGTGGCCGGCAGCCTCCATGATCTCGGCAAGGTGGCCGTACCCCTGGATATTCTCTCTAAACCCGGCAAGCTCACTGACCTCGAATTTGCCATAATCAAGACCCATCCCCAGGTGGGCTACGATATTTTAAAACCCTTAAAATTCCCTACCCTAATCAACCAGATCATCCTGCAGCACCATGAAAGGCTGGACGGCTCCGGCTACCCCATGGGCCTAAAGGACAAAGACATCCTCCTGGAGGCCCGCATCCTGGGAGTGGCCGACGTGGTGGAGGCCATGTGTTCCCACCGTCCCTATCGGCCGGCCCTGGGCCTGGACCAGGCCCAGGCGGAACTCCGCCGGAACCGCGGAAAAATCTATGACCCGGAAGTGGTGGGGGTCTGCCTGAAGCTCTTTGATGAGGCCCTGGCGCCCGAGGAGCGGACGGTTCCGGGGCTGGCCCGCCAGCCGGTGCCGACCCCGAACCCCATCACCGCCAATATTATCGACCGGAACCAGGAGGCCAAGTGGAAGCGGGAGAAGCTGACGGACCTTCTGGACTGGCTCCAAAGTTTCCCCTTCCAGTCCCGGTTCATCCTCCATTCCGTGGCCGCCTCGTTGGCGGGCTACATGCTGATGGTAAGCAGCCGCGGTTTTTAAGCAAGAACCCTCCGCCGCCTGCCCCGGTTACCCCTGCCACGCCGCAGTCTGCCCAGGGGCCCCTCGTAAAGTAAGCCCCCGGGGTTCTTATTCCAGGAACGCCGCCCTATTAGGCTGTTGAAGATAGATGGCCGGCGTGTCCGCCCCAATCGCAGGGCGCCACCCGGGCATGCTCCCGGGCAGAAATGGCATCAGGGCGCTTGAAGAAAGGGCAGGTTGATGGGGCTCAGGCTGTCTGGACCGCCTGGGAAGACCTGGCTCCAGAAGAGAACCGCAGGACAACCGCAATCCCTTCCGAGAGCTTTCCTCCCTCTTATCCGGCCAGCCTGTTAAGAGATAAAGACCACCAGCCGGTTCTTGCGGTCCGCGGTGCGGTAGTACACAATGCTCTCCGCCACCTTGAGCACCCCGTTCAGATAAGGGGAGTTGCACGACGGGGCTTGAGGGCCCTTGAGGTTGCGGCAGATTCAGGCCGCCGGGAGTGAGGCCGGCCGCGTCGTCTTCAAAGATCAGGCGCAGCCGGGGACCCTTTTCTTCCAGGGTGACGGCAATGGAGCCGGGCTGGCCCGGACGGTAGATACGGGTGACCAGGTGCAGGAAGATTTCCTCCGCCGCCAGTTCCAGGTTGCTGCGTCGGGAAGAGGCTACCCTGTGGTCCCTGGCCCACTGGCGGATAAAATCCATCAGAAGCTTCAGGTTCTCCTGACGGTTGCTCAGGGTCAGACGGGAAGGCATCATGATAATTATACTAAACCCACGGGATTAGGGTAGCGCCTGTTCGGCGGACTGGAACCATTTGCCATATGATTCGGCAGGCGAACCGATTACTTGAGGGGCCCGGTAAAAGCAGCCCCCCCGCCACGTCGGGGAGGACGGTGGAGCCTGGCTGCAAAAGGCCGAACTATTTTAACCGGCCGCTCTTCTTGGGGGCGGGCAGGAAACGGTCCCGCTCGCTGAAGATGCAGCCGCAATACTGCTGCTTGTAGAGGCCCAGCTCTTTGGTTTTGACCGCGCCTTCGGCCCACCCCTGGCGGAAATCCTCGTAATAGAACGGCACCCCCACTTCCTGGACCACCAGTTGGGCCAGGTCCCGGATCAGTTCATGGTTCTGGAACTTGCTGTACAGCAGGGTGGAAGTGAAGGCGTCGAATTTGCCCCCCCGGGCCACCCGGGCGGCGACCGCCAGCCTCAGGTAATAGCAGAAGCGGCAGCGCTCCGTTTCCCGGAAGACCACGCTTCTTAAAAACTCTTCCAGATTATAGCTACGGTCCCAGATCACCGGGAGCCCGGCATTGGCGGCGTACTCCTCCAGGGTGGCGGCCCGGCGGGCGAACTCCTGGTAAGGCTGGATGTTGGGGTTGTAGAAAAAGCCGCGCACCTGGTGCCCCGAAGCCCGCAAGGCCTCCAAAGGGTAGATGGCGCAGGGAGCGCAGCAGATGTGCAGCAGGATCTTCATTACTCAGGTGCGGTGCCCCATTACCCGCTTGGCAACTTGCCCCAGCTCGCCGATGTTGGCCACCATGGTCACCCCGGCTGCGGTGAGGGCGGCGATCTTGTCCGAGGCCTTGCCGCTGCCCCCGGAGATGATGGCCCCGGCGTGGCCCATGCGCTTGCCCGGCGGCGCGGTCTGTCCGGCGATGAAGCCGATGACCGGTTTGCTGACGTGGCGGGAGATATAGGCCGCGGCCTCTTCTTCCGCGGTGCCGCCGATTTCGCCGATGAGCACGATACCTTCCGTCTGGGGGTCGGCCTCAAATAATTTTAACATATCGATGAAGTTGGTGCCGATGATGGGGTCGCCGCCGATGCCCACGCAGGTGCTCTGGCCGAGGCCCAAGAGGGTGAGCTGGTACACCGCCTCGTAGGTCAGGGTACCGCTGCGGGAGACCAGCCCCATGGGGCCGGGCCGATGAATGTGGCCCGGCATGATGCCCACCTTGGCCTGGTCCGGGGAGATGATGCCCGGGCAGTTGGGGCCGATGAGGCGGCAGTCCGAGTCCTTAAGCACCGCCAGCACCTTGACCATATCCAGGGTGGGGATGCCTTCGGTGATGCATACCGCCAGCTTGACGCCGGCGGCCGCGGCCTCCAGGATGGCGTCCGCCGCAAAGGCCGGGGGCACAAAGATCAGCGCAGTGTTGGCTCCCGTCTCTTTAACGGCCTGGGCCACGGTGTTGAAGACCGGGACGGCGTCCATCTTTTGGCCGCCCTTGCCGGGGGTCACGCCGGCCACCACCTTGGTGCCGTACTCGGCGCAGGCCCGGGCGTGAAACGACCCTTCCTTGCCGGTAATTCCCTGTACCACTACCCGCGTGTCGTTATTCACCAGAACGCTCATTGCTCACCCTTTAACTTCGGTTTATTCTTTTATTTCTTACCCCAATATTCATGAACTTTTCTTAATTCGCTTATGAAAAAATTCCAATCGTCATTTCCCGAATATAAATCTAGTTCTCGGGCTAATGTAAAGAAACCTTTCCCTGGAATGTTGTTCTCTTTGTGAATGACTACTGCAGAAAGCATTGGACGACCATGTTCATGCTCATATGATGAAATCTCACCAAGAATCTCAGAGATCTTGTTCCTATCAGCAGGACTATCCATATCTAAATTAGCCAAGGGAGCAATTTCACTATAATAAATACATTTTTGCTCCTTAGCTATTGATTTAAGTTTATCGTAAATTACATGATGCATTTATAAGATCCCCGTTGTTGTTGAGCCTCTGAAATCTCTGCAAAATAACCTTCTGACAGAAAAGGGTCTTTATTTCTTCCCCCTCCCCTGGTGGGAGGGGGTTAGGGGGAGGGGGATAACCCACTGACATTGCAAGAATAATCACCCCCACCCTGACCCTCCCCCATCAAGGGGGAGGGCATAAAAAGAAGTTCCTTATTAGGATTTCTCACATTTTACAGAGGTCTCTCTCTAACACCCCTTGATCTCCACTTCCGGGTTGAGGGATTTCACCGTGGAGATGAGTTCGTATAACCCCGTCATCTGGCAAATCAGCCGGATGGTCCCGCCCCGGTGTTTCACGTTGATGAACCCCAGGCTCAGGGGCGCGCCTTTGATGGAAACGAGGTCCCAGGGGGCCACCACGGTGGTTTTGATGACGCTCCGAAACTCCAGTAAGTTATCATCCCTCAAGGTAATTTCAAACGGGATTTTCAAATAAACGTACCAAATCCAGAGCAAAATGGCGAGCCAGGGAAGAGAAAGCCATTTCAGCTCCGGGGGCGAGGCGGCGGTCGCAAATATCCGCACCACCACGCCAACCCCAATGACGGCCAGAAAGATCAAAATGGCCCACAGGAGAAACTTGACGGGTTTGACCAGCTGATAGATTTTCATGGCGCCGTACCCGGATGCCCCATTTTGGGGCCGGGCTCTGCGGGCCGGCACCCCGCACGAGGTTCAAGCATTAGACCTGAAGGGCACCGGTTACCTGCCTTCGGGCCGAGACCCCTAAAGGGCGGCGGCCGTTCCGGGGGCCGCGGCTTCCCGGCAGCTCAGCTCGGGGCAGGCGGCGCAGCCCGGTTCAGGCGCGGCTGCGACCCCGGTAATCTTTTGCTCATAGACGCCGGCATCGGAACGTTGGCGGCCTCCTCCCAGCCCCCGGCCCCGCTCGCCCACCTCCGGGGTGATGAGGAAGGGAAAGTAGATGAGGAGCAGGCTGAGGATGAGGAAGGCCAGGCCCACCCGGGTGCGCGTCCTGGGATCGGGGATGAGCCGTTTAAAGAGGCCCACGATCATGCTCCAGTGGAGGATCAGGTGAATGACCAGCACCGCCAGAAGGGTGAAAGCCAGGTACAGGTGTACCGTCCCCCAGTCGTGCCGGTCCCAGCCCAGCCAGGTCAGATCCACGTTGCGGCCGTATTTCACCCAGACTTCCCGGCCCGGCGGCAGAGTGTATTTCATGAGAAACCCCAGGCCGGCGATGGCCATGAGGCAGACAAACATCAGGGCGTCGATGACGAAATTGATTTTGGGCCTATCCATTGCACACCTCTATAACCAAGCTCAGAGGGGAGGAATCATTTGCCCCCGGGGCGTCCCGGCCAATAGAGTCCCTGGCCATGGGGATAGACCTCCCGGCCGGGCGGTACGGCCGGTCTTGCCCCGGTGCGCCAGAGGGGGAGGCCGCTTTCATCCCGCAGCTTCAGGACCCGGTCCCCTTTTTTCACCGACGCGGCAATGATCAAGGGCTTGCCCCGGGCCATGATCCTAGAGCCCCTCACCTCAACCCGGTCCAGGTCCTTAATTTCGACCCCCTGGCTCTCGACGTAGGAACTGGGTCCGAGGATGACGGTGATTGTTTCCCGGTCGGTCTTCAGGCCCAACTGCACCCGCTGGGGCGGCCCTCCCTTCGGGGGCAACGGGGTGATGAAGACCACCAGCCCGCTTACGGTCTCCACGGTCTTGGGATCATACATGGCGGCGCCGGGGCCGGCCGCGCCCTCCCCGGACGATGGCGACACGCCGGGCTGAGCCAGGGAGGCGCCCGCCAGCAACGCCAGGATCAAAATTGCCGATGCCATTTTCAGGACGCTAAGCTTTTTCATTGCTCGATTCCCCCCGCGGGACATGGCGCCTCAGCCGTAGGCTGGCCCTCGCCCGCAGTTCTCGTTGACTTACTGCACCAGGGCCGCCACCTTTTGGGCCGCGTCCCGCATGTCGGCGGCCACCGTGAACTTAAGGCCGGAGTTTTGCAGGATCTGCCGGCCCAGCTCCACGTTGGTGCCCTCCAGGCGCACGATGATGGGCACCTTGACCTGCACTTCCTTGACCGCCTCCACCACGCCGTTGGCCAGGACGTCGCAGCGCAGGATGCCGCCGAAGATATTGATGAGCACCCCCTTGACGTTGGGGTCGGCCAGGATGATGCGGAAGCCGTTGGCCACCATTTCGGCGGAGGCCCCGCCGCCCACGTCCAGGAAGTTGGCGGGCTCCGCGCCCGCGGCCTTGATGAGGTCCATGGTGGCCATGGCCAGGCCGGCGCCGTTCACCATGGCGCCGATGTTGCCGCTTAAGCGGATGTAGTTGAGATGGTGCTTCCGGGCCTCGTGCTCCAGGGGGTCCATCTCCTCGGGGTCCTCCAGGGCCGCCAGGTCGTGGTGGCGGTACAGGGCGTTGTCGTCCAGGTTGATTTTGGCGTCCAGGGCCAGCATCTCGCCCTGTTTGGTGACCACCAGGGGGTTGATTTCCGCCAGGGAGCAGTCCAGGGCCGTGAACATGCGGTACAGGTTTTCGATGAAGCTCACCGCCGGGCGGATGAGCTGGGCGCCCAGCCCCACCCCGAAGGCCAGGTTGCGGGCCTGGTAGGCCATGCAGCCGGTGGTGGGGTTCACCGTTTCCTTGATGATGAGCTCCGGGGTGCGGGCCGCCACCTCTTCGATCTCCATGCCGCCGGCAGAGCTCATCATGAGCACCGGGTGGCCCGAGGCGCGGTCCACCACGATTCCCAGGTAAAGCTCCTTGTCGATCTCCTGGGCCTGCTCCACCAGGACCTTGTTCACCACTCTTCCTTCGGGGCCGGTCTGGGGGGTGACCAGGGTCATGCCCAGGATGCGGCCCGCCGCGTCCTCCACTTCCTCCGGGGTGGCGGCGACTTTGATGCCGCCCCCTTTGCCCCGGCCGCCGGCATGGATCTGGGCCTTCACCACAAAGGGGCCTTCGGCCAGTTCTTCCGCCACGGTGCGGGCTTCCTTGGAGGTTTCCGCCACGTCGCCCTGGGGCACCGGCACGTGGAACTTTTTAAGCAAATCTTTGCCTTGATACTCGTGGATTTTCATGGGAAATCCTTCCTGGCGCAGGTACGATTTGAAAAGTCAAAGACTTATTAATTTAAACAGAAGAGGCGGGCAGGTTCAAATAAAAATCGGCTCAGCCCCGCAAAATGCCAGAGCCCCGGCTGCACCCGGCGGGGGGAGGGGCATACCCCTTGGGTGCGCCTTAAAAGCGGGCGGACCTCACCGCCCCGACAAAGATTCCGGTCTCACTGCAACCTGGTAGAAATCAGGGGCGGTGGCGCGGGAATCCTTTAGAGGTTCAAGGTCAGGGTATAAACCTGGCCGCTATCCCGGTCCTGGAGCTGCAGGCGCAGGGCTTGGGGTCGGCCCGCCTCCCGGGGGAAGAGGATGAGCCCGTAGGCCAGCTCCCCCGGCTTGATGGGAGTATTTTTCAGGTTGCGCCGGGAGAGGTCCTCGGTGATGCTGCGGGGCACCTGGGTCGCGGTGGCGCCCTGGGCCCCGCCCATGACGGCCCCGGTGGCCGCCCCCAGGGTGAGGCCCCGCAGGGCAAACTCACCGGCGCCATGTCCCGCCACCACCCCCACCGCGGCCCCGAGGAGGGCCCCGGTGGCGGTGCCCAGCAAGGCTCCCTGGGTGGCGCCCTTCACCGTCTCCTGGAGGCCGGTGCCCAGTCTTACCCGCTCATAGGCCTCGGTGTCGGAGAGCACCGGGGAGATCTCCTGTCTCTGATTGACGAGAAAGGTCTGAGAGGGCACGATCACCAGGGTCTGGCCGCCCCGGTTGTCGAAACTCACCTGCACCGGCAGGAGCCCGGCCCGGATGATATTGAAGCCAAAGGCCTGTTGGGCCTCTTCTTCCTTGTCCCAGGCCCGGGCCGCCACGTAGGCGCCGGCCACCCTTTGCACGTTGGCGGAGGCTTCCGGCAGCTTGTAGGGGGTCACCCTGGGTTCATAGGTGGCGCATCCCTGGAAAACCAGGGTCAGGATCAAAACCGAAACGGCAAGGCGATGCATAGTCATCTCCTGGTTGGGCAAGATCAAAGGCTTTGGGGCAAACCGAATCTTTGCTAGTCCCGGGCTGGGAGAAGAAGCCTTTCTTCCCCGCTCCTCTTGACCAGGGGGAAACGCGGCTGCTTTTATATATTTAAGATTAAGAAAGGGCGATCTTATTAATCTAATTTTGGACCCTTACCTTAGGACTTCACCGGCAGAATTATGCGGGTAACTTCCTGGCAGCGCCCCTGGGGGTTGATTTTCAGCAGCACCCCCTGGAGCTGGATGTTCTGGGCCGCCACCTTGAAGGGCTGGGGTCGCTGGCTCCAAAAACGCTCCAGGATGATCTCCTTTTTCATGCCGATGACCGAGTCCACCGGGCCGGTCATGCCGGCGTCGCTGATGTAGCCGGTGCCGCCGGGCAACACCCGCTCGTCCGCGGTTTGCACGTGGGTATGGGTGCCCACCACCGCGCTCACCCGGCCGTCCAGGAACCAGCCCATGGCCTGCTTCTCGCTGGTAGCCTCGGCGTGCATGTCCACCAGGATGACCTTGACTTCCCGGGGCAGGCCGGCCAGGATTTGCTCGACGGTGCGGAAAGGGCACTCCAGGGGGTTCATGAAGACCCGGCCCTCCAGGTTGATCACCGCGGCCCGCTCACCGGCGGCGGTCTCCACGATGGCGACACCCCGCCCGGGGGTGTCCGGCGGGTAGTTGGCCGGCCTGAGCAGGCGGTCCGTCTCATCCAGGTAAGGGAGAATCTCTTTGTGTTTCCAGATGTGGTTGCCGCTGGTGAGGAGATCGATGCCCTGGCTCAGGAGCTGGTCCGCCACCTGGGGGGTGATGCCGATGCCGCCGGAGGCGTTTTCGCCGTTGGCCACCACCAGGTCGATGAAACCGCGATCCACCAGCCGGGGCAGGAGCTCTTCCACGGCGCGCCGGCCCGGCGCCCCCACGATATCGCCGATAAATAAAATATTCATATAGGCAGGACCTTACTTGGCGTACTCCACCGCCCGGGTCTCCCGGATGACGGTGACCTTGATCTGGCCCGGATAAGAGAGGTCCTGCTCGATCTTTTTGGCCACTTCCCGGCTGAGCAGCACCGCCTCTTCGTCGGTCACCCGCTCGCTCTCGACAATGAGCCGGATTTCCCGGCCGGCCTGGATGGCGTAGGATTTGCTGATGCCGCCGAAGGACAGGGCCACTTTCTCCAGGTCCTCCAGCCGCTTAACGTAGGTCTCCAGCATCTCCCGCCGGGCGCCGGGGCGGGCCCCGCTCAGAGTGTCGGCGGCCTGCACCAGCACTTCCAGGATGTTCTCCGGAGGCACGTCTTCGTGGTGGGCCGCGATGGCGTGCACCACCTTGGGGGACTCGCCGTAGCGCTTGGCCAGGTCCGCGCCGATGAGGGCGTGCACCCCTTCGGCCTCCTGGTCCACCGCCTTACCGATGTCGTGCAGCAGCCCGGCCCGCTTGGCGTGCTTGACGTTCAACCCCAGCTCCGCAGCCATAATGCCGCAGAGATAGCAGACCTCCACCGAATGCTGCAGGACGTTCTGGGCGTAGCTGGTGCGGAACTTCAATTTCCCCAGGAGCTTGACGAGTTCCGGGTGGAGCCCGTGGACCCCGGCGTCGAAGGCCGCGTCTTCGC
Organism: uncultured delta proteobacterium; assembly: GCA_963768765.1. Lineage (GTDB taxonomy): Bacteria > Desulfobacterota > Desulfobaccia > Desulfobaccales > 0-14-0-80-60-11 > DASWLF01. The sequence continues at coordinate 161,799 of CAVYJK010000032.1, forward strand.
CCGCCTCCCGGATGTTGACTTCCAGTTCCTGGGTGACCTTTTCCACGATCTCTTCGATGCGCCCCGGGTGGATGCGGCCGTCGGAGATGAGGCGCTCCAGGCTGCGGCGGGCCACCTCCCGGCGCACCGGGTTGAAGGCGCTCAGGATCACCGCCTCCGGGGTGTCGTCGATGATGATGTCCACCCCGGTGGCCGCCTCCAGGGCCCGGATGTTGCGGCCCTCCCGGCCGATGATGCGGCCCTTCATCTCTTCATTGGGCAGCGCCACCACCGACACCGTCTGCTCCGCCACGTAGTCGGAGGCGTAGCGCTTGATGGCCAGGGCGATGATCTCCTTGGCCTTGCGGTCGGCGTGCTCCCGGGCCTCGGTTTCGATGCGCTTCGCCAACCGGGCGGCATCGGCCCGGATTTCCTGCTCCATGGACCGCAGGAGAAAGTCCTTGGCCTCCTGGGCGCTCATCCCGGCCAGCTGCTCCAGGCGGGTATTTTGCTCGGCCAGCAAGTGCTGGTAGCTCTCGGTCTGGACCTTTAATTCTTCCTCGTGCTGGGCCACCAGCTTGTGCTTCTTGATGAGTTCGGTGTCCCGCTCATCCAGGAGAGTCCCTTTCTTCTCCAGATGCTCCTCTCGCTGGAGCAGGCGGCGTTCCAGCTGGTTGAGCTCCTGGCGCCGGTCGTGGGTCTCCTTTTCAAAATCCATTTTCATCTGCAGGAGCTGGTCCTTGGCCTGCAGCTTGGTCTCTTTCTTGATGGTTTCGGCTTCCTTGCGGGCTTCATCCAGGATCTTTTTCCCCAGGGCTCTCCAGGGACTGCTGATTCCGCTCCTTCACATACTTGTGGTAGAAAAAGCCCGCCACAAATCCGACGATGATGGTGAGGAAGTCCATCAGGATGTACTTTAATATATCCATGTGATTGTCCTTGAGCTTATATCTTTACGGCCGCGCTCCGACGCCTCAGGCGCTAAGGCCGGAGTGGGCCAGGTAGTACAACGTTTAGGCAAATGCAGGCGAGTGGGAGGCGGCGGCCGGGGGCCGCGGGGGAAAGGTGCGGGCGGAAAGGGGTGAACGGCTACGCTGAGACTGGCTCAGCTGGGAAAGAACAAAGTTTACAGAATTCTCGGTGGAGGAATGGATACAATCTTATTCGGTATCTTTCGTCCCTTCCTCCTTTGGGCCATCATTCTCTCAGAACTTGCAGAGAGTTAAAAGTCAGAGGCAAATTCTACGGGTCAATATTTCTGACCGGTACGTTGATTTGATTCCGCCCGGAATAATTTGTTGTTCCCCTCGCCACTCACCCCATGCCTTATCACTTCCTGGAAAAGCGGCGTGCTGCCAGGCAGTCAGAACTGCTCCGGCGCTCACCTCAGGGTCCAGGGGGAGCGTGCGCCTCTTGCGTTTCCAGCATCTCGATGAGCTGTCTGGATCGCTGCTCCACTTCGGCTTGGAGTTGCTGGTAGTCCTCCTTGCTCTCCAGGCATTCATATGCCAGGTTAAGTGCGGCCAGGATGGCCAAGTCGCTCAGGGGGCTGGCAGGAAAGGTTCGCTGCAGTTCCCGCAGTTGTTCATCCAGCAGCCGCGCCACGTGCTGCAGGCTTTCCGGTGTGATACTCCCCCTCAGGGTAAAGGTGCGCCCCAAAATTTCCACGATCACCGGCTTTTGCTCCTGGTCCGGTTTTATGCTGATTCTCCCGTATCTAAGATTTCCAGCCGATTCAGGATCTTATCGATCCGCTGACGGACCATCTCCCGTTCCCGGGAGACTTTTTCCAAGGCGGCCTGGACTTCTTTGAGAGCCTGTTCCTTGTCGGCCAGGGCGGCCTGGGTTTCTTTGATAGCCTGTTCCTTGTCGGTCAGGGTTTTTTGTAAGGCGTGGTTGGCCTCCTTCAGGCTGGCCATCTGGCCCAGGACCTTTTCCAGTTTCTGTTCCAGTACGGTGAAAAGATCGGTAACCAACGCTCTCCCCTCAATCTTTAAATGATTGTGCTTTTGCGGTCAGCAAATGTCAAGCATTTTTCCAGCCTTAGTTGGGGTTAGGGCCTCCTTGAGGCGGGGGGCCAGGTAGGTGTAGCGCCGGACGGGCCGGTCGTTCTTAATGGCCATGGCCAGGGCCCGTTTGCTGCCCAGGAGCACCACCAGGCGGCGGCCCCGGGTGATGGCGGTGTAAAGCAGGTTGCGCTGCAGCATCATATAGTGGTGGGTGGTGAGCACCAGGAGGACCCCGGGAAATTCGCTGCCCTGGGCCTTGTGCACCGTCACCGCGTAGGCCAGGGTGAGTTCCTCCCGCTCACCGGGGTCGTAAGTGACCACCCGCCCGTCAAAATCCACCTGCAGCTGGCCGGTGGCGGGGACAAACCCGCAGACTACCCCGATATCGCCGTTGAACACCTCCTTGTAATAATTGTTCCGGAGCTGCATGACCTTGTCCCGCCGGCGGTAGACCCGGCCGCCCCAGGACCAGCGGGGGCTGTGGGGGTTGAGGTGGCTTTGCAGCTCGTGGTTCAGGTTCTGGATGCCCACGGGGCCCCGGTGCATGGGGGTGATGACCTGCAGGTCCTTAAACGGGTCCAGCCCGTAGAGCCGGGGAATTTCCCCGGCCACCAGGTCCAGCAACCGGGCCTTGATGGCCTGGGGGTCGTCCATCTCCAGGAAAACGAAGTCCACCTTGCCGAGCTTCTGGGACAGAACGGGAAATTCCCCCTGGTTGACGCGGTGGGCGTTGACCACGATGAGGCTCTCCCGGGCCTGCCGGTAGATCTGGGTGAGGCGCACCACCTTGATGACCCCGGAGTCCATCAAATCTTTGAGGATGTTGCCCGGGCCCACCGCGGGGAGCTGGTTGGCATCCCCCACCAGGATGAGGCGGGCTTGGGGCGGGATGGCCCGGAGCAGGTGATACATCAGGTAGGTGTCCACCATGGAGGTTTCGTCCACCACCACCACCTCCGCCCGCAGGGGTTCGGCGGGATTGCGGCGGAAACCCCCGATTTGCGGCGAAAACTCCAGGGCCCGGTGGATGGTGGCGGCCGGGGCCCCGGTGGTTTCGCTCAGGCGCTTGGCGGCCCGGCCGGTGGGGGCCATGAGAAGGACCCGGGCCCCCAATCCCTGGTAGATATCCAGGATGCAGCTGACGATGGTGGTCTTGCCGGTGCCCGGGCCGCCGGTGATGATGAGGATCTTTTCCTGGAGGGCCGCGGCCACCGCGGCGTTCTGCTCGGCGGAGAGCTCGATCTGCCGCGCCCGTTGCACCTGGGACACCAGGTCGTCCAGGTGCAGGGGGGGCGAGGCCCCCCGGGCGGTGGCCAGACGCCCCAGGGCCTGGGCCACGCCGGTTTCCGCCACCCAGGCCTGCTTCTTGTATACCCCCCGCCCCTGGGGCATCTGCGAGAGCACCACCCGGGCCTCCCGGGCCAGTTGGTTCAGGGACCGGGCCAGGGGCTCCGCCTTGACCTGGAGCAGCTCCCGGGCCTGGCTCCAGCAACAGGTCTTCGGGGACGTAGACGTGGCCCTCCCCGCCCATGGTGTCCAGGACGTGAAGCAGCCCCGCGGCCAGCCGGGCCGGGGCCAGGGGGTCCAGATTGAGGCGGCCCGCCAGGCGGTCCGCGGTTAGAAAACCCAGGCCCTGGATGTCCAGGGCCAACTGATAGGGGTTGGTGGTGACGATTTCCGCCGCGGCGGCGCCGTACTTCTGGTAAATTTTGGTGGCGTGGGCGAGACCCACGCCCAGGCCCTGGAGGGCCACCAGGACCTCCCGCATCTCGACGCGCTCCTGCCAGTCCTGGCGGATCTGCTTGAGCCGCTTGGGCCCGATCCCCGGCACCTCCGCCAGCCGCTCCGGGTGGTCATCGATGACCTTCAGGGTCTCGGGGCCGAAATGGGCCACCAGGCGCTGGGCCAGCTCCGAGCCGATGCCCTTGATGAGCCCGGAGGCCAGGTATTTCTCGATGCCGGCCACGGTGGCGGGCAGCACCGCGTACCACCAGACCACCTTAAACTGCTCCCCCCACTTGGGGTGCATCTCGTAGGCGCCCTTGAGATGCAGCTGCTCGCCCTCCTGCACGCTGGCCAGGGGACCCACCACGGTGACGGGCTGGCGCCGGCCCTTCACCTTCAGGCGCACCACCGCGTAATGGCTCTCCGGGTCGGCGAAGGTGACCCTCTCCACCGATCCCTCCAGGGTTTCCAGGGGTTGGGAGGTGAGCTCAGCCGGAATGGGAGGGTTGGGATGGGCCATATCCAAGGAATGGGGGGAGTCCGAGGGCCAAGGTGGCGCTATTTGCCATGCCGCTGCCTCAGACAGGTTTTTCGGCCGGCTCGGTGAGGATCTTTTGGCTGATCCCCCGGCCCAGGGCGACCCGGCCGCCGTTGACGCCCACAATGATGAGGCCGCGGTTATTTTGCAAGACGTCCACTTCCCGGCCCAGGTTGAGGCCCAGGGCCAACAGGCGGGCCCGCAGCATCCGGCCGCCCCGGTAGCCGGTGATTCTCACCCGTTTGCCAGCCGGAGCTGTGGCCAGGGACTGCTCCTCGAGACCCACTTCGCCCGCCATCAGTTCACCATCCTTTTTTACCAAGTGGTATCCTTAATCCGCCTCCCGGCAGTTGGTGCAGTAACCGTGCACCTCCAACTGGTGCCCTTTGATTTGGTAGCCGTAGTCCCTGGCCAGTTGCTCTTCCAGGGGCTTCAGGGCCGGCCCTTGGAACTCCCGGATCTCTCCGCATCCCAGGCACCGGAGGTGGTGGTGCTGGTCGTGGCCGTAGATGTGCTCATAGTGCCAGTGGCCGTCGCGGAAATCCACCTCCCGGATGAGACCGCAGTCGATGAACAGGGGCAGGGCGCGATAGATGGAGGCCTTGGAAACCTTGGCCCCCTTGGTTTTGAGCAGCAGATAGAGCTCGTCCACGTCGAAATGCCCGTGGATCGTGAAGATTTCCCGGAGAATCAGCTCCCGCTCCGGGGTGCGCCGCAGGCCCCGCTGGCGGATGTAATCCTGGAATACCTGGATCTCCGATCTCATAAGCTACTTTTTTTATTGAGAATTAATTACAATAATATCTTAACCGGCGAAAAAGTCAAGACCAACCTTGGGCCCCGCATGTTTTTGCGAATCGGAGGCCTGGTGGGCTGTGCCCACCCTAGGTCGTGCGGCCTCTGTCCTCTCAGTAGTGTATTCCATCGATGAGATGGTTAGGATCTCCCGTAGGGGCGGGGTCTCTCCGCCTTATAGGGGCGAGTAAACCTCGCCCCTACAACATCGCCGGGATTTGCTCTTCTGACAACGCCGGGAAATTTGTCAAATAATTTATGGGACGCAACCCTATTCTTGGCTGAAGCTGCAAGCTGACTGCTGACAGCTAATTTCATCCCAAGCCTGTCATCTGGCGGTGCCGGCAAAAAACAAGGGAGGCCGATGGCGGCGGCCTCCCTTGGAACCCAGGGCGGTTCAGCGCGCCAGCTGCCGGGCCTTCCGGAAGGCTTCCTGGGCCTCTTTGTCCTTGGCCCGGTCCTGATAAAACTGCCCCAGATAGTTCCAACCCTCGGCGTAGTCGGGCTTCAATTGGACGGCCTTACGCAGTTCCGCCTCGGCTTCCGCATATTTGCCGTCCCGGGCCAGGGCGCTGCCCAGGAGGCTGTGGGCTTCGGCCCAATCAGGCTTGGTGGAGACCGCCCGGCGGAAGGATTGCACCGCTTCGGTATCCCGGCCTTCCCCGGCCAGGATGAGTCCGGACTTGAGATAATCCTGGGCGGCCTTTTCGGTAAACCCTTTTTCCTTTTCAGCCGCATTGCTGGCCCAAACCTGGGCGCTGCCCAGGGCCAAAAAGATGGCTAACATTATCGCAACTGTCCATCGACCCATGTCGTTCTCCTTGAAGTAAATTTTATGCTCCAGGACCGGGTGGCGGGTTTAGAACCCGCCACCTCGCAAGTTATCGCCGGAACGCAATTGATGGCGCTTTTCCCGGCGTGATAAATCACGCCGCTACCATCTGCCACCTGCCAACCACCCCTTCAGCTCAAAGGCCCCACCGCGGCCAGGTAGAGAGCCACCTCCTCGATGCCGTCCACTTTCAGGAGCGCTTCCACCTCCTCGTCGAAGAAGGCCCCCACCGGGCAGACCCCCAGCGTCAGGGCGGTGGCCGCCAGCATCAGGTTCTGGCAGATGTGACCCGCGTCCAGGAAGAGATACCGGATGGCCCTCTCCCGGTATTTCCACATGGCCCGGTTGAGCACCCCGGTCCAGATGAAGACCACACCCGCGGTGCCTAGAAACTCTTGGCCCAGACCCGCTTCCACCAGTTCCCGGCGGCAGTCCCCGGGGGAGACGAGCTCCAGGGAGGCGGCCGGCACCTGGTAGTGCCAGATGCCCGGCTCCACCCCTTCCACCCGGTGCACCGCCAGATAGGTTTCCACCGGGTAGAGGGCCCCGGCGGAAGGGGAAGCCCGCAGCAGCAAATTGCCCGCCGCCGCGGTGATGCCCTGGGTGGCCCACAGGAGGTCGGCCAGCTCTTCCAAGGTCAGGGGGCGGTGCTGGTAGCGGCGCTCCGAGCGGCGCCGGGCCAGACACTGCCATAGGTCAGCGGTGGTTCCGTCGGCCCGGGGTTTCAGGCTGAGGCGCCGGGCCGCCTGGGGATACTCCTTGTACGAGGGGGCCCGGGGATAGGCCTGGCCTGGCTCTCCCAGGTCGCGGCGGCGGTAGCGGCTCTCGGTCAGGTAGCGGCGGCCGCTGCCCGGCGCCTGGGAGTTCACAGGGCCCCCTTGGCCCGCTCCTGGCGGGGGCGGTTGCGCTCGTAAATGATCTTCAGGCCCTTCAAAGTAAGGTAGTCGTCCACCGTGTCGATGCTCTTGGTTTCCGAGGCGATGAGACAGGCCAGGCCGCCGGTGGCGATGACCCGCACCTTATCCCGTCCCAGGGCGTCCTTGATGCGGGCCACGATGCCGTCCACCAGCCCGGCGTAGCCGTAAATGATCCCGGCATTCATGCTGCTGATGGTGTCCTTGGCGATGATGCTCTTGGGCTTGGCGAAGATCTCCACCCGGGGCAGCTTGGAGGCCTTGAGGAACAAAGCCTCGCAGGAAATCATCACCCCGGGGGCGATGACTCCGCCCAGATACTCCCCCTGGCGGGAGACCACGTCGAAGGTGGTGGCAGTGCCGAAGTCCACCACTACGGCCGCGCCGTGCACCTGCTCGAAGGCCGCCACCGCGTTGACGATGCGGTCGGCGCCCACTTCCCGGGGATTGTCGTAGTGAATGGGCATGCCGGTCTTGATGCCCGGGCCTACCCACAGGGGCCGCACCTTCAAGTAACGCTGGGCGAAGCCCTCCAGGGTGTTGTTCATGGGGGGCACCACGCAGGAGATGATGAGGTCGATGCCGGGCATGAGCGTCAGCCCCTGGGCCTGGAAGAGGTTGCGCATCAGGATGCCCAGCTCGTCGATGGTGGCCTCCTTCTCCGTGCGGATGCGCCAGTCGCTCAGAAGTTGGTCATCGTCGTAGACCCCGATGACCATGTTGGTGTTGCCCACATCCATCACCACCAGCATGAGCGTCTCCCTCTCAATTCAACTGGATTTCCAGGGTTTGGGCCAGTTCCCGGACCACCTGTTCGATGAACCCCTGATCCTCGCCTTCCGCCATGATGCGCAGCTTGGGCTCGGTGCCGGAGTAGCGCACCAGCAACCTTCCCTTGGCCCCCAGACATCTCTCGGCCTTATGAATGGCCAGACGGGCCTGAGGGAGGGTTTTCAGGTCCTTTTTCTCCTTCACCCTGATATTGAGCAGAACCTGGGGATAGGTCTCCATGAAGCCGGCCAGGTCCGCCAGGGGTTTGTCCTCCCGGAGCATCACCGCCAGGAGTCTCAGGGCCGTGAGGATGCCGTCCCCGGTGGTGGTGTGGTTCAGGAAGACCAGATGGCCGGACTGCTCGCCCCCCAGGTTGTAGCCCCCTTTGAGCATGGCTTCCAAGACGTAACGGTCTCCCACCGGGGCCCGCAGCAGATGGATGCCCTGTTCCTTCAAGGCCACTTCCAGGCCCAGGTTGGACATGACCGTGGCCACCACGGTCTTACGGTGCAACCGCTCCCGGCGGTGCATATCCAGGGCGCAGATGCCCAGGATGTGGTCGCCGTCCACGATCTTACCGGTATGGTCCACCATGATGACCCGATCGCCGTCGCCGTCGAAGGCCACCCCCAGGTCGGCCTTCTCCCTTTTCACCAGGGTGGCCATGCCCTCAGGGTGGGTGGCGCCGCATTTGTGGTTGATGTTCTTGCCGTTGGGCCGCACCCCGATGGAGATGATCTCCGCCCCCAGTTCGCTGAAGACCTCCGGGGCTACCCGGTAGGTGGCGCCGTGGGCGCAGTCCATCACGATCTTGAGCCCGTCCAGCTCCAGTTCTTTGGGGAAGGTGCCCTTAAGAAAAGAAATGTAGCGGCCCCGGGCGTCGTCGATGCGAAACGCCTGACCGATCTCCATGGCCGTGGGGCGGGTTTCCTCCACGCCCTGACTGGTCATCAGCATCTCAATGTGGGCCTCGATCTCGTCGGGCAGCTTGAAACCGTCGCCTTTGAAGATTTTAATGCCATTGTCCTGGTAAGGATTGTGGGAAGCGGAAATGACCACCCCGGCGTCGGCCCGCATGGAGGAGGTGATATAAGCGATCCCCGGGGTCGGCAGCGGCCCCAGGAGCAGCACATCCACTCCCATGGAGCAGATGCCCGCGGTGATGGCATATTCCAGGAGGTAACCGGAGAGGCGGGTGTCTTTACCCACCACAATGCGGTGGCGCCCCGGCCCGTACTTGATGACATAGGCCAGGGCCCTTCCTAATTGCAGGGCCACTTCGGCGGTCATGGGGTAGACGTTGGCCACCCCCCGCACTCCATCGGTGCCGAACAGCTTGCGAGTATCCGTCATTTATACTGTAACTCCACTTAAGGTGGCTTTACTCATCCTTCATATCTTTAAATATTTACCACAATTGCCGGGAAATGACACCACCGGAAGATGGTTTATGGCCCGGCAACCGGCTCAAGCCTTTTCCTCCTGCCAGTGGATGCACTGGACCGGGCACTGGTCCATGGCCTCCTGGATGTCCGCCTCCGGGGCGCCGTGGGGGTTGATCACCTGGGAGTGCCCCAGGGCCTCGTCGAGGCGGAAGACCTCGGGGCAGACCTGCTCGCAGTTGCCGCAGGCGATGCATTCGTCTTCATCGATCACCGGAATCCTTTTGCTCATCTTGGTCCCTTTCCTTGCTGAATTCGACCCCTAAAGGAGTCCAACGTTATGCCCCTTAAGAACCGAGGCGCCGGAGCCCCTTCAGACCTGGCAAGGCCGCCGGCGCCGGTACCCCAATTTTAGCTCCATCTGCCTCTCTAGTGTTGTGTTTCATAAATAACCTAACCATAAATCAAAGGGGCTCCCAGGCTCCGGGGGTTTTAAAGTCCCCCTTTGAAAAAGGGGGATATAGGGGGATTTTTAGACAGTTCTCATAAAATCCCCCCTTACCCCCCTTTGGTAAAGGGGGGTAAAAACCTCTTGTTAAGATGACGCATTAATTATGAAACGCCACACTTGGGGGAAAAATGCCAGTAAAAAGCCAAAGACCAGATTCGGAGAGCGCGGGAACCAAAGTCTCTCCTGGGGACCGCCCGCTACATCTCATCGGCCCAATGGATGCACTGCACCGGACAGGCGTCCATGGCCTCCTGGATCTTGTCTTCCGGCGCCCCCGTGGGGTTCATCACCTGGGCGAATCCCAGGCTTTCGTTCAGGGTGAACACCTCGGGGCAAATCTCCTCGCAGACGCCGCAGGCAATGCATTCATCCTCCACGATGAAGGGAACGTGGTCGGCCATGGTAATCTCCGCTTCCGGTTAATTTAGGCGCCGCCAGACCGCCCGAGGGGATTGAGCAACCTATTAAAGTGGACCCAGACCCACAGTATCTTTCCATTTGGATGCTTTATTCCCTCCCCCTTGAGGGGGGAGGGCTAGGGTGGGGGTGAGTCAATCTTAAAGATTTATGGCGCTAACCCCAGTCATTCACCCTCCCCCATGCCCCCCTCCCCTCAAGGGAGGGGGAGATTTGCAGACCGAGTATCTGTTAAGGAACTTATGGGACTGCATCCTGGGGCGATAATCTTAATCAGCGTGTATTCCTAATTAAAGCTTCTCCCAACCTTTAGGGATTCAACTCCATTTCCACCCGGTAGGTCTGGCCCTCCACGTCTTTGGTCAGCCGGAAGCCCAGGCGCCGCACCATGTCCAGCATGGGCTGGTTCTGGGCCAGGACTTCGCCATACAGAAGTTTGACCCCCTGCTCCCGGGCAATGGGGATGACGCCCTCCACCAACTTGGGTCCCAGCCCTTGCCCTGCCAGGGGTCGGCCACGATCACCGCAAATTCGGCAGAGGAACGGTCCGCGGCCATCACCAGGCGGCTCACCCCCAGCATGACCTCCGGGCCCGGCGGCTGGCCGATGGCCATAAGGCCGATCTCCCGGTCGTAGTCGTTCTGGGTGAAGCGGATGAGCATTTCATGGGTCCAATGCTTGATGAGCTTGAAGTACCGGAAATAGACGGTCTCCTCCGAGCATTTGGCCAGAAAGTCGCTTACCAGGGGCTCGTCTTCGGGCTTCATGGGGCGCAGCAGCACCGGGGTGCCGTCCCGCATCATCCAGTCGCTTTCGTACTGGTTGGGATAGGGCGCAATGATGAGGTGTCGGGGGGCCGGCACCGTGGCCGGTTCAATGACCAGCCGGGCGTCCACCGCCACGAACCGGCCGCCGGTTACGAACAGGGGGTTGAGGTCCATCTCCACGATCTCGGGAAAGTCGGTGACCAGTCTAGGAAAGACCTTTTTAGCTGGTCCCAGGCAGCGGTTGGGTACCCCTGGAGGCAGAGCTGCGCTTTGCATGAATCCTCCGAGAGGACAGACTTTCTACTAGACATCGAAGGTTGCCAAGCAGAGCGGGCCAAAATTGCGTTCCGAAGCAGGAGCTTCGGGAAACGAGGTAACTTTCAGAACCCTGTTTAGGAAGCACTGACATTCTGAGCGAAGCGAGAACTCGGATTCGTTTAGTTATCATAATCCGCCCAAGTCAGACTTTGAGAAAGGGGGATTTTAAGGCGTCTAAAACCCAGATGAAGAGTCGAACATGTTCTGTTCCAAATGATGGAGCTGCACAGCGCGGCGCTCAGGGTGAAAACAATCGGGTCTGGTCCTCTGATTCCCGAAATAGTGGAGCAGGCTTGCTAGGCGCCGCGGGCAAGGCATGGCGCCTGGAGGGCCGCCCCGCCATAGAAAACCGTCACCCGGTGCCGGCCCGGCCCGGTGCGGCCCCGGGCCGGGTGGCTCAGGGCCGGGGATACCCGGTGGGGCAGGCTCTGCCAGTCCGCCGCCGCGCCGGTGGCGCCGCCGCCGGCCTCCCCGATAAAGATAAGATAATGCAGGAAAGGCGCCTGGCAAATACCGGCCATGGACTGCCCGGCAGGCGGCCAGGCATAGAGCACCACCTGGGGCCGGAACTCGAAGACCGCGGTGCCGGCCTCCCCCCGCTCCACCCGGGGGTGCACCGGCAGTTCAGAGACGAACTCGCCGTCGCCCCGGTCCACGGCCTTGAAGGCGATGCCGGCGCTCTCACATAGCGGCGCCAAAGCCGCGGTGAGGTAACCCCGCCCGGCCCCGGCTTCCAGGACCCGGCTCACCCTGAGGAGCCGGAGATACCGCAGCAGCTTGGGCACCCATTCCCGGGACGGGAAAAAATAGACGCCGGTGGCGCCCGAGACGGCCATGAGCCAGGCCGCCGGGTCCGGCGCCCGGCCCAAGAGCTCCAGCCAGCGGGCCTCGGGCAGCAGATGCTCCAGGGGGCCCTCCCCCGGGGTCGGCAGGCGCACCAGGCTCCGGGCGAAACCCTCGAACTGCCGGTGCTGGCGAAAGTTCTCCGAAGGCTGCAAGTAATCCTTGACCTCAAATTAAGAATAACGATTTTGGGTTCAAAAAAGATGACCGTGCAAGTCCCTCACAGCATAATAATTTCTATCCCTTTATTCCGCCACAGGATTTTCCGGCGGCCAAACAATTCCCGGCAAGCGCGACGGGACCTATTTAGGCTTGAAGTTTCCGGCATTTTTGGAATAATAGAAACGATATTCTCAGGATTTTTCTAAAATTACCTCGATTTCGGGCCCATGTCGAATCCCAGCAAAATCGGAAAAGCACCCATAGGCCCATGTCTCGATTCCCCGGGGGGCTCTCCCGGACATTCCTGCCCCGCCGGAACCCAGGGCTGGCGGCTGGCAGCCTGGGCCGTCATCTTCATCCTGGGGACCGTCTTCCTGGCCGGCGGGTGCAACTCCGAGGTCTCCAGCCGGCCCTTGAGCGTGGCGGGTTCCACGTCGGTGCAGCCCTTTGCCGAAAAACTGGCAGAAGTCTATATGCACCAACACCCCAAGTGCCGCATCGACGTGCAGGGCGGCGGCTCCAGCGCCGGCATCTATGCCGCCGAGCACGGCGCCGCCGACCTGGGGACCTCATCCCGGGAGCTATTGGGTAACGAGAAGAAGCTGGTGGAGATTCCCATCGCCTATGACGGCATCGCCATCATCGTTCATCCCTCCAATCCCCTGACCAACATCAGCGTCGAGGAAATCCGGCAGATCTTCATCGGGGCGGCGACCAACTGGCGGGCCTTGGGCCTGCCGGCCCACGAAATCGATATCATCACCAGGGAGGAAGGCTCCGGCACCCGGGAAGCCTTCGAACACCTGGTCATGGCCAAGCACGAAATCACTCCCATGGCCCTGGTGCAGGACTCCAACGGCTCGGTGCGGGAGATCGTGGCCGGCGACCCCTACTCCATCGGCTACATCTCCGCCGGCCTGGTGGACAAGCGGGTCAAGGCCCTGGCCATCAACGGCGTCATGCCCACCGTGGCAAATATCAAAAGCCACGATTATAAGCTGGTGCGCCGGTTTCTGATGGTGAGCCGCATCCCGCCCGCCGGCCTCTGCAAGGACTTCACCGATTTCGTCCTGAGTCCCAAGGGCCAACAGATCCTGGAAAACGAAGGCCTGGTGGGAGTTAAGTGATGCAGCGGGAAAAATTCATCGAACGGGTCCTGCTGCTCCTGGCCCTGTCTTCCATCACCTCGCTGGCCCTCATCACCTTCTTCATCTTCTGGGAGGGCTTCCCCCTCATCCTCCATACGGGGCTGGGAAATTTCATCGCCTCGGCCCACTGGGCCCCCACCAAGGGCCATTTCGGCATCCTGGCCATGATCGTCTCCTCCATCCTGGTGACCCTGGGGGCCATGGTCCTGGGGGTGCCCCTGGGACTGAGCTGCGCCATCGTCCTGGCGGAGTTTTCCCCCCAGCCCCTGAAGCTGGTGCTGAAACCCGCCCTGGAGCTCCTGGCCGGCATCCCTTCGGTGGTGTACGGCTTCCTGGGGGTGGTCTGGCTGGTGCCCCTGATCCGCAACCATCTGGGCGGCCCCGGCCTCTCTTTGCTGGCCGCCGCGGTGATCCTGGGGATCATGATCCTGCCCACGGTGATCAGCATCTCCATCGACGCCTTGAGCGCGGTGCCGGACATCTACCGGGAAGGGTCCATCGCCCTGGGGGCCACCCTGTGGCAGACGGTGCGCCGGGTGGTGCTGCCGGCCGCCTCCTCCGGCATCATCACCGCGATAATCCTGGGCATGGGTCGGGCCATCGGCGAGACCATGGCAGTGATCATGGTGGCGGGCAACGCCCTCAAGCTCCCCACCTCCATCCTGGACCCGGTGCGCACCCTCACCAGCAACATCGCCCTGGAGCTGGGCTACGCCTCCGGCCGGCACCGGGAGGCCCTCTTCGCCACCGGCATCGTCTTGTTCATCATCATCATGATCCTGAATCTGAGCGCCACTCTCATCACCCGGCGGAGGTAAGAAGTCCGTGCGTCTTTCCCCGCAACTGGTCGAACGCCTGGTCAAGACCCTGCTCTGGGCCCTCACCGGCTTCACCCTGTTGATCCTGATCTTCATCATCGTGGACATTTCGGTGAAGGGCCTGCCCCAGGTGACCCCCATGTTCCTGTTCTCCGAACCCCAGGACATGGGCCGCCACGGGGGGGTGTTCTCCACCATCGTGGCCACCGCCTACATCACGATGCTGGCCATCCTGCTGGCGTCACCCCTGGGGGTGGGCACCGCCATCTATCTGACGGAGTACACCCGGGAGGGTTGGGCCACCAGGGTCATCCGCTTCGGGTCCGAATGCCTGGCCGGGGTTCCTTCCATTATCCTGGGACTGTTCGGTTTCGTCCTGTTCGTGCTGAAGCTGGGGTTCGGCTGGTCGGTGCTCTCCGGGGCCCTGACCCTGGCCATCATGGTGCTGCCCATCATCATCCGCACCTCGGAGGAGGCCATCAAGGCGGTGCCCCAGGAATACCGCCAGGCCTGCTACTCCCTGGGGATGAGCCAGTGGCAGACCGTGACCCGCATCGTGCTCCCCAGCGCCCTGCCGGGGATCACCACCGGCATCATGCTGAGCGTGGGCCGCTCCCTGGGAGAGACCGCGGTGCTGCTGTTCACCGCCGGGGCGGCCCTGCGCACCCCCGTGTCGCTGTTCGATTCCGGCCGCACCATGGCGGTGCACTTTTACATCCTGGCCCGGGAGGGCATCTCCATGCCCAACGCCTACGGCACCGCCGCGGTGCTGGTGATCTCCATCCTGCTCATCAATTTGGTGGCCTACACCCTGATGCAGCGCCTCATGCGGCGGTATTCGTGAAATAATATTTGTTATTATTCATAAAACGATTCACATAGGATTGGGAGGTTTAAAAACCGATGAAATGGGCTAATTTGATAGCTCTAATTCTGGATCTGATTGGTTTTGTATTTATCTCCTGGTATCTCTTTTCTATTCCAAAGCCCTTAGCATTTTTATTTGATTCGCCATATGGAATAAGGACAGATCTCCAACCAATAGCTGATGCAATTAATATGATTACAAGAGATTTTGGCCTTATTTATAAAATGCGCTTTGGATTCTTCATTCTAATCTCTAGTCAAATATTATAATTTGGGATATGGTATTATGACTGTTTAAAAACAAATTAAACAGATATAGCCGTCATCGACTTGCTCTTCATTTCTATGCGGCTTAAGATCAGCTTGACTTATTATTGGTGGGGCAGGCCTCCGTGCCTGCCCTCAAAAAGGTTTTGCTGAGTGAGAAAAGAGGAACTTGTTATTTATAGGCGCAGGCTTCCTCATTGGCGGCTGGAAGGTTCCGTCTATTTCGTAACCTGGCGCCTCCACCCCTCGCAATATGAATTACGCCCCGAGGAAAAAAATATTATAACTGAGGCCGTTAAACATTTCGATGATAATAGATATGATTTGTTAGCCTATGTCGTTATGCACGATCACGTTCATGTGTTGATAAAACCTGACAAGAAATACCCACTTTCGAATCTGGTACACTCATGGAAATCTTTTACGGCTAATCGGCTCCAACTAAAATTTAATCGACTAAAGAGCTTATGGCAGGATGAATATTTTGATCGCATCGTTCGAGATGAAGAAGAGTTGATAGAAAAGGTCCAATATATCATCAATAATCCCTTTAATGTTTGGCCTGATATTAAAGAGTATCAATGGGTTGGTGGAAAGCTGATTGAAGAGGCGGGCACGGAGGCCCGCCCCACCGGAATGACCACACCTCCCACTGCCACGGAGCCCCCGGGCTCCTAAGGATTTGCATGACTTCTGAACCCCCGTACAAGATCCGCATCGAGAACCTGTCCTTCTATTACGGCGATTTTCAGGCCCTGGACGACATCAACTTGGAGATCCGCCCCCGGGAGGTCTTCGGCCTCATGGGGCCGGCCAAGAGTGGCAAGAGCACCCTGCTCCGGGTCTTGAACCGCATGTCGGATCTCGTCCCCGGGGTGCGCCTCACCGGCCGCGTCTGGCTGGACGACGAGGATATCCTGGCGCCGGACTGCGACGTGGTGAGACTGCGCCGCCGGGTGGGCCTGGTCCTGAGCAAGCCGGTGCCCCTGCCCCGCTCCATCACCGAAAACCTCACCCTGGCCCCCCGCCTGGCCGGCAAAAAGGACCGGCAGGAACTGGAAGCCCTGATGGAGCAGAGCCTCAAGGCGGCCCAGCTGTGGGAGGAAGTCAAGGACCGGCTGAAGGACTCTGCCCTGAAGCTCTCCGGCGGTCAGCAGCAGCGCCTCTGCCTGGCCCGCACCCTGGCCATGGAGCCCGAAGTCATCCTGCTGGATGAGCCCACCAGCGGTCTCGACCCCATTTCCACCGCCAAGATCGAAGAAACCTTGTCCCAACTGAAAAAGAGTTATACTATCATCCTGGTGAGCAACAACACCAAGCAGATCGCCCGGGCCACGGACCGGGTGGCCTTTCTGCTGATGAGCCAGATCATCGAGATCGGCGACACCCACCGGGTCTTCACCGTGCCCCAAGATAAACGCACCGATGACTACATCTCCGGACGCTTTGGATAATTCGCTGCAGTGCCCGCTTGAAGGCATCATCACCCTCCGGCATCTCAACCTTTATTACGGGACCTTTCAGGCCCTGAAAGAAATCAACGCCGCCTTCACCCGCCGCACCATCACCGCCCTCATCGGCCCCTCGGGCTGCGGCAAGTCCACCTTGCTGCGCACCTTGAACCGCATGAACGATCTCATCGACGGGGTGCGCATCGACGGCGAGGTCATCATCGACGGCCAGGACATCTTCGCCCCCGGGATGGACCTCACCCAGCTGCGCAAAAAGGTGGGCATGGTCTTCCAGCGCCCCAACCCCTTTCCCCTGTCCATCTACGATAACGTGGTCTACGGCCCCCGGCTCCACGGCCGGCCCCCTAGGGCCGAACTGGAGGAGACCCTGCAGCGCTCCCTGGACGCGGTGGAGCTGTGGGATGAGGTGAAGGACAAACTTTCGGCCTCGGCCCTTACCCTCACCGAGGAGCAGCAGCAGCGGCTGTGCATCGCCCGCCTGCTGGCGGTGGAGCCGGAGATCCTGCTGATGGACGAGCCCTGCTCGGCCCTGGACCCCATGGCCACGCTGCAGGATCGAGGAACTGATGCGGGAGCTCAAAAAGAGCTACACCATCATCATCGTCACCCACAACATGCAGCAGGCGGCCCGGGCCTCGGATGACTCGGGCTTCATGCTCCTGGGGGAACTCATCGAGTTCGGCCCCACGGCCCAGATGTTCACCCGACCCCGGGACGAACCGGACGGAGGATTACATCACCGGGAAATATGGATAAAGGTTTGGGGGGGGAGGGCCAGGGCCAACGGCCTTGCCCTCCCCCCTCATGCCCCCCTCCCAACCCGTATAAGTGAGCCGGGGAAGTCGGGACCGCTGGTCCCGCCTTCCCCGGTTTAATAATTTAAAACCCTTAAGGGATTGGGGGTGGGGGTTTGGGGAAGGGGGAAGGGCTCGCGCCCTTTGCCCCCTCCCCCAACTACTCTCTACTTCCCGCTCAAATGCTCCATTACCTTGGCGATGGCGCTGATGTCCTCATCTCCCCAGCCTTGCGCCCAGCCGAGGCGGTAGAGGTGCAGCAGGAGGTGCCCCACCGGCACCGGGGCCCCCAGCTCGTAAGCCGTGTCCACGATGAACTTGCAGTCCTTGGCCAGGTGCTTCAGGGGGAAGGCCGCCGGGTAGCTCTTTTCTTTGAGCAGCGGGGCCTTCACCTGAAACATGGGAGAGTTCATGGCCCCGGAAAATACTGTATCCAGCATGGCCTCCACGTCCAGCCCGCCCATTTTGCCGAAGTTCAGGGCCTCGGCGAAGCCCGTCATCATCACTCCCAGGAGCAGGTTGACGAACATCTTCATCATGGAGCCCTGGCCCGCTTCCCCACAGTAGATGACTTTCTTGCCCATGGCCAACAAAAGGGGCTCCAGCTCCTTGATCTTGGCCTCCTCACCCCCGGCCAGGATGACGAGGGTGCCATCTTCCGCCGGCTTCTTGGTGCCGGAGACCGGGGCGTCGAGGAAGGCCGCCCCCGTGGGGGCCAGCTCCCGGGCCAGTTCCCGGGTGCAGGCGGGCGACACCGAGCTCATGTTGATGAAGACCTTGCTATGGTTCAGGGCGCCGCCGGCCCCCTCCGGACCCCAGAGGAGTTGGTGCAGGGCCTCGGGGCCGGTGACCATGGCAATGATGACCTCCGCGGCCCGGGCCAGGGCCCTGGGACTGGCGGTCACTTCGGCCCCCTGCCGGGCCAGGGGTTCGGCTTTGGCGGCGCTGCGGTTATAAACCATGAGCGGATAACCTGCCTTCAGAATATTGCCGGCCATGGCGGTCCCCATGATCCCCAAACCCATGAATCCCACTTTCGGTTTCATAACTCTACCTCCCTTAACCACTACGGTTATCGGCACGGTCCCAGGGCCAGCGGGGGACGCCGGTGCCGCTTGGCACCTTATCTATGCTAACCACTTGGCTGAAATTTTAAAGAGTGAAAGTTTAAGATAGGTGGAAAAACTTTCGGTGGGAAGATGCAGCGGGGGCGGCGGGCGTTGGAAACCTCCGCCCGCCGTCCATTTAGCCTAGCCGCTTCCAGCTCAGGGGGCGGGCTCGCTGCCCGGTGAGAGGAGCGGCAGATGTCTGGCCGCCAACTTGAAGACAAACACCGCCAAGGCGATCAAGGCCGCGGTGATGGCAAATTCCATCCATGAAGGGAAGTAACTTATCCCGCTGGCGCCTTCGAAGCGATAGAGACCGAAGATGCAAACGTTGAGGCGATTGAGGAGGACGCCGCCAATCACCAGGACGTTGATGGCGAGGATGCCGTTGAGGGTCCTCTTGATCTTGGTCGCCACCAGGAGGATCAGCGGCAACACCACCCCTGCCACCATCTCCAGGAGATACATATTGGCTTCCATGCTGCCGTTGAAGGCTGCCGCCAGGCCCGGTCCCGTGACCAGGACGTAGATCTTGAGAGCTAGATAGAAGGCGATAGCCCAGAGGGAGATCCTGGCCAGTCCCGCATAGACGGACATCTCCACGGGGTGCCGGAAGACCCGGGAACAGATAATGGTCTCAAAACTTACCATGGCGAGTCCCATCATCACCGCGGAGACCAGGAAGAGTAACGGCAGCTGCGTGGTAAACCAGAGGGGAGAAAGTTTGCCCGGGACGATGAGGAAGACTGCCCCCAGCGAGGACTGATGGAGCACGGAGAGCAGGGCGCCGAAGAGCACCACCGGGACCATGATCTTCCGCACCGTCCTGATGGCTCCGGGCATGTTAAGCCGTTCGAAGAGCATCGGACTGAACTCCAGGGCCAGGGTCGTGGTGTAGAGCATGACGTGGATCGCCACCACCCACATGACCGAATGGATCTGCCACATCACCGCCGGATGCCAGAGGCGCTGCGGCTGGCCGATATCGAAGAAGAGGGCCACGATGGCCAGCAGGTAACCGATGAAGGCCGTCAGGATGGCCGGCCTGACGATGGGCCGGTACTTCTCCAGGTGAAAGAGATAGACCATGCTGGCGATGATGAATCCGCCGGCCGCCATGGCCACGCCGCCCAGGACATCGACCCCCAGCCAGAGGCCCCAGGGGAAGTGGTCGTTCAGATTGGTGGAGGCGCCCAGCCCCATGGCCAGACGGTAGACGGCCACCACCAGTCCGATCAGCATCACCACGATCAGCCCCTTGGTAAGGGGGGGCATCACCTTGATGTCTTCCCAGGATTTCATGGCTCCCTCTCCTTATCGGCGCGCGGCCGAGGACGCGGGCGCGGCGCACTGGGGCGCACTTGCTCTTGGGCGCGCACTTCCCTGCGCCGGGTGAAATACCAGCTGCCGACGCCGAAAGCGATCACACCCCCAATAACTAGCGGGATGTGGGAGATGTAGGCCCAGGTCAGGGGCGGCAACGGGTATTTCGGCACCTGCAGGTTGAACCCCAGTTCCTCGAAGGGCACTCCGGCCAGGTAGAGCCAGGAAGTGCCGCCCGCCTCTTTTAGGCCGTAGACATAGTTCACGTATTTACCGGGGCTGCCGCCGATCCGGCGTTGGGCTTCCTTCTGGAGTTCGGACTGCTCCCCGAACAACAAGGTGCCGGTGGGGCAGGTGGTAGTGCAGGAGGGGGCCAGCCCCAGGGCCAGCCGGTCGGCGCAGAAGTCGCACTTGCGCACCAGGGGCAGCGCCGCGCCCCACTGGAATTTGGGCACCTGGAAGGGGCAGGCCATCATGCAGTAGCGGCAGCCGATGCACTTGCCGTCATCATAGATCACCGGTCCTTCCGGCGTCTTGGTCAGGGCTCCCACCGGACAGACGCTGGCGCAGGCCGGTTCGGCGCAGTGCATGCACTGGCGTTTGACAAAGTACCAGTTGAGCCGGTCGCCCTGGGCCACTTCACTGAAGATCACCCGGGTATAGTTATTGCTGTCCATGTACTGGGGATTGCTCCAACTCTCACTGAAGGTGGTGCGCTCCCCCGGCAGACCGTGCCAGCTCTTGCAGGCCACCTGGCAGGCCCGGCAGCCGATGCAACGGGTGGTGTCGATTAACACGGCTTTACTCATGGCGTCACCCCCTTATGCCTTCTGCACGTCTACCAGGAATACCTTGTATTCCGGGATCATGGTGTTGGCGTCCCCCGCCTGGGGCGCCAGCTGGTTGGCGGCGTAGTTGTGGCCCCGGGGCCCGCCGATGGCCAGCCCTGCAAACCCGAAGTGCCAGGGCAGGGCCACCATCTCCACCGTGCTCTGGCACCCCGGGGCGCCGCAGGTGAATGCGGCCACCCGGGCCGTGACGTTGGCCCGGGCCAGGACCTCGCCCCGGATGGACTTCACCTTGACCCAGTCGCCCGGCTTGATGCCCTTGGCCTTGGCGAGCGACGGGCTGATCTCCACGAACATCTCCGGAATGAGCTCGTTTTGCCAGTCCAGGTTCCGGGTCATGGCCCCCCCCTGCCAGTGTTCCGTGAGGCGGAAGGTGGTGGCGATGAATGGATACTTGGGGTCGCAGATCTCCGCCACCTTGTCCAGGGCCGATTTCCAGATCTTCATGGCCGGGTTGGATTGCTGCTTGGACAGGGCGTTGACGAAGCGGCACTCCAGGGACTCGTAATGCTCCGGCAGGGGCCCTTCCTTGCACAGCCCCCCGGGCACGAAGAGCCGGGACTTGCCCTCCGGCAGCATGATGAAGGGGGCCTTGGCCGACTCCTCCGGCGGCACGTGCACCTTGGTGGCCGGGTCGATCCACTTGAAGTCCGGCACGTCGAAGTTCTTCCAGGTCTTGCTGGCCTGGTCCCAGGCGAACATGGCCTTGGCCTTGCTCCAGGGCACTCCCTTCGGGTCCAGGGAACAGCGGTTGTAGATGATCCTACGGTTCACCGGCCAGGCCCAGGCCCAGCCGGGATAGAGCATGAGGCCGCTGTCGTCCTTGACACTCCGGCGGGCCATAGCGTTGTCTTTCTGCTCCGGCCCCGGGTAGCAGCCCGAGTAAATCCAGCAGCCGCAGGCCGTAGCGCCGTCGTCTTTCAAGGCCAGGAAGTTGAGTACCTGTTTCTGGTCCGCCACGGTGTAGCCGTTGATCTGCTTGGCGACGAGATGGGCGTCGGGGGTCTCCCCGTAGTTCCAGTTAAGTTTGACGATGGGTTCGGGGACCACGGCCTTGGGGTCCGTACTGTAAAGCTTCTTGAGCTCCAGCCCCAGCCGATTGGCGTACCACAAATCGCTCCGGGCGTCCCCATGGGGTTGCACCGCCTGGTAGCGCCATTGCAGCCAGCGGCCGGAGTTGGAGGCGGAGCCTTCCTTCTCCAACGAATCCGCCGCCGGGAAGAGAAAGACCTCGGTCTGGATCTCTTTGGTCTTGGCCCCGGGGCGCTTCCAGAAGGCCGCGGTGTCCGTCTCCCAGAGATCGAAGGCCGCCAGCCAGTCCAGCTTCGCCAGGCCATCGTAGGTCTGGTTGAGGTTGGGGGAACTCACCGCCGGGTTCATGCCCCACACCAGCATCCCCTTGATGGTGCCGGCCCCCATGGCCTCAAAGAGTGGAATCCAGGAATAGCCCGCCCCCTGGAAGCCCTTGCCGTACTTGGGAAGATAGTCGTAGGCGAAGTCGTTTTCTTTTACGGCCGCCTCCCCCCAGAAGGCCTTGAGCATACTTACGAAGAACTTGGGTTTGTTGATCATGAAGCTGGCCCTGGGGGTCTCTTTCTCCAGGTAGTCTTTGAGGGTGGGGTGGGCCGCCTCGGAGGGGGCGGACAAGTAGCCCGGCAGGATGTTAAAGAGCAGGGCCAGGTCGGTGGAGCCCTGAACGTTATTCTCGCCCCTCAGGGCATTGATGCCGCCCCCGGGCAGCCCCATATTTCCCAGGAGCTGCTGCAACACGCTGTAGCTGCGGATAATCTGTACCCCGGTGGTGTGCTGGGTGCCTCCCATGGCGTACATGACGGTGCCGGCCTTCCCCGGGGCCCCGGTGGCGCAGTAGAGGGCCGCCATCTTCAGGAATTGCTCCTTGGGCACCCCCGTGACCGCCTCCACCATCTCCGGGGTGTAGCGGGCGAAGTGGGCCTTCGTCAGTTGGAAGACGCACCGGGGATTGGTGAGGGTGGGGTCGGTAATAGGCTTTTTCTCCGCTGTCCAGCTCGTAGCTCCAGGTCGCCGGATCGTAGGCGTGTTTCTCTTTCTGGTAGCCGGAAAACAAACCGTCGGCGAAGCCAAAGTCCTTGTTCACTAAGAAGGCGGCGTTGGTGTAGTGGACCACGTAGTCCTTGTGGTACAGGTTATGCTGAATGGCGTAGTTGATGAGGCCGCCCATGAGGGCAATGTCGGTGCCGGGCCTGAGGCGCACGAACAGGTCCGCCTTGGCGGCCGAACGGGTGAAGCGGGGATCCACCACGATGAGCTTGGCCCCTTTGTCCTGGGCCTGGGTGATCCATTTGAAACTGATGGGATGGTTTTCGGCCGGGTTGCAGCCGATGATCATGATGCAGTCGCTGTTGGCGAGGTCGTTCCAGTGGTTGGTCATGGCGCCGCGGCCGAAGGTGGGCCCCAACGAGGCCACCGTGGAGGAGTGTCAGAGGCGGGCCTGGTGCTCCAGATAGACTATCCCCAATCCCCGGGTGAGCTTGGCGATGAGATAGCACTCCTCGTTGTTCAGGGCCGCGCCCCCGATGGAGGCCAAAGCCTCGGTGCGGTTCACCGTCACCCCGGCGGGGGACTTGCTAATAAAGCTGGCATCCCGGGTGGCCTTCACCCGCTGGGCCAAAGTGGCCATGGCCCAATCCAGGCTCTTTTCCTGCCAGTGGTCACTGCCCGGGGCCCGATAGAGCACCTTCTTCAGGCGCCGGGGGCTGGTCACCACTTCAAAGACCGCCTGGCCTTTGCTGCAGAGCGTCCCCTGGTTGATGGGATGCTCCGGGTCCCCTTCCACGTTGATGAGTTTACCCCCCTTGGTGTGGGCGATGAGTCCGCAGCCCACCCCGCAAAAGGGGCAGATGGAGGTGGTTACCTGCGCGTCCTTGGTCTTGGCGGGATGCACCAGCCCGGCCCAGCCGGTCCGCGGCAAAAGTACGCCGGAGAGGGCCAGCGTCGTCGCCCCGCTCCCCAAACCCTTGATGAATGTTCTTCGGGAGATGCCCATAGTCTAACCTCACCTTTGGGACTCGGAATCCAAGAAGCTAAGAGGCAGGATTTATTGAATTTTACAGAATACCTTTAGAAACAACTCACCTCCTATATAAGCTTGTTTACATGTTAGGATATGTTCACATAGTTGTCAAATATTTTTGCTAAAATTTTTTCTTAACAATATTTATTACATAGGTTCATTATTCAACCGACTGGGTCCACATCCTACGCCCGTTTGTTCCACTGAACAGATTATTTTCTGGTTCCAAACCTGAGCGGCCAGAATCTGCCGGACGGCCGGATCAACCCCCCGCCCGGCGCGGGCAGATCTTATTGCAGATTGTAGTACGGAGTGCGGTTCTTGAAGATGCGGGAGATGCAGCCTTCGCCGGCCAGCTCTTTGAGACAGCCTTAGGCCTGCTCCTCCTCCAGCTCCAGGTTTGGGGCGACCGGGCAGGAGGGCCAGAAATTGGGGACCGGAGACCTGATCTCACCAAGAAAAAAATCAAAGCAAAATTTCTCTGCTGCTGTTTTAAATTTGCAACAGTTATCATTTTGCTATATATACATCAAAAAGGAAAGGAATTTAGAGCCGACCAGAATCCATCGACTCCATGAGTTTCATCCCCGCAAGGTAGCCCTGTTTCCCGGGGGCCCGGTTTGCCGACAAAGACTAAGAGCATTGGTGTATTATTTCCCTTTCATGGGGTAAATATCCTCAAGGCAACAAGACTCGGAAGGCCGCTATTACAGGATATTAAGGCCTGTTAAACTTGGCACAGTAATCGCGGGTTATTTCGGGTTGGAAACCGGCAGGAATCCGGTGGCAATAAATGAGGATAAAGCCAAGAGTTGCTGATGTTCTTACCTCCTTAAATTCCCCGAATATCTGCTTGACAAAAATCATTAGATTGAACTATGGGTTAAAACTATATAAATTCCCCAAGTAACTGAGGGTGCTTTATGACCGAGAAAGTGCTGGGAGCGGTAATGGTGGTGGGGGGTGGAATCGCCGGGATTCAGGCTTCCCTCGATCTGGCCAATTCCGGCTACTACGTCCACCTGGTGGAAAAGGGCCCCGCCATCGGCGGCAAAATGGCGCAGATTGACAAGACCTTTCCCACCAACGACTGTGCCATGTGAGTGATCTCGCCCAAGCTGGTCGAGGTCGGCCGGCACACCAACATCGAGATTCATACGCTCACGGACTTGCGCGAGGTCATCGGCGAGCCCGGCAATCTCACGGTTTCCCTAAATAAGCAGCCCCGCTACGTCAATCCGGACAAGTGCACCGGCTGTGGCGTCTGCCTGGAGGCCTGCCCCATCCGCTACCAGGTGCAGTCTGCCCCCGGAGGCGGAGGCCGCGGCCCGCACCGCTTACGCCAGCGCCACCGATGAGGCCGCGGTCACCGACATCATCCACCGCCACCGAGAGGAGCGGGGGAACCTGCTGCCCATCCTGCTGGACATCAACCGCCACTTCAACTGGCTACCCCGCCCGGCCCTGGAGTACGTGTCCGTAGACCTGGGGCTGCCCCTGGCGGAGATCCTCCGGGTGGCCACTTTTTACAATGCCTTCAGCCTGGTGCCCCGCGGGAAGCACATCATTAATGTCTGCCTAGGTACCAGTTGCTTCGTCAATGGCTCCCCCCGTCTGCTGGAGGAGGTGGAGCGGAAGCTGGGCCTCAAGCACGGCCAGACCAACGAAGACATGCTCTACACCCTGGAAGTGGTGCGCTGCATCGGCTGCTGCGCCCTGGCCCCGGCCCTGCGCATCGGGGACGATACCTTCGGCCGGATAGCCCCTGACCAGGTCACAAAAATCATTGATTCGTACACCTAAAGACGGGCAGCCTATGAAGATCACCAGTCTTGCAGAGTTACAAGCGATTAAAGAAAAAGGGCTGCAGCAGCTCTACCCGGACAAGCTCAAGGTCATGGTGGGCATGGCCACCTGTGGCATCTCCGCCGGGGCGGACAAAGTCTTCCAGGCCCTGGCCGGCCATATTGCCAAACGAGGGTGGGACGTGGTCCTAACCAAGACCGGCTGCATCGGCTACTGCCAGAGGGAGCCCCTGGTGGACGTGGTCTATCCCGGCAAGGTGCGCCTGAGCTATCAGGAGATGAACCCGGAGCGGGCCGAAGAGCTGGCGATGGCCTTGCAAGAAGGCCAGATGCTGGAAAAATACTTGATGTGCCGCATCGACCAGGAGGAGATACTCATTGAGGGCGCCACCCGGCCCTATGCCAATCCCCACCCGCCGGAGCTGCCGGTGGACATCCCCCGGTACGAAGATTTGCCGTTTTTTAAGAAGCAGGTGAAGATCTCCCTGAGAAACTGCGGCTTTATCAACCCCGAACACATCGAGGAGTATATCGCCCGGGGAGGGTACCGGGCCTTGCACCAGGCCCTTAGCGGGATGACTCCGGAGGAGGTCATCGCCCAGGTCAAGGCCTCTGGTCTGCGGGGCCGGGGCGGCGCCGGGTTCCCCACGGGGCTGAAGTGGGAATTTTGCCGAAATTCCCCGGGCGACAAGAAATACGTCATCTGCAATGCCGACGAGGGCGACCCCGGGGCCTTTATGGACCGGGGTATCCTGGAAGGCGACCCCCATGCGGTGCTGGAGGGCATGGCCATCGGCGCCTACGCCATGGGGGCCGACGAGGGCTATATCTATTGCCGGGCGGAATATCCCCTGGCCATTGCACGCCTGAAGATCGCCATCGCCCAGGCGGAAGCCTCCGGCCTGCTGGGGGAGCACATCTTCGCCACCGACTTCTCCTTCCGGTTGAAAATCCGGGAGGGCGCCGGTGCTTTTGTCTGCGGGGAGGAAACCGCGCTCATCGCCTCCATCGAGGGCCGGGTGGGAGAACCCCAGCCCCGGCCGCCCTTTCCGGCCCAGAGCGGCCTCTGGGGCCAGCCCACTAACATCAACAATGTCAAGACCTGGTCCCATATCGCCCCCATCATCGTTCGGGGCGCCGACTGGTACGCCTCCCTGGGAACGGAAAAGAGCAAAGGCACCACGGTCTTTTCCCTGGTGGGGAAGGTGAAAAACTCCGGTCTGGTGGAAGTGCCCCTGGGCATTACCTTGCGGGAGATGATTTACGAGTTGGGGGGTGGCATTGCGGGGGACCGGCCCTTCAAGGCGGTGCAGACCGGCGGGCCTTCCGGCGGCTGCATCCCCCCAGAATTCCTGGACACCCCGGTGGATTATGAATCCCTGGCGGCCCTGGGTTCCATTATGGGCTCCGGCGGCATGATCGTCATGGACGACCGGGATTGCATGGTGAACGTGGCCAGGTATTTCCTGGACTTCACCAAGGACGAGTCCTGCGGCAAGTGCACTCCCTGTCGGGAAGGAACCCTGCGGCTCATGGAAATGTTGACGGACATCACCCGGGGAGAAGGCCAAGAGGGAGACCTGGACCGGCTGACCTGGATGTCCGAGCTCATCAAGAAGACCTCCCTGTGCGGCCTGGGGGCCACCGCGCCCAACCCGGTCCTGAGCACCCTGCGTTACTTTAAGGACGAGTACCTGGCCCATATTGTGGATAAGCAGTGCCATTCCCTGGTTTGCCCCCGCCTATCGCCGTCGCCTTGCCAGTCGGGTTGTCCGGCGGGGATAGATATCCCCAGCTATGTGGCTTTGATCGGCCAGGGGCGCTATGCCGAGGCCTTGGAGTTGATCCGGCAGGATAACCCTCTGCCCTCGGTGTGCGGCTATGTGTGCCCTGCTCCGTGTGAAACCAAGTGCCGCCGGGGGGCCGCGGATCAACCTATCGCCATCAAGACCCTGAAACGGTTCGTGGCCGATTTTGCCCGCCAACAAGGTTCGTCAAGCCCCGGAGCCAATATCCACCGTCCTGAAAAGGTGGCGGTCATCGGCTCCGGGCCGGCCGGGCTGGCGGCCGCCTATTACCTGGCGGGAGAAGGTTATCCGGTCACGGTGTTTGAAGCCATGCCGGCCCTGGGCGGGATGCTGCGACTGGGCATTCCCAGTTTCCGACTCCCCCGGGAGATCGTCGATTTTGACATTGATAATATTGCCC
>CAVYJK010000033.1:0-64332 GCA_963768765.1 uncultured delta proteobacterium
AGACCCGGGGGAGCCGGACCGCTGCCTGGCCTTTCCCTTTCACCGCCTCAATCTTCCCCAGGAACAGATTGACGAAATCACCACCGAATGCCGCTCGGCCCGGCTGGGTTGCGTGGACTGCAAGAAGATGCTGGCCCAGGCCCTGCTTGCCAACCTAGCCCCCATCCAGGAACGCCGGCGCTATTACGAGAATCATCCCGAAGAGGTGCTGGAAGTGCTGCGCCAGGGCACCGAACGGGCCCGCCGGCAGGCCCGCCGGACCATGGCCGAAGTGCGAGAAGCTATTTTCTTTAATCTAGGATTTCAATTATGGTAAGATGAAAACGATCGCATTACCCCGCACCCTGCCCCCAACCTAACAGGGGAGAGTTGAGACCATGGAGCGCCTACACAAGTTTTTGTCGCGAGCCGGAGTGGCGTCCCGGCGTCTGGCGGAGGAGTGGATCCGGGCCGGGCGGGTGGCCGTCAACGGGGTGGTGATTACGGAGATGGGGGTCAAAATCGACCCGGACCGGGACCAGGTCCAGGTGGACGGGCGCCCGGTGCGGCCTCCTGGGACGCGGGTTACCGTAATGGTGCACAAACCTTATGGCTACATTTGCACCACCCACGATCCCCAGGGCCGCCGGGTGGTGACGGATTTGCTGGGAGGCGCGATCAAGGAGAGCCTTTATCCCGTGGGTCGCCTCGATTATGACGCTACCGGACTGTTGCTGCTCACCAACGACGGTGACCTGGCCTATCGCCTGACCCACCCCAGTTACCAGGTGCCCCGCATCTACCGCATGACGGTGGTGGGCGAAGTCAGCCAGGAGACCTTGCGCCGCCTGGCGGACGGCATCAGGGTGGGGGACCGCACCGTGAGCGCCGTCTGTGAAGTGAACAAACGGGAGCAGGGCAAGACGGTGCTGGAAATCATGGTGCGGGAAGGGCGCTACCACCTGGTCAAACGCCTGATGCTGCAGGTGGGGCATCCGGTCATCAAACTGAAGCGCATCGCCTTCGGGCCGCTCAATCTGGGAACCCTACCCCGGGGGGATTTCCGGCTGCTGACCCGGGAAGAGGTGGAAGCACTGAAAACAAAGGTAAAGATGAGGTGACTCCGGAGGATCGACTCTTTACCCCCCAGCCTCCTGCGGAACCCTCAAAGGATTGGGACGGTCTCCCGGGGACCCGGCAGAAGGGGTCCCCCCGGGCGCACCGGCCGGTTTTGCATCTGGCGCTGTTTCTGGCCACTATCGTCACCACCATCATTGCCGGGGCCATCCAGCAAGGGGTAAATCCCCTGGAGGACCCATGGCTCCTTTATAAGGGCGTCCCCTTTTCCTTTACCCTGCTCCTGATCCTGGGAACCCACGAGATGGGTCATTACCTGGTATCCCGGCGGCACCGTCTGGACGTGACCCTGCCTTATTTTATCCCGGCCCCGCCCATCCCCTTCATTATCGGCACCTTCGGGGCCTTCATCCGCATCCGTTCCCCCATCCAGGATAAACGGGCCCTGCTGGACGTGGGCTGCTCCGG
The DNA here is from genome assembly GCA_963768765.1 of uncultured delta proteobacterium. Taxonomy (GTDB): domain Bacteria; phylum Desulfobacterota; class Desulfobaccia; order Desulfobaccales; family 0-14-0-80-60-11; genus DASWLF01. The sequence continues at coordinate 1,525 of CAVYJK010000033.1, forward strand.
GCCCTTGACAGGGGTGGTGGTGTCCATACCCGTGATCCTGGTGGGGCTGAAGCTCTCCACGGTGACGGTGATGAAAGGGGCCGAGGGCCTGGTCCTGGGAGAACCCCTGCTCTTTCAATTCTTGAGCTGGCTGGTCCTGGGCCCTCTAACTCCGGAGCACCAGGTGCTGTTGCACCCGGTGGCCTTTGCCGGTTGGATCGGCCTCCTGGTGACCGCCCTGAACCTGATCCCGGTGGGCCAGCTGGACGGCGGCCACGTGTCTTACGCCCTGTTTCCCGACTACCACCGCTACGTGTCCCTGGGCTGCCTTGGACTGCTGGTGATTTGCGGCCTGCTCTTCTGGGAGGGCTGGCTGGTGTGGGCCATGTTGCTGGCCTTTTTGGGCTTTCGCCATCCGCCGCCTTTCCACGGTTGGGTGCCTCTGGACCGCTTTCGCCGGGTTTTGGGATTTATCACCATCCTGGTCTTTGTGCTGACCTTTACCCCCACCCCCTTCAAGCTGGGGTGAGTCGGTAGGGCGGGCCTCTGTGCCCGCCGCCTTGGAGGCACCACAATGTAGGCGGGGATTGCCCGCCGTGCAGCACAGGCGAGACGCCGGTGCCACCGAATTATAAGGAATTTTCGGAATCGTGGTTTGAACCTTGTCTCCCTTAAAGGACAGATCATTTCCGGCCATGGGTAAGCGGGCCTGGCTGGTGGTATGGCTGGCCGCGGCCCTGGCCTGGCCGGCCGCCGGCGCCGCCGGGCCGCCTTTGACCCTTAAAGAGGTGGAAAACCGGATGGTGCGGGGCGGCTACCTGGACACCCTATTTGCCGCCCACTGGGCGGTGGCCCAGGGTGAGGCCGTGGTCCCCCTCCTGGCGCAGATGCTCCATAAGGGGCAGCAATACCGGGAAGAGGAACAAGGCGCCACCGGGGCCTACCCCTTCAACGTCTTCTGGGCCCTGGCCCATATCCCCAGCTCCAGGTCCCTCAAGGTGTTGGAAGATTATTACGCCGCCACCAAAGACCCCGTGGCGGCGCGGGCCCTTCAGGGATGGCGGCTGCGGCTGAACGAACAGAGTTCCCGGTTCGGCGTGCTGATCAACGATGGCTCCCTGCTGGAGGACCCCCGGGAGAAAGCCCGGGTGGTGAAGAAGATCAAGGCCGGCCAAAAAGTGAAGATCCTGCAGGAAAGGATCGCCAACCCCCGGGAAGTGGGCCCCCGGGGCGGGGCGATGCTCTACGACCGGGTGGAGCTGATCCACAGCGGCGAACAGGGTTACATCCCCCGGGCCGGGGATGATTTTACCCCGTTTATCTGAGGGTGATTTCTTTGAGCCTCAACTTATCCGACACGTACAAGTTCTGCCCCCAGTGTGGCGGCGAACTTACCAAGCGCCTGCTCAAGGCCGGGGAGCCCCCGCGTCTGGTGTGCACCCGGTGCGCCTTTGTCTTTTATATCGACCCCAAGCTGGCGGCCATCGCCCTGGTGCCCCTGAACCAGGGGGTGGTCATGGTGCGCCGGGGGATAGATCCGGGCTACGGCCTCTGGGTGGTGCCGGGGGGCTTCGTGGACGTGGGGGAACGGGTGGAAGAGACGGTGGTCCGGGAGATCCTGGAGGAGACCTGCCTCCGGGTGCGCCCGGTCCGCCTCATCAATATCTATTCTTATAACGACAGCCCCACGGTGGTGGTGGCTTACCTTACGGAGCACCTGGGAGGAGAATTGGCTGCGGGCGATGAGACCCTGGAGGCCCGGGTCTTCGGCCTCCATGAGATACCCTGGGAGGAGATTGCTTTTCGCTCCACCAAACAGGCCCTGCAGGAATACCTCCGGCAGGCTAAGGGCTGACCAGCAGGAAAAAACCCTTGTGCATCATCTTCACCAGGCAAATCAAGCCGTAAGCCACCAACATCAACACCCCGATCCGGTAGGTTAGCGCATTCATGTTTTTGTCCCCTTTCCCAGTTGGAGTATGCTAAAAACCAAAACGTTAAGCCGCAATCGACCAAGCCTTAGAATTTAAGGGGCGGGTTTAAAACCCGCTCCTACGGCAGCCAGGCCGGTACTTGAAGAATAAGGCGGCGGGCACGGAGGCCCGCCCCACCAAAAGGATGGGGAGCATGGAGCCCCAGAGACAACACCTGCTGAGACTGCTGCAAGAAAAATCCTTCCGGTACAGCCCGGACCGACCCTTCAAGCTGGTCTCGGGCCGGGAGAGCCCCTATTACGTCGACTGCCGGCCCACCACGTTCAGCGCCCAGGGCCTGGCCCTCATCGGGGAGATCTTCTTTGAGAAGATCAAGGACCTGAAAGTGGACGCCATCGGCGGCCTCACCCTGGGGGCCGATCCCATCGCCCATGCCGTGGCCCTGACCAGTTATCTGAAGGGGAAACCCTTGGGCTCCTTTGCGGTGCGGAAAAAACCCAAGGAGCACGGCACCGGCGGGCTGGTGGTGGGAGACGTCAAGCCCGGGAACAAAGTGGTCATCGTGGAGGACGTCATCACCACCGGGGGCTCCACCCTGCAGGCCATCGCCGCCGCCCGGGAGTTCGGCCTTAACGTGGTGCAGGTGCTGATCCTGGTGGATCGGGAGGAAGGGGGCCGGGAGGCGGTGGCAGCAGTGGTTCCCCAGGTGGAGGCGGTGTTTACGATTTCGGAACTCAGGGCCGCCTGACTGCGGCTCCCGGTTCGCAGGAAGATTCTGGTGGCCTGAATTTGCCGGGGCGCAATCTTGACAAGGGGCTCAGGGTAGTAATTATGTAAGCAGAGCACCCTTGCAGCAATACTCTCAGACTGAAAGCCATGCCTCGATTTTCTCTCGGCAGCCTGCGGGTCCGGGCTGTTCTCCTGGTCCTGCTCTCCATTCTCCCCTTATTGGGGTTATTCTTTTACTCGTATCTGGAGGAACGTCACCGGGCCATCCTCGAGGTGCAAAAAGACTCAGTGGCGCTGGCCAGAAACCTGGCACAAATCCAGGCCAACCTCATCAATGACGCCCATCAGCTGCTGGCCGCGTTAGCGCAAATCCCCCAGGTGCAAAAGCGCGACCCGGCCGGTTGCGAAGCGCTCTTCGCCAAGTTGGGAAAGGCCAACGAGCGCTATACGGCGTTCGTGGCGGTCACTCCGGACGGCAGGGTCTTTGCCAGCGCCCCTCCCCTCGACCAATCCGTGAATATCAGTGACCGCCCGTATTTTCGGGGTGCGGTGGAAACCCGGGATTTCGCCATCGGCAGAGCTCACATGGATCGGGTGAGCGGCAGGGCGACCCTTGCCTTCGGCTATCCCGTCCTGGATGAATCCGGCCGGCTCAACGCCGTCCTGGTCACGGAGCTGGATTTGCACTGGCTGGGCGAGTTCCTGAAACGGATGGACCTGCCGCCCCATTCGTCTCTCATTTTTGCCGACCGCGGCGGCGCGATCCTCTACGGCTATCCCGACCCGGAAAAATATATCGGCCAGTCCATGGCCGAGGCGCCCGTGGTCAAAGCGATGATGGCTACGGGGAAAGGAGTGGTGGAAGCTCCGGGCTTGGGCGACGGCGTCTTGCGCCTTTACGGTTTCGCTTCGGTGGATTTCCGGTCCCAAGGCCTGGTCCTGGCTTTAGGCATCCCCAGGGAAGCAGCCCTGGAGGAGGCAAACCGGGATCTGAGGCGCAACCTCATCTGGCTGGGCCTGGTGGCCCTGGTGTCCCTGGCCGCCGCCTGGTTTGGGGGAGACCTGTTCATCCGGCGCCGGGTCAAGGAACTGCTGGGAGTCACCGAGCGGCTGGCCTCAGGGGACCTGACGGTGCGCACCGGGCCGTCCTACCGGTCAGGGGAACTGGGCTTGCTGGCCCAGTCCTTTGACCTGATGGCCGACTCCATCCAGGAGCGGGACGCCAGGCTGAAGCAGGCGGCCGGGGAGTTGAATCAACGGGTCAGAGAACTGGACGAGCGCACCGCCCAGTTGGAAGCGGCCAACAAGGAACTGGAAGCCTTCAGCTATTCGGTGTCCCACGACCTCAGAGCCCCTTTGCGGGGCATCGCCGGGTTCTCCCGCATCTTGCTGGAAGAGTATGCCGACAAGCTGGATGAGGAAGGCAAACGGTACCTGAATATCATCCAGAGCGACACCCGGAAGATGGGCAAACTCATCGACGATCTCCTGGCCTTCTCCCGCTTCGGGCGTCGGCAGATGAACCTCACAAATTTCAAGTTGAAGCCCCTGGTCAAAGACGTCTTTGAAGAACTCAGGGAACTGGAGCCCGAAAGAAACCTGCAGATTCAGATTAAGCCCTTGCCGCCGGTCCATGGCGACCGGGACATGATTCGTCAGGCGCTGGTTAACCTGTTGGCCAATGCCTTCAAGTTCACCCGGACCAGGGAGGCGGCGATCATCGAGGTCAGCGGCTGGAGCGAGGCCAGCGAAAATGTCTACTGCATCCGGGACAACGGCGTGGGTTTTGAAATGGAGTATGTGGCCAAATTATTCGGGGTCTTTCAGCGGCTGCACCCGGAGAGCCAGTTCGAAGGGACGGGGGTGGGGCTGGCCATTGTCCAGCGCATTATTGAGCGCCACGGCGGGCGGGTCTGGGCGGAAGGCAAGGTGGCCGAGGGAGCCACCTTCTGCTTCACCTTGCCCAAGGTGAATCTGGAGGCCATAGACGATCTTTGAGGAGAATTGCCATGGATTTTAACGAAGTTGATATCTTGCTGGTGGAAGACAATCCCCAGGACGTGGAGCTGACCCTCAGGGCGTTGAAGCAGCATAACCTGGCCAATCGGGTGCAGGTGGCCAAAGACGGCGCCGAGGCGCTGGAATTTATTTTTGCCACCGGGCTCCAAGACGAACGCTTGATGGGCAACCTGAAGGTGATTCTCCTGGATTTGAAGCTTCCGAAAATCAGCGGCCTGGAAGTTCTGCAGAGGATTAAATCCGATGCCCGGACCCAGTCCATTCCCGTGGTAGTGTTGACTTCTTCCCATGAAGACAGTGACATCAAGGGTTGCTACGAGCTGGGAGTCAATAGCTACGTGGTCAAACCGGTGGAGTTCGACAAGTTCGCCCACGCGGTGGCCCAGATGGGATTCTACTGGCTGCTGGTAAACAAGCCGGCGTCAAGCTAGCCGGTCAGCGGCTTTCTGGGGCCAGGCGTCGGCTAAGCCGGTTCCAACTCAGGCCTCGCGACCGTAAGGGGCTCAGAATTCAACGGCCTCAGCTTGGATCTGGAGCTTGGCCCCCCCTTTGGGGGACGGGCTCACCACCCCGGTCACCGTGATGGGCATATCCAGGGTGGTGGAGGTGAGGCGCTGCACCTGTTTTTCATCGGGGAGCCTGCCAAAAAACACCTCCACCAGGCCCGCGGGCGACTTCAGCAGCAGCGACTTGTGGTGCACCAGCACCGGCCCCACCGCCCCTCGCACCGTCACCCGGGCGCCCAGGTACCGGTCTTTGCCGGCAATGAGCTGGTCCACGGTCAAAATTTGGGGTCCCTGGAGCGCCTGCTCGGGAATGGCGGCGGCCTCCGGCGGCGGCGCCCCCGATTTTTTCAGGAGATCCAGGATGGCCTGCTGGCCCGATTCCAACTTGGCCAGCTTCTCCTTGAAGGAGGCGACTTCGCTTTTCAGCCCCTGGATTTCCTGGCGCAACTCCTCGTTGCTCTTGCCCGTCTCCACCGAACAGGCGGGGACCAAGAGCAACGCCGCCAGCAAACCCCAAAGAACTCCGGTGCGCCACACTTCTCGTTAAGCCTTGACCAGTATTCATCGCCGACCTCGAAAGAATTGATAAAATCTGCCTATGCGGTCAAAACCCCGACCCTTGGCACAAGTGCCGGTGTGCCCCTGGGAGCTAGTGGACTTTTTCATAATTAAGGTAACATCGGAAAAGCAGGTTTTTTTACCCCCCTTTCCTAAAGGGGGGTCAGGGGGGATTTTTATAAGCACTTGAAATCCCCCTAAATCCCCCTTTTTCAAAGGGGGACTTATCCCTGCCAAGTTCAGCGCTCCGGATCTGAATTTATGTCCAGCTAATTGTGAAACACACCACTAGTTTACGGCATAACTTATTGGGGAGCAACGGTTAAATGGCGACGGCCCGGCGGCGGCGAAGCCGGACCTTGTCAACCCCTGAAACCAGAAAAATCTCAATCTACAATTTACCTGCGGGCCAAGCCCGGTTACAATGGGACGACGGTTCCCGAAAGGAGATGCTTCTATGGCCCGCATTCTGGTCACCGGCGGGGCGGGGTTCATCGGCTCCCATCTGGTGGAATACCTGCTGCGGCAGGATCATGAAGTCCTCTGCCTGGACAACTATTTCACCGGCTCCAAGGCCAACCTGCAGCATCTGGGGGAGCACCCCTGGCTGGAGTTGATCCGCCACGACGTGGTGAATCCCATCATGCTGGAGGTGGAGCAGATTTACCACCTGGCCTGTCCGGCCTCCCCGGTCCATTACCAATATAACCCGGTGAAGACCATCAAGACCAACGTCCTGGGGACCCTCAACATGCTGGGCCTGGCCAAACGGGTGAAGGCCCGGATCCTGCTGGCCTCCACTTCGGAGATCTACGGCGACCCCCAGGTGCACCCCCAAACCGAGGCCTATTGGGGCAACGTCAACCCCATCGGGGTCCGGAGCTGCTACGACGAAGGGAAAAGGGTGGCGGAAACCCTGATGATGGACTACCACCGCCAGAACGGGGTGGACATCCGCATCGCCCGCATCTTCAACACCTTCGGCCCCCGCATGGCCGTCAACGACGGCCGGGTGGTGAGCAACTTCATCGTCCAGGCCCTCACCGGCCAGGAAATCACCATTTACGGGGAAGGAGGACAGACCCGGTCCTTTTGCTACGTTGCCGACCTGGTGGACGGCCTGGTGCGCCTGATGAACCGCCGGGACCAGTTCGAGCCGGTGAACCTGGGCAACCCCGAAGAATTCACCATCATGGAGTTGGCCCACAAGGTGCTGGCCCTCATCGACACGCCCTCCGTCCTCGCCTACCGGCCCCTGCCCAAAGACGATCCGGGGCGGCGGCGGCCGGACATCACCCGGGCCCAAGAGGTGCTGGGCTGGCAGCCCACGGTGCCCCTGGCCACCGGCCTGAAGGAGACCATCCCCTATTTTGTCCAGAAGCTTACGCAGGAGAACTACCCGGTGGTGGCCAAACCTAATTTCTAGCCTGGCGGTGGGGTTGGCGCTGCTGGCCGGCTGCGGGGCGCAGCCGGCCGGGCCGCCGCAGCAGGCGCAGGTTTCACGGGTCATCGACGGCGACACCCTGGAGCTGGCAGGGCGGCGCCCGGGTGCGGGTCCTGGGGATCGACGCCCCGGAAATGGAAAAAGAGGGCCACCCGGCGGAATTTCTGGCCCACAAGGCCAAGGCCGTGCTTAGCAATCTGACCCTGAAAAAGACGGTGCGCCTGGAGTACGACCGGCAGCGCTACGACCACTACGCCCGCTTGCTGGCCTACCTCTTCCTTCCCGACGGGACCTTCGTCAACGCCGAACTGGTGCGCCAGGGCCTGGCCCTGGTTTACTTCCACGCCCCCAATACCCGCTACCGGGAGACCCTGCTGGCCGCCCAGCGGGAGGCCCTGGAAGCGCAGCGGGGCATATGGCAGCAGCGGCTGCGCCAGGACGAGCCCTACTACCTGGGCAACCGCAGCACCCTGCGCCTGCACCGGCCCGGCTGCCCCCTGGCGGCCAAGATCGCCCCGGCCAACCGGGTGCGCTTGGAATCGCTGAAAGACGCCTACCTCCAGGGCTACAGCCCCTGCCGCAGTTGTACACCGTGAAATGGGAAAATGGGGGAAGGGGGCTAAGGGCCGCTTACGAAAAAGTCCCCCGGTCCTCCGCCAAATTCTCATGCCTTAGCAGCCAGCGCTTGCGGTCCACCCCGGAACTGTAGCCGCCCAGGGACCCATCCGCATTGATGACCCGGTGGCAGGGGATGATGATGGGGATGGGGTTCAGCGCGTTGGCCTGGCCCACGGCCCGGGGGGCCCTGACGTTGCCGACCCGGGCGGCCAACTCCCGGTAGGAGACGGCGGCCCCCCAGGGAATCCGCCGCAATTCCTGCCAGACCCGCAGTTGGAAAGGGGTGCCGTGGGGGTCCAGGGTGAGGGCGGCGAAGTCGGTGGGGACCCCGGCGAAATAGGCGGCCAGCTCCTTTTTAACCGTGTCGATCATGGGAAGCAGGGAGGGTGGGGGAGGGGGTCCGTCCGTTCCCGGTTCCGGGCAGTCAAACTCCAGGGCGCTGAGTCCGGCCCCGGTGAAGTAAAGGCACAGGGGCCCCAGGGGGGTGGGCCTGAAGATAATGGACCATTCCATGGAATGGGGGCTCTTATTCCTGGCTCGCATTTTCTGTCTCCTGGCGGGCAGTTCCCGTCTGATAATTATCTTTGCCATTTTGGGGTGATGGGAGGGGTCTTAGGGGAGGCTGGGGGGCATCTTGTGAAAAAGTCCCCCGGCCCTCCCCTAACTCTCACAATCCCATCAAGTATCGCTTCAGGCGCCAGCGGCGCCACCAGCGCTGCAGGGAGCCGGGGGGCGGCGCGGCTGTCGCCGTACGCCATTCGGGATTGAACAGGAGCTCCAGCACGTGCAGGGCCGGGCGCCCGGCCCCTTTGAGGCGAGCCCGGCAGGTGGCGCAGTAAGTGACCAAATCCCGGGTGGCCTCGGAGAGGCGGAAATCCGTCATCTTCCGGGCCAAAACCGGGTTCACCGCGGGCACCATGCCGCCGGAGCCGCAGCAGATGCTGCGCTCCCGGCTGTGAGCCATCTCTTCGAAGCGGTGGCCCGCCGCGGCCACCAGGCGGCGCACTGAGTCGTGGATGTGGGGGCTCTGTCGGGCCCCGCAGGCGTCGTGGATGTTAAAAATCCCGGCGGCGGCTTCAACCCCTGGGGGCAGGCCCATTTCCAGCATCACTTCATAGAGGGAGCGGGTCTTGATTTCCGGCAGGTACTCGCCGATGGTGTGGAGGCAGTGGGTGCAGGCCGCGATGAGCTCTCCCGCCCCCAGCCGCGCCAGTTCCCCGGCCACATTTTTTAACACCCGGTGGAGCACGTCCTGTTCTCCCAGCAGCTGGCTGGGGGCGCCGCAGCAGTTGAGCATGACGCCGGTGTCCGGCAGCCTCTCCCGGAGATAAGCATAGGCGGCCTTCACCAGGTGCGGGCTGTGGCCGGGGAGAGAGCAGCCCGGGAAGAATACCCGCGCCGCCCGGCCCGTGGCCGGGTCCGGCCGGCTCAGGGTGAAGGCGGGGGAGGTGCCCCATTTCACGTAATTTTGGATGCCCTTGTGTGGGGCGAGCGGCCCCCGGCCGCCGGCCACCAGGCGCTGCCGGTAGTCCAGACAGACCTGGCCGGCGTGCAAATCTTTGGGGCACACGGCCTGGCACAGCCCGCAGTAGTGACAGGAGTAGGGGATAAGGGGGTCAGTTAGGCCCCGCACCGCCAGGAGCCGGACCATCTCTTTTTCCGTGTAAGGGAAATGCTGGAGGTAATGCTGTAAAAAGGTGCAGTTCCTGACGCATTGGGAGCAGACGCAACTGAGGCAGCGGGCCGCCTCTGCCTGCGCCCCGGCCTGGCTTAGGCCCAGTTCCGTTTCGGAGGCGGGTTGGGCCAGGCGCACCTCCAGGGGAAGTTGGTCCCCCCCGGCCCGGGGCGCGGGGGCCACGCCGGTGGTGTCCACCACCAGGTTGGTGGTGCGGCTCGTAAGGGGCGGCAAATTTTCCGGCAGGGCTTCCTGCTGCAAGCAAGCGTGGATGGCCAGGGCCGCCCGCCGGCCCGCGGCAAAGGCCGCCACCGCGGTGCGAGGCCCGGTCACCAGGTCGCCGCCGGCAAAGACGCCGGGGGTCCGGGTCTCCAGGGTGTCGGGGTCCGCTTCCAGGCGGCGGCCGTGGGCGGTGTCGAAGGCCAGGCCCGGGCCGAAGAAGTTGAAATCCGCGGTCTGGCCCACGGCCAAAACCACGGCGTCGGCCTCCACGGTGCTGAGCCGGTCCTCCAGGTAGGCAGGGGCAAAGCGGCCTTCGTCGTCGAAGAGCCGCGCCACCGCCTTGAGCATGACGCCGCTGACCCTGCCGTCCTGTCCCAAGATCTGCTTCACCCCCCAGCGGTGGCGGAAGTCGATGCCTTCCAACCGGGCCTCGCTGATCTCTTCCGGAGAGGCAGGCATCTCTTCCGGGGCCTCCAGGCAGACCACCGTGACCTGGGCGGCCCCCCAGCGCCGGGCGCTGCGGGCCACGTCCACGGCCACGTTCCCCCCGCCCACCACCGCCACCCGGGGGCCCAGGTTGAGGGCCGCCCCGGAGTTGGCGGCCCGCAGGAAATCGAGGCCGTAGTAAACCTGGGGGCGCAGATGCGGCCCAGGATGCCGGGGAAGGGGCAGCGCTCCAGGACCACCGCCAGGGCCTCGGCCAGGTTGCCTTCCTTAAGGAAGCGGATTTTCTCCCGCACCCGGATGTCCAGAGGGCAGGCGGCCTGGCAAGGGGGCAGCTCTTCGCCGATGCACTCCGCCAGGATCTTGTCCGACCAGTTGATAGTTGCATCATTTTTAACGGACATAAAATCTTTTTAGTGTAGCCACCGGCTTACCGTAAAAGTCACCTGTTACCAAAGACAAATCTTCTCTGGAATTCGTAAGGGCGGGGGACCCCCGCCTCGCGGTAGCGTGGTTCATTATGGTTTAATCTGCGCCAATTATGAGAAGCGGCATTAACCCGGGTTTCAATCCGAAGCTGCAAACTTGGGGGCGTTTTTCATCTGGTTCTCACCACGAAATTCTGGGTGGCGCGGATCTGGTCATCCAGGACGCCCACCCCCACCCCCAGATGGGTATACTCGGGATTGAGGATATTGGCCCGGTGTCCCGGCGAGGTCATCCAACTGTCCACGATGACCCGGGCGATGAGCTTGCTGTCGGAGTAATCCTGGCCCTTGCCGCCCCAGATGTTTTCTCCGGCCCGGGAGATGAAGTTGGAGTAGACCGGGGCGATGCGGTCCTTGGGGGAGGCCCCGTCCGGGTTCACATGGCTGAAGAAGTTGCGCCGCAGCATGTCGTCGGTGTGCAGGCGGGCGATTTCCACCAGGCCTTCGTCCCGGTCCAGGGACGGCAAGCCTTTCTTGCGGCGCTCCTCGTTGGTGAGGCGATAGATGCGGCGTTCCACTTCTTTCAGGTGCTGGATGCGGACGCCCCGCGGCTTGGCCGAGATGCGCAGCTGGCCCCGGGCCGGGGCCAGGGAGAAGGAGAGTGCCAGCAAGACAGCCAATCCCAACGCCAGCTTTCGGCCCCCGGCCATTCTACTTCCTCCAAAAGAATTTGGGGGAGGCCCGGGCACGCTCAGCCACAGCCCGGCCCTCCCCCAAAATTTTATCATCTCTGTTAGAGCTTGACAAACTTCTGGGCCAGTTTTTCCCGGGCGCACCGGAGGCAGAGGCGCCGCAGCACCTGTTTGCCCACGGGGGCCCGGGCCGGAGCCACGGGAGCGCCGCATCTCCGGCACTTGAGGGTCTCCAGCCGGTTCAACACCGTGCCGCAGAGGCGGACTTCACGATTATCCTGGCCTTCGATATAATCAATGGCCCCGGTGGGGCAGACGGGCACGCACCAGGGGTCGGAACAATGGAAACACGGCATGAAGACAAAGCCCATGCGGGGCAGGCCGCCACTATTTTGGGGTATGAATGCCAAAGGGGGGTTTGCCACCGTGCTCCGGGCAAGACAAAAAAGCGGCCGCACCGCTCAGGGTTCGGCCGCCATTTGCTATTTCCAACAACCAGGCCGGTTCATACCGCTTCGTACTTGAACAGGGGGCAACCCTTACAGACATCCATGCCCGGCCACGGTTCGCCGCCTTTACCCAGGACGGAAGGACCGCCCATCTCGGTAACGCGCTTCAGCAATTGGGCGGCGCTGTCCTTGATTTGCGTTCCGGGGATAAAGAGATTCATCATGGACATATCACTTTTGCCCGAAGTTTTACTTCCGGCGCACATGGTAGTCAGGTTGGCCGTTTTGTGGTTAAAGGCCCATACCGAACCGGAGCACACAGCCGAATTAGGGGTATGATTAAAGGTGAGACTGCTGCGGCCGGTGGCGGCCATGTAGTCGTTGAGGACGTGGTACGCCTGATAGGGCAGCAGCATAAAAAAGACGATATCCGGGTCGATCCCCGACTCGTCAAACATGGCCAGGGGCGCGGTATAGATGCCGTAGCACTTCCCCAGGGGGAGTTTGGCTTTGCCCTGGGGCGCTTGCCAGGCCAGTTCCTCGTTCCGCAGATATTTCATGTGCCGTTTGGTGTCTTTTTCCTTGTCCAACTCCCGGAAGCCGAACACCGGTTCGGCATTTTCGCACAACAGCATGTTAGCGGGCATGTACATGGCCTTATGCCCGCCCCGGGCCATGGCCAGGTGTTGGCAATAGGTCAGTCTGGCCTTGGCTTTGGCGTTGATTTTGTACTTGGAGATTTCGGCCTCGTCCGCACAGAATTTGATGCCCACCGGATCAAAATCCACCCGGATATAGTAGATGTAAGTGTCCGCCACGTCCGTATAAGTAAGGTGGTCCTTGCTCTTCGCGGCAATCGCGGCCATGCTTTCTTTCAGTCCCATTCGTATTCTCCTTCATGTCTCTGCATTGCATTAGGTTGAAATCTTCTCCGCTCTTATAGTTTCTGGTCGGCGGCCGGGGGCAACCCATCGAGTAGGCCCTTCGCTTCCCGGGGGGTCTCGGTATAACTGTCCAGGATCACTTTGATCCCGCGGAAATGCGATAGTTTGCGCTTAATTTTCTTGAACAGGATATAGACCGGGATATAGAGCAGGATGAAGACCCCGATGTACCCCAAGGGGTAGCCGATGTATGGGATGGGGAACTCCAGTTCGAAGAAACGATACTGCATCCAGCCCAAGAAGAAGAAAATGGGCCAGAAAAACGTCGCCGAAAGAGCCAACTGCATGAAGAAAGACTTGCTGAAGGCCTCGTTGGCCAGCTTGTTGGCTGCCTCATAGGCCGGCCTGTCCCCTGTCTTCAAGGCCTCCATGGACAACTCCTGGTATTTCTTGGCTTCGCCGGCTACCTCCTGGAAGCGGCGCCGCACCAGGAAAGACGCCAGGAAGGAGGTGAACTCCCCCAGCAGCAGGGCCAGAAGAGCCACCACCAAGGTGCCCAGGAGAAAATTCAACCATGCCTGGCCGGTCAGTCGGAAAAACCAGATTAAGTACGGATCCAGAAGGAGGTAGGGTTGCATTTCCATGCCCGCCTGAGAGGAAGAGGGGACCATACCAAGCCGGCCCCTCTCTCCCCTTTGGATTGTTTACTCCTACATTCCCGGTAAAATAGAATGACCCATGAAGCCCTTGGTCAGATAACCGATGCCCACGTACACCGCCAGGACCACGAAGATGCGCTTCAGCCAAATATCGGGGATCTTCTTGGAGGTGACCGGACCGAGGACGGAGCCGATGGCGATGCCGATCAGTTCGGTGCTGATCAGGATAAAATCCACGGGCACCTGCCGCATCACCATCATGTTGAAGATGTTAAGCGACCATGCCCACCAGCACCGCCAGGGCCGAGGTGCCGGCCACGATGAACATGGGCAGGCCGGCCACGGAGGTGAGGAAGGGCACGTAGAGGAAGCCGCCCCCCACCCCGATAAAGGCTGAGATGCCGTTGATGACAAAGCCGCCCAGAAGGGGCCAGATGGGATTAAAGGAGAATTCCTGGCCATAAAAAGTAAAAGCGATTCTGGAGAGGCCCCAATGCGTGACCTGCACCCCTTTGGCATGCTCAGCGCTCACCTGGGTGGATTTCTTGATATGGGCATCTTCAAAGGCCTTGGCCGCGGCCTTGGCCGCCTTCTTTTTCTCCTGGCCCTCGGGAGTGGTTTCATAGAAGAGCACGAAGGCTACGGCAAAGACGATGATCCCGAAAAAACCGACGTAGAGGCTGACATTCATTTTGCCGACGGTAAGCAGGGGGATCAGGTAGCCGGCGAGGATGCCGCCGACCGCCAGACATAAGCCCAGGGGGAGCACCAGCCGTCCCATGCGGTAATAGGTGAGGGAAGAAATCAAGGCCGACAATCCCACCAGATACTGGTTGCTGGTGCGAATGGAGTCGGTCAGCATCTTGTTCAAGGTGGGACTGGTTTTCTTGAAGACTCCTGCCATAGTCCGACAGCCCGAAGACGGTGATGTGGCCCACCCCGGCCATGATGCCGCCGAAGGCGCCCACCGAGGAGAAGATCCAGCCGACCCAGATGCCCCACAGGATGTAAAACAGGAAGAAATGATGGGGCGCTCCGGGAATCCCCATGAAGCCCTTGGGGGCGTCGGGATGGATCATACCCGGGCCGGTCGCCCACCGGGGTCTTGGCGATGGCCTCCTCCAGCTTGCCGGCGAAGGAAGGCGCCGCGAGCACCAGGGTGGCGGCCACAATAACGATTAGGATGACAATGAAGCCAATGATTAAGTAACGTTTTCTCATGAAAACCTCCTGAATCAATATGATGCAATTATTATGGCAATGAGCAAATTACCCTGCTTTATCGCAGCAAATTCAGGTGATAGTCTAGGGAAGACCCCGTTCCATCAAGTCCAGGAAGTCAACCTTTTTCAGAGGCTTGGCTCCCAGCACCCGGAAGAGCAGCACCGGCATGGGGGCATGGCTCACCACCTTCTCGGCGACGCTGCCCAGGACCCAGGCCACCTCGCCCATACCGTGGGTGGCCATGGCGATAAGGTCCATGCCCTTTTCATCGGCGTACGAGATGATCTCCCGGGCCGGCTCTCCCTTGACGCAGGCGACCTCAACCTTTAGGCCTTGAGCCTGCAGCTCTTTGGCGGCTGTGGCCACCAGCGATTCGCACTTCTGAGACTCGCCTTCAATGAACTTTGCAACTTCCTCCGAGGTGGGTTTACCCCAGTCAGGGTGCACATTCAGCAAGGTAACCCGGGCATCCTGGGTCTTGGCCAGGTCTATCACCTGGGGGAAAACCCTGGTTGCTAATTCGGAGCCATCCAAAGGAACCAGAATTTTTTTAAACATTGATTCACCTCCTTCCCATTTTTTGCCTCAACCGTAATCCGATCACCTCATAAAGTCCACGGGATTCTGGGAGCAAAAAACTTGCCAAAATTAAAAATATGGCAACTATTTGTATATATCGGAAATTGCTCGGAAAATTATCTGCCCCAGGGCTTGTCTGGGGATTTGTTAATTGTTTATCCTTAACAGGTGTTAGCGCGCAACTGTTAACCTTAACCTTTAGCGCCCCTGGGATTATGGGGCCAAGGCCAACTGCCGGCAACGACCCAAACTCAAAGGAAGGGAAAAGAATGGCTGAGAGACTTATATTCATAAGCTGTGGGCAGCAGACACCTGTGGAGAAGAATCTCGGTACCACGGCGCCAAGCGAAGCTTGGCGCCCAGATGGGTCCTCAAGCAGGAGCTTGGGGACGAGAAACCTCAATCAACTTGGGATTACTTGGCTGGGCCGGGGAAGCCGGTGGCCACCGGCTCGCCGCTGCGGCTCCACTGGATCCAGGAGCCGGCGTAAACGTGCAGCTTATCCAGGGGGTAGCCCGCCAGATAGAGGCTCATCAGGGTGTAAGTGGCGCTCAGGTCCGTGTGCCCGTAAAGGTAAATGTCCTTATCCGGGGTGACGCCCCGGCCTTCATAGAGCCGCCTGATCTCCTGGGCGCTCTTCCAGCACCCCTTGTCAGGGCCTTCCTTAACCCGGGCCTCCCCCCAATAGACCCAGACGGCCCCGGGAATGTGGCCCCGCCGGGCGGCCCCTTCCTTGGTCCGCTCCCCCAGGTACAGGTCTTGGGAGCGCACGTCTAAAATGACGCTCCCGGGGGCAGAGAGCGCCGCCTTGACCTGCTCCAGGTCGGCCAGCAGGAACTTCCGGCTGGGCGCCGGGAACTTGAACGTGGTCGGCTTCGGCCGGGGCGAGGTGAGCTGGGTGGGATAACCTTTTCCTTTCCAGGCCTCCAGGCCGCCGTCCAGCAGCTTCAGCTGCTCCAGGGGAAAGCCGTAATAGGCCAGGATCCACCATAGATGGGTGTGGTCGCACTGGTCGGAGTAGATCACCAGGGTGTTCTTGGGGCCGATTCCCAGGCGGCCCAGGAGTCTTTCCATCTGGGCCCGGGGGGCCGGCATCCCCGGCCAGGGTTGTTCCCGGTCCGCGGTCTCCGGGCGCCAGACCTGGATGGCCCCGGGAATGTGACCCAGGTAATACTTGGCCTTGTGCCGAAAATCGATGATGCGGAGATGCGGGTCTTTCTTATCCAGGAGGGCCTTGAGTTCCTCGGCCCGGATCAGGATTCCGGGGAGGGCGTCGCCCTCCTGGGGCACCGCATGGGTACCGGCAGCCAGGGCCAGGCTCCAGGCCAGGGCCAGGATCAACGGCCCGAGCCACCACCGCCGGCCCAAGCCTTTAGAGTTCAAGGGGCCCACCTTCCTTGGCCTTCATCTTTTTATAAATCACCGGGATGAGGCTCACGAGGGCCACCAGAATCACCCCGATGACCAGACCTGGAGAAATGTTGCCTTTGACGAGATCCAGAATGTGGCTGGAGAAATAGACAAAGGCAATGGTCCAGGGGAGCATGGCAAAAAAAGTGGCCACCGCGTAGGCCGCCAGCGAAATGCGGGTGAGCCCGAAGGCGTAGTTGAGCAGAAAGTAGGGGAAAACCGGGATCAGCCGGGTGAAGGCCACGATCTTCCAGCCGTGCCGGGCCACCTTGTCGTCCAGGGCCGCGAGTTTGGTGCCGCGGAGCTTGGACCCCACCCAGTCCCGGGCCAGATAACGGGCGGTCAGAAAGGCCAGGGAGGCTCCCACGGTGGCCCCGAAGCCGGTGTAGACCACCCCCCAGAAGGGGCCGAACAAAACCCCTCCGGCCAGGGTGATGGGCAGGCCCGGCAGAAACAAGGCCGGGGCCAGCGACCAGACCGTGAGATAGATAATGGGTCCCCAGATCCCGTAGGAAGCGATGAATTGCCGCAGGCGCTGCTCTTCAAAGTAATCCTGCAGATGGAAGAGGCGCACCGCCAGGATGATGGCCGCCAGCAATGAAAGAAAGATCAGGGGGCGGATGATGCCGGCCTTCTTGGAATCCTGGACCGTATCTATTTCGGGGCCCTCAGCCATTGGGTTTCAATCCTCCTGATAATGCTGCTTCGCTTCCGGTAAGACCGGCCGGTGTGCCTCCGGCCGCCTGGGCGATTAACTGCCGGGCCAGGACCTCGCTGCGCCAGCCCGGCCCCGGGGCCGGGTGCGGCCGTTTCAGGAAAGAGACAAGGCCGTCGAAGTCGTCGATGTCTGGCCACTCCGGCAGCAGACGAACCGTCAGGGATAATCGCCGGGCCTGCTTCAGGGTGTCTTTAAGGACCACGGCGCCGGACCACACCAGGTCGCGGAAAAGTTCTGGATGGGGGGCTCTCAGCCCCACCAGGTAATAACCGCCGTCGGGAGAGGGGCCCAGCACCACCTGCGCCGCCCCGGCCACCAGGACTTTCTCCCCCTGCCAGCACCACGGAGCCGGGAAGATCCGGAGTGTCGCTGCCCCGCAGCAAGACGGGGTCGAAGCCGGCGGCGAAGCCCCAATCAAAGGCGCGGGCCATCCGCTCCCCCAGGTCCGCCCCCTCCTGGGGCAAGAGGCTGACGGAGGCGGGAACCAGGCCGTTAAAATAGGCCTGGGCCCCGGCCGGGCTGTAGGCCAGGGCCAGGCGCAGCCTCGTTAGCCGGCCCATCTCCTCCAGGATGTCGGTGAGAAAACAACGGTAGAGGCGGGCCGCGGCCTCCGGGCCCAAGGGCGGGCAAAGCCTCGTTTTTACTTGCCCCGGCACCGGTTCTTTGGCAAAAATGATCAGCAAGGTGGCCATGTGGTGAACAGTGAACCTAAATTTTGGCAGCCGGCAGACCAGGACCGGGAATCTCCCGCTCCCGGCGCCAGGCCGGCAATCTCCATTATCGTGCCGGTGCTGAACGAGGCCCCGGTGCTGGCCGAAACCCTGGCCGGGCTCCCCGTCGCCCCGGACCTGGAGGTCATCGTGGTGGACGGCGGCAGCACCGACGGCTCCTTGGAAGTGGCGGCTACTTTTGCCCACCTGCGGCGCCTCACGGCCCCCCGGGGCCGGGGGGCGCAGATGAACGCCGGGGCCGCCGCGGCGCAGGGAGAAATCCTGGCCTTCCTGCACGCCGATACCCTTCTCGGCCCGCCTCACCTGGCTGCTTTAAGACGGGCCGCCCGAGACCCCGCCTTCGCCGCCGGGGCCTTTAAACTGGACCTGAGCCCCCCCAGGCGGCCCCTCAAGCTCATCGCCTGGGGCGCCAACCTGCGCGGCCGCCTCTTGGGCCTCCCCTACGGCGACCAGGTCCTCATCCTGCGGCGGCACCTGTTTTATACCCTGGGCGGGTTTGCCCACCGCCGGCCGGAAGACCTGGACCTGGTGATCCGGGCGAGGCGCTTCACCCGCTTGCAACTCCTGGCCCCGCCGGTGGCCAGCTCCGGACGACGCTGGCTCCGGGGCGGCTATTTTTTCACCACCTGCAAAAACTGGCTCGCTTTGGCCCGCCACCTGGCGGAACGCACCTTCACCCACCGCTGGCCGCGAGGGGGGAGTTGGTGATTGGGGGAGGGGGCCAGGGGTCCGCGACCACTTACATCCCTCCCCCAAACCCCCACCCCCTTAAGTTTTTTTCTTTGAAGCTGGGAAGTCGGGGCCTTCAGGCCCCGCCTTCCCAGCGCCTTATGCGGGTTGGGAGGGGGTCTGGGGGAGGGCAGGGACCTTCGGTCCCTGCCCTCCCCCAGTATCCTCATCCTCCCGCCACCGCCCCGCCGCAGGAGGAGCCGTGGCCGACGGTGCAGCCGTAGCAGTGGTCATCCAGGCGGATGGCTCTGGTCGAAAGGGCGGACAGGTCGAACTCCCAGATAGTTTGCGGCAGTCCCTGGGCCAGGGGCAGTCCCAGGGCCTGGTTGAAGTCGCAGTCGTACAGGCGCCCTTCCCAGGAGACGCTGATCAGTTTGCGGCACATGAGGCCGCCCACGGTGGCCGGGTTGAAGCCGGACGCCAGTTTACCCATGTAGCGCTCGTAATTGCTGGATTTATGCAAGTAATCCTTGAACCGCCCGATGGGCATGTTGAGCAGGGTGTACAGGTGGTGGAAGCGGATGCAGTGCCGGCTGAAAAGCTCCCGGCGGAAGCGCTCCTCCAGGGGGCCCTGCTCCGGGGGGAAATAGGCCCCGGCCGGGTTGTACATCAAGTGGAGCCTGAGTTCCGAGTCCTCTTGCCCGTAGCCCAGGCGATTGAGCAGCCGCAAGGCCTCCAGGCTCTTTTGAAAGACCCCGGCGCCCCGCAGGCGGTCCACCGTTTCTTCCTGAAAATAGGGGAGAGAGCAGACCAACTCCACGCCGCGGTCCCGGAAGAACCGGGGCAGGTGCTCTTTGCCGGGCTCCAGGAGCACCGTCAGGTTGCAGCGCACCAGGATGTTAACCCCCAGTTCGTGCAGGCGGTCCACCAGGGTCTCGAAATGGGGGTTGATTTCCGGGGCTCCGCCGGTGAGGTCCACGGTGGGGATGGGCCAGCGGGCCGCCACCCGGATGACCGCTTCGATGGCGTCGGCTTCCATCTGCTCCAGGCGGGTGGGGCCCGCCAGGAAGTGGCAGTGCTTGCAGGACTGGTTGCAGCGCCAGCCCAGGTTTACTTGCAGGGTGGTGACCGTTTCGGCCTTGAGTTCAGGGTAGCCCAGTTGCTCCAGCTTCTGGGCGAAGGGCGGTATCATGGTTTCCCTAAAGAGATATCTTGGCCGCGACGTTGTGGACCTGGATGCCGTGGATCAGGGAGGCCCCGCCGCGAATGGCCGCGGCCACGTGGATGGCCTCGGTCATTTCCTCCAGGTTGGAACCTGATTCCAGCGCCGCCCGGGTATAAGCGTCGATGCAATACGGGCATTGGACCGTGTGGGCCACCGCCAGGGCGATGAGGGCCTTTTCCCGCGCCGTCAAGGCGCCGGCGGCCATCACCCCCTGGTAATAGTTCATGAAGCTGTCGTAAAGGTCCGGGCGAAATTTGCCGATCTCAAAAAACCGGTCCAGGTCTTTTTCTTCGTAATAATGGGACATGTCCTCCTCCCGGGCTTGGAAATCAACCGCCATGGTCCCGGAGGGCGCTCATTAAGCCCCGGCGGCAACCATTGTCGCACTCAGCAGGATTTAAATTAGGGGCACAGCCGCGCCGTGCCCCTAAGATATCAAAGACCGGGTTCGGTTACCGGGCAACCCTAAGCTAAAACCTGGTGAAGCCGGTGAAGCTATAGAGGTCTCCCATCAACTCCTCGTACTCTCCCTTGAGTTTCTGATAGAGGCGGGCGTTTTCCATGGCCAGGGCGGCCTGCTCCGCCAGGGAGGAAATGAAGGTGATCTCGTCGTCGCTAAAATCGCGGAAAGCGCTGGTATAGATGCGCATGACCCCGATGACTTTGCCTTTCAAGGAGATGGGCACCGACAGGATGGACTTGATGCCTTCCTCCGCCGCCTCCCTGGGGTAAGTGGCCCGGGTATCGCTGGCCACGTCATAGATGGAGACGGCCTTGCCCATCATGGCCTCGGTGATGGACTTGTCGGTCCCCACCGGTCCCTTGGTGATGTAGCGGTCACTCAGGCCGTAGGAGGCCACCAACTCCATTCTCTGGCGTTTCTCATCCAGCAGGCGCACCGCCGCGGCCTTGATGTCCAGGGCATTGGTGGCGGTTTTCACCAGCAGATGCAGCACCTTTTTGACGTCCAGGGCGGAGTTCACCGCCTTGGAGACCTCCAGCAGCCCCTTGAGGAAGTTGAGCTCCTTGGTGCGGGCCTCGTACATCTTGGCGTTGCTGATGGCCTGGGCCCCCAATTCCGCCACGGCGCAGGCGAAGTCCACTTCATCCATGGTGAACTCCCGGGGCTCGCCGGTCACCAGGCGCATGACCCCGATGACCTTGCCCTTGGACACCATGGGGATGACCACCATGGTGGCGATGCCCTCCGCTTTGGCTTCTTCGGGATACTGCAGCCGGGGGTCGGTGGCGGCGTCAAAAATGGCCACCGGCCTGCCGCTCAGGGCTTCGGCGATGCTCCGGTCCAGGTCCACCGTGCCCTTTTTCAAATAGCTGTCGCTCAGGCCGTGGGCCGCCACCAACTCCAGGGTATTGGTCTTGGGGTTGACCAGGCGGATGGTGGCCCCTTTGAGATTCATGACTTCGCTGATCTGGCGTACGATCTGATCCAAAACTTCATCCACCGCCAGGGTGGAGCTCAGAATCTTACTGATCTCCTGAAAACTCCTGAGATACATCTTGTCTTTAGCTGACATCATGCCCGGTCCTCCCTTTTAAAATCATGCCTACGTATGGAAGATCCTGTTTGTCTAAAATGTGGCACCGTTTCCCGGTACATTTTTCCTATCATCTGACCTGATGCGGCGCAAGGTTTTCTTGAGCATGTAAAATCATATCACCTTTGCGTCCGCTTAGATATCCCAAAGATGGCCACGCCGCGGCGGCGATGACCTTCATCAGAGCATTAAACATCATTTTTCCCTCTCCCCCTGCGGGGAGTACCGAGACTTGATAATGCTCCCAAGCAGACCTGAGTCCCCAAGCAGGTTGAAGTTGAATTTAAGATAAGGATGTTTTCATCCGCAGGCAATATGGGGGGCGGGTTTCGCCGCCACCACGGCCCGGGAAGGGGTGGGTCTGCCGGATTTCCGTGTAATCCTTTGTTCTTAGAGACGGTTTTTGGTATATTGGCAACCATGGAATTCAAGCCCCTCTATTTTGGCGACCGGCTCAGCGTGGTGAATCCCCGGGGCACCGTCGGGAGTGGTGACCCTGTGGTCCAAGGTGGACTACGTGATGGAGCGCTTCCGGCAGGCCGGGGTGGACCTGGACCCGGCGAGTAGTCCCATCGCGGTCTTCGGCAACCTGTACGGCAACGGCCTCCGGGAGATGCTGCGGAATTTACTGTATAACCCGCAGATTCAGACCTTGCTAATCTGCGGGCATGATCGTTCTGGTTCTCGGGAGGAGTTGGAGAAATTTTTTGAATTGGGCCTGGAGCCGGTTTCAGGTTCCCTGATCAGCTACCTGAAGCCGAAGTCCGGGATCGAGGTGAAACCCTGCCGCATCCGGGGAACGAAACGGATCATCGATGATCTGGTAAGACCGGAGCATTTTACCACCCCGCGCTCCAATCCCCCCCGTCTGCGCTGGTTGGGGGACCCCCAGGAAGAGGACACCGGCGCCAACATCAAGAACTTTTTTGCGGCAATGCCACAGCCGGCGGCCGACGTCGTCCGGGTTCAAATTCCCCTGCCCGAAGTGGAGGTGCAATACTTCCCCAGCAACCCCCGGGGCCACGTGGTGGTGCGGGATAGCATCTTGGAGGCCTGGAAGGAAGTTCTTATATCTTCTGACCCGTTTCGGCCGCCGGGTGACCCTGAAGAAGGGCGACCGCCTGGAACTGCAGCACGTCAAGGTGGTGGTGGAAAGGCCCCGGTTCGAGGCGAAGGAGAAACTACAGGCCGTCAATCTCGATCCCCAGAGAGCTGCAGCACTACCAGGAGGACATTCTCAAGGGGGAAATGCGCCCGGACGAGACCTATAACTACGGCCATCGCCTGCGGAGCTATTTTTTCGGCCAGGACACCCTGGCAGTCTGTGCCGAGAGATTAAAGGCTGATTCGCAAGACCGCAAGTCCAAAAGGAGCCCTGGAAGACCGACCAAGGCCTATCTCCGCGGCCCTAAACCAGTTCAGGTTGTTATACGCCATACGGCGAGCCGGTAACGTCGTCTGAGTCAAAGGTGGCCGCCCCTGCCTGGTGTCCCTGTTTTTTCGCAAGTTCGAGGGCAAGCTGACGCTCAGCGCCACCTTCCGCACCCACAACGCCATGGACGCCTGGCCCTTAAATCTCTACGGCCTCATGGCCATCCAGGCCTGGGTGGCCGAAAGGGCAGGGCTCCCAATCGGGGCCATCGTGGTGCTGAGCCACTCCCTGGGCCTGGACCCCAAGGAGCTGGACCGGGCCTTGCTCATTATCGGCAAGCGGCCCTTCAAGGTGCGGCTGGACCCCATGGGGTATTTCCGCATCACCCTGGACGGCAAGGAGATCCTGGTGGAGCACCGCTTCGAGGACGTGACCCTGAAGGAGTACCGGGGCAAGAAGGCCGAGCGACTGCAACATGAAATCGCCCGGGACCTGGCCCTCTCGGATATCAACCACGCCATCTATTTAGGAAGGCAGCTGGCCCGGGCGGAAGCGGCCCTGAAGGAAGGCCGGGAGTTTGTGCAGGAGTGAGGAGCCCGCGGCTGACGGAAAAATACTCAGCCATAAATTAGCCCCCCTCACCCCAACCCTCTCCCCCCGGTGGGCGGAGAGGGAGCAAAAAGAAACTTTTCAGGGGCTGGGAACAAGCGTGGAAGGGTTCTAGCAATGAATATAATGGACGTTGCCCTGTCGCCGACCATTTCAGGGGGTTGGGAGGGGAGTTTGAGGGGAGGGCGGGGGACCACAGGCGAGACGCCTTGGCTACCAATTCCCCCGACCCTCCCCTCAAATAACCTTCTCTCCGCTCGCCTCATCCTCATCGGCACGGTGCACGGCGACCCCCGGGGTTATGACCGGGCCCTGCGGCTGCTGTCGCACCTGCAGCCGGACCTGGTCACCGTGGAGATCAGCCGGTTTTCCCTGCGCTACCGCGCCCGGCAAGGACGGGGCTGGCAGCGGCTGCTGGCGCGGGCCCTGGAGGGGTTGCCGGAGCAGGCCGCGGGGCACCCGGCCATCCGGCGCCTTAGGGCCCAGGTGGCCCTGCCCTTTGAGGTGCAGGCGGCCCGGGACTGGTGCCGGGACCGCGGCGCCCCCTGGCGCCCCCTGGACCTGGGGTCCACGGCCCGGCGGCATCTGCCCCGCTACGGCCGGGAATTGCTCACCCCGGATAACTTGCGGGTCTTGCTGGAGGCCGGGGCCGACGGGCGCCTGGAGGACCTGGTGGCCGGCCAGTATCGCCGGGCCCGGCTGGCCTATCTGCGGTCGCCCTGGCGGCTCTTCCCCCCCAGCGGGGCGGAGACCCGGCGGCGGGAACGTTTTATGGCCCGGCGCCTGCGGGCCCTGGCGGGGCGCGGCGGGCGGGTGGCGCACCTGGGGGGCTGGGAGCACCTGGTGCCCTGGAAGGACGGCGGCGGCCTGTGGCGCCACCTGGAGGAACTGGGACCCTTAAGGCTGCTCCTCAGCGAGGCGGACTCTCTGGAGGCCGCTTTAGCGGTCACTCATGTTCCTTTGTGACACGCCGGAATTATGACAAGGTAAAGATTGATCCATAGCCGAAGGCGGCTGCCCCACGGACTTCACTGAGCAGTTAATCATGGGCCGTCGGTTCGCCCATAAATTGTGAAAAGTAATGTAGGGCGGGCATTGCCCGCCATGGAGCACAGGCGGGACGCCTGTGCCACCGAACTAGAGGAACTTTTCAAGGCAGAGGTCTTAAATTAGACTCCGGGGGGTTTTCATGGTAACCTACCCTCTGATCTTGAGCTAAAACTTTGATCCGAGGAGATCATGGAGATTCGCCCTGTTACCCTGCCCTGGGTCCCGGGCCGGCAGATCCAGGCGGTGCTGGGAGTGCCCCGCAGCACCACCATGGACGCCATCCTGGTCCTGGGTCACGGGGCCAACAACGACATGGACCAACCCCTCATCGTCGGGCTCCACGAGCGGCTGGCCCGCCAGGGTCTGGTGACGGTGCGCTTCAATTTTCCTTACGCGGCCGAGGGCCGCAAAAGGCCGGACTCCGATGAAGTGCTGGAAGACGCCTTCAGATTGGTGCTGGAATACGTGGGGGAGTTGGAGGAGTTCAAGGGCCTGGAACTGTACCTGGGCGGCAAATCCATGGGGGCCCGCATTGCCGCCCAACTGGTGGCCAAGACGGTGGTGGGGGCCAGCGGTCTGGTTTTTCTGGGCTACCCCCTGCATCCTCCCGGCAAACCGGAAAAGCTGCGGGATCAGGCCCTTTATCTCCTACCGTGCCCGGCCCTGTTCGTGGAAGGCGCCCGGGACCCCTTCTGCCGCTTGGACCTCCTGGGCCAGGTGCTGGGCCACATGCCGGTGCGCAGCGACCTCCACCTCATCCCCAAGGTGGGCCACTCCTTTGAAGGCGCCGGCGGTGACCTGGCCCCGGAGGTGCTGGAAGAGGTCACCCGGGTGATCCTGGGGTGGCTGGATAGTTTGTAAGAAGGGGTCAGGTATCAGGGGTCAGGGCTTAGGATTGAAAGCTTGCTGATCCCTGACCCCTGGTCCCGGTTCCCTACGGATTTATAATCATGAGTGTAATCCTGGTCGTAGATGACGACGCCCCCACCCGGGAGGCCCTGGCCACCGGCTTGAAGAAGCTGGGGCATGACCTCCATCTGGCGGCCACCGGCACCGACGCCCTGGAGGAAGTGCGGCGCCACCCGGTGGACCTGGCCATCATCGACCTGAGGCTGCCCGACATGTCGGGCACCGAGCTGTTCGGGGCGCTGCGCATCCTGCGGCCCGAAGCCATCGCCATCATGATTTCCGGCGCGGCCACGGTGAATGAGGCGGTGTCCGCCCTGAAGCGGGGCATTTACGATTTTATCACCAAAGATTTTCGCATGGGCGAGCTGCGCAAGGTGGTGAGCAAGGCCCTGGAGACCCAGAAGCTCCTGGTGGAGAACGAACGGCTGCGCCAGGCCCTCCAGGATCGGGGCCCCACCGGCCGCATCATCGGCCGGGGCCCGGCCCTGCTCAAGGTCATCCACCTGGTGAACCAGATCGGCCCCCTGAAGAGCACCGTGCTCTTATCCGGCGAGTCCGGGGTGGGCAAGGAGCTCATCGCCGAGGCCATCCATTACCAGAGCCCCCGCCGGGACAAGCCCCTGGTGAAGCTGAACTGCGGCGCCCTGCCCGAGGGGCTCATCGAATCGGAGCTTTTCGGCCACGAAAAGGGGGCCTTCACCGGGGCCATCCAGCAGCGCAAGGGGCGCTTCGAGCTGGCCGACGGCGGCACCATCTTCCTGGACGAGATCAGCGAGATGCCCCCGGCCACCCAGGTGAAGTTCCTGCGGGTCCTGCAGGAGGGCGAATTCGAAAGGGTAGGGGGGGCCCAGACCCTGAAGGTGGACGTGCGGGTCATCGCCGCCACCAACCGGGACCTGGAAGCGGAGGTGGCCAGCGGACGCTTCCGCAAGGACCTCTTTTACCGGCTGAACGTCATTCACCTCCCCTTGCCGCCCCTGAGGGAGCGGGTGGAGGATATCCCCCTTCTGGCCCTGCATTTCCTGGACAAGTTCTGTTTGGAAAACGACCGGCCCCCCATGGGTTTCAGCCCCGAGGCCATGGGGGCCATGAAGAATTATGCCTGGCCGGGCAACGTCCGGGAACTCCAGAACGTGGTGGAACGGTCCGTGGCCCTGGTCACCGGCAACATGGTGGGGCTGGAGGATCTGCCCGACGAAATCCGGCGGCACTCCCCGGAGGACGATAAAATCGTCCTGCCGGTGGGGGCCTCCATGGAAGAGATCGAGCGCCTGGCCATCCTCCAGACCCTGAAGAAAACCGGCGGGGACAAGGAGCTGGCCGCCCGCCTCTTAGGGATAGGCCTGGCTACCCTGTACCGCCGCCTGAAGGAGATGGAAACCAAAGAGACCGCCCCGGAGGAAGCCTAGAAATCGTGGACCGTAATTACCATGATCTTACCCATGAAGGTCTGGGCCCGGGCTCTGTTTTGGGCGGTAATTCCCCCCTTTGCAAAGGGGGGTCGGGGGGATTTTAATCTTTTAATAATCCCCCTAAATCCCCCTTTAGAAAAGGGGGACTTTAACGACCATTGGGAAAGATCGCAACGAAATAATTTTCATGCCATTTACGGAGCACACTAGATGCCGTCCCTGAATTTCCTGGATTTAAGATCGCTGCCGGTGAAGGAAGCCGAAGCGGTGATCCTGCCCATTCCCTATGAGGCCACCACCACTTATGGGGGCGGTACCCGGGAGGGGCCCGAGGCCATTTTGGCCGCCTCCCGCCAGGTGGAGCTGTGGGACGAGGAGGAGAACTGGGACCCCAGCGCCGCCCTGGCTTTGGCCACCGCGGCCCCCATCTTTCCGGAGGTCTCCGGCCCCCAGGCCATGCTGGACAAGATCCGCAAGGTGGTGCAGCCCTGGGTCGCCCAGGGGAAATTCATCGCCGCCCTGGGGGGCGAACACACCATTACCGTGGGGCTGGTTTCGGCCATGCTTACCCGCTACCCGGACCTCACGGTGGTGGCCCTGGACGCCCACGCGGACTTGAGAGAGCGCTACGACGGCAGCGCCCAGTCCCACGCCTGCGTCATGCGCCGGGTCTATGAACTGGGCCGGCCCCTGGTCCTGATGGGGGTGCGCAGCTACTCCCAGGACGAATACAATCTCTTGAGGGTGGCGCCGCGCTTCAAGATGTTCAAAGCCAGGGACCTGGCTTCCGAAGAAGGCTTCAAGATGGCCCTGGACCACCTCAAAGGCATCCCGGGGCCCGTCTACCTTTCCCTGGACCTGGACGCCCTGGACCCCGGCATCATGCCGGCGGTGGGCACCCCGGAACCCGGCGGGCTCACTTACTATCAGGCCCTGACCATCATCGAGACCCTGGCCCGGCGGGGCCCCATCATCGGCCTGGACCTGGTGGAACTCTCCCCCATCCCGGGACACCGGGTGAGCCAATTCACCGCGGCCCGCCTGCTGTATAAAACCCTGGGCTATATCTACCACTCCCGCCGCAAGGCGTGAGTGGGTGATTATTGGGGGGAGGGCCAGGGATTTTATCCCTGCCCTCCCCCCAAGCCCCCCTCCCAACCCGCAAAAGGGTGGCCAGGGAAGGCGAGGCCGCAGGCCTCGACTTCCCTGGCCCGGAAAAAAAACTTAAGGGGTTGGGGGAGGAGGTTTGGAGGAGGGGGCAGGGGCCGTGGGCCCCTGGCCCCCTCCTCCAAAATTCTACCCAAAGGACTATACCATGCGGCGGAAGATTGAGGATTTTCATGATGGGGCCAAGGACGGGTTGACCCCGCTGGCGCCGTTGGACATCAATGGCATCCAGGATTTTGACGAGTTGCTGGCGGCCATGAGCCGCACCGCCTTTGGGGGCCGCAGCCTGGGGGAGGCCGCGGAGGTCCTCACCGCCATGGTTGAGGATAAGGAGTGCACCGTGGTGGGCACCTTTTCCGGGGCCATGAGCGTGGCCAAGATGGGTCTGCTCATCTGCGAGATGATCGACCGGGGCTGGCTGAAGGTGGTCATCAGCACCGGGGCCCTCATCGCCCACGGGTTCATCGAGACCCTGGGCCGGGTCCATTACAAGTATCCGGAAAACGTCCCGGACCGGGAGCTTTTTTGTAAGGGGTACAACCGCATCTACGACACCCTGGAGATGGAAGCCAACCTGGACTATGCCGAAGACGTGTTCCGCAGCGTTCTGGAGAGGCTGAACCAGGACCAGACGTGGTCGTCCGTCAGCCTCTGCCGGGAGCTGGGGCGGTACCTGGCGGAGCACACGGAGAGCCCGGGAATTTTGCGCAATGCCTACCTCAAGGGGGTGCCGGTGTTCATCCCGGCCTTCACCGACTCGGAGCTGGGCCTGGACCTGGCGGGCCACATGGTGCGCCGGGGTCTGGCCGCGGGGCAAAAGTTTGCCGACGCCTTGGGGGCGGTTTCTTTTAAGTTCAATCCCTTCCTGGACTTGGGGGAGTATGCTCAGAGGGCGCTCCAGGCCCGGAAACTGGGGATCTTCACGGTAGGCGGCGGAGTGCCCCGGAATTGGGCTCAGCAGGTGGCGCCGTATTTGGACCTGCTGCAAACCCGGCTGGGGCTGGACCTGCCGGAGGCCCGGTTCCATTACGGGGTGCGAATCTGCCCGGAACCGGCCCATTGGGGTGGGCTGAGCGGCTGCACTTTCCGGGAGGGGGTCTCCTGGGGCAAATTTGTGGCTCCCGAGGACGGCGGCCGGTTCGCCGAGGTCCTGTGCGACGCCACCATTGCCTGGCCCATTCTCCTCAAGGGAGTGATTCAGCGCCTGGAAAAAGCTCAGAAGCGCCGGTGAGCCGGGGTGGTTTGAGGTTTCAGGAAGATACCGAACTCAGAACGGCAACGCCCACCATCACCACAAAGCCGATGACTGCCAGCAACATGGTATAACGCAAGGCATTGGTTCCGATATCGTCCCGGAATAATTCTTTTACCTTCATAACTCGCCCCTGATCTCCGTCTTTACCTGCTCCAACGGGCTGGTTCAAGGCGCCAGCCGGATGCCGAAGTCTGGTTAATCTGATTGGAGCATTTTTAAGTTGAGATAAATATGCTTCAGATGCCTGCATGGGTAAATCAGGGAATCCCTGATTTTGACCTTCCAGTTCTCTAAATTTTGGGGGGGGGGGGAGGGGGACTTTTAAAAGTCAGGCTTCTTTTCGGGAGGATTTTCTTTGGCGGAAGGCTGTGGGGCGGAGCAACCGCAGGCGGCGCAACTGCACAAGCGCTCTTCCTTCAAGGTATGGTAGCCCTCCCGGGACAGCAGGGCCACGATGACCAGGCCGATGACGGGGTCCGCCTGCCAGACGCCGTAGAGGTAGTTGAGCCCCAACCCGATGAGCAGGGCCACGGACAGCATGGCGCAGGCCAGGGTCTGCTTGGAGTCGGCCATGAGGGATGCGCTGCCCATGGCTTCGCCGGTGCGGTACTTGAGGTAGAACAGGACCGGCATGATGATGATGGACGCGCCCGCGATCACGATGCCCAAAAGGCTGGGGGCGGGGATTTCCCGGAAGATCAGCTTGTTAAGGGATTCGTACAGGATATAGGCTGCCAGGACAAAGAAGGTGTAGCCCACGATCTTGACGGCCCGGCGCTCCAGGCGTTCCACTTCCTCCGGGGACAGACGGTGGTGCCGGGCGAAGCGCCAGATCATCACCCCGCCGGACAGGGACTCCACGAAGCTGTCCAGGCCGAAAGCCCACCAACGCAATGCTGCCGGCCCAGGAACCGGCCAGGACGGCAATCAGGCCCTCCAGGATATTGTAGCCCACGGTGAAGTAGGACAGGCGCAGGGCCTTCTTTTGCAGGGAAGGCTTCATTAGTATAGTGCCTTGATGGTAACCATTGGTTGGCAAATCCATCTTTAGTTTACCAGATACACGCCAAGAACCAAGGCCCGCTCCAGACCGCGTCGCCAAAAAGCAGGGGCGGGTTTAAACCCGCCCCTACGTCGGGAAAACGTTGGTCAGCATGTAGGGTGGGCATGGCCCACCATACTTCTAATCCGTCTGGGGATGAATAAACGCCTTGAGGCGACGGAAATACTCCTGGCCCCCCACCAGGTAGGTATCGTTGTGATGGGACCCGGGAATGATATAGAGCTCCTTGGGCTCCTGGGCCTGGGCATAGAGCCGCCGCCCCATCTCCACCGGGATGATTTCGTCTTCGGTGCCGTGGATGATGAGCACCGGTACCTTGATTTGATGGATCTTGCCGAGATTGTCGTAGGGGACCCGGGGGCGCCAGTCGAACAGGAAGGGCGCGAAGAGCCGGGCCATGTCCGAGGAGTTGGTGAAGGCCGACTCGATGATCAGGGAGCGGCAGGGGAACTTGACCGCCAGGTCCACGGCCAGGGCGCTGCCCAGGGAGCGGCCGAAGAGAATGATCTCCCGGCTGGGGACCCTCCTGGTTTCGGCCACGTAACGGTAGGCCGCGGCCGAGTCTTTATAAGTCCCTTCCCGGCTGATGCGACCCTGGGATTTGCCGTACTCCCGGTAATCGAAGATAAAGACCTGGACTCCCGCCAAGTCGTGGAGGAGCTTGATATTTTCCAGGCGGTGGCTGATGTTGCCGGCATTGCCGTGGAACCAGAGGAGGACCGGGGCCCCGGGCTGGGGCACCCACCAGCCGTGGAGTTTGACGCCATCCTCGGCGGCAAACCAGATGTCTTCATACTCCAGGCCGAAATCCGCCGGGGTACCGATGAGCACCGGGTCCGGAAAGAAGACGATGCCTTTTTCGGAATATTCCAGGATCATGACCTAACTATTCTAAACCACAGAGACACAGAAGACCCAGAGAATTACCCAAGAAAATATTTTTGTTACCCGGCGCGCGCGCCGAGGTAACGAAAATTTCTCTGTGGTCTCTGTGCCTCTGTGGTGAATTTTACCGGGCAAAGAACCCGATGATATAGCGCAGGGCCAGGCTGGAAATAATGATCCCCAGGCCGATGCGGATGACTTGGCCGGAAAAAAACTTCTGGATACGGGCCCCGATGTACATGCCGCAGAAACCGCCGACCCCGAAAAGCACCCCCAGGAGCCAATCCGGGGCCACCCCTCCCACGTTGGGGTAAAACGGGGCCATCACGGAGTAGATCCCCACCCCGGCGACGGAGGTAAGGAAGGTGCCCATGAGGGCGGCGCCGGCGATGGTGTAGATGGGCAACTCGAAGATGGCGGCCAGGAAGGGGGCGATGATGGCGCCGCCGCCGATGCCGTAAGTGCCGCCAATCAACCCCACCGCCAGGGCCAGGATGAATAGAGCCGGGGCATTGAAGGTGAAGGTCTCTCCCAGGAATTCGTAAGACACCTGCCGGAGGCTCCAACTCACGGTCTTGACCCGGGCTGCCGGGGGAAGGCCCCGGCCGGTGGTCTGGCCGGATTCCTGCAAAACTTTTTTCAGGCGCTCCTGGACCCGGGCTTCAAACTCCAGGATTTTGCCCTTCTTCCGTTTGGCATAAGGGGTTTGCTCATAGAGCAGACGCAACCCGATGTAGAGCAGCACGCAGCCCACGAAGAGCTTGAAGTTTTTGGGGTCCAGCATCCAGTTGACCCGGATGAGGGCCCCGAACAGAAGGCCGGGGAGGGTGCCCAGGATGACCACCCAGGTCAACGGCCAGTTCATGCGGCCCTCCCGGATGAAGCGGTAGACGCCGCTGGGGATGGCCACGATGTTGAATACCAGGTTGGTGGGGCTGACCGCCGGACTGGTGAAATTGAGAACGCTCACCTGGAACGGCAGCAGCAGAAAGGCCCCGGAGACCCCGCCCATGGAGGTGAAGGTGGAAACCACCAGGGCAATGAGGGGCGGAATGAGCGGGTTGACCTCCACGCCGGATACGGGAAAGAACATCCTCCACCTCTCTTGTTAATTTTTTCACAATTCTAAGAATAAAAGATAGCGCCTGTCAACCTTTTAAAAGTGAGATTAAAGAAATCTGGTGGATAGCTCTCCCCGGGTTGCTGCGCCAGGCTGCCGGGGCAAAGTCCGGTGGCGGCTGAGGCCAAAATATTGAACCAATATAATCCTTTAATTTAAGCTGGTTACTCTTTGCCCCTGGGTTCCGGTCAAAGAAATGCGACCAGGGAAGATTCAAAGAAGGAGATGTTTTGGATAACTATCTGATATTGCGAATAAAAAATATCATCGATAATTTGGCACACATTCTGCATTTTAATAGATGAAGATACGAACCGATTAAGGTTACCCCCATCCCCCCCTTAATGAAAGTTCGTATGCCATTTCTCCTTTCGATGGCCGGGTTCCCCCCCCGGCCATTTTTTTCACCCGGAATCTGGTTGACTTATGGCAATTAAGTTGTATATATAAAAATATGGCCCGGTTGGAGAAACATCTCCTTCTCAAGTGGGCAGTGCTTTTCTGCTCCTTGCTCTTGCCCCTGGTCCCCCTGGCGGTCGTGCAGGCGGCTCAGCCAGGCCCCTCGCACTGCGGCATGGCGGCATGCCCTTGCACCTGTTGCCAGCCTACCGGGCCCCAATGTCAACATTCCGGCTCCTCCTCCTCCTCCTCCTCTTCCTGCGCCTGCCCGGTCTTGCCGGGCCTTCTCGCCATCGCGCCGGGCGTGCCAACCGGGCTGGAAGCTCCCTTCGCGCCGGTTATATTCAATCCGGCATTGGATCCAATCATTCTTGGCATCTTCCACCCGCCTGAAAACCATCTGCCTCATTCTATCTAACCCTTAGTCGCAAGATCTTTGGTGAACTTCGTCTAACTTCCGGCTGGCCGGAGAGGCCTCAGGCCTGCTTCTGGTCTGCCCGAACAGCCTCTCCCGGTTTTGGCAGAGGCGGAAAGGGGGCGGTGGGCCCTGGGCCCGCCCTCCATGAACAGCTATCTTAAAGGAGAGCAAAAGAATGTCTAAAAATAGCAGATGGGCAGTTTGCCTGGCCCTGGGCCTGGCGCTGATTTTCTCCGTGAGTCTGCCCCTGGGAGCGCAAGCCCAAATGGGCGGCCGCATGGGCTCTGGAAGCACCGTGCAGAGTAATATGGGGGGAGGAACCCCCATGGGTAATGCCGCCATGCAGGGGGTTAACGCGGGTTCTCAAACCATGACCCCCGGTGCGGGCATGGGTTATCAATTAAATGGTAACATGGGCGGCAGCATGGGTTCCGGCAGCCCGGGCAGCATGAGCTCCGGGGTCATGGGCTCCGGGGTCATGGGCGCCATTGGGACCGGCGGCGCCATGGGGAGCCACTCCATGGGAGCCAGGACTCGCTGAGACACACTGATATAATTTAATCGTCTTGGGCCCGGCTCCTTTAGCGCCGGGCCCGGGACTTGAGGGAAGATTAGGGGACAAGATCCCTGGTTGACCCAGCCAAAAAGAACTAGTGGAAGATATCTTATGGCAAGATGCAAATGGTTGACCCTTTGCCTGGCCTTCATCATGGCGGCTGCCCTGGGGGCAAGTTTGCCCGGCGGCGCCCAGGCCATGATGGTGGCCGGCATGGGCGTAGGCGCCATGGGAGGCGGCATGCAGGGGAACCCTTTCCTGACAAGGAGAACGATACAATGAAAAAATCAATTCGGGCAATCTGCCTGTCATTGATAGTGGCGGTGGCCATGGCCTGGATTTTTATCGGGCTGGCGCAAGCCCAGTGCGGCGGGTCCATGGACCATAACTCCATGGGACCCTCGGGGTCCATGGGGCAATTGCAGATGGGTCATGGCAACATGGATTCCATGAGCCAGGGCCAACCCATGGGCGCGGGCAACATGGGCCCGAGCCAGATGGGCGCCGGCCAGATGGGGCCCGGGGGCATGGGCGCAGCCGGCATGGGGCCGGGCAATCCGCAAGCCGGCAATAATGCCGGCTCCGGAGGTTCCTCCTCCGGTCACGCCGGCCACGTGAATCCGCAACAGTAAAGGCATAATCAGCAATGGTGGGGGAGGCCTCCGGGCTTCCCCCACCAAGGGTTGGTAACTTATATGATCGGGGGAGCAGCGATCCCCCGAAATAGTAAAAGCCGGGCAGGAATCTTCCTTGCCCGGCTTTTTGCTGGCCTAGTGGTTGGTATCGATCAGACCTACTCCCAGGAGTCCTCCACCTGGGTGAGGACCGCCAGTTTGACGGCCTGGACCTTGCGATAGACCTGGTCCGGATGCCGCAAGTGCCCTTCCACCGTGAGCAGGTCCTTCTTTATGGAGATGCCGAAGAGGCGTTCGTTCTCCTGCAGATAAGGCAGGATGAGGTTCCAGTCCGCCGCGGTCAGGGGTACGATCTCGCCGCCGTTCAACTGCTCCTCCACCACCTGCTGGTAGGGGTCCCGGATGTAGAGGGCGCCGCCGGAGGCCAGGGAGAAGAGGTTGGAGCCGGGGTAAGGAGTGCTCTGGGGCTTGAGGCGCCCCCGGGAATCGAACTCCAGCCCGTTGACGATGATGAAGCCGCCACCCTTCAGGGGATTGCCGGCCATGAAGGACTCGGCCAGGAAGTCCAGGGCGGTGCCGTTGATGACGGCCCGGGGCCGGCCCACCGCGTTGATGAAGGGCCGCCCGGCGGCGTTCCCCAGGATGAAGACCTCGCCCCCCTTGGCGCCGTACATGAAGGTCTGGCCCACGTCGCCGTGGACTACCAGTTTGCCCCGCTTCATGATCTGGCCCAACTGGTCCTGGGCGTTGCCGTGGATGTAAAGAGACATGCCGTCGATGCCGGAGGCCAGGTAGTCCCCGGTGCTGCCGTAAGCGTCGAGGCGCACCTCGTCGGTGTCGGGGCCGAAGCCGCAACCCAAAAAGCGCTGTCCCTTGTAGCCGTAAGTGATGAATTGCTTCCAGCCCAGGGTGTAGGCCTGGCACAAGAACCGGGCGTCGCAGTCTTCCCCTTCCGGGGGAAAGCCGGCGGCGTCCACTACCAGGACCGCGTCGGGTCGGGGCGGCGCCGCCAGGTGGTCCCGGGTCTCCCAATCCACAAAGCGGTAGCGGCTGGGATTGGCAGTCCCCACTTTGGGGGTGTCCTGGAAGATGTGGCTGAGGGCATCCAGGATCAGCCGGATCAGGTGGCTGCGCTTCTTGTCTCCCGGGTCGTAGCGCCGGTCCAGGAGAAGCGTCAGGCCGCTGATGGCCGCGGCCTTGGGGCCGTCGCCCTGCCGGGCCTGGGCCGCGGTGACTTCCAGGACTTCCCGGAAGTTGGCGTAGGACCAGGAAGGGACCCGGCCCCGGACCCACTGGTAGAGATTCTGGCCGCTCGACGTCCGTAAGGTTTGCCTTGACCTGGCTGGAGACTTCCGAGTCTTCCTCCAGCCTGACCTCCAGCACGGTGCCGTCCCAGGGCCGCTGATACCAGGGGACGGTCTTGACCTTGCCGAATTTGTCGTGGCAGGAAAGAGAGCGGCCGCCGTTTTTGGACTCCAGGGAGAAGATGAAGGCGCCGCCGTCGGTGGCGCTGCCGCCCCGGGCGTTCCAGTAGAGGTCGGCCACCGGGCAGAAGCGGCTGTCTTCGGCGGAAAGGCTAGCCAGGGTGGCGTCGATGGCTTGCTTCTCCGAGCAGATGAGGCCGATCTGCACTTCGCCTTCGGAGAGGGCGAAGACCTGGGGGCGCAGCATGGAGGTGTCGGTGATGCCGATGAGGTCGAAGCGGTCGCGGTCCGGGTCGGTCCGGGCGATGATGAAGAACCAGGGCCCGTCCGGAGAGCCGTGGATGTTGGTGGCCTGGAGATGCCGGTAAATCCGCTGGCGCTCCGGGGAGAGCAGGTCGAAGTCCCGCTCCGTGGTGGGGGCCATGGATTCGATGACGTACTCCAGGGGGTAGCCGTAGAGCCGGTGCCACAGGTCGAAGGTGAGGACCGCCACCTCGGTATCCGTGAGGAACTGCGGGTAGAAGTGGCGCTGGCTCAAATATTCGCTCACCGAAAAGTAATTGGCGAAGTCGCCGTTGTGCACCAGGGCGGTGTTCAGGGCCGCAAAGGGATGGGCCCCGCCGGGGTGCCACACCCGCCCCCGGGTGGGGTAGCGCTGGTGGGCGATCCAGACGTGGGCCTTAAAGTCCAGCAACTGGTAATAAA
Organism: uncultured delta proteobacterium; assembly: GCA_963768765.1. Lineage (GTDB taxonomy): Bacteria > Desulfobacterota > Desulfobaccia > Desulfobaccales > 0-14-0-80-60-11 > DASWLF01. The sequence continues at coordinate 37,856 of CAVYJK010000033.1, forward strand.
GGGCCGCTTCCTCGGCGTAGCCCACGATCTTGATGATCATTATGTTGCGTCCCTGGGACAGGACAAAGGCCTTCTTTTCCCCCAGGGAGGCGTAATAGGCTTCATTGAGTTTGTAGCAGTTCTGGGCCACAAACTCGTCTTCCACCTTGCGCCAGGGCACGTCGTAGAGTTTGTGGCGCTGAATGAAGTACTGCAGGACCTCGGGCTTCACCCGGACGAAGTACTGCCAGACATCCGGGGGCTTCACCACCAGGCCGGGCAGGTCCTGCCAGTTGTCGATGGTGGGCTGGCGCCGGGCGTGGTCCACCCGGAAGACGTTGGTGATGAACTGGGCCTCCACCTGGGAGCGGGCCTCGGTGTCCAGGTAGGCGATCTGGATCAGGTAGTCCTGGTCCAGGATTTCCTGGGAGACCCCCAGGGATTCGGGGACCAGGCCCACCGCGGCGATGCCACCGCCCTTGCCGTTGCCCCGGTTGTGCATCTGAATGGAGGGGGAGACGATGTGGCGGCCGGCCACCGGCACGTTGGCCGCAAACCCGGTGACCCCGCAGCCTCCTTCCTCTTCGGCCTTGAGGACGCGGTCCGCCCCATAGGGAGAGGTGAACTCCCGGCGGGTGTCCAGCAACCGGAGGCCCGGGTGGGTAAGATTATTGGTATTTTCCATAAGATTCACCGAGATAGTTCAAAGTTCAAAGTTCAAAGTTCAAAGTTCAAGGAAAAAAATTCAGTTAAATTTGCTGCCCTTTTTATCAGAGGCTTTCAAATATCGCAGAAAACCAGCGAGCAAGCGGGAGGCCTCGTCGGCCATTGCCATAAGCTGCTGAACCTGTTCCGATGACGTCAGGCCGGCATCCAAGGCGACATATAGCAACGCCTTTACTTCGCCCACCGAACCTTTGGCCGTGGCCAGGAATTGTCGGAATTCCTTGTTGCCTTCGCGCTCAAAACCTTCAGCAATGTTAGCCATGACAGACACTGAGGCCCGGCGCAGCTGGTCCCTCAGGGAAAAATCCGCGGCAATTTTCCCCTGGGAGGTGACTTCATAAATAATTTTGGTAAGTTCCCGAGCTTTTTTCCATGCTTCAATATCCTCAAAGCGCTCGATTTTAGCCATGTTCTTAAAGTTCAAGGTTCAAAGTTCAAAGTTCAAGGTTCAAGGTTCAAGGTTCAAAAGTAAGTTTTATTTTCCAAGTCAAACCATTCGCAAAATTCCGTTATCAGTACCGTTAATTCCTATAAATGGATTTAACAAAACATTATTGCCCTGCGGAAAGAATAATACCATTTCGCTTTTCTTTAATGCTCGATTGCATCTTCCCTTAACTTTGAACTTTGAACTTTGAACTTTGAACTTTGAACCTTGAACTTTGAACTAAACCGCTACACCACCCGGCGCAGGTCGTCCTGGACCGGGCGGTCGAAGTAGTCCAGGTGGGCCAGGGTATCGGTGCGGCCCACCAGTTCCCGGATGCTACGGAGCCCCAGGCGGCGCAGGATCTCTTTGAGCTGCCAGCTCCAGGAGTAGTACATGTTGCTGATGCGGTTCACCCCCCAGGAAATGGTCATCAGGTCCACCAGCTCCGGGTCGGTGGTGGCGATGCCCCGGGCGCAACCCCGGCCGGACTCGCAGTTGTGGCAGCGCAGGCATTCCAGGGCCACCAGGTCCGCGGTGCCGATCTGCACCCCGTCGGCCCCCAGGGCGATGGCCTTGGCCAGGTCGAAGGCGGTGCGGATGCCGCCGGAGGCGATGAGGGTGACCTGGTCCCGGATGCCTTCGGCCCGGAGGAACTGGTGCACCTTGGGGATGGCGTACTCCACGGGCATGGCGATGTTCTTCTTGGCGATGTCCGGGGCGGCGCCGGTGCCGCCGTAGCTGCCGTCCAGCTGCACCACGTGGGCCCCGGCGTAGTAGCTGCCCACGGCCACCATGTCCACGTCGGTGGGGGTGGAGACCTTGACGGCCACCAGGGCCCGGGGATTGATCTCCTTGATCCAGTCGATGTGCTTCTTGTGGTCCTCCACCGAATAGACGCTATGGAAGGGGAAGGGCGAGAACAGGGCGCTGCCGGTGACGGATTCCCGCATGCGGGCCACCGCGGGGGTCACCTTGTCGCCCAGCAGGTGGCCGCCCAGGCCGGGTTTGGCGCCCTGGGCGTATTTGAACTCCACCATGCGCACCCGCTGGATGGTCTCTTCCCGCACCCCGAAGAGGCCGGTGGCCACCTGGGTGACCACGTTATCGTCATAGGGGTAAAGTTCCTCGGGGTAGCCGCCTTCGCCGGTGCTCACCATGGTGTTGAAACGCACCGCGGCCTGAACCCGGGAAAGTATGGTGTTGATGGAAACCGAGCCGAAGGACATGCCGCCGCCGTACCAGGGCACCGAAAGCTTGATCTGGGGCCGGCCGTCGCCCCGGCGGTTGATCTCCAGGTCCAGAGAGATGTCGTCATGGGTCAGTTTGAAGTCCGGGCGGTGCTTGGGGAAGAGGAACCGCAGCTGGTCGAAGCCGCCCCCGGAGCCCCCCAGGCAGTATTCCAGGCCGTTGTAGGGGAGGTTGCCCCATTCCGCCTGCCACCAGGTGCTGAGCAGCAGGTCCGCGGTCCAGCGGGAATCCCCCAGGGTGCTGTAAACCGGGTGGATGCTGACCTTGAGGGCCTGGGCCGGACATTTGTTTACGCAATAGAATTCCTTGTCCTGGCAGGCCAGACCCAGGCACAGGTGGCTCTTGGGGCGCCTGATATAGCTGCCGGCCTTGGTATGGACCCCGTAGGGGCAGACTTCCACGCACTTGCCGCACTTGATGCACTTGGATTCATTGCGCCACACCCGGTACTTGCTGAGCGCGGTGCGGAACCGGGACGGGGTGGGCACGGGCTGCCAGGGCTGGCCCGGGGCCCAGGATTCGAAGGCAATGACTTTTTTTGGTTTTGCCATTGATTTACAAAATCTCTCAATATTTAGACTAGTATGTCGTTCGGGGCAGGCCTCTGTGCCTGCCCGAAAGCAGTTGTGGGCGGCGGGCACGGAGGCCCGCTCCAAAACCGAAAACCGAAACCGTCTTATTCTCCGACTCTCCGGGCTTCCCCTTCGGGGCGGGCGAACAGGGGGGCAAAGATTTCCTTGTCCAGGTCTTCCTTGAACATGGCCCGGCCCACTTCGCCCCGGAGGCGGCGCACCTCCCGCATCCCCATGGCCCCCAGGATTTCCAGGAGCTGGTTGTTCCAGGCGCCGATGAGGTTCACCATCCGCTGGGCCCCCCGCCGGACGTTGAGGTGCTGCAGGTCCACGGGGCAGGGGTTGTCGGCGCCGCACTGCTTGCACATGCGGCACTCCAGGGAAAGTAGCAGCGGGATATCGGCGATGACGCCGTCGGCGCCGCAGATGATGGCCTTGGCCACGTGCTCCGCCAGGGCGATGCCGCCGCCGGCCATCAGGGTGACCGCGTCCCTAAGCTTCTCCTCCACCAGCTTAAGGTGGCAGCGGCGGATCAGGTCCTTCAGATGGAGGTTCTGGACAGCGCCCAGACCCCGGGCCCGGTCAGTGCCGGCCAGGTGGAGTACTTCTGCCCCCGCGGCGCTCAGGGCCGCCACCCGGTCCGGGGCCTGCTCGTCGGCCGGGACCTTGATCCAGACAATCAGCTGGGGGTAGCGCCGCTTGAGGGCCTCCAGCCGCCCGATGACCCCGGGGTGGTCCAGGAGTTCCAGGGCGCGCAGCTTGGGCAGGAGCGGGTCGCCGGGGTCGGGGTCCTTGGCGTAAAAGGGCACCAGATGCGCCGCGGTTGCGGCCAGTTGCGGGGAGACGCTCTCCCGGGGGATGATGGCCAGGGTGTCGAGAGAGAGGGCCGCCTGGGCGATGATCCGGCGCAGCCGAGGTTTGTCCGCCCCCAGGGGCGGCTCCGAGAGCACCACCGGCAGGGGCAGCTCCAGGAGGGGAGGGGGCGTAAGCAGCAACTCGCCCTGGTCGTCAAAGGCCAGGAACATGGGCTTGCGGCCCAGGTCGATGGTGGTGCTGATATATTCCCGGCCGTGGATGCCGTCCCGGGTGGGGCGGACGATCTCCGACATGTCCGTCCAGAAGGAATCGAAGCCTTCTCCCGCGAAGGCGCCGCCGTAGCCGGCCCCGGAAACGGGGATCTTCCCGGATTCAGCCTGGTACCAGGTTACCGCGATGATCTCCGGGGTCCAGTACTCATCCCCCAGCTGGCGGTACGAGGGATTCAAGGCCTTAAAAATCAGGCCCCGGGGGCACCCCTGAACGCAGCGGAAGCAGTCGCGGCACATCTGATCGATGGTATCCACGAACTGGGTGCGGTCGAAGTCCCGTTTCCGGAAGGCGTCCACCGGACACATCTCTTTGACGCAACGGGCGCACCTGAGGCACCCCTCGTTCCAATCGATGACCGTGCTCTTGGCCACGGGGGCGAACCGGGGCGGGACCCGGCGCACGTTAATATGGTATTTAGCTGACAACGTTTCCTCCCAACTCAACCGGCAGAACTTGCTTTAAGTCCTCAAACCAGTATATTTCGCAGATTTAAAAACCACAGTATTCACCCCCCTTTTCTAAAGGGGGGCAAGGGGGGATTAAAATAACCGCTTCATAATCCCCCTAAATCCCCCTTTAAGAAAGGGGGACTTTAAGGCTTCCAAAAATCAGAGAAGGGTTAATTTGTTCGGCCTCGGGCCTTTTAAGCCCTTGCCGCTTTGGCCTTGGCGGCTTTCTTTTTTAGGGGTGAAGGCCCCAGGGCCTTTAGCCGGGCCTTGATTTCGGCGATGGCAGCCGATAGGGCGGCCCCGTCGCCGGGCGTCACCAGGGACCGGCCCAGCCGGTCCGGCTCCAGGCCGATCTCATTGAGGTAGTCCCGGGTGTAGGCCACCCGGCTTCCCAGGCGGTGGCTCCCCTCATCGTAGCGGCACAGATCCTCGGGGCAGCCCATGACCCAGACCAGGTCCACATTGGCGGCCAGGGTCCGGAGCAGCTGAAAGGCCTCCACCTTGCTGCTGCAGGGCTCGGGAATCACCTGCACCTTGACGCCGCTTTCGCCGAAGCCGCGGCGCAAGGCCTCCGGGTCCGGCACCGCTTGCTGACAGGCATAAATAACCACTTCCATAGTCATAGACCTTACGCCTCAAAAAGCCGGCAAGCGCCGGCCCGGGGAAATTTAGGCCAGGGGAAACCCCTGGCCGTCTTTGGTCTAAATTTATTCCAGCCCGACTAGATTATGGTATTACGCCGCCACCCTTGCAAGCATTAAGCCTAGGACCCATTATTATTATAATCCTGCGCTAGGATTTACTCAAGGACTTACTCAGGCCCTTGCGCTCATCGATGTCTCCGGGATACATCACCGCTTCGTGGCCCCGCTCCCGGGTGCGGATGCGGATCACTTCATCCACCGGGTATACGAAGATGAGGCCGTCTCCGGACTCGCCGGTGTAGGCCGACTTTAAAATGGCCTCTATGGTGTCCTCCAGGTTGTGTTCGCTCAAGATGATGTTGACCTGGATCTTGGGGAGCATGTCCACCTGGTAGGTGCCCGAGCGGCCGGCCAGGATGATGCCCCCCTGGCGGCCGTGGCCCCGGATCTCAAAGGCATTCAAGCCCACGATGCCGATTTCGTGCAGGGCGTCCTTGACGTCGTTGAACTTGTCTTCCCGAATGATGGCTTCGATTTTTTTCAGCATAATATCCTTCCCGGTCTATCCTCTGGGTCTCTAGGCCTCTGTGGTTAAATCTTTTCTCACCACTGAGACACAGAAGACACGGAGATTAGGAATAGGCCCTTTCCCCGTGGCCGCTGATGTCCAGGCCCACTTCCTCTTCCATGTTGGTCACCCGGAGCCCGATGCTCATATCCAACAATTTGGCCACCACGTAGGTGACCACGAAGGTGAAAGCGATGGTGGCCCCAATGGCCAGCAACTGAATCCCCAACTGGGCAGGGTTACCGTAAAAGAGGCCGTTGGCCCCGGCCGGGTTGAGTTCCACCGTGGCGAACAACCCGGTGGCCACCATGCCCCAGCTGCTGGCTATACCGTGGCAGGCCCACACGTCCATGGACTCATCCAGGTTGCGGTTCTGGCGGAACTTGATGGCGTAGTAACAGATGGGCGCGGCCACCGCGCCGATGACCATGGCGGCCAGGGGCGAGACAAAGCCTGAGGCTGGGGTAACCGCGGCCAGGCCCACCACCATGCCGGTGGCGATGCCCAGGGTGCTGGGGCGGCCGTCCAGCCAGCTCAGCAGCATCCAGACCAGGGTCGCGGTGGCTGCCGAGGTGTTGGTGGTGAGCAAGGCGTTCACCGCCACCCCGTTGGCCGCCAGGGCGCTGCCGGCGTTGAACCCGAACCAGCCCACCCACAAGAGCCCCGCGCCCAGAACGGTGAAGGCGATGTTGTGGGGCTCCATGGGGGATTTGCCGTAGCCTTTGCGGGGGCCGATGACCAGGGCGAAGGCCAGGGCCGAATAACCCGCGGCGATGTGCACCACGGTGCCGCCGGCGAAGTCCAGGGTGCCCAGGGCGTTCAACCAGCCGCCCTTGCCCCAGACCCAGTGGGCCAGGGGGTCGTAGACCAGCGTCACCCAGATGAGGCTGAAGAGCAGGAAGGATTTAAATCGCACCCGTTCCACGAAGGCGCCGGTGATCAGCGCCGGGGTGATCACCGCGAACATCATCTGGAAGGCGGCGAAGAGCCCGTGGGGAATGGTCTTGGCGTAATCGGGGTTGGGCGCCGGCCCCACCCCGCCCAGGCCCAGAAAGTTAAGGCCGCCGATGAGCCCCCCGATGTCCGACCCGAAAGCCAGGGAGTACCCGTAGAGCACCCACTGCACCCCCACCAGGGCCATGAAGACGTAGCTCAGGGTCAGGGTGGATAAAATGTTTTTCCGGCGCACCATGCCTCCATAGAAGAAGGCCAGGGCCGGAGTCATCATCAGCACCAGGGCGCAGCAGACCAGGAGCCAGGCGGTGTCGCCGGAGTTAATGTTTCCCATATCCCCACAGTTCTCCTTAAATTGCCGGTTATAGGTTTGAGCCCCGTTGCCACTGAGGCCCCCAGGACACACCAGAACACGGAAATGCAGGCCAAGGGACCTACCCTGGCCTACATTCCGCGTCTAATAACTATTAAGAACCGCTAGGGAATTGCCTTAGCAGCTAGAGGATCGGGAGATAGCGCTCGATCTCGTAAGTGCTCACATGGGTGCGGAAGCGGTCCCACTCGATCTGCTTGTTTTCCAGGAACTTGTTGAAGATGTGGTCCCCCAGGGCCTCCCGCACCAGGGCGCTTTTTTCGATTTCCGTGACCGCCTCATGAAGGCTCCCGGGCAGTTCCTGGATCCCCAGGCGGTTCCGTTCCGGCTCGGACAGATGATAAATGTCCAATTCCACCGGCTCCGCCAGGGGGTATTTGCCCTCGATGCCTTTGAGACCGGCGGCCAGCATCACCGCGAAGGCCAGATAGGGGTTGCAGGCCGGGTCGGGGGCCCGGTACTCGCAGCGGGTGGCCGTTTCCTTGCCCGGCTTGTACATGGGCACCCTTACCAGGGCGGAGCGGTTGCGGCGGGCCCAGGAGATGTACACCGGGGCCTCATAGCCCGGCACCAGGCGCTTGTAGGAGTTGACCCACTGGCTGCAGATGCCGGTGATTTCCCGGGCGTGCTTCAGCAGCCCGGCAATATAGCATTTGCCCTCGGCCGACAGGTGATACTGATCCTTGGGATCGTAGAAGGCGTTTTTGGTGCCTTTGAACAGAGATTGGTGGGTGTGCATGCCGCTGCCGTTGATGCCGAAGATGGGCTTGGGCATGAAGGTGGCATAGACCCCGTTCAGCATGGCAATGGCCTTCACCGTGGCCCTGAGGGTCATGGTCTTGTCGGCCATGGCCAGGCCTTCGTCGTAGCGCATGTCGATTTCGTGCTGGGAGGCCGCCACTTCATGGTGGCTGTACTCGATGCGCACCCCCATGCGTTCCAGGGCGAAGATGGTGTGGCGCCGGAGGTCCATCGCCATATCCAGGGGCGGGGTGTCGAAGTAGCCGCCCTCATCCAGGATCTCAGTGCCTCCACTGTCTCTGAAGTAGAAGTACTCCAGCTCCGGGCCCAGATAGTAGGTGTAGCCTTTCTCCGCCGCCTTGGCCAGCATGCGCTTTAAGGCATAGCGGGGGTCGCCGGGATAAGGGGAGCCGTCGGGCTGCAGGATGTCGCAAAACATCCGGGCCACCGGCCGCTCCTCCGGCCGCCAGGGGAGAATCTGGAAGGTGGTGGGGTCCGGTTTGGCGATCATGTCGCTTTCTTCAATACGGGCAAATCCCTCAATGGAGGAACCGTCGAACCCCATGCCTTCGGTCATGGCCTCTTCCAGCTCGGAAGGGCGGATGGAAAAGCTTTTCAACACTCCCAGAATGTCGGAGAACCAGATCTGGATGAAACTGATCTCTTTGTCCCGGACAATCCTGAAAACGTCTTCCACGGTTTGGCAGGTATGGCAGTGCACGTTAGTCCTCCTGGGTTTTCAGTTTATGAAGCATGCAGCAAAGAATATACCAAATGGATTTTCAAGTAAAATCAAAAAGTTAACCTTAGATGTGTTTACATTATTGTAGAAATCCGGCCGATATTACTTACAAGTTTGTAATTTATCAGCGCGGAGACATGCCTCTCCCTCCCTTCCGGTGGTTTCCCTTAAGCTAAGTCATTACTCCGGCAGGCACAATGGGGGCCAGGTATTTTTCCGAAAAGACCGGCTGAATGCCTCAGAGCCGGAAGGGCGGGGGGTTGCTTAGGGGCCGTCAAGTTGCCGGGGGAAGACGCCGCCGCGCCATCCCCGGTTTAAGGGCGGCAGGAGGAGGGGCCGGGGCCCGGCCCCTCCTGCCCGGATTGGTCAGGAATACCTTAGCGCCGGTAACCCAGGATCTTCTCCACTTCGTCGGCGTCGCGTCCATGATGTAGGGGATGCCGGTGACCTTGGCGGCTTCTTCGGTGAGGGCCGTGAGATCGTTCCGGTCAATGTACTTCAGGGCGAACTTGCGGGCCCCGGCCATGAACTGCTGCAGCCCCTGGGTCATGCGGCTGAGGTAGCTGTACATACCCACTGCGCCGGCGGGAATCCGGCCGTACTCGCTCAGGGGATAATCCCGGCGCAGCACCGCGGCCTCGGCGAAATGCTCCACGTAAGCCTCTTTGCAATCCCGTTCTTCCCGGAGGCACATCTCTTCCAGCTTACGGCCTTCGTTGGTGCCCACCATGGCCGCGGTCATGATGGAGCGGCCCATGCACACCAGTTTGACGTAGGGAGCCCCCAGGGCCAGGGCTTTAAAGACATGGTCTTCCAGGGATAGGCCGCCGGCGATGGCGCAGTCCGGGACAAACTCGCCCTTTTTGGCCAGGTAGTCGCAGTATTCATATAACAGGGCCTCGATGTACACCGTGGGCAGGCCCCACTCGTTCATCATGCGCCAGGGGCTCATGCCGGTGCCGCCGCCGGCGCCGTCCACGGTCAAGAGGTCGATCTTGGCCTGGGAGGCGAATTTCACCGCCCGGGCCAGATCTGCGGGCCGGTAGGCCCCGGTCTTCAGCGACACCCGCTTGGCGCCGACGCGGCGCAAGTGATCGATCGTCTTGTAGAAATCATCTTCATCCACCATACCCAAGCGGGAGTGGCGTTCGAACTCCTTGATCCCCTTGGCCAGATAACGCTCTTCGGTGGCGGCGTCGGTGGGGTCGGGCAGCACGATGTAGCCCCGGCTGCGCAGCAACTGGGCCCGCTCCAGGGTGTGGAGCTTGACTTCGCCGCCGATGTTCTTGGCGCCCTGGCCCCACTTAAGCTCGAAGGACTGCACCCCCAGCTTCTCGATGACGTATTCCGGCACCCCCAGGCGGGCGTCCTCCACGTTGGCCTGGACGATGATGTCGCCTTTGCCGTTGTACCAGTTTTTGAAGATCTTGACCCGGCGTTCCATCTCCGGAGACCGGATGATGCGGCCGCCCTTGATTTCGGCGTGGGGGTCCATGCCGCAGACGTTTTCGCCGCAGACAATGATGATGCCGCTGATGGCCGCGCCGATGGCCATGGATTCCCAGTGGACCCGGGCGATCTCGGTGGAGCCCAGGGCCCCGGTGAAGGCGGGGAAGGACAATTTGACCTTGTCCTTAACGCCAATTTCCGTGGAGACATCTACACTGGGGAAGATGGCCACGTCCGAGTCGGCCTTGCAGCCCACCGCGCCGACGCAGGTGCCGTGGATATTAAGGTAGGAGAAATCCACGGGATAGTCTTTATCCCCGCCGGCCGTGATATTGCCGAAGGGCTGGGGGTAAAGCATCTCCCGGCCCCGGATGGCGGAGCGCCCGATTTCACAGGGACCTGGACAGCTGTCCAGGCAGGTGACGCAAATACCCGAGCTTGGCGAGGGCTTTACCCGGTTTTTGGTTAGGGTGGCGGGAGATCGGTTGGGGTTGCTCAATGACATATGGTGCTCCTCCTTGTTTTAAGGCGGGGCCCGGGATGAAGGCGCCGCCGATTATTCCATGAAGACAATAATGTAGTTAGAGACTTGCCGGAAGTTACAACAATGTAGAGAGCCCCTTCAGTTTCGAAGGAGTCAAAAGGAGGCAGGAAGCCCAGGAAGACCGGCAGACCCATAAAAATATCTCGTTTATTCAGGATCTTGGTCGGGTCGAACCGTGTCTTCCGGCTTAAAACCCAGGATAGTTGTTAGCCTTAAAATGCAAAATTTATACCATATAAATATCCAATTAAAACAATATGTTAAGGTTTTGAGTAATACATTTCTGTTAAATTATAAGCTTTATCTAACAACTTTGTAATAAACGGTCTTAATTATCACAATTATGTAGGCAAGCGCCAGCGGTGATAACGAGACGGATTCATTCGGAAAGGATGCCAGGAAGGGAAAGAAAAAACGCGGGGGGAAGGGCTGGAGCCCTCCTCCCGCGCCCGGGGTTTAATCGGCGCCCAGGACTCAGGCAGCCCGGAAGCGCCGGGCCTCGATGCCGTATTGCTTGATCTTGTACCCCAGGATCCTGAGGCTGGTATCCAGCAGATGGGCCGCTTTGCTCTGGTTGCCCCGGGTTTGGCGCAGGGCCTCGGCGATGAGCTCCTTTTCCAGGTGCTCCACCTGGGCGGTGAGGCCCCGGCGGTCGCCCCCCGGCTCCATGCGCTGCAGGGTGGGGGGGAGGTGCACGCTCAAGATGGTGTCCTCGTCGCACACCAGGACGGCCCGCTCGATGATGTTTTCCAGCTCCCTGACGTTGCCGGGCCAGGGATATTGCATCAACAGATCCAGGGCCGGGGCGGACAGGCGCTTCACCTGCTTGCCGTGCTCGACGGCGTACTTGGTCAGGAAGTGTTCGGCCAGCGCCGGGATGTCGGCCATGCGCTCCCGGAGCGGCGGCAGGTAGATGGGAAAGACGTTGAGGCGGTAGTAGAGGTCCTCTCTGAAAGTGCCCTTGGCCAAGGCCTGCTCCAGGTCCCGGTGGGTGGCGGCCAGCAGGCGCACGTCGGCCTTGAGGGTGCCGGTCCCGCCCAGGCGGGTGAACTCCCGCTCCTGGATGACCCGGAGGATTTTGAGTTGCACGTTGGGGCTCAAATCGCCGATTTCGTCCAGGAAGATGGTGCCTCCCTGACCCAGTTCGAAGCGCCCTTGCTTGCGCTGCAGGGCTCCGGTGAAGGCCCCCCGTTCGTGCCCGAAGAGCTCGGACTCCACCAGGGTTTCGGGGAGCGCCGCCAGATTGACCTTGATGAAGGGTTTGTCGGCCCGGTGGCTGTTGTAGTGCAGGGCCGAAGCCACCAGCTCCTTGCCGGTGCCGGATTCGCCCCGGATGAGGATGGTGGCGTTGCTCTTGGCCACCCGTTCGATCATCTCGAAGACCTGGCGCATGCGGCCGCTGGTGCCGATGATGTTGCCCATCTGGTAGCGCTCCTGGAGCTGACCCTTCAGCTTCAGGTTCTCGTTGCGCAGCCGTTCCCTCTCCCGGTCGATGAGCAAGAGGTTGTTCACCGACTGGGCGATGATGGAGGCGATGATGGTGAGCAGCCGCAGGTCGTGGTCCAGGTCCAGGTCTCGGTGGAGGCGGTCCACGGACAGGGCCCCGATGGTCTTGTGGTTGAATTTGATGGGCACGCACAGGAACGACAGCTCGTCTTTTTCCCGGGCGCCCCGGGAGCGGGTGCGGTTCAGAAACAAGGGTTCCTGGGTCACCACGGGGACCACCGCGGGCTCGCCGGTCTCCACCACCCGGCCGGTGATGCCTTCTCCCAGTTTGTAGCGGCCCCGTTTGCGCGCCTCGGCGGTGAGGCCGTGGGCCACCTCGATCTGCAGCTCCGAGGTCTCCGGGTTTAAGATGGTGACGGTGCCCCGGCGCATGCCCATGCGCTGGGCCAGGATTTGCAGGATGCGCTGCAGACTCCGGGGCAGGGGCCCCAGGATGCCCAGGGTTTCGGTAATCTCGTACAGCAGGGACAATTCATCCATAAGCCACCGTGCTCAATTGGTCGCGGTAAGTTCCGGTCGATCTCCTGGAATAACCTGGTGGGGCTTCAGGAGCCCAGCCACTGCGGGGTGGCCCGCCCGCGGCCGACGAAATCTTGCAGATCGGCCGGTTGACAGCTACCTTCTTTTTAAGACAATATTCCAATTTCGTATAGCTTGCAAGAAAAATTACCGCTATATCTTACGAAATTGTGAGCTTGGCCTCCTGGGCCCGGAAAAACTGCGGGAGTCTCCTTGACAGTGTCCCATTTTTCAGCTATTTTTAGACAGTTGAGGGAGGGCCGGGGGAAAATTTCGGTCTTTTTCCCCCTCCCGGGCTGCTCCCTCCATCCTCGGCATTCCGGGCGCTACCTGGTGCAAGACCGCTTTTTCTATCGGGCCGGCCACACGGTCATGGGCTTCATCGATTACATGGGGGACCTCTCCCTGTTTTTCCTGGACGCCTGCCGCACCGTGCCGCACCCGCCCTGGTTCTTCCGGGAAGTGATCGCCCAGATGTATCACCTGGGGGTGAGAACCTTTTTCCTGGTGGCGGTGGCCTCCTTTGCGGTGGGGTTGGTGCTGGCCATGCAGGGCATCAATGTCTTGACCATGTTCGGGGCTACCAATTACATTGCCACCAGCGTGGCCTTCACCTTTTTCCGCGGTTTGGGGCCGCTGCTGGCCGGCATCATGTTGGCTTCTCGGGGGGGGGCGGGCATGGGGGCGGAATTGGGCTCCATGCGGGTCACCCACCAGATCGACGCCCTCACCGTGAGCGCGGTGAACCCCATGAAATACCTGGTGGTCACCCGCATCCTGGCCTGCATATTGGTGACCCCGCTGCTGGCGGTGGCCTCCAACCTCATCGGCATCCTGGGCGGCATGATCATCGGCGTGGTCCAGGTGGGTATGACCCCACATTATTACTATACCCTAACCATCAAGTATCTGACCTTAAAAGACGTGTTGCCCGGGATCGGCAAGACCTCCGTTTTCGGGTTAATTGTGGGCACCGTGTCTTGCTTTCACGGCTACACCACGGAACACGGCACCTTCGGGGTGGGCCAGTCCACCAAGACCGCGGTGGTGGCCTCCATCCTGCTGATATTGATCGCCGATGTCTTCCTCACCAAGATCCTCATACTCCTCTGGCCCTAAGGCGCCGGCGGGAATCCGCCGGAAGGCCCCGGCCACCGAGAGGCCCTTGATCTCTTTCCAGGGGGTCTACAAGACCTTTGAGGACAACGAAGTGCTCAAAGGAGTGGACCTGGATATTTTTCCCGGGGAGACCCAGGTGATCCTGGGCCGCAGCGGCTCCGGCAAGACCGTGCTCACCAGCATGCTGGTGGGCCTCAACGCCCCCGACGCCGGCAGCATCAAGGTGGCCGGGGTAGAGCTCACGGAGTTCACCACCGACGCCGACTGGTGGGACCTGCGCTTGAGGGCCGGCTACCTCTTCCAGGGCTCGGCCCTGTATGACTCCATGACCGTGGGGGAGAACGTGGCTTTCCCCATGGTGCAGCACACCGAATGGAGCGCCGAGGAGATGGGGCGCCGGGTGCGGGAGAAACTGGCCCAGGTGGATCTGGAAGGAATAGAGGGGATGGAGCCGGCGGAGCTCTCAGGCGGCATGGCGCGCCGGGTGGCCCTGGCCCGCAGCCTGGCCCTGGACCCCCAGATCATCATCTATGACGAACCCACCTCCGGCCTGGACCCCATCACCGGGGATGAGATCAGCCAACTGATCCGCCACCTCCAGGGGGCCTTGAAGGTTACCTCCATCGTGGTCACCCACGACCTCAGGCTGGCGGAGCAGGTGGCCGACCACATTGCCCTGCTCTTTCAGGGCCAGTGGGTCTTCTTAGGGACCTATGAAGAGTTCCTGCAATCTTCCCACCCGGAGGTGCTGCGCTTTCTCCACCGCGGCCCCCAGGAGGAGACGCACCCATGATTTCACGCAAGTACGAAACCATCGTGGGCATTTTTGTGGTGGCCTCTCTGGTGGCCTTGCTCGTGATGGTCCTGATCATCGCCCGGCAGGAGGGCCTCTTTCAGGAATACGTGGAATACCGGGCGATCTTCAGTAATGTCAGCGGCCTGAAACCGGGCTCCGAGGTGCACCTGGCCGGAGTGACCGTGGGCAATGTCACGGATATCGTCATCAACCCCAACGGCACCATCGTGGTGACCTTCAAGGTCATGAAAAAATACAGCGACCGGATCCGCTGGGATTCCCAGGCTTCCATCGGGTTCATGGGGCTGCTGGGAGAAAAGAGCCTGGACCTCACCGCCGGTACCCTGGAGAAACCACCGGTCCCCCCCGAGGGTTTTGTGGCCGCGTCCGAGCCTCTGGATATCACCCAGCTTCTGGCCAAGGCCGCCCCCAGCCTGGGGGACGTGCAAAAGATCCTCAACAACCTGGTGGCCCTCACCTCCAAGATGACGGAGCCGGACGGTGAATTCAGCAAGACCATGGAGCAGGTCTCCCAGATCGTCACCAAGATCAACCAGGGTAAAGGCAGCCTGGGAATGCTGATTAATAACCCGGATCTATACAAAGAAGCCACCCAGACGGCGGCCGGAGCCAACAAGTTTATCACCGATCTGGACCAGAGCATTTTTGGGACCTCTGAGAAAAAGGGGGCCTTCAAGGAGAAGACCCAGCAGACGCTGACGGAATTCCATGCCACCATCGCCAATGCCGGCAAGGCGGTCAACGATTTGAAGGATGCCACTACCCGGCTGCCGAACATCGTCAAAAAACTGGATTCTTTTCTTACCAATCTGGATAAGGCCGGGAAGGGCCTGCCGGGACTGGTGACCTCCGGCGAGACCTTGTTCAGCGACGCCGACAAGGCCGCCAAGGCGGCGCAGCAGTCCTGGTTCTTGCGCCAATACGTGCCCAAACCTGAAGAACATACCATCCGGATGGACGGGGCGCCGGGAAAGGATTAGGCGTGAGGTACAAGTGGGCTTGGCTGGGGATGATTTGGCTGGTGGGGCTGGGCTGCGCCGGGCCCGCCAAGACCGGCGTGGACCTGAAAAGTAAGGCCGTCTCCTTGAACGAAGCCGGATACGACTATTACCGCCAGAGCCGCTTCAACCTGGCGCAGGAGAAATTTGCCCAGGCCCTCAAGTACAACCGCCTCATCGACCGCCGGGTGGGAATTGCCTCCAATCTCAACAACCTGGGGGTGATCGCCCAGGAGCAGGGCGACCTGGACCGGGCGGTGGCCTATTTTCAGGAAGCCCTGTCCCTCAACCGGGAATCTGGAGACCCCGCGGCCCTCAGCGAGACTTTGAACAACCTGGGGGTGGCTTACCAGGCGACAGGTCGCCTGGACGCGGCGGCGGACGCCTTCCAGGAAGCCCTGGGACTGGCGCGCCAGCTTCCCCCGGGGCCGCTCCTGGCGCTGTCGCTGACCCACCTGGGGGACGTGGCCCGGGGGCGGCGGGATTACGACCTGGCCCTGAACTACTACCACCAGGCCCTGATGGTGGACGAAGGCAGGAAGGACGCCCGGGGCCGGGCCACGCGCTGGGAGCGGCTGGGCCGCACCTTCCTGGATTTAAAGGATTACGGCCGGGCCGGCGTTTACCTGAACGAGGCGCTGCGGGAGTTCCGCCGCCTCCAGGACACCGACGGCATCGCCGACACCCTCAAGGACTTGACCCTGCTGGCCCTGGCCCGGGGCGACCGGGAGGAGGCCATGATCAACGGCAACCTCCTGTTGGAGATCTACCAGGCCCGGGGCCAGGAAGGGAAAGCGCAGAAGTTGGAGGCCTTACTTAGGGGCAGGGGAGGCCAGGGGCCAGGGATTAGGGGTCAGGGGTCAGGGAAAGATAATCACCGAAAACCGAAAGCTGAAAATTAACTACTAACCGCGATGTTATTCTCCACCCCCACCCGGGCGGCGCTGATCAGCGTCGGGTCCAACACCCTGCTGGTGTTGGCCAAGGCGGTGGTAGCGGTGCTTTCCGGCAGCGCGGCGCTGATGAGCGAGGCGCTGCACTCCGGCCTGGACCTGCTGGCCGCCCTGATGGCCTGGATTTCCCTGCGCTTTTCGTCCCACCCGCCCGACTGGCAGCATCCCTACGGCCACGGCAAATGGGAAAATATCAGCGCCTTCCTGGAGGGCCTGCTCATCCTGGCGGTGGCCCTGGGGGTCTTTTACCAGTCGGCGCCCCGCATCCTGCACCCGGTGCCCCTGACCCTGGTGCCTTGGGGCCTGGCGGTGCTGGCGGCGTCCTCCGGGGTCAACCTGCTGGTCTCCCGGGCCCTGAAGCGGGCCGCCCGGCGCTTCGATTCCGTGGCCTTGGAGGCCGACGCGGCCCATCTGGCGACGGACGTCTATACCTCCGCCGGCGCCCTGGTGGGCCTCCTGGGCTATCAACTGACGGGGAACCCCCTCTTTGACACCGTAGCCGCCCTGGGGGTGGGTCTCATCATCCTGGGGATCGGGCTGAAGGTCACCTATGGGGCGCTGCACGGCCTGCTGGACACCCGGCTGCCGGCCCTGGAGGAGGAAGAAGTCCGGCAGATGGTCCAGGGGCTGGAGCCCATCCTGGAGATCAGGGACCTCAGGAGCCGCAAGGCCGGGCCGGTGCGCTACCTTAACCTCACCCTGGGGGTCTGCCGCTGGGAATCCCTGGACCAGATCCACCGGGTGTGCGACCAGCTGGAGGCCAAAATCCGGGAGCGCTTTCCCGGGGCCATGATCTTCATCCATCCGGAGCCCTGCCTTATCAAGCCCACCAACGGCGATCCCTCCACTTGCGCCTGCCCCTTGCAGATGAACATTTCCTACCCCGTAAAGCAGGAATAACCTCCAGCAGGCGGTTGAAAAACTCCCAAAATCGCGATTTTGTCATCCTGAGCGCCGCGAAGAATCTATCATTTTCAGCAGGTTGAGATCCTTCAGCAAAGGGGGTTAAAAGACCGTGGTTTTAAATGTCATAGCAATTATGAAGCGCCACACTAGACCGTCTTCTGAATCCAAGAAAAATATAAATTGTTAGAACCCCGGAGCCGGGACCACCGGCAGAGTCGGCTCGGCTCCATTTTTCCTTCCCCGAAACCGGGGTGACCCTCTGGCGCTTCTTAATATCAAGTCTTATTTATTAAAAAATGTCCCAAATCATCCGGTGCGGTTGCTGGTTTTAAGGCATGCACGTTTTCCTTCACTGGGTAAAGACTTACGGCTATCTGGGGGTATTTTCCTCCCTGATGCTGGGGATGTTCGGCCTGCCGGTGCCGGACGAATCCATCCTGACCTTCACCGGTTTTTTGGTTTATAAAAATTACCTGCACCTGGCGCCCGCGGTTATTTCCGCTTTTCTCGGCAGCATTTTCGGCATCACCCTGAATTACCTGGTGGGGCGGTTTGTGGGCTTCCCTCTGGTGCACAAATACGGTCGCCATATTCACCTCTTTCCGGAAAAACTGGACCGGGCCCAGCAATGGTTCGAGAAATACGGCAAATGGGCCCTGTTCATCGGCTATTTTCTCCCCGGCATTCGCCACCTCACCGCCTTCACCGCCGGGACCACCCGCCTGCGGTACCGGGTCTTTGCCCCCTTCGCTTATGCGGGCGGCTTCCTTTGGGTGGCTGCCTTCATCACCGTGGGTTACTTGGTGGGAGAAGAATGGTCCAGGATAATCCCCCGGGTCCAGGCCTACCTCTGGGAGTTGGTGGCCGTGCTCCTGGCCCTGGCCGTGCTGGCCTACCTGGTTGAGAGAATCAGGCGCCTGGGCCGGCAGGGTTAGGAGCACCTGGCATGGATAAAGAAAAATCAGGCGGTGGCGCCATTTTGAGCCAAACTAAAACCTGGGTAAGTTTACGGCAATCAAGCCGTCATGGAGGTTTCATGGCTTGCGTCCCGGCCGGCGGCCATGACCCCAAAGTGCCCGCGGCCCGTCGTCTCCCGGTGCTTCTGCGACAAGTTCTTTCTCCCGGCCCGACTCAGATCCCACTTTGGGGTCAACAGATATGCCATAATAATCTGGCGGAGCTTTTTCCTAAAAAGCATTATGGCCTTAGAATTCTCATAAAGTTATTGAATATCCTCTAGTTTCATAGAGATCGAGGATTAATTATGGAACAGATCCTCCTTTTCCTGGACGACCCGGAGGCCCGCAAGCTGCTACCGGGGTTGCGGGCGGGCGACTTCCAGGCAGCGGCGGCGGATAGCGCCGCGGCCCTGGCGCAGCCCTGCGACCTGGCCATCGTCGACCTCCCCAGGCTGGGCCGGATGCGGGGCCCCTTAAGGGCCCGGAAGAAGGTCGAAGAACCGGTCCTGTTTCCCGTGCTCCTGGCAATCTTACCCCAAGAACTGGAACAGGTGTCTTCGGAGTTGGGTCTCACGGCGGATGAAATTATCCTCCTGCCCGTGGAGCCGCAGGAATTGCGGCTGCGGGTGGGGAATCTGCTCCGGGCCCGGCGGCTCTCCCGGGAGTTGCAGGCCCGGCAAAGGGAAGTGGAGGCGGGCAAGGCCGTCAAAGAAAGGTTTCAGGCCCTATTCGAGTTCTCCCCCCTGGCCGTCATGTCCCTGGACCCCAACGGACTGGTCACCGGCTGGAACCCGGCGGCGGAACGCCTGTTCGGCTGGCGGGCGGACGAGGTGCTGGGCCGGCCCCTGCCGACGGTCCCCGAGGAATACCAGGAAGAGCTTGCGGACCTCATCCGCCGGGAGCAGGCCGGGGAACGCGTGGCAGGCGTCGAGGTGCACCGGGTCCGACGGGATGGCACCCCTATCCGGGTGAAACTGGACTCTGCCTTGATACGAGACGCCGGGGGCAATATTACCGGCTTCCTGGGAATTCTGGAGGACATCACCGACCAGAAGCGGACAGAGGAGGAAATCAAGCGGCTGGCCTCGTTCCCGCAATTAAACCCAAACCCGGTTTTAGAGGTGGATCTTTCCGGCAGGATCACTTTTTCCAATGAGGCCACCGCCGAGGCGGTTGAGAAACTAGGGCTCTCGGAAATAGCCGAGTTTCTACCTTCAGACCTGACGGAAATTATCACCGCGGCAAGCCAGGATGAAGAGAGTCGCTTTTACCGCGAGAAAAGGTCGGCGAAGGCGAGTTTCGGGCAGATTATTCATTATGTCAAGCCCTTCAACGTGTTGCGAATCTACACCTTCGACATCACGGCGCGCCGGGAGGCCGAAGAAGCGGAACGCCGCGCCAGGGAGGACTGGGAGCGCACCTTCGATGCGGTGCCCGACCTCATCGCCATCCTGGACCAGGAGCACCGGGTGGTGCGCGGCAACCGGGCCATGGCCGCGGCCCTGGGGTTGGAGCCGGGGCAGCTGGTGGGCCGGCCCTGCTACAAGGTCGTGCACGGGATGACGGAGCCGCCGCCCTTCTGCCCCCACACCCAACTGCTCAAGGACGGGCAGGCACACACTGCGGAGGTCCATGAACTGGACCGGCATTTCCTGGTGACCGCCTCGCCCCTCACCGATGAGCAAGGCCGGACCGTGGGCAGCGTCCACGTGGCCCGGGACATTACCGAGCGCAAGCAGGCCGAGGAGGCCGTGCGCCGCCAGGCAGAGCTCCTGGACCTGGCCAATGACGCCATCTTGGTCTGGGATCTCAAAAACCGCATCGTCTTCTGGAACCGGGGCGCCGCAGAATTTTACGGCTGGACGAAAGAAGAAGTCCTGGCGCAGGATACCCACCAGCTGCTAAAAACCGAGTTTCCCCAGCCCCTGAACGAGATGGAAGAGGAATTGCTGAAGACCGGGCGCTGGGAAGGGGAATTAATCCACTACGCCCGGGACGGCCGGCGCCTGGTGGTGGCCGCCCGCTGGGCCCTGCATCGGGACGAGCCCGGCAAGCCCGCCCGCGTCCTGCAGATCTGTACCGACATCACCGCCCGCAAGCAGGCGGAAGAGGCCCTCAAAAGAGCCCACGCCGAACTGGAACTCCGGGTGGAGGAGCGCACCGCGGACCTGAAGGCCGCGGTGGAGCAATTGCAGGAGGAAGTGACCGAGCGTCAGCGGGCCGAAAAGCAGGCGGAAAGCATCGGGAGGCTCTACCGGTTGCTGAGTCAAGTCAACGAGGCCATCGTGCGCGCCCCTGACCAGGATACCCTATTTAAGCAGATCTGCCGCATCGCGGTGGAAGAAGGGCT
Organism: uncultured delta proteobacterium; assembly: GCA_963768765.1. GTDB lineage: Bacteria > Desulfobacterota > Desulfobaccia > Desulfobaccales > 0-14-0-80-60-11 > DASWLF01. The sequence goes on from CAVYJK010000033.1 coordinate 58,491, forward strand.
CTTTCGCATGGCCTGGGTGGGGCTCACTGATCCCTCCGGCCGTAAGGTCAGGTCGGTGGCCCAATACGGTTTTGACGAGGGCTACCTGGAAACCCTGGTGATTCCTTTGGAAGACGTCCCCGAAAGCCGTGGCCCCACCGGCATCGCCGTCCGGGAGGGGAGATTCGACGTTTGCAACGACTTCGCCTCGGACCCTCCGCATGGCCCCCTGGCGGGAACGGGCTCTGGCCCGGGGTTATCGCTCCTCCGGGGCCTTTCCTCTGCGGGTGGAAGCCAAGGTGGTAGGAGCCCTGACCCTTTACGCCGGGAGGCCGGGGTTCTTCAACGAAGAGGAAATCGCCCTGCTGGAGTCCCTGACCGGCGACCTGTCCTTCGCCATGGAATCCATGGATCGAAAAGCCAAGCGCCGGCAGGCGGAGGAGGCGCTGGCCAAGCATGCGGCGCTGGTGCACGACCTTTACAATAACGCACCCTGCGGCTATCACTCGCTGGACCAGGAAGGCACAGTGGTGCAGATCAACGATACCGAGCTGGCCTGGCTGGGGTACACGCGAGACGAAGTAATGGGACGGATGAAGCTCTCCGACCTCCTTACGGCCGACAGCCTGGAAACCTTCCAGAAAAACTTCGCCGGTTTCAAGGAGAGAGGCTGGGTGCGCGATCTCGAGTTCGAGCTGGTTCGCAAGGACGGCACCGTTATGCCCGTGCTTCTGAGCGCCACGGCCATCAGAGATGAAGCCGGCAATTACCTGATGAGCCGGTCTACGGTCTTCGACATCACCGACCGTCGGCGGGCCGAGGAAGCGCTCAGGGCCAGCGAGGAGCGCTTCGCTCCAGTTCATGCAGCATCTGCCCGGCGTGGCCACTATGCGGGACGCCCAGGGACGCTACGTATTTGTCAACGAGGCCTGGGAAGACACTTACAAGATAAAGTCATCGGAGGTGCTGGGCAAGACCGTGGACGAGATCTGGCCGTCCGAAGAAGCCCGCCGGTTCAAAGAGTACGATCAGGCAGTCCTCTCCGAAAAGAGGGCCATGCAATCGGTGGAAAGATTCCCGGTAGCCGATGGAGAGCGCTATTTACTGGCCAGCCGGTTTCCCATCCTGGACGCCGACGGCCGGGCGGTCATGATGGGAGGCGTCGGCATCGACGTCACGCCCCGCCACCGGGCCGAAAAGGCCCTTAGGGAAAAGACCCGGCTGCTGGACGCCTTTTTTGAACACGCCCTCACCCCCCAGGTCTTCCTGGACCGGGACTTCAACTTTATCCGGGTGAACCGGGCCTATGCCCGTGGCCTGCCGGAGGGAGGCATAGGACTTCCCGAAGGGCGCAACCACTTCGACCTTTACCCCCACGAGGAAAATCAGGCCATCTTCGCGGAAGCGGTGCGGACCAAGACGCCGTACCAGGCGGTGGCCAAAGCCTTCGTCTTCCCGGACCACCCCGAATGGGGGGTCACCTACTGGGACTGGACCCTGGCGCCCATCCTGGACGAAGCCGGGCGAGGTGGACTTCCTGGTCTTTTCCCTCAAGGACGTGACGGAGCGGGTCCAGGCGGAGGAAGCCAGGTCCCAGCTCATCGAGATCCTGGACGCCACCCCCGATTTTGTGGGCACCGCGGATGCTACCGGACAGGTGCTTTACTTAAATCGGGCCGGCGCGACAAATATTGGGGATTGGGGGCAGACGAGGATATTGCCCAAATCAATATAGCGGATTACCATCCCGGATGGGCCGCGGACCTGGTTATAAATGAAGGGCTGCCCACCGCGGCCCGGGAGGGGTCATGGCAGGGCGAGACCGCGATGCTGGGCGGCGACGGGCCGGGAGATTCCTCTTGTCCCAGGTTATCCTGGCCCACCACGACCCCCAGGGGCAGGTGGAATTTTTTTCCACCATTGGCCGGGATATCAGCGATCTCAAACAAGCGGAGGAGGCCCTGAGGGTATCGGAGCAAAAATTGCGCTTTCTGGCCACCCAGATCCTGAAGGTCCAGGAGCGGGAGCGGGGCCGCCTCTCCCGGGAACTGCACGACGGCCTGGGGCAGGCCCTCCTGGTCTTCAAGCTGCAGCTTAGCGCCATCCAGAAGAACCTGCCGCCAGAGTACCAGGATCTCAAAAGAGATACCAATTACGCCCTCCAGTATATCGACGAGATCATCGAGGACATCCGGCGCCTGTCCCACAACCTGAGTCCCACGGTCCTGGAAGACATCGGGCTGGCCGCGGCCCTCAAGAACCTCTGCGAGGAGTTCAAGAGGCTCCACGACCTGGAGATCCACCTGGATCTGGACGAAGTGGAAGGTCTGTTCGCCAAGGAGCCCCAGATCAACATCTACCGCATCTTCCAGGAAGCCCTGACCAACATCAGCAAGTACGCCAACGCCACCCGGGTGAAGCTGGCCGTCAAGAAAGCGGAGGGGAAGATCGCTTTTGCCATCGAAGACGACGGCGCCGGGTTCGACGTGGACGCGGTCCTGGTCCGGGAGGCCGCGGATCGGGGACTGGGGCTGGCCGCCATGGGCGAACGGGTCCGGATTCTGGGAGGGACGCTTAACGTTTCCAGCCAAGAAGGGAAGGGCACCCGCATCAGTTTTACCGTGCCGGTAAGAAGCGGCCGGTGAGACTCAAGTCAGTGGTCAGGGGTCAGGGGCCAGGAGAGAGATTCCCTGGCTCCCCTCAGGTTCATAATCCCTACACCCCTGGGTCCGCCCCGAGTGGTTTGCCAACCGTCATTCAGAGAACGGCATCAGCCTCCGGGCTGAACCGTGGGGGTCTGCGGGGGCATCCTGCTGCCTCTCCCCGGTTTTGGTTGCTACAGCTTCACCCTCAGATGGAGCCAGTGGTGTTGACTCCCTCCCAGGGGTGACTTACCTTCAGGTAAGGCAAATTCTCCTTGCCAGGCGGGACCGGGGCGGGTCGCCGGGACAAAACCGGTTAAAGCGCTAAGATGAGTCAAGGCACCGGGGTTGGGGGTTTGCTCAGAATAAATAACAGTGGGGGGCGGCCGTCCCCGGCCGCCCGGCAGACCCATCCCTGATTCAGGGTTTTAGGGGGCCTAAATTCATTTCATTTAAACTGACAACTTTCCGTTAAAAAAGGCATAATCGAGGCGCAGCCAAACCGATTACACCTGGAGGAGCCATGTTCGGCAAACGCATCAAGTTGTTCAATCTCCTGGGTTTCGAGGTCCGCATCGACCTCAGCTGGATTATCATCGCCAGCCTGATCACCTGGTCCCTGGCGGCGGGGCTCTTTCCCTACCTGTACCACGGCCTGACCCCGGAGACCTACTGGTTCATGGGAGCCGTTGGGGCGGTGGGACTCTTTGTCTCCATCATCTTCCACGAGTTCTGCCACTCCATCGTGGCCCGGAAGTTCGGCATTGCCATGAAGGGCATCACCCTGTTCATCTTTGGCGGGGTGGCGGAGATGGGGGATGAGCCTCCCACCGCCAGGGCGGAATTCTGGATGGCCGTGGTGGGCCCGCTTTCCAGCTTCTTCATCGGCGGGGTCTTCTACCTGATCTATTCCTGGGGCAGACAAAGCGGCTGGCCGCTGCCGGTGAACGGCGTGACCCGGTACCTGGCCTGGATAAACGTGCTGCTGGCCGCCTTCAACCTGCTGCCGGCCTTTCCCCTGGACGGCGGCCGCATCCTGCGGTCCATTCTCTGGGGCGCCAAGGATAATCTGCGCTGGGCCACCCGGATTTCCTCCGCCATCGGCTCGGGGTTCGGCATCCTGTTGATTATCCTGGGGGTCCTGGAGGTGCTGCGGGGGAATTTCATCGGCGGCATGTGGTGGTTCTTGATCGGCATGTTCCTGAGGGGCGCGGCCCAGATGTCCTACCAGCAGCTGGTGGTACGCAAGGCCCTGGAAGGCGAGCACGTCCGCCGCTTCATGAACCCCAGCCCCGTCACCGTGCCGGCCACCACCACGGTGCAGGACCTGGTGGAGGACTACATCTATAAGTACCATTACAAGATGTTCCCGGTGATGGAGGGGAACCAACTGGCGGGCTGCATAACCACCAGGGAGGTCAAAGAGATTCCCCGGGAGGCGTGGGGCCGGGAGACCGTCGGCCCCCTGGCGTCCCGGTGCACGCCGGAAAACACCATCGAGCCGGAGGCCGATGCCACCAAGGCCCTGGCCCTCATGAACCAGACCGGGGTGAGCCGCCTCCTGGTGGTGGAGGGCGGCCGCCTGGTGGGCATCGTGACCTTGAAAGATCTGCTGAATTTCCTGTCGCTCAAGGTGGAGTTGGAGGAGCAATAAGGGGGGCAGGCCGCGCCGGCCTCCCAGGAGGAGCCCTCTGTTTGGCGGGTGTAGCGATCGTCGCGCCCCATATGTCTTGGGGGTGGGCCAGTCCCAGGCTTCTTAAAGGAGGCTCGCATGACCAAAATAGAGCGACTCAAACAGGAGGCCAGGGAAGCTGCCAGGATTAAGGGCCACAGGCTGGGGAGATTCCGGGAATCGGTAATTACCGCGGAGGGCCCAGCCCCTGGCCAGAGGCCGGCGGCCGTGGCGGTGTGCCAGGTCTGCGGGGCCATGGCCGTGGTGGCTCCCGCTCCCGCCCGGGATGAGCCGGAGATCCTGGGGGAAGCGGTGCAGTGGGAGTGCTTCGGCATCGAGCGGGAGGGCCACGAAACGGCCTAGGATGCGCTCCTGAATTACCTGAATTAAAGGTAGGGGCGGGGGCCATCGCCCTGGGTAGCTCGGGCAAATTCCTTGCGGCCGGATGCGCTGCTATCCAGGGGATTAAGCCGCCGGCTGGCAGCGGTGGAGGTCACGCTCAATCTGAGCGGGATGGCCGGCGCCTTTTTAGGCGCCGGGTGGGGTTATGCTAATTGTCAGCGCCGACTATACTGATATTCAGGAGAAAGTGCTTGGTGGCGGTTTTGCTGCCTTCCCACTGCCGGTAGTAAGCCAACTTGATATGAGTCTGTCCCACCTTTTGCGCCCGGAAGCGCCAGATGTGGACCACGGCTGCTCCTACCAGGTTTCCCGGCGAGGCATTTTCGGTCTCCTGGGAAACCAGGTCCAGGTAACCAGAATCAAAATGCTCCAGGTACCAGCTGAAGCCGGTGCCGCCGCTTCCCGGCAGTTCCAGCCGGACGGTCTCCCCCACCTTGAGGGTAAGTGTTTGGCCGTTATGTTCTTGCCGCAGGGTAACGTTTTCGTCGCCAGCCACCAGAGGCGATTGAGGAAGAAAAACCAAGACCGCCAAAAATATTAAGATCTTTTTCATTTTAGTTGACGGCATTTAAGATTGTCCTTGGCAACGGCAAAAGGTTGCGGCGTGGCTGGCTCCATCCAAATTAGCATTCCGGCGTCCAAATTTCAATTTTTTTTGGCGGCTGGGCTTTCCAGGCCCAGCTGCTTCCAAGGCCGGGCGTTGCGGGTGGTAGTCTCTTTAATCCGGTCAAGTCCTACGCCTTTCAGACGGCTCAATTCGGCCCCTCACATCTTTTCTATTTCCTTCAGGTATTCGGCGTAAACCTCCAGGTCACCACTCTTGGCAATCTGCTTGTCTTCGTATGGCGCGGCGACCCGCCGGTAAAACTCGTCGGCCATGTTTTTGAAGGTGCCGGTAATCATGGCAATGAGCCAGTAGCGCAGGGGGCCGAATTGCCGGCGGGCCACCTCCAGCGCCAGGCGGGTGCAGGCATAGTTCAGAAAGCCGGCAAAGGCGCCGTCGTAGCCGTACTCCCTGGCGCCGCCAACTATGCAGTCGGCCAGCTCATCGATGAGGGGGTCCAGGTCCTGTCGGTGTTGGGGCGCGATGTAGGGCATGTTTTCCTCCCTGGGTTTAAGCAGACGTTCATGAGCATTTGGCTCACCC
>CAVYJK010000034.1:0-8014 GCA_963768765.1 uncultured delta proteobacterium
GTCCGGAAGGGCCGCATGGTGTCGGTCACCATTTGGCGCACTTTCTGGGCCATCTCTGCCGGCGGGTCGCTCAGGTAGATGCAGTTGCCGTAGCTCTTGCTCATCTTGCGGCCGTCGGTGCCCGTGAGTTTGGGAATCTCGGTGAGCAGGGCCTCCGGCTCCGGGAAGATGGGCCGGTACAGGTGGTTGAAGCGCCGGGCGATCTCCCGGGTCATCTCCACGTGGGGCACCTGGTCCACCCCCACCGGCACCCCGTCGGCCTTATACATCAGGATGTCCGCGGCTTGCAGCACCGGATAGCCTAAAAAGCCGTAGGTGGCCAGGTCCTTGTGGGCCAGCTCCTGGATCTGGTCCTTGTAGGTGGGGTTGCGCTCCAGCCAGGGCACCGGGGTGAACATGCCGAAGATCAAGTAGAGTTCGCAGTGCTCCGGCAGGGCGGACTGGACGAAGATGGTGGATTTCTCCGGGTCCAGGCCCACGCTCAGCCAATCCATGATCATCTCCGGAATGTAGCCGCTGATGGGCCCGGGGTCTTCGTATTCCGTGGTCAGGGCGTGCCAGTCGGCCACGAAATAAAAACACTCGTATGCTTCCTGTAGCTTGAGCCAGTTGTACAGGGCGCCGTAATAGTTTCCCAGATGCAGCTTGCCGGTGGGGCGCATGCCGCTGAGGATGCGTTTCTTGCTATCGGCTTTTTTGATTGGACCAAGTTTATCTTCAGACGTCATTCTCATCCCCAACTTGACTGCTCAGAAATTTGCCGTAAGCTCCAGCATCCCAACGGTGCCCGTGCGGGCTGGGGCCTTGGGCGCCACCATCTCTGCAGCCATTCCGGTCATCTCCATCACCAGATTGCGGCAAAACAAGGCATGGTCCCCGCATAGCACAGCTTTTCCGCCACGGTGCGGTGATCAAGCGACTGCGCTGGGGGCTGCCGAGCGCTCCTTGAACATTGGGCAAGAGGTTGAAGAAGGCGCTAACGGTCGGGATTGCCTTAGGGTTCCTCTGGGGCTTTTTTAAAACTGGCGGTGAACCGGCCCCGGTTTCTTGAATACCAAATTACCATTAGGGAGCCCTCTTTGGCAAGTACGTGCGCCAATATTCCCTAAAACTCAAGAGGCCCAGCTTCTCTGCCTGGGTCGCGGCGCTCAGAATGGCATTTCCTACAACCCAAGGGTTTTGAAATGGGCGATAATCACTCATTGAGTGATTCCAAATAAGAGCTTAGTGAGCTGATATCTTCGGGAACCTCCAGTTCGTCCCCAGACCTGAGGTCATGGATTGCCACCCGCACGGGCTCATCCAAGGTGGTGGGAAAGCTGTCCCCGCTCACGTCATTGACGGTGATATAGGCGCGCTTTCCTTGGTATTTTATCCATTTCGTGTAGGACGCTTTCCCGGCGCAGCTGGCCGAGAGATTGAATCCATGGCTTTTCATCACTTCTTCGACGTTCATCGTTTATCACCTTAAACTCTTTCGGGACCGCACGCCCTGCCTAGTACTTAACTGCCGAAATCAGTATTATATTTCAAGAAGAGCATTCATTGAGCGGAAGCGGGAAAGTCCCCCTTTGAAAAAGGGGGATTTAGGGGGATTTCAACAGGTTATTCATAATCCCCCCTAACCCCCCTTTAGAAAAGGGGGGAATTGAAAACTCCGGTGACAATAGCGCTCATTTACGCAACCAAGTACTAGCTCAGAAATCTCCGAGGCAGCTAGCGCTCACGCCACACCGGTTTTCTCTTCTCCAGAAATGCCTTTACACCTTCCTCCGCATCTTCAGTGCTGCAAAGAGCCGCAAAACGGTCGCTCAGCATGTCCAGGGCCTGGTTGTAAGGGACGTTTTGCATCCCATAGATTCCGGCTTTGCCAATCTGCAAGGCCAGCGGGCTTTTGGCCGCCAGTCTGGTGGCCAATTCCAGGGTGGCTTCTTCCAGTTTATCATTTGGCACTACCTTGTTGACCAGTCCCAGCCTTTGCGCCTCGGCGGCCGAGATAATATCTCCCGTGAGCACCATTTCCAGAGCCTTTTTGAGGCCGACGTTGCGGGCCAGTGGGGCCGCCGGTCCGAGACAAATGAGGCCAACATTGATGGCCGTGGTCCCGAATTTGGCATCCTCTGCGGCCACCGTCAGGTCGCAGGCAAATGACAGGCCGGCGCCATTGGCCAGGGCATAGCCTTTGACCGAGGCAATCACCGGCTTTTTCATCTTGGCCAGGGTGTGATTGTGTTCATCCATCAAGTGAATAAACTCGCGATACTCCTTGTCGGTTTTACCCTTGAATTCGTCCAGGGAAATACCCGTGGAGAAATGTTTGCCATTGGCATCGATCACCACTACCCGCACCTCGGGGTCCTTCTCCATTTCCCAGAGGGCATCATTGAGCTCCCGGGCAAAGGGGACGTTAAAGGTGTTCATCGCTTGCGGGCGATTCAGGGTAATGAAGCCGATTTGATCCCGTTTGTCCACCAGGACGTTGGTATAGCCCATAACGCACTCTCCTTTATTTTTTTAGTTACAGAATAATAAATGCAAGGGCTTAGCTTGGTTTTCTCAAGCTCTTGAGATAAAAGTATAGTTGTGCCATGGTTTGCTTCCAAGCGGCAGGATCTTTGCTTGCTGCATACAGGGGAGCGGCCCCGTTCAGCGAGATCACCAGGAAATTGGCAATTTCCTCGAGATTTAGCCCCTCCCTTAACATTCCTTGCTGCTCTGCTTCCTCCAGCCACAGACGTAACAATTCGGAAAAGCCCTTAAAGCCTTCCAGGACGTGGTTGCTCATGGTTGGGGACTGTCCGGCGAGATCGACGAGGGAGTTGAGCAACAAACAGCCTCCCTCAAAAACCCCCGCCCCCAGGTAATTTTTCAGGCTATTTTCTATGACCCGTTCAATCCGCGCCAGTGGGTCAGAGATATCTCGCACCCCCTGGAAGACGATGCGCTTCCAAATCCTTACGCATTCATCATAGACCGCATACCAGATTTCTTGCTTGTTTCGGAAGTGGCCATAGAGACCACCCTTGGTTAGACCAGTTGCCTTAACGATACTGGCGATAGACGTATTGAAGTACCCCTTGACAGAGAAGAGCTGCATTGATTTTTCTATGATATTTTGACAGGTTTGCTCTCCCTTGGTTGCCATCCGAAGCCTCTCTATTAAAATAAACCGACCATTTGGTATATTTTTAATCCATGCAACTTACTTTGTCAAGGGTGCTTCGCCCCAAAGGGTGCTGAACCCCAGCGGGCCAGGTCCTTGGGCACGGCCATCTCCGCGGCCAAGCCGGCGGCCTCGATGGTCAGGTTGCGACAGAAGAGGAGGTGATCCCGGCACAGCCAGGTCTTCCGCCACTGGGAGGTCAACAGGCGGCACTGGGTGCTGCCGAAGCGCTTCTTGAATTCGTTGGGCAGCCGGTTGAACAGGCGATAAAGGCCGGGGGTGCCGTAAAGTTCTTCCGAGGCGGCCTTGGCATTGCTGGGCACCTCCCGGCGGCCGTACACCGCCCCCAGGGCGGCCATGGCCCCCACCAGGGCGCCGCAGGTATCGCCGAACAGACCGCCGCCGCCGCCGAAGCCGGTCATGACGCACATGGTCTCATGGGGCAGTCCCGTGGGCACCTGGGAGATAACGGCCTCCAGGACGCACTCGGCGCAATTCATCCCGGTCTTAAAATTATTTTTGGCTTTTTCCTTCACCTTGGCGATTATTTCTTCCGGTTGCATCAAGTTCCCCTCTTCCCGGGGTGGTCATCGAAAAAACCATAATATCATCAACTGCTCGTTTTCCCAAAAACCAGGCGGTGTTGGAAAATGTAGGGGCGATTCGCCACCGCCCCTACGGAGGCAGGTCCGAGCGGGAGCCTTCACAGATAACTTTGAACAAAACCCTTCAGCTCGCCTAACACCACGTTGAGCTCCCGGCCGGTGTCCAGGCGCAGCAGGGGCCGGTCCTCCGGCGTAAAGGGGTCGAAATCCCGGGCCTGGTCCGCAAAGAGCTCCACCCGGCCGTCGGAGATGGCCGCCGGGTCGGTGAGCCTGATCCCCAGGCGCTCCCGGGCCACCTGGGGGAGGCACTCGCAATAGACAAACACCACCCGGGCCCGGTGCTCCCGGGCCAGCTCCCGCACCAGGTCGCGCTCCTGGGCCCGTTTGAAGGAGGCGTCCAGGATGACGCCCTCTCCCGCAGCCAGGTGCGCCGCGGCCAGGCGGCGCATCTCGCCGTAGGTGCGCTCCGAGAAATCTACGGCATAGATGCCCTGGCCGAACTCCAGGGGCGCCCTTGCGGTGGGGGCCATGCCGGCCAGGGTCTTGCGCACCTGATCGCTGTGAATCACCACCAAACCCAGGGCTTCTCCCAGGGCCCGGGCCAGGGTGGTCTTGCCGGTGCCCATGAGCCCGAAGATCACCACCACTAGTGCTTGGTTGCGCAAATCAGCGTAAGTAATTTCGAGCATCCTCAAAGATGAGGGCTACATAAAGTCCCCCTTTGAAAAAGGGGGATTTAGGGGGATTTCACTGGGTTATAAAATCCCCCCTAACCCCCCTTTGGGAAAGGGGGGAATAAAAATGGGTCTCAAATAGTGCGCCAACTCCTGCAATTAAGTGCTAGGCGGCCCACCGCGCCCCTCTTCGGCATACTTGCCGGCCAGGGTAAAATACGCCCTGGCCACCTTCAGGGCCTGCTCCCGGACCGTCGGAGTCTGCTCCGGGTCCTGGGCCGTGAAGGCGTTGATCTTGCCTCGCACGCAGGCCCGGTAGCACTTGTAAAAGTCCAGGAGCTCCAGCAATTCCGGGTCCCTGGAACTCTCGGCGAAACGCCTAACGAAATGGCGGCTCAGCTCCCGTAAGCCATGGAAATCCAGATCCATGGCCAGGAAATCGATATCCGCCGCCACATCACCATATCTGAACCGCGGATTAAATTCAATGCAATCAAAGACGTGGACCCGGGCCGCCAGGCAGATATTTCTCATGTGCAGGTCGCCGTGGCAGTCCCGGATGCGGCCCTCCCGGACCCGCCGCAGAAAGAGGGCTCTGCGGCGCGCCAGAAAGGCCCGGGCGAAGGCCCGGATGGCCTCGAACCTTTCCCGGGGCAGCATAAAACCCACCAGGGGCTCGGTGCGGATAAAATTCTCTTCGTGGTTGTAAGCAATGATCGCCGGCTCCCCGTATTTGTTGATGCGGGGCCCGGTGGCGGCCTGCTGGTAGAAGGGCACCAGGGTCTCGATGATGCCATCGATGTGCTCTCGCCGCAGCTCCCCCCGGTCCGCCACTTCATCCATCATGCGGTCCTGAGGCATCCGCACCATCTTCAAGGCGTACTCGACGGGGTGGCCCGGGCCCCCGAGGCGCACTCCCCCGCCCCGGACCGTGATGGGCAGCACCGTGAGGTAGATCTCGGGGCAGAGGCGCCGGTTCAGGACCAGCTCCTCGTTGAGATAGTGGTGGCGGCGGCGCAGGGTGGTGAAGTTCAAAAACCCCAGGTCTACCGGCTTTTTGACCTTGTAGGCGAAGTGGTCGGTAAGAAAGACGTAGGAGATATGCGTCTGCACGAGCGCCACCGCGGCGGTGGGTTCCGGGTACGCCGCCGGCTCCATGAGGGCTGCCACCAGGTCCATGTTTTAAATATACCGCATCCTTTGACCTGGGGCCAGGGGGCCCGGCCCCCTCCACCCCCTCCGGCCAAGCGACTTTTCAGAGCAGAGGTCTTAAGTTAATAATCGATCCCCGGCTGCGGTTCGATGCCCTGACGGTAGGCGTGCTTGATCTCCCGGATCTCGCTCACCGTGTCGGCCAGCTCCATGACCTCCGGGGCGGCGTCCCGACCGGTGAGCACCAGGTGGGTCAGCGGCGGCTTAGTCCTGATGAGCTGCAGCACCTGCTCCAGGTCCACCAGCTTCAGGTGCAGGGCGTTGTTGATCTCATCCAGGATGAGAAGGTCCACCTGGCCCGAGGCCAGCTTCTCCCGGGCAAGCTTGATGGCCTCCTGGGCGTTGGCCCGGTGTTCCTGGTAAGGATAGGGATTCCCCTGAATGCCGCAAAAACCCTTGCCGGTGGCGATGAGTTCCATGGAGCAGGCCATCTTTTTGACCCCGTCCCACTCCCCGGCGTAGAGGTCGCCCTTCATGAACTGGATGAGGCAAATGCGGAGCCCGTGACCGCAGGCCCTCAGGGCCAGACCCAGGGCGGTGGTGGTCTTGCCCTTGCCGTGGCCGGTGATCACCAGCACCAGGCCTTGCCGCACCTTGGGCTCCAGGCGGGTAACAGGAACTTGCGCACTTTCCGCCCGGATGAATTTCCCGGCGTCCGAATTATCCGGCATGGTCGGCTCCGCCCACGTTCAGCTCCGGCTGGCGGCGATCTCCTCCAGGGTGCGGCCGCTGAGGACGGAGGCCGGTTCCGTGCTAACCGGATCGCGGCTGGGATCGGCTTCTTCGTCCTCCATCTTCACCAGCAGCCAGGCCTCGTCCTTGCCGGTCTTGAAGCGGGTCAGGGCGTAGCCGCCCCGAAGCCTGACGCCCTCCAGCCACACCTTGAGATGGCCGTGCTCCAAGGCTTCGGCCAAAGGTAGGGGACGGCCTTTCTTCTCCGTCAGGTTGCGGAAGACCCCCTTGTCCCAGACCAGCACCGTGCCGGCGCCGTACTCCCCGGCCGGGATCACCCCCTCGAAGGCGGCATACTCCAGGGGGTGGTCCTCGGTGGGCACGGCCAGGCGCTTCTCTTGGGGGTCGGTGGACGGCCCCTTGGGCACGGCCCAGGACTTGAGGACCCCGTCCACCTCCAGGCGAAAATCGTAGTGGAGCCGCGAGGCGTCGTGCTTCTGAACCACGAAGATGGGCCCCAGGGCGGCCCGCTTGCGGCTGCCGCCCGAGCGGCTCCGGGGTGCGCCGGAAATCCCTTTTGCCCAGGTACTCTTTGAGATTTTTTTTAGGCATGGTCCCGCCCTACCCTCTAAGACTGTTCAATGCTTAACATAAGCACTGCGGCCCGGCTGTCAATGTGGCTGAGAAGCCCGGAGGGACCGGAGATCCCACCCGGTGCCACCCCGGGCTTGCCGACCCCCCGCCGGGGCGGGATCCCGGAATCAGGAGCTCGGAGACCAAGAGGTCCGTAAGCATGGAGTTAACCTGAGTATGGCGGGGGGAATACCCGGCAGCAGCAATATTTGAGGAAAATATTGCCAAAAATTCTTGACAGTTTTAGAAAATTTAGTATATAAATAAAAGATTTAATTTATAAGGGGGGCTACGGCCATGCACTGTGTAAGCATCAAACCAGGGGTAGATTGCACCTTCATGAGCAAGAAAGGCTGTTCGTTCAACGGCGGGGGTTGCAAAACGGTGGTGGAGGAATGTAACGGTTGCGACCGCACTTTAGGGTCTAACGGCAGTACCTACTGCGCTTCCTTCCCGGATCCCGCCGCCAAGTGGCGCCGGGGGGCCTGCAACCTGGCCACGCACGTGAAAAACGGCCACAAAGAGACGGTGCAGAAAATCAATCCGCTCAAGGCTTCCAAGCGCAAAGCTGCCGGCCGTTAAACCGGCGTCGAACGGACAGCGCGGCACGAACTTCAAGCTCGGCCGCGCTTTTCTATTTTTCCCGCCTTTATTTCCCCAATCTTGCCAGCGCTTCCTTGATGCGGCTCAACCCGGTGGCGATGCGCTCCCGGGAAGTGGCATAGGAAAACCTCAGACACTTGTCTTCCCCGAACTCGGCCCCCGGCACCGCAGCCACCCGGGCCTCATCCAGCAAGTAGGCCGCCAGGGCCTGGGAGTGGGACTGGCCCGGGGCGGGCTTTATCCGGTCGTAGTAAGCCGAGAAATTAGGAAAGATGTAAAACGCCCCCGCCGGCTTGGGGGTGGTGGCCCCGGGGATCTCCAGCACCCGGCGGTAGATGTCGTCCCGGCGCGCCAGGCAAACTCCGCCACCATGGCGCGCACCGTCTCCTGGGGGCCGTTCAGGGCCTCCACCGCGGCCTTCTGGGCGATGGAGGTGGGGTTGGAAGTGCTCT
>CAVYJK010000035.1:0-125846 GCA_963768765.1 uncultured delta proteobacterium
ATGGCAAGGTATCTGCGGGCTCCAGTTGCTTATTCCTTTCCACGTGCAGTCGATCAGACCAATAGGACCGTAGGGCGGGAAAGCGAAGCGCATCCCGCCTTTCGCATCATTCCATCTCCAGACGCCGAACGTCATCATCTGCCGCCCACTCAAGGTTATAAATACCGCATCGTACGTAACGGTGAAAGCTTGAATAAGGCCAATCCGCAACCCTCGTCACGTGACCATGCTTTACCGGATTGTAGTGGATGTAATCCACGTGACGCTCATAATCACGCTCGTCGCGGATGACGTGTTCCCAAAAACGTCGCTGCCAAATGCCTCGTTCTCCCTTCTTCAGGCGCCGCTCTGAAAGTCTTTCCCCTGGGGGAATTTGTGCGGCAAATCGCGCTTTTATATCATGCCAGCGCGTGGAGAAATCGGCGTCCCCGGAAGGCAACGTCCAGATACAATGCAGGTGATCGGGCAAAATGACGATGGCCTCGACAGTGAATGGTCGACGTTGGCGGGCCGCCATGAACGCCGCCCGTAGATCGTCAATGTGTTCGGTCAAGAGGTTCCGGCGGCGTTCCAGTAGCGTGACCGTGAAAAAGAACGTGCCTCCTGGAACAATGGCGCGTATGTATTGGGGCATGATTTTAGTTTAACCCCAATTGCTGAAGGCGGGATGCGTTTCACTATTCCCGCCTACGGCTACTAAAGGCGGGATGCGCTTCGCTTTCCCGCCCTACGGGAGTTTTCAAAATAATTATATTACAAAAATCAGTCGCTTCAAGATAACCGCTATTTATTGGCGCTTTAAGCCCAACAAAGAGTAGTTAATATTTCTTATATATCCGCTCACCCTACCCTTCCTTCGCAAGCACCGCGGCAAAGAAGGCGTCCAGATCGTGTTCGGCCGGGGAGGTGCGGAAGAACCCCGGGGGCTGGACCAGGGACCGGGCCGCGGGCGGCAGCCGGCTGGGGTCGGTGGCCAGATGAAATTCCGGCTGCGCCGCCAGGAAGGCGCCGATCACCTCTTCGTTTTCCGCCGGCTCTGAGGTGCAGGTGATATAGAGCAGCTGGCCCCCCGGTTTCAAAGCTCCGGCCGCGGCCTTCAGCATGGCCAGCTGGCGGGGCGGGAAGGCGGCCAGGTCCGCTTCGGAGACGCGGCCTTTAATTTCCGGGTGCCGCCGGATGATGCCCAGGGAAGAGGACCGTAGGGCGGGAAAGCGAAGCGCATCCCGCCTTTCGCATCACTCCATCTCCAGACGCCGAACGTCATCATCTGCCGCCCACTCAAGGTTATAAATACCGCATCGTACGTAATGGTGAAAGCTTGAATAACGCCAATCCGCAACCCTCATCACATGACCATGCTTTACTGGATTGTAGTGGATGTAATCCACGTGATGCTCATAATCGCGCTCGTCGCGGATGACGTGTTCCCAAAAACGCCGTCTGCCAAATGCCTCGTTCTCCCTTCTTCAGGCGCCGCTCTGAAAGTCTTTCCCCTGGGGGAATTTGTGCGGCAAATCGTGCCTTTATATCATGCCAGCGCGCGGAGAAATCAGCGTCCCCGGAAGGCAACGTCCAGATACAATGCAGGTGATCGGGCAAAATGACGATGGCCTCGACCGTGAATGGTCTACGTTGGCGGGCCGCCATGAACGCCGACCGTAGATGGTCAAGGTGTTCGGTCAAGAGGTTCCGGCGGCGTTCCAGTAGCGTGACCGTGAAAAAGAACGTGCCTCCTGGAACAATGGCGCGTATGTATTGGGGCATAATTTTAGTTTAACCCCAATTGCTGAAGGCGGGATGCGTTTCATATTCCCGCCTACGGCTACTAAAGGCGGGATGCGCTTCGCTTTCCCGCCCTACGGGAGTTTTCAAAATAATTATATTACAAAAATCAGTCGCTTCAAGATAACTGCTATTTATTCGCGCTTTAAGCCCAACAAAGAGTAGTTAATATTTCTTATATATCCTCTCGCCCTACCCTTCCTTCGCCAGGACCGCGGCAAAGAAGGCGTCCAGATCGTGTTCGGCCGGGGAGGTGCGGAAGAACCCCGGGGGCTGGACCAGGGACCGGGCCGCGGGCGGCAGCCGGTCGGGGTCGGTGGCCAGGCGAAATTCCGGGTGGGCGGCCAGGAAGGCGCCGATCACCTCTTCGTTTTCCGCGGGCTCGGGGGTGCAGGTGATATAGAGCAGCTGGCCCCCCGGTTTCAAAGCCCCGGCCGCGGCCTTCAGCATGGCCAGCTGGCGGGGTGGGAAGGCGGCCAGGTCTCCTTCGGAGAGCCGGCCTTTGATTTCCGGATGGCGCCGGATGATGCCCAGGGAAGAGCACGGGGCGTCCACCGCCGCGGCGTCCATCACCTCCGGCTTACAGGGCAAGGCGGAGGCGGCGTCGGCCACCAGGGGCCGGGCCGCCGCGGCCCCCAGGCGCGCCAGGTTGAGCTTGAGTTCCTTGAGGCGGCCAAGGTGGTGGTCCACCGCCAGGATCAGGCCCTGGTTGGTCATCAAGGCCGCCAGGTGGCTGGTTTTGCCGCCCCGGCCGGCGCCGATTTCCATAAGGCGCGCCCCCGGCGCCACGGGCAGCAAATGGCTTACCAGTTGGGCGCCCTCGTCCTGGAAGAGCCACAGGCCTTCCCGGAATGAAGGCAGCTCCAGGGGGGGCGAGCTCAGGGCCAGCAGGTGCAGGCCTTCCGGGGAGAAGCGGCAGGCCGCGGCCTCCACCCCTTCCCGGGCCAGGCGCGCCGCCAGGCTGGCGGCATCGGTCTTCAGGGTGTTGACCCGGATGGTCAGGGGCGGGATCAGGTTGTTGGCGCGCAACCGGGCCCGGGTCTCCTCAAAGCCGTAGCGGTTCAGCCACCGGGCCACCAGCCAGGCCGGGTGCGAGTACTCCAGGCTCAGGGACTGAACCGCGTCGGCTCCCGGGGGCGGGATGGGAGGCGGCCCCTCGGCGGCCAGCCGGCGCAGCACCGCGTTGATGTAGCCGGCGTGGGCCCGGGGCAGGCGCCGGGCCCTGGCTTGTTTGCCGGCCTCGTGCACCGCGGCCCTATCCGGCACCTTATCCAGCATCAGGAGCTGGAAGGCCCCCAGGCGCAGGATCTCATGGACCAGGGGGTGCAACTTTCTTAAAGGAATATCCGAGACCTGGGAAAGAACGTAATCCAACCGGATTTCCCAGCGCTTCACTCCCTGGACCAGCTCCAGGAGCAGGGCCCGCTCCGGCCGGGGGAGTTGGGGATGGCGCTTAAAGGTGGCGGCCAGAAGGTCTTCCACCGAGCGACCCTGTCGCCGGGCCGCGGCCAGAATATCCAGGGCCAGGTCCCGGGCGCCGGGCAGTTTTGGGGTTTGGAGGCTGGGGGCCACTAAGGGTATTTCCCGGGGATCATTGCTGGGGCAAAACCTGACGCAGATTCCCCTGCCGACGCTTCAGCTCCCCGGCGTCTTTCAGCGTCAAGATATAATTGTCATACCAGTTCTTGTTTACTTGCAGATACCTGCATAGGACCGGGCTCCAGGCAAACATATCGATGATATTTTTCTCCCAGGACTCCTTCTCGTAACGCCATAACAAAGGGTATTTCCGCAACTGGGTCGCCAGTGAGTCAAAGTAATCCAGGAGATACTCGGCAGCCGCATAGACTTGGTGATAGAGGGGATCATCTTCCCGGATATCCTTCCCGCCATAAAAGTAGGCTCTCAATTCCGGATTCTTGATGAAGATATCGTCAGAGGAGAGATTCTGGGTGGTTACGGTCCCGAAGACGTTGCTCTCCACCGAGTTTAAGGCATATTTGGTCTGCGTCACGATGACCCTGTTTTGCAATACCAATAATATCAATGTAATACATACGGTGACAAAGGAAGCTATGGAAATAAGCAATTTTATCAGCTCAGAAATATGGATGGCCTCAAACTTCACCACATGACTCTGCCGTTTTCGCAAGACCAAAATCAAGGTAAAGAGCATGGCGGTCAATGAGGCCACAAAGAAAATTACCAGAATAAAGATCTCGGAAAAACTTATGGGCGCGGGCAGACCCATATGGCTGTCTCCTCTCTGTCGCCTGATTTCTTAACTAGGGTGTTGACATCCCTATCTGAAGCTCCCTGATTTGTCAAGACCGGGGGCGGGGGGTTGGCAGGAAGTCACCGGACTCACCAGGGCTGGCGCCGGGAACGGAAATTGTTTCAGGTTTCGCTCAGTTGGGTGGTTCTGGCGGCTGACTCGGCGGGGCGGTTGGCTGTCGGGGGACGGCAGACGGCAGCAAGAAGGTCTTCAAGGCCTCTTCCACCCGTTCCAGGTCCACCAGGGTGTCGTAGCAGGGGCCGTGGGGCCGGTGGTTGATGACCCCGAAGATCGGCAGGGGGTAGCTGTCCTGAATGCCGCTGGAGAGGTCGCGCTCACAGGCCACCGCGATGATGAGTTGGGGGCGGCGCTCCACCACGATGCGCCGGGCCAGGGTGCCGCCGGTGGCCACCGCCAGCCCCACCCCGTACTTTTCCGAGAGCTCCACCAGCCCGGTGATGGGGCACTTGCCGCAGCGTTTGCAATTCACCGTGCTGCCGGTGATGCGGAACTGGCATTCGTGGAACTGCAGGCAGTGGGGCATCAGCAGCAGCAGCTTGTCCGCGGTGGCGCGGGGGTGCTGCGCCAGGACCAGCTGGTTGTTGATTTCGATGAAGGAATGGCGCACCCGGTCCTTGGAGACGCCGCAGAGTTTGCCCACGCCGCTCATCAGGGGCAACAGCAGCTTGATGACCACGCCCCGAAGTTTCTTGGAGAAGAACAGGTCCCGGCCCAGGACCACCGTGAGGGCCAGCAAGACCAGACCGCCGCCCACCAAGAGCAACAGGACCGCGAAGACGATCCCCAGGATCAGCGGCAAATCGCGGTGGATGTGGGTGAGCCCCACATAGGGGACGTACCAGAGGACTCCCAGGATGATGGTCAAAAGCACGCAGGTGACCGCCAGCAGGCCCAGGAAGATGCGCTTTTGGGGGCGGATGGAATTGCCGCCGTTCATGATTTTTTCAGGCTCACCCATAAGGCTGCCCTACTCCAGCACCTGCTTGACCAGGGGGTGCCCTCTCAAGAATTCCGGGGCCGGCAGGCGCTTGTGGCCGGCCAGCTGCATCTCTTTCACCGTAATGCTCCCCTCGCCGCAGGCAATTTCCAGCCCCTGGGGAGTGACTCTGAGCACCGTGCCCGGAGGCGCCAGACGCCCCTGGGACTTTTTTACCAGGGCTCCGAACAGTTTCAACCCCCGGCCCCGCCACCGGGCATAAGCCCCCGGCCTGGGGTCCAGGCCGCGGATCCACCCGGAGACCTCCGGGGCCGGCAGCTGCCAGTTAAGGCGCCGCATCTCCGGAGTGATGGGCGGCGCATAGGTTATCCCTTCCTGGGGCTGGGGCTGCTTGACGGCTTCCCCGCGGCGCAGCAGGTCCAGGGCCTGGACCAAAAGGGCCGCCCCCCGCTCCGAGAGCTTGCGGTACAGGGTGCCGGCATCGTCCTCTGCGTTGATGGGCACCCGTTCCTGCAGGAAGATGGGGCCGCTGTCCACTTCGTACTGCACCCACTGAATGGTGACCCCGGTTTCCCGTTCCCCTTTGATCAGGGCCCAATTGATGGGGGCCGAGCCCCGGTACCGGGGCAGCAGCGAGGCGTGCACATTGAGAAAGCCCGCGGACGGCAGGGCCAGGATCTCGTGGGTGAGGATCCGGCCATAGGCCACCACGATCATCAGCTCCGGGGCATAGGAGGCCAGGCGCCGGAGCAGTTCCGGGTCTTTGAGGCGCTGGGGCTGCAGCACCGGCACTCTCCAGGCCAGGGCCAGCTCTTTCACCGGCGAGGGGCTCACCACCTGGCCCCGCCCCCGGGGCCGATCCGGTTGGGTCACCACCGCGACCACGTCCTCCCCGCTGGTGAGCAATGCCTCCAGGGAAGGCAGGGCAAACTGGGGCGTGCCCAGGAAGATCAACCGCCAGGGACCTTCTTTCACCGGGCCGCCGCCTGTTTCTTGAGCCGTCTTAAATAAAGTCCCCTTTTCAGCCGGCTGATCCGGTCGATAAACAGAACGCCGTCCAGATGATCGACTTCATGCTGGATTACTACCGCCAGCAGTCCCTCCCCCGTCATTTCCACGGGTTTGCCTTCCCGGTCCAGCCCCCTGACCCTGACCCGGGCGTGACGCCTCACTTCCGCGGAGAAATCAGCCACCGACAGGCAGCCCTCTTCGCGGATGATCTGCCCTTCAACGGCGGTAATACACGGGTTGAGGATCACCTTCAGGTCCCGGGGGCCTCCCTCCCGGTGGGAGACGTCAAACACGATGAGGCGCTGCAGGACCCCCACCTGGTTGGCCGCCAGCCCCAAACCCGGCGCGGCGTACATGGTTTCGGCCATGTCGTCGATAAGCCGCTGCAGCTCTCCGTTGATCTCGGAGATTTCCTCGGCTTTCTCCCTTAAGACCAGGTCCGGCAACTTGCGAATCGGTATAACCGCCATCTTGGATATCTAATGGAAAACTTTCCCCAAAATTTATTATTACTATTGATTTTAAGCCATTTCGGAGGAATTTTCAAGGACTGCTACTTTGAGGTGGGAAAATTGTAGCGAGGTTTGAGATGAGTTGTGCAGGTTAGGGGGCGGACCCTGAAAGTTAAAACTGGATCGCCCTGCTTCTGAGGCAGCCGATTCAGGTTGCCCTAAAAGGACTGGCCGCCCCGGTTCTGACGCCAAGGGGTTTGCTCACCATTTAATTTCAGCGCGTCAACCAGCGGCGATTGCGCCGGGTACAAAGGGCCTGCCGGCGAATCCACCGCAGTAAAAGGATAGCGTAGTAGGTGAACCTGATTTCTTAATCGTCTCAGGTCCCGTTGAGCCCTGAGGTTTACTGGAGAGAGCGCCATAGCCATAATGGGAGGGGGTCAATCGGCCCCCTCCCAGCTTTTGGGTGAGAGGTTACATGGCACCGGGACCCATGCCGCCACCGGGACCCATGTCCCCGCCGTGACCCATGCCCCCGTGATGGCCCATGCCCCCGCCGGGACCGAAACCACAACCCCAGCCGTGGCCAAATCCGGCGTTGGGGGCAATCTTATGTGCTTCAAACCGGAAGGCCACCGCCTTCTCCTGCAGCTGACCCCGGAGGGCGTTGACTTCCTTCTGCTTGGCCAGGATCTGGTTCTGATCGGGCTTCTCGGCGCGCCACAGATCCCTCAGCTCCGCCCGCTTGACCCACATCTGCTTGCGCACGGACGCCGTGTCGTTCCGGAACTTCTCCTTGAGGTCGAACAGCTGCCCGACTTGCGCCGGGGTGAGATTCATGCGGCCAGGTCCCATGGGACCGGCCCAGGAAGACGCGGCCAGCCCCAGGGTCAACACCAGGGCCAGCATTACCGCCAGCGACATCTTACTTTTGCTCATTCAACTATCTCCTCTGTCTTTTGCTTAATTGGTGAGGCCCGTGTTTCGGGCTTTACTTTATAAACCCCAAAACCCTCCCAACCCGGCGCGGGGTGCGGAAGAAAATTTGGGGAAAATTTTGAGGGGAGGGGGTAAGAGCCGTGGGCCCTTAGTCTCCTCCCCCAACCATTTCATCACTTATCTTCCGGACGCCAGTAATCGTCGTCCAGGCGGATGATGTCGTCTTCTTCCAGGGAGGCGCCGGTCTGGACCTCGATGATCTTCAAGGGCTCCGTTTCCGGGTTTTCCAGCCGATGCACGGTCTCCAAAGGAATGTAGACGCTCTGGTTGCCGGCCACCAGCCTCACGTCCCGGCCGATGGTGACCCGGGCGGTGCCGGAGACCACCACCCAGTGCTCCGCCCGGTGCCGGTGCAACTGCAGGCTGAGCTTCATCCCCGGGTCCACCACGATGCGCTTTACCTTGAAACCGGGGCCCTCATCCATCACCGTGTACCGGCCCCAGGGGCGCTCCACGGTGAGGTGCTGCACCGATTCCACCATGTTTTGGCGCTGGAGCTCCGCCACCAGGTCCTTGACATCCTGGACCCGGTCCCGGTGGCACACCAGGGTGGCGTCCGGAGTATCCACCACGATGGTCCGCTCCAGCCCGATGGTGGCCACCAGCCGGTCTTGCGCATAGACCAGGCACTCCCGGCTGTCCCGGTCCAGGGTCCGGCCCCAAAAGACGTTGCCCCGGTCGTCCCGGGGAAAGATGTTGTGCAGCGCCTCCCAGGTGCCCACGTCGTTCCAGCCCATCTCCACCGGCACCACCGCCACGTTGTCGGCCTTCTCCAGGATGCCGTGGTCCAGGGAGATGCTGGGCAAATTCTCATAGACCTCATCCAGCGAGGGGCGGTTTTCTCGGTCCAGCAGCCGGGCCAGCCCCCGGTAGAGTTCCGGCTGATAACGGGATAAGGCGGTAAGCAGCGCATCCCGGCGGAAGATGAAGATGCCGCTGTTCCAGAAATAGCCCCCGGCCTTAAGAAATTCCCGGGCCTGATTAAGGGGCGGTTTTTCGATGAACCGGGCGGCGCGAAACACCCTTCCCGCCGCATCCAGGGGCGCTCCTTGCCTGATATAGCCATAGCCGGTTTCCGGGCGGGCGGGGGGAATCCCGAAGGTGACCAGGTAGCCGGCCCGGGCCCAAACCGCTCCCAGTTCCAGGGCTTGAAGGAGACGCTCCCGCTCCCGGATAAAGTGGTCCGCCGGGAATACCGCCATGAGATGATCCTCGGGTTCGTTGTCCAAGAGAACCGCGGCCAGCCCCGCCGCGGCCGCGGTGTTACGGCCCTGGGGTTCGATCCAGATGCGGATCTCGTGCCAGCCTTTGCGGCTCAGCTCCTGGTGGATGAGCTGAGCCTGGGAGGCGTTGGTCACCACCGCCAGGCGGTTGGGGGGAATGCGGGGCAGCAGCCGTTCGATGGTGGACTGGATCATGGACTCGGAGCCCAGCAGGCGCAGCACCTGCTTGGGGTATTGGGAACGGCTCAGGGGCCAGAACCGGGTCCCTGAGCCCCCCGCCAGGATTATCCCGGTGAGAGGGATGGCTTCTTCATCGGCCATGGTCTCTTCCTTGGGGGCCGTCTTGGAGTATGACTGCGGAGGCGCATGCGGAGGGAATGGCGTACCGTCACGGCCATCCATTATGCCCGGCTATATTGTTATATCGCATGGTCTCAGGGCCTGTCAAACCGGCCGGGTTGGCAGGTCTGTCCCCAAGTTGCCTTCCAGCAGCCTTATTTTTTGTGGCCCCAGACATTTAAATGAAAATGGAGCGCCGGCGCCCTCGCCGACACCCCTTTCGTAATACTATATTATTTTAATGATTACAGTTTGTTATGACGCCGCAAAGTCTTCATACGTTCTAAAAGTTAGCATCTTAAAGCCTCGCCCTGATAGGACCGATAAATCAGCCAGGATAATCTCATGGCCCATTTTTACCTCGGGTTTTTGCTGGGAGTGCCCCTGGGAATTTTGCTGGCTTCCCTGTGCCTGCGGATAGGGCGAGCGGCCTGCCCCGGCCCGCAAAAAGCGTCACCCCGCCCCTGAACCCACCTGAGGATCTGAAAACCCTGACCTGATTTGAGGCCATTTCAAAACAGGTTTATCCTGTCACCCTGAGCGCAGCGAAGGATCTAACTCTTTGGAAGGACTGGATTCTTCGCTGCGCTCAGAATGACATTTTTCTGTGAAGGTAGGTTTTGAAATGGCTTGTTGCCATATTGCTGGGGGCCGCATAGAGAAGCCGGATCGTCCGTCTGCGGCACCGGGGGAAGGCTTTAGAGTGGCAATTATCGGGACTTATTCCGCCAGGATGCTCAGCAGATACTGGCCGTAGCCGTTTTTCTCCATGGGCTGGGCCAGCCGCCGCAACTGGTCGGCACCAATATAGCCCTGGCGGTATGCCACCTCTTCAATGCAGGCGATCTTGAGGCCCTGGCGTTTTTCAATGGTCTCGATGAAGGTGGCGGCCTCCAGCAGGGACTCATGGGTGCCGGTGTCCAGCCAGGCGAATCCCCGGCCCAGGATCTCCACGCGCAGTTGGCCCCTCTCCAGGTAGACCCGGTTTACATCGGTGATCTCCAGCTCCCCCCGAGCCGAGGGTTTCAAGGCCGCGGCCACCTCAATGACCCGGTTGTCATAAAAATAGATGCCCGGCACGGCAAAGTTGGACCTGGGCCTGGAAGGCTTCTCCACGATGGAGGTAACCTGGCCCGAGCGGTCGAACTCCACCACGCCGTACCTTTCGGGGTCCCGCACCCAGTAGCCGAAGATCAGCCCGCCTTCCTCAAGTTGCACCGCCCTTTTCAAGATCTCCTGGAAGCCGTGACCGTAGAAGATGTTGTCCCCCAGGATCAGGCAGACCCGGTCCTGGCCGATGAATTCTCCGCCGATGAGAAAAGCCTGGGCCAGGCCCCCGGGCCGCGGCTGAGCCGCGTAGCTGAATCGCAACCCCAGTTGGCCGCCGTCGCCCAGCAGGGCCTCAAACCTGGGCAGGTCCTCGGGGGTGGAGATGATGAGTATGTCCCGGATTCCCGCCAGCATGAGAACCGACAGGGGGTAATAGATCATGGGCTTGTCGTACACGGGCAACAGCTGCTTGCTGGTCACCCGGGTGACGGGATAAAGGCGGGTCCCAGCCCCGCCGGCCAAAATGATGCCCTTCCAACCTTCAACCTCTGGCTGCATTTTCCTGTCCTGTCCTTAAGACCGTTTGAGGCGCCTGCTGAGACTCAATAAGAGTGCCGCCAGGCAACTGCCGTCCCCGGCCGGTGATGCCGGTGATCCTGGCCCTTTTATCGGCGGTAACCATTGGTTCCCCTCAAGCTTTTCAAAGTTACTAAAAATTATTTCAAAATTTCCTTTCTCTGTCACCCTGAGCGCAGCGAAGGGCCTAGATCCTCCATGGGGTATAGGATAACCCCAGAACCCGTTTCTCAACCACCGGCAAGTGGCCACCCCAGAGCTTGCCGGCGATGATACCGAATTTTATCGGCATTTTCACCCTTAGTCCAGAAAGTTCCGCAGATTGGGGCTTTTTGCCTTTAGCAGGAACCTGCCTGGACGCTTGTGGAGGCGTCAACTTTATGTTAATAGCATCCAGGAGTGGAGGTCACGGGGCCTGACCGCCACCTCGCCCGCTTATGAAAAGCCTTCCCTGTTTCAAAGCCTACGACGTCCGGGGCCAGGTCCCCCAGGAACTGGATGTCGAACTGGCCTACCGCATCGGCCGGGCCTATGCCGCCTTCCTCTCTCCCGCCCGGGTGGCGGTGGGCCGGGACGTGCGCCTTTCCAGCCCGCCTTTGGCCGCCGCCCTGGCCGCGGGTTTGAACGACAGCGGCGTCCAGGTCCTGGACCTGGGACTGTGCGGCACCGAGCAGGTCTATTTCTACACTTCGCATCTCGAGCTGGACGGCGGCATCATGGTCACCGCCAGCCACAACCCGCCTGATTACAACGGCATGAAATTCGTGCGGCAAGAGTCCCGGCCCTTGAGCGGCGACAGCGGCCTCAAGGACATCGAACTTTTGGCCGCGGCCGGCAAATTTCCGCCCAAGGCCGAAGTCAGGGGGGGATGCCTGGCCGCCGACTCCCTGGAGGCCTACGTGGAGCACCTGCTGAGCTACCTGGACCAGCAGGTATTGCGGCCCCTGAAGGTGGTGACCAATGCCGGCAACGGCTGCGCCGGGCCGGTGCTGGACCGGCTGGAGGCGTTCCTGCCCTTTAAGTTCATCAAACTGGGTCACGAACCCGACGGCGCCTTTCCCCACGGGGTCCCCAACCCCCTGTTGCCGGAAAACCGGGAGGCCACCGCCCGGGCGGTGCGGGCCCACGGCGCCGCGGCGGGCCTGGCCTGGGACGGCGACTTCGACCGCTGCTTCTTTTTTGACGAGCAGGGGGAGTTCATCGAAGGCTACTACCTGGTGGGGTTTCTGGCCCAGGCCTTGCTCGGCCGGCACCCGGGGGGCGCCATCATCCACGACCCCCGGCTCACCTGGAACACCAGGGAGATGGTGCGGGCCGCCGGCGGGGTCCCGATTATGAGCAAAACCGGCCACGCCTTCGTCAAAGAGCGGATGCGGGC
Source organism: uncultured delta proteobacterium (assembly GCA_963768765.1). Lineage (GTDB taxonomy): Bacteria > Desulfobacterota > Desulfobaccia > Desulfobaccales > 0-14-0-80-60-11 > DASWLF01. The sequence continues at coordinate 12,044 of CAVYJK010000035.1, forward strand.
CGAAAACGCCGTCTATGGCGGCGAGATGTCGGGGCACCATTACTTCCGGGATTTTGCCTACTGCGACAGCGGCATGATTCCCTGGCTGCTGGTGCTTCAGACCATGTGCCGCACCGGCAACCCCCTCTCCGCCCTGGTGGCGGAGCGGATGCGGCGCTACCCCGTCAGCGGCGAGATCAACCGTAAACCGGCCGACCCCGAGGGGGCGCTCAGCCGGGTGGAGGCCTATTACGGACCCCAGGCGAAAACCCTGGACCGCACCGACGGCCTCAGCCTGGAGTTTGAGAACTGGCGCTTCAATCTGCGGAAATCCAACACCGAACCGGTCCTGCGCCTGAACGTGGAGACCCGGCAGGACCCGGCCCTGCTCCGGAAGAAGACCGCCGAAATCCTGAAACTGCTGGATTGAGACCCAGTTAAGACCTCCGAAATATGAGTTGAATAATATTGAAGCGGGCACGGAGGCCTCACCAGAAAAATTGTGGCGGTGGGGCGGCCGTCCCTGGCCGCCAAAAAAACGGCGGGCACGGAGGCCCGCCCTACCGTTTCTGACCCGACTGGCGCTCTACCCTCTCATTTCCGCGCCAGGCCGTGATAATCCAGGTACCACTTGACGAAGCGGGGCACCCCCACGTCGATGGGGGTGGTGGGCTCAAACCCCAGCTTCCCCCGGGCCCGGGCGATGTCCGCAAAGGTGGCGGGCACGTCCCCCGGCTGGATGGGCAAGAGGTTCTGCCGGGCTTTAACTTGCAACTCCTGCTCCAGAAGCTCGATGACCCTGGGCAGCTCTTCGCACCGGTGGTTGCCCAGGTTGAGGATTTCATAGGTTTCCAGGCCTGCCACCAGCAAGGCCGCCACCACTCCCTGGACGATGTCGTCGATGTAGGTGAAGTCCCGGCGCATCTGCCCGTAATTAAAGACCTTGATGGGTTTGCCGGCCAGCATGGCTTCGGTGAACAGCCACATGGCCATGTCCGGGCGGCCCCAGGGACCGTATACCGTAAAAAACCGCAGACCCACGGTGGGCAGGTCGAAAAGGTGGGAATAGGCATGGGCCATCAACTCGTTGGCCCGTTTAGTGGCGGCGTAGAGACTGATGGGGGTGTCCACCCGCTGGTCTTCGGAAAAGGGCAGCTCCGTCAGCCCCCCGTAGACGCTGGAGCTGGAGGCGTAGACGAAGCGCTCCACCTGATGCCGCTTGGCCAGCTCCAGGAGGTTGAGGAACCCTTCCAGGTTGGACTTCTGGTAGGCAAAGGGGTTGACCAACGAATAGCGCACCCCGGCCTGGGCCGCCAGATGGCAGATCTTCCGGAGGTCGTGGACTTCAAAAAGCGACGTCAGGAGCGGCAGATCGACCAGGTCCCCGGCGATGGAGACGAAGTTGGGATGCTGCCGCAGCACCAGGTCCCGGTCCCGCTTTAAGGCCGGGGAATAATAATCGCTGTAGTTATCCAGCCCCACCACCCCGGCGCCCCGGGAGAGCAAGGCCTGGGCCACGTAAAACCCGATGAACCCGGCGCTGCCGGTGACCAGGAAAGTGTTCCCCTTTAAATCGCCGCCTTGCTCCATGATGTCACAACTCCGCGGTGGATTTCCGAACTATACGCAGCGTCATTTATTTTTGAATATGTGCCATGATGCTACCTTCTTGTCATTCTGAGCCGCCGCAGGCGGCGAAGAATCTCGCCTTTAGCGGCAATCAAGAGACCCTTCACCTGCGGCTCAGGGTGACAAATTGGGCAATATTGAGTTGCGAGAAACCATAGGCATATCCAATTATTTATGACGCTGTCTATATGATACGGAGACTCCTACAAAATAGCCTTCTCACCGAAGAAAGGTATTTATTTATTCCCCCTCCCCTGGTGGGAGGGGGTTAGGGGAGGGGAATAAGGCCCTCACATACCAAGAATATTCACCCCCACCCTGACCCTCCCCCATCACGGGGGCGGGAACAAACAGAGCCCAAGGAAGCCTTTTATTGGAATTTCCCACATTTTTCCAAGGTCTTATAAGTTAAGTCCAAAATTACGCCCCGAAGAAACCTACCAGTACTTCGCCCGGTGTCGGCGGTAAAAGTCCACGGTGCGGGCAATGCCGTCCTTAAGCGGGGTGCGAGGGCGCCAGCCGGTGGCCCCCGTGATTCTGCCGATGTCGCTCAGGTAATCCCCGGTCTCCACGAAATAGCGGTCCGCCGGCCACTCCACCTGCCTGACTTCGGTGCCCGGCACCGCGGCGGCCACCAATTGGGCCATCTCCATAAAAGGAGTGCCGGTGCCGGACCCCAGGTTATAGGTCTGGCCCTCGGTCCCCGGGGTCAGCAGCAGAGTGAGGGCCGCCTCCGCCAGGTCTTCCACGAACACGTAATCCCGGCGCTGGCCCCCGTCGCCAAAGACCGTCAAGGGTTTCCCTTCCAGGGCCAGGCGGATGAACCAATTGACGATGCCGTATTTGCTGTGCTTCATCTGCTGCCGGGGACCGTAAGGGTTGGCGATGCGCACGCTCACCGCGGGCAGGCCGTAGGCCTCGTGATAGAAGCGGTAGTACTTTTCCCCCGCCAGCTTGTGGATGCCGTAGATGCTCAGGCAGTTGAAGGGATGATTCTCATCCACCGGGTTGTATTCGATGCGGCCGTAGACAAAGCGGGAGCTGGCGAACAGCAGTCGGGCCCGGGGATTTTCCCGACGGCAGGCTTCCAGGGTCAAGAGGTGGCCTTTGCAGTTGATGTCCAGGTCCAGCAAGGGCTCGGTGTTGCTGTCCACGTAGCTTACCTGGCCGGCCAGGCTGAAGATGAAATCGAACCCCGGCACCACCCGGTTTAACAACCCCGGGTCCCGGATATCTCCCTTTAGGAACTCGATGCGGTCGTCGATTCCTTGCAGATTGAAGAGATTGCCCCCATACATGGGCAGCATGGCGTCCAGCACGGTGACCCGGGCGCCGCTACTCACGGCCAGATGGGCGATGGTGCTGCCGATCATGCCGGCGCCCCCGGTGATGAGGACCCGGGCGCCTTTCAGAGAATCCAAGTCAGTAATAAAGCACCCCTCTGGTTAAATCTTGGTTGGTCCGTCCCCATAAGCCCTCACGCAGGGGGTAAAAGGGGAAAATCGCCTCTTAACCTCTTACCCTTTTCACCCTCAATCTTATAAAATGCCAGCCCGCCGGAACCAGGGGAAGCTCCCGCACGGTGCGGTACCAGAGGTACAGGGCCACCCAGACGAACAGGAAGTTGGACAGCCAGGGTGCCAGGGAAGGATTGATCCGAGCGTTGATGGCCAGGCGCCATGAGGCGGTGAAGACCACGTAATAAACCAGAAAGATCACCAACCCCAGGATCAGACCCCAGGTGCGCCCATGCTGGCGGGGATTCAAGCCCAGGGGCATGGCCATCAGGCAAAGGAGCAGGGCCCCCAGGGGCATGGCGAAGCGCTGGTTCAGCTCCACCGCCGCCCGGTTGTAGACCGAAGACCCCCGGGGGTTTCCCGACAGGGCGGCCCACAACTCCCCCAGGGACATCTCGGATTCGGACTTCTCCCCCTTCAGGGCGAAGGTGAACAGCTGGAGCGGCAGTTGATAACGCTTGAACTCCACCGACTGAAACCGGCTGGGGTCGCTGCCCCACCGCAGCACCCGGCCGTCAAACAGCTCCATCAAGATGGCTTCCTGGTTCGGATCGAAGCTCAGACGGCCCCGCTGGGCGTACACCGTATTGGGGTTTTCCTGGTCCCGGTAGTCGTAGGCAAAGATGCCTTCCAATTCGCCGTTCTTGGAGCCCACATGATTGATGAACAGCATGAGCCCCTGGAAGTCGGTATTGAAGACCTGCTCCTGGATTCCCAGGTCGGCCCGCTTTTTCACCACTTCCTTCAGCAGTTCCTTGGTGGCATGCTGGCCCCAGGGACTGCCGACGACGGTGAGCAGCAGGGTAAGCGCCGCGGCCCCCAGGGAGAAAACCAGGATGGGAGGCAGCAGCTGGATGTAGCTCAGTCCCGCGGTCTTCATGGCCACCATTTCCTGGTCGGCGGAAAGCCGGGTCAGGGCCAGCAAAATCCCCACGGTGGCCGCCATGGGCAGGGTGAAGACCAGGAGATACGGCAGCAGATAGGCGCAGGTCTTGAGCACCTCCATGAGCCCCACTCCTTTGACCACGATCATCTGGGTGACCTTCATCATCCGTCCCAAAAAGACGATGGAGGTGAAGGCCAGAAGACTCACCCAAAAGGGGGGCAGGATTTCCAGCAACAGGTAGCGGTAAAGGATTTGGGGCATGCTCAAAGGAGAAAGCCGGAGTAGCCGGGGGCCGGCGCCGATAAATTTATTGTCCCTTATAGTACAGCAAAATACAATCCTTATGCCTGGCCAGAGGGTGCAATTTTCCGGGAAATGCCTCCTCCAGACCGGGAAGATCATGAACTTTCAGGTAAAAGAAGGTCCGGGGCCGGGACTCGGCAAAGGCCGCCATCTCCTGGTAATTGGCAAAGAAGAGGCCGTTTCCGGGCGCCAGCCGCCGGCCGAAATCCAGCTCAGTTTTAAAATCCAGGAGATGAAAAATCCGGCCGCTGTAAAAGGACATTCCCTGGGAGTAGAGATACACCCCCACCAGGGCCCCACCCGGCTGCCAATTAGCCCGGAGCACCCGCCCCAGCTCCCGGGGGGAACGCTGGAGACTTACGGTTTCCACGCCCAGGGGCACCAGGGTGCTCAGCAGCAAGGCCCCGAGAAACAAGACCCCCCCCTGGCGCCACAGGAGCGCCGCCAGGGGGGTCAGAGCGAAGACCAGCAGGCCCAAAGGCAGAAACGGGGAGAAGCCGGCGGCCCTGGCCAGCTCCCGGGAAAGGGCGGCCGGGGGCCAAAAGTAGAGAACCGCCAGCCCCAGGCCGGCCACGGCCCAGACCATCAGGCTGAACTTCAGGCCCCGGTCTTCGGCAAACCGCCATTGCCCCAGGAGAACCGCCAGGTCCTCCCCCAGGAGCAAGGCCAGGGGCAGCAGGGCCGGCAGGATATAAGGAACCAGCTTGCCCCGGGACAGGGAGAAAAGGACCAGGATGGTGGCGGCCCAAATGAGGAGAAAGGGTCGGTGCGGGTTGGGCTCCTTAAGCCGCCCCCGGGGAACCAGGACCCAGGGCAGGAGAAAGCTCCAGGGCAACATGAGCCCCAGGATGACCGCCACGTAATAGTAAACCGGCTCGGGATGCATGGCCGGGGTGAGAAACCGTCCCAGGTGGTGCTCCAGGATGAAGAACCGGAAAAAGTCCGGGTAGCGCTACCTCCACCCAGGCAAACCAGGGGAGAGACACCGCGGCCAGGATGAGCCAGCCCCCGGGGCTCACCAGGGACTTCAGGGGCAGCCGCTGATAGAGGGCCCAGAGCAGCCAGACAAGCCCGCCCAGAACCACCGCCGACGGCCCCTTGGTGAGCACCGCCAGCGCCAGGGCGCCGTAGGCCCAGAGCCACAGCCGCGGCCGGCCCCGGGAGAGGGCCAGGTACCCCAGACCCACCCCCAGGCTGAGAAACAGGGTGAAGGTCATGTCCAGGGTGAGAATCCTTCCCAAGGCCACGTAGCCCGGGCAGGTGGCCAGGACCACGGCGCCCAGGAACCCGGCCACCGGTCCCCAGAAAGCCCGTCCCAGGCCGTAGGCCAGGAACACCCCGGCCAGGGCGCTGACCGCCGCGGGCAACCGGGCCGCCAGCTCCGTGTCGCCCAGGCCCCTGAAACTCAGGGCCGTGAGCCAGTAGACCAGGGGCGGCTTCTCCAGGTAGGGAAGATGGTTGAGATGGGGGATGAGCCAGTCACCCCGCGCCATGATCTCCCGGGCGATCTCGGCGTAGCGGCCCTCGTCCGGGTCCATCAACCCCGGCGCCCCCAGGCGGTAAAAGAAAATCACCGCCCCCATGAGGGCCAGGCCCAGGAGAAAGGGCCATTCAGCTTTCTTAGGTGGTTCTATGCCGTTTCCCAAGTTATCCAGAGCCCACACTTTCCCCCCTTTTCTAAAGGGGGGTCAGGGGGGATTTCTCCTGCAATGTAAAATCCCCCTAAATCCCCCTTTACCAAAGGGGGACTTTCACGTTCCTGGGTCATGGCCCCTTTTATTAAAGGGGGGGATTTTTCTGTAGCGGAGGACCCACGCCTGCCGCCCTTGTCCCAATGGCACAGGCCCTGCAACCTACGCCCTAAGTATCAATGTAGGGCGGGCATTGCCCGCCATAAACTAAGGAAGGTGGGCGGTGCCCACCCTACACTTTGTCCTGACAGGCAGAGCTGAGGAGTGGACCGGGGGACCGCGAGTCCCCCGCCCTCCCCTCAGACTCCCCTCCCATCCCCCTGAAATATTTAGAAATAATTTTCTTCAACCTCTAATGGTTGCGCCTTTTATACCAATCTAATGTTGTGTTTCATAAATAACGTGACGTCTAGGGGCTGATTTTTTACCCCCCTTTTCTAAAGAGGGGCCAGGGGGGATTTCTTGACAACCAGTTGAAATCCCCCTAAATCCCCCTTTTCCAAAGGGGGACTTAAGCTTCCCAGGCCATACTTTCTGGGCCGATATTATGCATAGTTAATTACGAAACACTACACTACCAGCGTAAAGGTATTTTCATTGTAGGGGCGGACCCGCGTGTCCGCCCTCCCAGGGCGCACCCCTGGCTGCGGCCCTACAAGGGAACCGCATTACCTCGAAAATTTGTTGATCCATTCTATCACAAGTTCGCTACCCGGACGTTAAAAGAAAAAGCCGGCCCCATCCCGGGGCCGGCTTCATTGCAACCGAGGGTGCACCCAGCGCACCCGGCCAATCTTAACTAACCTGCGTACTTAATGAGCAGGGGCACCAGGAGCAGGGCCACGATGTTGACGACCTTGATCATGGGGTTGATGGCCGGACCGGCGGTGTCCTTGTAGGGGTCGCCCACGGTGTCGCCGGTGACCGCCGCCTTATGGGCATCGGAGCCCTTGCCGCCGTAGAGGCCGTCTTCGATGGCCTTCTTGGCGTTATCCCAGGCGCCGCCGCCGGAGGTCATGGCAATGGCCAGGAACAACCCGGTGACGATGGAGCCGATGAGCATGCCGCCCAGGGCCACGGGGCCCAGACCCGGCATGAAGCCCACGACCACGGGGGCGAGCACCGGGATCAGGGCCGGCACCATCATCTGGCGCAGGGCGCTCTTGGTGACGATGTCCACGCAGGTGCCGTATTCGGGCTTGGCGGTGCCTTCCATGATGCCGGGGATTTCCCGGAACTGGCGCCGCACTTCCTCCACCACGCCGCCGGCGGCCTTACCCACGGCCTCCATGCACAGGGCGGCGAAGAAATAGGGCAGCAGGCCGCCGATGAACAGGCCGGCCAGCACCCGAGGATCGGACAGCTCAAAGGTCATGACCCCGGGGAAGGACCGGGAGTACTCGGCGAAGAGCACCAAGGCGGCCAGACCGGCGGAGCCGATGGCGTAACCCTTGGTCACGGCCTTGGTGGTGTTGCCCACCGCATCCAGGGGATCGGTGATGTTGCGGATCTCATCCGGCAGTTCGGCCATTTCGGCGATGCCGCCGGCGTTGTCGGTGATGGGGCCGTAGGAGTCAATGGCCACCACGATGCCGGTCATGGAGAGCATGGCCACCGCGGTCAGCGCAATGGCGTAGAGGCCGGTGCCGGGGTTGGCCAGGCCGCCGCCCAGGTGGAAGGCCGCCAGGATGGCGCAGACGATGACGATAACCGGGGCGCCGGTGGCCTTCATGGAGATGGCCAGACCCTGGATGACGTTGGTGCCGTGACCGGTGGTGGAGGCCAGGGCGATGGACTTCACCGGCTGGAAGCTCTTGGAGGTGAAGTATTCGGTGATGGCCACGATGAGCCCGGTGAGGGCCACGCCGATGACCGCCAGCAGGAAGACGTTAAAGGGCGGGATCACAAAACCGGCCGCGCCCTTGGCGCCCGCTTTGGCGGCCACGCCGGCCATGAACTTGCTGGCCAGGGGATAGAAAGCGATGATGGCCAGGACCGCGGCCACGATGAGGCCCTTATAGAGGGCGCCCATGACATAGGCGGATTTCCCCAGGCGGACAAAATAGGTGCCGATGACCGAGGCGATGATGGAGACGCCGCCGATGACCATGGGGAAGAGGATGGCCGGGGAGCCGGCGCCATATATGGTATAGGCCAGGAGCATGGCGGCCACGACCGTCACGACATAAGTCTCATAGAGGTCTGCAGCCATGCCGGCGCAGTCGCCCACGTTGTCGCCCACTTGGTCGGCGATGACCGCGGGGTTGCGGGGGTCGTCCTCCGGAATGCCGGCTTCCACTTTGCCCACCAGGTCGGCGCCCACGTCCGCCGCCTTGGTGTAGATGCCGCCGCCCAACCGGGCAAAGACCGACACCAGGGAGCAGCCAAAGCACAACCCCACCAGGGCATGCATGGCTTCCTTGGGATCCGCCGCCATCAGGAACTTGTAGTAACCGGCCACGCTCAACAGGGCCAGGCCCACCACCAGCAGACCGGTGACCGAGCCGCCCCGGAAGGATACTTTCAGGGCGTGGGCCATGCTGGTAAAGGCTGCCTGGGCGGTGCGCACATTAGCCCGCACTGACACGTACATGCCCACGTAACCGGCCAGGGCCGAACCCACCGCGCCGATGACGAAACCGATGGCGGTGTATTTGCCCAGACCGAAGAGGAGCACGAAGACAACCACGCCCACCATGGCCACCGTTTTATACTGCCGGTTTAAGAAGGCGTTGGCCCCTTCCCGCACCGCGGCGGAAATCTCCTGCATGCGGGGATTACCGGCATCCTGTTTCAACACCCAGGTGGTGGTGAACAGGCCGTAGGCTACGCCCACCGCGCCACAAACCAAGGCAAAAGTCATAATATCCATAACCGTCCGCATCCCTCCTATAAAGTAATGATTTCTTTTAAAGGTTTAAGGTCGTTGTAAGAGTCAGGTGAAACGCCCATCACCTCCCCTACCCTAGTTTGGGTCCTGCTGGCAATCCACTAGCCGAATGTCAATTCATACCCTAGAATGCCACCGGGTGTAAAGGAAAAATTTCACAAGTATAATGATTTATTGCTGGTTAGGGTCTTCGGGAACGTCCGGGGAAGAAAGAAGGGCCGGGTCGGAGGCCGGCAAATTTTTTTCCCCTTCCAGTTGCGCCGCCAGTTCGGGATGGAGCCTGGGATCCACCACCACCACCCCGTGGCGCCGGGCCAGGGCCAGGAGGTACTGATACTCCATGGCCTTTTTCTGGAGGCGGTAGCGCAGCCAGAGCCTCAGCGGCAGGTACAGGAAGGCCAGGGCCAGGAGCGCAATGAGGAGATAAGAGCCCCCCAGCCCCAGGGCCTTGATCCCCGCGGTGATAAGAGAAAAGACGGCCCGGCCCTGAACCAGGAAGATCACCAGCCCGATCAAAGCCGCCAACCCCAGAAGATAGCGGGCCCGCCCCAGTCTGGCAGCCAGACCCGGTTTGGCGGCGCCCTCAGGGGACGCCCCGGTCTCCTCCCGGCCGAACATCTCAAACCCCTGGACAATGAGGCCGAAGAGGAACAGCAGGGCGATGGGCGCGGTGAAGGCGGCCAGCAGGTACTCCTTCCAGGGAAAGGGGATCACTTTAACCTGGTCGCTGAAAATACCCTCGTCGATCTGCCAGATGAGGGTGAAGACCAGGATGAGGATCTCGACGAGCCCCACCACCACCAGGAAGCTGTTAAAGACGTAACGCTTTTCCAGGGGATCGTAAAAGTCGAAGAATCGGGCCATAAAAGAGACGGTTTTGGGTTTTGGGTTTTTGGTTTTTGGTTTTCTAGGGCGAAGGCCGCCCGCATCAATTATAAATATGTCGCTCAGAAGCCCAGGTATATCTGGTACCCAGGCTTTATGCGGCGCGCACCGGCGGGACGCCTGTGCCACCCAGGCCCTTTTAGGTCAGCACTAAATCGGCAACCCCGGTGCCGGCCGAGGTGGGGGCGGGTTTTAAACCCGCCCGGGGGTAATTTCTTTCAGGCTCCGGGCAGCAAATGGAAGGTGGGCAAGGCCCACCTGAGATTAAGCAACTCGGGCGGGTACGTGCTCAAGGCTGCGCCCCGCGGCTACCAGTTCCCACCAGTACAGACCCCCGGCCCAGAGGAGAAAAACCGCGTCCTCCAGGATGGCTCCCAGACCCACCTGGCGGGGCAGGAACAGGCCGCAGCCGCAGTCGATTTTCAGCCCCCGGGCCAGGGTAACCAGCAGGACGATGAGGAAGCCTCCGATCAACAGCGCCAGAAGCTGCAGGCAACTGCGCTTCTTGATCCCCAGCGCCAGGAGGCCCCCGGCCGCGATCTCCACCCAGGGGAGCACGGCCGCCACCGCCCCCACCAGAGCTTCAGGCAGCAGTTTATAGGCCAGAACCGCTTCGGCAAACTCATGTGGGTGAAAGTGCTTCTGGATGCCGGCGTACACCAGGGCCGCGCCCAGGGCGATTTCTAACAAGCGCCGGAGCAACCAGCCGATTTTCATCTAAATCCTTCTTCTCCCGAAAGCGTTTTAAATCCCCCTTTAATAAAGAGGGATTTAGGGGAATTTAAAATCCCCCCTGGCCCCAGTAGTGTCCGGCAAGGTTTTTGCTAAGCCTGGGTAGCCAATTGGGGATAAAATTCGCTCATACCAGGCAGTTCATTATGGGTATCGGACCGATACCGCCGGGTTGCCGGAAACCGACAGGAAAGACCCTAAAATTCCCTCTCCCCTTCAAGGGGAGAGGGTTAGGGTGAGGGGTGAAAGGTGTTACCCCCCCCTCACCCCAGCCCTCTCCCCGTAAACGGGGGGAGAGGGAGATTCGTTTCGGCCGATCATGTCCCAAGAAACAGTGCGGGATCGCCAGAGCACCGACATTCATGGTTTTGCCGTAAACCGGTAAATTTCTACCGGAAACTACTGCCCTGGCCCCCCTTTAGAAAAGGGGGGAATTAGACATGCAGCGCTGCAGGATAAGCTACTTACCGGTATCCGCGGGGTAGCCGGCCTCATCCCAAACCCGGAACCCGCCCAGAAAGGCGGTGACCTGGGTGTATCCCAGGGATTGCAGCTTCTCCGCCACCTTCAGGGCCGCATCGCAATTGACCTGGCCGCAGTAAACCACGATTTGCCGGTCCTTGGCAATGCCGGCCACTGCTGGTTCCCCGCCGGATTCCAGGCGTTCCGGAGGTAGATTAATGGCCCCGGTAATGTGCAGTTCGGCATACTCATCGGGGGGCCGGGCGTCAATGAAAATGCTCTTGCCTTCCTGATACCCGGTGTAGGCCTGCGCCAGGCTGACGGTCTTCACCCCCTGGAACATGGCCTCCCGCTGCTTCGCCCGGTACTTTTCCAGATAAGGCTGCAGTTCGCCCTTTAACGCCACTTCAACCAGTTGCCAATGGTACATAAGGCCCATGATGGCGGCGATACCCAGGATGAAGGCGGCCCACGCCAGGTCTTGGCGGAAGAGGCAGGGCCTCTCCCTGGGCTGGGGTTTTCCCGGCTTAGCCAAAGAAACTTCCACCTTCTGCCTGCCTCGCCCCTTTCCCCAGCCGGTCTTTACTCTTCTCGAAATATACCATAAATCTAAACTTGCCTATCGGACCACGACAGATAATATATTGATACCTGCCTTTAGAAGTTAATCATCAATAGATGGGTAGGGCGGTCGTCTCTGGCCGCCTTGCAAAATTGGCGGGCACGGAGGCCCGCCCACCGGCTGTTCTTGCCTTACAGATGAGCCGAAGCCTTATGAGCACCCCTAAAAAGGTTTTAGGGCAATGTCACAAGGCACAGCACGCATATCTTAATAAAGCCGCGATTATTATGGGTTCAACCTCTCCCCTTGCCATCACCGCCATCGCCTTCGACCTGGGCAACGTCCTGGTGAAGGTGGACCACCGGCGCTTTTGCCGCCGCCTGGCGGCCCTGACCGGGCGCAGTCCCGAGGAGGTGTACGCCGAGGTCTTCGAGACCGGCCTGGAGCCCGGCTATGACACCGGCCGCCTCTCTTCCCGGGAATTTTACCAGCGGGTCACGGCCCGTTTCGGGATAAATTTATCTTATCTCGATTTCAGCGTCTTCTGGAGCGATATTTTCGATCCCCTGGAAGACATGGAGGAGGTGGTGGCCCGGTTAAAGGCGCGCTTGCCGCTGTTTTTACTCTCCAATACCAATCCCCTGCACTTCGACCATATACGGCAGCGCTTTCCCGCTCTGCTCACGCACTTTCAGGCCTTCATCCTGTCTTACCAGGTGGGCAGCCGCAAGCCCGAGGCGGCCATCTATCAAGCCCTCATCCGGCAGGCCGGGAGCCCCCCGGAGAAGATTCTCTACCTGGATGACAAGCTGCCCTTCGTGGAAGCGGCCCGGGCCCAAGGGCTCAGGGCCTGGCACTTCACCACGTCCCGGGACTTCCAACGGAATTTGCAGCGGTTCGGTCTCTGGGGAACTCAGTAAGGTTTTCCTATGGCCTTATCCAGTTGGGCTTCAAAGACACGATAGTTGTACAGGGCCTGGACGAAGTTGAGGTCTGCCTGGGAAAACTGCACCTGGGCGTCGGTAAACTCGATGATGGTGCCGATGCCGGCCTGGTAGCGGCCCCAGGCCAGGCGCAGGTTCTCCCGGGCCGCCTCCAGGGCCTTCTTGGTGGCGCGGATGAGCTCCCAGCCGGTTTTGACGTTCAGGTACGCCTGGCTCACTTCCTTGGTGACATTCTGCCGCAGCACCTCGAAATTCTCCAGGGTGGACCGCAGTTGCGCTTTGTTCTGGCTCACCGAATACTTGGTGGCCATGCCTTCGAACAGCGGGAAGGTAAATCCCGCTCCCACGTACCAGTTGCTGGGCATGGTGGTGAACGGGGCATCTATAGCCTGCCAGCCGTAAGCCGCCATGGAGGTAAAGGTGGGGAAATAGCCGGCCCGGGCTACCGTAATGCCGGCCTGATTGTACTCCTGTTGATAGCGGTTTTTCAGCAATTCCGGCCGCCGCTGCAGGGCCGTGGCGGTCAACTCTTCCAGGGGCCGGGGTTGCGGGGTCACCTCCAGGACGTCCTCCACCTGCTTATAGGGCCAGGTCTTGATCCCCAGGGCGTTCATCAGGGTGACCTTGGCCAGCGCCACGTTATTTTTCGCCTGGATCAAGTTGGCGTCCGCCTGATAGAGATTGGCCTCGGCCTTGGTGACGTCGATCTTGGCCTTCAGGCCCACCTTATAGAAACCCTGGGCCTGCTTCAAGAGGTCCTGGTTTTGCCGCACCGTCTCTTCCTGCACCTTTTGGGCCCGCTGGGCCGCCAGGTAGCCGAAATAAGCGGTGCGGGCGTCCACCACCACCTGCTGGCGGGTGCCGAAATAATCCTGCTGACTCTGATTGAAGGAAGACCGGGACTGGTCCACGATACCGGGTGTCTTGCCGAAATCGAAGAGCAGCTGGTTCGCCTGAAACTGATAAAAATAAAGACTGGACTCCGAGGGGACGGAAGTCGTGCCAGTCAACCCGCCAACCGTGGCCGTGCTGGAGATTCTTCCGGTGGAAGCAAAGGAGTTGCCATAATAATAATTACCCACAAATTTGACCTGGGGGAAGTAAGCGCCCCGGGAGACCCCGATCTGGTCCCGGGTGGCGGCCACGGTTTCCCGGGCTTGTTTTACCGCGGGATGCTCTTTCAGGGCAATATCGATGGCCTGCTTCAGGGAGAGGCTGCCTCCAGCTTCCTCCGCCCCCACGGCCATGGCCGGACCCAACGCCGATATCAACATGGCGAAGCTTATTAATGCCGCATAGGCAACCCTGAGCTTTTGCATCATGCGAACCCCTAAAAGGCAACTTTCTCTAAGGGAGGCGCACCCCCGATGATCAGGCCGGGCTGCTGGGGGCCAACTCGCCTCTGGTCTCGCTCACAACGAATTCATGAAATTTTAAGGATGGCGGGCACGGAGGCCCGCCCTACCGTTGCTCCGTTTGCCGGTAGGGCGGCCGTCCCTGGCCGCCCCCTGACTCCTCCCGGGAACTGTGGTCTTGTCATACATTAACCCTAAGCGGCCGCGAAATTGCCCGCCTGGCCTTCTTGTCGGCCTCACTTTCCCCTCCCTGTTAGATCGGGGGCTTGCGGCGGTGGAACTCCGTGGCCTGCTCAAAGGCGTAGGCCGCCTTTAGCAGGTTCGCTTCCCCGAAGGGCGGCCCCAGGAGCTGCAACCCGATGGGAAGCCCCGGGGAACTGAAGCCGCAGGGCACCGAAAGTCCGGGAATCCCCGCCAGGTTGGCGGAGATGGTGAAAATGTCCGACAGATACATGGTCAGGGGGTCCGCCATCTTTTCCCCCAACCGGAAGGCCGGGGTGGGCGACACCGGCGTGGCGATGAGATCGCACCGGGAAAAGGCCTCGTCGAAATCCCGCCGGATCAGGGCCCGCACCTGGGACGCCTTCTTGTAGTAGGCGTCGTAGTAACCGGCGGACAGGGCGTAGGTGCCCAGCATGATGCGGCGCCGCACTTCCGCCCCGAACCCCCGGGTGCGGGTGTTGGCGTACATCTCCAGGAGATTTTTGCCTTCGGCCCGGAAGCCGTATTTCACCCCGTCGAAGCGGGCCAGATTGGAGGAGGCCTCGGCCACCGCCACCACGTAGTAGGCGGCCACCGCGTATTCCGTATGGGGCAGCGTCACCTCCATAAGTTCCACCCCCAGGCCGGTGAGGGTCTGGAGGGCCCCCCGGATGGCGGCGTCCACCTCGGGGTCCAGCCCCTCCCCGAAAAATTCCCGGGGGATTCCGACTTTCAGGCCCTTGATCTCCGACTCCAGGTTAACCCCGGCCCACTCCGGGCTGTGCCGGGGAACCAGGTTTTTGAGCTCCTGCAAAAGTTTCTGATAACTTGAGCCGATGGTCGCCGGCATTTTGAAGGAAGTGGAGTCCTTGGGGTCATGGCCGGCAATGCAGGCGAGCAAAAGGGCCGCGTCCCGCACCTCCTTGGTGAGGGGGCCGATCTGGTCCAGGGAGGAGGCGTAGGCCACCAGCCCGTAGCGAGAGACCAGGCCGTAGGTGGGCTTGAGCCCCACCACGCCGCAGTGGGAGGCGGGCTGGCGGATGGAGCCGCCGGTGTCGGACCCCAGGGAGGCGGCGCACAGGTCCGCGGCCACCGCGGCCGCGGAGCCCCCGGAGGAGCCCCCGGGAATGTAGTCCCGGTTCCAGGGGTTGTGGGTGGGGCCGAAGGCCGAGTTTTCCGTGGAGGAACCCATGGCGAACTCGTCCATGTTGACTTTCCCCAGGAACACCGCCCCCGCGGCCCGAAGGCGGGCACAGACCGTGGCGTCAAAAGGCGGAATAAAATTCTCCAGGATGCGGGAGCCGCAGGTGGTCTTAAGCCCCCGGGTGACCAGGACGTCCTTGAGGGCCAGCGGTATGCCGGTGAGCGGCGTGGCTTCGCCCCGGCGCAGGCGCGCCTCCGCCTCCTTGGCCTGGGCCCGGGCCCCGGCCTCATCCACGGTGATGTAGGCATTGAGGGCCCCGTCTTTCTGGGTGATGCGGGACAAAAACCGGTCCGTCACCTCCACGGGCGAAACCTCGCCTCGGGCCAGAAGAGGCGCCAGGCGGCTGATGCTCAGGCTGCAAAGAGGTTCCGCCATCCCGCCTCCTCAAATGACCCGGGGCACCAGAAAACTCCCCTCTTCCGGAGCCGGGGCGTTGTCCAGGGCCAGGTCCCGGGGGAGCCCGTCCGTGACTGCATCCTCCCGGAAGGCGTTAAAGACGGGGAGCACGTGGGCCATGGGGAGGACGTCCGTGGTGTCCAATTCCTGCAGTTTCGCCACGTAGGCCAGGATGTCGTTGAGCTGCCTGGTGAAAAGGTCGATCTCTTCGGACCCCAGGCTCAGGCGGGCCAGGTGGGCCACGTGAAGCACTTCTTCTCGGGTCAATGCCATGATTATCTCCGGCCAAGAACCATGGCGTCGGCTGCCGGACCACAGGATGGCAGGTCCCTGCCTCGACCTGCGCAGCCGCCGCGGTTGGCCAATCGCCTGGCGCCAGCGTTCAGATTATATCAATACCCCTTGCGGGCCATCCTTACCAGCCTATTATTATACTCGGCGCCGGGCCTGGGACCAAACATAAATCCAGCCCTAAGGGCCAAGGGGTTGATTTATTATGGATAAAGGCTCTTCCCCCAGCCCATGGAACGGGTCTTAAACCCGACCGACGATTCAGGCAACTTTTTTCATGCTTCGATTATTAGCTGAGTCCTTTCCATGCCTCGCAGCAACCAGTTTATTATTATAAGCTATTTCAAACCGGTTTTTTCTGTCACCCTGAGCGCCGCGAAGGGTATAGGTCTTTGAAATGACAAGATTCTTCGCTTCGCTCAGAATGACCTTTTTATGGGAAGGGAGGTTTTGAAATAAATTGTAAGAAGTCTCGGCTTGGCTTGCCCGGATTCGGGAGCCGGAGACGGCGCCCCAAAATTGTGAAAAATCCAGGACCGGTCCCTAACATCCCCGCCTTCCGGCGGTCTTTAAGGATAAAAGAAGATTTACGCCCTGGCAGGATTTTTTTGCGATATGGTAGAAAAAACTTTTTCAACGGGTTATAGTTCTAATACATATATATAATATCAAGGCCCATTCAGGGGTTAAGCGGCGGGTGGGCTTAAGCCGCGAGGCCCCTGGGAAGAGCTCCATTCGCCTTCCCAATCAAAAAAGATGACCCAAGGGGAAATGAACGCCATTCCGGACGAAGCTGAGCTCAAGGAGATAGCCCGCCAGATTCGCCTCGATATCATCGAAATGCTGTTTCAGGCCGGTTCCGGGCACTTGGGAGGATCGCTGTCGGCCACCGATATTCTGGTGGCCCTGTTTTTTGGGGAAATGCGCCTGCAGCCCGGGGACCCTTGCTGGCCCGACCGGGACCGCTTCATC
Source organism: uncultured delta proteobacterium (assembly GCA_963768765.1). Taxonomy (GTDB): domain Bacteria; phylum Desulfobacterota; class Desulfobaccia; order Desulfobaccales; family 0-14-0-80-60-11; genus DASWLF01. The sequence continues at coordinate 28,943 of CAVYJK010000035.1, forward strand.
CTGTCCAAGGGGCATGGCGCCCCGGCTTATTACGCCGTCCTGGCCCGGCTGGGGTACTTCCCCCGGGAAGAGCTCTTCACCCTGCGCCGGTTCGGGTCCATCCTCCAGGGCCATCCCGATTCCGGCTGCACTCCGGGGGTGGAAATCCCCACGGGGTCTCTCGGGCAGGGACTGTCCATCGCCAACGGCCTGGCCCTGGCGGCCCGCCTGAACGGCCACGGCAGCCGGGTCCATGTCTTGCTGGGAGACGGCGAAGTCCAGGAGGGGCAGATCTGGGAAGCCGCCATGACCGCGGCCCACTACGGGCTGGACAACCTGGTGGCCGTCATGGACCGGAACCGCCTGCAGATCGACGGCCACACCAGTGAGGTCATGAGCCTGGAGCCCCTGGCCCCCAAATGGGAGGCCTTTGGCTGGCACACCCTGGAGGTGGACGGCCACAGCATTCCGGAGCTGCTGGCGGCCTTGCAGTCCTGCCGCGCCGTCAAGGGCCGTCCCAGCATGATCATCGGCCACACGGTGAAGGGCAAAGGGGTCTCTATTTTCGAAGGCCAGAAGAAATACCACGGGGTGGCCCCTAACGAGGAAGAATACCGCCAGGCCTTGCTGGAGCTGGGAGCCGCCTGACCCCTTGGCGCTCCCGGTCTTCTGGCTTCACATAGGACCGGTGGGGCGGGCCTCCGTGCCCGCCCAAGATCGGGCGGCCAGGGACGGCCGCCCCACCGTAAATTTTGGCACGCACTAACGCAGTATGAGAGGAACCTTGTCAGCCAAAGAGAGCACCAGAGTTGAATACGGCAAGACCCTGGCCAAGCTGGGGGAGGAATACCCGGATATCGTGGCCCTGGACGCGGACCTGTCCGGCTCCACCCAGACCCATCATTTCGCCAAGGCCTTCCCGGACCGCTTTTTTAACCTGGGCATCGCCGAGCAGGACTTGATGGGCACCGCCGCGGGACTGGCCCTGGGAGGGAAGATTCCCTTTGCCAGCACCTTCGCCATGTTCGCCACGGGCCGGGCCTGGGAGCAGATCCGCCAGACCATCGCCTACGGCAACCTCAACGTCAAGATCGTGGCCTCCCACGGCGGCGTCACCGTGGGGGAAGACGGCGGCTCCCACCAGGCCCTGGAAGACCTGGCGTTGATGCGCATCCTGCCCAACATGGTGGTCCTGGTGCCGGCCGACGGCCCGGAGACCCGGGCCATGGTGCGCTGGGCCGCGGCCTACCGGGGCCCGGTCTACATCCGCACCGGACGCATGGCGCTGCCGGTGATCTATGACGACAGCCACCGCTTTGAACTGGGCCAAGCCTCGGTATTGCGGGAAGGGGACGACGTGACCCTCATCGGCATCGGCGTCATGGTGCACGCCTGCCTGGAGGCCGCCGACGCCCTGTCCAAAGAAGGTCTCTCCGTCCGGGTGGTCAATTGCTCCTGCCTGAAACCCCTGGATTGGGAGCTCCTGGTGGACTCGGCTCGCCGCACCGGCGCGGTGGTCACCGCGGAAGAGCACATGGTTACCGGCGGCCTGGGCAGCGCGGTGAGCGAAATCCTCAGCGAACACTGGCCGGTGCCGCTCAAACGCATCGGTCTCAGGGACACCTTTGGCATCTCGGGAAAACCCGAGCTCTTGTTAAAGCACTACGGCCTTACCGCCGATGACATAACCGCGGCGGCGCGAATGGTTTGGCGCCGAAAAGGGGAAAGCTGGTCCCGCCCCGGCGTCCACCTGCAGCCGACCGCAGCCCGAAGGGGGAAAAGCACGTAAGGTGGAAAATCTCAGGTTATTGCCAAACCGGAAGCCTGGGCGGTTCCGTTTACCGCGCCGTCTTCTGCTGATTTGCCTGGTCCTGGCCCTGGCGGCTAGTTTCACTCTGCCGGGGGGCGCCGCCCAGAACCAGAGCTATGAGTCACTGCGCCTGTTCACCGAGGCCCTCTTCGAAGTCTCCCAGAAGTACGTGTATCCCAAGACCGAAGAGGAAATGATTTACGGGTCCTTAAGGGGCATGATGAACTCCCTGGACCCCGACTCCTCGTTCCTCACGGCCCAGGAATACCAAAACTATCTGAACGGCCAGAAGACTCCGCTGGCGGAAGCGGGTTTGGATCTGATCGTTAAGGACAACCTCCTGACCGTGGCCTCGGCCATCGACGACGGCCCCGCGGCTAAGGCCGGGCTGAAGGCAGGGGACCACATCATCAAGATCAACGGCCACCTGGTGCGCAACCTCACCACCCAGGAAGCCGCCCGCCGCTTCAAAGGCGCGGCCGGCACCAACATCAAACTGCAGGTGATGCGCAACGGCCAGGTCAAACCCCTGGATCTCACGGTGGTTCTGGAGCCCCTGGGGCCGAACACGGTCAGCACCCAATATCTGAAAGATTCCATTGCCTATGTCAGGGTGCGCTATTTCAACGATGAGACTCCCAGGGACCTGGACCTGGCCCTGAAAACCCTGAAACGCCACCGGCCGCCCCTTAGGGGCATAGTTATGGATTTGCGCAACAATGCCCGGGGAAACCTGGAGCAAGCGGTGCGCACCGGCTCGATGCTGCTGGGAGAGAAAGAGATCGTTTCCGCCAAGGGGCGCACCGCCAAGACCGAGGAAACCTTCCAGGGTAAAAACCGGGACCTGGTCTTTAAGCCCGCCTTGCCCATGGTGGTGCTGGTGGACCAGGGGACAGCCCGGGCCGCGGAAATCCTGGCCGGGGCCCTGCGGGACCAGTCCCAGGCCACTCTGCTGGGGGCCAAGACCCTGGGCCTCTGCGGTCTCACCAAGGTTTTGCCGCTGCAGGACGGCTCCGTCTTGATGATGACCGTGGCGCAATGTTATACCCCCAAGGGACAGAAGATCCAGGGCAAGGGTCTGGAGCCCGAGATCGCCGGCAAAGCGCCGGCGGAACCGGGTGATAAGAAGCTCACCAAACCGCTTCCCATAGACCAGGACCCCTGGGTGCTGCAGGCGGTGGATATCCTGAAGAACGGCAAACCCCGCCAGGTGGCCAAGAAGGACGAAGACGAAGATTAGCCGACGGGCGGGGCCGCCCCGCCAAGCCCCAATCTTAGAGTGTAGGGAAAGACGAATGTTGCGAAAATCGTGGTTTTTGGCTGCCTTGGCCTCCATGGCCTTGCTGTTGGGGGTGACCCTCTGCTGGCAACCGACTCTGGTCGCCCAGCCGCCGCAAAACCCCAGGACTTCCCCCGGCGCCCCCTGGTCCGAGTCGGGCTCGGCCCTGCTGGCGGCGTCCACCCCGGTCAGCGACGCCAAGTTAAAGGTCTTTGCCCAGGCCCTGGCCCTCATTGAAGAGCATTACCCGGAACCCAAGACCACCAAGGACCTGGTTTACGGCGCCGTCCAGGGCGCGGTGGGGACCCTGGACCCCCATTCCTCTTTCATGACTCCGGAAGAGTTCAAGGAACTGCAGATCGAAACCAAGGGGAAGTTCAGCGGCATCGGCATCGAAATCACCCTGAAGGACCGCATCCTCACCGTGGTCTCCCCCATTGAGGGGACCCCCGCCTATCAGGCCGGCATCCAGGCCGCGGACCAGATCGTCAAGATCGACGGCACCTCCAGCAAGAACATGACCCTCATGGATGCGGTAAAAAAGATCCGGGGGCCCAAGGGCAGCAAAGTGGTCCTCACCATTAACCGGGAGGGCTTCGCCCAGCCCAAAGACTTCGCCATCACCCGGGAAATCATTCCCATCCACAGCGTCAAAGCCCGCATCCTGGACGGCGGCATCGGCTACATCCGCCTTACCAACTTTCAGGATCAGACGGATCACGACCTGCAGGCTTTCCTCAAAAAGATGCGGCAGAAGTTGGTGCCTTTCCGGGGCCTGGTCCTGGATTTGCGCAACGATCCGGGCGGCCTGCTGGACCAGGCGGTGCGCGTGTCCGATGAGTTCTTGAAGTCCGGCCTCATCGTCTATACCGAGGGCCGCAACCGCCAGCAGAGCATGCGCTTCTATGCCCGGCCCGGGGGGGAAGGCAAGTTGGCCAACATCCCCATGGTGGTCCTCATCAACGAGGGCAGCGCCTCGGCCTCGGAGATCGTGGCCGGCGCCCTGAAGGATCAAAAGCGCGCCTTGATCGTGGGCACTAAGAGCTTCGGCAAGGGCTCGGTGCAGACCATCATCCCCCTGGAGGACGGCTCGGCCTTGCGCCTGACCACGGCCCTCTACTACACCCCCAGCGGCATCACCATCAACGAGAAGGGCATCGAGCCCGATGTGGTGGTGGACGAAAAACCCCTGCCGGCAGAGAATAGCGTCCAGAAAATGCGGGACGATATCCTGGCTCGCCACATGCGCAAGGAAGGCCTGACGGACAAGGCCTGGAACCAACCCATCACCGCGGCCGAGTTGGATCGGGACCAGCAGTTGAAAAAGGCGGTGGAGTTGCTCCGGAACTGGCCTCCCAAGAAGTTGGCCCAGAAGCCCGGGCCCACCGCGGCCCCTTGAGTGGGGAAAGGCGCCCGCACCTCCTGCCATGACCGGCCCAATCTCGGCCAGCCTGCCTCTGGTTGCCATCATCGGCCGGGCCAATGTGGGCAAATCCACCCTGTTCAACCGCCTCACCCAATCGTCCAAGGCCCTGGTGGCCAATGTTCCGGGAGTTACCCGGGACCGCCACTACGGCGCCGTCACCTGGGAAGACCACCCCTTTATGCTGGTGGATACCGGCGGACTGGTGGGCGGCGAGGCTGACCTGGGGGAGCAGGTGCGCCGCCAGGCCGAGGCCGCGGTGGCGGAAGCCGACGTCATTCTCCTGGTGATGGACGGCCGGGCCGGCCTCCAGGAAGACGACGACGAAGTGGTGGATTACCTGCGCCGCACCGGCAAGCCCGTCCTCCTGGTGGTGAACAAGATGGACCACCCGGGGCTGGACGAGAAGCTGCCGGATTTCTACCGCTTCGGGATGGCCCCCCTGTTCCCCGTTTCCGCGGCCCACGGCCTGGGCCTGGGGACCCTCCTGGAGGCCCTGGTCGGTTACCTGCCGGAGGGGGAACCGCAACGGGCTGAGCCGGGCATCCGGGTGGCCATCCTGGGGCGGCCCAACGTGGGGAAGTCCTCCTTCATCAACCATTTCCTGGGAGAGGAGCGTCTGCTGGTGAGCGAGCGCCCCGGCACCACCCGGGACACCATCGATTCCCCTCTGGCCTACGGCGGCCAGGATTATGTCCTGGTGGACACCGCGGGGTTGCGCCGCCCCAGCCAGGTGGGACGGCAGGGTTTGGAAAGGCAGATGGTGCTCAAGACCATCAAGGCCTTGAGCCGGGCGGACATCGCGGTCCTCCTGCTGGACGCCCAGGAGGGGTTGACCGGGCAGGATCTGCGCATCGTCGGCCTCATCGAAGACCAGAACAAAGGCTGCCTCATTTTAGTGAACAAATGGGATCTCGTGCCCCGGGACCCCCAGCGCCGCCAAGAGATCCTGGAACGCATCACCTCGGGGCTGGAGTTCATGGCTTATGTCCCGGTGCTGCCGGTGTCGGTGAAAACCGGGTACAATCTCAAGCGGATCTTCCCCTTGCTCGGCGAGATCCACCACCAGAGCGGCCGGCGCCTGGCCACCCGGGAGCTGAACCTCCTAATCAAAGAAATTACCGAGCGGGTGCCGCCGCCCCGGTACCGGGGGCGCCCGATAAGATTCTATTACCTCACCCAGCCGGAGGTCCACCCGCCCACCTTCGTGGCCTTTGTCAACCAGCCCCAGGGAATTCCGGACCACTACCGCCGCTTCCTGGTGAAGCAGCTGCGGGAGCGCCTGGCCATCCCCTACGCCCCGGTGCGCCTGTTCCTCAAAGGCCGCCAGCGCAAGTAGGCCGGGGAAGCAGGGACGCCGCCCACCTGCCCGGCTCCACTTCGAGATGCCGCGAGTCTGGCGTCGCCCGACCAGCCGCAAATTCAGACGTTGGGATACGCTTGCCCCCGGCAGAGGCGATAATTAATTTCAATTTGCAACAGCGACTAATTATCTAATTGATTTTACGATGAAATCTTAATGGCAGCAAAATCCCGCCTCCCTGCCAAGGACCGCCTTTCCCTGGGCGCCGGGAGGTTTCCACTGGGCGCTGCCATTATTGCATTTTGCAACTAGATAGCAGTAAAAAAACTTTTTTGCCGGGGAAATAAAGATTATCGCTGGGGATCCAAGGATGGGGGCTTACAAATTAACCAAGAGGGAATTAAAGATAGTTCCGCCGCCTTTGGGGCCACAGAAATTAGGAGGTGACGCGGGGATTGCCTGCTGGGTTTGGGCTCTACTTCACCAACCGAAGCGCCGGGCGGCCGCCCGCGCTTCTTACTCTGCCTTGCGTCTTCCCGTGTTTCAGGGCATTTTTGACCCGGACCCCGTTGATCAGGAAATAGGCGATTACCGCCCTTTCCCAGGCGGGGCTGGGTTCGAATTGCTCCATGCGGGTTTTGAAATGGTTAAGGAGAGCGGTAAGGTCATTTTCTTCGTAGGCCAGTACCCGGTCGGCGATGCGTTCGATGGCTTCGCTGATCATTAACGATTCCCTTGTCCGTTCCGATAACGTCTAGTTATCTTGTATCATTCTATATTCACAAAATCTTGTCAAGGAAAATCCTAGGGGATTCCCCTAAGGATTTTTCTAAAACTGTTTAATAGCCTGGGCCGTTATGGTGGACATGACTCAACTATCTTATTTCCTTTGATTATTAGTTGCCCCCTATGCCTGCGGGAGCATGGCCTGGTCAGAGGCTCTCGGCTTCTTCCAGGGAGGCAATGACTTCCGCTAAGCGTAGGGCTTCGGCCTCCAGGATCTCCTCCCCCTGGGCGGCGCTGGCGCCCGCCGGGTCTCCCCACACGCCCCCGGGCCAGTAGCGCCTCTTGTCCCTGACCAGCACGTACTTGGGGAAACTGGGCCACTCCGCCGGGGCGCGGCCCTGCACCAGTTGGGGATAGGCCGCCAGCATCAGGGCGGTCTCCACCTCGCCGGCATGGGAATCCCCCTTAGTTTTCACCAGATGGGGCCTGGCGGCCAGCACTTCCCGCAGCAGGTCCAGCAGGTTGACCACCGCGACCCTGACCTGGGGCAGCTCGGCCAGCAGGGTCTCTCCCGCCTCCACCAGGGCGCACATGTGGGTGCCGCCGGCATGGCCGCTGAGGAAGATGAGATTCCTCAAGCCCTGGCGGTAGAACTCCCGCCCCAGGTCCAGGAGGAGGCGCCGCAAGGTGTCCCCGGAGATACTCACGGTGCCCGGGTGCTCCCGGGTGGAGCGGCACAGGCCGTAAAACAGCGGCGGCGCCAAAAATACCGGGCGCCTTTGCGCCACTCGCCGGGCGAGTTCGAGGGCGTGAAAGGTGTCGGTGCCCAGGGGCAGGTGCGGCCCGTGCTCCTCCAGGGACCCCACGGGCAGGATCACCGTTTTGGTCTTAAGCCGGAGTTCCTCGAAGCCCGGCATGGTCAAGTTTTCCCAAGGTCCCATGAAGAATGCCCTCCTGCGCTTTTAGCGGTCAGGTTTTCCATTGGGGCGATCCGTAGGGGCGGTTGGCGAACCGCCCCTTACAAAATATTCCCGGATTCCCCGCGGGCGGTTTCCTGCCACCCATTCCCTCCCCGAACGCCAGGCTTGGGTGAGAAATTGGTGGCAAGGCAGTCGCGGCGAACGGGGCCGGGTTAAATTCTTCCCCAAAGGCTGGAATCCGCTCATCTGACCGGCCCTGGCAGGTAGGCGGCGGAAACGGCCATGTTCAAATTTTCCCAATTACTTAAGGCCGCCTTAGATAGTTAATACGCCGGGGCCGCCCGGCGAGCAAGCAGATTTTTAATTTCGCGACAAAAAACTCCTTGACTAACTTGGCCTCGCTGGGTATAAAAGGCCGAGGTTGTACCAAAAAGCACAAGGAGTCGGCGTTGGAAATTCCGGAGGCCTTGAGCGATTTCTCCTTTGTCCTGGTATACCTGGTGGCGGCTGCTCTGTTCGCCATGGGTCCCCTAATCATCGCCTATCTCATCGCCCCCCGCAGCTACGGCGCCGCCCGGGACGCCATCTATGAATGCGGCATGCCCACCATCGGCAGCGCCTGGATCCAGGTGGCGGTGATCTACTACCTCTTCGCCTTGCTCTTCCTGGCCTTCGACGTGGACGTGCTCTTCCTCTTCCCGGTGCTGCTGGCCTACGGCAAGGGCTACGTCTGGCGGGACTTCGTGGAAGTTACCATCTTCATAGGCATTCTCTCTTTAGTGATCGTCTATGCCTGGTGCAGAGGAGTTTTCAGTTGGAAGCGAAAACAGGTGAACCCCTAATCCGGTTTGGCCTCCTTACCGAGGCCTTGAACCTGGCCCGGGCCAATTCGCTCTGGCCCCTGACCTTCGGGTTGGCCTGCTGCGCCATTGAGATGATGGCCGCGGGCATGGCCCGGTTCGATCTGGACCGTTTCGGGGCCGGGGTCTTTAGGCCCTCCCCCCGGCAGTCGGACCTGATGATCGTGGCGGGCACCATCTCCAAGAAGATGGCCCCGGCGGTGGTGCGGCTCTACGAGCAGATGCCGGCCCCCAAGTGGGTCATCGCCATGGGCAACTGCGCCATCTCCGGCGGCCCGTTCTATTATCCCAACCAGTACGCCATCGTGCCCGGCGCGGACCTCATCATCCCGGTGGACGTCTACATCCCGGGGTGCCCGCCCCGGCCCGAGGCCATCATCGAGAGCATCCTGCTCCTGGAAGAGAAGATCACCCACCGGGGTCGGCTCAGGAAGTTCAGACAAGATGTTAATAGATAAGATCAAGAAAGCATTGGCTCCCCTGAACCTGGAGAAGGTCACGGACGGCGACTACGCCAAGACCGGCTACCACCTGGAGGTGGCCGCCCAGCCCGACCAGATTCAGGGCCTAGCCCAGGCCATGTTGGACGAGGGCTGCTTCCTGGAATCCCTCACCGCGGTGGACCTCCGGGAATCTTTCGATATGGTCTACCACTTTGCCAATTTCTCCGAGCTCTGCCGCACCGTGGTCCACGTGTCGGTGGGCAAGAAGAAAGGCATGCCCACCCTGGCCCGCATCTATCCCGGGGCCGACTGGTACGAGCGGGAGGTCTTCGACCTGTTCGGCATCCACTTCTTCGGGCACCCCAATTTGAAGCGCCTGCTGCTGCCGGAAGATGCCGATTTCCACCCCTTACTTAAAGATTTCGGAGCATCCGAGAGCAATGATTGAGTTCAGCTTGGAAGAAAAGACCTACACCCTGAACCTGGGTCCGCAGCACCCCAGCACCCACGGGGTCTTGCGGGTGCTGCTGGAGATGGAAGGCGAGTTCATCACCAAGGCGGAGCCGGTCATCGGTTACGGTCACCGGGGCCACGAGCACATGGCCGAGAACCGCAACTACCTGCAGTTTCTGCCCAACATGGGCCGGGTGGATTATCTCCACGCCCTGGCCTTCAATCAGGGCTACTGCATGGCGGTGGAAAAGCTCATCGGGGTCACCGTGCCGGAGCGGGGCGAGTTCATCCGGGTCATCACCAGTGAGCTCAACCGCATCTCGTCCCACCTCCTGTGGCTGGGGGCCTACCTCCTGGACCTGGGCGCCTTCACCCCCATCCTTTACTGCTTCGATGACCGGGAAAACCTCCTGGACCTCCTGGACCGGATCACCGGCTCCCGCCTCACCTACTGCTTTTTCCGGCCCGGGGGCGTGCCCCAGGACCTGGACGACGAGTTCATCACCGGGACCCGGGCCTTCATCAAGCGTCTGCGCGCCCGGTTTGCCGACTACGACAACCTGGTGACCAAGAACGTCATCTTCATCAACCGGACCAAGGACGTGGGCGTTATCACCCAGGACCAGTGCGTCAAATACGGCCTCACCGGCCCCATGGTGCGGGGCAGCGGCATCTCCTACGACATCCGCAAAAGCGAGCCCTATTCCGCCTACCCGCTCTTCGACTTCGAGATCCCCATCGGCGAGAAGGGCGACATCCTGGACCGGTATATGGTGCGGGTGCGGGAGATGGAGCAGAGCCTGCGCATCATTGAGCAGGGCCTGGACCAGCTCCCGGGCGGCCCCATCATGGCGGAAAAGGTGCCCAAGCGCCTGAAGCCCGCGGAGGGCGAGGTCTACCAGGCCGTGGAGACGGCCCGGGGCGAGTTCGGCTGCTACATCGTCAGCCAGGGGGACATCAAGCCCTACCGCATCAAGCTGCGGGTGCCGTCTTTTGCCAACCTGAGCATCCTGCCGGAGCTGGCCGTGGACACCCTGGTGGCCGACCTGGTGGCCATCCTGGGCTCCGTGGACGTGGTGATCCCGGAAATCGACCGGTAATTCTCCTTAAGAGCGCGACCTATGGAACTGCTGGCGCAATATTTGGGAACGGAAGGGGCCCGGATGCTCGTGGGCCTCATCGGGGTCATCACCCTGGTCTCGGTGAACGCCTTGTTTCTCATCTGGATGGAGCGGAAAGTGGCGGCCCACATGCAGCTCCGGCCCGGACCCATGGAAGTGGGCTATCACGGCGCCATCCAGACGGTGGCCGACGCCCTGAAGCTCATGGGCAAAGAGCTCATCACCCCGGAAGAGGTGGACAAGCCCATTTTCTGGCTGGCCCCCATCGTGGTCTTCCTGCCGGTGCTGCTCTCTTTCCTGGTCATCCCCTTCTCGCAGAGTTGGATCATCAAGGACATGAATGTGGGGATCGTGCTGATCCTGGCCTTCTCCACCATGGCGGTCCTGGCCATCCTCATGGCGGGTTGGTCCTCCAACAACAAGTACGCGGTCTTAGGAGCCATCCGCTCGGTGGCGCAAAATATCGCTTACGAGATTCCCTTGCTGATCACGGTCATGAGCATCATCCTCATGGTGGGCTCCTTCAAGCTCAGTGACATCGTGGCGGGCCAGAGCCCCTACTGGTACGTCCTGCTGCAGCCCCTGGCCTTTATCATTTACATCACCTGCGCCACCGCCGAGACCAACCGGGCCCCCTTCGACCTGCCGGAGGCGGAATCCGAGCTGGTGGCCGGCTTCCACACGGAATATAGCGGCATGCGCTTCGCCCTCTTCTTCCTGGCGGAGTACACCAACATGTTCATCGTCTCGGCCATCGCCACCGTGCTCTTCCTGGGCGGCTGGCACGGGCCCTTCCTGCCCGGGGTCATCTGGTTCCTCCTCAAGGTCTACTTTGTCATCTTCCTTATTATGTGGTTCCGCTGGACCTTCCCCCGGGTGCGTTTCGACCAGTTGATCACCTTTGCCTGGAAGATCTTGATCCCCCTGGCGTTCGCCAATCTGCTCATAACCGCTTTGGTGTTGAAACTCAGATAGGTTGAATTGCGATGATGAATTATTTCAAAGAGATTGCGGTGGGTTTTTACAGTCTGCTGGCGGGCATGGCGGTGACCATCCGCTATTTCGTTAAACCCATCGTCACCGTGCAATACCCCCGGCAACAGCTCACCATGTCCCCCAGGTACCGGGGCTACCCGCAGTTTATCATCGATCCCGAGACCAACACCCACCGGTGCATCGCCTGCGAGATGTGCGCCCGTATCTGCCCGTCCCAACTCATCACTGTGGAAGGGACCAAGTTTCCCGGGGAAAAGCAAAAGCGGGCCACCAAGTACCTCCATGAGCACTATTATTGCAGCCTCTGCGGCCTGTGCACCGAGGTCTGCCCCACCACCGCCCTGGAATACTCCAAGGAATACCGCCTGGCGGGTTTTCACCGGGAGGACTTCATCATCAATCACCTGGTCTTGCTGCAAAAGCGGCAGCAGGCTCAAGGTCTGCCCGTAACTCCTATTCCGACGGAGGCCGAAATTGCCGCGGCGGAGGCCGCGGAGGCTGCTGCCAAGGAAGCTAAGGCTAAGGCCGCCGAGGCCGCTGCCAAAGAGGCGAAAGATAAGGCCGCGGAGAAGGCCAAAGCTGAAAAGGCGCCCGCTGAAGAGGTCAAAGAATGAACCTGTTAAGCTCTTTTCTCTCTCCCCAGGCAGTGGCCACCGTCGCCTTCCTGATGGTGGTGGCGCTCACCGTCGTGGGCGCCCTCATCGCGGTGGCGGCCCGCAATATCTTCCATAATGTCCTGGGGTTGGCTGCGTCGCTGCTGGGAGTGTCCGGTCTCTTTCTCTATCTCAACAGCCCCTTCGTGGCCCTGATGGAAATCCTGATTTACGTGGGGGCCATCTGTATCGCCATTTGCTTTGCCATCATGCTGTCCGAGCCGTTGCACCTGCCCCGGCCGCCCCGCAACAAGATGAAAATCCTGGGCGCCATGGTGGGGGCCGGCGCGGTCTTCGCCTTCCTGGCCCTGCTGGTGAAGAAAACCAAGTGGGTCCCGGCCGTGGAGCGGAGCAATGACTGGTCCATCACCACCATCGGCCACTACCTGCTCACCAACTACGCCTTGATCTTTGAACTGGTCTCCCTGCTGCTGCTGGTGGCCATGCTGGGCGCCATCGTCACGGCCCGGGGCGGCCGCGGCAAACCCTAAAGGAGAGCTCCGAAAAATGCCTAGTCGTAGTGGGAAGTCATTCATAATCCCCCTAAATCCCCCTTTAGAAAAGGGGGACTTTAAAAGAATTTCCCTGATTTATGAGAGGCGTTTTCTTTAATTACCCCCCCCTTTCTTAAAGGGGGGCAGGGGGGATTATTAAGACCTCCCACCGGGGAAAAATTTACCTAAGGTGCTTTTGCATAGTTCCCTAACGAGGTTTTAAAGATGTTGCTGTTCAACCAATTGCAGACCTACCTCTACCTGGCCCTGGTCCTGTTCGCCATCGGCCTCTACGGGGTGCTGGCCCGGCGGAACCTCATCGCGGTGTTGATCTCGGTGGAGCTCATCCTGAACGCCGCCAGCATTAATTTCATGGCCTTCAACCGCTTCCTGGCGCCTCACCCCGCGGTGGGCCAGGTCATCACCCTGTTCATCATGGCGGTGGCCGCGGCGGAGGCCGCCATTGCCTTGAGCATTATCGTGGCCGTGTACCGCAAACTGAAATCCGTCAACATCGAAGAAGCCACCGAGCTTAGGGGTTGATCATGGGCTCGTTTGATCCGATTCTCCTGGGTTGTCTGCTTACGGTTTTTTTGCCGCTCACGGCCTTTGGCGTCATCATGATTTTCACCAGGAACAGCGCCAGGCTTTCCCTGGCCATCTCCCTGGTGGCCTCCACCATCCCGCTGATCATTGCCTGGACCTTTTTCTTCACTCTGAACGTGAAGGAACCCATTATCTACAACTTCAACTGGCTGGTGTCCGACGTGGTGAAGGTGCCCTTCGGCTTCCTGCTGGACCCCACCAGCCTGGTGATGTTCGTCATCGTGGCCACCATCAGCTGGCTGGTGCAGGTCTACTCCATCGGCTACATGGGCGGCGACCCGGGGTTCGGCCGGTATTACGCCTTTCTGTCCCTCTTCGCCCTGGCCATGCTCACCCTGGTGATCTCCAGCGGTCTCTTGCAGCTCTACGTCGCCTGGGAACTGGTGGGGCTGGCCTCGTACCTTCTGATCGGCTTCTGGTATGAGAAGTTCTCGGCGTCCGAGGCCGGCAAAAAGGCCTTCGTGGTCACCCGCTTCGGGGACATCGGCTTTTTCATGGGCCTGGTCTTCCTCACGTTGTACTTCGGCAACCTGGATATCGCCACGGTGAACGCCGCGGCGGTGGCCAAGTCCATGCCGCCCTGGCTCCTCACCACTTCGGCGCTCTTGATTTTCTGCGGCGTCATGGGCAAGAGCGCCCAGTTCCCGCTGCATGTCTGGCTGCCCGACGCCATGGAAGGTCCCACCCCGGTCTCGGCTTTGCTGCACTCCGCCACCATGGTGGCCGCCGGCGTCTTCCTGTTGACCCGGTTGTTCCCCTTCTTTGCGGGCTCCGCCACCGCCATGACCGTGATCCTGGCCATTGCCACCATAACTTTGATTCTTTCTTCCACCATCGGTATGGTGGCCACGGATATCAAGCAGGTCTGGGCTTATTCCACCGTGAGCCAGCTGGGTTTTATGGCCATGGGGTTGGCCGCGGCGGGCCTGGCTTCCGGCACCATGTTCGCCGGCTACTACCACCTCACCACCCATGCGGCGTTTAAAGCCCTCCTCTTTCTCTGCTCCGGCGTGTTCATCCACCACTTCGGCACCAACGACTTCTTTACCATGGCTACTCAAGGGGGACGCAAGCTGGTCATCCCCATGGTCACCATCACCATCGCCGCCCTGGCCCTGGCGGGCATCTTTCCCTTTGCCGGCTTCTTCAGCAAGGAGGCCATCCTGGGGACCCTGGCGCAGCTGGACAACAAGCTCTGGCTGGTCCTGGGTCTCTTCGGGGCTTTCCTCACGGCCTACTATGCCTTCCGGGTGATCTTCGTGATGCTCTTCCCCAAGCCCGGGGCTTACGGGAAGGTCCCCGGGCATATCGAGCCCGTTGAGGAGGAGCATGGGCACGACGACGACGCCCACGGCCACGGCGGCCACGACGAGCACCACGGCGTGCCCTGGGTCATGTCCTTGCCCCTGCTGGTCCTGGCTGCTTTCGCCACTATCCTCGGTTTCTGCCAGGGTTTCCTGGAGAAGTTCCTGCTGGGTGAATCCCATCCCCACGAAGTCCATTTGCCGCTTCTCATCGCCGCGCTGGGCTGTGCGCTGAGCGGCATTGCGCTGGCCTGGGTCGACTGGGGCGCCAAAAACGCCAGGTGCGTGGGCTTCATCAGCAAGTTTCCGGCCCTGCAAACCTTCTTCATCCAGAAGTGGTACATGGACCATTTCTGGCGCTGGTTCCTCAACACCTTCATCTACGGCATCTTCTCCAAGTGGTTCACTTACAATGACCGGCGGGTGGTGGACGGCGGGGTGGACGCGGTGGCGTTCTCCACCATCGGCAGCGGCCGCCTGCTTTCCTTCATCCAGACGGCCTTTTTGCAGTACAACCTGCTGTTCATGGTTCTGGTCCTGGCTGGCGTCGGGATATATCTCTTGATGGGTCGCTGATATGACCGAACATACCGCAACTTTCCCGTATCTGAGCTGCATGCTGCTGGCCCCGCCGCTGGGCCTGCTCATCCTCCTCTGTTTGAAGGAGGAGCAGAAGTTCCTCATCCGGGCCGTATCCCTGGTGGCGGCGGGCACCTCCCTGGCTTTGGCCATCTTCACCTTCGTCACCTATGACAAGGCCCTGGGAGGCCTGCAGTTCGTCGAGAAGTACGAATGGGTGAAGACCTTCGGCATCACCTATTTCGTCGGGGTGGAAGGCCTGAACGCCCCCATGCTGCTGCTCACCGGCATCGTCATCTTCACCGGCGTGCTCACCATGTGGGAGTTGCAGGTCCGGGTGAAGGAATACTTCATCTGGATGCTGGCCCTGGTGACCGGGGTGTTCGGCGTCTTCATGTCCTACGACATGTTCTTCTTCTTCCTGTTCTACGAGATCGCCGTGGTGCCCATGTACATCCTCATCCTGGTCTGGGGCTCCACCCGCAAAGAATACGCCGCCATGAAGCTGACCCTGTACCTCATGGCCGGCAGCGGTCTCATCATCCCCGGCATCCTGCTGTTGTACTCCACCTCCGGCCTGGCGACCTTCAACATGCTGCAATTGCACGCGGCCCACTTCTCCCCCTGGATCCAGAAGGTGGCCTTCATCCTGCTGTTCTTCGGATTCGGGGTGCTGGCCGCGGTCTGGCCGTTCCACACGTGGTCTCCGGTGGGCCACGTGGCGGCGCCCACCGCGGTGAGCATGCTGCACGCCGGCGTCTTGATGAAGCTGGGGTCGTTCGCCATCCTCCGGGTGGCCATGTTTCTCTGTCCCGAGGGTTTCCAATATTGGGCCCAGCTCATGGCCCTGCTGGCCACCACCGGCATTGTCTACGGGGTCTTCGTGGGGTTGGCCCAGACCGACTTGAAGTACGTCATCGGCTACTCCTCGGTGTCCCACATGGGCATCGTCTGCCTGGGTTTGGCCACCGGCACGGTGGACGGCCTCAACGGCAGCGTGTTCCAGATGTTCGCCCACGGCATCATGACGGCCCTCTTCTTCTCCTCGGTGGGCTATATCTATGATCGCACCCATACCCGGGACATCCATGAACTGGGCGGCTTCTCCAAGATCATGCCCGTGGCTTCCGCCTTTTTCATCACCGCGGCCCTGTGCGGCGCCGGGGTGCCCGGCATGGCCAGTTTCTGGGCCGAGCTGCTGGTCTTCATCGCCACCGTCAAGGTCTACCCGGTGCAGGGTCTGTTGGCCATCGCCGCCCTGGTGGTGGGCGCCCTGTTCGCCCTACGGGTGGTGCAGAACAGCTTCTTCAACGAACCCAATCCCAAGTTCGTGCATTTTGAGGATGTCAGCCCCTTCCTGGGTCTGCCCCGCATGATCCTCATCGGCGCCCTGATACTCTTCGGGTTCTTCCCGCAGCTGATGGTGAGCATGATTAAATCCTCGGTAGTACCGTTTCTCCAGGGAATGTAACCATGAACGTGATGCTCTTCGGACCGGAACTCTATTATCTGGGCATGGCCCTGGTATTCTTCTGCCTCTCCTTGAGGCGCCTCCCCCAGGTTCGGCTGGATTACCAGATCGCCCTGGGGCTGTCGGGACTGGGGGTGCTGGTAACCGCCTACTGCCTGTTCCAGCAAGGGGACTTGTTCTTCAAGGCCTACCGGGTGGACCTGTTCAGCCAGATCTTCAAGTTCGCCCTGGCCCTGGGCCTCTTCCTGGTGCTGACCATCTCCCATAACCTGGCCCAAATCGAGGAACGCTACCGCGCCGAGTTTTTTCTCTTCCTCACCACCACCACCATCGGCATGATGATGCTGGTCTCTTCGGTGGAACTCCTCACCATTTACGTGGCCCTGGAGCTCTCCTCTTACTCCCTGTATATCCTGGTGCCGCTGCGGCGGGGTGACGGCATCGACGTGGAGGCGGGCGTCAAGTATCTCTTCATCGGCGCGGTGTCCTCGGGCTTCATGCTCTTCGGCTTGAGCTACATCTTCGGAGCCACCGGCACCACCTATCTCTCCGAGATCCTACCCCGGCTCGGCGAGCTGGTGCAGAGCCCCGTGGGCCTGGTGGGGCTGCTGCTGGCCATGGCGGGCTTTTTCTTCAAGCTTTCCGTCTTCCCGTTCCACTTTTGGGCCCCGGACGTTTACCAGGGTGCGGCCAACCAGGTCACCACCTTCATCGCCACGGCCTCCAAGGCGGCGGCGGTGGCGTTGCTGCTGCGCTTCACCGCTCTCGGCACCGCCTATGGTTATAGCTTCACTCAGGCCCTGGTCATCCTCTCCATCGTCTCCATGAGCCTGGGCAACCTGGTGGCCATTGTCCAGCGGGACTTCAAACGCATGCTGGCCTACTCCTCCATCGCCCATGCCGGGTATTTTCTCATGGGCATCCTCACCATGCAGGAGTCCGGCTACATCGGTTCCATCTATTATGCCCTGGCCTACCTGGTGATGAACTTCACCGTCTTCATGGTGATCTCCGAGGTGGCCACCGACGGCCGGGACCTGAAGATCGCGGAACTGGCCGGCCTTTACCGCCGCAGCCCCCTGTTAAGCATGAGCCTGATTCTGGGGATCTTCGCCCTGGCGGGAGTGCCGCCCTCCATCGGCTTCACGGGGAAGCTCCTGATCTTCACCTCCGCCATGAAACAGGGTTACTTCTGGCTGGTCCTCATCGGCGCGGTGAACGGCACCATCTCCCTTTACTACTATCTCAAAGTGGTCTATGCCGCTTACTTCATTGATGACCCCGGTTTGCCGCCCATCAAGCTCAGCCTGCCCATCCGGCTGCTGAACTACGCCATGGCCGCCCTCATCATCGGCTTCGGCGTCTTCCCGGACCGCCTGGTGGAGCTGGCCAAGGCCGCGGTGAAGTCGGTGCTCTTATAACGATTTTCCTGCAACTCACACAAAAAGCCGCCCTTCCGGGAGGAAAGGCGGCTTTTTTCTCTCTCGTAACCCTGTAAGGGCGGCCTCGCCATTCAACCAGCTCCGGCCCGCAATTTTTGGGGGCGCAATCAGTTGCGCTCCCAGGTCCCTGTCCCCTACCCTACCCCCCTGCCTCGGTCTTTCCGGTGCCGTTTAAACCGCAGCGGTGTCGCGAATGCTCATCAAGGTCGATGTCGTGGCGCCGCAGCCAGCGGTAAATGGTCTTGGTGCAGACCTTTAAGCGCCGCGACAGGGCGGAGATGTTACCCCCCTCCTCTTCCAGGAGCTCTTTCAGGTGGCTCCCGGTGGGCCGCGACGGTAAGAATGCTCCCGTAAAAGCCAGGTCGAAATTGGGCTCAGTTAAGTGACAGGTGAAAAAGATGTCTTTTCCGCGGATCAGGCCGTCGATACAGAACAGCACGGCCCGGGTGATGACGTTTTTGAGTTCCCTGACGTTTCCCGGCCAGGAGTGCTCCTGCAGGCGGCGCACCGCGCCGATGCTGAAGCGCACCGGGCCGGAGCTGTAACGTTGGGCCGCCTTCTGGGCGAAATGTCGGGCCAACCGGGGGATGTCATCAAACCGCTCCCGCAGGGGGGGCAGATTGATGGTCAATACTGCCAGGCGGTCATATAAGTCCTGGCGGAAACGGCCTTGGGCCACAGACAGGGGGAGATTCTGGTTGGTGGCGGCGATGAGCCGCACATCCACCTTGATGGGAGTATCACCTCCCACCGGCTCGATCTCGCCCTGCTCCACGGCCCGGAGCAGCTTGGGCTGAACCGAGAGGGGCAGGTCGCCCACCTCGTCCAGGAAAAGGGTCCCCCCATGTGCCAGTCGGAACTTCCCGGGCCGGCTGCTGCGGGCATCCGTGAAGGCGCCGCGCAGATGGCCGAACAGTTCGCTGCAAGCCAGGGATTCGGTCAGTGAGGCGCAGTTGATCCGCTGACAGGTGGGGCGCCAGGGTCGGCTCAGGGCGCAGATGGCTTCCGCCACCAGCTCTTTGCCGGTCCCCGGCTCCCCGGTCAGCAGGATGGGCAAATCCGATTTGGCGTAGATGGGCAGCCATCCGAGGGTCTGCTTAAGATGCGGATCCGTGGTGATAAATCCGGCTAACTCGGGTACGAAGGCTGAAGTCGTCTCTTCCTGCATCCCGAGAGCCACACGGTGATCATTCCTGATCAGGGCCATAGCACCTCCTTGTGCTTGATAGTGGTCCATGTGGCTGGCAACTGAGACTAATCTGCAAATAGTTGCGGCTCTCCTGGGATACCGGAATTTCTCCATCATGAGTCAGGGCTATAATAACCAAATATAATATTATTTGTCAACTAAATAATAAAATATTTTTCTGTTTTGGTGCGGTGGGATGGGATAGTTCTTGGCAGGACTCACTGAAAGGGCACCGGGGTAGTCGGCCCCGATTCTCACACTTCCGCCAGGATCTCCTCGGCCCGGCGCCGCACCTCAGCATGAAGGCTGGTGAGGGCCAGGACCTTGAGCCGGCCCTTGAAGCCTTGCTGCTCCACCCGGCTGCGGCTCCCCAGCTGGGCGGCCATGACTCCCAGCACCTTCGCCACCACTGCGGGCTCGGGATAATCCAGCAACCGGTTCAGGGCGCCCCATTCCTCGGGCAACCCGTACTCTTCCAGGAATTTCTTGGCGCACCCCGGAAATTTCTTGGTGCCGTGGCAGGCTTCCAACTGTCTCAAGGCCGTCTGATACTCCGGGCGGCCCCGTTTGCCTTTAAAGAGAGCTTCGGCCTGAGCCAGGGCCTGTTTGCGGACCAACTCCGCCTGGGTCTTGGGTAACCTTTTTTGCCGCCGGGCCGGCTCCCGGTGCCGGGATCCATCCCGGCGCTGATCGATCTCCCGCCAACTGGGGCGCTCCCGTTCGTCGTCATCCCGCATCTTTAATACCGTTTTCCGTTTTTGATTTTCGGTTTTTGGTTCTTCGTTAAGAAAAAACAAAACAAACGAAATTCTGGGAAAAACTTTTTGGTGTTCGGGTTAGGTAAAAATGACCAGAAGTTCTCGATTTCCGCACGGTTCCGTGAAGGGAGCTGCGGATATATCTGAACGTTCTTTTCAACCAAGAACCGAAAACCGAAAACTAAAAACCGTCTTTAAAAAATCCAGTTGGGGTGCCGGGCGGTCAACTCCTCCACGTAGCCCCAGATCCAGTCTTTCACGGCTGGCGCCAGGTAAAAGTAAGGCCACAGAAGGTTGTCCTCGGGACCTACCACCCCTTCGGCCAGAGCGAGGCGGTGCATGGGCAACCCTGGGTGAATGCGGATGCCCACGGTGAGGTTCACCATCCGGGGCTGGTACTTCTCCAGCAAAGCCACGCTTTCCCGCACCGTTTCCGGGGTTTCTCCCGGTCCCCCCAGCAGCAAAAAGCAGTTAAACGGCAGCCCTTCCTCGTTGAGCAGGGTGAGGGTGCGCTCCACCTTCTCCAAGCCGAACCCTTTACCCAGATTGCTCAGCACCAGCTCGGAGCCGCTTTCGTTGCCCACCTGCACCATGGTCCCTCCGGAGGTGCGGATCAGGCGGAAAAGCTCCCGGTCGGGGAAAGCCGGGTTGATGAGGCAGGCCCACTCCAGGGGCAGGTGCAGGTCTTGGATGGCCTGACAGAGGCGCCGCCCATACTCAGGCGGACAGTTGAACATATTATCCACGAAATAGAAGCGGGTCAAGCCCCATTTTTGGTGCCAGACCGCCAGCCAGGAAGCCACCTGCTCCGGGGCCCAGGCCCGCAGGCGCCGGCCTTCCAGGCGGGGAGTGGTGCAGTAGATGCATTTCATGGGGCAGCCCCGGCGGCTCTGCACCGGGATCATCCCCGGAAGTTTGGCGCTTCCCTGGGACTCTTCATAGAGCTTCGGGGTGAAATATTCCAGGGCCGGCGGCGGCAGGCGGTGCAGTTCCGGCACCCGATGGGGCGGGTTGATCCTCAGGGCGCCCCCCGCACGCCAGAGCAGTCCCGGAACCTGCTCCCAGGCCCCGGCCCCATGAGCCGCCAGCAAGGCCCGAAAGGCCTCCTCCCCTTCCCCGGCCAGGCCAAAGTCCGGGGCGGCGTATTCCATAAACTCCCGGGGCATGATGCTGAAGCCCGCACCCCCCAGGATGATGGGCGCCGGCGTCCACCGGCGGAGCTGGTCCACCAGATCCTTGATTTCCGGAAAGTAGCTCACCGGGTCGCGGCTGGCCTGGTTGTCGATATTCCTAACGGAGATGCCGATGACTTCGGGTCGAAAGGATGCCACCGCATGCCTTAGCTCCGCCAGGGGCTTATCCATGAACATGAAGTCCAACACCTCTAGGTGGTGCTCCGGGGACAGGGCCGCGGCCACGGAGGCCAGCCCCAGGGGCAGGGGCGGGACAATGAGGCGCATTCGGTTGGGGGAGATGAGGAGGACGCGCAAGGTTTTGTCCCAGTTAAAGAAATCAGGAGAACTCTGAAAAAGTCATCAGTAATGTCATTATGAGGGAGCAAAGGGACCGAAGAATCTCAAATATACGAGATTCTTCGCTTCGCTCAGAATGACAAAAGAATCCGGGTTGCGAGTACCGGAAATGGCAAAATGTAGCCGCAGGCTTCAGCCTGCGCCGGCACAGGCGAGACGCCTGTGCCACCAAGACGTTAGCCGACATTCTCGTCCCCAAGCTCCCGCTTGGGAACCAGAAGAAGGAGGGCAGACGTCCCTGGCCATCCGGCAGCCACAGCCATTATGTTCCCGGACCGCCATGAAACCGGTTTTGGGCCGCAGAGAGGCCCGATTCCATGAGGGTGGCCACCGCCTCGCCGCCCCGTTCCACCAGGACGGCCACATTCTCGGCTTCGGAGGCGGGGAAGTGCGACAGCACGTAATTCTCCCCCGTCATCTCCGGAGAGGGCCGGCCGATCCCCAATTTCACCCGGATAAAAGCTTCGGTACCCAGGACCGTAATGATGGAGAGCACCCCGCGATGGCCTCCGGGGCCGCCCCCCTCCACGATCTTGAGGCACCACAGGGGGACGTCCAGATCATCGTGAATGACCACCAGGTCCCCGGGAGTCAGTTTGAAATAGTTGAGCAGGAGGGAAACCGCCTGGCCGCTGAGATTCATATAGGTGGTGGGCTGGGCCAGGATGACGGTTTCCCGGCCCACTTTTCCCTGGCCCCAGACCGACTCCAGGCTCTTCCGGCCCAAGGGGAGGCGCCAGAGTTCGGAGAGGTAGTTCACCACCTGGAACCCCAGGTTGTGCCGGGTCCAGGCGTATTCCCGCCCCGGATTGCCCAGACCTACGATGAGTCGCAACTCTCCCCCCCGTAAAGCAGTCAGCATTGAGGCATCAATGCGTTAAACTACGTTTGATTATCTCATCATAGATGCATTTAGCTGCGACTTGGTGGCCGACTACAGAAAAGTGCATCGGGTCGTTGAAAATATATAGTGATTTTGAACGCAGGCCAGACCCTTCTAGGTATCTTTTAAATAGTGGCAATAAATCTATAACGGGCAACTTCTCTTCTTCGGCTACCCCGATTATCATTTTCTGTGGTTTGTCGATGTCTGGGTTTGCGAAAGACTCTTGACGCAGTTGGTATTCATATGGACATATGAAAAGCATAATCCTCTTGCCGTTATTAACGGCAAGGTCATTGATCCTCTTAAGTTTAACTGATATGGTTTCTCTTATGTTTGAAACACTATAAGTTGATAAATCGGCCAAGAAGTTATTTTTTTGCGTATCAATGGCCAGACTCTTTATCAAGAGATAGGTTCTCGAGTGTTCCCTCAATATATTGTTAAAGTTGATATAATTGTCTGATACATATCTCAACAACCGTAAGAACTGATTAGGATACCTTATGGCATACTTTTTTCGTAGGCTTTTTTGGATAATAACTTGTGACTCGTCATGGAAATCATTCAGACAGATACTTACAATTACATCTTGAAAATGTAAACCAGAATTAATAGCATAATTTAACACATTAAAATAATCATCAGCATTATAGCCGATGACAGAAGCGTTAATAATCTGCCAATCTTTAAGCTGTTTTTGCAGAATGAATGGGAATGAGTCACCCGCTGCAACCCCTGGCCCGAAGCTTATTGAGTCTCCTAGAACTAAAATTGTATGTTTTGCCCGAGGGGTTGTGATTAAAGGTTCGATTCGAAAACCGCTGCTCGTCTGTTATGACCTCCGCGCCGAATGAGTATCCTTTGATATTTGGAGTTAATCCATAGCTATTGCCAAACCTTTTCTCTTGGAAGAGGTTCTTACTGTTTCCAGCCGGGGTTATGTTTGGAAATATAATTCTTACAGCAAATTCAATAATAACTATAATTAGCAGAAAAACTATGAAATTAATGAGGATTATTTTGAATAGTTTCCCTCCTGATTTTCCAGAGTTTGCTTTAACGCTTAGCATCTTTACATTTAATTTACGATGCGTTAATCAGGCAACTGAAAGAATCTGGAACTAACTCATCGTTCTGTATTGAATAATTCTCCCACCCGAAATACACATAGTTTCTTATTCTCAGAGTACACTCGGAATCAAATTGCGCCTGAAATTATGGGCGTGCTTAAACTTTAAATTTTGTCTGCGGACTTACTCAAGTCTTGCTCAATGCGAGTCTATCTTCATATTTACTCAGGCAGCAATTTTACTACCGAATGAAAGGAGTGGCCCTGAACCTGCAAGGCTGAAAAGCTAAAAGCTGACCACGGCTTCACACAAATAAGGAGCTGACCGAGTCCTGGTTGTGGATGCGGCGGATGGCTTCCCCTAAAAGAGGCGCCACGGAGAGCACCCGGATCTTCTCCAGGGCCGCGGCCTCGGGACTGAGCGGGATGGTATCGGTCACCGCCAGGGTCTGGATCAGGGAGCCCTGCAAGTTACTCACCGCGTTGCGGGACATGACGGGATGGGTGACGCAGGCGTGCACGGTGCGCACCCCGTGGCGCATCAGCAGCTCCGCGGCCATGGTCAGAGTGGCCCCGGTGGTTACCATGTCGTCCAGGATCATGGCTTCCTTGCCCCAGACGTTGCCGATGAGGGTCATGGCCTTGATGGCGGCCGCGTCCCGGCGCTTGTCGATGATGGCCAGGGAGGTGTTCAGCCGCTTGGCGAAGGCCCGGGCCCGCTCCACCCCGCCGGCGTCCGGGGAGACCACCACCACGTCGGGGGCGAAATTCTTCCGGATGTATTCCAGGGTCACGGGCGCGGCGTACAGGTGGTCCACCGGGATGTTGAAAAACCCCTGGATCTGGCCGGTATGGAGATCCATGGTGAGCAGGCGCTGAGCCCCGGAAGTGGTGATGAGGTCGGCCACCAGTTTGGCGGAGATGGGGGTCCGGGGCGCGGTCTTCCGGTCCTGGCGGGCATAGGCGTAGTAGGTCACCACCGCGGTAACGCACCGGGCCGAGGCCCTTTTCAGGGCATCCATCATGATCAGGAGTTCCATGAGGTTTTCGTTGCAGGGCATGGAAGTGGGCTGGATGACGTAGACGTCTTTGCCGCGGACGTTTTCCTGGAACTCCACCGAAATCTCCCCGTCGGAGAATCGTCCCACCACCGCGTCCCCCAGGGGGATCTGCAGATGTTGGCAGATTTTTTCCGCCAGGGGGCGGTTGGCATTGCCGGTGAAGATTTTCAGATCATCCATACCCGCTTCTCCCAGGTCGTGTCGGTTTCCTGTCCGGTGAGGCCCTGGGCCACCGCCAACCAGCCGGTAAAAGACCGGCGTAAGTTGCGGCCCGCTTCCCGGGCCGCCTCCAGGGTGGGAAAGACCCCGAAAAGGGTGGGGCCGCTGCCCGATAAGCCCTGGGCCCTGGCTCCCAAGTCCCTCAGCCTCTTCAATAAATCGTTCAGGTCCGGGAACCGCTTTAAGGCCACGGTGGCCAGGTCGTTTAAGACCCAGCTTTCCGGATGCTCCGGATTCCAGGTATCATGTTCCGGCCCTGACGTCAACTCCTGAAGATCCAAATTTTCATAAACCCAGCGGGTGGACAGCGCCACCCCTGGATTGAGCAGTAGATAGCAATAAGAAGGCAGATGGATGGGGGTGAGCTCCGTGCCGGTGCCGCGGCCCACCGCAGGTCTCCGGCCCAGGAAAAAGGGGACGTCGGCCCCCAACCGGCAGGCCAGTTGGTGCAGGCGCTCAGCCGCCAGGGGCGCCCCGGCCAGGGCGTTCAGGGCCAGCAGGGCGCCGGCGGCATCGCTGCTGCCGCCCCCCAGGCCGGCGGCCAGGGGAATCCGCTTGCACAGGCGGAAGTGCACCCCCACCTGCCGGCCCACGGCTTCGCCGAATTTGAGGGCCGCCTGCCAGACCAGGTTCGCCTCTCTCCGGGGCAGGTCCGGATGGTCGCACTCCAGGCTGATGCCCCGCCCGCCGGGGTGGCGGTTAATTCGTCGGCCAGGCTCAGGGGCTGCATCACCGTCACCAATTCATGGTAACCGTCGGGACGGCGGCCCAACACCCTGAGATACAGATTGACCTTGGCGGGGCAAGGTACCCTGAGGCCTTCTGCCATGGGACCGGTGCTGCGAATTGAGATTGGGGTGTTTGGGTTATCCTGTGCTCATATTAGGTTGCCATCGAGAGGTACTATCCAAATGAGGGGCGCACCCCTGGGTGCACCCTGATTGCGAGCCACACGGGGTCAGAAATACCTCTTTAACGGCAAGCAGGTATCACTATCAAACCTTCTTCTGGGGACGGTTCCGGTGCGCCGCCCAGGAGAAGGACAAAAACGACTCAGTGGGAAAACTAGACCGGCCGGAATGCGGGAAAATAATCAACAAGACGAAGAACTGCATCTGGAAAGAATGACCGAAAAACCCGACGATAACCAGGTCGGGCTTGAATAGAGGTCCATACTTGGCCAACATATGCCAATAGTACCCCGGCCCCGTACATTCCATCCCCGCATTAACAATGTCAAGGTTCCTGGGGCCGTTCTCCAGGAACTTCCTACGCAAATAATCATGGTAGTTCTGGCCCCTTTTGCTTAGGTTCACGGCAAAGGAATCCCCCAGTCCCAATATCCTAAAAGTCCCTGCCGGCTTGTGGAAGACCTTCTGGTCCAGGTATCTCCGGCCGGTGTAATCCGAAAAATCTCCCATGATGCTATGATCTATTTTTAAGAATTGCGGCTGGGCGATGCGCAAGTATACTTCGAGAATGCAGAGAATGACAAAGAGTGCAATAACAACCGTGGCGCCATTTCTTAGAAACGACTTTAATCTTCCGTTATATTTGCCAGGATACTTATATAAGACGACGATTAAGGGAATCAGGAAGAGAATAAAAATAATGAAAATAGTGAGATGGAAAAAAATTGCCAGCAAAGCCAACAAACCAAGGATGGCAATGGTTTTCCGGTCGAAGAAGGTACCTGAGGAATTTTTCACGCAGTCGTACCACGGGAAGGCAGGCGAGTTAGGTGTTGTCGCGCTTTCCCGCCGGGTTGCCCCACGGCAGGGCGACAAAGCCCGGGGTGCCGAGGTCTAACCCACCTCCTTGATGTAGGCCATCCTCAAGTCGTAAAGGAGGTGGTCAAAGAGATTATCTTCCTCGGAGGTTAGATTGTTCCGGGTTTTTTCCCGGAGCAGCCCCAGGAGATCAATGGTCTGTTTGGCCAGGGGCAGATTTTTTTCGGTCTTCCCGGTATGAGGGTCCTGGATCTGCCCCAGGCTGATGAAAACCGAGGAAGTTAAAGAAACGAGAAAGGAGGCGAAGGTGAGCTCCGGCAGGGGGATCCGCTGGCCGGCGCCGGCGGCCGCACCGGCCTGGGCCTTCTCGGCCTCACCCTGAGCCGCCGCGGCCTGGGCTTCCTCCTTGGCCGCCTTCTCTTCCCGGAGCCTGGCTTTCTCTTCCTCGCTCAGATTCAGATATCGCCGGTCTTTGACAGTATAGCCTTTGTCCTCAGAATCTTCCATGTCTTCCTCCGGAGCGGGGGTAAGATTCCGGATGGTTTATAACTCCAACTGGATGGCTTGGGCCACGTGTTCCAGGGCTCGCACATCCTTTAAGCATTCCGGAGTCACCGGGGTGTCGGTGGTGAGCAGGATGATGTTTTGCCCCCGTTCTCTTTCCTGCCCCACGGTCATGCGGGCGATGTTGATGCTGTGCTTGCCGATGGTGGTGCCGATGGCGCCGATCACCCCGGGGCGGTCGGTGTTGTAGATGAACAGCATGTGCCCCTCGGGGGTGGCTTCCAGGCGGAACTTGTTGATGCGCACCAGGCGGGGTTCATATTTTCCGAAGATGGTGCCCGCCACCACGTTTTCCTCGTTGTTGACCCGCACCGTGAGGCGGATCAGGGTGGAGAAGTCCTCGGCGGAGGCCATCTGCTCCTCGCTGATGTGAATGCCCCGAGAGGCTGCCATGGCAGGAGCGTTGACGTAATTGACTTCATCGCCCATCACCGGGAAGAGGAGCCCCTTCAGGATGGAGTGGGTCAGGGGCTTGAAGTCCAGTTTAGAGACTTCCCCGATGTAGGCTATGGCAACCGCGGTGATGGGGCCTTCGGCCATCTGGGCCTGAAAGCTTCCCAAGGCCTCGGCCAGGGTGAGATAGGGCTTCAGTTGGGCCATGGCTTCCTGGCTCACCGAGGGGGCGTTCACCGCGTTCTTGATGGTGCCGTAGAGCAGCAGCTCCAGGATCTGCTCGCAGACGGCCACCGCCACGTTGGCCTGGGCCTCCTCGGTGGAGGCGCCCAGGTGCGGGGTGCAGATGACGTTGGGCAGCTGCCGCAGGGGCCAATCCGGCGGCGGCGGCTCGGATTCGAAGACGTCCAGGGCGGCGCCGGCCACCTTGCCTTCCTTCAGGGCCTTCAGCAGGGCCTCTTCGTCGATGAGGCCGCCCCGGGCGCAGTTGATGATGCGCACCCCGGGCTTCATCTTGCGGATGGCTTCCCGGTTCAGGAGCCTGGCGGTGTCCTTGGTCTTGGGGGTGTGGATGGTGATAAAATCGGAGCGGGCCAGCAGCTCGTCCAGGGAGACCAGTTCCACCCCCAGGTTGGCGGCCACTTCCTTGGTGATGAAGGGGTCGTAGCCCAGGACCCGCATCCTGAGGCCCACGCCCCGTTCGGCCACCACGGAGCCGATCCTCCCCAGGCCGATGACCCCCAGGGTCTTGTTAAAAATTTCGGTGCCCTGGAACTTTTTCTTCTCCCAATTGCCCTCCCGCATGGATTGGGCCGCCTGGGGGATGTTGCGGGCCAGGGCCATCATCAGGGAGACGGCGTGTTCCGCGGTGGTGATGGTGTTGCCCCCGGGGGTGTTCATCACCACGATGCCCCGTTTGCTGGCCGCGGCGATATCCACGTTGTCCAGCCCGGTGCCGGCCCGGCCCACCACTTTCAACCGGGGGGCGGCGGCCAGGAGGTCCGCGGTTACCTTGGTGGCGCTGCGGATGACCAGGGCGTCCGCCTCCTTGATAGCCTCTTTCAGCTCCTGGGGCTCCAGTCCGGGGCGGTTCACCACTTCGATGTTGGGGTGGGACTCCAGGACGGCAACTCCCGCCTCATGCAAGTTATCGCTGATCAGGACTTTCATACCGCAGCCTCCTCGCTCAGGGCCTCCTGCGCGGCCTTCAGGCCCACGCCCGGCTCCACCCGATATCCTAACGCATTGAGTACCTCTTCCAGGCCCCCGATGGTGCCCAGGAGATCCACCGTGTCAATGAAGCCCATGTGGGCGATGCGGAAAATTTTGCCCTTGGCTTCGGCCTGGCCCCCGGCAATCCAGATGCCCTTTTTCCGCAGTTCGGCCACCACCTTCTGGCCGTCCACCCCGGCCGGGGCCTGGACTGCGGTGAGGACCACCGAAGGATAATCCTTGGAGTAAAGGGTGAGCCCCATGGCCTGGACGGCCGCCTTGGTGGCCTTGGACAGGCGCCGGTTGTGGGCGTAAATCTTCTCCAGCCCCGCCTTCTTGATTTTGGCCAGGACTTCCCGCAAACCCAGGATGAGCGATACCGGCGAGGTGTAGGGGGTCTGGTTCTTGTCCTGTGACTTGAGCTGCTTGGCGAAATCGAAGTAGTATTTGGGCAGGGTGGAATTTTTGGCAAACTCCCAGGCCTTGGGAGAGAGCGCCGCAAAGGCCAGACCCGGGGGCAGCATCATGGCCTTCTGGGAGCCCGCCACCAGGACGTCGATGCCCCAGTCGTCCATGGGCAGCTCGTAGCCTCCCAGGGCCGAAATGGCGTCCACCACCAGGATGGTTCCGGGCCGGGACTGGGTGACCGCCGCCAGCTCCCGCACCGGGTGCTGCACCCCGGTGGAGGTCTCATTGGCCTGGACGAAGACCGCCTTGATGGCCGGGTTGGCGTCCAGGCGCCGGGCCACCTCCTGGGGGTCCACCGCCCGGCCCCACGGGACTGCAATGCGGTCCACCCTGACGCCGTAAACGTTGCAGAGTTCGGTCCAGCGTTCGCCGAATTTGCCGCCGTCTACCACCAGGGCCGTATCGCCGGCGCTCAAGGTGTTGGCCACCGCCCCTTCCATGGCGCCGGTGCCGGTGGCCGCAAAGATCAGCACCTCCTGTTCCGTCTGGAACAGGTATTTCAGCTCCGCCCGCACTTCCCCCAGGATATCCATGAATTGGGGGGACCGGTGGTGGATGATGGGCTGAGCCATGGCCAGTTGGGTTTCCGGGGCCACGGGGGTGGGGCCCGGGGTCATCAGATACATTTTCATCTTTCGTACCTTACCTTGGAACCTCGAAGTGGCGAGGAGATTTTGAGGAAATTATCGAATTAATAAGTTTATTTGCTTCCCCGGCCACTGTCAAGGGCTCTCGCCGGGCCAGTGAAAAAAAGCACTAACACCTATCCTGGAATGGCGGCGGCGTAAAGATGACGGTAAGGAAGGCAAGCAGGCAATGAAAAAGGCGGCCCGGAGGCCGCCTGGTGGATTATCCGAAGGTCTTAGGCTTAGAAGTGGTACCCTACCCCCAACTGTCACCAGGGGTTCCCATAAGTGGGACAACCCACCGGTTTGACATCCCCCGGCAAAGCGGCTAAAATTATCTCATTAACGCGAAGGAAGCCATATTAGAAGGAAGCTGGAAATTCGAAGTCCTGAGCCGAGAAGCCAGGTCCCGGCGGTTGATCCTGGAAGGCCACGCCTCCCCTCCTTATGAGCGCCCCTATTACGACCCGCGGTTTTTTTACTCGGTGGTGGGGTGAATACGACCCCAAACTGGAAGGCATCTGGTGGGTGGAAGAAACCGGCATGAGCTGCAACGTTTACTACCTGGCCGAGGGCCGCACCCTCATCGACGCCGGCAACTTTTACGGCCTGCTTCATGAGTTGAGCCAGGAATTCGACATTTCGCTCCTGGAGAACTTGTTCCTCACCCCTAAAATGCTTCGACAAGATTCTGAAGGTCGCCCCGGAGCTGGAAGAAGCGGTGATGGGCAAGGGTTTCGCCTTGCTGGGCTTAGGAAGGGTGGCAGCGGCCTTGGAACTGCCCGGCTTTGCGGCGCGCCTGCGGGAGCTGTCCTGAAAACCGGAACCGGCGGCTACTGCCTGCTCGCCTGCCCCTAAAAGAGAGGACCTTTCCACATGGCCCCGCAGCCAAACTACTCGGAGAAAAGCGACTTAGACGACCTCACCCGGCTCATCCACCTGGGACTGACCATCTTCGGGATCCTGGCCTACCTCACGGGCCTGTGGGCCGGCGACTATAAAAGGGCCTCCCATTTGGGATTCAGCACCCACAAATGGCTGGGGATCAGCCTGGCCTTTTTCGTGTTCTTCCGCATCTGGCTCGGCTTTTACGGCTCCCGGGAGGTTCAGTTCCGCCAGTGGGTGCCCTACACCCGGGAAAGGGTGTTAAGGGTTTTGGAAGATATCGTCAACTTGCTGCGGCTAAGACTGCCGGACCGTCCCACCCACCAGGGCCTGGCCGGATTGGTGCAGACCTTCGGCCTGGCGGTCTTCTCCTGGATGGCGTTCACCGGCACCTTGATGTTCTTCTTTCTGGAGCCGGGACGCAAGGCCGGGGGGGCGCTGCATTTTATCAAGGAACTGCATGAAGCCGGCCTGTGGCTCATCCCCATCTTCCTGGGGATCCACGTGGGCGCGGTAACCCTGCACGCCCTGTCCGGCAACGACCTTTGGCGGAAGGCTTTCTTTTTGGAGAAGAAGCAAAACTGATGGGAGCTGAGTGCTAAAAAGGGTTTGTTGCCCTGGGCGTGAAGAAGTCGAAATACGAGATTATTAGCTTCGCTCAGAATGGCAATTTAAAGCGTTGGATAATTTTTCAACAACCTGATAGGTCAGCCAGCCTCCTTGCCCAGGGGAATGGTGAAGGAAATCCTGGTGCCGGCGCCCTCCTGGCTCTGGATATCCACGGCGCCTCCCAGCAGGCGCACCCGTTCCTCGATGGCGGCCAGGCCCAATCCCTGGCTGTCGCCCTCCCGGCCCAGAACCCGGCTCACATTAAAACCCAGGCCGTTATCTGCCACCAGAAAGGAAACGTGCTTTCCCTTTCTTTGCACCAGCGCGGTCACCCGGGTGGCTTGGGAGTACTTGGCGATATTGGTGAGAGATTCCTGAAAAATCCGGAAGATATTGATTTGCGCCTCGGATCCGAACAAATCGTCGATTTCATCCATCTCGGCGCGGCACTGCCCCAGACTGTAAAGCTTATTGAATTCGCGCACCAGGCGCCGCAGGGCCGCGGACAGGCCCAGGTCCTCCAGGATCGCGGGGCTCAAGTCTCGGGACAGGCGCCGCACGTCGTCCACCATGACATCAACGTGGGAGAGCAACTCCCGCCAATCTTCCGGGGCCAGCCCCCGGCCTTTGCTTAGCCTCTGCTGCATGACCTTGAGCTGGAGCTTCAAGAACAAAAGCGCCTGCCCCAGCTCATCGTGCAGCTCCCGGGAGATCCGTTTTCGCTCCTTTTCCTGGGCGCTCAAGAGCTGGGAGGCGAAGTAACGCAGGTTTTTCTCCGATTCCCGGAGATTTTCTTCGGCCTGCTGGCGCTCGGTAATGTCAAACAGGACGCCGCTCACGTGATCGACCTTGCCGTCTTTCCCGCAGAAGATCTGTCCCCGGGCCTGGATCCAAATAATTCGGCCTTCCTTGCTTCTGATGCGGTATTCCCTAACGTAGGTCCTATCCCCCTTTAATGACGTCAGAAATATTTTCTTGGCCTCCGCCAGGTCTTCTTTGAGGATGAGATCACCCCAATTGAGTTTCCGGGCATCGAAGTCCTCCTTGGCATATCCCGTCAGTTCCTCCACTTTGTCGTCGAAGAAATCGATGCTCCAGTCGGCGTATCCCTTAAAAACCACTGCGTGTATGGTGTTCACCAGCTGGCGGTATTTCTCTTCGCTCTGTCGCAGGTCGTCCTCAATCCGCCGGCGTTCGGTGACGTCGATCCCCAGGGTCATCACCAGGGGGGCGCCGTCCACGTCGATAAACAGGGAATTATGGACCTGGTAGGTGCGGGCCCGGTCGGGCCCGGTCCACTCGAACTTTTGGGGAGCCCTGGTCTTCAAGACC
Source organism: uncultured delta proteobacterium (assembly GCA_963768765.1). Lineage (GTDB taxonomy): Bacteria > Desulfobacterota > Desulfobaccia > Desulfobaccales > 0-14-0-80-60-11 > DASWLF01. The sequence goes on from CAVYJK010000035.1 coordinate 61,338, forward strand.
AGAAAGGAAGGACACTCATCGCAGGGCGTGGTTCGGCCGTAAACCACTTCAAAGCACCGTTTCCCCGCCGGGTCCCCGAAAATCTCCTTGAAGGCGCGGTTGGCGAAGCGGATTAAGTAATCGGGGGACTTCAGACAGACAAAGGCCGGGATTTCCTCCAGCAGAGCGAAAAGCTCCTGGCGCTGGGCATCCCGGCGGTCTCTCAAGCGGCGAGCCCCGGCCGGCTTCGGCCCCATGGGAAGGATGGCATCCTTGACTTTTTCAGAAGGCTTTTGCATCGTCGATTTTCCAGCCATCTGCCATCATCAGCCATGCGCCGCCAGGACGGCGTTCCTCAACCAGGGAAAGGGCGGCAGTGCCACTCCCTGACTGATTAAGAAAGCTTGTCCTGGTAAATGACGGTGAATCCGGCGCCTCAACGGCGCCCAACAGGGAAGGCCAAACCACCGAGGCGATTGCCATGCAGTGGAAAAGGAGGGTGGCCGAGACCCCAATCTACTTTAAGGCAAGAACACCCCGGGAGGTTGGAGCAGCACCATCGCGCCTTCTTGTCCGCTTCACGAGACCGGCAGCAAGATACCTTTGAGGGTCCGGTTAAGTATTTAAAAAAGTTTACTAATTATGCATCGTTTCACAGATTACCAATTTTTTCAAGCATAAATAAATGGTTGGTCCGGCGCCTAAAAGTCACGTGATCCCACCTCCAGGGCCGGGGCGGCGTGCCCCTACGGGCGATGCTTGATTTGGAAAGAAGGGTTAGTCCGCCGCGGGCGGCGCCGTCGGGAGGGCGGCCACCTGCCGCCCAGGACCGAAGGGTGGCTGTGGCTACGGAGTTGAGCCGCCGGAGGGCGGCCACCTGCCGCCAGGGGGAAAATCTCGGCTCCGGCTGGACAAACCTTAACCTCGACCAGACACCTCTCGACCTGGCGAGGAGACCTGGTTCAATTCAACATTCAACCAGGAGATGGCAGCACTTTGCGACGGGCTGAGAAGGAACCGCCCGCAAGACGCTCAGTTGGGGTACTTCACCTCAAAGACGCGCTTGGCCACCACGAAGGTCCCTTCATAGTAGGGCTGGCGCAAGTCAGTGATGGTCACCCCATTCCGGTGGTTGGAGGCGTGGATCATCTTGCCTTCCCCCAGATAGATGCCGGCATGTCCCACAGACCGGCCGCCCCGGCGGAAGAAGAGTAGATCCCCAGGAAGCAGTTTGGAGAAATCCATTGCGCAGGTGACGACCTTCCCCACCTGGGCCTGTTCGGCGCTGGAACGGGGCAGGTCGATCTTGAAACCGTGATAGATAAACTGGACGAAGCCCGAGCAGTCGGTGGCGTAGCCCCGCTCCAGGGAACCGCCCCGGGCATAAGGGGTATCCCGGTAGTATTTGGCCTGGGTCAGAATGAGTTCCGAAAAGTTCCAGGGTTCGAACCGGTTGTATCGGGGTTCAGCCGAGGAAACCCGATTGCTTCCCACCTCCGGCTTGGAAGAGGGCTTGGTCAGCGGGGTGGGGCTCTTTTTGGGCCCCATGGGCTCCAGCAGGAACTTGCCATCCCGCTGGGGGACTACTTTCATCAGGGGCGGGGTTTCCGCGACGCCAGCCTGGTAAGGAGCCGGGGAGCTCCCCTCTTCTGCATAACTCCGCCGGGATGAACGCTTGCCGCTATTTCTCGAGTTCTTGCTTGATTTGCTTTTCTTGACGACCTTGGCTTGGGACTTGGAGGTGGATTTCTTCTTTACGCCCTTCGTGGGAACTGCTTGCGCCAGGCCGGGTGATAAGGTTAACGCCAGGGTGATTAGCGCGGTCCAAATTATCCGATTCGCCATCCAGAACCTCCTTTGTTATGGGACAATCCGGAAGGGAACTAAGAATCACCATTAGTTCCGGACAATCTGCCGGCGTACTCAATCATGACAAAGAGCCGCTTAATAGGCAGTTTTACCTATACCCAATTAGGCACTTTTACCTATTCAGTTTCGGGCACGTTAATATATAGATAACTGGATGTCAAACCTTTTTTTCCCGGACTTGAAGATAATGAAAAATTTATTAGGATAATTAATTAGTTATGTAATTATATAGTCTAAAAACCGGGGTGGCCGGGTTAAACCGCGGTCCGGCAGCGGTAAATTCGGTGGGAGGCAGGAATCGTCGGGGAAATTGCCTTAAGGCAATTCAATAAAAAACAGGGGCCTTAGGGCCCCTGTTTTGCTGGCAGCGGCTGGAATGGGTTAGCTGGCCGCCGCCTTCTTCTTCTTGGTCTTGGGCAGCTTCTCCGGGCGGTCCACCAACTCCAGGATGGACATGGGAGCGCCGTCGCCCAGACGCACCCCCAGGGGGATGATCCGGGTGTAGCCGCCGGGGCGGTCCTGGTAACGCTCTTTCAATTCGGAAAAGAGCTTGGCCACCACCTTCTTGGACCGGATCACGGCCAGGGTCAGGCGCCGGGCGTGCAGGTCGCCCCGTTTGGCCAGGGTGATGATCTTTTCGGCCCACTGGCGGGCCTCTTTGGCCTTGGCCCGGGTCGTCTCCACCCGCTCTTGCTCTAAGAGAGCGGTCACCAGATTACGCAGCATGGCCTGGCGGTGTTCCGTGGTGCGGGACAGGCGCCGGCCGGCTTTCAAGTGCCTCATGCGACTTCTTCCTTCCTTTCCGGCATCTGATCCGGGGCTACGAAGTTATCCAGCTTCATCCCCAGGTGCAGCCCCATCTCCTGCAGGATCTCTTTGATCTCGTTCAGGGACTTGCGGCCGAAGTTTTTGGTCTTGAGCATCTCCTGCTCGGTCTTCTGGACCAACTCCCCGATATAGCGGATGTTGGCGTTGCGCAAGCAGTTGGCCGCCCGCACCGAGAGCTCCAGTTCATTGACGCTGCGATAGAGGTTCTCGTTGAAGGCCGGGGTCTCTTCCGACGGCTTCTCCTCCAGCCCCGTAGGCTCCTCTTCGAAGTTGATGAACATGGCGAGGTGCTCTTTGAGGATCTTGGCGGCGTAGCCCACGGCGTTCTCCGGGGTGATGCTGCCGTCGGTCCAGACTTCCAGGGTCAGTTTGTCGTAGTCGGTGCGCTGGCCTACCCGGGCCTGGGTCACCACGTAGTTGACCTTACGGATGGGGGAAAAGGTGGAGTCCAGGGGGATGTAGCCGATGGGCTGGTCTTCGTCCTTGTTGGCTTCCGCCGGGACAAAACCCTTGCCGGTCTTCACCGTCACCTCCAGGACCAGCTGGCCGTCCGCGGCCAGGGTGGCGATGTGGTGGTCTGGGTTCAGGATTTCCACCAGGCCTTCCGTTTGAATATCACCAGCCTTGACTTCCCCGGCCCCCGTGGCTTCCAGCTGCAGGATCCTCACCCCGTCGGTGGCCATCTTGAGGCGCACCTGCTTCAGGTTCAGGAGGATCTCGGTGACATCCTCCAGCACCCCGGGGATGGCCGAAAATTCGTGAAAGACATCCTTGATGCGGACCGCGGTGATGGCCGATCCCCTTAGGGACGAAAGCAAAACCCGCCGCAGGGCATTCCCCAGGGTGGTGCCGAAACCACGTTCCAGGGGCTCGCAGACAAATTTCCCGTAGAAACGGTTGTGGGTTTCACTATCTACTTCCAGCCGTTTGGGCTTGATTAACTCGGTCCAGTTTTTGTGGATCATGGCTCCTCAGGAAACTGCTTTGGTCTAATGGCCCCGGGGGCCGGCCTCCCGGCCGCGGCACCGGCTCCGCCGCAAGAAGGCGTCCGCCTCCGGGCCACAAAGGATCATGAATCTATTTGGAATACAGCTCCACGATGAAATGTTCTTGAATAGGCATGGTGATATCTTCCCGTTCAGGGAACATAATTACCCGGCCCTTAGCCTCGTCTTTGTTGAACTCCAGCCAGGCAGGCGTGCCGCGCCGGGCCACCGCCTCCATGGCATCCAGAACCATTGGCAGTTTGCGGCCTTTCTCCGTGGCCTGGACCATGTCTCCCGCCCTGACCAGGAAGGAAGGGAGATTCACCTTGGCCCCGTTGACCATGATCAGATTATGGCGCACCAGCTGCCGGGCCTGGGACCGGGAGTTGGCGAACCCCAAACGGTAAACGATGTTGTCCAGACGCCGCTCCAGTAAGACCAAGAGGTTGGTGCCGGTAACCCCCCTCTGCCGTTCGGCCTTTTCGAAGTATCCCCGGAACTGCTTCTCCAACACGCCGTAAATGCGTTTGACTTTCTGCTTCTCCCGGAGCTGGGTGCCGTAGTCGGATAGTTTGCTCCGCCTCTGGCCATGCTGTCCCGGCGGGTAATGGCGCCGTTCGATGGCGCATTTATCCGTGTAACAGCGGTCTCCTTTGAGATAGAGTTGCATTCCTTCCCGGCGGCAGAGCCGGCAAGACGCTCCCAAATATCTGGCCAATTGAAATCTCCTTTTCCTTACACCCTACGCCGCTTGGGCGGCCGACAGCCGTTGTGAGGTATGGGGCTGACATCCCGGATCAGATTGACGCTGAGTCCCGCGGCCTGCAAGGCCCTGAGGGCCGCTTCCCGGCCGGAGCCCGGGCCTTTGACCATGACGTCCACGGTGCGCATGCCGTGCTCCATGGCCTTTTTGGCCGCGTCCTGGGCCGCCAGCTGAGCCGCGAAGGGCGTGCCCTTCCGGGACCCCTTGAAGCCCTGCACCCCGGCGGAGGACCACGAGATCACATTGCCCGCCGGATCGGTGATGGTCACCAGGGTATTGTTGAAGGTGGCCTTGATGTGCGCCACCCCCACGGGAATATTTTTGCGTTCCTTCTTCTTCTTGCTGCGTGCCTGCTTGGCCATCACGACTCCTTATGCCTTCTTCCGCTTGCCCACCACGCTGCGGCGCGGGCCCTTGCGGGTGCGGGCGTTGGTGTGGGTGCGCTGGCCCCGCACCGGCAGGCTGCGCCGATGCCTGAGGCCGCGATAGCATCCCAGGTCCATCAGGCGTTTGATGTTCATGGAGACTTCCCGCCTCAGGTCCCCTTCCACCTTGCAGGTGTGTTCGATCACCTGGCGGATGCTGGTGATTTCCGTATCGGTCAGATTCGAGGTATTGGTGCCAGGGTCCACTGCGGCTTCCTTGAGTACCCGAGTGGCGGTGGTGCGGCCGATACCGAAGATATAGGTAAGGGCGATCTCGATCCTCTTGTTACGGGGTAAATCGATCCCGGCGATTCTGGCCAACTCCTTTCCTCCCTTTTAACCCTGGCGCTGCTTGTGCTTGGGATTCTCGCAGATCACCCGCACCACCCGTTTGCGGCGAATGATCTTGCACTTGGCGCACATCCGTTTTACCGACGGCCTGACTTTCATAACCGGTTCCTATCTGACGCGGTAAACGATGCGCCCACGGCTCAAGTCGTAGGGGGATAGTTCCACAATCACCTTATCTCCCGGCAGGATCTTGATGTAGTGCATCCGCATCTTCCCGGAGATATGGGCCAGCACCCGGTGCCCGTTGGGCAGTTCCACCCGAAACATGGCATTAGGCAGTGGCTCCACTACCGTCCCTTCTACTTCAATGGCGTCTTCTTTGGGCATTTACCGTGTCTTTATAATTATTTCAACAGGTTACTCTATAATAATCCACAAACAGTACAAAATCAAGGCGTTGCCTGCTGCAACCCTATGGTACCAGGCAATGTGGCCATATGGCCTCAGGTAATCCAGGTTCCTTTACCCCCCTTTTCTAAAGGGGGGCAGGGGGGATTTTAAAAATCCCCCTAAATCCCCCTTTAAGAAAGGGGGACTTACAATGCCGGGTGGTCAGCCTGAGCCCTGTTTATATCAGATCGCCTCAATATCGGGTTTTTTGTAGGAGCGGACCTGCGTGTCCGCCCTTCAGAGGGCGCACACCTCGGTGCGCCCCTACAATGAAATTCTTTGCATTTGACGGCTATCTCGCATTAAAACCAGCTGCCGTCAGGTGCTTCTACAACCGGCTCAGGATCAACACCCCATTCTCCGTCAGGGCCACGGTGTGCTCGAAGTGGGCTGCCAGCGACCCGTCCTGGGTGACCGCGGTCCAGCCGTCGTTCAAGATCTTTACCTTCCACGCCCCGGCGGCGGTCATGGGTTCGATGGCCAGGGTCATGCCCGGCTGCAGCACCGGGCCCCGACCCGGCGGGCCGAAGTTGGGGATCTGGGGGTCCTCGTGCAGCGACCGGCCGATGCCGTGCCCTACGAACTCCCGGATCACCGCGAACCCGGCGCCCTCCACCACGGTCTGCACCGCGTGGGAGATGTCGGTGAGGCGATTTCCCGCCTTGACCTGATTGATGCCGGCGTACAGGGACGCCTCGGTGGCCTCCATCAAGGCCCGGGCCTTGGGGTCCACTTCCCCCACCGCCAGGGTGACGGCCGCGTCCCCGTAAAAGCCGTCGCACTTGACGCCGAAGTCCAGGCTCACCAGGTCCCCGACTTTAAGCTTGCGGGGGCCGGGGATGCCATGCACGATCTCGTCGTTCACCGAGATGCAGATGGAGCGGGGATAGCCCCGGTAGCCCTTGAAGGCCGGCTCCACCCGGCGCCGCCGGCACAGCTCTTCCGCCAACTCGTCCAGTTCCCGGGTCTCTACCCCCGGCTGGACCCTTTCTTTAACGCCCTCCAGGATCTCGGCCACGATACGGTTGGCCACCTCCATCTTGGCGATCTCCTGGAGGGATTTCAACAGAATCATCTAGCCGCTTTAGTGTTTGCACCCGCAGCTGCAGCCGCCTCCTGCAGTCAAAATGCCCACGATCTTGTTGAAGATGTCGTCGATGCCGCCCTCACCCTTGATGGGCCGCACCAGGCCCTTGGCGGTGTAATAGTCGATGAGAGGCTTGGTGGCCTGGTTGTAAGTGGCCAGCCGCGAGCGCACCGTGGTTTCGTTGTCGTCGTCCCGCTGGTAGAGTTCGCCGCCGCACTTGTCGCACACCCCGGCTTTCTTGGGCGGGGTGAACTTGATGTGGAACATCTGGCCGCAAGCCGCGTTTTTGCAGGTCCGCCGGCCGGTGAGGCGCACCACCAGCGCCTCTTCGTCCACGTCGATGCTGACCACGTGGTCGATCTTGGAGCCCAGGCCCGTTAGGACCTTATCCAGGGCCACGGCCTGGGGCACGGTGCGGGGAAAGCCGTCCAGGATGAAGCCCTTCTTGCAGTCCGGCTGCGCCAGGCGGTCCTTGATGATGCCGATGACCACCTCGTCGGGCACCAGTTTGCCGGCATTCATATATTCCTTGGCTTTGCGGCCCATTTCGGTGCCTTCTTTGACCGCGGCGCGCAAAATATCGCCGGTGGAAATCTGCGGGATCTGGAATTTGTCGATGAGTTTTTTGGCCTGGGTGCCTTTGCCCGCGCCCGGGCCCCCCAACAGGATCAGATTCATTTTTTCCTCCTTCGTCAGCGCCGTACCCGGCTCATGCGTTTTTTCATGAAACCCTCGTAATGGCGGGTGAGCAGATGCGATTCGATCTGGCTCATGGTGTCCATGGCTACCCCGACCACGATCAGCAGGGCTGTACCACCGAAATAAAAAGGAACGTTGAACTTCTGAATCATAAAAGAGGGCAGCACGCAAACCGCGGAGACGTAAATGGCCCCCCCCAGGGTGATGCGAGTCAGGATCCGGTCGATATACTCGGAGGTGGGCTTGCCCGGCCTCAGCCCCGGCACGTACCCCCCCCATTTCTTCAAGTTGTCGGCCACGTCCACCGGGTTGAAGGTCACCGCGGTGTAAAAATAGCAGAAAAAGACAATCAGGCCTACGTACAGCATCTCATGGCCCCAACCGCCCGGAGAGATGGACTCCGCGGCCCACTTCACCCATTCGTTATGGATGAAGCCGGCGATGGTGGCCGGAAACATCAGGAGCGAGGAGGCGAAGATGGGCGGGATGACCCCCGCGGTGTTCACCTTCAGGGGCAGATGGGTGGACTGCCCGCCGTACATGCGGCGGCCCACCACCCGCCGGGCGTATTGCACCTGGATACGGCGCTGGCCCCGCTCCACGAAGACGATGACGCCCACCACCACGACCATGGCGATGATCACGAGCACCATGAGGAGCGGCATGATTTCCCCGGTCTTCATGAGATCGACGGTCTTGATGATGGCGGAAGGCAGCCGGGCCACGATGCCGGCGAAGATGATGAGGGAGATGCCGTTGCCGATGCCCCGCTCGGTGATCATCTCGCCCAGCCACATGATGAAGGCGGTGCCGCTGGTCAAGGTGAGCACCGTCATCAGGCGAAAGGCCCAGCCGGGGTGCAGGACCACCGGCATGTGCCCGCCCCCGCCGGTCATGGACTCCAGGCCCACCGCGATGCCCAATCCCTGGATGGCCGCGATGACACAGGTGCCGTAGCGGGTGTACTGCTTGATCTTTTTCTGTCCGGCTTCCCCTTCTTTATAAAGCTTCTCCAGGCCCGGGATCACCACCTTGAGGAGCTCGATGATGATGGCGGCGCTGATGTAGGGCATGATCCCCAGGGCAAAGACGCTCAACCTTTCCAGGGCGCCCCCGGAAAACATGTCGAACAGGCCGAAGATGGTGCCCCGCTGGCGCGCAAAGAAGGCCATGAGGGCTTCGGGGTCAATGCCAGGAGTGGGAACCTGGCAGCCCAGGCGGTAAACCGCCAACATCATCAGCGTGAAGAAGATGCGCTTCTTCAGCTCGGGAATCTTGGCGATGCTGGAAAAGGCGGACACTAAATGATCTCCGTAATCACTTTAATATGAAAATAGCCCGGCATTCTTGAGTGACCTTTTAGTAAGTCGGTGGGGCGGGCCTCCGTGCCCGCCCAATTTTGGGCGGCCAGGGACGGCCGCCCCACCAGTCATGCCTATTTCATACTTCATTGTGACCTAGTTCATGAATGTTCGTTGGAGTCAAGGTTTGCTGAACTTAAACTACTTCAACCTTCCCGCCCGCCGCCTCAACGCGGGTCCGGGCCTGGGAGCTGACTGCCTGTACCTTGACCGTCAGGGCCACCGTCACTTCCCCCTGGGCCAGGAGCTTGATCCGTTGGGACTTTTGCTTAATCAGGCCCGCCTCTTTCAGGGTCTGGGCGTCCACCACGCTGTCCGCAGCAAACCGGATGAGGTCCCTGAGGTTGACGATGGCCCAGGGCTTCCGGAAGATATTGGTAAAGCCGCGCTTGGGGATCCGCCGGGTCAAGGGCATCTGGCCGCCTTCGAACCCTGGTTTGGTGCCGCCCCCGGCCCGGGAATTCTGGCCTTTGGCTCCCCGGCCTGCGGTCTTGCCCCAACCCGAGCCCGGTCCCCGGCCCACCCGTTTTTTCTTATGTTTGGACCCCGGCGCAGGGGAAAGCTCAGAAAGTCGCATCATTAGTCTCCTTCCGGGACCTGCCGCACTTCCACCAGGTGGCTCACCTGGCGCACCATGCCGGCAATGGCCGGGGTCTCCCGGTGGCGCACGGTCTTATGGACGCGGGTCAGTCCCAGGGTCTTCAAGGTCAACCGGTGCTGCGGCGGCCGGCCGATGGGACTCTTTTTCAGGGTTATCTCGAGAAACATAGTTAATCCTCTATCTTGGCGCCTTGGCGTCTTGGCGAGGAAATGTCTCACGCCAAGGCGCCAAGACGCTAATTTCTACCCCAGTATCTCCGCCAGGGGCCGGTTGCGCCGTTTGGCCACCTCCTCCGGGGAGGCCAGCATCTTCAGGGCCACCATGGTGGCCTTCACCGCGTTGTGGGGGTTGTGGGACCCCAGGCACTTGGTGAGGACGTTCTTGATGCCCGCCACTTCCACCACGGCCCGCACCGGGCCGCCGGCGATGACCCCGGTGCCCTCGGAGGCGGGTTTGAGCAGCACCTTGCCGGAGCCGAACTGGCCCAACACCGCGTAGGGAATGGTGTTGTTTAAGATGGGCACTTGGATCATGGACTTCTTGGCCTGCTCCACGGCCTTGCGAATGGCCTCCGGCACTTCGTGGGCTTTGCCCAATCCGGCGCCCACCTTGCCCTGGCCGTCACCCACCACCACAATGGCGCTGAAGCGGAAGCGACGGCCACCTTTGACCACCTTGGCGACGCGGGCGATGCTCACAACTTTATCGGTAAATTCCGATGCCACTGGCTCGAACAAATTTGCCTCCCCTAAAATTCCAGGCCGTGTTCCCGGCAGCTTTCGGCCACAGCTTTCACCCGGCCATGATATAGAAAACCGTTACGGTCGAAGACCACTCTGACGATGCCCTTTTCTTTGGCCTTGGCCGCCAGGAGCTTCCCCACCAAACGGGCGGCATCGGCTTTCTTCAAGCCGGAGAGTTTCTGCCGGATCTCGTTGCTCAGGGTGGAGGCCGCCACCATGGTCTGACCCTGGCCGTCGTCGATGATCTGCGCGTAGATATGCTTGGCGCTGCGGAAGACCGAAAGGCGGGGGCGCTCCGGGCTGCCGCTGATCTTTTTCCTGATGCGTTGCTGTCGTTTCAGGCGCGCCGCCAGTCTGCGGTTCATCTCCTCACTCTCCTTTAGCGGCCGCCGGCCTTGCCTACCTTGCGCCGGATCACTTCGCCCGCATACTTGATGCCCTTGCCTTTATATGGGTCCGGTGGCCGCAGCTGCCGGATGACTGCCACCGTCTGGCCCAGCTGCTCTTTGTCGGCCCCCTTCAGTTCAATGCGGTTGGCCTTCTCCACTTTGGCGGTGATCCCCCGGGGCAGGGGAAACTCCACCGGCACCGAGTAGCCCACGCTGAAGACCAGGGTTTCTCCCCGGCTCTCCACCTTGTAGCCGGTGCCCACCAGCTCCAGCACCCGGATGAAACCGTCGCTCACCCCGGTGACCATGTTGGCCGTCAAGGTGCGGGCCAGCCCCCAATAGGACCTGGTCAGGCGGCTGTCGTCGACGGGCTCCACCCGGATCTCCTTTTCCCCGATGTTGATGTTGACCCGGGGGGGCATGAGCTGGCTAAGCGTGCCCTGGGGTCCGGTGACCTTCAGCTTGCCGTCTTCCAACTTGACCTTCACCCCTTTGGGCAAAGGCACAGGCTTTTTACCGATGCGGCTCATATTCTCAACCCTTACCAGATCTCACACAGCACTTCGCCGCCCACGGTGAGTTTGCGGGCCTGGCGGTCGGTGACCACCCCCTGGGAGGTGGAGATGACCGCCACCCCCAGGCCGCCCTGGACTTTGGGAAGCTCGGCATGGCCCGCATAGACCCGGCGCCCGGGCTTGCTGACCCGGCGCAGGCCCTGGATGAGTGGCTGCTGCTGGTCGTTGTATTTGAGATAGACCCGGAGGATCCCCTGGCGGCTGTCTTTGATCACCTTGTAATTCTTGATGAAGCCCTCTTCCTTGAGGATCTTGGCCAGGCTGATCTTCATGCGGGAGGCCGGGATATCCACTTTATCGAAACGGGCGCCCCCGGCGTTGCGAATCCGGGTCAACATGTCGGCGATGGGATCGGTCATGCTCATCTTTGGCCTACCAGCTGGATTTGGTTACCCCAGGGATCTCTCCCTTGAGGGCCATGCTGCGAAAACAGATGCGGCAGATACCGAACCGCCGCAGGAAGGCCCGGGGCCGGCCGCACAACGGACAGCGGTTGTAATTCTGCACGCCAAACTTGGGGTCGCGCTTTGCCTTGGCAATCAATGATTTTTTGGCCATGCCTTTCTCCGTAGGGGCGGGGTTACCTCACCCCTACAATTCTTATTTCCTGAAGGGTAATCCCAACATGCGCAATAAGTATTTCCCCTCCTCGTCGGTGGGGGCGGTGGTCACGATGGTAATATTCATGCCCTTGACCTTGTCGATCTTGTCGTAGTCGATTTCCGGAAAAATGATCTGCTCCCGGATGCCCAGGGTGTAGTTGCCCCGGCCGTCGAAGGCCCGCTCCGAGACGCCCCGGAAGTCCCGCACCCGGGGCAGCACCACGTTGACCAGCTTGTCAAAGAAATCGTACATGCGGGTGCGGCGCAGGGTCACCATGCAGCCGATGGGCATGCCTTCCCGCAGCTTGAAGGCCGCGATGGATTTCTTGGCCCGGGTCACCACCGCTTTCTGCCCGGTGATGGTGGAAAGCTCGGTGGCGGCCGACTCCAGCAGCTTGATGTTCTGGATGGCTTCGCCCAGGCCCAGGTTGATGACGACCTTCTCCAGCCTCGGCACCTGCATGGGGCTCTTGTAGCGGAACTCCTGCATCATCTGGGGCACGCACTCGGAGCGGTAATATTCCCAGAGGCGGGGCGGCGCTTAGGGCGCCGTGGGTTCAGCCTGGCGCTCCGGCCTTGGCCTCGGCCGCCTTGGCCGCCTTGGCCGCCTTGGCCTCCGTGGCTTTACCCTTCTTGGCCTCGGCCTTGGGCTCGCGGCCTTGCCTTGGCCTTGGATTTGCCTTTTTCAGACTTTTTCTCAGCCATCAATCAGTTCCTTGCATTTCAGACACACCCGGACCTTTTTGCCTTCCCCGGTCACGGTCAGGCGAAAGCGGGTGGCGGTGGCGCACTTGGGACAGATGAGCTTCACCTTGGAGACGTTTAGTGCCGCCTCCTTCTCCACGATGCCTCCCTGGCCGGAGGTGGGGCTGGGCCGGGTGTGGCGCTTGATCATATTGATCTTTTCCACCAGCACCTGGTTCTTTTCCCGGAAGACCTTCAGGATCTTGCCGGTTTTGCCCTGCTCTTTGCCCGTGGTGACCTCCACCAGGTCGTTCTTTTTCAGGCGGATCCTGACGGGTTCTTTCTTTTTCGCCTTGGCCATCTTAGAGCACCTCCGGGGCCAGGGAGATGATCTTCATGAAGCGCTTGGCCCGCAGTTCCCGGGCCACGGGCCCGAAGATGCGGGTGCCGATGGGGTCGCCCGCGGGGTTGATCAGCACCGCGGAGTTGTCATCGAACTTGATGTAAGAGCCGTCGGGGCGCCGGGTCTCCTTGACGGTGCGCACCACCACGGCCCGCATCACGTCGCCCTTTTTCACCTTGGCATGGGGCAGGGCCTCTTTCACCGCCACCACGATGATGTCTCCCACCCGGGCGTAGCGACGTCTGGTGCCGCCCAGGACCCTGATACAGAAGACCTTCTTGGCGCCAGAGTTGTCCGCCACGGTCATTTGAGTATGAACTTGGATCATGATTCTATCCTCAGGCGGCCTTTACTGGGCCTTCTCCAGAATCTGCTTTACCCGCCAGTGCTTGTCCCGGCTTAAGGGGCGGGTCTCTTCCAGCAACACCTTGTCGCCCACCTGGCAGGTGTTGGCGGCGTCGTGGGCCTTGATCTTGGCCCGGCGCCGGATGATCTTATGATAAATGGGGTGGGCCACCAGGCGCTTCACTTCCACCACCACGGTCTTGTCCATCTTGTCGCTGACCACGACCCCTATCTGGGTCTTGCGCACGCCGCGTTGCTTGTCCATATACTTCCCAACCCCTCCCGCTAATCCGGGATCGACTTTATAAGACTGCTCCAGCGCTTATTTCCCTCCCCCTTGAGGGGGAGGGTCAGGGTGGGGGTGATTAGTCTTTCCCGCTCCCGCAGCCCCTCCCACCAGGGGAGGGGAGCAATAAGTTGCCAGCGCCTAGGTCATCGCGCTAGGTCACTCCGCCCCGACTCTGCCCCGCAGCACCGTCTGGATGCGGGCCAGGTCTTTCCTGGCCTGCCCCAACCGGGCGGTGTTGTCCAGCTGTTGCCGGCTGTGTTGGAAGTTCAGGTTGAAGAGCTCCTCCGAGACCTCTTTCAGCTTGGCCTCCAGCTCCTCCTGCGTCAGGTCCCGCAGATCCGCGGCCTTCATGATCCGGCCTCCGGCTCGGCGACCTCAGCCGGCGGTGCCGGCTCCGGCTCGGTCATCATGACTCTTGGCCCACCTCGACTCGGATAAGGGGGCGATGTTGGCCCGCTCCACGAACTTGGTCCGCAGGGGCAGCTTGTGGGCCGCCAGGCGCATGGCCTCTTGAGCCACCTCCCGCTCCACCCCGGCCATCTCGTAGAGGATGAGGCCGGGCCGCACCACCGCCACCCAACCCTCGGGGCTGCCCTTGCCTTTGCCCATGCGGGTTTCCGCCGGCTTCTTGGTGAAGGGCTTGTCCGGGAAGACCCGTATCCAGACCTTGCCGCCCCGTTTCACGTGGCGGGTGATGGCGATACGGGCCGCCTCGATCTGCTGGGCCGTGATCCGGCCGCACTCTTCGGCCTGCAGGCCGTAGTCCCCGAAGGCGATGAAGTTGCCCCGGGTGGCCTGGCCTCTCATGCGGCCTTTCATCTGTTTGCGATATTTTACCCGTTTTGGACTAAGCATTTCTTCTTCCTTAATCTGCCCCCCTTTCCCAAAGGGGGGTCAGGGGGGATTTTAAATCCCCCTAAATCCCCCTTTTTCAAAGGGGGACTATTTTACGCTAGTTAACCCAGTGACCAGATAGAAGCTCATGCCCTCTTCGGCGCCCAGGACCTCTCCGTGAAAGATCCAGGTCTTCACCCCGATTATGCCGTACGTGGTCTTGGCCTCGGCGAAGCCGTAATCGATGAAGGCCCGCAGGGTGTGCAGCGGCACCCGGCCTTCCCGGTACCATTCCTGCCGGGCGATTTCGGCGCCCGCCAGGCGGCCCTTGCAGCGAATCTTGACGCCCTTGGCCCCGAACTTCAGGGCCTGGCCCACCGCCTTCTTCATGGCCCGGCGGAAAGAGACCCGGCGTTCCAGCTGCTGGGCGATATTTTCCGCCACCAGTTGGGCGTTGACCTCGGGTTTGCGCACTTCGTGCACGTCGATGACCAACTCCCGGCCCACCAGCTTTTCCAGGCGACGCCGCAGGTCCTCGATCTTTTTGCCCTTCTGGCCGATGACCATTCCCGGTCTGGAGGTATGGATCCTGATGGTCAGTTTATTGGCGGCCCGCTTGATGTCCAGCCCGGCGATGCCGGAGCCTTTGAGTTCCTTATCCTGCTTGAGGAAGTCCCGAATCCTGCGGTCTTCCAGAACCAGGGAGGCGAAACCCTTGCGGGCGAACCAAACGGAATCCCATTTGCGGTAGCTCCCCAGGCGGAAACCGATGGGGTGAACTTTCTGGCCCAATTAAGCCTCCTTAACCGATCATTTCTTCTTTGGCCCTTCATCCAGGACCACGGTGATATGGCTGCTTCGCTTCAAGATGCGGTTGACCCGGCCCATGGCCCGGGGCTGGAACCGCTTGAGGCTGGGCCCGCCGTCCACCCGCACGCCCTTGACGATCAGGGTATCCACATCGATCTGGGGCCGTTGTTCGGCATTGGCCACCGCGGACATCACCACTTTGCGCAGGAAACGCGCTCCCCGCTGAGGCATGAACCGGAGCAGAGCCAGGGCGTCTTCCACTCTTTTCCCCGGCAGGGTCCGGGCCACCAGCCGCAGCTTGAGGGGGGAGATGCGCAGATATTTGGCGCTAGCCTTGATTTCCATGGCTATTTCTTACCTACCTTGGTCTTGCGGTCGCCGGCATGGCCCCCGAAGTGGCGGGTGGGGGAGAATTCGCCCAGCTTGTGCCCCACCATGTTTTCCGTGATGTATACGGGGATGAACTTTCTGCCGTTATGGACCGCCAGGGTTATTCCGATGAAATCCGGAGTGATGGTGGACCGCCGGGACCAGGTCTTGATGACCCGCCGGTCCTGCGTCTCCCGGGCCTTGTCAACCTTGGCCTGGAGGCTGTCCTGCACATAAGGTCCCTTCTTCAGTGAACGGGCCACGGTTTCTCCCTCTACTTCTTAGACCGGTGTTTGACGATATAACGGTCGCTTACTTTGGGCTTGCGGGTCTTGTAGCCCTTGGTGGGCACGCCCCACGGGGTGCAGGGGTGCCGGCCGCCGGAGGACTTGCCTTCGCCGCCGCCCATGGGATGGTCCACCGGGTTCATGGCCACCCCCCGGACGTGGGGCCGCCTTCCTAACCAGCGCTTGCGCCCGGCCTTGCCCAGAGAAATATTCTCCTGCTCCACATTGCTGAGCTGGCCCACGGTGGCCCGACACAGCAGCGGCACCATGCGGACCTCGCCGCTGGGCAGCTTCAGGTGGGCATTCTTGCCCTCCTTGGCCATCAGTTGGGCATAAGCCCCGGCGGCCCGGGCCAGTTGGCCCCCCTTGCCCGGTTTCATCTCCACGTTGTGCACCAGGGTGCCGGCGGGAATCTGCTGCAAGGGCAGCGAATTTCCCGGTTTGATGTCGGCGTCGACGCTGGAGATCACCTGGTCCCCCACTTTCAGATCCATGGGCGCCAGGATATAGCGCTTCTCGCCGTCGGCGTAGTGCAGGAGGGCGATGCGCACCGTGCGGTTGGGGTCGTATTCGATGGACGCCACCTGGGCCGGCACATCCAGCTTGTTGCGCTTGAAGTCGATGAGCCGGTAGCGGCGCTTGTGCCCCCCACCCCGGTGCCGGCAGGTGATCCGGCCATTATTATTCCGACCCCCCGTCTTTTTCAGGGTCTTGATGAGACTCTTCTCCGGGGCGCCGCGGGTAACCTCGGCAAAATCCGAGGCGGTTTGAAACCGCCGGCCGGCAGAAGTGGGCTTCCGGGAAATCAGAGCCATTTCAACTCATTCCTTATAAAATTTAATAACTCTTCTTAATTTTGGCTTATAACCTTTCTAAACCAGGGATCTTTTCCCCCGGGGCCAGGGTCACGATGGCCTTCTTCCAATCCGGCCGCACCCCCTGAGATTTCCCCAGGCGTTTCTTCTTGCCCTTCATCCGGATGGTGTTCACCCCCAGGACCTTCACCTTGAAAAGCTCTTCGATGGCCTTGCGAATCTCGATCTTGTTGGCCGTGGTGGCTACCCGGAAGGTCACCTGGTTGGCCGCCTCTTTCAGGCTGTGGGTTTTTTCCGTGATGACGGGCCCTTTGATGAGATGATGGTACGCCTTCATTTGGCCAACCTCGCTTCAATGGCCTTAAGGGCCGGCGACAACAGCACCAGATGGGTATGCTTCAAGATGTCGTAGACGTTGAGCCCCGCCGGCTCCATCACCTGGACGTGGGGCAGGTTCCGGGCGGAAAGCATCAGGGCCCGGTTGGCCTCCGGGGTGACGAACAGAGCCTTGGACAGCTCAAAGGTTCGCAGCACTTCCACGAAATCCCTGGTCTTGGGGGTGGTGTGGGGATATCCCTCCAGCACCACCAGCTGGCCGTTGGCCAGTTTGCTGGAGAGCGCCATTTTCAGGGCCATGGCCCGCACCTTCTTCGGCAAGGGATAGGCATAGCTCCGGGGTTTGGGGCCGAAGATGATGCCGCCGCCCCGCCACAAAGGGGAACGGTTGCTGCCCACCCGGGCCCGGCCGGTGCCCTTCTGGCGCCAGGGTTTGTGGCCGCCGCCACTCACTTCGCCCCTGCTCTTGGTGGAGGCGGTGCCGGACCGGCGGCAGGCCAGCTGCCAGGTCACCACTTCGTGGAGCACGTGGCCCTTCACCTCCACCCCAAAGATCTCGTCTTTGAGGTCAAGCTCCCCTACCTTTTCCTTTTGAATATTGAAGACGTCCACTGTCGGCATGGTAACACCTAAGCCTTCTGGATGAGCACCAGACCCTGCCGGGGGCCGGGAATGGCCCCTTTCACCAGCAGCAGGTTCTCTTCGGGGCGCACATCCACCACTTCCAGATTCTTGATGGTGACCCGGGCGTTTCCCATGCGGCCCGGCATTTTCTTGCCCTTGACGACCCGGGAGGGATAGGCGCTGGCGCCGATGGAGCCGGGGGCCCGGTGGTTCATGGAGCCGTGGCTCATGGGGCCCCGGTGGAAGTTCCAGCGTTTCACCGTGCCGGCGAAGCCTTTGCCCTTGCTGGTGCCGATGACGTCCACCTTATCGCCGATGACGAACTGCTCCACGGTGATTTCCTGGCCCTCGGTAAATTCCCCGGGCTGGTCCAACCGGACTTCCCGGAGATATTTAAAGCCGCTTTTGGCGCCGTGCTTTTCAAAGTGGCCCTTTTCGGGCTTGTTGAGCTTGCCCAACGGCCGCCGCTCAAACCCCACTTGCAGGGCTTCATAACCGTCTTTGTCGCCGGTCTTTTTCTGCACCACGAAGCAGGGGCCGGCTTCGATGACCGTTACCGGCACCGCCAGGCCGTCGGTATCGAAGATCCGGGTCATGCCCAATTTCTTGCCAATCATACCCCCAGGCATTTTATTTCTCCAGTGGTCAGGGGTCAGGGGCCAGGGGCCAGGCAAAACCAAAACTGGCCCCTGATCCCTAATCCCTGATCCCTATACTTTTATTTCTACATCCACTCCGGCCGCCAGGTCCAGCTTGCTGATGGCGTCCATGGTCTGCTGGGTCGGTTCCAGGATGTCCAGCAGGCGTTTATAGGTACGCATCTCGAACTGCTCCCGGGACTTCTTGTCGATGTGCGGGGAGCGCAAGACCGTGTACTTGTTGATCTCCGTGGGCAGCGGGATGGGACCGGCCACCCGGGCGCCGGTGGAGCGCGCCGTTTCCACGATCTCCAGCACCGATTTATCCAACAGCTTGTAATCGTAAGATCGCAATCGAATGCGAATCTTTGGCGTGATCATTTATTTACCCTTATTCCAAGATCTGGCTCACCACCCCGGCGCCCACGGTGCGGCCGCCTTCCCGGATGGCGAAGCGCAGCCCCTCTTCCAGGGCCACGGGGGTGATCAGGGTCACTTCCATGGACACGTTGTCGCCCGGCATCACCATCTCCACCCCGTCGGGCAGCTTGGCCACCCCGGTGACGTCGGTGGTGCGCAGGTAGAACTGGGGCCGGTAGCCGGTGAAAAACGGGGTGTGCCGCCCGCCTTCCTCCTTGGTGAGGACGTAGACCTCCGACTTGAAACGGGTATGGGGCGTGATGGACCCGGGCTTGGCCACCACCTGGCCCCGTTCCACTTCGTCCTTCTTGATGCCCCGCAAGAGCAGGCCCACGTTGTCGCCGGCCTGGCCGTAGTCCAACGTCTTCCGGAACATCTCCACCCCGGTGCACACCGTCTTCTGGGTGGGGGCAAAGCCCACGATCTCAATGTCCTCGCCCACCTTGACCTGGCCCCGCTCCACCCGACCGGTGACCACCGTGCCCCGGCCGCGAGATGGTGAACACGTCCTCGATGGGCATCAGGAAGGGCTTGTCGATGTCCCTGACCGGCTCCGGAATGTAGTTGTCCAGGGCGTCCATCAGCTCGAAGATGGGTTTGACTTCCGGGGCGTTGAAATCGTCCGCCTCCAGGGCCTTCAAGGCCGAGCCCTTGATGATGGGGATGTCGTCCCCGGGAAATTCATACTTGGAGAGGAGCTCCCGGAGCTCCAGCTCCACCAGCTCGATGAGTTCCGGGTCGTCCACCAGGTCCACCTTGTTCAAAAAGACCACGATGAAGGGGACCCCCACCTGCCGGGCCAACAGGATGTGTTCCCGGGTCTGGGGCATGGGGCCGTCGTCCGCCCCCACCACCAGGATGGCCCCGTCCATCTGGGCCGCCCCGGTGATCATGTTCTTGATGTAGTCGGCGTGCCCCGGGCAGTCCACGTGGGCGTAATGGCGCTTGGCCGTCTCGTACTCCACGTGGGCCAAGGCGATGGTGATGCCCCGCTCTTTTTCTTCCGGCGCCTTGTCGATCTGGTCGAAGGGCACGTACTGCGCCAACCCCTTCTTGGCCAAATGCTTGGTGATGGCTGCGGTCAAAGTGGTCTTGCCGTGGTCGATGTGCCCAATCGTCCCAACGTTCACGTGCGGCTTCTTGCGCTCAAACTTCTTCTTGGCCATTAGGATTTCCTCCTAAACTCAAGGGGTCATGCCCGGGCTTGACGCCGGCCTAAAATATCCTCCGCCAGGGAGGCGGAGACTGGCTCGTAGTGATCAAACTGCATGGTGAAGGTGGCCCGGCCCTGGGTGGCGCTCCTAAGGCTGGTGGCGTACCCGAACATGGTGGCCAGAGGCACCTGACCGTGGATAATCTGGGTGGAGCCCCGACTCTCCATGCCGGTGACCCGGCCCCGCCGGGCGTTCAACTCGCCCATCACTTCGCCCACGAATTCTTCCGGGGCCACCACTTCGATGCCCATGACGGGCTCCAGCAGCACCGGCCGGGCCCGTTTGGCGGCTTCCTTGAAGCCCATGGAGCCGGCGATGAAAAAGGAGCGCTCGGAAGAGTCCACTTCGTGGTAGGAGCCGTCGATGAGGTCCACTTCCAGGTCCACCATGGGGTATCCCAGGACGCCGGTGGCCGCGGCTTCCCGGACGCCCTTTTCCACCGCGGGGATGAATTCCTTGGGGATGGCGCCCCCCACGATTTTGTTCTCAAAGACAACGCCGGCGCCGGCGGGCAGCGGCTTCACCGTCAGCACCGCGTGGCCGTACTGGCCCCGGCCGCCGGTCTGCCGGACAAACTTGCCTTCGGCCCGGGCCTCTTCGGTGATGGTCTCCCGGTAGGAAACCTGGGGTTTGCCCACCCGGGCGTCCACCTTTAACTCCCGCATGAGGCGGTCCACGATGATCTCGAGATGCAGCTCCCCCATGCCGGAGATGATGGTCTGGCCGGTTTCGGGGTCGGTGTGCACCCGGAAGGACGGGTCCTCAGCGGCGATCTTCCCCAGGGCCTGCCCTAGCTTGTCCTGATCCGCCTTGGTCTTGGGTTCGATGGCGATGTCGATGACCGGGTGCGGGATGTGCAAGGTCTCCAGGATCACCGGGTCCCGTTCGTCCGCCAGGGTGTCGCCGGTGGTGGTGTGGCGCAAGCCCACCGCGGCCACGATATCCCCGGCGTAGGCCTGGCTGATCTCCTCCCGCTTGTTGGCGTGCATCTTCAAGAGCCGCCCGATGCGTTCTTTGGCGCCCTTGGTGGAATTCAGCACCGCGGCGCCGGAGGCCAAGACCCCGGAATAGACCCGCAAAAAGGTGAGGTGGCCCACGAAGGGGTCGGAAAGGAGCTTGAAGGCCAGGGCGCTCAAAGGGGAGTCGTCCGAGGGCGGGCGCTCCACCACGTTGCCCTTGGCGTCCAGGCCCCGCACCGGCGGGACGTCCACCGGCGAGGGCAAGTATTCCACCACTGCGTCCAAAAGGGGCTGAATGCCTTTGTTCTTGAAGGCGGAGCCGCACAGCACTGGCACCAGTTCGCCCGCGATGGTGCCCCGGCGCAGGGCCGCCTTGAGTCTCGAAGGCTCCACCGGCTCATCGGCCAGGTAGCGCTCCATGATCTCTTCGTCGATTTCCGCCAGGGCTTCCAGCAGCAGGCCGTGCTGCTCCTCGGCCAGTTCCTGGTAGTCCGCGGGAATCTCTGCTACGGCGTAGCTGGTTCCCTTACCGGAGTCATCATAGACGTAGGCCTGCATGGCGATCAAGTCGATGACCCCCCGAAACTTATCCTCTTTTCCCAGGGGCAGCTGTACCGCCACCGGGTTGGCCTTAAGGCGCTCCCGCATCATGCGCAGGCACCGGGGCAGATCGGCGCCCACCCGGTCCATCTTGTTGACGAAGGCCAGCCGCGGCACCCCGTAACGGTCGGCCTGACGCCACACCGTCTCCGATTGGGGCTCCACCCCGCCCACCGCGTCAAACACCGCCACCACCCCATCCAGGACGCGGAGCGACCGCTCCACCTCGATGGTGAAGTCCACGTGCCCGGGGGTGTCGATAATATTGATGCGATGGTCCCGCCAGTAGCAGGTGGTGGCCGCGGACGTGATGGTGATGCCCCTTTCTTGTTCCTGGGCCATCCAGTCCATCACGGCCTCGCCGTCATGCACCTCACCCATGCGGTGCGTCACTCCGGTGTAGAACAGGATGCGCTCCGTGGTGGTGGTTTTACCGGCGTCGATGTGGGCCATAAACCCAATATTCCGCACCCGGTTTAACGGGGTTGTTCTTGCCAAGTTAGTTTACCAGCGATAATGAGCAAAGGCCTTGTTGGCCTCGGCCATCTTATGCGTATCTTCCCGTTTTTTTATGGTCGTGCCGCGATTGGCGGCCGCGTCCAGCAGTTCTCCGGCCAGCTTGGCCTCCATGGATTTTTCGCCCCGGGCCGCGGCGTAGCCGATGAGCCAGCGGATGGCCAGGGAGACCCGGCGGTCCGCCCGCACTTCCACCGGCACCTGGTAGGTGGCGCCGCCCACCCGCCGGGACTTGACCTCGATGAGGGGCTTGACGTTGTCCACCGCCTGGTGAAAGAGCTTGAGGGGGTCATCGTTGCTCCGCTGGGCCATGATGTCCAGGGCGTTGTACAGGATGCGCTGGGCCACGCTCTTTTTGCCCCGCTCCATCAGGCCGTTGATGAACCGGCTCACCAGCGTATCGTTAAATTTCAGGTCCTGGGGGACGGGTCTCTTGACCACTCCGCCTTTTCTGGGCATAACGTCCTCGTTTTTCGTTTTTCGTTTTTGGTTTTCGGTTTTTCATTTTAGAGGCTCGACTGTTTCGGTCTTTCATTGGTTCATTCTGCTACCGAAAACCGAAAACCGAAAAACCGAAAACTGTCTGATTATTTAGGCCGCTTGGCCCCGTACTTGGAGCGGCCCCGCCGCCGGTCCTGGACCCCCGAGGCATCCAGGGTGCCGCGGATGACGTGGTAGCGCACCCCGGGCAGATCTTTCACCCGGCCCCCCCGGATCAGGACCACGGAGTGCTCCTGGAGATTGTGGCCCACTCCGGGGATGTAGGTGGTCACCTCGATGCCGTTGGTGAGCCGCACCCTGGCCACCTTGCGCAGAGCCGAGTTGGGTTTCTTGGGGGTGGTGGTATACACCCGGACGCACACTCCCCGTTTCTGGGGACAACTTTGCAGGGCCGGAGAAGCGGTGCGCTTCTTGAGCTTCTCCCGGCCCTTCCGGATCAACTGGCTAATCGTAGGCATTCCATCTCCGCCAGGGCGTTTTATGCCGCCCCGCAAAAATGTAAATTTTATCCCTTTTCCCCTGTATCTGTCAACCTTTTATTGTTCGGGCAAGGCCGGGGGCTCCGCCTCGTCCGCCACCAATTCGGGGGCCGGCAGCTCCGCCGGTTCCTCTTCCTCGGACAATTTGATGTCCAGCTCCCGGTACTGGGGGAGCCCGGTGCCCGCCGGAATGAGCCGGCCCATGATGACGTTTTCCTTGAGGCCCCGCAGGAAATCGATCTTGCCCTGCACCGCGGCGTCGGCCAGCACCTTGGTGGTCTCCTGGAAAGAGGCCGCGGAGATCCAGCTCTCAGTGGTCAGGGAGGCCTTGGTGATGCCCAGGAGCAGGGGCTCACCGGTGGCCGGGCGTTTGCCGGCGGCCATGGCTTCCTCGTTCTTCTCCTCAAAGACCCACTTTTCCACCTGCTCGCCCATGAGGAAGTCGGTTTCGCCAGCGTCCACCACTTTGATGCGCCGGAGCATCTGGCGCACGATGACCTCGATGTGCTTGTCGTTGATCTTGACGCCCTGGAGGCGGTAGACGTCCTGGACTTCGTCCACCAGGTAGCGGGCCAGTTCTTTCAGACCGCTGATGTTCAGGATATCGTGGGGGTTGGCGGAGCCGTCCATCAGGGGCTCGCCGGCCCGGACGTAGTCGCCTTCCTGCACCGCCACGTGTTTTCCCTTGGGGATCAAGTATTCCTTGGGTTTACCCACTTCCGGGGTGACGATGATCTTGCGTTTGCCCTTGATATGGCGCCCGAAGGAGATCACGCCGCTGATCTCGCTGATAATGGCGGTCTCTTTGGGTTTGCGCACTTCGAAGAGCTCCGCCACCCGGGGCAGGCCGCCGGTAATGTCCTTGGTCTTGGTGGTTTCCCGGGGGATCTTGGCGATGACGTCGCCGGGAAAGATCTCGTCCCCTTCGGTCACCATGAGGATGGCGCCCACTGGCATAAAGTAGCGGGCATAGGCCGGGGTCCCGGGGATGCGGGCCGTGGCCCCGGATTCGTCTTTCACCGAGATGCGGGGACGCATTTCCGGGTCCCGGCTCTCGATGATGAGACGGCTGGCCTTGCCGGTCACCGGGTCCACCCGTTCCTGCACCGTGACGTTGTCCAGGATGTCCCCGAACTTGATGCGGCCGCCCACTTCCGTGAGCATGGCGTTGGTAAAGGGGTCCCACTCGGCCAGCACCTGGCCCGCGTCCACTTCCTGGCCTTCCTGCACCTTGATGTGGGCGCCGTAAGTCAGGGGGTAGCGTTCTCTTTCGATGCCCTTTTCGCTGACGATGACCAGTTCGGCCTGGCGGCTCAGGTTCACCAGCTCCCCCAGGCGGTCCCGCACCAACTTGGGGTTGTCGAAGCGGACCCAGCCTTTGCCCCGGGCCACGTGCAAACTCTGTTCCGCCCGCCGGGAAGCGGTGCCGCCGATATGGAAGGTGCGCATGGTCAGCTGGGTGCCGGGCTCGCCGATGGATTGGGCCGCCAGGATGCCGATGGCCTCGCCGATGGACACCGAGGTGCCGTGGGCCAGGTCCCGGCCGTAGCACCTGGCGCATACTCCCCGCCGGGTCTGGCAGGTGAGCACCGAGCGGATCTGGACCTTCTCGAGGCCCGCTTCCTCGATGCGGCGGGCCGCGTCCTCGTCGATCTCCTGGTTGGCCTCCACCAGCACTTCGCCGGTGTGCGGGTCCACGATGTCTTCCAGGGCGTCGCGCCCCAGGACCCGGTCTCCCACCCGCTCGATGATCTCGCCGCCTTCCACCAGGGGGGTGACAAAGATGCCGTCGATGGTGCCGCAGTCGTCCTCGGTGATGACCGCATCCTGGGCCACGTCCACCAGGCGGCGGGTGAGATACCCGGAGTTGGCGGTCTTCAGCGCGGTGTCCGCCAGGCCTTTCCGGGCGCCGTGGGTAGAGATGAAGTACTGCAGCACGGTCAAGCCTTCCCGGAAGTTGGCGGTGATGGGGGTTTCGATAATCTCACCGGAGGGCTTGGCCATGAGGCCCCGCATGCCGGCCAGCTGCCGCATCTGGTCCTTGCTGCCCCGGGCGCCGGAGTCGGCCATCATGAACACCGGGTTGAAGGAGGCCACCTCTTCCTGGTGCGCCAAGGGCGGACCCTCGGGATGGTCGGGGTCCGGCTCCTCCACCGTAATTATCTCCCGGCGCATCTCCTCCATCATCTCAAAGGCGATCTCATCCGTGGCCTTGGCCCAGATGTCCACCACCTTATTGTATTTTTCACCCTCGGTGATGAGACCTTCCTGGTACTGCTCCTCCACCATGGCCACTTCCGCCTTGGACTGGGCCAGGATCTCGGCCTTGCGCTGGGGAATCACCATATCCTTCATGCAGATGGAGATCCCGGCCTGGGTGGCGTACTTGTAGCCCAGGTTCTTCAGCTGGTCCGCAAAGATGACGGTGGACTTGATGCCGCACTTGCGGTAGGACTGGGCGATGAGCTTGCGGATCTCCTTCTTGGTCATGGTGGTGTTGATCAGTTCGAAGGGCAGGCCCTCGGGCAGGATCTCCCGCAGCAGGATGCGGCCCACCGTGGTGTTATAGATCTTGCCGTTGATCCGCACCGGAACCCGGGCCTGGAGATGCGCCTGACCCTGGTCGTAGGCCACCCGCACTTCCTCGGGGGAGGCGAAGGGCATGGGCTTCTTGCCGTCCTTGGCCACCCGCTCCCCGTGGGCGAAGGGGCGTTCCCGGGTGAGATAATAGAGCCCCAGGACGATGTCCTGGGTGGGAATGATGATGGGGTCCCCGTTGGCCGGAGAAAGAATATTGTTGGTGGACATCATCAGGGTCCGGGCCTCGATCTGGGCCTCGATGGACAGGGGCACGTGCACCGCCATCTGGTCGCCGTCGAAGTCGGCGTTGAACGCGGTGCAGACCAGGGGATGGAGCTGGATGGCCTTGCCTTCGATGAGGATGGGCTCAAAGGCCTGGATGCCCAGCCGGTGCAGGGTGGGGGCCCGGTTCAGCATCACCGGATGCTCCCGCACCACTTCGTCCAGGATATCCCACACTTCCGGGGTCTCCCGGTCCACCAGGCGCTTGGCCACCTTGATGGTGGTGGCGTAGCCCCGGGCCACCAGCTTGTGAAAGATGAAGGGCTTGAAGAGCTCCAGGGCCATCTGCTTGGGCAGGCCGCACTGGTGGAGCTTGAGCTCCGGGCCGATGACGATGACCGAGCGCCCGGAGTAGTCCACCCGTTTGCCCAGCAGGTTCTGGCGGAAGCGCCCCTGCTTGCCCTTGAGCATATCGGACAGCGATTTCAGGGCCCGCTTGTTGGGACCGGTGATGGTGCGGCCCCGGCGGCCGTTCTCGAAGAGGACGTCCACCGCCTCCTGCAGCATGCGCTTTTCGTTGCGGATAATGATGTCCGGGGCGCTGAGCTCCAGCAGGCGTTTCAACCGGTTGTTGCGGTTGATGACCCGGCGGTAGAGATCGTTGAGGTCGGAAGTGGCGAAGCGGCCGCCATCCAGGTGCACCAGGGGCCTGAGGTCCGGGGGCAGCACCGGGATCACTTCCATGACCATCCACTCGGGCCTTTGTGCGGACTCCCTAAAGGCATCGATAATTTTCAGGCGCTTGCCCAGCTTCTTGCGCTTGGCGTCGGAGCTGGTCTTGCTCATCTCGGCCCGCACTTCCGTGGACAGGGCGTCCAGGTCCACGGCCTTGAGCATCGCCCGGATGGCCTCGGCCCCCATGCCGGCCTTAAACCGGTCCCCGAATTCCTCCCGCTTCTGGCGGTATTTCTCTTCCGAGAGGAGTTCCCCTTTTTTCAGATCGGTGTCCCCGCCGTCCACCACCACGAAGGCCTCGAAGTAGAGAATCTTTTCCAGCTCTTTGAGGGTGAGGTCCAGGAGGTTGCCGATCTTGCTGGGCAGGCTCTTCAAAAACCAGATGTGCACCACCGGACAGGCCAGCTCGATGTGGCCCATGCGTTCCCGCCGCACCTTGCTTTGGATCACCTCCACGCCGCATTTCTCGCAGGTGATGCCCCGGTGCTTCATGCGCTTGTATTTACCGCAGTTACATTCGTAATCCTTGGCGGGACCGAAGATTTTGGCGCAAAACAGCCCGTCCCGCTCCGGCTTGAAGGTGCGGTAATTGATGGTCTCCGGTTTTTTCACCTCTCCATAGGACCAGGAGTGGATCATCTCCGGGGAAGACAACGACAGCCGCACCGCCTCGATGCTGATGGGGTCTTCCGGCCGGGCAAACAGGCTGTTGAGATCTTCTAAAGAAACTTCGCGCATCTTTTCCATATAGACTTGGTTCCTCGGCCTATTCTTTGGCCTTTTCCTTTTTCAGGAGCTCCACGTTGAGGGAGAGGCTTTTGAGCTCCCGAACCAGGACGTTGAAGGACTCCGGCAAGCCCGCTTCCAGGTCGTACTCGCCTTTGAAGATCTTTTCGTACATGCGGGTGCGGCCGGCCACGTCGTCGGATTTCACGGTGAGAAATTCCTGCAGGGTGTAAGCCGCGCCGTAGGCTTCCAGGGCCCAGACTTCCATTTCACCCAGGCGCTGGCCGCCGAACTGGGCCTTGCCGCCCAGGGGTTGCTGGGTCACCAGGGAGTATGGTCCGATGGAGCGGGCATGGATCTTGTCGGCCACCAGGTGGTGCAGCTTCATCATGTACATCACGCCCACCGTCACGTCCCGGTCGAATTCCTCGCCGCTGCGGCCGTCCCGCAGCCGGCTCTGACCGCCGAAGGGCAGTCCCGCTTCTTCCAGGCAGGCCTGCACCTCTTGTTCGGTGGCCCCGTCAAACACGGGGGAAGCCATGTGAATGCCGTCCTGGTAGTGCTTCTTCCAGATCTGGCGGAGCTCGTCGTAAGTCAGGTCGTCCAATTCTTTGGCCAGGGGGCCTTCTTCGCCGAAGATCCTTTTCAGGCGCGCCTTGAGGGAATCGAGGCTGTAAAATTTGTCGATCATCTCGCCGACGCGCCGGCCCAGGATATGGGAGGCCCACCCCAGGTGGGTTTCCATTACCTGGCCCACGTTCATGCGGGAGGGGACCCCCAGGGGGTTCAGCACGATGTCCACCGGGGTGCCGTCGGCAAAGTAAGGCATGTCCTCTTCCGGCATGATGCGGGAGACCACGCCCTTGTTGCCATGGCGGCCGGCCATCTTGTCGCCCACCGCCAGCTTCCGCTTCATGGCCACGAAGACCTTGACCTTTTTGATGACCCCGGGGGGCAGCTCGTCCACCTTGCGCAGGCGGCCCAGCTTGGCCTCGAAGACCATGGTCACCAGGTGCAGCTGCTCCTGGTAGCGGTCCAGCAGCTGGTCCAGCTGGTCCTCCAGGCCCGCTTCTTGGAAGGAGACGTGGCGCCAGAATTCCAGGGGATGGCGGGAGATCATCTCCGGGGTCACGGTGACGCCCTTTTCCAGAATGACGTTGCCGGTGCGGTCGTCTTCCAGGTTCTCTTCCAATTTTTTGCCCGCCACCAGCTCCTTGATCTTGCCCCGGTAGCTCTGGATGATGATGGCGATCTCGTCGGCCTGGTCTTTCTGGAGCTTGGCCACCGCTTCGTCTTCGATGGAGCGGCTGCGGTCGTCCTTTTCCACGCCCTTGCGGGAAAAGACCCGGGCGTCGATGACCACCCCCTCGATACCCGGAGGCACGCGCAGGGAGGTGTCTTTGACGTCGCCGGCCTTTTCGCCGAAAATGGCCCGCAGGAGCTTTTCTTCCGGGGTGAGCTGGGTTTCGCCCTTGGGAGTGATCTTGCCCACCAGGATGTCGCCGGGGCGCACCTCGGCACCCAGCCGGATGATGCCGGATTCGTCCAGGTTGCGCATGGCGTCTTCACCCACGTTGGGGATGTCCCGGGTGATCTCTTCTTTGCCCAGCTTGGTGTCTCGGGCCATGACCTCGAATTCTTCGATGTGGATGGAAGTGAAGACGTCGTCCCGGATGAGGCGTTCGCTCACCAGGATGGAATCCTCAAAGTTGTAACCGCCCCAGGGCATGAAGGCCACCATGACGTTCTTGCCCAGGGCCAGCTCTCCCATGGCGGTGGCGGGGCCGTCGGCGATGATTTGGCCCGCTTCCACGAAATCCCCGGGGGCCACGATGGGGCGCTGGTTGAAGCAGGTGTTCTGGTTGGTGCGTTGAAATTTGGTCAGTTTGTAGATGTCCACCGGCGAGCCGTCGCCGCCAGCGGCCGGCTCGGAGGCCCGGATGACGATGCGGGTGGAGTCCACGTCCTCCACCACTCCCTTGCGGCGGGCCACCAGGGTGACGCCGGAGTCCCGGGCCACCACGTTCTCCATGCCGGTACCCACCAGGGGGGAGCTGCTGGTCAGGAGCGGCACCGCCTGGCGCTGCATGTTGGAGCCCATCAAGGCCCGGTTGGCGTCATCGTGCTCCAGGAAGGGAATGAGGGACGCCGCCACCGACACCAGCTGGTTGGGAGAGACGTCCATGTAATCCACCTGGGCGGGGCTGGCGATGATGAATTCGCCGGCCTTCCGGGCCTCGATGTTGCCCACCAGGAATCGCCCTTTGGCGTCCAGGGGAGCGTTGGCCTGGGCGATGACCGCATCCCCTTCTTCCAGAGCGCTCAGGTACCTGACTTCCCGGGTGACCCGGGTCTGCACCTTGCCGCCCACCGTCTTTTTCGCCACTACCCGGTAGGGGGTCTCCACGAACCCCAGCTCGTTGACCCGGGCGAAGGTGGACAGCGACACGATGAGGCCGATGTTGGGACCTTCCGGGGTCTCAATGGGGCAGATGCGGCCGTAATGGGTGGGGTGCACGTCCCGCACCTCGAAGCCGGCCCGCTCCCGGGTGAGTCCGCCGGGGCCCAGGGCGCTGAGCCGGCGCTTGTGGGTGATTTCGGAGAGCGGATTGGTCTGGTCCATGAACTGGGAGAGCTGGCTGGTGCCGAAAAACTCCTTGATCACCGCCTGCACCGGCTTGGAGTTGATGAGGTCGTGGGGCATCAGGGTATCCAGGTCCTGGATGGCCATGCGCTCCTTGATGGCCCGCTCCATGCGCACCAGCCCCACCCGGAACTGGTTCTCCAGGAGTTCGCCCACGGCCCGCACCCGGCGGTTGCCGAGGTGGTCGATGTCGTCCACCGGCCCTTCCCGGTCTTTCTGGGTGATGAGCTCCTTGACCGCCAGGAGGATGTCCTCGGGGACCAGGGTGGTCTGGGTCAGAGGCAGACGCTCCTCCGGGGCCCTGAGCTTCAAGTCCAGCTTCAGGCGGCCCACCGGCGAGAGGTCATAGTACTCCGGGTTGAAAAACAGGTTCTGAAAAAAGCTGATCGCCACTTCCTCGTTGGGCCGGTTGCTGGGCCGGAGGCGCCGGTAGATCTCCAGGACCGCGTCCTTCACCTTGCCGATCTTGTCCGCCGCCAGAGTGTTTCTCAGGCAGGGGCTGACGTTGACCCCGTCGATAAAGAGGAGGTCCAACTCCTTGATGCCCCGGTCCTGGAGTTGCTGAATCTTGTCCTCGGAGAGCACCTCGTTGCATTGGGCCAGGACATCGCCGCTTTCCGGGTCCAGGAGGTCGTGGGCCACCACTTTGCCCACCAGGTCCACGGGGACGCCGGTGATATCCGTCACCCCGGCCCGCTTCATCTTCTGGATCAGCACCGGGGTCAGGCGTTTGCCCTTCTTGATCAGGACTTCGCCGCTTTTGGGGTCGGGAATGTCGGCGGAAGTGGTCTTGTCCACCAACAACTCCGGGATGAACTTGCGGAGGATGGTGTCGCCTTCCAGGGTCACCTGCTCCGTCTTGTAGTAGAAGTTGAGCAGCTCTTCCGTGGTGAAACCCAGGGCCTTCAGGAGGATGGTGGCCGGGAATTTGCGCCGCCGGTCGATGCGCACGTACAGGATGTCTTTGGGGTCGAACTCAAAATCGATCCAGGAGCCCCGCAAGGGGATGAGGCGGGCCGAGTAAATGATCTTGCCGCTGGAGTGGATCTTGGCCCGGTCGTGGTCGATGAACAACCCCGGGGAGCGGTGCAGCTGACTTACCACCACCCGCTCGGTGCCGTTGATGATGAAGGTGCCGTTTTCCGTCATCAGGGGCAGGGTGCCGAAATAGATCTCCTGCTCCTTGATGTCCCGGATAGTCTGGGCCTTGGCGTCCGGGCCCACCTCGTAAACCACCAGGCGCACCCGAATCTTCATGGGTACTTCATAGGTCATGCCACGTTGCTGGCATTCGTCCACGTCGTACTTGGGGTCCGCCAGCCCGTACTCCACGAACTCCAGGGAGCAGGCGCCGGAAAAATCCCGGATGGGAAAGACGCTTTTAAAGACCCCCTGGAGCCCGAAGTCCAAGCGGGCCGTAGGTTCCACGTCTTTTTGCAAGAAACGGCGGTAGGACTCCTTCTGCATCTCGATGAGATTAGAGATGTCCACGATCCGTTCAATCTTGCCGAAATTTTTGCGATACAGCCTTAAAGGCGATAATGCTTTGGCCATGGGCACTCCTTAAGGGATGGCCGGGAATGGGCGCTACTTGACTTCGACGGTAGCTCCCTGAGCTTCCAGCCTCTTCTTGATTTCCTCGGCCTCCGCTTTGGAAACAGCTTCTTTCAAGGTGGTGGGCACGTTTTCCACCGCTTCTTTGGCCTCTTTCAGCCCCAGATTGGTGACCGCCCGCACTTCCTTGATCACCTGGATCTTGTTGGGACCGCAGGCGGTCAGGACCACATCGAACTCGGTCTTTTCCTCAGCCACCGGGGCTTCCGCCGCGGCTGCTCCAGGCATCGCCGCAGCCATCGCCGCCGGCGCCGCTGCCGAGACTCCAAATTTTTCCTCCAGCTCTTTGATGAGCTGGGAAAGTTCCAGGACCGTCATATTTGAGAGATAGTCAACTACCTCTGCCCGGTTAATGGCCATTTCTTTTCCTCCTTGTATTCGCTGCGAATCTTGCTATCTGAATTATGCAACCGTCACC
This sequence comes from uncultured delta proteobacterium, assembly GCA_963768765.1. Lineage (GTDB taxonomy): Bacteria > Desulfobacterota > Desulfobaccia > Desulfobaccales > 0-14-0-80-60-11 > DASWLF01. Next base: position 93,048 of record CAVYJK010000035.1, read on the forward strand.
TGGTAGCCGGCGCCTGGCGCCGGCTACAGAGCGCGGCCACAGCTCCAGGCTTATTCGGTGGAAGCCTCTGGGTTCTCGCCGCCCTCCGCCGGAGACTCCACCGGGGCCGCGGGCTCGGCCGCGGGCGCCGCCCCGGCCGGTTCGGATTCGGCTTTCTTATCTTTTAACGCCACCAGCACGCCCAGCAGGTTCCGGATGACCCCGCTCAGCACCGTGACCAGGGCCGTGGGCACTCCCTGCAGGACTCCCAGCAACTGGGCCAGCAGTACTTCCCTGGCCGGCAGCTTGCTCAGGGCCTCCAGGTCTTTGGCGCTCAAGACCTGGCCGCCCAGGACCCCCGCCTTGATTTGCAGCATGGGGCGCTCCTGGGCAAACTTGATGAGCACCTTGGTCAAGGCCACCGGGTCCTCGTAGCCCAGGGTCAGGGCATTGGGGCCGGTTAACTTGGAAATCAGAGGGGCCATGGGAGAATCTCCGGCCGCGGCCCGGGTCAGCAGGGTGTTCTTCACCACCTTGAGTTCCCCGCCGGCTTCCTGCAGCTGACGCCGCAGCCTGGTCATATCTTCCACTTTCAGCCCTTTGAAATCCGAGAGAATCCCGATCCGGGACTTGGCCACCTTCTCCTGGATTGCCTGGACGATCTCCGCTTTCTCTTGCTTACGCACCCTCGTTCTCCTTTACAGCAGCCGCACCAGGTTCTTCACGTCCGAGGCGTCCACGGGAATTCCGGGGCCCATGGTGGTGGACAGATAGATGCCTTTGAGATAGGTCCCCTTGCTGGTGGTCGGCTTCAGGCGGACCAGGATGTCCATAAGGGTCGCCAGGTTGGTCAAAAGCTTGTCGGCCCCGAAGGAGGCCTTGCCCACGGGGGCGTGCACCACGCCGCCCCGGTCCACCCGGAACTCCACCTTGCCGCCCTTGAGTTCATTTACCGCCTTGGCCACGTCAAAGGTGACGGTTCCCACCTTGACGTTGGGCATCAGGCCCCGGGGGCCCAGGATTTTGCCGATTTTCCCCACCGCGCCCATGAGGTCCGGGGTGGCCACGGCCTTGTCGAACTCCAGCCAGCCGCCCTTGATGCGCTCGATGAAGTCTTCGGACCCGACGTAATCGGCCCCGGCGTCCAGGGCCTCCTTTTCCTTTTCACCCTTGGCGAAGACCAGGACCCGCACGGTCTTGCCCAGCCCGTGGGGCAGGACCACCGCGCCGCGCACCATCTGGTCCGCGTGCCGGGGATTTACTCCCAGGGCCACCGCGGTCTCCACGGTTTCGTCAAACTTGCTGGACGCGGTCTGCCAGCGCCAGATTCATCGCTTCCGCGAAGGGGTAGCGGTGGTTGCGGTCCACCTTGGCGGCGGCCTCCCGATATCGCTTGCCATGTTTGGCCATCGGTGTGTCACACTCCCTTTTGATGCAGGGGTCAGGGTTAGGGGTCAGGAAGCTTTCTCTGACCCTGATCCTGACCCCTGTTATTCAACGATCTCGATGCCCATGCTCCGAGCGGTGCCGGCGATGCTGCGCATGGCCGCTTCCAGGTTGGTGGTGTTCAGATCCGGCATCTTCTGGCGGGCGATCTCCTCCAACTGCCCCTTGCTGATCTGGCCCGCCTTCTCCCGGCTGGTTTCCTTGGCCCCCTTGGCCAGCTGGGCCGCCTGCTTGAGGAGCACCGCGGCCGGCGGCGTCTTGGTCACGAAGGTAAAGGAGCGGTCGGCGTACACGGTGATCAATACCGGGATGATGGTCCCTTCCTGGCCCGCGGTCTTGGCGTTGTAGCTCTTGCAGAACTCCATGATGTTGACCCCGTGCTGCCCCAGGGCAGGGCCGATGGGGGGCGAGGGGTTGGCCTGGCCCGCGGGGATCTGCAGTTTGATCTGGGCTATTACTTTTTTCGCCATTTATTACTTCCTTATTTAGCGCCTTTGCGTCTTGGCGTCTTGGCGTGAGACCTCTCTCGCCAAGGCGCCAAGGCGCAAAGTTAAATCTTTTCTAACTGCGTAAACTCCAGCTCCACCGGGGTGGGGCGCCCGAAGACGCTGATCATCACCCGCACCCGGCCCCGGTCCGGCCGCACTTCGTCCACCACTCCGGTGAAATTGGCAAAGGGACCGTCGATGACCTGCACCTTGTCCCCCTGCTCGAACTTGATCTTGGGCTTGGGCCGCAGCACCCCTTCCTGCATCTGGGCGATGATCTTGGCCGCGTCCTCCTCGGGGATGGCCACCGGCTCGTCCTTGCTGCCCACGAAACCCGTCACCTTGGGGGTGTCCTTCACCAGGTGCCAGGACTCATCGGTCAGCTCCAGGCGCACCAGCACGTAGCCGGGATAAAACTTGCGGGAGCTGAGGCGGCGCTCTCCTTTGACCATCTCCTCCACCGTTTCCGTGGGCACCAGGACCTCCTCGACGAGGTGTTCCAGGCCCCGGGCCTTGGCCCGCTCCAGGATGGCGGTCTTGACCTTCTGCTCAAAGCCGGAATACGTATGGATGATGTACCACTTGGCAGCCACGTCGGATCCTTGGTTCAGTGCATCACGAAACGCACCAGATGGGAGAGGCCGAAATCCACCAGGCCCAGGTAGACGGCAATGAGGAAGACCAGGACCAACACCACTCCCGTGGTTCCCAGGGTCTCCTTGCGGTTGGGCCAGGTGACCTTTTTCAGTTCCTGCCAGGCCTCTGCCAAAAACTGCTTGATGTTGCCCCAATATTGGGTAACCGGAGGCAGCTTGGAGGCTCCAGGAGCGCTTTACTTTGGGCCTTAACTTGACCACCTGTCCCCGGGTGCCGCTGGCACCTGCTTCTTTGAGCGCCGTCTTGGGCTTAGCTTTGATCTTTCTCATGCCTAATCCGCTCTACTTTTTCCCCTGGCACGGAAGCCCTGGCCCCCCCTCGCGCCGGGGAAACCAGCCGCCCTCCGGCTGGGGCTAACCGCCTGTGTGGTCAATTATCCTGGGGCACCTCGGTTAGGGGAAATCAAGGAGAGAGTCTGGTTGCTCGGCTAGATGGCGGTATCTCACCAACGACCCCTTAATCCCGTGTTCTTGCACCTAAAATGGCAGGCCAGGAGGGATTCGAACCCCCAACATCCGGTTTTGGAGACCGGCGCTCTAACCGTTCGAGCTACTGGCCTGTCTTTCCCTCCCTACTTGCTCTCCCGATGAAGGGTATGGGTCCGACAATGCGAACAGAATTTCTTGAAGGCCAGCCGATCGGGAGTCCGCCGCTTGTTCTTGGTGGTCGTATAGTTCCGGCGCTTACATTCCGTGCAGGCTAAGGTAACGATGTCTCTCATGAGCTTATTCCAGGATCTGGCTCACCACCCCGGCGCCCACGGTGCGGCCGCCTTCCCGGATGGCGAAGCGCAGCCCCTCTTCCAGGGCCACGGGGGTGATCAGGGTCACTTCCATGGACACGTTGTCGCCCGGCATCACCATCTCCACCCCGTCGGGCAGCTTGGCCACCCCGGTGACGTCGGTGGTGCGCAGGTAGAACTGGGGCCGGTAGCCGGTGAAAAACGGGGTGTGCCGCCCGCCTTCCTCCTTGGTGAGGACGTAGACCTCCGCCTTGACACGGGTGTGGGGCGTGATGGACCCGGGCTTGGCCACCACCTGGCCCCGCTCCACTTCGTCCTTCTTGATGCCCCGAAGCAAGCAGGCCCACGTTGTCCCCGGCCTGGCCGTAGTCCAAGGTCTTCCTGAACATCTCCACCCCGGTGCACACCGTCTTCTGGGTGGGGGCAAAGCCCACGATCTCAATGTCCTCGCCCACCTTGACCTGGCCCCGCTCCACCCGGCCGGTGACCACCGTGCCCCGGCCGCGAGATGGTGAAGACGTCCTCGATGGGCATCAGGAAGGGCTTGTCGATGTCCCTGACCGGCTCCGGAATGTAGTTGTCCAGGGCGTCCATCAGCTCGAAGATGGGTTTGACTTCCGGGGCGTTGAAATCGTCCGCCTCCAGGGCCTTCAAGGCCGAGCCCTTGATGATGGGGATGTCGTCCCCGGGAAATTCATACTTGGAGAGGAGCTCCCGGAGCTCCAGCTCCACCAGCTCGATGAGTTCCGGGTCGTCCACCAGGTCCACCTTGTTCAAAAAGACCACGATGAAGGGGACCCCCACCTGCCGGGCCAACAGGATGTGCTCCCGGGTCTGGGGCATGGGGCCGTCGTCCGCCCCCACCACCAGGATGGCCCCGTCCATCTGGGCCGCCCCGGTGATCATGTTCTTGATGTAGTCGGCGTGCCCCGGGCAGTCCACGTGGGCGTAATGGCGCTTGGCCGTCTCGTACTCCACGTGGGCCAAGGCGATGGTGATGCCCCGCTCTTTTTCTTCCGGCGCCTTGTCGATCTGGTCGAAGGGCACGTACTGCGCCAACCCCTTCTTGGCCAAATGCTTGGTGATGGCTGCGGTCAAAGTGGTCTTGCCGTGGTCGATGTGCCCAATCGTCCCAACGTTCACGTGCGGCTTCTTGCGCTCAAACTTCTTCTTGGCCATCTCATCTCTCCAAAACTTGGTTAACCTAACCCGGCTCGCGGAGCGGGAACTACCATGGTCGACTGGAGCCCACGACCGGGATCGAACCGGTGAACCTCATCCTTACCAAGGATGTGCTCTACCAACTGAGCTACGTGGGCTGAAAAAAAATTGGAGCGGGAAACGGGACTCGAACCCGCAACCCTCAGCTTGGAAGGCTGATGCTCTGGCCATTGAGCTATTCCCGCGCTTCCCTGGGGAAATGGTGGAGAGGGGAGGATTTGAACCTCCGAAGGCTGCGCCGGCAGATTTACAGTCTGCTCCCTTTGGCCACTCGGGAACCTCTCCAGACTGAAAAATATGACCCTCCCTGGAGCTGGCGATGGGATTCGAACCCGCAACCTGCTGATTACAAATCAGCCGCTCTACCATTGAGCTACGCCAGCCTCTCAAGCCCCGTTCCACAGGCCAGAACTGCCCAAATTTTAACTTTATAAAGTTACAACCCCAAAGGAAATTTGTCAATCTTTTTCCGGAAAATTTGTTTTTGCCGGGAAAAACCATGACCCCATGCCGCGGGAAAGAAGAAGGGGGAAAATGGGAGAAGAACGCCTCCGGAAAGATCTTTTCTAAACCTTTTATATTATAAATGAAATAGGCCCATTGGTCAAGGGACCGACGGGCTTCTTATTAATAATTTTCATCCTTAATTCAATAACTAAATAACTAAGTACGAAAGCCGACGCTTCCTCCCCCCAATCCTCAGCGGCGGCTCACGCCTTTCCTTTCATTTGACAGCGGCGCCCCGTGGTGGCATATTTGGAACACAACCAGCTTTCAGTGGTCAGTGGTCAGCTAATAAAGAGAAAACTACGACCGATGGACTCCATCGTTGCGTTAATCCCGGCTTAGCTAAAAGCTGACCGCCGTTAGCCGACCGCTAAAGGAGCCCTCAAATCTTGCTAATCGTAGCAATGTTTGGTTTGGTGCTTGCCTGCGGCAGCAAGGAAGAGAAAGCCCCTGCCAAACCGTCGGCCCCGCCGGCAGCCGAGAAAGCTGCGCCCCAGACCACGGCGGTAACCCCGGCCCCGGCAACACCTGCGCCCCAGACCCCGGCGGTAGCCCCGGCCCCGGCAACACCTGCGCCCCCTGCCCCAGAGCCAGCGAAGCCGGAACACCCGAAGGGGGACCAACCAAAGTCAGAGCACCCGAAGTAATATCCGTGCTCTCGACTGGGGCCTAAGGGTCCAGCAAGGAACTTCTATGCGTTGGCGCACGATAGTACCAGCGGCGGTGGTAGTTTGCCTTGTACTGGCGGGTGGCGGGTGCAACCAGGGGAAAGACGCTCCGGGTGCATCTGCCCCACCCGCGTCCAACCTGGCACCAACCGCCGCTATCCAGAAAGGCATCGAGAGGCACATCGAGGAGCAGGCCAGCCTGGGCGGAGGATATTTCAAGCTTCCCTTTCGCGATAAGGAACTCCGTCTCAAGCTGGTCCGAGTCCACACCGAATACCTGTCGCACCTGGGTCCGGGCCGCTATTTCGCCTGCGTGGACCTGGCGGACATCAGCGGCGACGTGTATGACGTCGATTTCTTTCTGGCCGGTGATCCGGCTGCCATGAAGGTCACCGAAACGACCGTCCATAAGATAAACGGCCAGCCCTACTACGCCTGGGAGCAAAAAAGTGATGGCACCTGGCAGCGCATCCCCCTGAAAGAAGCTTCAGAAGGCCACCTGGGGGTCATCAGAGATCGCGACCGGTTCGAGTTTCTCTATCGGGCCACCCTGCCCCAGATAACTGGTCCCGCCCGCATGTGGCTTCCTCTGGCGGCCACGGACTCATACCAGACAACGGAGGTAAAATCCATCAACGCTCCGGGGAAGCAAAGCATATTGCAGGAGCGTGAACACGCCAACAGAGTCCTTTTCCTAGAGCTCGGGCCGGAGGACAGCGGTAAAAAGGTCGAGATCCGCTATCAGGTACGGCGCCTAGAGAAGGCCGCCTATGCGGCGCAGACGCCCGACCAGGGAAAATACCTTAACCCGGAGCGGCTGGTGCCGACTGATGAGAATTTCCGCCGCATCGCCACGCAGGTCGTCAAAGGCAAGATGGGCGATCTGGTGCGGGCCCGGGCGCTCTACGACCACGTCATCGACCGCATGCGCTACATCAAGTACGGCAAGGGCTGGGGTAAGGGCGACGCCGTCTACGCCTGTAACGCCCGCACCGGCAACTGCACGGATTTCCACTCCTACTTCATTGCCCTGGCCAGGGCGGTGGGCATCCCGGCGCGCTTCGCCATCGGCGCGGCCATTCCTTCGGAGCGGAACGAGGGCGGGGTGGACGGTTACCACTGCTGGGCGGAGTTCTTTGCCGATGGCAAGTGGTGGCCCGTGGACATCAGCGAAGGCAACAAGTATACGAGTCTGGCAACCTACTACTTTGGCCACCATCCGGCAATATTCGTAGGGCAGGCGTAGGGTGCCGGACTTATACCAATGTGCCATCAAACAGCAATTTTTTGTAGGGGCGGACCTGCGTGTCCGCCCGCTTTGGGCGCACACATAGGTGCGCCCCCACGATAGCGTTCTGTAATTCTTTGAATGCAACTTGAGACCTCTACGAAAGTCTCATGTGGGATAGCCGCCCTCGGCTGTCCTCACTTCATGTAGCCGCAGGCGAGGGCGCCTACGCTACATTTTGATAAAAAGGACAGCAATTGAGACTTTCGCAGAGGTCTCACCTTGGTATTAACTACCCGCCACAATCTTCGATTGTGCCGCTACCTGGGTGGTTCTTTACCGATTTCATGCGGAAATTAAGCAGCTTACCCATTAAACGCTCCCGGTTTCCAGCGGCGCCTTAGCGGCACCTTAGCGGCACAAGTCCCGCTCCCAACCGGCTTGCCGGCGTTCTTTCATTTGACAGACCTGCACCGCGGTGGCATATTCCTTAGGCAAAGGAGCAGCCCATGGACCCGGCCCGTGCCCGACTGTTGCGCCAGTTGCCCAAGGTGGACGAGTTGCTGCGCCACGCCCGTCTGGCCCCCGCCCTGGCCCCCCTGCCCCGGTCCCTGGCGGTGGCGGTGATTCGGGACCAATTGGCGGCCCAGCGGCACCGCCTCAGCACTGCCCAGCCGGAGACGCTGCCCACCGAGTTTGATCTGGAAGCCCTCCTGCGGGAGCTGCTGGAAGCCCTGGGGGCCGCGGCCAAACCGTCCCTGCGCCGGGTGATCAACGCCACCGGGGTGGTGATCCACACCAACCTGGGGCGCTCGCCTCTGGCCGCGGTCTCCCTGGAGCAAGTGCTGGAGGTGGCGGCCCACTACTCCACCTTGGAGTACGACCTGGCCCGGGGGGAGCGGGGCTCCCGCCAGGACCACCTGGAGGGGCTCTTGAGAGAACTCACCGGCTGTGAGGCCGCCCTGGTGGTGAACAACAACGCCGCCGCGGTGCTCCTGGCCCTGCGCACCCTGGCCGCCGGCCGGGAGGTCATCATCTCCCGGGGCCAACTGGTGGAGATTGGGGGCTCTTTCAGGTTGCCGGAGATCATGGCGGTGAGTGGCGCCATCTTGAAGGAGGTGGGTACTACCAACAAGACCTATCTTAAGGACTACGAAAACGCCATCACCTCGGAGACCGCCTTGCTCCTCAAGGTGCACCCCAGCAACTTCCGCATCCTGGGCTTCACCCACGAGGTGCCTTTGCCCGACCTGGTGGCCCTGGGGCGTCGTTACGACCTCAAGGTGGTGGAGGACCTGGGCAGCGGCTGCCTGGTTGATCTGAGCCGCTACGGCCTGGAGCGCGAGCCCACGGTGCAGGAGACCCTGAAGTCCGGGGCGGACCTGGTGCTCTTTTCCGGGGACAAGCTGCTGGGCGGCCCCCAGGCCGGGCTGGCCCTGGGGTCCCGAGAGGTGGTGCGCCTCCTGAAGCAAAACCCCCTCACCCGGGCCCTGCGACCGGACAAACTTACCTTGGCGGCGATGGAAGCCACCCTGCGCCTCTACCTGGAAGAGTCCCAGGCCGTGGCCGCCCTGCCCACCCTACGGATGCTCACCCGGCCCGCGGCGGAGCTGGAGCGCCAGGCCCGGAGCCTGGCCCGCCGCCTCAAACGCCACTGGGGGGAGCGGCTCCGGGTGGAGGTGCGGGATAGCGTCGGCCGGGTGGGAGGCGGGGCGTTGCCCCAGATGGCGCTGCCCAGCCGGGCCCTGGCCCTGGCGGTGCCGCCGCTCTGGCCCCCCAGCAGCTGGAAGCGCTCCTCCGCCAGGCCCAGCCCCCCGTCATCGCCCGGGTGGAACACGGGGAAGTGTTGCTGGATTTGCGCACCGTCCTGCCCGAGGACCTGGCCCTTTTGCTGGCGGCCCTGGACGGGGTGATGGCCTCCTTGAAATGACTCGAGGGTGGGGAACGCCATCACCCACCCTCGATCCATGAGTGCACGTCTGCCCCATGCCGCGCCGCAGCCGCCAGGCAAACCACGGCTGACCTGACCTCGGCCCATGAGGCTTGGACCCCTATTTCAAAAAATAAAGGCCGGAATCCCCTTCACCAACGGACCCGGATTGGGTGGCGGCCTCAGAGGACCTTGGACCGTCCCCGGTCGTGGGACCCTGCGGCTGCTCAAGCCGAACCTGCCCTGAAGTCTCGCCTGGATGATCCCTGGTTTTCCCTGAATTTCATGATGGTTGCCCCAGCGGCCGCGCCGTGGGGGGCCTGAAAGCAGTTAAGATCAAGACTTAGGGCAGATGGGTGGCCTGGTTGAGGCAAGCGTACCGGCCACCCCCTCCCGAACCTTTTTGATGGGGTTTAGCGTTTTTGGCCAGCGAAAGTGGCGACTTTGGTTGCCTACTTCACTAAGTCTTTCAGTTGCTTGCCCGGCTTGAACTTGACTACCTTGGTCGCGGGGATCTTTATCGGTGTACCGGTCTGAGGGTTGCGGCCTTCCCGGGCTTTGCGCTGGGCCACCGCGAAGGTGCCAAAACCTGCCAACGCCAGGCGGCCCTTCTTTTTAAGGGTGGCTGAAATTATCCTGATCATGCTGTTAATCGCCTTCTCCGCGTCCACTTTCCTTATTTGGGCCTCTCCCGCCACTTGCGCAATCAATTCTGCCTTGGTCATAATCCTCTCTCCCTTTCTCCTGGTTTGAGGTTAACTCAGCTTCCTCTCCGGCCTTGGCCAACTTTTGGAAAATGGGTGCCCCGCCAACCATCCCCCCTTTAAAATTATTTTTTAATACGTAAAACACCTCGGAACGCTCAACCGTACCGGATCACGCCCGTGGTGGCAAGTTACCCCTTGATAGCACAAAATCCCCGGGGATGACAATAAAAATTATCGATGTCCTCCTTTATTCATCTAAGTTTTCTTGAGAGAGTTCCGGCCTGGGGAGAAGGAAGCAGGGGAAATTAGGTAAAGTTTTCCCGGCCCCTGCCATATAAGGCCTTGGAATAACATTAATTCCCATTGGCGGGGGGCGCTGCCCGGGCTGCGGACCTCCTGACTTTAGAAGTCTAAGGGGGTGCAAAAAAAATTTACCTCAAGGGGGATCAGCGGCTGACCTGGCGTATCAGGGTCGCGGCCAGACCCCCAAAAACCAGATGGGGGGCGGAGACCGCCAGGAAAACGGGCCAGCGGCCCGCCTGGCCAAAGGAAGCGCAGAAGCCGTAAAAGAGCCAGTAACCGAACATCAGGCCCAGGCCCACGGCCACCATGGAGGTTATGTGGGTCTCCTCGTGGCGCAGGGCCAGCCCCAGACCCAGGACCAGGAGGACCAGAGGGGTAAGAGACAGGGAGAGACGGCTGTAGAGCTCCACCCGGTAGGGGGTTGATTTGTAGCCGTCCCGCTCCAGCCGCCCCACGTAACGGTAGAGTTCCGTCAGGTCCATCTCGGTGACCTTCTTTTCCAGGTCGGCAAAGTCCTCGGGGCGCTCCGTGAGGACTAAATCCCGCTGCTGGAATTTTTCCCCGGAGGCCACCCCGCCAGCGTCGAAGGTCTGAATCATGCCCCGGGAAAACCGCCAGTGGTCTCCCTGCCACTGGGCCCGAGCCGCGGCAATGATCTGCACCAGGCGAAACTTGCCGTCGAAAAGATAGATCTTCACCCCTTCCAGGGTCTGGATATCTTTGCGGAACATGAGAATATTATAGATGGCCTGGTCGCCCTTGTACCAGAAGTGCTCCAGGTTGTGCAAATCTCGGGGCGGCTGCTTCTCCACCTGGGTCTGCCAGAAAAGGCTCAGCCGCCCCTGACTCCAGGGGATTAGATAGAGATTCAGGGCCAGCAACAGGACGGTCACCGCGCCGGCCAGGGCCAGGAGCGGCCGCGCCAACCGCAGGATATCGAGGCCGGAGGTGCGGATGGCCATGGTTTCGTGGGACCTGGACATCAGCCCAAAGGTCAGCATGATCCCCAGCAGGACCGCGGCGGGCAGCACCTGGCCCACGGCAAAAGGCAGCTTGAAGGCGATGTAGCGCCAGATGTCCCAGAAACTCAGGTCGGCCCTGACCAGGCGGTCGATCTTCTCGAAGAAGTCCACGATGACGAAAAGCGAGACGAAGGTCACCAGGCTCAGGCTGGTGAGCTTGAGATACTCCCGGGCCACATAACCTTCCAATATCCGGGGCCGCAAGGTGACGCTAACTTCCATTATGGGTTGGATATACCAGAAACCTCGAAAGTTTTCATCTGTCATGGTAAAGCTGGGGCGAAAGGGGAAAAAGCGAAAAGGCGAAATGCTGAGGGTAGAAAAAGCTTTTAGTATTGGCTGGCCCTAAAATTAACTACCTCAAATTTTTTCGCTCTTAACCTTTTCCCTTTTCGGCCCTTTAACCTATTTCTCCCGAGGCCTGAAGATGCGGCTGGGTTTTCACCTTTCCATCGCCGGGTCTTTGCTGCGGGCCCTGGAACAGGCCCGGGTCCTGGGCTGTGAAGCGCTCCAGATCTTCATCCAGAACCCCCGGTCCTGGAAATGGCGCGAGCTTGCCCCCGGGGCCATCCGGCAGTTCAGCGCCGCCCGGCGCAACTCCGGCCTGGGGCCCCTGGTGGTGCATCTCAGCTATCTCCCCAATCTGGCCGCGGCCGATCCTGACCTATACGGGCTCTCCACCGCCAGGTTGTGCCGGGAACTGGCCCTGGCCCGGGACCTGGAGGCCGATTACCTGGCCGTCCACCCCGGACACGGGGCTCTGTCGCCCGCCAGTTTGACACGGATAGCCCGGGCCCTGGCCCGGGCCGTCTCCCAGGTCCCGCCGCCCCCCCTGGTGCTCCTGGAAAACACCGCGGGGCAGGGCCGGGAACTGGGCTGGCGCCTGACCCAGCTCGGAGAGATTATGGCCCTGAGCGCCGTCCCCCTGGGATTGTGTCTGGACACCTCCCACGCTTTTGCCGCGGGCTACGATCTCACCGCCGCGGACGGCGTCTCCCGCCTCCTGGCCGAAATCGCCGGGGGTCCGGGCCTTACCCGCCTGAAGATCCTGCATCTCAATGATTCCAAGGCCCCCCTAAATTCCCGGCGGGACCGCCACATGCATCTGGGGCAGGGAAACATCGGCCTCGCTGGCCTCAAGCAGTTCTTCTCCCACCCCTGGCTCTCCTTGGAGGCCGCCATCATGGAGACGCCCCGGCGGCATATGGTGGATGAGTGGCTGAACCTCTTGGCCGCCCGGACTCTAATGTCCGGCTTGCCTTTGTTGAGATAATTATCGGGCCTTGACCAAAGTCTACCGGAGTGGGTTTATGCCACGTGGACGGATTTTGCAGGGTGAAAGGTTTCCGGGGCGCGGGAGCCGGTCTCCTTCCAGGCCTTGCCAGGCTTCCGGAGAAGATAAGTATAATGCATTATGACAAGGTTTCACTCTAAGACCCAGGAGAGGAACAATGCCGACTTACGAGTACCTGTGTGAGAAATGCGGGGAGGCCTTCAGCCGCATCATGAGCATGCGGGAGTACGAAACCGGCAAGGTCACTTGCCCCAAGTGCAATTCCCCGAAAGTCAAGCAGCAACTGAGCGAATTCATTGCGAAGACTTCTCGCAAAACCTAGCCTTCTGTTGGCATTCAGCCTCATTAAACGGGCGCGCCCCGGGCGCGCCCCCCACCCCCTGCCCTTCCATCTCTTTAGCCAAAGATAGTGTTGCGTCCCAGAAATACCTTGCATAAATGATTCGTCTTTTTCCCTCCCCCTTGAGGAGGGAGGGTCAGGGTGGGGGTAGCAAATATTCTTTTTAATACTAGCCTCTCATCACCCTCCCCCCAACCCCCTCCCCTCAAGGGAGGGGGAGTTTAGCCCTGAAAACTTCGTTAAGGTATTGCTGGGACAGCACGCTGCAGGCTGTTGAAAAACTGCCTAAATCGCGATTCGTCATGCTGAGCGCAGCTAATAATCTATTATTTCCAGTAGGTTGAGATTATTCGCTGCGCTCATGACATTTCATGACACAGTCGGGGTTGTGAAATGGCCCGTATTTTTCGGTCACCACTGTCGCACCGCCGTTTCGGTGGCGGAAAGATAAACGCCCACTGCGCCTTTACGGGTGAAGTAACAAGAGATTCCCTCGGTCCGGCCCGGGGCGCGGTCCAGGGAGCCGCCGTAGAGCACCAGGCGTCCGGGTTGGAGATTCTCCAGCAAGGCCTGGCCCTCCGGGCCGCCCACCGTTAGGGCCGGTAGGATCAGCAGGTCCGGGGATGACGGTGCGGCCGCCAGGTCTTGGGGGCCAAGCCTGCGTACCGGGGGGACGATGAGGGCCCGGCGTCCCTCCCAGGCAAGCTGCAAGGCCATGCCGGTTTCCTGCCCCAGCTTCAGAAAAGTCAAACTCACACTCCCCAGGCGGTCCGGCGGCCGGCGTTCCAGCCAGCGGGGCGCCCGCCCCCGATCTCCCAGGTAGTTCCACAGGTCCCAGTAAGCGGGCCCCTGCCGGCCCCGGCCCCCGAACCAGAAGCCCCCCACTTCAAACTGGCGGGCCAGGGTGAGCAGCTCCCCGGCGTTGTCCTGGCTCAGGGTCAGGGCGACCACCAGGTCCAGGCGTCGGAACTGCCGCCAGTGGCAGTATCCGGGGAGCGGCCCCAGGCCTTCGCTTGCTCTCCCGGACCAGGCAGGCGCCCGGGCCGAAAATACCAGGCGCCGGCCTTCGGGGCTCACCGCCACCCCGTCCAGGCCGCGGCTGTCCAGGCAGGTCACTTCCAGGCACCGGTGGTCCCGAGTTAGGGGCCAGGCCACGGACCCCGCCAGGAAGATGCCGGCCAGGGCCACCCCGGACCAAGTCAGGTAGCTGCGTCGCGGCGCAAATAACAGCGCCAGGATAAGGTAGTAGGCCACGATCTGGGGCCAGGAAGGAATGGGCATGATGATGGCGCTGCCCGGCAGCCCGGCCCCCAGGGCCACGACCTGATACCCCAGCCACAGGGGCCACTGGCCCAGGGCCAGGAAGAACTGGGCCAGGGGCGTCAAGGAGAGGGACTGGGCCAGCACCGCGGCCTCCCCCAGGGGCAGGGCCAGAACCAGCACCAGGGGGATGGCCACCAGGTTCACCAGGATCCCCAGGAGGGACACCACCTGGAAGTAGGCCGCCACCAGGGGGGCGGTGGCCGCCGTGGCCACCGCCGAGACCGCCAGCCACTCCTTGCCCCGGAAAACGATGCGGGCCCAGAGGCTCGGAGCGCGGTCCGCGTCCTTCCCGAGACGCTCCCCACACCAACCGGGGCACCAGGTAGATGAGGGCCGCCACCGCCACGAAGGAGAGCTGGAAGGAGATGGCAAAGAGGCGCAAGGGCGTGAGCGCCAGGATGACCACGGCGGCCAGGGCCAGGGCGCTCCACACCTCCCGGGGCCTTCCTAGAAAGACCAGCAGCAGGTAGGCCAGGACCATGACTTCGGCCCGCTGGGTGGAGGGCGAGCCCCCGGCCACCCAGGCGTAGGCCACCACCGGAAAGACGGAGATCAGGGTGGCGACCTTCACCACGTTGATCCGGAGGAGCAGCCAGGGGAAGCGCCGCAGCAGCCAGAAGCTGAGGAAATAGGTCACCGCGGCCACCATCCCCAGGTGCAGGCCGTTGATGACCAGCAGGTGGCTGGTGCCGGTGCGGGCGAACTCGAGGCGCATCTCCGGGGTGATCTCCCCCTGGTCCCCCAGGAGCATGGCCAGATAAACGGCCCGGACGGCAGGGTTCAGGTCCCTTAAGAGCTGGCGGATGCCGCCCCGCAGCTTCTCCCCCAGGGGATAGCCTTCGGTGGCAGCCAGGAACACCAGGTGGCCCCGGTCCTGGAGGCGAATTTCCCGGAAGATCCCGTCCGCAGCCAGGTACCGGGGCCGGTCAAAGGTACCGGGGTTCTTCCAGGCCCGGGGGGTGCGGAGGCGCCCCTTGACCGCCAGTTCGGTCCCCACCGGCGGCGGCGACAGCGCCGGGCCGCTAACCAGGAGATTGCCGGTGGCGGGCCGCCAGCCCTGGGGACTCCGCCAGGCCTCCGGGGCCAGGAACAGTTGCACCCCTTGGGCGCCCATCCTGCTAGGACGATGCAGGCGGCCCAGGAGGGTCACCTCTCCTTCCTGGGGCAGTCGGGCCAGGTGATGCGGGGGAAAGTCCGGCTGCAAGGCCTGCTGACAGAGCGCCACGCCCACCAGCCAGAAAAAAACCAGGGGCGCCACCCGGGCCGGGCGCCGGGCCCACCAGATGAGGACCAGGGCGGCCCAGAGCAAAACCAGGCCCGCGGCCAGCCATCCCTCCGGCAGGTGGAGGCCCCAGGCCGAAGAGGCAATCCCCGCCATCAGGGCCAAAGCCACCGGCACCAGGGGCCGGGCCACCGGGCTTGGAAGGCGGTTTTCGGTTTCCGGTTTGCGGTTTTCGGTTTCCAACTCTTCAGCTTAGAAATCGCAGGCGCAAGGTTACAGGAACAAGGAGTTAATAATTGCCTAAGGGCCTAATTAATTTCCGATATTATAATGAGTTAACCATTTTGACAAATTAACTTTGGTGAATCTTGGAATTTTTGTGCGGCAAAGATAAGCCGCCCATATTAAAGAGAAGGGCTGAAAGTTGCAGTGATTTTCTTCGAGACGCCAGCTAATGAACTTAACCTGGATTTTTGCCTTGGGGACCTGACGCGGCAAAATTGGATGCACGTCAAGGATAAGAAGCGGGATCTTGTTAGGCGCGCTCAAGTTGCAGCCAAATTCTTGCTTGACAAATCGCTTAAAATACCTAATAAAAATGTAATATGAGGATAATTATAGTTATCCTGGCGGCAGTGTTATCCCTGTCCGGCCTGGCGGCAAGGGTCGGGGCCGCGCCCAAGGCGGCCGCCGACGGCTCCCTGGTCCTGGAAGGCGACAAGAACTCCCGCAAAGCGAAAGGCTCCGAAGACACCCTATACGAACTGCTGGGCCAGGAAGTCCAGGTTTTTATCTTTAACAGCAAAACCCGGGTCTTCCCCACGGCTTACCTGAAATCCAGCTATTATAGCTCCGGCCCCTCTACCTGGCAGATGCGCTACAGCAATCCCCGGGTGGAGGCCCTGATCAACAAATATGGCAACTTCTACGGGGTGGACCCTGCCCTGGTGCGGGCCGTGATGCGCCATGAATCGGGCTTCAATCCCGGGGCCGTCTCTCCCAAGGGCGCCCAGGGCCTGATGCAGCTCATGCCCGGCACCGCCGCCCTCATGGGGGTGAACAACCCCTTCGATCCGGAGCAGAACGTGGCCGGCGGCGTGGGTTACCTGCGCCGCTGCCTGGACCGGTTCGGCCACAACGTCCCCCTGGCGGTGGCCGCCTATAACGCCGGGCCCGAAAGGGTGGCCAACTGCGGCACCGTCCCTCCCATTCCCGAAACCCAGCTTTTCGTCCACAACGTCATGGGGACTTATGCCGGCCCCGGGAAGATGGCACCGACCCCCGGGGCCAAAGGCAAACCCGCACCTGCCGGCAAAGACCCCTTGAAGGGCAAGAGCCTGAAGAAGGCGTCCGGCCAGGTGGACCAAGACCAAGCCAAGGACAAACCCCGCCGCCCCAAGGCCAAGATTATCGAAGTCAAGTCATTCAAGCATAAGGCCGCTGAAACCCGCCCGGATTGAGCTCTAGGGAAGTTGATTTGCACGAGGGGTCAGGGGCCCACAGGCGAGACGCCTGTGCCACCAGCCCCTGCCCCCTCCCTCAAACTCCCGCCCCCCACCCCTTAAGCTAAACGATACTTAGGGTACGCCCTGAGCAGCCTATCTCTATCCAAGACGCGACCTGGGCAGCTTAATCTGCCGGTAGGACAGGTCTCCGTCCCTACTCCGCCAGGGGGCGCACACGTGGGTGCGCTTCTACCTGGAAAAACCACCAGGTGGAAATGATCGTAGGGGCGGGTTTAAAACCCGCCCCTACATCGGTTCTCGCCAACTTAAGCCAAGTTAATTGCTTATAACCGAAAGCTGCTTAGCCCTTCTCCGGCACCTCCGGCGCCTCCGGCCACTCCTTGATATGCAGGTCCCGCTGGGGGAAGGGAATCTCGATACCGTGCTCCCGGAAGGTCTCAAAGATGGCGCTGTTCAGCTCATGGGTGGCGGGGATGCGGTCCGCCGGGGTCTGCACAAACACCCAGATGGTGAAGTCCAGGGAGCTGTCACCATACACCGCAAAATAGACCTCGGGCGGCGGCTCGTCCACCACCCGGGGATTAGCCCGGCAGACCTCAGTGAGCAGCCGGGTCACCAGGCGCACGTCCGAGCCGTAGGACACTCCCACCTTCAAGGTCAGGCGGTTGATGCCCCGGCCGTAGTGGGTCCAATTGAGGACCTTGCCGGAGACCAGCTCCGAGTTGGGGATGATGAGCACATAGCGGTCGAAGGTTTCAAACACCGTGCTGCGGACCCGGATCTCCCTCACCGTGCCCCACTGGCCGTCGATGACCAGCATGTCCCCCACTTTGATGGGCCGCTCGAAGAGCAGGATGAGGCCGCTGATGAAATTGTTGACGATGTTCTGCAGCCCGAAGCCGATGCCCACGCCCAGGGCCCCGGCCACCAGCGCCAGGTTGGTGAGGGGAAACCCCAGGATGTTCAAGGCCACCATGGCGACCAGGATCAAGACCACGTAGTGGAGGGTGGTGGCAATGGTGTATTGCACCCCGGGGTCCAGGCCGGTGCGCGGAAAGATTCTGACGGCCATGAGGCTGCGGATGACTCGGGAGAGCACGATGCCCAGATAAATGGCCAACAGGGCCCCGCCCACGTTGAGGGTGGTCAGCCGCATGGGGCCCAGGGTGGGGCCCCAGGTGACCCATTGAAAGGCCCAGGCCAGCCCCTCCGGTTTTATGCCCCAGGAGTTCAAGGACCACAGGACCACGCCGGCCCCCAGCAGGATGGACAGGAGCCAGCGAACCGCGCCGTAGAGCCGCTGCAACATCTCCTGCTGTTCCGGATAGCGCCGCGGGGCCCAGCCCTCTTCGGGGTGCAGCAAGTGGTGGAAAATCGTGGCCGCCACCAGCCACAGGAGCCAGAGGAGAATGATGGCCAGCCCGGTCCAGGTGCCCCCCTGGGCCAGGTAAATGGAGAGGTTGTGGAACCCCAGCAGGTCCGCCAGGACGATGACGGCCAGGAGAAACCACACCAGCCCCCGGATGGCCTGCATCACGTCCAGGCGCCGGACCCAGGCGGGGTCGGGCAAAGCCGGCAGCAGACGGGCCAGGTAGGGCCGGCGCCACAGCCACAGGACCCATAAAAATATGCCCACCTGGAAGAAGTGCTCCAGAAACTGCAGGCTGGTGGGCGGAAAGCCCAGCAAGGCCGCGGCCTTGAGCCCCAGAAACCCCAGGAGCAGATAAAACAGGAAGGCCTTCAGGGTGCAGCGGTAAAACCGGGCCGTGGGCTCGTCCAGCGGCAGCGCCACCCCCGCCGGCCGGCCGCCGATATAAGCCTGCACCGACTGGAGGCCCAGGCGCAGGGCCCACAGGGTGACCAGGGCATAGAGCACCAGCTGCGCCGGGGTGGCGCCCAGCATCCCGAAGATCCAGAAAAAGAGCCCCACCCAGAAGATCAGGCCCAGCAGAAACAGGTTGGAGATCAGGATGAGCCCCAGGACAAAAAGGGGAAGCAGGTGGAGATCGTCGGTGGCGGCTCGCCAGCGGCGAAACCGCTCGGTTAGCAACCGGTTAAGCCGCCGGGTGCTCCACCCCATCAGGACGATGAAGCTCAAGAGCCCCACCAGGTGGGCCAGGTGGCTCCAGAAGAAGGCGCTTGGACTCCCGGATTCCACCAGTTGGCGGAACCAACGCCAGACCCGCCCCGGTAGCGCCGCCACGGCCCCCCAGATCCGGGCCATCTGCTCCTTAAAGGAGACCTGCTGTGCCTGGCGCTTAAGCAGCTCGGCCTGCCAGGCTTCTTCCAGTCTCTTCAGCTGGGGCAGGAGTTCGGCCACCAGTTGCCGCTCTGAGTCCAACGCCAGGCGCCGCCCTTCCAGGTTGTCCAGCACCAGGGCCACCAGGCGGTCCCGGGCATCCGCCAGCTGCAGGTAATGGAGGCCGGATTGCTCCATTTCCGGGGTCAGGCCTCCGGGCTCTTTACCCCGGAGGACGTTCATCTGGGTCCGCAGGGTGTTCAGGGACCTGACTTCGTCTTCCCGGGTCTTTTTTAACTCTGCGGTCTCTTGAGTCAGGTCCTTGGACCTGGACTTCAAATCCGACTCCAGGGATGAGTAAGTGGCCAGCAGCTCCTGCACCTGGGACAGGGGCGGCTTCTTTACCGCCAGAGAGGCCTTCACCGAAGCCACCGCCACCTGGAGATTGGTCAAATCCTCCCGGGCCTTGACCAATTCCTCGCCGCTTTCGGCCACCCGGGATTGCCATGCCCCCAGGCTTTCTTCCAGGGCGGCGGCACCTTCCGCCAGGATTCGGGGCAAGGCCTCGGGAGAGGAAAAGGGCGCCTCCATCCTTTTCGGGGCGCCCGGTGCGCCCGGCTTTTCCTGGGCCAAAGGTGCGGACAACCCGGGCAGGAACAGTATCAATCCCAGGAAACCGAGGAGCCTCAAGGTGAATAAAACCGGCATCAACCCTCCCGGCATGGCGGTTTTCGGCTTCATATCAGATATATAGTACGCTTCAGAACTTATTTCAATCCGGGGGCCCTTTGGAAGGGCCCCCCCGGCGCGCCAAGAGATTCATCCCATTGACAAAAATTTACCCCTGAATTACATTGACATCACCTCAGTTAGGTGAGGCTCCTGCATAAACATAAGCCACTGCCCAGAAATGTCGAGAGACGCCAATGGGCCGAACAGGTACTACCGGATTAAGGTCTTACTTAATGTGGCTGAGTAAATCGACTCTACGTTATGCAGTGCCGAAGCTCCACGAGTGAGGAAGGTCAAAAGCGCGGTCTTTTAAGGGCCTTCCGGCAAGAGCGGAGGGCTTTTTTAATTTCCCAGGTAGGCCCCTAAGGAGTTGAAAAATGAATAAGGTCCAGGTACTGGGGGAATTCTTTTTTAGTCAGATCCAGGGGATCCCCATTTACGACCATGGGGGACGCCGGGTGGGACAGGTGCGGGACCTGGCCATCCGTTGGGAACGGGAAACCCCGAAGGTCACTGGCATCAAATATGCCAAGAGGGTCCAGAAACTTATACCCGTGGAACAGGTTGACGAATTGAACCATAGGGAAGTCAAACTAAAGGGGCCCCTGGAGGAAGACCGGCTCATCCCTCTGCAGCCCGATGAGATCTACATGGGCGAGTGGCTGATGGACAAGCAGATTATCGATACCAAAGGGGCCAAAGTCGTCCGGGTCAATGACATCAAGATCTTCTGGCTGCAAACCGGGGAGCGGAAATATCTCCTGCCGGTGGCGGTGGATATCGGCCTGCGGGGCCTGGCCCGGCGTCTGGGAGTGGAGTTTCTGTTCAAGAAAAGGGAAGAACAATTTGTCTGGTGGAACTCCATCCAGCACCTGGAGGAAAAGACCGCCAGCCTGCAACTCATTTCAGATGGGGCCCAACTGGATAAGCTCCACCCCGCCGACCTGGCGGAGATCCTGGAAGACCTGGACTACAAAAAGCGCACCGACTTCATCGAAGACCTGGACGTGGAGACCGCAGCGGAAGCCTTTGCGGAAATGGAGGCGGACACCCAGATCGAAATCCTCGAGCATTTGGACAGCCAGCAGGCCGCGGAGCTGCTGCAAGAGATGCCCCCGGACGAAGCCGCCGACCTCCTGGGGGAATTGTCCGAAGAGAAATCCGACGAACTCCTGAACCTCATGGAGCCGGAAGAGGCCCAGGAAGTGCGCGAGTTGATGGAATACGAGGAAGACACCGCCGGGGCCCTGATGACCACCGAATACATCGCCTTGCCGCCGGAGTTCACCGTTGCCGAAGCCTTTCCGGAGCTCAGGAAGCAGGCGGCGGAGGCGGAGACCATTTACTATCTTTACATCCTGGGGGAAGGCGAGACCCTCCTGGGGGTCGTCTCTTTACGGGAACTCCTCGTTGCCGAGCCGGAAGCCAAGTTGGACAGCATCATGCAGACCCGGATCATCTCGGTGCTTCCCGAAGATTCGCACCAGCGGGTTACGGAACTCATCGACAAATACAGCCTGCTGGCCATTCCCGTGGTGGAGGAAAGCGGCAAGATGCTGGGGATCATCACCGTGGACGACATCCTGGACCTGCTGGTGCCGGACCGCGCCGGCCTGGAGACCTTCGCCAAATTATTTCTCAGCAAACGCGCCATGAAGTGAGGTCTTAATTGAAATCGTCGATTCTCCGTCGGCTTTTCATCTTCCTGGCGATCATGGGGCCTGGCATCATTACTTCCAACGTGGACAATGATGCAGGCGGCATTACCACTTACTCCATTGCCGGCGCCACCCTCGGTTATAAAATCCTGTGGGTCTTCCTCCCCATGATCGTTGCCCTGGTGGTCATCCAGGAGATGTGCACCCGAATGGGCGCAGTCACCGGCAAAGGCCTGGCGGACCTGGTCCGGGAGCGCTTCGGCGTCAAGATTACCTTTTATGCCATGGTGGGCCTGCTCCTGGGAAACCTGGGCAACATCATGAGTGAATTTGCCGGGGTGGCGGCCAGCATGGAACTGTTCGGGGTGAGCAAGTACCTGTCGTTGCCGCTGGCGGCGCTGTTCATCTGGTGGCTGGTGCTCCGGTGGTCGTACAAAGTGGTTGAGAGGGTATTCCTGGCCGCCTGTCTCATTTATTTCTGCTACATCTTTTCCGGCTACCTGGCCCACCCCCAATGGGGGGAGGTCGCCAGGGAACTGGTGCTGCCCAGCTTTTCTTTCGACAGCTCCTATCTGGTAATTCTAGTCGGCGTCATCGGCACCACCATTGCCCCCTGGATGCAGTTTTACATCCAGTCGGCGGTGGTGGAAAAAGGGATTACGGTGAAGGACTATACTTATACGAAATACGATGTCATCGTGGGCAGCATCATGGTCAACTTGGTGGCCGTTTTTATCGTCATCTGCTGTGCCGCCACGCTGCACCTAAAGGGCATCAAAGTGGAGTCCGCCAAGGAGGCTGCCCTGGCCCTGGCCCCCCTGGCCGGGACCTGGGCCTCCACCCTCTTTGCCGTTGGCCTGTTGAATGCCTCTCTTTTTTCGGCTTCAATTCTGCCCCTGTCTACGGCGTATTTCACCTGCGAAGCCTTCGGCATCGAGGCGGGCATCGACAAGACCTGGGGTGAAGCCCCGGCGTTTTACTGGTTATACACCATCTTGATCATAGTCGGGGCCGGCTTTATCCTGATCCCCAACATTCCGCTGATCCAGGTGATGTTCTGGTCCCAGGTCATCAACGGGGTCATGTTGCCCTTTGTGCTCATCTTTATGCTTCTCTTGATCAACGATAAAGACATAATGGGAGCTTATGTCAACTCCCGGACCTATAACGTCATCTCCTGGGTCACCGTGGCCATCATGATCGCCTTGACCCTTCTGATGGTCATCACTTCATTTTTTCAGAGTTAACCTGAGCGGCCCAATCGACGGCGGCAATTAAAACCGCCCGCCCCCTCCCCTGACGCCAGAACTCGCCTTTGAGTGGCCTGCGGCTGTGCCATTTTCACGGCGCCTATCTTTACACCCCCCCTTTACTTGCCAGGCCGGGAACTGATGATTAATTTTGGGAAATCCGGTAAGGGCACGTCAGGCCGCGCCCCCTGAGGACAGGCTGGCGGGAAGATGCAGCCCCGGCCACTCTTAAGAAAGCGAGGACATATCGTGATAGTCTTTATGACCGGGGGCACGGGCTTTGTGGGCACCTATCTTTCCAGGAGGTTGATTGCAGAGGGCCATCAGGTCGCCATTCTCACCCGAAGGCCAGCACCCGCCCGCTTCCGAGATGCCGGGCCTTAGCTATCTGGTGGGGGACCCCACCCAGGAAGGCCCCTGGATGGGGGCGGTGCCGGAGGCCGACTGGATCATCAACCTGGCCGGGGCTTCCATCTTTACCCGTTGGACCGCCGGCCACAAGCAGGAAATCTTCGACAGCCGCTTCAAGACCACCCGCAACCTGGTCATCGCCCTGGCCGCAGGGGACCGTCGGCAGCTTTTCTGCAGCACCTCGGCGGTGGGCTACTACGGGCCCCGGGGCGAAGAGACCCTGACGGAGGACTCCCCAGCAGACGCCGGGTTCCTGGGCGACGTGGCCAAGGCCTGGGAAGCCGAAGCCTTGAAGGCCCAGGATTTGGGGGTCCGGACGGTGATCACCCGCTTCGGCATCGTCCTGGGTCGAGACGGCGGCGCCCTGGGGCAGATGGTGCCCCTGTTCAAAAAGTTCCTGGGCGGGCCCCTGGGCGACGGTTCGCAGTGGTTCTCCTGGATTCACCAGGAAGACCAGGCCCGGGCCTTCTTGTTCGTCAAAGACCATCAGGAAATCAAAGGCCCCGTGAACTTCACGTCCCCCAACCCGGTGCGCAACCGGGAGCTGGCCCGGGCCCTGGGCCGGACCTTGCACCGACCCGCCTTCATGCCCGCCCCGGCCTTTATGATCCGGCTGGTGATGGGGGAATTCGGCGATACCCTGCTAACCGGCCAGAAGGTCTTGCCCAAGAGGCTGCTGGACGCGGGCTTTGAGTTCCATTTCCCCTCCGTGGAGACGGCCCTAACCAATTTGTTGGAGTGAAACGGGGGGAAGGGGATAGGGCGCCACTAAATTTAAAGGTCGACGTTTCTTTTCTAAAAAACTAAGGCCGTGACCGACCGCCCCGATACTTCTTTTCATTGACCAGCCTTCTTACCTTTTTAATCTCTCTGGCTTCTCTCATATCTTTCATCTCTATTTATATTTATGAACTGCCGACGCATCACTGTCCTTTCTGCATTTTACAGGGGGAATACAACTACGTAGGTTACCCTATCTATCTAACGCTTATGATAGGAGCCATAACAGGCATGGGGGTGGGTATCTTGATGCCTTTCAGGCAGGAGGCAAGTTTAAAAGACATTCTTCCTTCCATTCAAACGAGACTCGCCCTATTATCGTTATGTTCTTATGCTTGTTTTATTCTTATAGTTTGCTATCAATTTGCTTCCTCAAGTCTTAAGACCTAATATCTCCTGTATCTGAAAATAATTTTGCGATTGTCGGAATTGCCGAGGCTACTTATATGGAAGATTAGAGATGTCTGCGCTATGACTAGAAACTTATCAATTCGCTAAAAATTCAATTATCCGAATCATATCGTCACTTCTCGGCTGTAAAAGCTAAACAAAAAAGGACCATGACCGGTCCCTTAATAAAGGCAAAAAGGGGGGACTCGGACCTGTGCTAGTGGCGGCCCCCCCGGGCAGATTCTTAATAACTTCCTGGTCGCTTTTACGCCGGCTTGGCGGCCTTACGTCCACCTCTTTTTGCCCCGAGGCCTTTTTCTATCGCCAGCTTCCGCCGCTGCTCGGAGTACTCCTTGCAGACCAGAGGGAACTTCTTGGGATCTAAGCCGTAGCGCTGGAAATATTCCTTCGGTTGCAGATGGTGAGCCTTTCGCAGATGGGTCTTTAAGGTGCGCATCCTTTTGCCGCACTCTAAGCAAACTACATATTTCTCCTTGACTATCTCCCTTAGGGGGATCGGCGGTTTCTTTATGGCCGCTTTGCCCGTTTCCACTTGAGGAACCTCTGGGATTGCAACTCCGCCAACCAAGGAAGCCAAAACACTATAAACCTCTTTAATTTCCTCTACCAATTCTTTGGGGCTGAGTTCACTCATTGAGGCGTGGGAGACTACGATTTCTACCGTTAACTTTAGTACATCGCTGGCCATGTTAATCCTTCCTTTCTTTGTGCTGCATGAAATATTGGAGGATTAATTATTTACCTTTATACCTCTGTCCCTGTCAATGAAAATTTTTTTGAAAACGTTCATATTATACTTTTTATTTGGATATGCGTATCATTTCAAAAGTTTTTCAAACTTTTTGAGAAGTTTCGGTTTTAGCAAGTTAGTCGCTATCCTGGTTTATCTCCTCCCACCTCAACATATCTAAAACTTGGGGTCAGAGTTTCTTACCCGGCCCGGGGGTGGCATGTTCAGGTCGTCGCCGCTTTTTCCACTAACGGGGATACAGCCTGGAGTTCCTTAGCCGCGACAACGAGGTCTCTGCATTGATGGTCTGATATACTGGAGTTTGTAAAAAAAATTGTCTTCTATGAACAATTGTGCTATTTTTTTCTCACTAAGAGGGTTGCCGATTTCCCCTCGGAACTTATGGTGCTCCAGGCCGACGCCTTGTTGCTAGAGCAGTCGCTTCAAGAAAACCCTAAAAAGCGGTCAAGAAAACCCTAGTCTAGTATTGGTACGGAGGGCGCGATGAAAAGGTTGCAAAAAGCGTTGTTTGTTTCATTTCTGGCATTGTGTTTAATGGGTGGGGTTGTATCAATTGCAGCTGCCCAGGTGCCTGGAGAGTTCGTTGAATCTGGACCTGGACCCGCTCAAGGAGTTGAAGTTGTTGCGGTCGGTGCCCCATGGGTTGGTGTCGATACTCCTTGGGTCTTTTATAATAACAATTGGTATTACAATGGAATCTTATACGCCTTCTACGGCTCACAAGGTTGGTGGCCGAATGGATACTATGGTAATAACTTAATTATAAGAACTAACGTGTGGTATGGTCCAAGGTGGAATACTTGGTACCGCGAGCATCCATACTACTGGAATAACTTCCATAACCATTATGGTCAAGGTCACCATTGGTATCATGGCTATCGTGGACATGATGCCTGGCATGGTCATGGCCATGGCCGTTATGATCGTGGTGGGGCCAATTGGCATCATGATAATCTGAGTCGTGGCGGTGATCATGGCCGTCATGATGGTGGCAGGGGCAATTGGCATCAGGGTAATCTAAATCGTGGTAGTGGTGGTGGTGGTGGTCGTGGTGGTGGTGGTGGTAGCCGTGGGGGTGGTGTTAGTCGTGGTGGTGGTGGTGGTGGTGGTAGCCGTGGTGGTGGTGGTGGTGGTCATGGTGGTCATGGTAGGTAATCGAATCGTGGTCATTAGGAACCAAAAACTATAAGTTAACATATCAAACAATGGCCCAAATACATGGTAGGCAGGGGTAGGTATCCCTACCTGCAATCGTAATAAAGCAGGTTAGAAAATGTTTATCCTGTTAACTTACCAACAATGAAGGAGGATATCGACATGTTGAAAAAGTTGTTTGTGGTTTTATTCTTGGTGCTTGGTTTTGGATTAACTTACCAAGTACATGCAACTGACGCACAAGGGGAGCCAAAATTTACTGTACTTTCAACAAAATTTGTTGAATCGGTGAAAGGAGTTAATGATAAAGGAGCTGATGACACTGGCAAGTAAAAGACCCAAAAGCGGGCTTGATCTTAACTATGTTGGTAAAGGCCGATACAGATTTAGAGACGGATTTCCTTACCTCGGACTTCACGGTAAAATATATCCGCAAAGGAGAAACATCAACGTCGGAATGTATAGCTATCACGTCAGGAACTCCATCTCAAACTGATGAAGGTCCCTGGCTAATAGGAAATTGTGGTGAGAAAGTCTGTAACGCGAGAAAGAAGATGACGAAAGGAACGTTCTATTTCAAATTGGCATTTGAACCTGTGGAAACCGAGGTAAAAGTGGTTGATTTGGACTATGCCAAACCTGTTGTTAAGCAAATTAATATCAGGTGATTTATAAGAGGAGTTCACTAGGCCTGGTTTCCGGATAACCCCGCCAGTCGTGGGGCGGGGTGTGGATGAGCTGCTCGTTTCGGCCGGGTCCTTCTGTTGGGTGTGGCTATCTGCTATTAATCGCACTTTACTAAAAAGAAAAAAATTCAGTGGCCCTCAGCCTTGGGAGATCGGCTCCAGGGCCGTATACCCAATCCCCTGTAAGTCGCCCCGCCAACGGGCTTGGAAACGGTCGATGCAGGGGAACATAGGAGAAAAGAAAGGGGGCCCCACCAAAGCACCCTTCTCCTAGAAGCGGACAACCGCGGGTACTGGTGGAAAAGGACGGCTGCCCCGCCCCCTTGCAGGCCAGGTCGGAAGAGCTAAGGCAGGCCTCATTTGCAAAGGCAGCTTAATAATAACTTGTGTCCAGGAAAGCGAGTTCGGTACCCAGATTACTGCGGCAAGAAAGCGATCAACAACCAAGGATAAACTGCAATCTGCTTAATCCTGAGTTATCCCCGCCGATAGAATCGTTTTAGAAAAATCATAAATATTTGAATTTATGGCGCGCCTGGCAGGATTCGAACCTGCGACCGACGGATTAGAAGTCCGTTGCTCTATCCCCTGAGCTACAGGCGCCTCTGGTAATTTCGCTCTTTCTGTTTCCATTGGGGTCCACTGCTCCCAGGTTTCTCTGCCGCCAGGAACCGCAACTCCTCTTTGGACACCGGGCTATGACGCCCAGGGTTTTGTGCCCGGTGGCTTTCATGATACGAAAATAATCCTGCCCCTGCAACCGCCAGTTGTTTATGGCCCCGAGCCGAAAATCGAGCCAGCTGAAGCCCCCAATTCCCGCCTCGTTGCAGGCCGTGGCGCCGGCCCGCTGCGGCTAGCGGCCAATTTAACCGTATTGGAACACTCGCTAAAGTAACTGGAGGATCATTAAAGGGCTGCGGTTTACCGGGTGGACGGAGAAGCACAGTCATTCATTGCACTTAAGCCGATAGCCGACTCCGGGTTCGGTTCGGAGATAAACTGGACGAGCCGGGTCGGCTTCCAATTTATGGCGGAGCGAGCGGATATAGTTCCGCAAATAATGGGCCTGCTCATCGCTGGCGTGGCCCCATACCTCCTTCAGCAGTTGCCTATGGGTTAGCACCTTGCCGACTGTAACGCACCAATACGGCCAACAATTTGAACTCGATGGGCGTTAAATGGATTTCTTCGGCGCCCAACCAAACCATCCTCCTGGCAACGTCAACCCGAAGTTCGCCCGTCTGGAAAACCGGCTCATCCTTGCCCACCCGGGATTGAGCCAGGTGACGTATGGCCACCCTCATGCGGGCGGACAATTCCTCAACGCTGAAGGGCTTAGCCAGGTAATCGTCCGCGCCGGCGTCCAGGCCTGCAACTTTCTCGGTATCCTTGCCCCGGGCCGAGATCACGATGATGGGGGTATGGGACCACTCCCGGAGGCGTTTGATGATCTCCAGACCATCCATATCCGGCAGCCCCAGATCTAACAGAATGATATCAGGGTTGTGGGAGGCCGCCATGGCCATGGCTTGGGCTCCGGTGGCGGCCTCCAGCAGTTTGAATCCCTGGGCTTCCAAGGCCGCTTTCAGAAACCGGCGAATCGGCACCTCATCTTCGACTACCAGCACGACCCAATTGGTATTGGCCACAGCGCTACCTTCTGGCAAAATCGAATGGAAAAATCATGGATGGCCCTGAACCTATACCGGTAGGGTGAAGCGAACCGCTCGCTCCTCCGCCGGGATGGTTCTCCGCCCATATCCGTCCGCCATGGGCTTCCACGATGGCCCGGCAGATAGAAAGCCCCAAGCCGTAACCTTTCTGGCCAAGATCCCTGGTTCCGCGATAAAACATATCGAAAATCCTCTCCAGGTCCTCCGGGGGAATTCCGGAACCGCAGTCGGCAACTTCCACTTCAATCTCCTGATCTTTGCGAACGGCGGAGATGGAAAGGGGAGACCCGGAAGGCGTGTACTTCAAAGCATTTTCCAACAGATTAATAAAGATGTGTTCCGCCAAAGCAGCATCCAGGGGAACCATGGGCAGATCAGGAGACAGGGAAATGGTTATGGGTTGGTCAGCCAGCTTCTTTTCCAGGCGGTTTAAGGCTGCTCCCACGACCTCTTCCAACGGTTGCAATTCCTTGTTTAGCTTGAGAGCCCCTGATTCCAGCTTGGCAATATCCAGCAGGTTGTTGACCAATCGGTCAGCCTTTCGGCCTCATCATAGATGTTGGTCAGCATCTCTTGCGCCAGCTTGGCATCAAGTGGAGCCCGTAAATCCAACAGGCTGCTGGCGGACCCCATGATGGCCGCCAGGGGCGTTTGAAAATCATGGGTGACCGAGCCCAGCAACGAAGAACGCAAGCGCTCGGTTTCCACCTCAATCTGGGCTTCCAACGTGGCCTTTTGCAGGCGCTCCACTTCCAACGCCAGGGCGACTTGTTTGGCCAGTGATTCCAGGAGGCGCAGTTGCTCCGGTGACAGGAAGCGTTCGGGATCTTCAGGACGCAATGCCAAAACCCCCAGGGTGGCGTCCGCAGCTTGCAGGGGCACATATAGGATTTGGGTTGTCGGGGAAGCTTGCGTCCCCCAGCCAGCCATCTTGCCGGAATCGTAAGCCGTTCGGGCAACATTCATCTCTTTGACCACATCCTTGTGGAGGACGGTCGATAGATCACCGGCGGCCACCTTCAACCTGCCTTCGTGATCTGGGAGCATCGCCACAATGTGGCAATCGAAAATCTCGGACATGTAGTTCAGCGCTACCTGTACGATCTTCTCAACCCCTCTGGTGCTGGCGAGCTGCCCGCTGAGACCGTGCATGGCGGCCGCCTGTCGTTCCTGGGAACGGGCGGTATCGGCTTGCTGACGCATTCGGGTGGTCAGGTGACTGATGACCAAAGCAACCAGAAACATGACGATGAAGGTCACGATGTACTGGGCGTCTTCCACTCTGAGAGTAAATCGTGGGGGAACAAAAAAGAAATCGAAGGCCAGCACGCTCAGGAGAGAAACAAGGATAGCCGGCCCCCGCCCGCATTCGATGGCGGTCACCATCACGCCCAGCAAATACACCATGATGAGGTTGCTCAGGTCGAGGTGAGGGTACATCAAGAAGGCAGAGCGCGTTAGCCAGGATAAGAAATAAGAGACCCGTTCCATAGTCAGGCCATTGGGTCTTTTGGTTGAGAGATGGTAGGGTGCCTCTCTTGGTGCTCTCCGGGCTCCCCGGTAATGACATAGAGATCGATCTCACCGCTAATCCGCACCACTTGTCTACGGGCTCCCAAAGAGGATATCTCTTCCAGCGCGGGCGCAGGGTTTGCCGACGACGATCTCGTGATGTTCCGCTGGTGGGCAAAATTGACGATCTCTTCGGCTATGTCGCGGCCTTTCAGGGTGAAGGTCTTCCCCCCAATTGCTCCGCCAACTGCAGGTTTTGACGACGCGGTTGCGGTCTGCTTCCGGCAACCGCAGCATCTTGGGGTCTTCGACGTAGATCGCAAACCATTTGGCTTGCAGACTGGCGGCCATCCTCTTGGTGGCCCGGATCAGTTTGGCGGAGGAGGGGCTGGGGCCGACGCACACCAGGAGCCTTTCCGTCGTGGGCCAGGTGGTTTGCACCGCCTGCCCCAAACGATAAACCAGCACCTGGGCGTTGACCCGGTCCGTGGTGATCCTGAGGGCCAGTTCCCGCAAAGCTATGAGGTTTCCCATTTGGAAGAAATTTTGGGTGGCCCACTCGGCTTGCTGCGGGACGTAGACTTTGCCTTCCTTGAGTCGGATCAACAAATCATCGGGGTAAATCCACCAGCACCAGGCAGTCGGCTTCTTCCAGAATGGAATCGGGCACGGTCTCCCGCATCACCACGCCGGTGATCTGGGCGATGACATCGTTTAAGCTTTCCAGATGCTGAATGTTTAAAGTGGTGTACACATCAATGCCACGGTCCAGGAGCTCCTTGACGTCCAACCAACGTTTGGCATGCAGCGAGACGAGAGCCCGGCGCGTTGGTATGGGCCAGACTCATCGACCAGGAGCAAGGCCGGCCGGCGGGCCAGAGCCGCATCCAGGTCAAATTCCTCCAAAGTTATGCCTTTATATTCAAACCGGCGGCGGGGCAGCACCTCCACATGGTGCAGCAAGGCCTCCGTTTCCGAGCGCCCGTGGGTTTCCACCACCCCCGCAACTATATCGAGACCTTCGGCCAGCCGGATCCAGTCCCGCCTCCAGCATGGAGTAGGTCTTGCCCACCCCCGGGGCGGCTCCCAGAAAAATCCTCAACCTCCCCCGGGCTTTCTTCCGCTCCTCAGCCGTAACCAAGGCTAGCAGGCGCCTCGGGGTCGGGTCTCTTATCAGACGTGACGGGCATATGAAATTATCCTTTTGCTTTCCGTGCCGGGCTATCTTAAATCATCCAGGGCCAGGTTTAACTTCAAAACATTGACCCGAGGTTCACCGAGGATGCCGACCTGACGATCTTCAATATGTTGAATGACTAACTGTATTACCCTTGCTTGGGGAAGGCCCCGGGCCCGAGCCACCCGAGGGGCCTGGTACAGGGCCGCCGCCGGGCTGAGGTGCGGGTCGAGGCCGCTGGCCGAACTGGTGACCAGGTCCACGGGGATCTTCTGGTCCTCGCCCGGATGGCTTCGCCTCAGAGCCTTAACCCGCTCTTGCACCTGCGACCGCAATTCCGGG
Source organism: uncultured delta proteobacterium (assembly GCA_963768765.1). Taxonomy (GTDB): domain Bacteria; phylum Desulfobacterota; class Desulfobaccia; order Desulfobaccales; family 0-14-0-80-60-11; genus DASWLF01. Next base: position 124,368 of record CAVYJK010000035.1, read on the forward strand.
GTTGGTGGGCCCCAGGTTGGAGCCGGCGGATGAGGCCGCATTATAGGGATAGGGGCTGGTGGCCGAGGGCCGGCCCCAAAAGAACCCGGCATCAGTAAATGGTTGGCCTATAAGGGCCGAGCCCTTTAATTGGCCGTGCTGCCGCAAAAGGCTGCCGTTGGCCTGGAAGGGAAACGCCACCTGGGCGATTCCGGTCACCAGGGCAGGGTAAAACAGCCCCGTCACTACCGCTAAAGATAACAACGCCAGCGCCGCTATGCGAGCTTGCTGTAAGATATCTCTGAACATAAGGCGTTCCCGGTGATGCGTTCCTCCCCTGGTATTGTAGGGGCGAGGTTTCCTCGCCCTCATGGGGGCGGGGAGACCCCGCCCCTACGGGAAAAACTAAACCAAATGTAAAGCCGCCAGTAACATATCGATGGCCTTGATGCCGATAAATGGCACGATCAATCCGCCCAAGCCGTAAATCAGCAGATGAGTCCTGAGCACGTGCGCCGCCGAGGCCGCGCGTTGCCTGACGCCGCGAAGGGCAAGCGGAATCAGGGCGACGATGATGAGGGCGTTGAAGATGACCGCCGAGAGGATCGCGCTTTCCGGGCTTGAAAGCCGCATGATGTTCAATGCCGCGAGGGACGGGAAGGTGCGGCAAAGATCGGCGGGATGATGGCGAAATACTTTGCCACGTCGTTTGCAATGCTGAAGGTGGTGAGGGCTCCCCGGGTGATGAGCATTTGCTTTCCGATCTGCACGAACTCGAGAAGCTTCGTGGGATTCGAATCCAGATCCACCATGTTGCCGGCCTCCTTCGCGGCCTGCGTCCCGGTATTCATCGCAACGGCAACGTCGGATTGGGCAAGGGCCGGGGCATCGTTCGTCCCATCCCCGGTCATTGCCACCATGTGACCCTTGGCCTGATAGTCGCGGATGAGCGCAAGCTTCTGCTCCGGCGTTGCCTCGAGCGAGGAAATCGTCGGTGCCGGCCTCGGCCGCTATTGCAGCCGCGGTCGTAGGATTGTCGCCCGTGATCATGACGGTCTTGATACCCATCTTTCGAAGATCGACGAAACGCTCCTTGATCCCGGTCTTGACGATGTCCTTCAACGCGATGGTTCCGAGTATCCGAGAGCCCTCGGCAACGACCAGGGGAGTCTCTCCTCGCCTGCGCTATTTCGTCGACGTCGTTCGTTACCGATTTCGAAAGGCGGCCGCCCTTCGATTCGACGTACTCTTTGATGGCATCGGAGCGCGCCCTTTCGAATCTCTCCCGCCGTCCAGGTCAATCCCGCTCATGCGGGTCTGGGCGGAAAAAGGCACGAATTTGGCCCCCAGTTGGCGGATATCCCGGCCCCGCAAGCCGAACTTTTCTTTGGCCAATACCACAATACTGCGCCCTTCGGGAGTTTCATCCGCCAGTGACGCCAGTTGGGCCGTGTTGGCCAGGGCCTCGGGGATACTCCGGCGGCCGGGATAAATTCCGTG
>CAVYJK010000036.1:0-12794 GCA_963768765.1 uncultured delta proteobacterium
ATGCGGGCTTTGTTGGTGTGTCCCGAATTTCCCCTTTCCTTTTGGAGTTTCCAGAAATCTTGCCGGCTCCGGGGTAACAAAACGGTTAATCCACCGTTGGGTTTGGTTACGGTGGCAGCCTTGCTGCCCACTGAATGGGAAATGCGTCTGGCCGATCTCAACACCAGAAGCCTGACGGAGGAAGATTGGCAGTGGGCCGATCTGGTTTTGATATCGGCCATGTACATTCAAAGGGCGGGCTTGTTGGCCCTGGTGAGAGAAGCCAAACTCCGTGGAAAAACCGTCGTAGCCGGGGGACCCCACCCCACTTCCCTCCCCGAGGCCGTTCTGGAGGCCGGTTGTGATTTTGTGGTGCGGGGCGAGGGCGAAAATACGATTCCTTTGCTTCTGGAGGCGATGAGAGTTGGCAAGACCGGGGTAATCGAAAACGACGAAAAGCCGGACCTGGCGACCTCGCCGATCCCGCGGTTTGATCTGTTGCGGCTGAACGATTACGCAAGCGTTACGATTCAGACTTCCCGGGGATGCCCGTTTGACTGCGAATTTTGTGATGTGGTGAACCTTTTCGGACGCATACCCCGGTACAAGGCCCCGAAGCAGGTCATCGCCGAACTGGAAACCCTCCACCGGCTCGGGGCCAGGGGTTCCGTGTTCATCTGCGATGACAACTTCATCGGCAGTAAGAAGCACGCCCGGGCCCTCCTGCAAGAACTCACCCCCTGGTTGAGGAGTCGGGGTGAACCCTTCAGCTTCTTGACCCAGGCCTCGGTGAATCTGGGGCAGGATCTGGAGATGATCGACCTCATGACCGCAGCCAACCTGAGGGAAGTCTTTATCGGGATCGAGTCCCCGGATGAGAATGTGCTGCAAACCAGCCACAAATATCACAACATCAAGAATCCCCTCGTAGAATCGCTCCGCAATATCAAGCAGAATGGCTTGGCGGTCATAGGCAGTTTTATCATCGGCCTGGACGGGGAAACCAAAGGGGCTGGCGAGCGGATCTGCGCCTTCATGGAACAGACCGCCATACCGATGGCCATGCTTGGGGTCCTGCAGGCCGCACCGCATACCAGCCTGTGGCATCGACTGGAGAGAGAAGGCCGGCTGCGCCAGGATATGGGAGATGACCTGGGGACCTTCTCAGCCTTGAACTACGAGCCGGATCGGCCGGAAGCCGAGATCATGCAGGAATACGTCGATGCCTGGGACTATCTCTACGAACCTTCCCGTTATCTGGCGAGGGCCTATCGCTATCATCTGGTCATGCGGCCGGCTCGCCGGGCCCAGGCGGTCGCCGCAGGGGGTCCCTTGCCAAAGGACCGTGTCCCCGACCAGGGAATGACCTGGCGCAGGCTATTAATCGAAATCAAGGCGTTTTGCCAAATCCTCTGGTGGCAAGGGGTCCGCCCATCATACAGGGGTCAGTTCTGGACCCAGATGATCGGGATGTGGAGGCAAAACCCGACCAGATTCGTAGAGTACATCGCGACCTGCGCCATGGGAGAGGATCTCTTCGACATGAGGAGGGTGGTGCGGGAAAAGGCCACGGCCATCATCCAGGAGCGGCAGATAGAGGTTCCCGTAACACAATTCCTGGGTGGCTCGGCGCCCCAGGGCAGGTTATCGGAAGCTCCCCCGGAACCCTCTTCCTCCAGTGCTAGCCAGGATTAAGGTGTAATGGATAAGACTTGACCATACAACCTATCCATCAAAGTTTAATACCATTCGCCATGCTTTCTTTTGAGTTTTGCAGTGCTGGCCCCCTACCAAAGCCCCATTTCGCTATCCAGATCATATCGGTAATTTATTGGAAATTTTGAGAAGCAGGCCCACGGGAAGACCGCGGCGGACGTGGGCCGGATGATTTATGATCTATATGAAACGGATTTGTCAGGATACCCCAAGGCCCAGGCCCTGGCGGAGGGAGCCCGCTGGTTCACCCGCCCCGCCCTGGAGAAGATGCAAAGGTGGGCCGCCTGGACCCAGAAGCGGGAGTATCCGGCCAACTGGGTGGCGACGTTCATCACGCGAGATGGCCGAGACTTTGATTTCGGCTATGACTATCGCGAGTGCGCCATAGTCAAGTATCTCCAATCCCAGAGGGCTTCGGAGCTGGCACCTTATGTCTGTCTGAATGATTTTCTCAAAAGCCGGGCCTTCGGCACCGGCCTGAGGCGCAGCAAGACCCTGGCCCAGGGAGATGCGGTCTGCAACTTTCGCTATAAGAAAGGCCGGCCGGTGACCCAGGATTGGGACACCGAGGTTCCCAAATTTTCGGCCCGAAGAAGAACATCTTAATTAACAAGGGAATTATTAATCGGGGCAGATAAGCGGGGCGCGGAGAGCATCCTATGGGTTTATGCGTTTGTTTGCCAAGCAGAGCTTGGCGTAAATTATCGTCCCCAAGCAGGAGATAGGGGACGCGGGCAGGGTAATTGGTGCACAGGCTTTCCAGCCGGTGTGATGCAATATCCAGGATGAGTGTAAGCTTATCAAAATCCTGAGAATTCAAGCTACCCAGAGGATATCCAGCCTGCTTGGCCTGAAGGATTCCTGCCTTTCCCGCCGGTAACCTGGCGTTCCCCTATCACCGACATCCGAAATCTTCCTCCCCACAGATGCCCAAGATAAGAAGATCAAATCTGGATTTTCCCCGGGTGAGGGGATAATTGTCGAACATGGCAAGTAATCTTCACCTTCTACCCACCACCTGGTGTCCAGGATTTCTTACTACCTCGAGAGTTTGTCTGTGCCTATCCTCCAAGGTCCCAAGCACCGATTTGGAACCCACGTAGCACAGACCATCGCATAATTTCGAGGTCCGGGGCTATCATTTGCAGAAGCCGTCCGAGAATCAATTTAAGAAAAGGTGGTTTTTCGGTTCACAAATGAGGGAGGATGGTTATCTAATAGGGAAAAGGGCCTTTGCAGAGAAGAAACAGGGTGCTGGTATCCAGTGCAGCTTTTTAAAGCCAAACCGTCAAGTGAATCGTTTTTTGGTTGCATCGCCAAGTCAAAGACTGATCCAGCATCGTTTGGAAAAAAGGATACACCTCAGGAGGTATGTATGAAAAAGTTAAGTTTTATTTTGGTGATAGCAATTTTGCTGGCTGGAGGCGCGATCGCTGCAATGTCTGCACCTTCTTACGCTCAGGGCTATGCCGGCTATAGCTATCCACCACCGCCCCAGAATCCTTACGCGACCCCTTGGGTTGGGCCTAATACGCCGTGGGTCTATTACAACGGTGATTGGTTTTTGAATGGAATACTGTATTACTTTTTCGGCAATACGTACGGATGGGCCCCGTATTATGCTTATGCGCCTACCTATATCGTAAGACCTAATTACTGGTATACTCCAATGTGGAATACGTGGTATCAAGGACATCCTCATTACTGGGATAATTTTCATCGAACGTATCCCTATTGGCGCGGACACCAACTTGGTCACCATTATGACCAGAATTTTTATAATGAGCACCATCGTAACCAGGGTAAGGGTTGGCAAAAAGGATTCCATGGGGAAACCCACTCTGAAGGACGGCACCACGATGGTGGTCGTGACCCCCGCCATGATGGACGAAACTAGGTACTGGTCGTGGTCCTCAACCTGATGGACTATGCATAGGTACTACTGATCGCAAAATTGTAGCTGTTCGTAAACATGAAACAACTAGCCCTGATGCGGGTAAGGCATCGGGGCTTTTCGTTGAGCAAAGGCTCTCACGATGCAGATTATATCCGCAACTTTTCTGCCTTTAGGGATAAGACGCTGTTTTTGGCAAGCTATACGTATTATGGTTTGCAACGAGGATAAGGTCACGCATCTATACGAGAGATAAGGATTGAAAATGGAGTCTACCTTCTCAGATGAGAATTTGATAAACTGGAAATTGTTGACGTGACCAACCCTTGTGATTTTTCTAAGATTGCACTGGAGCACTTGCAATTTTTGGAGCACAATGTAAATAAATCATCTAGAAGGAATTTTGTTCATGCCTGATCCGACCCTGGTTGCCGCGATATCACTGTACGGTGCCCCCGTGGCGGCCACGCTCGCTACCTCGAAGGTTGTCCGGGCAGGTCAAGACCTTGCCCAGGGCGGACTCGGCGATCTCGTCCAGGGGGGCGCGCCGGCGATGCGCGAGGCATGGCGCTCAATCGAAGAGCCCATCGGCCCGCTGCTGGGCGGCTGGAAGGATCTCTCCTGGCCCAGGCTCAAGATCCTTTCGCCAAAGCCGGCCTCCGGTGCCGTTATGGTCGCCGACGATTTGGACACCTTCCCCGACATTAACATTCCCTACTTTTGTCATTCCGCCGTCAGGAAGGAGGGGCTATGATACGTCTACTTCCAATATTCATGGGGTTTCTGCTCTTGGTTGGCAATGGCTCCGTTGCCCTGGCGGCGAGCGCCAAGGCCACGGCACTGCGGCAAGCCCAGGGGCTGACCGCCTTCACTCCACCCGAGAAGTTCCTGGCCGGAAATTTCGTGGCCGACGAGATGAATCCCGGGTTCATTTTCGGTCCGGTGAAAACCTTTGCCGCCTCCCGCAAATGCCCCACGACCTGGCTCATCGAGGCGGGTGATAAAAATCGCCCGGCCGGGCCAGGCAGCCCGGACACGCCCGCGGAGTATACCCTCTACCTGGAGGAGGACTGCCCGGACCGGGTGGTCTACTATGTCTTCATCGACCAGAGCGGCTTGACCCCCCAGCAATGGATCGAATGGCGGGAAAAATTCCACAAGAGCAAGGCGGAGCCGGAGTATGGCTCGACCAAATCTAAGCTGGACCAGGCCTGCCAGGCGGGTTGCGGCGTCGGCGCCGAACTGCGTTTCATCCAGCAGGACGGGGAACTCTTGACCAAATCTCCGGAAGAAGTTCTGCGCCATGAGCTCAAATTTGCCCCGATCTATGATCTGAACCAGCAGAAGAAAATCTCCCAATAGGCTGGCCGCTGCGGAAGATTTATGGCACGGGGAAAAGCAAAGGTGGGCTCGGCGCAGAAGTTGACCGGTTACGGCATTCTGGCCGTGCTGGCCCTGATCGCGGTAGGGTTGCTGATCCAGCAGTCCCGTTTCAACCCCGCGGTGATCGTGGCCCTGCGCGCCCCGCTGCTGCCGGGCCGGCCCCAGGCCGTCTCCCGGACCCCAACCGCCACGGCCGCGCTCCTCCCCGAAGTCTCGGGATTCACTCCCCTGGCCCCCGTTGAGAGCTTCAGCCCGGAAAATCTCTCCGACAAGATCGACGGCAAGGCCGAGCTTTACCTGCCCGCGGGTTTCAAAGAAATGTCCTGCCGCAGCTTCGGCCTGGGCGCCGCAGACGGGGCGCACGTGGAGGTCTTTCTCTACGATATGGGTTCAGCCCCAAATGCCTATGCCGTGTTCAGCGGGCAGCGCCGTCCCGGTTCCCCCGGTATCTCCCTGACCGCCAATGCCTATGCCACTGCCAATGCCCTGTTCTTCACCCAGGGGCGCTTTTACGTGGAGATCGTGGCTGACCGGGCCTCGGAGGCGCTTAATAGCTCCCTGGAGGCTTACGCCACCGCGCTCTTGGCCAAGATTCCCTCGGAGGGCGAAACCAAGGACCAGGCCGCACTCTTTCCCAAGGAAGGCCTGGCCCCGGACACCGTGCGCCTCAGCGCCACCGACGCCTTCGGCCTGGAGGGTTTCAACAACGTGCTCACCGGTGAATACAGCCTGAAGGCCGGGAAAGCCACGGCGTTTGTGGCGCAGCGCGACACCCCGGAACAGGCCCAGGCGGAGGCGCGGCGTTACCTGGACTTTTTGGCCGCCAACGGCTACCGGAAAATCCAGACTCCGGGCCCGCCGGGGGACCTCCCCGTGCTCAGCCTGGAAGACTCCTTTGAAATGGTTTTTGTACAGGGGCGGACTCTGGTGGGTGTCCATGACGCTTCTTCGCTGGCAGCCGCTCTGGAACTTGCCGCCAACTTGCGGGCCGCGCTCAAGGGGAAGCCGTGAACCAAACCACGGATGAAAAACCGATACCAACCGGCGAGTTGAACCGCCGGGATTTCCTCAAGCGGGTGGGGTACGCCTCGGCCTTGGCCCTGGCCGCCGGTGGCCTGGGCCTGGCCCTGTATGACTCGAAAGGCCCCGCCCCTGGCGAGGGGCAGAAGGCGTTGACCGGTTTGGGGGATTACACCCTCCGCGCCATGGCCTCGGAGCGGGCGAAAATGGCCATCATCCGGGGCACGGACCGGGCGGTGATGTTCGAGCGGGGGGTAAAAGCCCTGGGAGGGATGGAGTCCTTCATCGGCAAGGGCGACCGGGTGCTCATCAAGGTCAACGCCGCCTTCGCCACCCCGGCCTCCCTGGGGGCCACCACCCACCCGGAGGTGCTCGCCGCAGTGGCCGGCCTGTGCTTCAAGGCCGGGGCGGCCCAGGTGCTGGTTACGGACAACCCCATCAACAATCCCGACAGCTGCTTCGAGATCACCGGGCTGGCCGATGCGGCCCGGACCACCGGAGCCCGGATCATCACGCCCCGAACCGCCCTCTTTGTTCCCGTCAGCCTGCCCGGGGGTAAGCTCATCCAGAACTGGCCGGTCATGGCCGGGGCCTTCCAGGGAGTGACCAAGGTCATTGTGGTGAGCCCGGTCAAGGACCATCAACGCGCCGGGGCCTCCATGACCCTGAAGAATTTCTATGGATTTCTGGGCGGGCGGCGCAACGTCTTCCACCAGGACATCAACGGCATCATCACCGAGTTGGCGCAGTTGCTCAAGCCCACCCTGTGCGTCCTGGACGGCACGGTAAGCATGATGACCAACGGCCCCACCGGCGGGTCCCTGTCGGATCTGAAGGAAACCGGCACCATGGTGGTCTCCACCGACCCCGTGGCCGCCGACGCCGTGGGCCTGGAACTTTTGGGGCGTTCCCTGTCCGACGTGCCTTACATCCTCATGGCTGAGAAAGCCGGCGCCGGCCAGGCCGACTATCACCGGCTCGATCCGGTGCGACTCGACACGAAAACTTAAGTCACAGGCAACACCTTATGCGAGAGCTTTGCGAAAAGGAGTTTGAGGGAGGGGGCCAGGGGCACCCGCCCCTGCCCCCTCCCTCAAACTCCCTCCCCCAACCCCTTATGTTTTCTTATTTTTGACTTCCCAGGCTATCATACACGGGTTGGGAGGGGGGTATGGGGGGAGGGCAGGGCCGCTGGCCCTGGCCCTCCCCCCATGCATCAGTTTTTCAGAGGTTTCTATGCGCATCGTCACCGTCCGCCGCATTTGCCAAATCTTCTTCCTGGCGATTTTCCTGTGGTTCTGCATCACGGCCACCCTGGGTGCGAATTGGTGGCAGTTGCGCGGCTGGCCCATCAACTGGATCCTGGACCTGGACCCCCTCACCGCCCTGGCCACGGCCCTGTCCACCGGCACGCTCTATGCGACCCTTACCTGGGCCCTGGTCGCCACCGGTCTGACCCTGTTCGTGGGCCGGTTCTTCTGCGGCTTTGCCTGCCCCCTGGGCACCATCAACCAGTTCACGGGCTGGCTGGCGCGGCGGCGTCTGGGCCTGGCCGGCCGGGTGGAGGCCAATCGCCACCGCCGGCTTCAGGCCTGGAAATACTACCTCCTGGCCTTTCTGCTGGCCCTGGCCTTCATGGGGTCGGTGCAGACCGGGATTTTTGACCCGCTGCCCCTGCTGCACCGCAGCGTCAACCTGGCCCTGGCCCCCTTAGCCGATAACGGCCTGGGCGTGCTCAGCGACCAGCCGCGTTTTTACGCCTCGGCCTGGCTGCTGGGGGTCGTGTTCCTGGCGGTGGTGGGCTTGAACCTGGTCTTGCCCCGGTTCTTCTGCCGCTTCGTCTGCCCGCTGGGGGCGCTTTTCGGCCTGTTGAGCCGCTTTTCCCCCTGGCGCATCGGTAAGACCGCGGACACCTGTGGCGATTGCCAAATCTGTGAGCAATACTGCGAAGGGGCCTGCCGCCCATCGGGAAAATTCATCGCGGGCGAGTGCGTGTTGTGCATGAACTGCCTGCACCGTTGCCCCGCCGGCCGGGTCACCTTTGGCAGCAAAGCCTCGGCGGCCGGGGAAGTCGGGCTGCCGGATCTATCCAGACGCGGCTTTATCGTGGCCGGGTCCGGGCTGCTCCTGGCCTCCATGTGGGGCGTCGGCGGGCTGGCCGGGGCCAACCGGGACGCCAGCCTCATCCGTCCACCCGGGGCCCTGGACGAGGAGCGCTTTCTGGCCCGCTGCCTCCGTTGTGGCCAATGCATGCGCATCTGCCCCGGCAACATCATCCAGCCCGCCCTGTTCGAGGCTGGGGTGCAGGGTCTGTGGACCCCGGCGGTCAACTACCGCATCGGTGTCAGCGGCTGCCAGCCCAACTGCATCGCCTGCGGCCAGGTTTGCCCTACGGCGGCCATCCGCCCCCTCAGCCTCGATGAGAAGCAAGGCCTGGGCGAGTTCGCCGCTCAGGGGCCGATCTGCATGGGTACGGCCTTCGTGGACCGCGGCCGCTGTCTGCCCTGGGCCATGGACCGGCCCTGTCTGGTTTGTCAGGAATTGTGCCCCGTGAGTCCCAAGGCCATTTTCACCCGCACCGTGTTCGAGACCATCCGGGACGGCCAGGCCGTGCCGGTCAGGGTTCAGGGGCAAGGGGTGGAGTTGGCAGCACCCATCCCCACCGCGGTGAACCTGGCCAGCGGCGACTACTACCTGCGTCCCACCGGGCAGCCCGAGGCCGCGCTCCGACGCATCACCGGCTTAGCCGGGACCCGGCTGACCCTGGAGCGTCCCCTGGCCGGGGAGGGCCTCCCGGCAACCGGGGCCCAAGTGGATATCGTGGTGCGATTGCAGCGTCCTTTCGTGGACGCCGCCAAATGTATCGGCTGCGGCATGTGCGAGCATGAATGCCCGGTATCGGGCCGGCGCGCCATCCGTGTATACAGTGAGAACGAATCCCGTTCACGCCCGGGGCGAATGCTCATTTAGGGTGGTGAAGAGGGGCCCCTAAAAGGAGGCTATCATGAGCCGGAAGACTGAAGGTGCGGGTGTTACCCGCAGGGAGTTCGTCACTACCGTGGGCCTCGCCGGTCTGGCGGTGGCCGGGGCCGGAGTGACCGGGGCCATGGCCGCCCCGGAGCCACCGGCCGCGGCAGTCAAGGCCGCGACCATGCCCAAGCGCAAGCTGGGAAAGACCGGGGTGGACGTGTCCATCCTCGCACTGGGCGGCATGTTCGACACCATCAACAACCAACTGCTCCTAAAGCAGGCAATGAAATGGGGGGTCACCTACTGGGACACGGCCGAGTCTTACGGCAACGGCCTGAGCGAGGACGGTTTCGGCCGCTTCTTCGCCCGCAACCCCGAGGCCCGCAAGGAGATCTTTCTAATCACCAAGCTCCAGGCCAAGGGCGGCAACTTCACCGAGCGCTTGAATAAGGGTCTGAAAAGGCTGCAAACGGAATATGTGGATCTTTTCTTTATTCACAGCCTCACCGGCATCGAAGAAATAACCCCGGCCATCAAGGCTTGGGCCGCGGAGATGAAGAAGGCCGGCAAGTTCAAATTCTTCGGCTTCAGCACCCACACCAACATGGAGGATTGTCTGCTGGGCGCCGCCAAGCTGGACTGCATCGACGCGGTGATGTTCACTTACAACTTCCAGGTCATGCACACTCCCAAGATGCAGGAAGCCATCAAGGCCGCGACGCAAGCCGGTATCGGCCTGGTGTCCATGAAGTCCCAGGCCGGCCGGCCGGGGAAGCATGAGATCGGCGGCGAGGCCAAGCTGGAAATGGTCGAACGCTTCCTGAAACGGGGCTTCACCGACAAGCAGGCCAAGCTCAAGATCGTCTGGGAGACCCCCCAAATCGCCAGCCTCTGCTCGCAGATGCCCAACCTGACCATACTTATGGCCAACGTGGCTGCGGCCCGGGACCAGGCCAAACTGGCCCGGGAGGAGTTCGACTCCTTGCACCGGTATGCCCTGGAGACCAAGGCCGACTACTGCGCCGGTTGCGGCAAAATCTGCCAGGAGGCCGTGGGCGGGGCCGTGCCCGTGAACGAGGTCATGCGCTGCCTCATGTATCACCAGTATTATGGCGAGCCGGAGCTGGCCAGGCTGACCTTCGCCGGGCTGCCCGAGGAGGTGCGGCAGCGGTTGACCGAGGTGGACTACTCCCAGGCTGAGCAGGCCTGCCCGCACAGGTTGGCCATCGCCGCGCTCATGCGCCAGGCCAGGGAGATGTTGGCATAGAACTAACCGGGGAGCAGCGGGGCGAGGAACTATAGCTCCGCCCTCCGGAGATATGGGAACACACCCAGGGTACGGGACTGTCCCATGTGCCGTAACTACTGCCTGCGGTGAAATCAGGAAACGCAATAAATTGGTAACCTGACCTCAGGGCAGGGCCGTTTCTGGCCCTGCCTTTTTATTGGACCACAGTTTAACTTTGGCTCGCCCCTGAATCGGCATAGAACCGGGGATCGGGGAGTTGTTCCAGAGCCGGAGGGTGTTGATACCTGCTATATATCCGCGATTTGTGCAGGGAAAATAATATGAACCGTCAGCGGATTAATATAAAATTATGATTAATCGAGTCCAAGGAATCTCAAAGGTCCTTAATATTCATGATCAGTCCGATGTTTGAAAAACGCGTCCTCATCTTCGGCTGCGGCAGCATCCTCTGGGGCGACGATGGCTTCGGCCCCGCCGTGGTCCAGCGCCTGAACGACAAATATAACCTGCCCGAAGACGTGCTGGTCCTGGATGTGGGCACCAGCATCCGGGACATCCTCTTTGACCTGGCGCTGAGCGAGGTAAAACCCCAAAAGCTCATCATCGTGGACGCGGTGGAGTACCCGGACCGCCACCCCGGCGAGGTCTTTGAGATCCCGGTGGAGGGCATCCCGGAGAAAAAGACCTCCGATTTCTCCCTGCACCAGTTTCCCACGGTGAACATCCTGAAGGAGCTTAAGGACCACACCAAGATCGACGTCAAGGTCATCGTGGGTCAAATAGAGGTGATCCCGGGGGAAGTGAAACCGGGCCTGTCCCAGGCCATGGAGGGGGCGGTGGCGGCGGCCTGTGAGCGGCTTATGGTGGAGATCAAAGAAGCTGAAGCTAATTGATTTTTTTGTGGCGGATCAAGTTCCCTAACAGATGTTGGGGCTGCGAAGCTCCCCCTCCCTTGAGGGGAGGGGGCTGGGGAGGGTGAAAATAGGGCTCAGGTAAGGAATCTTCAGGATGGATCCACCCCCACCCTGACCCTCCCCCCTCAAGGGGGAGGGAATCAAAATGCTTTAAAATGTGGAATGCCGGAAGGACGCCCTTCTTACCCAACCCTGGGGTATCCCCCTGCCGAATCTTCTCAATCCCACCGGAGCTCGATGGATTCCACCCCCCGGCTGCCACTCGCCGGCGCCACCGCGCCGCATGTGGGGCACTGGGTCAGGGGACTTAAGTCATGCGGATCCACGGCCCCTTCCGGCAGCGGCCCCTTAAAGCCGCACTGCGGGCAGGATACGGTGGCGGGCTCGATGGTCAGATGCAGCCGGGAGTTCTCCAGGGGAGTTCCTTTGGCCAGCACCTCGTAAGCCTGGCGGGTGGCCTCGGCGGAGTGCACCGCCAGGGCCCCCACCTTGAGGTCCACCGTAAGGGCCGCGCCGCCGGGGCAGCCTTCCGTCTTCTGCAACTCTTCCAGAATGGTGGCGATGACATTTTGCATCAGGGAATATTCGTGCAAGGTTTTCGAGCTCCTTCGGTGGAATTAATTATAACAAGTTGCGCTCATAGAAGTAAAAAACTCTGGGATTGTAGGGGCGCACCTGCGAGTGCGTCCTCAATCCAGGGCTGACATATGGGCCCGCCCCTACAAAAGCTAAATTACCTGTATGAGCGCAACTTGGTATCAGGGTGGTTAGCGGCTCCCGGCGGGGGACGAGTCTGCCCCTCCGGCCCCTGCCGACTTTTTAGCAGATCTGCACCATAAATGAAGCCGGGGAGCGGGCCGGGAGACCCCCCAGCCATCACTTTTTCCCGGCTTGCCGGCAGGCCTGCAGGGCCGCCCGCGCCCCTCGGTTTCCCGGCTCCAATTCCAGGAATCTTTCAAAGTACCCGCAGGCCTCCGGGAAACGCCCCAGGGACTGAAGGGCATATCCCAGGTTGGCGTAGATCTGGGCGTAATCCGGGGTGTAGCGCAGGGCCAGTTGGTATTCGGCCACCGCCTGGTCGTTCCGGCCCAACGCCTGGTTGCACCAACCCGCCAGAAACCGGCTGATCTTGAGATTGGCCTCCCGTTGATGCACCGCCGTTAAGTATCCGAGGGCCTCGTCATACCTGGCCAGATGCTGGGCGATGAAGGCCGCCTCGTACAGGTAGTCCAGGTCCTTGGGGTTGTATTCCAGGGCCCGCACTATGGCGTCGTGGGCGCTTTGATAATCCCCCGCCCGTTCGCTGGCCACCGCCAGCCAGAACAGGGAGCTGTCCAGGCAGATATGGGGGCTGTACGACACCCCCTGCTTCACCAGGTCCAGACCCTTTTCCTTCTCCCCATGGTCGATGTAATAGAGCCCCAGGTTGATGTAGCCCAGATAGTAGATGGGGTTGATCTTAAGGGCCTCTTCCAGATACTTTTTGGCGGTGGCCTCGTCCTGGCCGCGAAAACACATGCCATAGCTCATGGTGGCCACTTCGTCGGCGCCGTAGCGCACGCTCTGGGCCCAGAAGCTCTTGTCATCCCGGTAATGCCGGTTCATGGCGTAAGAGGAGGCCCCGAAGTACAGCAGCAGGGCCGCCAGCGCCAGGGGAGCGCCCCGGGAC